>NZ_JBSIOU010000002.1:0-1643619 GCF_053618295.1 Flagellimonas sp. 2504JD1-5
AATATTGAAGATCTAGGTGGCCATGGCGACGGGGCCCACCCCTTTCCATTCCGAACAGGGAAGTTAAGCCCGTTTGCGCCGATGGTACTGCTATACCAAGTGGGAGAGTAGGTCGCCGCCTTCCTTGAGGCCCTTTACTATACGTAAAGGGCCTTTTTTTTTGCTCATTATTTTCTTTATGATTTGTTTCCTTAATTGGATATATTTAGAGAATCAACCAATCAAATTCCATGAGCAACGATCCCAACAATAAAAAATTCAAGCAATGGCTTGATATTCTTCAGCAAGAAAGTTGGCAATTAGAACTAATTATTTCCGGTTTTGCCATTTATGGGCTGTTCATGGTTATTGAACCGATTGAAATTGCAAGTGCAGAAGCTCAGAACAACGACAATATGTATCGAATATTTATGATGCAGGGATTGTTGGTGTCTTGGTATATTCTCACCATAAATCTGCTGGTTCATGTCGTATTAAGGGGTTTGTGGATTGGAGCAATTGGATTACGTTATGTCTCTGGAGACATTGACTATGATGAATTGAATTACAGTCCAAAATTTAAGAACCATTTACTTAAACGAGTAGGCTCTTTTGACAATTATGTGGCCAAGCTCGAAAAATATTGCAGTATAATTTTTGCAGTAACATTCCTACTACTTTTTTATTTATTGGGCTTACTGGCATTATCATTTGTATTTACCCTATTGGGATTATGGATAGATAGTGAAAACACCTCAGATACCATACGTTACTGGATTGCAATTCCTTTGATAGTCGCTTTGGGTATTGGAACCGTTTTGACCTTTATAGATTTTGTGACCCAAGGGTGGTTAAAAAGGAAGAAATGGACTAGTTGGTTTTATTATCCGATATATTGGCTCTTTAAATACCTGACATTGTCTTTTTTATACCGTCCAATTGTCTATAACTTTTTGGACACTAAATTTGGCCGAAGGTTAAGTTTAATTTTGGTACCTCTTTATCTGGGTTTGACCATATTGGCGGGAACAGGTTTCAGTACGTCTAATTACTGGCATAAAGACTTGAATTCCAATTCGTTTATAGCCAATATGGAGAACTATGATGACACAGTTGAAAGAAATACAACATATGTTAGCTTGGCATCTATACCATCCAAGGTAATAACAGACAGGTTTCTAAATGTTTTTATTGTGTATGGACACACTATAGAAGATGATGTTTTTTACTTTAATGAGGAATTGAAACCAGAAGAAGACAATCGTGGATTACATTCTACTTTTCAAACCGGTAAAATAGGATGGCAAAATCGACGTAATCTTCTTAAGGATTATATGAGTACCCTCAAAGAGATGTACCAACTCAAAATTGATAGTACTTCGTACGATTTTGATTTTGTTTTTACCCAGAATCAAAGAGAACAAGAAGGTTTTGAAACTTTTTTGGATATTGGCGAGTTGGCAAAAGGAAAACACGTGTTGGAAGTGGCTCGAAAAGACCATCAAAAAGATAGCGTGTATTATCGTAGGATTGTTAAGATACCGTTTTGGTATTATCCGGAATGAGCTCAACACAATTTTTAATTAAAAAGCGACATACCTTCTATAGGTTTTATTTAAAGAAATTAATAACTCATGAGAGCATTTTTAACCTTTATTTCAATTTGTTTTAGCCTTACAATAAATGCACAACAAGGTAATTTAAAAGCCTTGGTTGGTGGAACATTGATAGACGGTTTTGGATCAAAGCCGATAAAGAACAGTGTTATATTGATTGAAGGGGAACGTATTAAAGCTGTGGGCACGGTAAAAACACTTCAAGTTCCAGAAAATGCGGAAGTAATTTCAACCGAAGGCATGAGCGTACTTCCCGGACTTTGGGATATGCATGTGCACACCATGATCAATGGTCATGCTGATTATGCGTATTGGGATAAAACATATCCGCCCTTGTTTGAAGATGTAATTATGCCGTCTTCCGCCCATCAACTTTTAATGGCAGGAGTTACTAGCGCAAGGGACCTGGGCGCTCCGTTGAAGGAAAGCATTTCTGTGCGAGATAGAATAAACAAAGGTGAAATACCGGGAGCCACCTTATACGTTTCGGGGCCTTTTATTCAGCATAAACCCTATCCTGGAACAGAAGATTTTAGATGGGGGGTTGACAGTCCAGAAGATGGAAAGCGAAAAATTAGAAAATTGGCTAATGCAGGGGTTGATGTCATAAAATTGATAGATCAAGACCAGATGACGATGGAAGAATTAAAAGCGGTGGTGGATGAAGCACATAAACACAATCTTAAGGTGGTGGCCCATGGGCATCGACCGGAAGAAATTAGAAGAGGCTTAAAGGTGGGAGTTGACTGTTTTGAGCATACTGGATTATCTTCAGCTCCGCAATATCCCAATGATGTTATGGAGATGATCAAGGAACGAACGGCCCAAATGAACAAAGGACCCTTATTTTGGTGTCCAACCGTTGAAGGTTTATATAATTATGAATATGTAAGAGATAATCATGAGAAACTTGACAATGATTCATGGCATTTGGGATTACCTGATAGTGTTGTTGTGGACATCAAGAATAGTATAAAGCATCCGGATAGATTGCCTTATTTCCAATTGACTCCATCGAGAAAACCCACGTTAAAAACCAAGATCCAACAACTTTTGGATGCCGGGGTCGTCTTGTTGGTTGGTACCGACAGTGGTATTCCAATGAAATTCCATAGTCAATCCACTTGGAATGAATTGGATGTTTGGGTGAACGAATTTGGTATTGATCCCATGTATGCCATACGCTCTGCAACATATTGGCCAGCACTGTGGATGGGGGTTGCAGATGATGTGGGAACCATTACTCCGGGTAAATATGCTGATATCATTGCTGTGGATGGTGATGTACTTCGTTATATCAGTTTATTGCAGGATGTAGATATGGTCATCAAACACGGTCAACGCTATAAATAACAATTCTTGAATTCCAATCCCAAATCTGTTTTAATCGAAGAAAAATGGAATGCCTATTCCCATGCCTTGGGAATTATACTTTCAATTATCGGTTTCCTCGTTGTTTTTCAGAAAGACCTGACCGGTGTACCCTTTTTATATGGTAGCATTGTCGTATACAGTTTATCGTTGATTTTACTTTTTACGGCTTCAACTATCTATCATGCTGTTAAAAATCCAAAATTGAAAAAGAAACTTCGGGTGTTGGATCATATCAGCATTTATTATTTAATAGCCGGAACTTATACGCCTGTCTGTCTCACCATTTTATCAGCATCCAAAGGATGGCTTTTGTTTTACTCCGTTTGGGGAATTGCTCTTTTGGGAACCTTACTAAAACTTTTTTTTACGGGGAAATATGAAGTTTTTTCGTTGGTGCTTTATGGCATTATGGGTTGGTTGGTTGTAATCGATTATCCATTTCTTTCAGAAAATATCACTTCAAAAGGGATGTTTTTTCTAGCACTTGGAGGTGCTTTCTACACCATTGGGATAGTATTTTATGCGATAAAAAAAATCCCCTATAACCACTTAATTTGGCACTTTTTTGTGTTGGGAGGTGCGGCGAGTCATTGGTTGTTGATCTATACGGAAATCTTGCGTTGATTTTCTTTTTAGATTATACAAAATAGGCAACCCCGACCCCTAAGATAATTACAATTAGTTTGCGAAGATTAAATGAATGCCCCTGCGAACTCTCGAATAAAATGATTGTAGAAACATGCAAAATTACACCTATGGCCAATGCGGTAAATATGGAGGCATAAGCTTCTATCCAGTCAGATTGTGCCAAATAGCTTCCAAAGGGAGTCATTAATGAAAAAGCCGCTATGAAAAGGATAATTGCACTTTTTTTCAGTTTGGAGTTGATTAAAAAAATACTAAGTATAACGGCAACGGGTATTTTATGAATCAAGATTCCATAAAGAATGGAATTATTTCCGTGTATGGGTACTCCTTCAATTAAGGCATGTATTGACAAACTCAGAAACAGCAGAAGCGGAAACTTATTTTTTTCCAAATCCAGATGTACATGCCCGTGCTCTGCACCTTTGGAAAAGAACTCCAAAAAAATCTGCAACAATATTCCCGCCAAAATAAAAACCGCAACGGTTTTTGGACTTTGACTTTCATATACCTCAGGGAGTAGTTCAAAAAAGGTCAGCGCCAATAAAAAAGCGCCGCTAAAAGCAAGTAACAACTTAATGTTCTTCTTGTCTTTGGGTCGAGATATCCACACAAAAAGAAAGCTTGCCCATACGGCCAAAATTGGGGCAATAAAAATCATTGTAAAGGGAAAATTCATATGCTGTGTTGAAGGGATAAAAATAGCCTATTTTTACCAAAATATTTTTGCTAAAAATGGCGAGTAATTTTAAAATGTTGGCCAAGACTTTTTATGGTTTTGAACCTATTCTGGCCAAAGAGCTTCGCAATATGGGAGCAGGTCATGTAAAGGAAGGTGTTCGGAATGTAACGTTTGAAGGTGATACGGGATTTATGTATAAAGCCAATCTTTGCCTTCGTACTGCCTTAAAAATATTTAAACCAATTGCTTCCTTTAGGGTGTTTAATGAAAAGGACCTTTACCAAAATGTGTATCGCATAAACTGGTCCAAGTATTTTGGCCATGATAAAACCTTTGCCATTGATACCACCATGCATTCTGAAGTGTTCAACAATTCTTTATTTGTCTCCCAAAAAGTCAAGGACGCTTTGGTGGATAAGTTCAGGGCGGTTGACCGCAAACGGCCAAGTGTAAATACCCATGATCCGGATATTCGCATCAATGTTCATTTGTATAATAACTTTTGTACAGTTTCTTTGGATAGCTCTGGAAGCTCTTTACATCAGAGAGGATATCGTATTTCGACCAATATCGCTCCAATTAACGAAGTACTGGCCGCGGGTTTGTTATTGTCAAGCGGATGGGATGGACAAACGGACTTTTTGGACCCCATGTGCGGTAGCGGCACGTTTTTAATTGAAGCTGGGATGATTGCATGCAACATTCCTGTGAATATCAATAGGGAGAACTATGCATTTATGAACTGGGAAGACTATGATGCCGAACTACATCAAAAAATTGTGGATGTCAGTCTGAACAAAACACGGGAGTTCCATCATAAGATTATTGGATATGATAAGGCTCCTTCAGCAGTGCGTAAAGCTCAAGAAAATGTCGATAATGCCAACCTTTCCGAATACATCACCATTGAGCGTAAGGATTTTTTCCGGACAGAAAAGCCAGTGGATTCAAAATTACATATGGTATTTAATCCACCATATGGGGAGCGCCTTCAAATTGATATGGAGGATTTTTATGGAAAGATTGGCGATACCTTAAAGCAACAATATCCTGCGACGGATGCTTGGCTGATCACTTCAAACCTGGAGGCTTTGAAGCATGTTGGACTTAGGCCTTCAAGAAAAATAAAAACCTTCAATGGCAAATTGGAATCTAGATTGGTCAAGTATGAGATGTATGCGGGAAGCAAAAGAGAAAAATTCAAAACTACTTCCGGTAATACCGAAAATCCGCCCGCGTAACTGCGTTGTTTGCTAAATGGGAATGTTCACAAAGTGTTCAACGGAGCACGAATCTATGTATTTTTCCATGCCCTTGGGAATGTGAGCTTCATTCCATTGCTCACCTGCAAAACGTACTAAATCTTCTTTTGATGCCCATTTGGAAATCATCACAAATAAATTTGGATTCCATTCTGTGGGTTTGGCTATGTCAATTCCCAACAACCCTGGTTGCCCCTTGACCAGGGGAACCGATATTTCCTTGAATTTGGCCTCAAACTCCTGATGAAGGGTCGAAGGTACTGAAGCGGTAAAAATTCTTATGATCATAGAATTTGTAATGGATATGAAACAATTAACTCTACCTATCTGACCAAATGGCCAGTTGGTTGCCAGAGGGGTCGGTAAAATGGAATCGACGCCCACCTGGGAAAGAAAAGATTTCCTTGACTATTTTTCCCCCTGCCTGAACAATCTTATCTTGAATCTGTAAAAGATTTTCATGATATAAGACAATAAGGGCCCCGTTTACAACATTCTCATCTGTTTTTTCAAACCCTCCTTCAAGCCCACTTTCTGAAAATGCGGTATATGTAGGTCCATAATCCGTGAATTCCCATCCAAAGCAATGATTGTAGAATGATTTTGTTTTTTCTATGTCCAAAGCCTTGAATTCAACATAGTTGATCAAGGCGTTTTTATTTTCCATAACTAGAAAGCTTTTTAATTTTCTTCTTGAACAGGAGGTGCTTCCTTTTTCTTGTTCGATTTTTTATAAAAAGGAATGAGATACGCAATGGAATAGTTATAGCTTACTCCAAAATTACTTCCATCGGTTACCTTGTTGAATCCTGGAATCCAGAGATTTGGAAAAACATCCTCTTCCTTATTGGTTACCAAAAAGCCCAATCGTGCACTCATGCCCACGTAGATATTGGCAAAGAGCTCCACTTTCACCCCTGCTACAAATTCGAGCCAAGACGCATTTCGGCCACTGAATTCTTGGCCAGTCTGCGCACCTGCCAAAAATCCATCTGGATTAAAGAATCTATTACTATCAAAAATATTGTATTCGTTTAAGGTATGATTAAAACTGGCAACAGCATATCGCCCACCAATGGTAATGGCGTTGTTCATTCCAAACCAATTTTCGTAGGAGTTGATTTCGACACCTGCCTTTACATAACTTCCCGAAGTGGTATAGTTGTATAGCAGCGTGCTCCCCAAACCTTCGGTTTGTGTTTTTTCCTCGTTCCCGATTTCGGCGGCCAAATACAGCTTGTTGGTCAACCTATAATCCCCGACCAGCTCAAGCCCGGTATAGTCCTCATCAATAAATGACAGCACTAAACGACTTATATCAGCTCCAATACGCAAGCCATATTCCTGTTTGTACTCAACCGTGTCCTTTGGCTGTAAATCAATGGATTTATCTTGACATATTCCCGCAAAGGAAACCGCAAGGAAAAAAATGCTAATGAAATATCTTGACATGGATATTACTGGAGTTTTCTATAGTTTGTTGAACAATGGTTATGTCCTGAATCCAATTAGAGGTACTTGCTGGTAAGCCAACATTTACATCGTCAAAGTTGGCCACAAAACCGCAAGCTCTGGACACAAATGCATCACGTGTATTATAGGAGATTGTAAGGGTATCAATATTACCAGTTTCCTCTCCTGTTGTGGCGTCATCAGCTGAATTGGTGATAAAAGCAAATTGGGTGCTGGTGGCATCAATACGTAAGGGAATGCCAATGGAATCCAAATTACTGGCACGATCGGTAATCGTATTGACGTTATTGTCCAAAATCACCTCTTTGATACGTAATGATGGAACATCTTTGGATTGTTCAGGATTATTGATATCAAAAAAACCGATGACCAAAAGGGGAGTGTCACCTTCCACGCAAATATCATCTTTTTCGCAAGAAGCCAGTTGAATAAATAGGAAGGCTAACAGTAAGATGGGAAGTATTTTTTTCATGCTAAGCTAAAAACAGATTTCTTCAAAAATTATACCCGTTTCTCCAAAAGTACGACATTTTCAACGTGGTGTGTTTGAGGAAACATATCAACAGGTTGCACCCGTATAACTTTATATTTTTCGTCCAATAGAGCCAAATCCCTGGCCTGGGTTGCGCTGTTGCAGCTCACATATACAATTTTCCTTGGTGCGGCCAACAAAAGTTGCTCTACTACCATTCTATGCATTCCATCTCGCGGAGGGTCTGTGATCACAACGTCGGGAAGCCCATGTTCATCAATAAATTCCTGGTTGAACACATTTTTCATATCCCCTACGTAAAAATCAACATTGGAAATAGTGTTGTTTTTCGCATTGGTCTTGGCATCTTCAATGGCTTCTGGAACGGACTCGACACCAATTACTTTTTTGGCATTTTTGGAAACAAACTGAGCAATGGTTCCTGTTCCTGTATATAGATCATAGACCAATTCATTTCCGGTCAATCCAGCAAAATCCCTTGTGATTTTGTACAGCTCATAGGCTTGTTCTGAATTGGTCTGGTAAAACGACTTTGCATTTATTTTGAACCGGAGCCCTTCCATTTCTTCAAAAATATGGTCGCTCCCGGCAAAGCAAATTACCTTTTGATCGTAAATGGTATCGTTTTGTTTTTGGTTGATCACATAGAGTAATGCGGTAATTTCAGGAAATTTTTGAACTAGGTGATTCAGTAGTAATTCCCTTTTTTCTTTATCATCATCACGAAACTGGATGAGCAACATAATTTCTCCTATGGAAGTCGTGCGAAGCATCATTGTTCTAAGCAGTCCTCTCTGTGTCCTTGGGTTGAAGAATGAAAGCTCATTTTTAATGGCAAAATCCCTAATCTCCAAACGAATTTCATTTGATGGGTCTGCTTGAAGATGGCATTTTTTCACGTCCAAAATTTTGTCCCACATTCCGGGAATATGAAATCCAAGGGCATTTCTATCTTCGATGGGAATTTCGGAATCTATTTCTTCCTGGGTGAGCCATCTACTGTCCGAAAAGGAAAACTCCATCTTGTTTCGGTAAAAATATTGCTTTTCAGAACCGAGAATAGGGGTTATTTCGGGCAATTCAATGTTACCGATCCGCTTTAAGTTATTCTCAACCTCATTCTGTTTGAAAAAAAGCTGGTGCTCATAGGCCATATGCTGCCATTTGCATCCACCACAGACTCCAAAATGTTCACATTGGGGTGTGGTTCTTTTATCGGAAAGTGTGTGGAAGTTTGTGGCAATCCCTTCAAAATAGGCTTTTCGCTTTTTTGTGGTCATCACATCCACCACATCACCCGGAACTGCATTGGAGAGGAAAATCACTCTTCCATCAGGAGCTTTTCCCACTGACTTTCCTTTGGCCCCAGCATCGATTACCTCGACATTTTCAAACGTTCTTCGCTTGTTTTTTCTACGCATGCCGCAAAAGTAAGCATAGGTTTTCATAAAGAACTACTAACTTGAGGCTTCAAGCAGTTAAAATCCTTTTTTTTTGAACCTTTTTGTTTGTTGGCCGTCCTTAGGGTAGAAATTCGTATGAAAACAACCGAAAAAGCTTTTGATGGTTTAATGGTATTGGAATATCAATCAGGAAATGAAAAATCTTTTCCCTTATTGGTAAAACGACATCATCTCAGACTGTGCAGACATGCTTATCGATATACCAAGGATATTGAAGCCTCCAAAGATATTGTTCAAGAATCATGGAAGCTTATCATAGACAAGATGTACTCACTTAAAGAGCCGAATAGTTTTGCCAGCTGGGCAACCAAAATAGTAACCCGTAAATCATTGGATTATGTGAAAAGCATCCAGCGTAACAGGGAGAAAGTCGAAAGGTATTATTTGGAAACAAAAGTAGAGGATGCAGAGGATACCCGAGAATCCGATATCAAAAGACTGCTGCTGACCATAAAAGAACTGCCAGAAAATCAGCAATTGGTGTTGAAACTATTTTATATAGAGGAATATTCTTTAAAAGAAATAAGCAGCATACTTGGAATTTCGGTGGGAACAACTAAATCGAGATTGTTCCATGCCAGGGAAAAATTAAAAACAATATTAAAAATCGATAGTGATGAAAAAAGAGATTGAAAAAATAGACGAATTGATCAAGGAAGCATTGACCCAGGAGGAGGCCAAATTTTATGACGACTTGGGTGAACAGAATGTACTGGAGAAATTTGGGGGAATTTTTAAAGGAAAGATGGCTTGGCTTGCTGTTATCATGAATATTGTTGTCCTTTTAAGTTTTGGTTTTTTGATTTATTGTGGCATACAGTTTTTTGATGCAAATACTACTGACGGTTTGATCAAATGGGGTATGGGGGCATTTATTTGTATGATGATGATGAGTATGCTAAAGCTATATATGTGGATGCAAATGGATAAAAATGACATCCTAAGGGAGTTAAAGAGATTGGAACTACAAGTTTCTGCCTTGGCCCATAAAAAATAGGCCCTTAATCCTGAAATATGGGGAAATTGCCAAATATTTAATATTTTAGCGGCTCTTCAGGGATGATTTCTCTCCCACGCTGCTTTTTCGAGTCCTCGAAAGAATAAAGGTATTGTAGGAATGGTTGTTTTATTAATTTAATTATAACTAAAATGGCTGTTTTAGAGCATTTAACGTCGCAACATGCGATAGATTTAGAAAACAAGTATGGTGCCCAGAATTATCATCCGCTTCCTGTTGTCTTGAGTAGGGGAGAAGGTGTTTATGTATGGGATGTTGAGGGTAACAAATATTTCGATTTTTTGTCTGCCTACTCCGCGGTAAACCAAGGGCATTGTCACCCAAAGATTATTGCGGCACTAAAGAACCAAGCTGAAAAGCTTACACTGACTTCCCGTGCATTTTATAATGATATGTTGGGCAGGTATGAAGAATTTGTTACCCAATATTTTGGTTTCGACAAATTATTACCCATGAACACGGGTGCAGAAGCAGTGGAGACTGCGCTTAAATTGGCCCGGAAATGGGCGTATGAGAAAAAGGGTGTTCCGTCAAACCAGGCAAAGATCATAGTTTGTCAGAACAATTTTCACGGGAGAACGATTTCGATTATTTCGGCTTCAAACGACCCTATCGCAACTGAAAATTTCGGGCCGTTCACGCCCGGATTGGTTTCTATCCGCTACAACGATATAAACGCACTGCAAGAAGCCTTAAAAGATGAAAATGTTGCTGCTTTTTTAGTTGAACCCATACAGGGTGAAGCGGGTGTTTATGTACCTGATGACACCTACATAAAGGAAGCATATGAGCTTTGCAAAGCAAATAATGTACTCTTTATGGCCGACGAGGTACAAACCGGTATCGCTAGGACCGGAAAACTTTTGGCTATTGACCATGTAGGTATAAAACCAGACGTATTGATTTTGGGCAAGGCAATATCTGGCGGAGTATTGCCAGTTTCGGCTGTTTTGGCCGACGACGCGGTTATGGAAGTCATCCGACCCGGTAACCATGGCTCCACATTTGGAGGAAATCCATTGGCCTGTGCCGTGGCGATGGCAGCTTTGGAGGTTGTTGAAGAGGAGCAATTGGCCCAAAACGCTGATGAATTGGGCGAACTTTTTAGGAAGGAAATGGAAAAGCTTATCAAGGAAACCAATTTGGTACGGTTGGTAAGAGGAAAAGGGCTTTTAAATGCCATTGTAATCAATGATTCTGAAGATAGCTCCACTGCATGGGATATTTGCATGGCGCTAAAGGAAAATGGTCTTTTGGCCAAACCTACCCACGGAAATATTATAAGATTTGCGCCTCCGTTGGTAATGAACAAGGAACAACTCCTAGAGTGTGTTTCCATTATTTCAAAGACGCTAAAAACATTTGAAAAATAAAAAAAGCCCCTTTTAAAAGGGGCTTTTTAATTCCATCTGTTTTAGGGAGCAGAATTACCTTCTCGTGCTCTAGCTCTTCTAAGCTGACGTTGTATTTTCCTGATAGCTGACTCAATCGATTTTTCGGGCTCAATTATGTTGTATTCGCCCCAGAAATCAGGATCGGAAAACCCGAGGGCTTCATCACTAAGAATAATTGACTTTTTAATACGATCTCTATTTTTAGGTAATTGCCCTGTAACGTTCTTTTCCCAATCGGTTACGGCCATTTCGGCAGTCATGCTATAAACTGAATTGAATAATTTGTCGTCCCAATCCACTTTAAATTCAAGTAACACATTGCTATAGCCATAATACCATTTTCCACCTTTTTCACGATAATCGACCCTATATGCCACCTCTGTGGGCCACACATCAACTTTGGCCGGTTTTCTTCGAACAAAAAGTTTTGCGGCCTTCACCTTGTCCGTGATATTCAGGGTGTAAATTGCACTGGTCAAGGTTTTTTGGTCAACATCTATAAAAAGTTCTCCTTGATAAAGCGGTTCTGAAATGGTTTCCAATTGGTTAAACTTGATCACATAAATCAATTTATCATTGATTCGAGTGGACCTACTAAAGGTAAACCGATAGTCTTCGATTAATCCATCCGAAAAAATATATTCCGGATACTTCATAATGTCCACATAAAGCGTGTTGAAGGGGCCTCCTTGCAGCTTAAGGGCTACTGTATCCAGCTTGCTGTAATCGGTACTTTTTCTTGCCTTATAAAGCTCTACTGCATCTCTTCGAAGAGAAGAATATGGAGATTTATAGATATTGACTACCGCTTCTGAAAGCGACACATTTCGTTTTCTCTTTTTTATGGTTTCCCGGTAGAAAGCCGTCATTAGGGTGGGGTCATCAAAATAATTATCTCCTTTGCGCGCCAATGTTTCCCTAACCAAGGCGGCGGCATCCTTTGGTGCATTGATGTTTACCTCGGTAAGTTCTGTAACCGAAACCACCAGTGAAATCTTGTTTCTGTTGGGTTTTAATTGCGCAATTGGAATGTTTTTGCTTTTATAGCCCAAAAAGGAAACTATTACCGTGCCATCAGACATTGAATTAGGTATTTTCAATTGAAAACTACCTTCAGTGTTGGTTATGGTACTTATGTTGGTTCCTTCAACCGAAAGTGTGGCAAAAACAAGGGGTTTGTTGGAGGAAGCATCGGTGACCTCACCTTTGTATTGTGTGAAATTTTCTTGTTCCTGAAAACCAAGTGCCTTGGAAGTGCCCATTATCAACATTAGACATAAAGAAAATGCCAATGAGAGGGTCTTGTGCTGATGATTTAACCATTGTCCTTTCATAACAACTGCATTTTTTGATTAAAAAACTAGTATTCTAAATTAATGATTTTTAATGATATAGCGAATGAAGACGCTTGCAATTTGAGCAGTAAAAACTGCATTTTCAAATTTAGGTCCGTTGCGCTGGGTCTTTATGCAAAGACTTTCTTAAACTATAGTAGCATAAAAGATGAAAACCTTAATCCATCATAAAAAGGGCATTGGCAAAAAACAACTTTCCATTTTCCCAGAATCCTCTAAACAAGGGATTGTCCACCATATAGATCACCTTGCCTTTTCCAAAGGACTCGGCTCCAAAAATTAATGAATTCCCCACTTTTTTCTGAGCTTCGCTGCCCGCAAAACCTGAGACAGGCTTGGTATTGTTTTCAAGATATACAGCGTTTCCTGTTTTTAGGTAATCATAGCCGGCACTTCCTAATTTTAGCGTAAAATATTCGGTTCCATAACCATATGCGAGCGGATGGGTGTTATCCACTTTCGTTTTAAAAATGGCCCCGGTAATAGCATTTTTTATTCGTTCCCGTTGGGTATTTTTATGCGGTTTGGGCTTGTTTTTGGAGGAATCTTTGGCAACCTCTTTCTTTTTGATTCCAAATCCTTTGTCACCATCAATTCCATTGATGGAACCACCCATGGCCACCAATTTACCTCCATTTTTAACCCAATCTTTTAATTTTTTCAATTGGGATTCAGATATGGAATTGCCATAATTGCCCCCAGGAAGAATAAGAATCTGATAATTGCTCAAATCCACTTTACCCCAATAATCACTATCAATCACAGAAATGGGATAGTGCAATTGCTGTTCAAAAAAGTGCCAAATTTCGCCAAACCTTAAAGTTGAAGTTGGTTTTCCTGAAAGCATGGCAATCTTGGGTTTTGTAATCATTTTTACATAGGATGACCCAAAATCTTTTCCGGAATCTACAAAGCCCGTTGATGTTGCTTGCAGCTTAACATGATGTTTGTCGGCTATTGTACCAAGTTTTTGAGCAAAATTCTTTTTAAGCTTGTTATCAGCCTTTGTAATGATTAAACTACCTCTTTTAAAAGATTTGCCATCCAAAGTAAAAGGATGGTGCGTTTTACGCACCCTGATACCTTCAGTAAGTAAATCGGCCAAAAACCGGGCACTTTTCATACTGCTCCAATCCGACATATAGGCGTAAGCATCATTGCTAATAACATTTTGATTGTTGGAAGAAGTATTGGATTCTGTTCTAGATTGCGCATTGATTGGACTTGTAGATGCTATAGCATTCAATCCATATGCATAGGGCAAGGACCAAGCGGTAATGTCGTAGGTCAAAGAATCACTTAATTTGGCATTGGGTTCGAACAACACTTTCACCAGAGTTCCTTTGGTTTGATTGGTGGAGACTACAAGGCTTTTGTCGGAAATTGCCATGCTACCGTTGGTTCCAGAGGCATAATTAAAACCTTTAATAGAGCCATTTGACGGAACCCCCCATTCAATTTTGTGCTTATTGAGCAAAGTTTTTAGGGCGTCTATTTTATCACTATCCCCGTTCAATACATAACTTTTATACTTAAAACTTCTGTTTTTATAGAACTTTCTAAACTCGGAATTCAATTTATCCGCATTATTTGCGGATACTTCAATGGTTGATAGCCCGGTTGTGTGATGATGGGCAATTCTATCTTTTAGAGTCAAGGTATCACCAATTTTGGTAATCACACCTAGACCTCCACGTCCACTACCACCTTGCTCGTAGGTCATGCCAATTGCACCGTTATAGGTGGGATAAGTATCTCCGTAACTAGGATAGAAGAGGTCAAAAATTTCCTTGGTAAAATAAAACCAGCCATTGGCGTCAAAGTATTTGGCGTGGTTTTTACCCAAGGTAACCTGAAAATCACGTTGAAAATCCGTTATCACTTCGTGATAGGGTTCGGCGGCAGGTGCAAAATAATAGGGATTGTCCACACCTTGCTCATGAAAATCCACGTGCACATGTGGCAACCATTCATTGTACACTTTGATGCGTTGCTGACTCTCTATCTGGGTCAACCATGCCCAGTCTCGGTTTAGGTCGAACATATAATGGTTACTGCGGCCATTCCACCAGCCTTCATTGTGCTCTTTACTGTTAGGATCTACCTGATGTGGCGAATTTTTATATTGATTGTACCAATTGCTATAGCGATCACGCCCATCGGGGTTGATACAAGGGTCCATAATGACCACTGCATTTTCCAAATACGAACTTTTACTGGTAAGCAGTTCGTAAATGGTCTGCATGGATGCTTCGGTGCTCACGCTTTCGTTACCATGTACATTGTAGCTTAACCACACAATAGCTTTTGAAGAATTTCCCGTGCCTTGGGTATCCTTTAAATGCTCATTTCTAATGTTTTCGAGATTGGAAATGTTATCCGAAGACGACACATAGGCCAGTAAAAGAGGTCTGCGCTCGTTTGTCTGCCCATAAACGGTGAGTTTTACCCTGTCAGTAGCTTCCTTGGCCAAATACTCGTAATAATCCACCACTTCGTGGTGTCTTGTAAATTCAGTTCCCAATTCATAACCCAAAAACTCAGAGGGAGATTTAAGTTGAGCTGTTGATACAATTGAAAATAGGAAGAACGATGAAAGTAGAAATCTTGTCATTTAAAGTGAATTAGTCCTTCCAAATCTAACAATAAATTGAAGAATCATCACCTTCTTTCCAGACCAATACGAGTCGTCTTTGAGCAATTAACGTATTTTTAGGAATAGAAAAAAAGAAGAGGATTATCTTTAGCCGATATTTCAACTTTAATGGAAGTAGATTGTATACCCTTCAAGGAAACAGGTTATTTTTCCAAACTTATTTGCGATTATCTAGGGCAAGAAAAGGGCTTAATCCCTTTTTTCAATAGATTTCCCCAAATTGAAAATTTCAAGGAGCAGATAGCGGAAAAAGAATCCCATTTCCCGGAAGAATTTAGACCTGTATTGGTAAAAGCGCTTTACAAGCAGTACCAGGATGTTGAAATTTCTGAATCCACAACAAATAATATCAAGCTCTTAGGGGATAAAAAGACATTTACCGTTGTTACGGGGCATCAGTTGAACTTGTTTACAGGTCCATTGTACTTTTTATACAAGATTATTTCCACTATAAACTTAACATTACAATTAAAGGAGACATATCCTAAATATAATTTTGTTCCGGTTTATTGGATGGCCACGGAGGATCATGACTTTGATGAAATCAACTATTTTAATTTCAAGGGAAAGAAGGTACAGTGGAATAGGGATGCTTCTGGTGCTGTTGGAAAACTGAAAACGGAAGGGTTGGATGCCGTTTTTAGCTCATTTTCTTCAGAGTTGGGCGGTTCTCAGCAAGCAAAACAGTTGACTGCACTTTTTCAGAGGGCATATTTGAATCATTCTGACTTGTCCGAAGCTACCCGCTTTTTGGCCAACGAACTTTTTGGAGAATATGGTTTGGTAATCGTAGATGGGGATGATAAAAGCCTAAAAGAACAATTTGTTCCCTATGTCAAAAAAGACATTTTTGAGCAGATTCCGTATGCAAAGGTTTCCGAATCGATTGAGGCATTAAAGGAGGTTTCGACTGATTACACGATTCAGGTCAACCCCAGGGAAATCAATTATTTCTATTTGATGGATAAGGTTCGGGAGCGAATTGTTCATGATGATGATGGTTATAAAGTCAACAATACGAAAATCCAGTTTTCACAAAGTGAATTGGAGGAGGAATTGCAAAACCATCCTGAGCGGTTTTCTCCTAATGTGATTGCCCGACCTTTATATCAAGAAACCATTCTGCCTAATCTCTGCTATATTGGAGGAGGGGGGGAGTTGGCCTATTGGCTGGAACTCAAATCGTATTTTGAAGCGATGGAAATTCCTTTTCCGATGTTGTTACTTCGTAACTCTGCGCTTGTGCTAACTAAAAAACAGGCCAGAAAAGTAAAAAAACTGGATTTAAAGATTTCGGATTTGTTTTTGAAACAAAACAGTTTCATCAATAAGAAAATTCGAGAAATCTCGAACATTGATATTGACTTTTCAACCCAAAAGAAACATTTGGAGGAACAGTTTAGCGCCATGTACCAATTGGCCGAAGCCACCGACAAGACTTTTGTGGGAGCAGTAAAGGCCCAAGAGGAAAAACAGAAAAAAGGGTTGGATGCTTTGGAGAAAAGACTGTTGCAGGCGCAAAAAAGGAAGTTAAAGGACCATGTTATCCGAATGACGGATATTCAAAATGAGTTATTTCCCAATCAATCCTTGCAAGAACGTCAACTTAACTTTTCAGAATTGTATCTGGAGCTAGGTGAATCCCTTATTCCCACCCTTATGGATTGTCTAAACCCAATGACGGACAAATTTACAGTAATTAAATACTAAATTTATTAGTGTGTAATCATCTGATTTTTAGCACTCTGCGTAACAATAATCATAAAATAGACATATTTTTTTTGGAAATAAGGTAGGGTATTATGCCGCAAAGGTGTTTTATACATGAAAATTGCTATGAAATTTTCACAAACTTGAGTGGTAAACTCATATGTTTAGGTTGGTTTTGATTTTATTTAAAAGCCCCGGAGTGGTTCCCGGGGCTTTTGTTTTTTTAGTCAAATGGTATTTTATGTTATTCTACCTTTTTTTTGCCTGATCCTGCAAAGCTTTTAGTGCCTGATCCGGATTGCAACTGGTTGTTTCTACCCGTGCTTTGGCAATTATTTCATCAGAGTTGAAGACGTCAAAACTACCCACCTCTTTTTCTTCACCATTAATAATAATAAACGGTCGGAATTCTTTGGTGTCATGGATATAAGTAAATCCTGATTTTTCGAGCCCATCGGTGAGTTCAGATACACAGGCTTCCACACCGTCCTTTAATTTCTCGAGTTCCTCTACCGTAGGTAGTTCATCAACAATGACTTGAGCGTCAAATCTAATTCCATCGGCTTCCTGAATGAATTTCACGTTGTCCGCAGCTTCCAATAACTGTGCTTTTTGGGTTGAGGTTAAGATTACTTCATCAATTTTTACGGTTCTGGTGGACGTCAATCTCCATAAACTGCCACAACCAAAGGTTTTATGACCATGAACGATCGTCAATGTAGCACTTTTGTTGATTCTATCCAAGCTTGCAAGTTGCCTTAATGCCGCTTCCAATTCGTTTCTTGTCTGGGTATTGTCATTTGAATCGTTAACTGCATTTTTAAGTCTGTTTAATGCATCTCTATAGGGTTTGACTATGGAATTTACCACCGAGGAAATATTGTCACTGCAAAGAATCCTATTATTATCACTCAATATTTTATTGGCTTGGCTTCTGCCACTTGCAATTCCGGCGGCAACAGCATCGTCGATTTCTTGATTTGCGCGATCAATGATTCCGGGCAATGCTGCCCTTAAGCCACGCAGGCTCAATTCCAACTCGTATTGTTCATTGGCAGCTTCAAGGTCAGAAATGGCTTGTTCGGTGGTTTCAATGGCGGCATCTATTTGAGCCGTAACCGTTTCTGATATACCATCGGTAAAATTGGATGGTGGTGTTGCAATTACTTTGGTTTGCTCTTTGGTCATGGCAACATTGGCTTCCCAAATCTCTTCATCTATGGTAACCTTACCATCCATGGTAAAGGCATCTTGGGTAAGTCTTAGGGCACCATCTACACTTTTTGTACCTGTTGGAGTTTCCAAGCCTAAGTTTCCAGAGAGCCCCATATCAAATGCTCCGGTTTGTTCCACGTAGCCATAAACATTTAATTGACCATCTGGACTGATAGGAATAAACTCTGGCCACCAGGAGAGATCAGGATCCACAAGTCCATTCACAAAAGCTCTGGCATTGATTCCGTTGTTTGTGCTGGCTTCTGCAACAATGGCTGCGCTACCCTTTCCAATAGGAAAACCAAAGGATACAATATTTTTGATGTCGGCAGAGAAAGACATGCTTCCGTTGATTCCAGCGCGGTATCCCACACCAATATTGGAGTTCATAGGTTCTTTAAGGTTAAAATCGACATCGAAACCACTGTTTTTGTAATACATTCCGCTTGCTTCTAAAACAGTCCAAAAAGAAAAGGTACCTCCGGTAACGGTTTTTGCGTCAAAAGCTATCACGTTTTCAACAGGTAGGGTGGGTTCATACCTAAGGTATGCGTTCAAAGAACTGCCGAAGCTAATACCTGATAGTTCACCATCATCACTATCGTTGCCATTCCCTCCATTGTTTCCATCCCCGTTATCGCCTCCCAGTCCGCCGTTGACTCCTATGGAATAAAAGAACATGGGGTCATCATAATCGGCTATCAATGTAATATGGCCTCCGCTTAGTGGAGGTGAAATTGTGATGGGTTTGGTGGCATCTGGATCATCATTGGCACCTACCGACATTTCAATGGCTACCGAAATGGCAAAGACAAAATACTTTCTTTCGTCCTTTAGCCTAATTTCATAATCGCGATTGTCGTTTAAGAATTTCCCTGTGAAAAAGCCAACATCGGCTTTAATGGGGTCTGCAAATTCGAAATAGTTTGAGGGAGAAGGAATCTCAACGGTACCACTAAAATTCTTTAAAGAACCATCCTCATTGAATTCAACATCTAAATCGGCGTCCTCGAATACTACTTCTTCTCCAGATTCTGTTTCCATGGTAACCTTTCCATCAACGGTATACCCATCTTCAGTATCCACAACATTGCCCTCGGGCGTAATATCATCCTTAGTAATTCCCTCAACAGGTTTGGTGTCATCGCATTGATCAGGGCAGAGGTTTGGGTTGCCACAGGGATTCTCTACACAAGGATCAATTGCAACGGGTTCGATACCGCTATCGCTACTACACGAAATTATAAGAGCACTTAGGATCACAACTATTGCGATTCCTGATAATTTGTCCTTTGTTTTCATAATGCTTTTGTTTTGTGGTTAAACTTTTTTGTCTGTTTTGTGTGACTTGCCCGGTAAACGGTCTGCAGTCCTCAGCCGAGCAAGACCACAAAACGGTTGTCAACTTAATGACACCACAAACCTAAAGTGCTGATTTTGAGGAATGAAAAAATAGGGGTGGACAACAGGTGGACACCTTAAAAATAAACAAGGGACAATGAGTGGACAGCTTTGGAAACGCCTATAGTTAAAGGCTTAACACTAAATCTTGTAAAGAGTCCTCAGTGGTGATGTCCAGTTTTTTACGGAGCCGATAACGCGCTTTTTTGATGCCTTCTGGTGAAATATTCAGGATGTTGGCAATCTCTTTTGAGGATAAATTCATCTTTAGAAGTGCCAAAAGTCGAAGCTCATTTGAAGTGACCTGAGGGTATTTTGATTTTACATTGCTATTAAAGTCCTTGTGGACTTCTTCAAAATAACGAGAAAAGTTTTCCCAATTATTATCGTCCTGTAAATCAAAGTTGATGGTTCGGATGAGTTGTTGGTAGCCTTTTTTGGATTCTTCACTGGCTTTTAGCTCTTCGGCTTTTTGTTTAAGCCCTTCCAATACCTCATTTTTTTTGGCCAAATGTAAAGCATGGGTGGTGAGTTCTTTCTTTTTAAACGCCAGTTCTGCATCGACTTTTTCCTTTTCGAGCTTGTTGCGCTTTAATTTTTGCCGAATCCCATAAAATCCAAAAAGGGATAATACCAAAAGTCCGCCCAACAGTATTTTTTGTAGTGTGCTGATTTCCGCTTTTTGTTCCAAAACAGTAATCTCCTTTTCTTGAAGAGCAATCTGCTGTTCTTTTTTTTCGGTATCATAAATCGTGCGTAATTCTTCAATTTGTTGCGATTTTTTGACATTGAAAATACTATCACTGATGAATTGATGTTTCTTTTGGTCCAGGTATGCGTTCTGATATTGACCAAGCCCGACATACACTTCGGCCCTATTTAAAGATGCCTCTGACAAAATTTCTGCGGCGTTGATTGAATCAGCTAAAGCGATGGACTTATTAAAATATAATAGGGCTTGATCCGAGTCACCTTTTTTCATATAAGTGTGCCCCAATTGTTTCAAATTAAGGGCAAGATCATCCTTTGTTCCAAACTGTTTATTAATTGGCAACCCTTCTTTAAGAATGGATAGGGCTTTCCCATAATCCCCTTTTTTTCTATAGGCCTTGCCTAGGTTAACCAAAACATAACCGTTCATTATTGGAACTGCTTTTTCTTTTGCTATATCAAGGGTTTTTAGATAATTTTCGATGGCGGCATCATATTCTCCAAGTTCTAAATGCACATTGCCAATATCAGAATAGGTGTGTCCCATATGGATCACATCGTCTATTCCAACATAAATATCCAAAGCACGCTTAAAGTATTCTAGGGCTTTTTTATAATTTTCCAGTCCCATTTCAGCGTATCCAACTCGAACAGCGGCAGTAGCGGTATGGATTTTAAGTTGCAGGGTATTGGACTTTGAACTTAAACTATCAAACAATTTTAGCGATTCGATGGAGTATTTGACCCCAAGGTTATAATCTCCTTTATTAATATAAGCCAAGGATTTGTTGCCAAGCCTATTGGCTAAATTGTCCCAATGTTTGTACTTTCTGGAGTAATCAATGCCTACATTATAATATTCTATTGCTTTTTGGTAATTTCCGGAGGTGTACTCGACAACACCCAAAGCATTTGTCATCTTAACGATATATTCCTTGTGATTTATACGTTTGAATATTGAAAGCGCTTCATTAATATAATAGCTAGCAGAATCATTTTTACCAATAGTTTGATAATAACCAGCGCCCAGATAGTAATTGGCAAATCCTTCACCATCTGCAAAACCCAGTTTTTTAGAAAGAACAAGACTTTGGTCAATATATTTTTTAGCTTTTGCTGGATCCGTATAAAACTCCTCCAAGAACAGTTCTTCTAGGGTACCAACTTTTAAGGTATCCTCTTCTTGTGTTTTAAGAACGTTCAATAGACTGTCCAATCTTTTATTTTCTTGGGCAACAACACACAAACAGAATTGGAAAAAAAGAAGGAAGAGTGGTTTTGAGAGTTTCATATGGATTGATTACCTACTAAAAATAGGTAATAACTTCCAACTTTCTGAAAAAGAAAAGATTACATAAGGTGTCTAAGTGTTAAAGTGATAGTACCAAATCCTGTAAAGAGTCCTCTGTGGTGATGTCCAACTTTTTGCGAAGACGGTAACGTGCTTTTTTGATGCCCTCTGGAGAAATATTAAGGATATTGGCTATCTCTTTGGAGGACAGATTCATCTTTAAGAGAGCCAAAAGGCGAAGTTCGTTTGAAGTGATCTGGGGGTATTTTAATTTTACATTGCTGTTAAAGTCCTTATGGACCTCTTCGAAGTAACGAGAAAAGTTTTCCCAGTTATTGTCGTCCTGCAAATCAAAGTTGATGGTTCGTATGAGTTGTTGGTAGCCTTTTTTGGATTCTTCACTGGCTTTTAGCTCTTCGGCTTTTTGTTTAAGCCCTTCCAATACCTCATTTTTTTTGGCCAGATGTAGGGCATGGGTGGTGAGTTCTTTCTTTTTAAAGGCGAGTTCTGCATCCACTTTCTCTTTTTCGAGCTTGTTACGTTTTAATTTTTGACGGATACCATAAAAACCAATAAGTGAAAGAACTAGCAAGCCCCCCAAAAGTATTTTTTGTAGTGTACTGATCTCTGCCTTTTGTTCCAAAACGGTTATCTCTTTATCCTGAAGGGCGATCTGTTGTTCTTTTTTTTCTGTTTCGTAGATGGTTTTTAACTCTTGGGTAGCGGTGGCCTGCTCCACTGTAAAAATAGAATCACTAAGGATTTTGTTTTGTTTGAAACTCGCCAGTGCTTCTTTATAATTACCTAGGAATTCTTCTGATTTTGCCTTTTCCAAAAGCACGGTATTTAGTATATCAGGATAGTTTACATCTTTTAGAATGTTCAGGCTTTGATTGAAGTACTGAAGGGCCCGGGGATGATTGTTTTTGGCAGCGTATGATTTTCCTAAAAAACAAAAAAGATTGGCTTGGTTATTTTGTGAACCTATGGATTTCCAGGTGTTAAAACTGTTTTGGTAGTATTCAATGGATGCATCGTAATCACTTTGTTTAAATTTTAAAGTACCCCAATTCTCGTACGCCCTGGCAATATTGGCATTGTAGTTTAGCTTTTTGGATAACTCCAATGATTTTTTTACAAGTTCTTCGGCATCTTGATAATTTTTCAGAATCGTATGGGAGTCCGCCAAATAATTTAGTACCTGGGCCTTGCTTTGTTCATTTTGGACCTTGTCATAAAAAACAATGCTTTCCTCGAAAATAGCAATGGCACTTTTATGTTCGTTCATTGATTGGTAAATGAGACCAATCTGGAACATATCCTCGGCAATCCTAAAATCATCACCTAAATTCTCATGTATTTTGAGCGCTTTGTAAGTCTCTTTCAATCCAATATTGTAATATCCTTTGTACTGGGCTATTTTACCTTCAAAAAGGTGGGCATTGGCCAAGTGTAGACTATCCTTATATCTCGCAAATACGGGAATATTGATTTTCATGATTTCCGTTGCACTAGAGCTGTTTCCCTGGTAATGGTCTAAAATCGCAATATTGTGCCGTATTACCGCGGCTCTCAATGTATCACCGATTTTTAGGGAAGTATTTACGGAATTTAGAAGGTTGGTTCGGGCGGAATCAATTTGTCCAAGCCTGTAATAATAGTTTGCTTTTTGGGCATAGAGTTTGGCAATACCCTTTAAATCGGTCGATTTTTTATAAAGGAACCTTGCTTTTTCTATATACTCAAGAGTCTTATGCTGATCGTTGTACATGGTCAAGTCAGACAGCTCTAAATAATTTCTTGCCTTGACTGAGTCTATCGAGGTTTCATCAATAATTCTTAATATGCTATCAATCTTTGGATTGTTCTGTTGTGACCTAGTTGGAGCGGTAAATAAAAAGGGAACCAAGAAAAATGGCAAAAAATGTTTCATTGAGGCTGGCTTTCCTTAAAAGTAAGGATTTATGCCAACTATATGAAAAAGAATGGATTAACTGAATAATTCCTTAAAATGGGCTTTGATTTCAAAAAGTGTGGCTTCTGCCATGGTATCAAAACGTAGATCGGCATGTCCCACTCTTTCCTTTGGGCCAATACCTACGCTGTGAAAACCTCCAATTTTGGCTGCATCAACACCCCTTTCAGCATCTTCAAAAACTACGCATTCACTGGGTTGAAGATTTAGTTTCTCCGCGCCAAACAGGAAAATATCAGGTGCGGGTTTACTTTTGGTTACGCTGTGCCCGTCACCAATGATATCAAAATAGGCCCTAGCGTTTAATTGCTCCAGCACTTTCTCGGCATTTTTACTTGAACTTCCAAGTGCTACCGCAAAACCTTCGGTTCTTAAATGCGTTAATAGCTCTTTGGCTCCGGGCAAATAATCGTTGGGGGTCATTTCATCCAGACTTTTCACGTAGATTTCATTCTTTTGGTTGGCCAAATCCGCTTTAGCTGATTCGTCCAAAGAAATATTGTTGTGGTCCAATATCACCTGCATGGAATCCAATCGCGATATTCCCCGAAGTTGATCATTGATTTCACGGTCAAAAGCCCAACCATTTTCGTCAGCAAGTGTTTTCCAAGCCTCAAAATGCAATTCTGCCGTATCCGTAATTACACCGTCCAAATCGAAAATAAACCCTTTGATCATAGCTATAGTGTTTATGGCGCAAAGAAATAGGAAAAATATTAAGAAAAAAACTACAGGCCGGGATATTATCAAACTGCCAATTTAAATGGGCCTCCTTTTATTAAAACATGAAATCTTCTCTATTTTCTTATGAAATTTCCATAAATACAGGTGGTTGGTCGCTAAAAATAATGACTTGGTAAGTGGTGTGAAAAGCCTTTTGAAAACCTTGTGATAAATATCCTTGAAAAGATACTTTTCCAACTGTTTCAAATTGCTATTTTTGCCCATGCAAAACAACGTCCTTATCCTAGACTTCGGTTCCCAATACACCCAGTTGATTGCACGACGCGTAAGGGAACTCAACATTTACTCAGAAATTAAACCTTATAATAACCCTCCGAAGGATTTATCGTCTTACAAAGCGGTGATTCTTTCGGGTTCACCCTTTTCTGTGAGAGCTGAAGATGCCCCTCACCCTGATTTGTCTGAAATTAAAGGAAAAAAACCTTTGTTGGGCATTTGTTATGGCGCACAGTACCTTTCCCATTTTCACGGAGGCAATGTGGCACCTTCGGCAACTAGGGAGTATGGCCGGGCTAATTTATCTTTTGTTAAAGATGGAGAAGATTTTCTGGATGGACTTTCCGAAGGAAGTCAAGTATGGATGAGCCATAGCGATACTATAAAGCAACTGCCCGAAGGGGCTGTACATTTGGCCAGTACCCACGATGTGGAAAATGCCGCTTTTCGGATTGATGGTGAACAGACATACGGAATCCAGTTTCACCCCGAAGTATATCACACTAAAGATGGAAAGCAATTACTGGAAAACTTTCTGGTAAAAATAGCCGGATTAAGTCAAGATTGGACTCCAGATGCTTTCATTGAAACCACCGTAGCAGCGTTGAAAGAGAAAATTGGTGAAGAAAAGGTCATTTTGGGGCTTTCCGGAGGTGTAGATTCCAGCGTTGCCGCTATGTTGTTGCACAAAGCTATCGGGCCACACCTACACTGCATTTTTGTGAACAATGGTTTACTTCGTAAAAACGAATTCGAAAGTGTGCTTGACCAATACAAACATATGGGTCTGAACGTGAAGGGTGTGGATGCTTCGGCACGCTTTTTGGAAGCTCTGAAAGGAGAATCGGAACCGGAAGCGAAAAGAAAAATTATCGGAAGGGTTTTTATTGAGGTTTTTGATGATGAGTCCCACAAGGTTGAAAATGCAAAATGGTTGGCACAAGGCACCATTTATCCAGATAGAATAGAATCCGTTTCAGCCAGTGGAGGCCCCTCAGCAGTAATAAAGAGTCATCATAATGTTGGAGGCTTGCCTGATTATATGAAATTGAAAATTGTGGAACCTTTACAGCTTTTGTTCAAAGATGAGGTAAGACGAGTGGGTAAAAATTTGGGAATGGATCCAAACATATTGGGCAGACACCCGTTTCCTGGTCCCGGACTCGGAATTCGTATTTTAGGTGACATTACAGCAGAAAAGGTGTCTATTTTACAAGAAGTTGATGCCATTTTTATTGATGGATTGAAAAAATGGGGACTTTATGATAAGGTTTGGCAGGCCGGAGCCATGCTTTTGCCCGTAAATAGTGTGGGGGTTATGGGAGATGAGCGCACCTACGAAAAATGTGTTGCCCTAAGAGCAGTGGAAAGTACTGATGGAATGACGGCCGATTGGGTAAATTTACCCTACGAATTTTTACAAAAAACCTCCAATGATATAATAAATAAGGTCAAAGGCGTTAATAGAGTAGTGTATGACATTAGTTCTAAGCCACCTGCAACTATAGAATGGGAATGAAAAAAAGTGTTTTAGTACTCGGTTTTATTGTCTTTTTACTGGCAACTTTTCAAGTTTTTGCCCAGGATAGAACCACGCATGTGGTGAAAGAGGGCGAAACCTTGCAAAGCATATCCCGGCAATATCGAGTCACTCCCTACACTATTCTTCAATCAAATAAAGAGATTAAGACTGCTGCCGATGTAAAGGAAAATATTGTATTGATAATTCCTTTGGACGGTGCGGTGGTGAAACAAGAAGAAAAACCCAAACCAGTAGCAGTACAGGAAGAGGACAAGCCGATTGGTTTCAGTAGACATCGGGTTCGAAAAAGAGAAACATTGTTCGGACTTACCCAGAAATATGAAATCACGGAAGAGCAATTAAAACGTCACAATAGGCAATTGTATGCCGAACCTCTTAAAAAAGGAATGATTCTGCAAATTCCTAAATATCCAGAGCGTACCGACGAAGATGAACGTGAACTTGATTTTGAGACCTATACTGTCCTTCCAAAGGAAACCAGATGGAGCATTGCCCATAAATATGGAATTACCATAGATAGTATGGTGGCCTTGAATCCGGATTTGGAAAAGAATTCCAATTATCTGGCTGTGGGGCAAGAATTGAAACTCCCACGCCCAAAAGGTGATAGTTTGGAGGACCAACAAGTAGATTTGTTTACTTCTTTTACCGTACCGCCAAAACAAACCCTCTATAGTTTAGGAAAGGAATACGGTATTCCGTCCGATTCCATAGTAAAACTGAATCCCGAGATCATGGAACGTGGAGGACTCAAGGAGGGAATGGTTATTAGATTGCCAAAGAAAAAGGATACTTCAGGTGAGGTCAACACAGAAAACTTCATCTTTTACGAAGTAAAACCAAAACAGAATGTATTCCGGCTTACCCAAAACCTAAAAATCACCAGAGACGATTTATACAGATTGAATCCTGATCTTGAAAATGGACTCAAGGCAGGAATGGTATTAAAACTTCCAAAGGAAAACACAGAGGTTTTGGAGGTTAAAAACGCTTTAGTTCTGGATAAAATAAATCTAATTGATAGCATCAACATTGAAAACAGTCCAAGTTTAGTGTTTATGCTTCCTTTCCGATTAGATCGCATAAATATCAATGACTGGAAAAAGACCACTAACCAGATAAAGACACGTCGTGACCTTAGTATAAGCCTTGGGTTTTATTCTGGAGCTATGATTGCTTTGGATTCCATCAAAAAAATGGGAGTTTCCGTCCATGTAAAAACATTTGATACAGAACTGGATCAAACCAAGGTAAAGGAAATATTGTTTCGAGAGAATCTGACTAATGTAAATGCTGTAATTGGCCCTATCTCTGGAAGTGCTTTGGATGAGGTTGCTGTTAAGGCAGCACAAAACAATGTTCCTGTAATTGCGCCAGTTGCTTCGCAAAGGCCCCTAAGCCATGGCAATGTGTTTTATACCGTACCGACAGAAGCAGTACTTCGCGACAAAATGCTGTCGTATATGCAAAAGATTTATACGGACCAAAATGTGGTGATCATTGCCGATTCTACCCATCAAGTGGCGCATGATTCCATTTTATCCAAGTTTCCGGCAGCGCAAATAGCAAAAATCATTGATAATAAATCACTTCATTTAGATGAATTTCTGATTCAATTATCCGAGGAAAAAGAGAATTGGGTCTTTGTAGAGACGGATCAGGCCAATATGGTATCGAGCGTAAGCTCCATTTTAAATTCAGCCATAACCGAGGACATGTCGGTGCGAATGTTCACCACAAATTATAGCAGTGCTTTTCAAGATGATGCGGTTCAAGTGACTCATTTATCCAAATTGAGATTTGCTTATCCCTCCTTTTACAGGGAATCGGGCAATGATACCTTTACCAAAGCCTATAGAAAAAAATACAAGGGTTTAAAGCCCGATCGCTATGCAGTGCGCGGTTTTGATGTAACTTTTGATATTCTGCTTAAGTTGGCGCATAAGAACAACCTTTTTGAAACTTCCAAGATCATAGGGCTTACAGAATATACCGGAAACAGTTTTGATTACTTTAATGAATGGTCTACGGGATATTACAATAGAGCTGCCTATTTGATGGAATATGATAATCTCCGAATAAAAGAAATAAAATTAAATGACCTCTAAAGTTACCTATACAGGCGAATTACGAACCACATGTTTGCACCTTAGATCTGGCAATGAGTTTATTACTGATGCTCCAATAGACAACAATGGCCTTGGGCAAGCCTTTTCCCCTACAGATACTGTCGCGACCGGTTTGGCAAGTTGTATGATGACCATGATGGGTATAAAAGCAAGAGATCTAGATGTTGACCTTTCTGGGTCTACCTCCGAGGTAACCAAACATATGGCCGCCAATCCGCGTAGGATTACAAAAATTGAGGTAAAAATGGAACTCCCCGCCGATGTTTCTGATAAGCATCGCAAGATTTTGGAAAACACGGCAAATACCTGCCCGGTGCATTACAGCTTACATCCCGACGTTGAAAAAGTCATTGAATTTAATTGGATAAAATAAGTTTCATAACATGTCTTTTACTATTTAGTTTCTCTGGATTCGCCCAAGAAATTGAAGAAGGTGTTTTATGGAATCCAGATTTGGAGCTTAAATGGTCCGATTTTAAGGGGAAGGTTCCTCCTGCTGCCGTTCCGGCCGCAACCACGGCCAGTGGAATAAGTTATAAATACTCCGCTAATCTGATCCATCACGAAGTTGAACTGGATTTTGAGGTGAACGCATATTTCTATCCCAATGAATCATGGTACAAACCGGATATTTGCGATGATCTTATTTTAAGTCATGAACGTCTTCATTTTGATATTACGGAGTTATTTGCCCGTAAAATGAGGGATAAACTACACCGAACCTCCTTTTCAGATAATGTAAAGGCGGAAATCCGAAAAATTTACAAGGAAATACTTAACGAGCTTAAGGAATTTCAAAGTCAATACGATTGGGAAACCAATTTCTCACGTAATGCTGCCAAGCAATTGGAATGGAATAAGAAAATCAGAAAGGAATTGGCAAAGAACCAGTAGTAATTCTCACCCGATATGGGTCATTTCATTCAATACAACTTCCTCGATGGCATCTTCAATGGCTAAAGTACAGGCGGCAACATGTGCACTTTCCATATGCTTTTGCCATAAATCCAAGCTTTCCCAATTTTCATAAAAAAGGAAGAGGTTAGGGTTTTGGTTATCTTGATGAAGACTGTAATCGATACAGCCCTTCTCTGCCATTGTGGTATGGATTAAGTTTAATAGTTCCTGTTGTACCAACTCCCTTTTTTCTTCTTTGGCTAAAATCTTAGCTATGATGGTTAATTTATGGCTTGCCATTTTTTAGATGATCTGATATTAATGATTGGTTAGAAAATGTAATGTTAAACATCACACCTTATAAATCCATCTTTTAGCGCTTCAATCTTATCTTCCCAAGTGGTGATGAATTCTTGTGCAACATAACCCGTATAGCCAGTTTCCAGAATAGCTTTCATAATGGCGGGATAGTAAAGTTCTTGGGTCTCATCAATTTCATTTCTGCCAGGCACCCCTGCCGTGTGATAATGTCCAAAATAGGAGTGGTAATTTTGAATGCTGCGAATAATATCCCCTTCCTGAATCTGCATATGATAAATATCAAACAACAACTTAAAGTTATCACTGCCCAAATGTTTGCAAAGTTCTACTCCCCAAATAGAACTGTCGCACATATAATCGGGATGGTTGACCTGATTGAAAAGCTCCATTTGGATTACAACGCCATGCTTTTCGGCCAACGGCATTATTTTGGAAAGTCCATCCACACAATTTTGAAGTCCTACATAATCATTCATGCCTCTTCGGTTACCACTAAAACAAATGAGATTGGTATAACCAGCTTCGGCAACTTTCGGAATCATTTCCGTATAATTTTTAATCAGGGTGTCGTGGTACTTTGGGTCGTTCCAACCCTCGGTCAAACTTATTTCTGCCCCATTGCACATGGAACAATGAATGTCATACTTTTTAAGTAGGGGCCAACCCTCTGGACCAATTAAATCGATGGCCTTTATGCCCAATCCGTTCAATATTTTTAAGAATTCCTCAAGAGGGTAATCAGCAAAACACCATTGGCAAACACTATGGTTGATATTGTTTTTTAAGGTAAAATCTTTGTCCATATTTTTTGATTGTGCTATTGATTTTGTGGTCACTATTGCCGCGGCGCCAACGGCGGAGGTAGAAATAAAGTTTCGTCTTTTCATGGTCGGGAGTTATTGTTGTGGAAAGATAGTACTTTAGACCCTGAAATGAAAGTTGGCCCAGACCATAGAAAACTACTTGAACTGGCACATTATAAGATGCCCTTTGGAAAATATAAAGGTCGATATCTGGTAGATTTGCCCTTGGCCTATCTTGTTTGGTTCCGACAGAAAGGTTTTCCGAATGGCAAGCTGGGCGAACATTTGACCACCATGTTGGATATTAAAGACAATGGCCTGGAGCCTTTGATTAGAAAAATCCAAAAAGAATTTCCGAAGGAATAATCCAGTATTCCACTTGCAATTTGTACCTTTACACCCCGTAATAGAGAACCCAAATATGTCACAGACCAAGTACATTTTTGTTACGGGAGGCGTTACTTCATCTTTAGGAAAGGGAATTATCGCTGCATCCTTGGCCAAGTTACTACAGGCCAGAGGTTACCGCACCACCATACAAAAATTAGACCCCTATATCAATGTAGACCCTGGAACGTTGAACCCCTATGAGCATGGCGAATGTTATGTGACACATGATGGCGCCGAGACAGATTTGGATTTGGGACATTATGAGCGCTTTCTAAACGTTAGAACATCGCAGGCCAATAATGTAACCACCGGAAGAATTTACCAAAGTGTTATTGAAAAAGAACGCAAAGGGGAATTTTTGGGAAAAACGGTGCAGGTGGTTCCCCATATTACCAATGAAATTAAAGAACGAATTCAGATTTTGGGTAAAAGCGGAGATTATGATATCGTAATTACCGAAATCGGAGGTACAGTTGGTGATATTGAATCACTACCTTATATAGAAGCAGTGCGACAATTACTATGGGAATTGGGCGATAACAATGGCATAGTAGTTCATTTGACTTTGGTTCCCTTTCTTTCCGCAGCAGGTGAGCTAAAGACCAAGCCTACCCAGCACTCTGTAAAAACCTTGATGGAAAGCGGAATAAAAGCCGATATTTTGGTCTGTAGAACAGAGCATGAAATTTCGGATGATATCAAAGAAAAACTGGCATTGTTCTGCAATGTGAAACAAGAAGCGGTAATTCAATCCATAGATGCATCCACAATATATGATGTGCCAATTTTGATGCAAGAAGAAGGGTTGGACAAAGTGGCGTTGGAGAAATTGGCTCTTGCCAATGAAACTGAACCTAACTTGGATCAATGGAACCAATTCCTTAACAAGCACAAAAATCCTAAACACCAAGTAACGATTGGTTTGATTGGTAAATATGTTGAACTTCAAGATTCTTATAAATCCATTTTGGAATCCTTTATACATGCTGGAGCGGCCAACGAGGTAAAAGTTGAAGTGCGTTCTATACATTCCGAACATTTATCGGCCAACAATATTGATAAAAGGTTGGTGGGCTTGGATGGGATTTTGGTAGCCCCTGGTTTTGGTGAACGAGGTATTGAAGGAAAAATCACGGCGGTTAAATATGCCCGTGAAAATAACATTCCCTTTTTAGGAATCTGTTTGGGTATGCAGATGGCAGTTATCGAATTTGCAAGAAATGTCCTGAATTTAAAAGGTGCCAACAGCACGGAAATGGATGAAGCAACTGCCCACCCGGTTATCAGTCTAATGGAAGAACAGAAATTGGTTACCGATATGGGCGGCACAATGCGTTTGGGAGCATGGGATTGTACACTTAAAAAAGAAAGTTTGGTATATGATGCCTACGGAACTACCGAAATCGCAGAGCGTCATCGCCATCGTTTTGAGTTCAACAACGATTATAAAACCCAAATGGAAGATGCAGGCTTGTTGGCAACTGGATTAAACCCAAAAACAGGATTGGTTGAGGTGATTGAAATTCCTTCCCACCCATGGTTTGTAGGGGTGCAATACCATCCAGAATACCGAAGCACTGTTGCAAATCCACATCCATTATTTGTAGGTTTTGTAAAGGCGGTTTTAGCACAAAAACAGCAACAAACTAATGCCAGTTTGGCATAAACTGCGGTTTTGGACATATATTTGCCACCGAAAAAGGCAGATAAAGATTTTCACTAAATAATTTTCATGGAAGAAAAGAAGCTGGATATCAACTCCATTATAGGATTTGTATTGATTTTTGGAATACTCATTTTTATGTTTTACCAAAATCAGCCCACACCAGAAGAATTGGAGGCCCAAAAAGCCGAACAGGCAAAAATTGAAGCTGAGGCCAGAGCTGCAGAGGTGGAAGCGGCAAAGGTAGTGGAGGAGGATACGTCTACTCAAATAAATTTGCAAGACTCAGTGGCCGTTGCCGATTATAAAAGCTCTGTTGGAGCATTTGGTTTTACCACTGCTTCAGAAGGAGAGACCATACTTGAGAATGAAGTACTTTATTTGAAAGTGGCCAACAAAGGTGGACAGATCGTAGAGGCCAAAATGAAGAATTTTGTCACACACGATTCCGTACCTGTATATTTGATTAAGGAAAATAACGCCAATTTTGGCGTCAATTTTTCCATCTCCGATAACAGGGTGTTAAACACCAAAGACTTGTTTTTTGAACCTTCACTTACCAAAAGTGGTGATAATCAAGTGCTTTCTATGAAAGCAAAGGTTGATAACAACCGTTTTTTGGAGTACCGCTATGAAATGAAACCCGATGAATATTTGGTGGACTTTACAATTCGCTCCCAAGGGTTAAATGGGATTGTAAATTCGAGCAGACCGATTGATCTGGAGTGGAATTTAAAAGGTATTCGACATGATAAAAGTGTACAATATGAAAATAGGTATACCGAGGTCATGTACAATTATGAAGACGGAAAAATCGACTATCTATCTGCTTCTTCAAGTGAAGATGAAGAAACTGAGAAAGATTTGCGATGGATTTCATATAAGCAACATTTTTTCACTTCAATATTAGCAACCAAAAAGAACTTTAAAACGGCTAATCTCCGTTCTGAAAACTTAGTGGAGGAGGAAAATAAAGAGATTGCTTTCACCAAGAATTTTGGAGCATCGATTCCTATATCCTTGGAAGGTGGGGAATTTTCGGAAAGCCTAAATTGGTATTACGGCCCTACCGACATAAAGGTGCTTAGTCAATATGACGAATACGAGTTAGAGGATACGATCTATTTTGGCTGGGGTATTTTTGGATGGATCAATAGATATGTATTTACTCCCTTCTATAGTTTCTTGAGCTCATTCTTACCTTTTGGTATCGCTATTGTTGTAATGACTATTTTGGTTCGATTGGCGTTATCTCCTGTCACATACAAATCGTATTTGTCCCAGGCCAAGATGAAAGTATTGAAGCCTGAGATTACTGAAATCAATGAGAAGTACAAGGACAATGCCATGAAGAAGCAGCAGGAGACCATGAAGTTATATGGCAAGGCGGGGGTAAGCCCAATGAGTGGGTGTATTCCGGCATTGATGCAGCTTCCAATTTTCTATGCCCTGTTTATGTTCTTCCCGACCTCTTTTGCCCTAAGGCAGAAATCGTTTTTGTGGGCAGAGGATCTGTCATCATATGACACTATTTTCAATCTACCATTTTCAATCCCATTTTACGGAGATCATGTGAGTTTGTTCCCGATTTTGGCATCCGTGGCCATATTCTTTTATATGACATTGACCACAGGGCAAACCATGCAAATGCAACAACAGCCGGGTATGCCCAATATGAAGTTCATCATGTACCTTTCTCCCTTAATGATGTTGTTCTTCTTTAACAACTACGCAAGTGGATTGAGTTTGTATTATTTCATCTCCAACTTGATTACCATCTTTATTATGTTGGCTATCAAGAAGTATATTTTGGATGAGGATAAAATTCATGCCCAAATCCAAGAAAACAAAAAGAAGCCTAAAAAGGAGAACAAGTTCCAAAAGAAAATGCGCGAGATGATGGAGCAGGCCGAGGAACAAAAAAAGGCAGGTAGAAGATAATCCGATTACTATAAAATAAAAACTCCCCCATGTTCGTGGGGGAGCTTTCACCATTGATAGGTATAGTTTGGAAAGATTTGGGACTCCAAAGATGACACATAATACCTCCTCAAAAAATTAATAGTTGTCAAAAGGCACATTTTTGTATGGTAAAGAGACCTCTTTTGATGTGTCATCGATAAACGGTAAACCCTTATAGATAAAGGAACTCCGATAATTTAAATGATAAGGTATATTTTGTAATAATTCACCTACAAAATTTAAATATTTTTTAATTGTTTTGAAGAAACGGTGTTAAGTTGATTGGATAATTGTAAATAAAATAAGTTGGGACCGTTTTGTATTTTTGCAGCATTGAAAGAGAATGATGAAAAAGGTAGTTATAGGACTTTCGGGAGGTGTTGATTCAAGTGTTGCGGCTTATTTGTTACAGCAGCAGGGCTATGAAGTGATAGGCCTGTTTATGAAAAACTGGCATGATGAATCCGTGATTATATCCGAAGAATGTCCTTGGCTGGAAGATAGTAACGATGCACTTATTGTAGCAGAGAAATTGGGAATCCCATTTCAAACTGTCGATTTGAGCGTGGAATACAAGGAACGTATCGTGGACTATATGTTCAATGAATATGAAAGAGGAAGAACACCAAATCCCGATGTGCTCTGTAATCGCGAAATAAAGTTTGACGTCTTCCTGAAAATTGCACTGCAGTTGGGAGCCGATTATGTGGCTACTGGACACTATTGTCGAAAAGGAACCATTATTAACCCAGATGGTTCAGAAACATATCAGCTCTTATCCGGTAAAGACCCCAACAAGGATCAATCCTATTTTTTGTGCCAATTGTCACAAGAGCAGTTGTCCAAAACGTTGTTCCCAATCGGTGAACTCCTTAAGCCAGAGGTTCGAAAGATAGCAGCTGAAAACGACCTTATTACCGCAGATAAAAAGGACTCTCAAGGACTTTGCTTTATCGGAAAGGTGCATTTACCTGAATTTCTCCAACAAAAATTAAAACCCAAAAAAGGGGTAATTGTTGAAGTCCCAAGCAATGCCCATCAATTTTCTGTCGAAATACCCAAATTTGAAAACAAAGTTTCGGAGTTGGCATTTCAAGCGGAAAAACCAGAGTATTCGTTGGAAGACGGAAAAGTGGTCGGAGAACATCAAGGTGCTCATTATTTTACCATTGGGCAACGAAAGGGATTGAATGTCGGAGGAACAAAGGAGCCTTTATTTGTAATAGATACAGATGTGGAGCAGAATATTATCTATACCGGTCAAGGAAAATCCCATCCTGGTTTGTTACGAAACACCTTATTTGTAAAAGAAGATGAACTGCATTGGGTGCGACAGGACTTGGCATTAAAGGTGGATGAAACCATGCAAGTCATGGCTCGTATACGATACCGTCAACCTTTGCAGCCGGCTACCCTGTATAAAACCGACCATGGGCTTTATGTTGATTTTAAGGAAAAACAGTCTGCCATTACAGAAGGCCAATTTGTGGCTTGGTATAAGGGTGATGAGCTTGTTGGCTCAGGTGTAATTTCATAATATGGACCAAAACAGAATCACACAACTTTTCGGTATAAAATATCCCATTGTACAGGGTGGAATGATTTGGACCAGTGGATGGCGTTTGGCTTCTGCAGTTTCCAATGCTGGTGGATTAGGACTTTTGGGAGCTGGGAGCATGTACCCCGATGTTTTTCAAGCACATATTGATAAGTGCAAAAAAGCCACTGACAAACCTTTTGGAGTAAATATCCCCATGTTATATCCCAATATTGAGGAGCTGATGGATATAATTGTAAAAAACGAAATAAAAATTGTTTTTACATCAGCAGGGAACCCTAAAACATGGACGCCCTTTTTGAAGAAAAATGGGATTACGGTGGTGCATGTGGTAAGTAGCGTAAAGTTTGCAATGAAAGCTCAGGAAGCAGGTGTTGATGCCATAGTGGCGGAAGGTTTTGAAGCTGGTGGACACAATGGAAGAGATGAGACGACCACCATGGTTCTGATTCCTTCTGTAAAAGAAAAAATCAATATTCCATTAATTGCGGCAGGAGGAATCGGTTCAGGTAGAGCTATGTTGGCCGCTATGGTTTTAGGTGCCGATGGCGTTCAGGTTGGGAGTAGATTTGCTGCCAGTACCGAAGGTTCGTCCCACGATTTGTTCAAGGAACAGATTGTTTTGGCCAAAGAAGGCGATACGCATTTAACATTAAAAGAATTGGCCCCGGTGCGCTTGCTCAAGAACAAATTCTATCAAGATGTTCAAAAAGCATACTCAAATGGAGCGACCACCGAAGAACTAAAAGTTCTTTTGGGAAGAGCACGGGCAAAAAAAGGAATGTTCGAGGGTGATTTGGAAGAAGGCGAACTGGAAATAGGACAAGTCTCAGGGTTGATTCACGACATTAAACCAGCTGGGGAAATCGTAAAAGAGATGACGGAAGAGTTTAGTCGGATAAAAAGTACAGTTAATCGACTGTAGCACAGGTTATAACGGATTTTTGCTACATTTAATCGAGAACATGAGAACACTACTATCAACCCTTCTGGTCTTTATGATCGGGTCGCAGCTATTTGGTCAAATAGAACGCGACAAAGCACTTCATTTTTTGGGAGGCAACCTTTTTGGTTTGGCCGGGGCCGGAGTTGCTAAGCAAATAACAGATGGAAATCGGGCTTGGACCTTTGTTGGTTCCGTGGTTGGCAGTGCTTTGGTAGGAATTGGAAAAGAGGCTGTAGATGCAGGTCAAGAAGGAAACCAATGGGACAATGATGATTTGGCAGCTACAATTCTAGGTGGTGTTACCGTAGGGGTCACCATCGAAATTTTTTCTAAAAAACGAAATAAAAAAAGACCCATGGGAAGTCTTACCACCCAACGGTTAAATGGGGATGATTTTAAAATAAACCCTGAATCGAATAAGGTGTTGGCCATGAGTACCGAACTCCCAAACTTTTATAAAATTTCCAACCAAGTTTTAGAGTAACCCCCTTGCTTTAATTTCTAGATATTTATTGATAGTGTTAATGGTCAAATTTTCCGGTTTGGTCAAAATAGTCTGAATACCATATTTACGAAGCTCGTTTACAATGAGTTTTTTCTCATAAATAAACTTCTCCGCTATGGTCTGTTCAAAGATTTGATGAACTGTTTCTGCACTTTTCGTGGCAAACTCATTAAGTTCCGTATTTTCAAAAAAGATGACAACCAACAAATGTTGTTTTGCAATGGCTTGAAGATAGGGGAGTTGCCTGTGCAGTGCATCCAATGTTTCAAAGTTGGTATATAGCAAGAGCAGACTCCTCTGGTTTAGATTTCGTTTTACATCAATGTACAATCTGCTGTAATCACTTTCCACGAAATTGGTTTCCAAGTTGTAAAGTGTTTCCAAAATGAGGTTCATTTGGGAACTTCTTCGTTCAGCAACTACACGGTTTTCAATTTTATCGCTAAAGGAGAACATTCCGGCTTTGTCATGTTTCTTTAGGGCAATGTTGCTAATGACCAGGGTTGCATTTATGGCATAATCCAGAAGACTTAACTCATTAAAGGGCATTTTCATTACCCGTCCTTTGTCAATTACAGAATACACCGGCTGCGATTTTTCATCCTGGTATTGATTGACCATTAATTGGTTCTTCTTTGCCGTGGCCTTCCAATTAATGTTTCGAATATCATCCCCTTGAACATATTCCTTGATTTGTTCAAATTCCATGGTATGCCCAATTCGTCTTATTTTTTTGAGTCCATATTCATGCAATCTATTGGTAAAAGCAATGAGGTCGTACTTCTGAAGTTGAAGGAAAGAAGGATATACAGGTACTTCTTGCAATTGGGCAAAACTAAATTTTCTGGCAAGAAAACCAATGGGAGAAATGGCAAATACATTTAAGCTTCCAAAGGAATATACACCACGTTCCGTTGGTCTGAGTTGATAATCATATTTTTTGCTGTCCCCACTGGCAATTTTACTTTTAAGGCCAAAATCCCTTTTTTGAAATTGAAAGGGTATCTCATCAATAATTTTGATATCGGTTTGGAATAAGTAGCTATTTTTAATTTCCAATTGGATTGGATTCTCATCCCCGTTGGAAAGTTTATCAGGGAGTATTCTGTTTCCCGACAAACTACCTTTTGAAGCAAACAGCAATAAAAAATCAACAACAAAAAAGAGCATAAAAACGTAGAACAGCACTTTCACCGCTCCAAAGATGTCATCGAAGATGTACGAAAACAGAAAAGCGACAATGATCGCTGTAAGCGCTATAAAAAATCGCTTTTGAAAGTAAGTTTGTTTAAATATTCTTTTCAAGTGCTGGTTTTATCTTGGTATTTCAATACTTTCTACAATTTGTTTTACAACTTGCTCAGCAGTTAGCCCCTCCATTTCACGTTCAGGGGTCAAAATAATTCTATGGCCTAAAATGGGACCTGCTACTTTTTTTATATCATCCGGTGTGATAAAATCCCGACCGCTTATAGCCGCCAAAGCTTTTGATGCATCCATTATGGCAATTGAGGCTCGTGGAGATGCCCCGAGATAAAGATTGGCATTGGTTCGGGTATTATCCACAATCGCGGCAATATATTTTAGGAGGTTTTGCTCTACGATAATGTCCTTAATGGTTTTTTGATATTCCGCTATTTCTTTGGCAGACAAAACGGAACTGATAAGATCTTCGGCAATAGCGTTTTTTTGTTCATGTTTGCTTTCCAAAATCTGGATTTCTTCTTCCAAACTTGGGTATTGCACATTGATCTTAAAAAGAAAACGGTCAAGCTGTGCTTCAGGAAGTCGGTACGTGCCCTCTTGCTCAACCGGGTTTTGGGTCGCAAAAACCAAAAAAGGAGGCTCCATGTCGTATTCGGTGCCATCCATGGTAATTTGGCGTTCCGCCATGGCCTCAAATAATGCTGCCTGCGTTTTAGCTGGGGCACGGTTGATTTCATCAATTAGAATGATATTTGAAAACAAGGGACCTTTCTTAAATTCAAATTCTGAAGTTTTTACATTGAATATGGAGGTCCCAAGAATATCGCTTGGCATCAAATCTGGGGTAAATTGGATGCGGCTAAAATCTACGTTCATGGTTTTTGCCAATAGTTTGGCGGTTACGGTTTTAGCGACCCCCGGAACTCCCTCAATCAATGAATGACCGTTGGCCAAAATTGAAATGATCAACAGTTCAACCATGTCGTGTTGGCCTATGATAACCTTTCCCAATTCTGATTTAATCTGGGAAACAGCTTCCTGCAACTTGGTAAGATCTACCCTTTGGTTAAACTCCATTGCACCTTCTTGTGATTCTTTTTCTTCCATTTTTTACTGCTTAAATGCGGTTATTTTTTTATTGAGTTCAATACTTTCTTGCTCGGTATAAGATTTTTTATGTTTTAAATGGACAATATATTCTATTAATTCCCTGGTTTGTTTTATATCCTTCCCAGCTTTAGCAGCTAAGATTTGAATGGTTTTATCATTTAGTTGGCCAGTGTCGATATGATATCGATTTCTGATATTAGCCAAAAAGTAATTTAATTTTTTCTGGACTAAATCCGTAAAATCTTTGTTCTGATGATATAGCGAACCCACGGCCTGTGCAAACTCCACAGAAGAATTTTTCAAAGGCTCTATCACAGGAATAATACGTTGTTCGCGTTTGGCCTTAAAAAGCACAAAAAGCAAAAGGCCCAGCATGGTCAAGTAATACACCCATTTTAAGGATTTCTGATTCAAAACAAAGCGCATGGGTGAATCAATAACAACACGCCCTGATTTTTTGTAATTGTCCCAGAACAGAAGGGTTTTGTCTTCCAAATATGAAAGCGTGTGGGACACATAATCCTGATTCCCTTTTAACATATAATAATTGGAATAGGCCACTGGTGTTGTGTTCAAAACAAAGTGGCCATTGCCAAACCGGGTTTTGATGAAATTGGGTTTTGTGAATGTTTGGTCCGGTTTGTCGTTAATAAAATTATCTATCGTATATGTGATATGGCCCAAAATGGTGGTGTTGGTTGAATCTACACTGGTAAAGTGTGAATTAAAATTACCTCTTGACAGTTTAAATTTATCGTGGTCAATTTTTTTATTGGTCAGTGTTAATATGCTGCTTCCTTCTTTCACCCCATATTCGGATTCGATGGCAATATTCAATGTGTCAGACAACTGCCAGGCAATACTTGTGGCAGCCATAAAAACTGTATTCCCGGCAGCTACGTAATCCAGGATTTGATTTGTTTCTTGTTCATCCAAGTCTACATAATCATTGATGAAAATATAATTGGAACTTATGGAAGAATCATTCCCTATTAAAGCATTGTACACACTTTCTTCAACCGTTGCTATTTCACTGTCGCCAAACATTTCCGGCAATTCGCTATACAGTACAAAACATCCAAAGGGAATTTTATCTGCTGCAGTATAGGAAGGCCTCCAGTTAATGGGTTTGGGCCTAACAATTTCAGTAATAATGATACCCAAAACTACAAGGGAGAAAATCGCAACAACTACTTTAGATCGCCTGTCCATGGATGTTACTTGATTATATTATTTAAAGCCATAAAACGGGAACTTGTTTTCTCATATCCCAGCGCATCGATATGTTGTTCTCCATACCAAATATATTCATAGAGGTATGAAGCTCTTTGGAACTCGGTCTGTAACTCACTTTCCTTAATTTCCTTTTGATAATCTAAATTGGTTTTTTCAAAATGCCATTCAATGATTTCTTTTTGTGATAATTGCTTCAGGATTTTTAGAAATTGATACCGCACTGCAAGCCTATAATCTTTGTTTTTGAGGGCAGAACTCATAAGGGAGTCCAAGTCTACAGTTTCAATGTGTTGTTCGGCAAGATTTATATCTACTAGCGGTTTGGCCTTTTTGGTGAAAATCGCATGGAATTTTTCGTTTACAAATACCCGTATTAGAATAAAGATGACCAAGAGGCCCATCAAACCGTAAATAATATATTCCAAAACCAGTAGTGTCGAAGGGGAAATATCAATTCCAAAAGCGCTGCTCAAAGCTTCCAACATCCATTTAAGGAATCGAGCAAGCAAGTTTTGGGATTCTCCTGTTTTTACATCATAATTGAACGCTTCGCCTGTGTATTTTTTGCTTAAATCCTCATCCAAAATTCGCTCTTGCAGTATGGATTCTTGGTCAATAGGTATGGCTATTGAATCATTTTGACCAAACACTGTGGCCGCACAAAAAAGAAAAAATAAGACGATGTTACGTTTTATCACTATTCGGCTTGTCCTATTTGCTCAATTTTACTTCTGGTGTTTATATTATAGGTTTTCTCGTGCAATGCATAAAAAAGAATCCCATTTACAAACTGTGAAAGACATTGTGCATAAACCATTAAAATAAGGAGAAGACACAATCCTAATGTATAAATGACGGTGGCAACTACAGAGCTTCCAACATCCACTCCGCTGTCTACGACATGGAACGTATAGATTCCTATAAGTATCAGTGGAATTAAAAGAATTATAAAAAACAACAATCCATTCAACAGGCCAAGAATAAAATTTACCCCAATGGATTTCCAAAAGCTTTTACTGACCAAATTCCAACCTTCACCAAAAGCATCGGTTACGCTTTTATTCTCACTCATCATACTAAAGAAGGAAACACCTATCCAAGCTGTCATAAAAAATTGGATAATGTATTGGGCAAACATTCCCAGCAGAGGAATAAAGGCACAAATAAGTGCAACGATCATAAAGACCAAATAAATGGGAATCAGAAGTAAAATGAAAAGTAGTGTATTGCCGAACCTACTTTTTGTCAATTCCCAAACCTCTTTTTTATGGAAACCCATGCCTTTTTGCTCATCGTACTTTACCAAATAGGAAGAACTGAGACTAAAATTTAAGCCAGCAACTAAAATGAAGATGATAAAAAACAAGATACCTCCGGTAACAATATAAATCCAATAAGTGTCTTCATTGGTTTGGACTGGTCCAGTGCCTAAAAAATTGCCTTCTGCGGCAATGAGTCCAACAAATCCAGAGACCAATAAATAACTGGTGATTAGCAAACCTATAAGAAAGACCCCATTGTAACTCAAGAAAACATTGGTGAACTTCTTTATGTTTTGCTTTAAAAAATCGAAATAAGCGGTTAGAATATCGCCGAAATCACGATTTATCCTAAGCTCAATGTATTTGTCTTTCATATGTTCGGTTAACTTTGATTGGGTATATGATGTAGTAATAGATTATTAAAAACAAAGACCCTCCAATAATGGCAAATGCCAGCCAATTGGGCATGTTGGAATAACGGGTAATAAATCCTTCAATAAAACCGGCGATAATAAAAAATGGTATGGTGCTCACCACAACTTTAAGTCCATCTTTTGCACCTTTCATGAATGACACCCTTCGGGAAAATGTCTTTGGAAATAAGATACTGTTGCCCATGATAAGCCCGGCACAACCAGCAACAATAATAACTGATATCTCAATAGTTCCATGCAACCATATCTGTTTATTGGCTTCAAAAAAAACATCCTTTGTGTAAAAAAATGTGATAAATGCACCCAGCATTACGCCATTGCTAAACAAAATATAAGCTGTGCCAATACTTGTAATGACTCCAAAAGCGAAGGCCAAAAAAGCAACCCTTATGTTATTTATGGTTATTCCTAAAAAGGTGCCTACCTCACTTCCACTTTTATAAATGGCGGTGGGGTCTCCGTTGGCTATATTGTTCAAAGTTTCATTGACATAGGCATCTCCCAATATCAATCGAACAAATGAAGAATCATTCAATGCCGAAATACTTCCAATCATTGAGGCTACCAAAAAAATAAGAAAGGCAATCCCCAAAGTGCCATGGTACTGTTTAAAAAACAGCGGAAATTCACGCACCCAGAAATCAATTATCCTGTTTCCGGATTCTTTTTTGTTCTTATAAATTTTCTGGTGCGCCTGGGAAGCCAAAGAATTCAGATACAATAAAGTTTTACTCTGATCGTAATACGTTTGTGCATATGCCAGGTCGTTGGTAAGTTGAATGTAACCATCTACCAAAATATCGGGGTCGGTATGGGAACTAAAGGAAAGTGCCTTTTCAAAAGCAATCCATTTTTCCTTATTTTGTTTCACAAAGGCGGCCTCGCGCATAAATAGGAATTCGTTAAGCTAAAATTACGTTTATATGGGTAACCTCCAAATCAATACAACGCAAAATGTTAACCTAGATTATAAAATTGTAGGCATTGGAGAAAGAATAGTTGCGTTTTTAATAGATGGCTTTATACTTTGGATATATGCCTTTTTGGTGAATATTGTTGGTGATGCCATTGGTTACATTTATGAAGATTCCTGGACCCAACGAGGCTTGGTGGCACTTATCTTTTTGCCTGCCATGTTCTATTCCCTTTTAATGCACAGTATTTTTAATGGTAGAACTGTGGGGAAAATGTTGCTAAAAATGAGGGTTGTCCGGTTGGATGGAACACCCGTACATTGGAGCAACTACCTTGTTCGGTGGATGCTTCGCTTAGTGGATATTTGGATATTTTTGGGATCTATTGGAATATTGTCCATACTTTTCACCGAAAAAAGACAACGTGTGGGAGATGCAGCTGCCGGAACCGTTGTGATAAGCACAAAGAACAAAACCAAGGTTTCCCACACTATCCTGGAAGAAATTAATGAAGAGTATACCCCGCAGTTCACCAATGTAACATTATTGACCGACAAAGATGTTAGATTGATAAAGGATACTTTTTTAATTGCGCGAAGGAGCAACGATTTTAAAACTTTGACCGCTTTACGGGTTAAAGTTGAAAGTATTTTGAATACAAAATCCAATCTATATGATGTCCAGTTCTTGGATACCGTTTTAAAAGATTACAACTACTATACCCAAAAAATGTAAACATGTTTTATCAGACCATTGATATTTTAGGAACGGTGGCATTTGCACTTTCGGGCGTACTTGTTGCCATGGAAAAACGCTTGGATTTGTTTGGGGTGTTGATTATTGCTTTTGTGACGGCCATTGGTGGAGGTACCCTTAGGGATCTATTGATTGGAAATACCCCAGTTGGTTGGATGCGTGATTTGACCTATGTTTTCACCATTTTTATTACTGTGATCTTTGGAATTCTGTTTGTAAACCAGCTAAAGTATTTAAGACGATCTCTGTTTTTGTTCGATACTATTGGAATTGGGCTTTATACTATGGTAGGGGTGGAAAAAGGAATCCAGGCAGGCCTTTCTCCGGTGATGTGTGTTGCATTGGGTACCATGACCGCAAGTTTTGGTGGAGTAATCAGGGATATGCTTTGCAACGAAATTCCTGTGATCTTTAGAAAAGAGATCTATGCCACGGCGTGCATTGCGGGCGGATTTAGCTATTTTCTTTTTGTAAAACTGCCCATACCCGAAGGGTATGCCTATGTTGCGGCAATTCTATTAGTGATTACATTACGGGTTTTAGCGGTGAAGTTCGATATCCGTCTTCCCAATATCTATAAAAAAGAAGTTGGCTAAAGTACTTCGGCCTTTAAAATATATACATTTTGCCAAGGCCAATCTCCGTCACCTACGGGAACATTATTAATTGCATCCACCACATCCATGCCCTCAACAACCCTTCCAAAGGGGGTATAAGAACCATCTAAATGATATGAGCCCGGTTTGGTCACAACAATAAAAAATTCATAGGGTGAGGCCAATTTATGGGGATTGTTACGCTCACTGCTGGGCATTGAAATGGTGCCACGATGATGTTTATGACCTTTTTTCGCATCTGGCGGAAGCAAGTATCTACCGATCAACCTTCTTTTTTTTGAGGTTTCCTTGTCATCGGAATTTCCACCTTGTATGATAAAGTCCTTGACCACCCGATGAAATTGGGTGTTGTCAAAATACCCTTTTCTGGCCAGATATATGAAATTTGCCTTATGGTAAGGTACATTATCGTAGAGTTGAACCGTGAAACTACCCATACTTGTTGTGAGCCTTACTCTGTTTTCTTTTGTTTCTTTTGCATAATTAAAAAAGAAGTCAATCGCATTTTCCTCATTGAGCACAAAGGCTTCTTCTTTTTCCTCCTCTTCCAGGGGAACTGCCTCTTTTTTCGGAATTGAATCGGTCTCCGCTATTTGCGCTTCAACTTTGGGATTGTTCTTTTTAGGAGATTCTCCGCAGGAGGCAAGAAAAAATAATAGTATACTTGTAACTAAAGCTGTTTGTTTTAAAAACATGGATTTTAAGGAATTTTACCAACAGGTTTTAAAAATAAAAAATCTCCCACTACCCGGTGAGGATTCGCATCATAAAATGTCACCTGCAATGCGTGTGCAATGGCTAAAATCCAACGAGATTCAAAAAATGAATCCAAAAAGAGCAGGGGTTATGGCTCTTTTTTACCCTGACATTGATTTTAACACCAAATTACTTCTCATTTTAAGAAAGACCTATACCGGGGTGCATTCCAACCAGATTGGATTCCCTGGCGGAAAGGTTGAACCGGATGACAGTGGGCTTTTGGAAACCGCTTTGCGCGAAACACATGAAGAAGTGGGTGTACCTCCAGGAGCTGTTGAGGTGTTAAAAGAGCTAAGCGAAGTGTATATACCACCAAGTAATTTTATGGTAAGTCCGTTTATCGGAATCTATCAAAACCCACAACCTTTTAAAATCCAAGAGACTGAAGTGGAGGACTTGGTTGAAGTATATTTGAAGGATTTTTTGGACAAATCCAATCATATCGAAGAAAACCTGACCACTTCTTATGCTAAAAACATTAATGTACCCGCCTATAAATTAAATGGTTATACCGTTTGGGGAGCGACGGCGATGATGATGAGCGAAATCAAGGAGCTTTTGGAACAGGTGCTTTAGCCGCTATTTTGTAAATTAGCCCACAACGCATTACTTATGGGGCTGTTTAAAGAAAATCCTTTTGGACATATTCTGTTTTTGAAGCGATGGTTGATTCGTATAGCGGGTTCCATCACTCACCAACGATATAAAGGGTTCAATAAATTGGAGATTGAAGGTTCCCAAGTGATTCGGGATCTACCCGATTCCAATGTGCTTTTTGTAAGTAATCACCAGACTTATTTTGCAGATGTGGTGGCCATGTTTCATGTTTTCAATGCCAGCTTGAAGGGAAGGGATGACAACATCAAAAATTTGGGTTACCTCTGGAATCCGAAACTCAATATTTATTACGTAGCGGCCAAAGAAACCATGAAGCAAAGCGTTTTGGCAAAAATATTGGCCTATGCGGGTTCCATCAGCATTGAGAGAACTTGGAGAGCTGATGGACAAGATGTGAACCGCCAAGTAAAATTCAGCGATATCAGTAACATTGCAAAAGCACTGGATGATGGTTGGGTAATTACTTTTCCACAGGGAACCACAACACCTTGGAAGCCATTACGTAAAGGGACTGCCCATATCATTAAACGATATAAACCTGTGGTGGTTCCTGTTGTAATTGACGGTTTTAGGCGTTCGTTTGACAAAAAGGGTCTGCGTGTTAAAAAGAAAGGGATACTTCAATCTATGCATGTTAAGCCGCCTTTGGAAATTGATTACGACAATGAGTCCATCGAATCCATCTTGGAAAAGTTGGAATACGCTATAGAACAGCATCCTTCTTTTTTAAAGGTCATTCCTCAAGAGGAATTAGCTGCCTATGAAGCTGAACATGAAAAAAGAAGGTATAGTTATAAGGGAGACTAGACTTCCAATTTTTGGAGTTCACGATAGTTTTTGCGCAATTTTCTAGTGAGCAATCCATAAAGTAAAAAGTAAATTCCTCCTAAAACAAAAGTGAAAATTACACCTACAATTGCAAAACTGCCCATAAAAATCCATTTGAGTTTTTCTGGTGGGACTTCAGCCAGCTTTTCTCCCAATTCAAAGGTGGCCGCGATGTTATCACTAAAGTAGATGCCCACAATCAACATGGCAAAAGTGAGAAGCACCATGGACAATGAAAAGACGACATAGTATTTAACCGTTTTTCTGGTCTTCAAAATGTTAGAGGTAAGTAGCTTGGCATCATCCAATACCGAAATTTCCTTATATCTTTTATAAAAAAGATAAATGAAATAAAAGATTACAATGTATTGTAAAATACTTACTCCAAGAACAACATTGGTCAATTCCAAATCCGAATAGATACTTAGGTTGTTCCGCATTGAAGGGATTAGGTAGAGCAAATGGGGCAGTATAAATTCTATAATGCTGATATAAAATATCCATTTGACTATGGATGATGATTTTTTCCAGATCATCTGATAAATTTCATCATATGACAGCTTAGGAAGATGTTCATCCTTTTTCTGCCAGTCCTTTTTCAAAAGCTCCAGTTCGTCCACCATCTTTTAAGGATTTAATATGGTTCTTAATTTATTTTTTACTCTATTCATTTTTACCCTGGCATTAACCTCCGTAATACCTAAAGTTTGTGAGATTTCAGCATAATCCTTGTCCTCCAAATACAAAAAGACCAAAGCCTTATCAATATCGCCTAATTGCTTTATGGCATTGTACATGAGCTTCAACTGTTTTTCTTCGGTATCGTCATATTCGTCGGTTTTGATCTTAAAAATTACCGAATCATAATCCTGGGTCTGAACCCTTTTCTTTGATTTTCGATATAGGGTAATCGCCGTATTCAGGGCAACACGGTACATCCAGGTACTGAATTTGGCATCGCCGCGAAATTTTGGATATGCTTTCCATAATTGTATAGTGATTTCTTGGAACAAGTCATTATGGGCATCTCGATCGTTGGTATATAGGCTGCATACCTTATGAACAATATTTTGATTGCTCTCAAGCTCCGTCACAAAACGATGTTCAAGTTCTTTATTCACTATGGTTGGTAAGTTTGCTGTATATGTGTTTGGAAATTGTTTTTTGTTACAGCTCTTTTTGGTAAATTCTTATTTTCTGTAGTCCAAAGCAGGAGGTCTATCCCCGAGCAATGGGATATATTTAAAATCTTCGCCCCTACGTTTTTCCAATTCCACCCTAGCTTCCTCAACTATTTTAGGGTTTTTAAATAGATCCATTGCCGTTAAGGTTAAGGTTTTGGCCGCGACCATCATACCTTTTGTGCCAATTGATGTTCCTCCGGCTGCAACAGCTTGCCAACTATGTGCAGGAGTTCCCGGAACCCAGGTTGCAGTGCTTAACCCTACAGTAGGGACGGCAAAACTAACATCACCAACATCTGTAGATCCATAGGCTCTGGCCTTTTCTTTATATGGTTGAATATCGGTTGCTTTTTCAATATCCAACTTTTTATAGCCAAAACTCAAGGCAATTTTTTCCGCAAAAGCCTTTTCTTCGTCGGTATAGGTTAAACCTCCCACTACCGATAAGTTATCGTGCATCAATTTTTGCAACACCAGATTGGGCAATAACTCATGGGTGCCACCAATCATTTCATAATCCATGGTTGTGCCGGTTCCTAGGGCTCCACCTTCGGCTGCTTTTACAATACGGTCAAAAATATCAATGACCACATCTCTTTTATTGTGACGTGCGTAGTAGTAAACCTCTGCAAAGTTGGGGACCACATTGGGAGCTTTTCCTCCATCGGTAATCACGTAGTGGATTCGTGCCTCCTGCGGAATGTGTTCACGCATCATATTTACCATAGCGTTCATGGCCTCTACGCCATCCAACGCGGAGCGACCCATATGTGGTGCCCCAGCGGCATGGGCCGATGTTCCATAAAATCGAAATTTAGCGGACTTGTTGGCCAAAGCTGCACCTGCGCTTGCTGCATTTTGCGCTCCAGGATGCCAATGTAGGGCAACATCAACATCATTGAACAATCCTTCTCTTACCATATATACCTTTCCAGAGCCTCCTTCTTCTGCAGGACATCCATAGAATCGAATGGTGCCCTGAATTTTATTTGCTCGCATCCAGTCTTTCACCGCAATAGTCGAAGCCGAAGAGGCTGTTCCAAAAAGGTGGTGACCACAAGCATGTCCTGCAGCTTTATTGGCTGATTTCTTTTCAGCAACCGCTTGTTGTGAGAGACCAGGTAAGGCGTCATATTCACCCAAAATGGCAATTACCGGAGATCCAGAACCGTATTCTGCAATAAAGGCGGTTGGGATACCTGCCACTCCTTTTTTAATTGAAAAGCCTTCATCGGAAAGTGTTTTTTGCAGTAGTGCAGAACTTTTTTCTTCCAAATAGCCCATCTCCGCCAAATCCCAAATTTGATGGGCAATATCACCATAATATTCTGTTTTGGATTCCAATTTGGAAAGTACCGCATCTTTGTTTTTTTGAGCCAAACTCAGTACAGGCGTCAGTGCAATTATCCAAATAAAAAAGTCTGTTAGTCTCATGTCGGTTTGTTTTGTTAGTCAGGCTCTAAATATACTAAAAAAGGGGTGTTAAATGTCCTTTTTCCAGTTTGGGAATTCGTAAATTTGTATACATGTCAAGTATGAATATTCCGCAATCAAGTCTTCCCCGAATCGTTATTATTGGCGGTGGTTTTGGAGGCATCGCTTTAGCTAAAAAGTTATCTAAAAAAGAAGTGCAGGTGGTGCTGTTGGACAAGCACAATTACCACACATTTCAACCTTTGTTGTATCAAGTTTCCACAGGTGGATTGGAGCCAGATTCTATTGCCTATCCCATCCGAAAGGTGTTGCAGGGATACCCTAATTTTTATTTTCGATTGGCAGAGGTGCACCAAGTGGATACGGGGAATAAAAGATTGAAGACAAACATTGGTGCTATAGGATATGATTATTTGGTTGTTGCAACAGGATCAGAGACAAATTTCTTTGGAAACAAAAATATCGAGGAGAAAGGTATGGCTATGAAGACTGTTCCCCAGTCGCTGAACCTGCGTAGTCTTATTTTGGAGAATTTTGAGCAGGCTTTGCTCACCGACGATCTTCATGAACGGGATGCCTTGATGAATTTTGTGATTGTAGGTGGAGGTCCAACGGGAGTGGAATTGGCTGGTGCTTTGGCCGAAATAAAGAAAGGTATCCTGCCCAAGGATTATCCTGATTTGGATACACGAAGGGCACAAATCAATTTGGTGCAGGGAAGCGACCGAATTCTTCCGGCCATGAGCGAAATTGCTTCAAGCAAGGCAGAACGGTTTTTGGAAAAGTTGGGAGTAAATGTGTGGAAAGACGTTAGAGTTACCGATTATGATGGAAAACATGTGACCACAGACCAAGATTTGTCATTTGAATCTGCCACCTTGGTTTGGGCAGCGGGAGTTCAGGCAGTTTGCCTTGATGGGTTAAACGCCAAAGAAGTGCTTTGCAGGGGCGATCGATTAAAGGTGAACAGATTCAATCAAGTTGAAGGGTTTAAAGAGATCTTTGCCGTTGGCGATGTTGCTCAAATGGAAACCGAAGCCTTTCCAGAAGGTCATCCCATGATGGCACAACCGGCAATTCAACAAGGCGAGAATCTTGGCGAAAATTTAGTTCGATTATTGGAGAACAAGCCCCTAAAACCTTTTACCTATCGCGATAAAGGAAATATGGCTACCGTGGGAAGAAACAAGGCCGTATGCGATTTGCCTCGATTCAAGTTCCAAGGAGTCTTTGCCTGGTTCGTGTGGATGTTTGTCCATTTATACTTTTTAATCGGTTTTCGAAATAGGGTAGTGGTGTTCATCAACTGGGTATATAATTATATCCGTTTTGATAGAGAGGCCAGACTTATTATCCGTCCGTATAAAAGAGAACAGAGGGCTACAGAAATAGAAGTTCCTGTAGAATAAGCACCAGTTTGGCGGTATCTGAGGTTAAAGTTTAGCAAAAATTGTACTGGCCGAAAGATTGATATGGTAACTTGAAGCAAATATTTAACCATGTCGAAATCGGTACCTATATTAATTTTGATGTTCTTGTTGACACTTTCCAATAAGAGTACCGCACAGATTTCCAATAGTTCTTCAGCAACAAGAGAAACGCCAATTTATATTGATGGTTTTGACTATCCTAGCTTTGACCCAGTTTCCAACTATGCATGGTTCAAAATCCATTTTCCATTGGGTGAAACCACGGATTTGATTATCGGAGGAGACCATTTCCGCACCTATTTTGCAGATAGGATTATGTTTTCGACCTCGTTGAAACAGTTTGTTTCGAAAAGGATTTTTTTTAATGGAGGACATTCATGGGAGTTCGATTTATTGAATGAGGGCCAAGGATACCCAAATCCCATACCAAGAAGGGAAATGTTCATAGGAGCAGGATATGATGTCAAACCAAATTTACTGATGGAAGCCAAATTGATTACTCCTCTGGGTGATCCTAAATTCGATAAAATCGGATTTGACGGAGCTAGAACCCGCTTGGAATTTGGCACAAGACTGAAATTTTAGCAACTTCATTTTCTTGGATGATAGGTTTGTAACACATCTGCAAGATGTTTACGGTTCACGTGCATATAAATTTCCGTGGTGGTGATACTGGAATGCCCCAACATTTGTTGAATGGCCCTCAAATCGGCGCCGTTTTCCAATAAATGGGTAGCGAAAGAATGTCGGAAAGTGTGTGGGCTGATATTTTTTTTCAACCCAATTTTTTCAGCGAGCCTTTTTATGATTGTAAATATCATGGCTCTGGTAAGCTGTTTTCCCCTGCGATTGAGAAAAAGAAAATCTTGGTGCTCCTTTTGGATGGGTAAATGAACTCGTATTTCATTCCTATAAATGTTGATGTATTTTTTGTTTATGGAGCTGATGGGAACAAAACGTTGCTTGTTTCCTTTACCCGTTACCTTTACAAAATCCTCATCAAAATATAGATCGGAAAGCTTTAGGCCTATCAATTCTGATACACGAAGTCCACAACCATATAAAGTTTCCAAAATAGCACGATTACGTTCTCCTTCGGGTTTTGACAGGTCAATGGCGCCAATGAGGTCGTTTATTTCATCAATGGACAAGGTGTCGGGTAGTTTTCTCCCAATTTTAGGAGTCTCGATTAAATCCATCGGGTTGTCTGGTCGGTAATCCTCAAAGACCAAATAGTTAAAGAAACCTTTCAAGCAAGAAATGGCTCTGGCCTGCGAGCGCGGGTTCACCGTTTTGGCTATTTCATAGACAAAGGCTTGGATGGTTTCTTGTTGAATTTGAACGGGTGACTCCCCATTTTCGAAAGAAACAAGGTAATTTATCAATTTTTGAAGGTCTTGTGCATAGCTGGAAATGGAGTTATCGGAAAGACCACGCTCTATCTTTAAATAATGTTGGTAATCCTGTAAGGCCTGCTCCCAATTCATTGTTTAAAGATAGCCACAAATATTTTTGTGCTGTTGGTCAAAATATGGTGTTTGGTCAATTGATATGGCACTTTGGTCAAGTTTGCCTAGACCCCAAAAGTGAATTTGGATAGATTCACAACCTGTTTCTGACTAATTGTTGTGACAGTTGATTTTGACCATACGGAATACTTTATTGGTTCAGGTTACGTTTACTTTTAGGTAAAATTTAACAATTATGAAGAAAATAGTACTAACGATCATTACTGTATTTGTGTTATGCGTTTCACTATCGGCCCAAGATAGAAGCAATATTAAAGCAGGATTAAATGCAGGTATTCCGGTTGGGGATGCTGCGGACATATCCAGTTTTAGTATTGGATTGGATTTCAATTATCACTGGGGTGTTTCCGAATTACTGGATGCAGGCTTTGCCACTGGTTTTATCAATGCTTTTGGAGATACTGCAGAAGCTTCAGGTGGAGGTGTTATTGTTCAAACAGAGTTTGAGGATTTTCAATTTCTTCCTTTGGCCGCCTCAGTTCGAATATACCCGACCTATAGCTTTAAGTTAGGAGTCGATGCCGGATATGCGGTTGGAATCAATGCTGGCAACGAAGGGGGCTTGTATTACAGACCCATTGTGGGATACAATATTACGGGCAACACCGAATTAAATGTGTCTTACATTGGTGTAAGCAATAACGGTACATTTTCAATTGCTACCGTTGGTATTTTGTTCTTGTTCTAGCACAATTTCCTAGGAGACGGCAAATACAGTTTTATGAGTTGGTTAAAGTAACGTTTTGGTCATTGGGCCAAAACACCCAAATCAGTAATTAATAACCATAAATACTCATAAAATGAAAAAATTACTATTTGCATCTGCCCTTCTCTTATTATTTGCAATTACATGTAAGGCTCAAACAAATTATAAATTTGCCCTTGGCCTAGGTGTTGACACCGCATTGGAGGGGGCTACCTTTGTTGGTGCAACCGCAAAATATTTTTTTACTTCCAATCATGTGGGACAAGCGGATTTGGGATTCGAGGATAATGCAACCATAATTACGGCCTTGTACTCGTATCACAAACAAATTAGTGGTGCCTCGGGGCTAAGATGGTATGCAGGAGCTGGTCCAAGTATTATTTTGGTTGATGGTTTTGATAATGTTTTTGCTTTACGACCACATTTAGGATTGGATTTTAAAATCAATGGGGTGCCATTTGTGGCTAATTTCGACTGGCGACCTTCAATTGTGTTTAGTGATGGTTTTGATAATGAAGTTGGCGCATTTGGTTTTGGATTGCAATTTGCATTTAAATAGGCGTCAAACATAAAGCTATATATTAAGGCAGGTATTTTCCTGCCTTTTTTAATTGACTACGATGGATATTTGAATCGCGTCATTTTGAGTTCCTTTCGAGATAGATTTTGGTGTAAAATCCCAGATGTATCGGATTTATATAATAAAAACATTTTAATTTTCCTACAACATTAAAAATTATGCTCATGGTATATTTGTAGTCTTAACTAAACATATTCATCATGAGAAAATTATTTGTTTCAGCATTATTTTTAGCTGGTTTCGTTTTAACAACCCAAGGGCAAGAAGGCTTTGCGGTCAAAGCAGGTTTCAATAACGTATCAATGAGCGTTGATACGGGGGATGCCTTTTTTGGTGACGTAAGTGACAGCGAACTTGGATTTTACGTCGGTGGTGGCTACAACTTTGAAGCTTCCGAGGAGATTGACATTGAGCCATCTGTTTTATTAAGCGTTGTTGATGATCTAACTTCCTTGTATATCCCGGTGATGGTAAAATATAACGTTTCCGATAAATTCAACATTCAAGCTGGACCACAGATCAACTACCTATTGGAAGATCTTCCAGATGGAGAATTTGGATTGGATATTGCCGTTGGAGGAGGTTTCCAAATTGACGACAACTGGTTTGTGGAAGCCCGATATGGACTGCAGGTCTCAAGAGGAGGAGATTTTGGAGATGTTGTCGACATCAACACCTTGACCGCTGGCGTTGGTTATAGATTTAACTAAAAATTCCAAATAGATTATTTATTGGCGGAAGTAAATTGCTTCCGCTTTTTTTATGCCTCAAAATTATTGGTACTTTTAGCTTATGAAACTGATGATTATCAACGGCCCCAACCTGAACCTTCTAGGCAAACGCGAGCCAGAAGTATATGGGAATACTACTTTCGAGGACTATTTTTCCGAATTGCAACAAAAATTTCCACAAGTGGAACTGGAATATTTTCAATCCAATATTGAAGGGGAATTGATAGACAAAATCCAGGAAGTCGGCTTTGAATATGATGGCATTGTTTTAAATGCCGCATCTTACACACATACCTCCGTTGGTATCGGTGATGCAGTTAAAGCCATAAACACCCCGCTTGTTGAAGTGCACATTTCGAATACGCATAAAAGGGAGGATTTTAGACATGTTTCCTACATTTCTTCGGGTGCCAAAGGAGTGATTTTGGGATTTGGCCTGCAGAGCTATGATTTGGCGATTTGTAGTTTTATCAACTAGACTACTTTCAAATATTTCTTATCCACATAAAAAGTTCCAAATGGTAGGAGGGATGCAATAAAAAGTACACTAAACCTTTTGAAGCCCCATTTATGTTTCCAGCAAAAAATTACAGCAATGGCAACATATGCGATAAACAATACTCCGTGTATATAGCCTACAATCTTATTGGGTTCTAAAATATCTGCCCAGTATTTAAGAGGCATGGTAAATCCAAACAACAAAAGATAGGAGATTCCTTCCAATATAGCCGTTGACCTAAATAATCTGAGCATGGGCTATAAATGGATTACTTCATCATAAGCATCGGCAACGGCCTCCATCACGGCTTCACTCATGGTTGGGTGTGGATGAACCGATTTCAATACTTCATGCCCGGTGGTTTCCAATTTTCGGGCAACCACTGCTTCGGCAATCATGTCGGTAACACCGACACCGATCATATGACAACCTAACCACTCACCGTATTTGGCATCGAAAATTACTTTTACAAAACCATCAGGAGTTCCAGAAGCTTTTGCTTTTCCACTTGCTGAAAAAGGAAATTTACCTACTTTGATATCATAACCTTGTTCTTTGGCTTGTTTCTCTGTAAGGCCAACAGAAGCTACCTCAGGTACACAATAGGTGCATCCTGGAATATTTCCGTAGTCCAGTGCTTCCACATGCATTCCAGCTATTTTTTCAACACAAAGAATACCTTCGGCAGAGGCAACATGGGCCAACGCCTGTCCGGGAGTAACATCCCCAATGGCATAATATCCTGGAATATTTGTTTGGTAGTAATCGTTCACCAAAATTTTATCCCTATCCACAGCGATTCCAACATCTTCCAAACCAATATTTTCAATGTTGGTCTTGATTCCCACAGCCGAAAGCAAAATGTCAGCTTCCAATACTTCTTCTCCTTTAGAAGTTTTAACGGTTGCTTTAACACCATCACCAGAAGTATCCACATGGGTAACTTCGGCGGAAGTCTTTATTTTTACACCAGCTTTTTTAAAGCTTCTTTCCAATTGTTTGGAAACATCTTCATCTTCAATAGGAACAATGTTGGGCAAATACTCTACAACGGTGACCTCTGTGCCCATAGAATTATAGAAATAGGCAAACTCAATTCCAATGGCACCACTCCCAACAACAATCATTTTCTTGGGTTGTTTTTCAAGGGACATAGCTTCACGATAGCCGATTACCTTTTTACCATCTTGTGGAAGACTTGGTAATTCTCTGCTTCTTGCACCGGTAGCAATAATAATATGGTCGGCGGAGTACTCAGCTGGATCGCCATGTTCTCCTTTGACCAATACTTTTTTGCCGGGTTGTATTTTTCCAAAACCGTTGAGAACTTCGATTTTGTTCTTTTTCATCAAAAACTGGATGCCCTTACTCATTCCATCGGCTACCCCTCTACTTCTTTTGATTACGGCATCAAAGTCGTGCTCTACTTTTTTGGCGCTCAAACCATAATCCTCGGCGTGTTTTAAGTATTCAAATACTTGAGCAGACTTCAGAAGTGCTTTGGTAGGGATACATCCCCAATTAAGACATACACCTCCCAAACTTTCCTTTTCCACAATGGCTGTTTTGAATCCAAGTTGTGCGGCTCTAATTGCCGTTACATATCCACCAGGACCACTACCCAAAACAATTACATCGAAGTTGCTCATTAGTTTTTGATTTTAGTTGTTAAAAATGAAGTGCAAAAGTACGCAAATATGACAGCAAATACCAAGATTTGAATGCGTAGAAATGTTATCGTGGAGAATTCAAGAATTGGAATTTCCGAACATTTTTTTATTGAACGCTTCAGAACCTCCTTTGGGAACCGAAAGTGAAACCCAATCTTGACCTCTTAGCATTTTTCCCAGGAATGCAATTTGCCCTACATGACTTGCATAATGTGCCAATTGTCGGTTTATGGCCTCAACTATGGTATGTTCTTGGGCCCTTATCTTGATTTTGGAATCGAAATTTGAAGAATTTAAGCTTTCCAATGCATCAAATAGACATTTCCACCCCTTTTCCCATGCTTCCAACATTGCTGCTTTTGATTTATATTCACCTTCAAACTCCATTTCCCTGTTACGCCATGTTTTTTCACCGTCCTCGGTAAGGAAGTTGGTCCAACGACTTAACATATTTCCGACCATATGCTTCACAATAATGGCCAAAGAGTTGTCCGTTTCCATGTATTTCCAATGTATCTCTTCCTCCGACAGTTGGGCAAACGTCTTGTCTCCCATTGTTTTATATCGCCGGAACTCAAATTGGACACTTTTTAGATAATTTTCTTGGAATTTCATTTTTGTTCTGGGTCAAATCCGATACTTACTGAATTGATGCAATAGCGCTGTCCTGTAGTTTCTTGCGGACCATCATTAAAAACATGCCCCAAATGGCCACCACAATTGGAACAGACCGTTTCTGTACGAATCATGCCGTGGGAGGTATCCCTGATATATTCAATGGCACCCTCAACGGCTTGGTCAAATGATGGCCAGCCGCAACCACTTTCAAATTTGTTGTCACTATTAAAAAGTTTTGCATTACAGGCCCTGCAATGGTAATCCCCATTTTCAAAATGAAGGTTGTACTCACCGGTATGGGGCCTTTCGGTACCTTTTTGGCGCAATACATAATATTCTTCTGGGGAGAGCTTTTCTCTCCATTCGGCATCCGTTTTTTCGATATCGTATTTTTTGTCCATTTATATTTTATTTAATTCTTTTTCAACCAAATCTGTACAAGATTCAACAACATCTTTCAAATAACCTAAGGTGCTATTAATTCTACTTAGGTTGTCTTGTGCAATTTTAATTCGGTCTACCAGTTCGGGTTGTTTTAGAAAACTTTCACTATCCACGGGCCTGCTTACCAATTTCCAACTTTTATCTGGTAATTGTATCGAAATTCTTTTCCACAAGGCGTTATGGAGGTCCAGTTTATATCGTTTGTTGTACTCGAACCTATCCACTGAATTAAAGAATCTTTCCACTCGCGGAAAATGGTGTTCATAAAAAGTGATAAGCCCTTGCCTTGTAGAATCATTGGAAATTTTATCCAATCCCACTGATTTTATCGCTTCATATCCACCTCTATTATAGTTAAACGATGCTCCAAGCGACATTTTATTGTAAGCTTTGAGCAAGACGGTATCGGGATAAGTTGCGTCGGAAGCCACCATTTGCAATAATTCTTGAATACCTTCTTTTTTTTGGGACATCCTAAAATTAATTATCTCATAAATTTCCCGATCAGATTCCAATGCGCTGAGAACCTCTTTAAGCATGGTTTTTTCAAAATTCCTGTCCAATCTGTTTTGGTTCCAATTGTTGATTTGCAGTGCAATCAAAATACCAATTACCACAAGGATAATCTCACCAAATGCGTAAAGTAAATATTTGGAAATCCGGTTTTCTGAAAGTAATCGTTTCCGAATTTTTCTAAAGAAATTGATCATGGTCGGTTATTTTGAGCTTTTGATTCCCCAAGATAGCAAATACCACAATTTGATTGCCATTTTCAATCGGGAATAAAATCCAAAGCTACACCGTTGATGCAATGTCTTTTTCCGGTGGTATTTTGAGGGCCATCATTAAAAACATGGCCCAAATGGCCTCCACAAGTAGCACAGTGTTCCTCAGTTCTTGGATAACCTATTTTATAATCCACATCGTAGGCAACATTACCTTCAATTTCCCTGTCAAAACTTGGCCAACCCGTTCCTGAATCAAATTTATATTCACTTCTAAACAATGGGGTGGCACAGGCGGCACATACATAGGTGCCTTTTTCTTTATTGTCGAGCAAATCACTTGTAAAGGCATTCTCCGTAGCGGCTTTCCGAAGGACATAATACTCCATATCCGTAAGTTCAGCTCTCCATTGAGCGTCTGTTTTGGTAATGGCGTAGGTGACTTCATTTTCCTGTTCTTCTTTGGATTTTTGCTTTTCCTCCTGGGAAACACCTTTGCATCCAGAGAGAATTAAAACAACAATTAAAAGCAACTTTTTCACCATGACATCATTTTTTTAAAATAGACGTTTTTTGTTGCACCACCTTTCAAAAATAGGCCAAAAAAAATCCCACCGAAACACGGTAGGATTTTAAGTTAGCATTTTTGAGGGATTTAATCCATTTTTATTTTTTTGACGTCACTTTCCTTGATGCCCAAAGCCCCCATCACGTTTGCCACATTTGAAGTGTCCATTTTAGACCCATTCGCAAATACACTTGGAACAAAAACAATCCTAAAGGATTGATTATCTGTAAAAGCGGTATCTATTGCGGAGAGGTCAAAATTACCATCAATAAACAGTTCCAGGTCCACAAATGTATGGGCCATTACATATTGAATGGTGCCTTCTGGCAAAAAGAAACTTTGGGGAATCTGGCTCCAGGCATCAGCAGTGCTGCCATCATCTAAGTCAATGGTGCCATCAAAACGATATACCAGAACAGCATCGGATTCAAAGACTTCAAAATCGGTAACATCGCTGAAGGTAATTAATGAGGTAAATATATTGCCGCTTGCATCATAGTCGAAATTGACCCCGTCAACCTCAACTACCTGTCCTTGAATACCATCCTGACCGTCAAGGCCATCCAATCCGTCGCGGCCATCAAATCCTGGAGGGCCCTCGGGACCTTCACATGAGGCTGTAAATAGTATGATAAATATGCCAATAATAGTACTAAGCTTATTCATGATTTTTGAATTTTGATTTGTATATATTTCGTTTGTTTTTGTAACAAAATCAAAAAGCGTTCCATAAATTTTTTTACTATAACGATTGCGGGAAGAATAATGCGTCAAGCGCTGTTAAATTGTAGGTTTAATTTCTATATTTATAACAACGACTAACTCAACTCAACTATGTACAGGCAACAGCGGGTGGTTATTGACAACATCGCACCACAACTGGAATCCGGTGAATTTTTTATCAAACGAACTCTTGGAGAAAGTGTTCTGGTAACCGCCGATATTCTTCCAGATGGACATGACGTGATGCAGGCCGAGCTGCTTTACATGCATGAGGGCCAAAAAAAATATGCCGAAGCGCGCATGGAACATCTGGGCAACGATGTATACCAAGCTTCATTCCAAGTTGAAAAACAAGGGTTTTATTCCTACAAAGTTAGGGGCTGGGTGGATTACGCCCTTAATTGGCAACATGGAGTTGAGGCTAAACTGTCGGACGGACAGCATCTTAAAAGCGAACTTCTGGATGGCGTGCAGTACCTTAAGTTTTTGGTTAAAAAAGTTGGAACGAAAGATAAACAAGGTCTAAATGAATGGATTTCCAAGTTTGAAGATGAATCAAGCTATATTGAGGCTGTAAATTTTGCTGTGTCCGATACATTGAAGAAACTGTTTCTAAAGTATCCCCAACGCATTTTGGCCAATGAAAGCAAAGAATTGCAGGTATATGTGGACCGTAAAAAAGCAAATTTCAGCACATGGTATGAATTTTTTCCACGTTCTTCCTCCCCAAAAGAGGGTGAACATGGAACTTTCACGGATTGTGAGAAGTTGTTGCCGCGCATTGCAAAAATGGGCTTTGACACCCTTTATTTTCCACCAATCCATCCCATTGGCGAGGTAAACCGAAAAGGAAAAAACAACACTGTGGACGCCAAAGAAGGTGATTCGGGCGTGCCATGGGGAATTGGCTCAAAACATGGAGGCCACAAGTCCATCCATCCGGAACTGGGAACAGAAAAAGATTTTAAAAAGCTGGTGAAAAAGGCGGATGAAATGGGTATTGAGATAGCAATGGACCTTGCCTTTCAAGCTGCACCGGACCATCCCTATGTTTCTGAACATCCAGAATGGTTTAGGAAACGACCTGATGGAACGATTCAATATGCCGAAAATCCCCCAAAAAAGTATCAGGACATCGTTAATTTTTATTTTGAAACAAAAGATTACAAAGCCCTGTGGGACGAACTTTTAAGTGTAGTGATACATTGGGTAAATATTGGTGTAAAGGTTTTTCGGGTGGACAATCCCCATACCAAACCCTATTATTTCTGGCATTGGCTGATTGCCGAGGTGAAAAAAGAGCATCCGGACATCCTGTTTTTGGCGGAGGCATTTTCAAGACCAAAGGTGATGCAGCAATTGGCCAAACAAGGATTTTCACAGTCTTATACGTATTTTACCTGGAGAGTTAGCAAGCACGAACTTATTGAATATGTTACAGAGCTCACCCAAACCGAAATGCGGGAGTATTATCGACCAAATTTTTGGCCAAATACTCCTGATATTAATCCATATCACCTACAAGGTGCCAATGAATCCATGCATTTGATACGGTATGCGTTGGCGGCAACCTTAAGCGGTAACTTGGGCATTTACGGACCCATATTTGAATATATGATTACCGACGCTATGCCTGGAAAAGAAGAATATCTGGATTGTGAAAAATATGAAATACGACATTGGGATTGGTCTGTTGAGAATGGCCTTACCCACTTCATTGGAGTAATAAATGGAGCACGTCATAAGCACGAGGCACTTCAACAGACCAATAATATTAGATTTTGTAATGTTGAAAATGAGAATTTACTGGCATTTTACAAATGGAACGAAGACAAAACCAATGAAATGCTGATTGTGATAAGTCTTGATTCCCATCATATGCAACAAGGGACGGTTCAAGTTCCGTTGCACGCGCTCGGAATTCAGCATGGACAGGGATTACGGATTAAGGACGAGATTACCCAAAATAAATATCATTGGTATGATGAATGGAATTTTGTGGAGTTGCACCCCAATGTGCCTTTCCATTTGTTTCACATAATAAAGGATTAAAACAAACTAGTTTGAAACCACCTTACAAATTCAATATCGCATGGGAACAGCTGTTAGAGGACAACAGCTTTACCGATGTATTTTTGTCAACCATTTTACAAGATTACGTGGTTAGACAACGATGGTATGGTGGAAAATCGAGCAAGCTAAAATATATTGAACTTCAAGAGCATTTTAAGATTCAACAACACGGAGAGGTTTACTATGGGCTTATTTTGGAGATAAACTTCGAAGAAGCTTTTTACCAACATTATTTTCTTCCAATAGCTTTTGTTTCTGATGAAAATTTTGCCAAAAAAGATAGAATTCTGCCCTTAACGCTTAATGGTCAAGAAGGCTTTATAATTGACGCTCTAAATCTGGAAGCCTTTAGAAAATTGGTCTTTGAACGATTGATCACAGCAGAACCTAACGATACTACCAGGGTCAGATACCATAAAAGCATAAATTTTACCGATACCGAGTATACTTCTTCCCGTTTCATGGGACTGGAGCAAAGCAATACCTCAATCATCATGAACGACAAATACGTAATCAAGTTTTTTAGGCGTATTTATGCCGATAAGAACCCTGATTATGAGATGAGCCGTTTTCTTTCAGAAAAAAAGGAGTTCAAAAACACCCCGGCCTATATGGGGAGTTTAAGCATTATTGATTCTGATAATGCCAATATCACCATAGCCCTAATGCAACAGCTTGTACCCAACGATGGTGATGCTTGGGAATTTATGCTAAAGGAAATAGATGACATTTTTCAGTGTTTGGAACGCAAAAAACTGGATGTAAACTCCCTTCCTCAAGTAGAATTATTCAAAAGATTACAAATAGCGGATGTCCCTCCACAAATAATCGACTGGGCTGGCTTGAATATATTTTTAAAACTTCAGACTCTTGCCCAAAGAACTGCCGAAATGCATGTAGCGCTGGGTTCTGAATTTGAGGATACCGCATTTACCCCGGAACATTTTAATGGGGATTATGAGGTCTGGCTTAAAAACCGATTGCTTTATCAATTTCAAAACCGATTGAACACGGTCGAAAACAACATAAGTCGTCTCACAGGAATGTCAGAAGAGCTCGCTCGGGAGTTTTTAGAGCGAAAGAATGAGATTAGAAAACGCTTTATTAATTTCGACTGGACAAAACTGAAAGGGGAGCGTTTGCGCGTGCATGGAGATTACCATTTGGGCCAGGTTTTGGTGAAGGATGAAGATTTCTACCTGCTCGATTTTGAAGGCGAACCCGAAAGCACTATCCGGGATAGAAAGGTAAAACAGCCTCCTTTAAAGGATGTCGCAGGTATTTTTAGGTCGTTTCATTATGCCATTTATGCGACAATTTTCAATAATGAGAATAAATATCCCTATTCCCAAGAACAACTCTTCCATGCCGGGGAAATCTTGTATGCTTACTTTATAAATGTTTTTTATGGCACTTATGTAGACCTTATTCAAGAAAACAATATTAATATTGGGTATGCCCAGGAGCGTATTTTTCTTTTAGAATATTGTATGCTTGAAAAAGCCGTTTACGAACTGGGATATGAAATGAATTCAAGACCCCTTTGGGCAGTAATACCACTTCGTGGTATTATGAGTATAATCAACAAAAAATACGATGGCTGAAGTTATTGCACATAGTCTTTTCACCGATTTTGATATTGACCTTTTTAAATCAGGAAAGCATTTTAGGCTCTATGAAAAGCTAGGTTCCCACCTAACGGATATCAATGGAACAAAGGGTACCTATTTTGCAGTTTGGGCTCCCTCCGCCAAATCGGTTTCTGTTGTCGGAGATTTTAATCACTGGAATTCTAAGGAGCACAAATTATTGGTGCGTTGGGATGAAAGTGGTATCTGGGAAGGATTTATTCCGGGAGTCGATAAAGGAAGTAAATATAAGTACAAAATTCAGTCCCATAATAACGAAATTTGGACGGAAAAAGCAGACCCTTTTGCCAGATTTTGCGAACATCCTCCCAACACAGCTTCAATGGTTTGGGATGCCCCTTACCAATGGAAGGATAAAAAATGGATGGAAACCCGCGAGGAAAAAAATGGTTTGGACAAACCTTATTCCGTTTACGAAGTGCACTTGGGATCTTGGAAAAAAAAGAACGGCAACGAATTTCTTTCCTATGTAGAAATGGCGGATGAATTGGTGAACTATGTTGCGGATATGGGATTCACTCATGTGGAATTTATGCCGATAATGGAGTATCCTTATGACCCTTCATGGGGATATCAGCTAACCGGTTACTTTGCGCCAACTTCTCGATTCGGAAAACCAGAGGATTTTAAACTGTTGGTGGATAAATTCCACGAAAAGGGAATAGGGGTGATTTTGGATTGGGTTCCTTCTCATTTTCCGGAGGATGCCCATGGACTTGGATTTTTTGATGGATCTCATCTGTACGAACATCCAGATAGAAGAAGGGGGTATCATCCAGATTGGAAAAGCTTGATTTTTAATTATGGTAGAAATGAGGTTCGGGCTTTTTTGATCAGTAATGCGGTTTTTTGGTTAGATCAGTTTCACGTGGATGGGCTGCGAGTTGATGCTGTTGCTTCCATGTTGTATTTGGATTATTCAAGGGAAGATGGGGAATGGGAACCCAACATATATGGAGGTAATGAAAATTTGGAGGCCATGTCATTCCTTCGTGAAATGAACCAGGAGGTTTACGGAAGTTTTAATGGGGTACAGACTATTGCAGAAGAATCAACCGCATTTTCGGGAGTTTCCAAACCGGTTGATCTGGGAGGACTTGGTTTCGGTATGAAATGGATGATGGGATGGATGCACGATACGCTGGAATTTTTCAAGAAAGAGCCCATCCATAGATCTTACGATTTAAATACGATAACCTTCAGCATGACGTATGCCTTTACCGAAAACTTTATGTTACCTTTTTCCCATGATGAGGTGGTCTATGGCAAACAATCACTTTTGTATCGAATGCCAGGTGATGAATGGCAGCGTTTTGCGAACTTAAGACTATTGTTTGGATATATGTTTACCCACCCAGGGACCAATCTGTTGTTTATGGGAGCGGAATTCGGTCAATCATCAGAATGGGATTTTCAAGAGAGTTTGGATTGGCATTTGACCCAATATGATTTCCACTCGGGAATTCAAGAAGTAATCAAAGATTTAAACAAAGTCTATAAAAACAATCCAGCACTTTACGAAAAGCAGTTCAGTCCAGAAAGTTTCCAGTGGATAGAGCACAACGACCAAGAAAATTCAGTAATAACATATCTCAGAAAGGGAGATGACCCTAAAGATGATATAGTTGTCGCTTGCAATTTTACACCGGTTCCAAGAGAGAATTATAGAGTTGGAGTTCCAAAAACCACGCAATTAAAATTACTTTTCAATAGTGATGATGCAAAATATGCTGGAAGCGGAAAAGGTAAAAAAACAATAAAGCCTTCCAAGACCAAATGGAATGGTTTTGACCAGTCCGTTTTAATGACATTACCACCTTTGGGAGTTGTTATCTACAGATAGATGGTTAATTACAACGTTGTAGTTGAGTTGTTATAAACATCGCTTTAATTTGTCGTCCTAAAGTCTTTCTTTTGTCAGTCTTAATTAGCCATATATGATTACCAATACCGAAATTGAGAAAAGAGGCAATCAGCATCCCAACCATATAACAGATTTTAAACAAGAAAGCGATAAACTTTATTTTACAACGCAAAATGGTGTTGTTCTTCAAATAACCATTTTAAGAAATAGCACCATCCGTTTTCGATATGCCACAGAATATGCTTTTGAACCTGATTTTTCCTATGCAATCAGCGAGGATGTTAGTCTGGGTTACAATGAGATTTCAGTGGAAGAAGAAGTTTCCCAATACACTGTTTCTACCTCCAAGATCAAGATTCATATCGATAAATCCAACCTAAAGATCCAAATCCATAATATTGAGGGAGTGGCTTTATTGGAAGATGAACTTGGTTTCCACTGGGAAGAAAACTATGATTATGGAGGTAACATTGTTAAAATGAGCAAGGTTTGCCATACCGGTGAAAGCTATTATGGCATGGGGGATAAGGCCTCGCATACCAATCTTAAGGGCAAGCGGGTTAACAATTGGGCAACCGATTCTTACGCATATGGGAAGGATCAAGAGCCTTTGTACAAATCCATTCCATTTTACGTAGGTCTTAAAGAAAATTTGGCCTACGGCATTTTCTTTGACAATTCGTTCAGTACCTATTTCGATTTTGCCAATGAGAAAAGAAATGTGACCAGTTTTTGGGCCGATGGAGGGGAAATGAACTATTATTTCTTCTATGGCCCTAAAATGAGCAAGGTAGTGGAAGCATATACTGATTTAACGGGAGTTCCTGAACTACCACCATTATGGGCTTTGGGATTCCATCAGTCCAAATGGAGCTATTATCCCGAAAAAAAGGTGAAGGACATTGCCTCTGGTTTCCGAAAAAGGAAAATACCCTGTGATGCCATTTATTTGGATATTGACTATATGGATGGCTTTAGATGCTTCACTTGGAACAAGAAACATTTTCCGGATCCAAAGAAAATGATTGATGAACTGGAGGAAGATGGTTTTAAGACCATTACTATGATAGATCCCGGAATCAAAATAGATCGGGACTATTGGGTATATCAAGAAGCTATGGAAAATGGATATTTCTGCCGTAGGGCGGATGGCCCTCATTTTAAAGGAAAGGTATGGCCAGGAGATTGTAAATTTCCTGATTTCACAGACCCAAAAGTCAGGGAATGGTGGGGAGAGCTGTATAAGGAAATGATAGCTGATCTTGGAGTTCATGGTGTTTGGAATGATATGAACGAACCGGCAATCATGGAAGTCCCCACCAAAACAGCAAATTTGGACGTAAGACATGATTACGATGGGCATCCATGTAGCCATAGAAAGGCACATAACGTCTACGGAATGCAGATGGTTCGCGCCACATATAATGGGGTTAAAAAGTTTATGTTTCCAAAAAGACCTTTTGTGCTTACCAGAGCGGCTTATGCCGGAACGCAACGCTATTGTGCCACCTGGACAGGAGACAATGTGGCCACGTGGGAGCATTTGTGGATTGCCAATGTACAAATGCAACGTATGTGTATGAGTGGTTATTCCTTTGTGGGTTCCGATATTGGTGGTTTTGCCGAGCAACCCAATGGTGAACTATTTGCCCGTTGGATTCAACTGGCCATATTCCATCCATTTTGCAGGGTTCACTCCAGCGGAGATCATGGGGACCAAGAACCATGGTCGTTTGGGGATGAGATTACCGATATTTTCAGAAAATTTGTTGAGTTGAGGTATCAATTGCTGCCATATCTGTATACCATGTTCTACAAGTATATCAAAGAAGGCTTGCCCATGCTTCAATCTTTGGTTTTTTATGATCAAGAGGATACCCAAACCCATTTTAGAACGGACGAATTTCTTTTCGGGGAACAGATTCTAGTTTGTCCGGTACAAGAACCCAATGCACAAGGGCGCCGAATGTATTTTCCTAAAGGAAAATGGTATAATTATTGGACTGAGGAAGTAGTTGAAGGAGGAATGGAAAAATGGGTTTCTGCTGGAATCCATTTGATTCCAATGTTTATCAGATCAGGGGCTATCATCCCTAAATATCCAGTACAACAATATGTTGGGGAGAAAGAAATAACCGAACTCCAGTTGGATGTATATTACACCGAAGGGATTGAAAAATCCGAAGTGTATGAGGACCAACAAGATGGATACGATTATAAAAAAGGTAGATATAGCCTTAGAAGGTTCAGGCTCCGCGGAAAGGAAAATGAATTGATCATACAACAATTTAAGGACGGAAACTTTATCACTCCCTACAACAAATTCAAACTAACCTTCCATGGATTGCCTTTTACTATAGGTACTGTGGAAGTGGACAATGAAAAGGTCAACCTCAAAGACATTAAGTTAAACGGGAACAATAGTATAGAAGTGGGCAAGGATTTTACCGAACTTCATATCGTTGGAAAATAATTTTTTGTATTTTCCCTAGACTAAACACTATTAATAATTATGAAGAAGTTGATTATCACAGCTGTGGTCTTTTTGGCCGTGGCAGCATGTAAGACGAATCCGTTTACGGGTAAAAGTACACTTAATTTTTACCCGAATAGCCAGATATTTCCAATGGCTTTTGCACAGTATGACCAGTTTTTAACTGAAAACAAGGTTATTGAAGGCACTTCAGATGCCCAAATGATAACAAGGGTGGGCCAGCGTATTTCCTCTGCTGCCGAAAGGTGGTTGGATGCAAATGGCTATCCTGGATATTTAAAGGATTACAAATGGGAATACAATTTGGTAAACGATGAAACAGTGAATGCTTGGTGTATGCCTGGAGGTAAGATTGTATTTTACACGGGTATTTTACCCATTACACAGACTGAAACAGGTGTTGCAGTGGTTATGGGCCACGAAGTTGCACATGCATTGGCAGATCATGGCGCACAGCGGATGAGCGCCGGAATGTTACAACAAATTGGGGCTGTAGCTGGGAATGTAGCCATTAAGGACCCTCAAAAACGAAATACGTTTAACCAAGCCTACGGTTTGGGATCAACGTTAGGAGTAATGTTACCATTTAGCAGAAGCCATGAAACAGAAGCCGATAGAATAGGACTTCAAATTATGGCTATTGCGGGGTACAATCCAGATGAAGCGGCAGAATTGTGGAGAAGAATGAAAGCCAAATCAGGAGGACAGGCTCCGCCGGAGTTCATGAGTACGCACCCCTCAAATGATACCAGAATAAATAACCTTGCTGCATGGGCGCCTGCAGCCAAACAAGAAGCTGCAAAGTTCGGAGTAACATCATTTAAGTAACCAATTTGACCAAAATAACCCTTTAGACCACTACCAACATTCTTCTAACAAAGGATGTGGGCAGTGGTTTTTTATTTGATAACATATGGCACGAGCACTCGCATTAAAAGGAAGTAAAAAACTGTTGAATGCTTGGGCGTTTTACGATTGGGCAAACTCTGTCTATAGTTTGGTGATCTCATCCGCAATTTTCCCCATTTTTTATGGTGCACTATTTAGGGTTGCTGAGATTGAAAAGGTTACCATATTTGGAGGAGAGATTGCACGAGCTCCTCTAATAAGCTATGTAACCTCACTCGCGTTTGTCTTTATTGCAATTGTAACTCCTTTGGTTTCTGGGATAGCTGATTATTTGGGAAACAAAAAGGTTTTCCTAAAGTTTTTCTGTTATTTGGGCGCCTTATCATGTATTGGGCTGTATTGGTTCTCCTTGGAGAACATTTATTTTGGGCTGATTTGCTATTTCTTTGGTTTGGTCGGATTTTGGGTAAGCTTCGCAATAAATAACTCTTACCTACCAGATATAGCATTTCCCGAACAGCAAGATGGCATTAGTGCCAAGGGTTTTTCCTTGGGTTATGTTGGAAGCGTAATTCTTTTGGTGTTCAATTTGGCCATGGTTATGCAACCAGCCGTTTTTGGAATCACGGATAGTGGGGGAGAAGTTGCAGAGATAAAAGCCATGAAGTATTCATTTATTTCAGTGGGAATCTGGTGGATATTGTTTAGCCAGTACACGTTTGCGCATCTGCCCAAAGGAAATAAAAGGGAAGGAGCACGTACCAATATTGTATTGAATGGATTTCGGGAACTTAAAAGTGTTTGGAAACAATTAGGAACCGAAACCAGACTAAAAAGGTATCTGGGAGCATTCTTTGTGTATAGTATGGCCGTTCAGACCATTATGTTGATAGCCACCTACTTCGGAGAAGAAGAAATCAATTGGGGTTCCGATAGCGAGAGAACAACAGGACTTATTATAAGTATTTTGGTTATTCAGATTGTGGCCATTTTAGGAGCGACCGTAACGGCTTTCGCTTCAAAAACATTTGGCAACATCCGAACCTTGGTCGTTATCAATATTTTTTGGATTCTTTTATGCGTTTATGCCTATTTCTTGCAAACTCCAATGGATTTCTACATTGCTGCAGGGTTGGTAGGTATCGTTATGGGTGGAATCCAAGCACTTTCCCGTTCTACCTATTCCAAATTTTTACCCGAGACCACTGATACCACATCTTTTTTCAGCTTTTATGATGTTGCTGAGAAAATAGGAATTGTTATTGGTACTTTTTTATATGGAGCGGTTGCCCAGCTTACCGGAAGTATGCGGGACAGTACTATCTTTTTGGGCTTATTTTTTCTTGTAGGCGTTCTGCTATTGCTTAGGGTGAACAAAGTAAGGAATTGAAACACAAAAAAGCCCCGACCTTAAGGTCGGGGCTTTTAAGTTTTGATTGGAAATAAACTCCTGAACCGGCTCAAAAGAAGATTTATCCCTTGGATATATCTCCTGAACCAGAAGCCTTGCTTTTAATTTTTTCTGGATTTCCACGATAATGAATATCTCCTGAGCCTGAAACCTGCGCATTAATGGATTGATTTGCAGTTACCCGCACATCTGCCGATCCGGAAACCTGGGCAGATACATTTTCAGCTTCCAGTTCATAAGCGCTTACATCACCTGAACCGGATACCTGAACGCTAAAATCGTTTGCTTTTCCGTTCAGTCTGATATCGCCTGAACCAGAAAGCGCAGCACTAACACTTTCCGCCTGTACTGAAAGGGTGATATCCCCTGAACCGGACATGCGGGCACTGAACTCATCCGATTTTAATGTGGTTTTGCCAACAATATCCCCCGAACCGGAAAGTGTTACAGCGTTTATACGCTCGACAGGAACTGTGATATGAATGCCGCCATTCCAGTTGGAAGGTCTTAAATTCACCCCTTTTTCAACCTTAATGACCAATTTTCCATTTTTCACCTCTGTTTTGATGTACTCCAACAAGTTGGATTCTCCTTTTAAAGTCAATTCACCTTCTTGGCCACTAACAAGTTCTACATCGAACCAGCCCGCCAGGGCGACTTCATCATAATCGCCCACAGAGCGATCTATGGTGACCACATCACCATTTCCTTTTACTCTTTTTCCCCATTGCGCACTTGTAATTGTTACCATACTTAGTGCTAGACCTAATGTGATTAATTTTTTCATGATCTGTGTTTTAAAGTTGTTTTTTGATTTTAGTTTTGATTAAAAGTTACCCCTCCATAATCACTGGTAATTTGGATAACGTTACCTGAATTATCACTGCCGTAATAGCCGTTATAGTATTTCTCACTTGATTTTTCCTTGCTTACTTGAATTTCGAAATTACCCATGCCACTTACACCGGCATATTCGGTGGAAATGTCAAAATCGAAGTGATATCCAGAGTTGTACCCTATTTTGATGCCTGTATAATCCGTTTTGATGTTCACATCGCCAGCATCGGCGGCCAACTCAGTAATTTTTATTGATCCATAGTCGGAGTTAATATTGACATCGCCATGAACGGTTCCAAGTTTGACCCCGATATAGTCTCCATTTCCATTTACACTGTTAACTTCTTTTGCTTCTATAGAACCATAATCGCTGGAGTATTCCAAGTTGACCATTTCATTGATTACCGCGTTGGTGTAATCCGCTTTTACAACTAGATCTCCTGCTTTCTCAATGGTAAATCCAGAGTAGTCCGCTATGATTTCCGCACTGTTGATGTACTCAAAAGTTGATCTTGAGGTGTAATCGAATTTGAGCTCGTTGTTTCTACCACGAAGCTCACCGATATCAATTTTCCCGTAATCACAGTTGATTTTGGCATGGCCATCGATACGATCAACATAAATGTTCCCATAATCATTGCTCAAATGAATACTATTTTTAACAGGTAATTTTATCGTATAATTGACTTGAACGTTCACATTGTTACGTTTTCCCCAGTTCCAGCCCCAGTTATTGCCTTTATCTCCAAATCGGGTTCTAGCCGAAACAAGACTGCTGCTGGTCTCAAAATCTACATCTATTTCATTCAGCCTTTTTTGTACTCTTTCTTCATTGTTACCGTTTGTTTTGATATGAATTTCGATAACCACCCTGTCTTCGTTCCAAGAAGTCAGATTTAGATTTCCATAGCTGTTTTTTACTTTGAACAAAGCATCGGAATTAACATCAAACTCTTTTTTAATGGTTTTTTCCTTGGTGTACTTTCCTTTTAATTTTCCGGTGTTGGCAACTACCGCCAGCGGAAGAAGAAGAAATGCCAAAAGGGCATATTTATATAGTAAAGTTTTCATCATTGTATGATTTTAAATTCTTAATGTTTTCAATATTGGTCAATACTTCTTTTAATAAATCTATTCTAGTTTGGAAGTTGGTGATCATGGCATTGAGTATGATCTTACTATTTCCTCCATTTACAAGCTCTTGCTCCAAAGTGTTGTAATTGTCCTCCAGTTTTTTCAATTGAAATAAGGTGTCATCTACCAATTTGGCCGTTTCAGGCGATCTACCATCTTTCAATTGTTGTACCTGTTCTTCAATGAGGTTTGCAAAGTAAAATTCGGTCTTTGATACCTCTGGAGAAATTTCCACCACCTGTTCCTTCAATGAGGGTTGCGTGTTAAAAACCTTAAGACCCAACACACATAACAGAACTATGGATGCTGCAATGGATAGTGGTTTCCACCAGCTTGTTTTTTCCTTTTTTAAAGTAACAACCCCGTTGGATTGGTTCAATTTCTCCAAAAACCGATTTTGATGTCCGCCTTTGGGTTCTTCGATGTCAAATTCTCCTTGAAGTCGCTCAAACAGTTGTTCCAAATCATCCTTGCTCATAATACTGCATTTTGGGTCAATTTTTTTCTCAAGCTTTCTTTAGCCCTTGAAATCGTTGTTCTACAATTGGCATAACTAATATTCATAATGCCACTGATCTCCTCATAGTCGTAACCTTCGATTAAATGTAAGGTCAAAGAAACTCTGTAATTGTCTTTTAAACTTTTCATGGTTTCCATCACTTCTTGAGCCTTCAGTTCAGTATAACCATTGTGATTTAAAGCAACTTCATCATTATCTTCGACCTTGTACATTACTTCATCCAAATCCACAGCTTTTGTTTTTTGCTGTTTTCGGTAATGATAAATACTGTTGTTGATCACAATTCGCTTTAACCACGCCCCGAAAGTGACATCCCCTTTAAATGTGTGCAGTTTCGTGAACGCGTTCAAAAATGATTCCTGCATCACATCTTCAGCTTCTGCCGAGTCCTTTACAATTCGAAAAGCAGTGTTGTACATCGCCTTGTAATATCGATTGTAAACTTCCAATTGCGCACTTTGGTTCCCTTTTAGGCACGATTGAAGCAGTGCATCAGTATGTTCATTTTGGCGGCTCAAAAAATGAATGGTTTGTCTTATAGATTGTTGAATTTATCAATTGTTACACTTTTGACCGAAATTGTTTGTAATAAATGTTGGATTTTGATTGAAGGATGTTCAAAAGGCAAAGGTGAAAGGTTAAGGAGAAAGGTGACTAATAGATTGGGTAAAAAGTGGCTTTTCACTAAAAACCATTAACCATTAACTAATAATCACCTTGGCACAAGAATTGTCTTTATACAATTGAAAAAAGGACCAAACACCATCGTATTGCTTACTTTTAAGCAGTTACGATGGAATTGGACAAATGAAGAAAAGAAAAACAGAGGTCATTAATGACAAAATGACCGAAAATGATGATATGGGAGAAATAAAAATTTCAACTTTTGACAATATGTCTCTGCAGGGTTTGGATGAGGATGCGGAATTAATACCATTGCTTACTCCAGAAGATGAGGAGGAAATGAACAGAGAAGTTCTTCCTGAGACGCTTCCGGTGTTGCCATTACGAAATACAGTGCTGTTTCCAGGTGTGGTTATTCCAATTACTGCGGGAAGGGATAAATCCATAAACCTTATAAAGGATGCCAATAATGGCACAAAAACCATTGGAGTAGTATCCCAAAAAGATGAAGAGACCGAAAATCCTGGAATCGAAGATATAAACACTTTGGGTACTGTGGCAAGAATTCTTCGGGTGCTACAAATGCCAGATGGTAACACTACGGTAATTATCCAAGGGAAAAAACGTTTCGAGATTGCCGAAATGGTAACTGAAAAGCCGTATTTCACGGCAACGGTGCGTGAAGCTGCGGAGGAGCGTCCAGATGAAACCAGCGAAGAGTTCGCTGCCATCATCGATTCCATCAAAGAATTGGCCTTTAAAATCATCAAGGACAATCCTAACATTCCAAGCGAGGCAACTTTCGCCATCAAAAATATTCAGAGTAATTCGTTCCTAATCAATTTTGTGTCTTCCAACCTCAATTTAAGCGTTGCCGAGAAACAAAAATTACTGGAAATTCCCAATCTTCAAAAGCGAGCATTGACCACTTTGAAGTATATGAACCAGGAACTTCAAAAGCTGGAATTAAAAAATGACATTCAGTCCAAGGTGCGAAGCGACATGGACCAACAACAGCGGGAATATTTTCTACATCAACAAATGAAAACCATACAAGAAGAACTTGGCGGGGTTTCATATGAAGAGGAAGTTGATGAAATGCGGATCAAGGCTCAAAAGAAAAAGTGGAGCAAAAAAGTAAAAGAGCATTTTGAAAAAGAACTTTCGAAAATGCAGCGCATGAATCCACAGGTGGCCGAATATTCCATCCAACGAAATTATCTGGATTTGTTCTTGGATTTACCATGGGATGAATTTTCCAAGGACAAATTTGATTTAAAACGCGCTGAGAAGATTTTGGACCGTGACCATTATGGACTTGAAGATGTAAAAAGAAGGATTATTGAATATTTGGCGGTATTGAAACTCCGAAACGATATGAAATCGCCCATTCTATGTCTTTATGGACCTCCCGGAGTAGGTAAAACTTCCTTGGGTAAATCTGTCGCCGAGGCATTGGGAAGGGAATATGTGCGCATGTCCCTTGGAGGACTTCGTGATGAAGCAGAGATACGTGGTCACCGTAAAACCTATATTGGCGCCATGCCAGGACGAATTGTTCAAAGCATCAAAAAGGCAGGTACTTCGAATCCCGTGTTTATTTTAGACGAAATCGATAAGTTATCAAGCAGCCATCAAGGGGACCCCTCTTCGGCAATGTTAGAGGTCCTTGATCCTGAACAAAACAGCGAATTCTACGATAACTTTTTGGAGATGGGCTATGACCTTTCCAAAGTGATGTTTATTGCTACAGCCAATAATTTGGGTACAATTCAGCCTGCTTTGCGTGATCGTATGGAGATTATCAATGTGACAGGATATACGATCGAAGAAAAGGTGGAAATTGCTAAAAAGCATTTGCTTCCCAAACAACTAAAAGAGCACGGACTTTCCACCAAAGATTTAAAGATTGGAAAACCCCAATTGGAAAAAATTGTGGAAGGATACACCCGCGAATCCGGTGTGCGAAGTCTGGAAAAGCAATTGGCGAAAATGGTGCGCTACGCAGCCAAATCTATTGCCATTGAAGAAGAATACAACATTAAAATCACCAATGAAGATGTCGAAAAGATTCTCGGTCCGGCCCGTTTGGAACGCGATAAATACGAGAACAATGATGTGGCTGGAGTAGTTACGGGCTTGGCATGGACAAGTGTTGGCGGGGACATCCTTTTTATTGAATCAATACTTTCCAAAGGAAAAGGAGCGTTGAACATTACCGGAAACCTTGGGAAAGTGATGAAGGAGTCGGCCACCATTGCCATGGAATACATCAAATCCAATGCGGATACCTTCGGTATAGATTCAGGAGTGTTTGAAAAATATAATGTGCACATTCATGTTCCCGAAGGTGCCACACCCAAAGACGGACCAAGTGCGGGTATAACCATGTTGACTTCATTGGTATCCCTGTTCACACAAAGAAAGGTAAAGAAAAGTTTGGCCATGACGGGTGAAATTACCCTAAGGGGTAAGGTATTACCTGTGGGCGGAATCAAAGAGAAGATTTTAGCTGCCAAAAGAGCACGTATTAAAGAAATTATTCTTTGTGAGGATAACCGTAAGGATATTGAAGAAATAAAAGAAGATTATTTGAAAGGACTCACCTTCCATTATGTGACCGATATGAGCGAGGTCATCGACATTGCGGTTACCAAAACCAAAGTTAAGAACGCCAAAAAATTATAGCAGCGATAGAGAAATTATCCCCTTGAGGAAACTTTTGGGGTGTTCTTATATCGTAGATTATCCCTGCTTCCGTATTTTTGAACTATGGGAAAAATTACCATAGCCATAGATGGCTATTCTTCAACTGGGAAGAGTACGATTGCAAAGCAATTGGCCAAAGCACTCAACTACATTTATGTGGATACTGGCGCAATGTACAGGGCGGTTACGCTTTATGCCCTTCAAAACAAGTTTGTGGGAAGTGAGGACAATATTGAGGCATTGGTCAACGATTTGCCCAATATAAATCTAAAATTTGTTCCCAATACCGATTTGGGGGTTTCAGAAATGCATTTGAATGGAAAAAATGTGGAAGGTGAAATCCGAAATATGGAGGTTTCCGGTCACGTGAGCAAAGTAGCCACCATTCCCGAGGTTAGACACAAATTGGTGGAAATGCAAAAACAAATGGGTACTGAAAAAGGCATTGTGATGGATGGAAGGGATATAGGAACCGTGGTTTTCCCCAATGCTGAATTAAAGATATTTATGACGGCCTCTCCCAATGCACGTGCCACCCGCAGGTACAAGGAGTTGTTAGATAGGGGTGAAGATGTTTCCTTTGAAGAAGTATTGGAAAATGTGCAAAAACGGGATTTTATCGATTCCACCCGGAAAACTTCCCCGTTACGCAAGGCCGAAGATGCTATCGAATTTGACAATAGCGATATGGGACTCGAGGAGCAGTTTGAGCGTATTTTTGACTATACCAAAAGAATTATAGAAGCACAATAAAAAAAAGCCACTTTAAAGTGGCTTTTTTTTATTCTTATCGAGAAGACTAAAGGTTTGGAATCACCAAAACCTGGTCTGGGTGAATCAAATCCGGATTTTTAAGGATATTGGTATTGGCCTCAAAAATCTTATTGTATTTCATAGCGTCACCATAGTAATGCTTGGCAATTTTGCTTAAAGATTCCCCGCTTTGCACGGTATGTCTGTGATAAACAGAGTCATCAGAAACTGAAATATTTGCTTTAATATCGCTTGGGCTTTCTCCACCAATCTCCTTGATTTTATCCCAAATGGCATTCTTTTCATATGGAGTATTTGCCTCTCCTTTTATCTTTAAAACGCCGGCGTCTTCAGAAACATCGCCATTTTTAATGGCCAATTGCTGACCAAGGTCCAAAACTGCTTGGTATTTTGCTTTTACACTCATAATATGCTGTATTAATTTAATGGTTAATAGTAAGAAACAAGATATGCATAAAAGTCACATTTTGGATTAAAATTTCATTAATTATCGATGTAAGTGGACAAGAGGGGAATAAGGGTTTGTAAAACAAGGAATTAATTGTATTTTTGCACTCCTTTTTAGCAAAGCAGCAGGAGAAAAAAGGATGACATAAAAAACGATAACAACTTCCACAGCGATTGTTTAACTCCTGTAGACTTGTGGAATACAAATTAGAATCAGCAGATGGCTGAAGAAAAAGCAAAAGTTGAGGTAGAAGAAACTACAGCAACTGTAGAAGTAAAAGAAGAAGTTCAGACCCAACAAGATCCTAAGGAATTTTTGGAAAGTTTCGATTGGGACAAGTATGAGGAGGGAATTGAAAAAGTTGATGACAGCAAGTTAAACGAGTTTGAAAAACTTGTTGAGGAAAACTTTGTGGATACTGCCGACGAAGAGGTTGTTGAAGGAAAAGTTGTCCACATGACCGATCGCGAAGCAATCATCGACATCAATGCCAAGTCCGAAGGAGTTATCTCATTAAATGAGTTCCGTTACAATCCTGATCTTAAAGTAGGAGACAAAGTTGAGGTCCTTATTGATATCCGTGAAGACAAAACTGGTCAGCTGGTATTGTCACACAGAAAAGCAAGAACCATCATGGCTTGGGACAGAGTTAACGCTGCCCATGACAAAGAAGAAATCGTAACCGGTTTTGTAAAATGCAGAACCAAAGGTGGTATGATCGTAGATGTATTTGGAATCGAGGCGTTCTTGCCAGGTTCTCAAATCGATGTGAAGCCTATCCGTGATTACGATCAGTATGTTGGTAAGACAATGGAATTCAAAGTGGTGAAGATCAACCACGAATTCAAAAACGTAGTTGTTTCCCATAAAGCGCTTATCGAAGCCGATATTGAAGAGCAGAAGAAGGAAATCATCGGTCAGCTTGAAAAGGGTCAAGTACTTGAAGGTATCGTGAAAAACGTTACTTCTTACGGTGTATTTATCGACCTTGGAGGTGTTGACGGATTGATCCACATCACTGACCTTTCTTGGAGCCGAATCAACCACCCGAACGAGGTTGTTGAATTGGATCAGAAATTGAATGTTGTAATCCTTGACTTTGATGACAACAAATCAAGAATCCAGTTAGGTCTTAAGCAATTGGAGAAACATCCATGGGATGCCTTGGGTGATGAGATCAAAATTGGTGATAAAGTAAAAGGTAAAGTAGTAGTTATTGCTGATTACGGTGCCTTTATCGAAGTTGCCGAAGGTGTTGAAGGTTTGATCCACGTTTCTGAAATGTCTTGGTCAACCCACTTGAGATCTGCACAAGATTTCGTAAAAGTTGGTGACGAGGTTGAAGCTGTTGTGTTGACCTTGGATAGAGAAGACCGTAAAATGTCATTGGGTATCAAGCAATTGACTCCAGACCCATGGACTGATATTACTTCTAAATACCCAGTTGGTTCTCGTCACAAGGGAATTGTTAGAAACTTTACCAACTTCGGTGTGTTTGTTGAAATGGAAGAAGGAATTGACGGATTGATTTACATCTCCGACCTTTCTTGGACCAAGAAAATTAAGCACCCATCTGAATTTGTTACTGTAGGTGACACTTTGGAGGTTGAAGTATTGGAATTGGATGTCGAAGGACGCAAATTAAGCCTTGGTCACAAGCAAACCACAGAAAACCCTTGGGACAAGTACTCTAAAGAGTTTGCCGAAGGAACTGTGCATAAAGCCTCAATCGCAGAAGTTGTTGACAAAGGAGCTACTGTAAACTTCAATGATGACATCGTAGGATTTGTTCCTTCACGTCATATGGAAAAAGAAGATGGTAAAAAACTTGTTAAAGGAGAAGAAGTTGATTTCAAGATTATTGAGTTCAACAAAGACTTCAAACGAGTTGTGGCGAGTCACACTGCAATCTTTAGAGAGCAGGAAGAAAGAAATGTAAGATCTGCCAAAAAGCGATCTGCATCTTCTGACGAAGCTGCACCTACTTTAGGTGATGCCAATGCGCAGTTGCAAGCATTGAAAGACAAAATGGAAGCTGATTCCAAAAAATAATCAGACTTTCTTTAAATAATAAAGGCCTCGTTGGAAACAACGAGGCTTTTTTATGTCTCGTTCTTAAAAAAATGAGGTCATTGAGCGTAGTAGAAATGACACCGAAGTAAGCAAATTGAAGGCGAGAATTAAAACATTTGTGCAAATTCGTGTAATTCGTGTCAAACCATTGAATTTTTTTGTTGCACTACTAAGGTCAGCTTCAAGGTATGTTTCAAAAGAAATTCTTTACTTTTGCATACAATTGAGTTGGCAGCACAGCAAATGAGTCAAAAAGTACTTCTTACTTCCAAAGAAATCAACATCATACTTCACCGTTTAGCCTGTCAACTTCTTGAAAACCATTTGGATTTTAGTAACACGGCATTAGTAGGCATTCAACCTAGAGGGGTTTATTTGGCCGAACGCTTGGCGAAAATCCTTCGTGAAGATTATAAAGTGAAGGATATTGAACTCGGTTTTTTGGATATCACTTTTTATAGGGATGATTTTGGAAGAGGAGAAAAGACATTAAAAGCAAATACCACAAAAATTGATTTTTTGGTTGAGGACAAAAACGTTGTCTTAATAGATGATGTGCTATATACTGGAAGAAGTATAAGAGCAGCATTGACTGCCATTCAATCCTTTGGAAGGCCTTCAGATATTGAGTTGTTAACCTTGATTGACCGAAGATTCAGCAGACATTTACCCATTCAGCCCAATTATCGGGGTAGACAAGTAGACGCCATAAACCAAGAAAAAGTAAAGGTCATGTGGGAAGAAAATGATGGAAAGGACATTGTGTATTTAGTAAGCAAATAATAAGAAATGAGTGAATTAAGCGTAGATCATTTGCTAGGCATAAAATATCTTGACAAAAAAGATATCGCACTCATTTTTGAAACGGCCGATCATTTTAAAGAGGTCATCAATAGATCCATTAAAAAAGTACCTACCCTCCGAGATACGACTATTGCCAACATTTTTTTTGAAAACAGTACACGAACAAAACTCTCTTTTGAACTGGCTGAAAAACGACTGTCTGCAGATGTAATCAACTTTTCTGCCTCTCAATCCTCGGTCAAAAAAGGAGAGACCTTGATTGATACGGTAAATAACATCCTGTCCATGAAAGTGGATATGGTGGTGATGCGACATCCCAATCCGGGAGCAGGTATATTTTTATCAAAGCATGTGGATGCCTCAATCATAAATGCCGGAGACGGAGCCCATGAGCACCCGACCCAAGCACTGCTCGATTCCTATTCCATAAGAGAAAAATTAGGGAACATAGCAGGCAAAAATGTGGTCATTGTCGGCGACATTCTGCATTCCCGTGTTGCTTTATCCAATATCTTTGCATTAAAGCTGCAAGGGGCGAACGTAAAAGTTTGTGGCCCTAAAACCTTGATTCCAAAGCATATAGAATCATTGGGAGTTAAGGTTGAAACAAACCTTAGAAAAGCTCTGGAATGGTGTGATGTAGCTAATATGCTCCGTGTACAAAATGAGCGCATGGATATTAGCTATTTCCCTTCCACAAGAGAATATACCCAACAATTTGGGGTCAATAAGCAACTATTGAACAGTTTGGACAAGCAGATTGTGATTATGCACCCAGGACCAATAAATAGGGGTGTGGAAATCACAAGTGATGTAGCAGATTCGGACCAGTCCATCATCTTGGAACAAGTTGAGAACGGAGTGGCGATTCGTATGGCAGTAATGTATTTATTGGCGGCAAAAAAATAATAGCATGATTTTCAACAAGGAAGGAACAACAACTATTGTTTTCCAGGAAAAAACCTCCCTTTCCACATTTATGGAAAATCTGAAAAAGGCTTACCCAAAGTTGAAACACGATAATATTGTGGTGAATCTTTTCTCATTCAACAAGCTTACAGCAGGAGACATTTTGGAGTTTTTGGATATTTCAAACACCCATAAAAATTCAAATAAATCATTTGTTCTCGTTACCAACAAGGTATCTTATGATGAAATTCCGGACAAAATCAGTGTTGTACCTACCATTCAAGAGGCAAAGGATCTTATTGAAATGGAAGAAATAGAACGCGATCTCGGTATTTAAATTTTAAATTGATAGGTGTTGAAGCTTAAATTAAGAGTGAAAAAATTTAGAAGCATTTATTTGTTTCTGCGGCATTCCGCAGCCTTCCTTCTTTCATCCTTCAACCCTTCACCCTTCACCCAAATTAGATGAAACTCACCATTCTCGGATGCTATTCCGCAACTCCACGTACGTTTACCAACCCTACCGCCCAGGTTCTTGAAATCAGGAATCATCTTTTCTTGATTGATTGCGGAGAAGGCACACAGGTTCAACTCCGAAAATATAAGGTCAAGTTCTCCAGAATAAAGCACATTTTTATTTCACACCTGCACGGGGATCATTTTTTTGGATTACCAGGGCTTATTTCCACTTTTCGATTGTTGGGAAGAGAAAGCGAACTCCACATTTACGGACCAAAAGGTATCAAACAAGCGATTACGTTATTTTTAAAATTGGGAGATTCATGGACAAACTACCCTTTAATCTTTCATGAGCTGGAAAGCAAAAAATCGGAACTCATTTTTGAGGATGAAACGGTAAGTGTACAGACCATTCCGTTAGATCATCGAGTATATACGAACGGATTTTTATTCATGGAAAAGCCCCAAGCACGAAAATTGGATGTAGATGCCGTATCAAAATTTAAAATCGACCGAAGTCAGTTCCATAACATAAAAAATGGAGCGGATGGTGTTCAAGAAAATGGTGCAATAATAAAAAACACCCGTTTAACACTTGATCCCCCCAAAATTAAAAGCTATGCTTTTTGTAGTGATACAGCTTATAACGAAACCATATTGCCGCTCATTGAAAATGTAGATTTACTATACCATGAATCTACGTTTTTGGAATCTGAAGCCCATTTGGGATCCAAAACCAAGCATGCCACGGCAGCACAGGCAGCACAAATCGCAAATAAAGCCAATGTTGGCAAGCTTATTTTAGGACACTATTCCACCCGATATAAATCCATTGACCTTTTTAAGGAAGAAGCATCCCGGGTTTTTGACGCCGTGGAATTGGCCGATGATGGTAAGTCTTTTGAAATTTAGAGGAAAGTAACCAAAACTTAGAGCTTCCAGCCTTTTTAATCTCCATTCTTTTGCTGAAATTTGAAGTAACAAGAATGTGTGATGCAAAAAGACCTGAGCAATTACCGGAAATCTTATGAAAAAAGTGAACTTTCAGAGGGTTCTGTTATGGAAAACCCCATGGAGCAGTTCCAAAAATGGTTTTATGAGGTAGAGGCAACGGACGGACTGGACGAACCCAATGCCATGACCGTTTCCACTATTGGTTTGGACGGATTTCCAAAAAACAGGGTTGTTTTGATGAAGAAGTACACCCACGAAGGCTTTATTTTTTATACGAACTATAAAAGTGAAAAGGGTAAGGCGATTGCTGAAAACCCTGCCATGTGTCTTTCTTTCTTTTGGCCCAATATGGAGCGGCAGGTGATTATTAAGGGCAATGCTGAAAAGATTGCGGATAACCTTTCCGATGGTTATTTTGAATCCCGACCCGTGGGAAGCCAGCTAGGCGCAGTTGTTTCAGACCAGAGTGAAGTGATTCCATCAAAAGAATTTCTGCAAGAAAAACTCGATGCGCTGGAAAAGAAATACGATGGAAAAGAAATTCCAAGACCCGAGTATTGGGGAGGATATTTGGTAAGACCGGTGTCGTTCGAGTTTTGGCAAGGCCGTCCCAACCGCCTGCACGATCGCATACGGTACACCCTTCAAGAGGATTTTGATTGGAAAATTGAACGTTTGGCCCCCTAATTTTAATAGTGCACTGCGGACACTAAGCGGAGACGAAGTGTATATCAGTATTTAAGAATCTTTATTTCTATTAAATATGAAAAGGATAATTCTAATGCGCCATGGAAAATCTTCATGGGAATATGAAGTTTCGGATAAGGACAGACCATTAAAAGAAAGGGGAATTAACGACGCCCATTTGGTAGCGCAGGAATTCAAAAAAAATGGTGTCCAAATTGATTTTGCCTTTTCGAGCCATGCAAACAGAGCATTGCATACGAGTATAATTTTCCTTAGAAATATTGGTTTCTCCTTTGATGAATTTCGAGTTACACAACAACTTTACGATTTTTCGGGTAGCAGCGTCCAACGTTTTGTTGAAAATTTGGATAACCAATACAACACCATTTCCATTTTTGGACACAATTATGCATTCACATCCCTTGCAAATGCTTGGGGAGATCAGTATATTGACAACGTTCCTACCGCCGGATTGGTTCAAATCAAATTTGAATCTGACAATTGGGCAAAAATTTCCAAAGGAACCACAGAACAAGTTATATTTCCTAAACACTTGAGAGGATAAATGGTAAAAACCAAAAACGAATACGTAAATAGGGAGATCAGTTGGTTGCATTTTAATGCCAGGGTACTGCAAGAAAGTGCCGATAAAAGAGTTCCCTTAATTGACCGACTTAGGTTTCTCGGTATTTTTAGTAATAACCTAGATGAATTTTTTAAGGTAAGATATGCAACGGTAAAACGCATTGTTGATGCTGGAAAAAAAGGAAAAAGCGTTCTTGGTGGTGAAAAAGCCAAGGATTTACTGGAAGAAATCACCAAAATTGTTATTGCACAACAGGCAAGGAGTCTTGAAATTCTAAAGAGTATTGAAGAAGAGCTCAGGGCCGAGAATATTTTCATAATTAATGAAACCGAGGTTAGTGAAAGTCAAGCCGAATTCATCCTGGACTATTTTTTCAAAAAGGTCAATCAAGAATTGATGACCATTATCCTCAATGATCTTACAGAATTTCCCTTGTTAAAAGATACCGCAGCATATTTGGCGGTAAAAATGGTGATGAAGGATGATGAGACCTTGGGTGCGAATGGAAACAGGTATGCCTTGATAGAAATTCCTAAAGGTATTGATCGATTTATTGTACTTCCGAAGGAAGGGGACAAGAATTACATCATTATTTTGGATGATTTAATCCGGTTTTGTTTGGACAGCGTGTTCACCATGTTTGAGTTTGAGTCGATTTCGGCACATATGATCAAGATTACCAGAGATGCAGAATTGGATATCGACAATGATTTGACAAAGAGTTTCATCGAGAAGATTTCATCCAGTGTTGAGCATCGAAAAATCAGTGACCCGGTTCGATTTGTTTACGATAAACAGATAGATAAAGACACCCTTCAATTCCTGAAAGAGAAAATGAACATTGTGGATACCGACAGTGTCATTCCCGGAGGAAGATACCATAATCGACGCGATTACATGGGCTTCCCCAGTTTGGGACGGGATGATTTAATGTACAAAAAAATAGAAGCCTTACCGGTTAAAGGTCTTAGCATGAAAGGAAGTCTTTTGGAAATGATCAACCAAAAAGACTACATGATCTATGCGCCCTACCATACCTTTAGTTATGTGACCAAGTTTCTAAGAGAGGCCGCTCTTGACCCAAAAGTGCGAAGTATCAAAATCACGGTCTATCGCCTGGCTAATGATAGCCAAGTGGCAGCTTCGCTCATCAATGCTGCCAAAAACGGGAAGCAGGTAACCGTTCAAATTGAATTGCAGGCCCGATTTGATGAGCAGGCCAATATCAAGTATGCGAACCAGTTACAAGCAGAGGGCATAAAGTTGATTTTTGGTGTCCCTGGACTTAAGGTTCATAGCAAAATTTGCTTGGTAGAAAGGGAGGAAGCCGAAGGAGTAAAAAGATACGGTTTTATCAGTACCGGTAATTTTAATGAATCAACCGCAAAAATATATACAGATTATACCCTGTTCACCGCCCACGAAGGAATATTAAAGGATATGAATCGGGTATTTGAGTTCTTCGAGACTAATTATAAGATCAACAAATACAAACATCTTATAGTTTCACCCCATTATACGAAGCTAACATTTATGAAACTCATTGATGATGAGATTCAAAACGCCCGATTGGGAAAGGAGGCCTACATCAAAATTAAGATGAACAGCCTTACCTCCTATAAGATGGTGGACAAATTGTATGAAGCGAGTAGGGCAGGGGTCAAAATTGAGTTGATTATTAGGGGAGTATGCTGTCTTATTCCCGGTGTAGAGGGAATGAGTGAAAATATTGAGGCAATTAGCGTTGTTGACAAATTCTTGGAGCATCCCAGATTGTTCATTTTTGGAAATGACGGAGATCCAAAAGTGTATATTTCCTCAGCCGATTGGATGACCCGCAATCTTGATTTTAGGGTTGAAGTGGGCTGTCCAATTTATGACAATGACATCAAACAAGAGTTATTGGATACGTTTGACATCTCGTGGAGAGATAATTTTAAGGCACGAGTTTTCTCAGACAAGCAGGACAACGCCTATAAAATAAAAGGTGCGGAAGAACCGGAACTAAGGTCCCAATTTGCCCTTTACGATTATTATCAAAAGAAACTGGAATCCTAAGTTCATAACATTGGTAATCCGAAAATTTGCTGCTATTGACATTGGCTCCAACGCAATACGTTTGTTGGTGAACAATGTTATTGAACAAGCGGAAAAGCCCACTACATTTAAAAAAAGCGAAATTATTCGTGTTCCTGTCCGTTTGGGGGAAGATGCATTCACCAAAGGTGAAATTTCAGAAAATAACCTTCAACGATTGATAAAGACCATGAAGTCCTTTAATCTGTTGATGCAGGTTTACGGGGTGGAAAAATATATGGCCTGTGCCACTTCGGCTTTGAGGGAAGCTAAAAATGGAGCGGAGGTGGTCAATAAAGTGTTTGAGGAATCAGGAGTTAAGATTGAGATAATCGACGGTAAAAGAGAAGCATCCATTATTGCTTCCACGGATTTAAAAGAGTTGATTAAAAAAGATAGGTTGTACCTGTATGTTGATGTTGGAGGTGGAAGCACCGAGTTTACCATCTTTAAAGATGGAAATGTATTAGTGTCAAAATCCTTTAAAATTGGTACGGTACGAATCTTAAATGGACTAGTGAATGATACGGTTTGGCAAACATTACAGGATTGGATAAAGGAACATATCCCTGAAAACGATAAAGTTGAAATAATAGGTTCTGGCGGAAATATCAACAAGCTCCATAAAATGTCGGGCAGAAAGGTAGATCAACCGCTATCCTATATTTGGTTGAACGCCCAATATCATTTTCTGAACAGTATGGATTATGATGATAGAATTTCGGAATTGGGATTAAATCAAGACCGGGCCGATGTTATTATTCCCGCCACAAAAATATTTTTGTCAGCAGCAAAATGGAGTGGTGCAAAAAAAATCCATGTGCCCAAAATTGGATTGTCCGATGGTATGATAAAGACCCTTTATTACGAATAAAACTACCCGTGCATGGTTTCTTTTGTGCCAAGATTCCGCATTAACTCGGCTTCATATTCCAGTAATTGCTCCCATTTTTTATCCACTTCCTCTCGATCGCCATACTTTCTGGCAAATTTTAAAAACATGGTATAATGGTTCGCTTCACTGACCATCAAACTGCGATAAAATTCAGATAATTCTTCATCTTCCAGTTCTTCTGACAGTAATCTAAAACGTTCGCAACTACGTGCTTCAATCAGTGCTGCGTATAAAAGCCGATGAATCAAATGGGTTTCCCTACTCCCCCCTTTGGGAAAGAATTTCATCAATTCAATTACATATTCATCCTTGCGCTCGCGGCCCAACACCCAGCCACGTTTCACAATTTTATCATGAACCATATTAAAATGACCCATTTCTTCCCTAGCCAAAGCTGTCATTTCCTTGACTAATTCTGATTTTTCGGGAAAACCGATGATCAACGAAATTGCCGTGCTTGCAGCTTTTTGCTCACAATAGGCATGGTCGGTCAAAATTTCCTCGATATTTTTTTCAACAATATTTACCCATCTGGGGTCGGTCGGTAATTTTAGGCCAAGCATATTTTTTAGTTTAAGGGCAAAGATATGGGGAATCGTATGAAAGTTAAAAGCTGGAGGTTAAAGGTTAAAGGTTGAAGGGTATTGAATAGGGTAGTTTTGACCACTGATCATGTCAAAAATCCAGGTCGAATTCTTTTCTCAATAGATCTATAGCCGGATTTTTTTCTTTGAGCTTCTGATATTTTTCCTCGGGAGTAAAGGCAAACTTTTTGGCAACCTCTTCATTCACCGTAATGTGCAACGAAATGGAATAATTATTCAGTTTTTGTTTGAGGTAATCCATCATCAGGCTTTGTTCCCGCTCCACTTCCTTTTTCATGGTGGTGTTTGGAAGTTCAATCCAAATGGTATTTTCATTTTTAAGTTTGGGCACGTCGGTTTGAAAATTACTGGCCAATATTTTGCGTCCCTTTTTTTCCAGCTGGTGAACCAAGTCGTTCCAATGCAAGAGCATATCGGCCTCGATAAAGGCATCTTTTGGCAGTTCCTCTTGATTTATAGGAGTAGCCTTAACATTTTCATGGGCTTTTTTTGCCTTTATGCTGGAAAGGGACAATCCCGAAACCCTATTTTCCGAAGTTTTGAGTTGAATCTTTTGAATTGGGGGCTGTTTTACCTCTATTTCAACCTTAGGTTCAGTAGGAGGGGCTTCTTGGGAACTTTGAGGTTCGGGTTCGGACAACTCTTGTGTATATTCAGCCGTAGGTTCGGCAACTACTTGCGAGATTTCCACAACTTTATCACTTTCCTTTTTCGATGTAAAGAAAGAAGCCGGAATTATGGAGTCAGACTTTTTTTTTTCTCCATCAAAGGAGATGGAAGCCAATTTCATTAAGGTAAGCTCAACAAGTAGACGCTGGTTTTTACTTGTTTTGTACTTTAGGTCGCAATCGTTGGCCATTTCCAAAGCTTTTAGCAGAAATGCCCGGGAAGTCTTTTTTGTTTGGGTTTCGTAATGTTTTTTTACTTCTTCACCAACTTCCAACAAGGCAATGGTCTCTGGATGCTGGCATACCATCAAATCCCTGAAGTGGGAAGCCAGGCCGGTTATAAAGTGGTGTCCATCAAAACCGAGTGACAAAGTTTTATTGAACAGCACCAACAAATCGGGAATCTTGTTTTCCAAAATGAGGTCGGTAGCATCAAAATAGGTATCGTAATCCAGAACATTTAAGTTCTCGGTTACAGCTTTTCGAGTTAATTTTTTTCCTGAAAAGCTAACCACCCGATCAAAAATAGAAAGGGCATCACGCATGGCTCCGTCTGCTTTTTGTGCAATGATATGTAGTGCACTTTCCTCAGCTTCTATTCCTTGCTGCTCTGCAATATATTTTAAATAATCCGAGGCATCTTTAACCGTGATTCGCTTAAAATTAAAGATTTGACATCGCGAAAGTATGGTCGGGATTATTTTATGTTTTTCCGTAGTAGCCAAAATAAATATGGCATGTTTTGGTGGCTCCTCCAATGTTTTTAAAAAGGCATTGAAAGCGGATTGCGATAGCATGTGTACCTCGTCAATAATGTACACTTTATATTTTCCAACTTGAGGAGGTATCCGTACCTGATCTATAAGGCTTCTAATATCATCCACGGAGTTGTTGGAAGCGGCATCCAACTCAAATATGTTGAAAGCAAAATCTTCATCCTCTACCTCCGTACCATCTTGGTTGATTTTCTTGGCCAAAATACGTGCACAAGTGGTTTTTCCAACTCCTCTGGGTCCGCAAAAAAGCAAGGCTTGAGCCAGATGATTGTTATCGATTGCGTTGAGCAGGGTGTTGGTAATAGCTTCCTGACCCACCACATCCTTAAAGGTCTGTGGGCGGTATTTTCGAGCCGAAACAATAAAGGGTTCCAAATCAGGAGAATTTAGCTTTACTACAAATATAAAAATAGGAATGGGCAATGTGTCATTTGTACGGGAGTGGAAACTATTTTTTATTAACAATTGCAGTACCTTTGCATTTGCAGGCCACCTTATCGCTGCAACCTTAAGCAATTAAGGTTGAAGAGGAAAGTCCGGACACCATAGTGCAGCATAGCGGGTAACATCCGTCCGTTGAAAAACGAGGACCAGTGCAACAGAAAGCAAGTACAGTTCGGCTGTAGTGAAATCAGGTAAACTCTATGCGGTGAAACGCCACGTAAACCAGTGTTTGAGGGCTGCACGCCCGAGTTGGAGGGTAGGCGGTTTGAATTTTTGGGCAACCAAAGATCTAGATAAATGATAGGGCACGACAGAATCCGGCTTACGGCCTGCTTTTATTTCATAAATCAGAAGCCTTAAAATTATCTGCAAAGAAGGGTAATGGTTTTTGAAGGGTATTTGGTGTATTTTCCTTCAATAAAATTGACAAAATGGAATTCTATCAATTCTAATCGGCTATATGTCAATTACATATCAGTTGTTGTTTGTTGGATGGGTAGTTTTATAACATGATTGCCTTTTGGATTATAGTGGTTATCGCAACCCTGGCCCTCGTTTATATCTTTTCGAGCTTAATGAAATTCATTAATCCATCTAAAAGTTTGGAAATAAAGAAGAATGTAAATGACGAATTTCATCAATTCCTGGAGGAGAGCGATGACTATTTCGATTGACGGATAAGCAGAATCAATTCTTAATTAGTCTGTGCCAGAGGTAAGCAAATGCTAAACAACCTTACATCATGACATCTCCTTTTTTGATTTTCCTTTTTATCCTGTTGCTTTATATATTGGGAATATTGTTGGATGACTTTATTGGAAGAAACGGTCGTTTTTGAGATTCTTCTTAAGCGGGTCTTCATTCAAAAAAACTAAAAACACTTCCCCCATATTTTCTTAATTCCACAAAGTGTGGGTTATCGGATAAATCCGTTTGATCGGAATGCTCAATAATTAAGAGCCCATCTTCCAGAAGTAAATTTTTCTCAAAAACCAAATCCGCAATTTTGTGAAACTGGCTTTCTTCAAAATTATAAGGAGGATCGGCAAAGATTAAATTGGCTTTCTCAGGTGTTCTTTCCAAGAATTTAAAAACGTCGGATTTGATACTTGAGATGGACATCTCCATTTCCTTGGAAATCTTAGTGATGTATTGTACACATCCTGGGTAACTATCCACTGCAATGACATTAGAGGCGCCTCGCGAAGCAAACTCAAAACTAATATTGCCTGTTCCAGCAAAAAGATCTATTACCTTGAGTTCGTCCAAATAGAAACGGTTGTTCAGGATATTAAAAAGCCCTTCTTTGGCCATATCGGTAGTAGGCCTTACCGGAAGTTTTTTGGGTGCAATTAGTCTTTTGCCCTTGTACTTGCCTGAGATAATTCGCACTATAATGAACTTAGTGTGGTGAAGTCAATAGTTTGTGTTTCCAATTGTTCCAAAGGATATGTTGGGTCAATGGGCACAAATACAGAAACGTTTCTAATATAACGATGACATAGATCAAAGATATTGTCGCCTTCCTCAATAGTACCAAAGAGCTTTAGTTGTACCTTTTCCAAATCGATGTTAAGTTGCTCTAAAGCAAAAAGCAAGTAGTAGAGAAAATCCTCTGCAGTTTTATAGTGAAAATGATTGTAAAAAAGAAGTTTCTTTTCGGCAATGACAACCATTTCCATTTCCTTTTCGGATACTTGTACATAGCACACCGGCTCAGATGATGTCCTGGTTTGATTCAGCAGTGTAGTGATTAAAACAGTACCACTGTGTTTAAATTCAAACTCGCCAAAAAGTTCAAAAATATAGTTGTTGATATTGGTATATGGAACATAAACATTGACCATGTCATAATTGGGAATCTCATCAAAAACGATATGATCCGTTGCCATTATTTTGGCATTGAATTTTAGATAATTGGGTAGCTCTTCTTTATTGAAAAGTGTTTTGGGAACCAGACCAAACATTCCACTTTTATGGATGACAACCACATCTGAAAACTTTTTTTGAATTCCATCCACTTGGCTAAGAAGTGATTTTAATTCTTTGAGCATCAAATATGGGGTGGATTGTGTTTTAAAGGAAACTTTTTCAAATGCCAATATTTCATTTGCAATCGTATCCAAGACACAAAAAGAAAGTCCATTCAAACCAATTTGAATGGACAGTTTCTTAAAGGTATTTTCCGTTTCGGCCTTTGGTATGTTATTGGTCTTTTCTGTCATAGATTGGAGGCCAGTTTCCATTCGTGCTTACATCGGTAAGAGAGCCTACTTTGATTTCAGTGCCATTTACTTCTTCAACACTTTGGTGCGCATTTTCACGCGCCAACAAGTCCGCAGGTTGATCATAAAGAACAACATTCTTGGCAACTTTGGCTTCAAAAACCGGAGCTTTGTAGCCTTGTTTGTCGATGATATCGGCTTTCATTTCAAATTTTTCTCCTCCTTGCGCTCCTGGAACATTCATCATGGTCTTGTAGCTATCATTATTTTTAAATAATGAGTCTTTTACCTTCACAAAACCTAGTGTGTCAATTATAACGGTGTCAACTTGTAAATCAATTTGATATACTTTGTTGAATCGCATGAACGAAGAATCTTTTTGCTGAGTGATCGTGTAGCTTCCCGTATCCACAAATTGAATAAGGCTGTTGAAATTGCTTGCAAACCTTCCATTCACGGTTTTATAAGCCTCTTGCGAATCCCTTATATCCTTTAACTTGGCGATAACTTTTGCAAATCTTTCTTGTCTAACCTTTTTAAATTCGATAGGTGCATTGATAGATTGATAAATTTTGTAGCCCAAGAAAATGCTCAAAAGTCCGAATGCAATTACTAGAATCGGTTTTATCTTTTGCGGCAAAAACCTATCAATAAGAAATACAAGGCCTATGGTCAGTAGGCATATAACTACAACTATAAGAATTAAACTTAACATACTAATTTTTTCTTTGAGAGTTAATTTAGCGGTTACAAGCAAATCTACAATTTTTTTTTAATCACGAAACTTTTTGCTTTAAAAATCCATGCTATCTTTAGGTGCTTATGAAAGACCCATCTTCCAGTGGATTTTTTGCCTTACTTAAGGATAAATTTCCTCACGAACCTACATTGAAACAAGCTCTGGCTTTGGACAAACTTTCCAAGTTTGTACTGGATGGAAAACATGATGAACTGTTTCTTTTAAAGGGGTTTGCAGGTACGGGGAAAACTACAATAGTGGGTACCCTTGTTCACAGTCTTTGGAAAGTTAAGATGAGTGCTGTGTTACTGGCACCTACAGGAAGGGCCGCCAAGGTAATGTCTTCCTATTCTGGAACACAAGCGTTTACAATCCATAAGAAAATTTACTTCCCAAAAAAGCAAAGTGGAGGAGGAGTACAATTTGTTTTAGCGCCAAACAAGCATAAGAATACACTTTTTATAGTTGACGAAGCTTCCATGATACCAGATACCCCGGCGGACTCCAAACTTTTTGAAAATGGGTCTTTGCTTGATGATCTAATGTATTATGTATACTCTGGCCATAACTGCAAGCTTTTGTTGATTGGTGATACGGCCCAATTACCTCCGGTAAAATTGGATATAAGCCCTGCATTGGAAGAAGGTCGACTTTCACTCAACTATAATAAGGATGTAGATACTTTGGAACTGGATGAAGTCATGCGCCAGGATGATGATTCAGGTATACTTTTTAACGCCACAAACCTTAGAGAACAGTTACAATCTGAATATTTTCACGAGTTCAAATTCGATGTTAACGGATATAGGGATATCGTGAGGTTGATTGATGGAACCGAAATACAAGAGGCAATAGATTCTTCTTACGTTGAAAACGGAAAGGAGGAAACAGCCATAATAGTAAGGTCTAATAAGCGGGCCAATCTGTACAACAAGAACATCAGGGAGCGCATTTTGTTTTTAGATCATGAAATCGCCGTGGGCGACTATATGATGGTGGTCAAGAACAATTATTTCTGGTTGAGACCAAATTCTGAAGCCGGATTCATTGCCAACGGAGACATTATTGAAATTCTGGAACTTTTTGCAATCAAGGAACTTTATGGATTTTCGTTTGCCGAAGTGAAAGTTAAAATGGTGGATTATCCAAATCAAAAACCCTTTGAAACCGTATTGCTGTTGGATACCATAAACGCGGAAACACCTTCATTATCATACGAAGACGGGAATAAGTTATATCAAGAAGTTTCCAAGGACTATGCCCACGAAAAATCAAACTATAAAAGGTTTTTGGGAGTAAAAAACAACAAATTCTTTAATGCCCTTCAGGTTAAATTCTCCTATGCAATCACATGTCATAAGTCACAAGGGGGGCAGTGGAACACAGTATTTGTAGAACAGCCGTATTTGCCCAATGGACCGGACAAAGATTATTTAAGATGGCTCTACACAGCAGTTACAAGAGCCAAAAAGAAACTATTTCTCGTCGGATTTAAGGATGATTTTTTTCTTGACTAGGAATATCCTATTTTAGACATAACCATGAACATGAATCCCGATACCATAATAAGCATTTTTTTAGGCGTAGGTCTGGCTGCTTCTGTCGGTTTTAGAGTGTTTCTTCCTCTTTTTTCGTTGAGTTTGGCTGCCTTTTTAGGCGTGTGGGACCTTAATGAAAATTGGGAATGGATAGGAAGCATTACCGCACTTGTCGCCTTCGGGGTTGCTATGATTGTCGAAATTTTTGCGTATTTTATTCCATGGGTTGACAATGCTTTGGATAGTTTGGCGGTTCCTTTAGCAGCCATAGCAGGAACAGCTGTTATGGTATCTACTGTGGCCAATCTAGACCCTGTGGTTACTTGGTCCCTCGCTATAATAGCAGGAGGTGGAACGGCAACGGCCATTAAAGGCGCCAATGCAGCCGGCAGAATAACCTCTACCGCAACCACAGGCGGAGTTGCAAACCCAGTAGTATCAACCATCGAAACAGGAACTGCTGTGGCAGTTTCAACAGCCTCTATATTAGTACCACCAATCGCGGCCATTTTGGTTATCGTAATTTTGGTGGTTATTTTCAGAATTTATCGCAAATTGCGGCCAAAACGGTAGTTTTGGTCATAATATAGAAGTAGTGAAAATAATTTCATTGATTCCGGCGAGGTACCAGGCCTCAAGATTTCCAGCAAAACTCATGCAAGATTTGGGCGGAAAACCTGTAATTGTGCGTACGTATGAAGCAGCGGTCCAAACGGGATTGTTTGATGAAGTCTTCGTGGTAACCGACAGCAAAATTATTTTTGACACCATTTCTGCAATAGGAGGTAAGGTGCTAATGAGCAAAAAGGAGCACGAAAGTGGAAGTGATAGAATTGCCGAAGCTGTAATAGATTTGGATGTTGATATCGCTATTAATGTCCAAGGAGATGAGCCTTTTATAGATGCTGAAAGCTTAAAAAAAGTGATAGAGGTTTTTAAAAATGATGATAATGAAGTGATAGATTTAGCTTCATTGATGACGCCCATAACCGATTGGGATGAAATTTCAAACCCAAATACAGTTAAGGTAATTGTGGATAACCAGGGTTTTGCGCTCTATTTTTCTAGATCCCCTATTCCATATCCAAGAGACGAAAGTGTAGATGTCAAATATTATAAGCACAAAGGAATTTATGCTTTTAGAAAACGTGCTTTGCTCGATTTTCAACGCTTACCAATGTTACCTTTGGAAGCCAAAGAAAAGATTGAGGCAATCCGTTTTTTGGAATATGGGAAAAAGATAAAAATGGTTGAAACACACGTAACCGGCATAGAAATTGATACCCCCGAAGACCTAGAACGCGCCCAACGAGCATGGAAATAGATTTTAAGAACATAAAAGTTATAGGCTTTGATGCTGACGATACCCTATGGGTAAACGAAACCTATTTCAGGGAAACGGAAGAGCGATTTGCCGAGCTGTTAGAAGGCTACGAGACCAAAAATAAGGTAGATCAAGAGCTATTTAAGATTGAAATGCAAAATCTTGAAACCTATGGTTACGGCATTAAGGGTTTTGTGCTATCCATGATTGAATCCGCCCTTGACCTCTCCAATAACAAAATACCTCAAAACATCATTGCTGAGATTATAGATTTGGGCAAAAAAATGATTTCCCATCCCGTTGAGTTATTGAATGGAGTGGAGGAGGTGCTGGAAAAATTGCAGCATAAATATCGATTAATAGTCCTTACAAAAGGAGATTTGCTCGACCAGGAGCGTAAATTGGAAAAATCAGGAATATCTAAATACTTTCACCATGTGGAAGTGCTTAGCGATAAAAAAGAAAGTAATTATAAGAACCTACTTGATCACTTAGAAATAAATGTGGATGAGTTTTTGATGATTGGTAATTCGTTAAAATCTGATGTCTTGCCTATCTTGAATATTGGGGCCAAAGCCATCCATATACCATTTCACACAACATGGGCACACGAAGTGGTCGAAGATGCGCATCAGGTGAATGGTCACCTGAAGTTGAACAGTTTAAAAGAAGTTCTCAAGTATTTGAACAGCTAATGAAAACAAAAAGTAATTTGAAAAGCGAAATTACATCGGGTAAAAATACGCAGTACCGCAACTTCCCCATGGTACCAAGAGTGGTTTTTGGCCAAGGTAGTTTTTCCCAATTGGAAGAGGTATTATTACCCAAACGTAGAAATTCTGAAGCTCCATTTATTTTTTTAGTGGATGATTTTTTCGAGAATTCAGAAGTGGTAAATCAAATACCATTGATGTTCAATGATGAACTCATTTTCATTTCGGCCGATGAGGAACCAAAAACAGGGCAAGTTGATGCCCTAGTTTCACGAATAAGGGAAAAATATGAGGAGTTACCATCTGGAATAGTTGGTATAGGTGGTGGAACGTTGCTGGATTTGGCCAAAGCGGTCGCCATAATGTCCACCAACAAGGGCAAAGCAAGTGAATATCAAGGATGGGATTTGGTTCATAAACCTGCTTTATACCATGTTGGTATTCCAACCATAAGCGGTACTGGAGCAGAAGTTTCTAGAACAACAGTTTTGCTAGGGCCTGATAAAAAACTTGGAATCAATTCAGATTTTACCACATACGACCAGGTAATTTTAGATCCTGACCTTACCAAAACTGTCCCTAAAGAACAATGGTTTTATACAGGAATGGATTGTTATATCCATTGCATAGAATCATTGAATGGAACATACCTTAACGCTTTTAGCAAAAGTTATGGTGAAAAAGCACTTGAACTTTGTATGGATGTTTTTTTACAAGATATTCCAGAACAGGAATCAAGGGATAAATTGATGATGGCTTCCTGGCATGGAGGTATGAGCATTGCGTATTCCCAAGTTGGTGTTGCACATGCCCTGAGCTACGGTTTGTCGTACCTTTTGGGCATAAAACATGGTTTGGGCAATTGTTTGGTGTTTCAGCATCTGGATGAATTCTATCCCGAAGGCGTGCGTTACTTTAAAAAAATGGTACGAAAGCACCAAATACAACTCCCCACGGGAATTTGCTCCAATCTTACGCAAAACGATTTTGACATCCTTATCAATGTGGCGCTGAGTATGGATGCCCTATGGGAAAATGCGCTTGGAAGTGATTGGAGGAGCAAGATCACACCAGATTGCTTGCAAAGCATCTATATGAAAATATAGTGGTTTAGGCCTTTGCATTATACAATTAACTCTGTTATATGCACAAACTAGCTAAGTTTTTGTACTTCAAAATATTACGTTGGAAGCTTGTTGGTGCCTTTCCCGATTTGGATAAATGCGTGGTAATTGTGGTTCCCCATACCCATTGGATGGATTTCTTTTTGGGGCTTTTAATTCGCAAAGTAATCAATAAAGAAATCAACTATATTGGAAAGAAAAGCCTTTTTAAACCTCCTTTCGGCTGGTTCTTTCGCTGGACAGGTGGAGCGCCCATAGATCGCACCAAGAATTCGAACACTGTTGATATGGTAGCCCAAATTTTTATGGAAAGAAAGGTATTTCGCTTTGCTTTGGCCCCAGAAGGAACTCGAAAAAAGGTTACGGCATTAAAAACGGGCTTCTATCATATCGCGAAAAAGGCGGAAGTTCCGATTGTGATGGTAGCTTTCGATTTTGGAAGGAAACAGATTAAAATATCCGAACCGAAGTTTCCTACTGACGATATCCAAAAAGATTTTAAGGAAATTCGAAGCTTTTTTAGAGGAGTTCAGGGCAAAATACCGGAATACAGTTATTAAGTTTTGTTTAATTTCTTGTCAGGTTTCGGTTTCTCTACCTTTTTCGTATTCCCTGGAAAAACCAAGTTGGTACTCGAATAGGAAGTGCCAAAAGTAATGGCGGCTGCATAAACTTGTTGTATGGCATCGATTATCTGCGATTCAGAAAGCTCTTTGAGGGGATGGGTATAAACTGACCAGAGAATCTCGTCGCTCAATGCATATTTTACGTCTAAAGCAGAATGGAAATTGGCTACGAGTGCATTCAAAAGTTCTTCTTCCCCAATCTTCTCTCTTTCAATAATCGGTGAAATAATCCGCATACGATTGGCATTTTCATCGTAAACACAAATCAGTATGGCCTCATTAAACAAAAATTGGTGCGAGTTACCATTGGTTTTGACAGTGTCGGCTTCTTTTTCAATGATTTCGAACAGTTTGGCCGCTGTCATTTCCTGAGCTTGGCTGGTAAACATAAAGAGCAAGAACACAACTGAAAATAAATTACGCATGACGGAAAGTTTAGTTTTTGGTCGTTGGATTTCCCAACCCTTTACAAAGATGCCCAATATGTAATGGAAATTACTCTTTCATCGTATGATACACATTCTGCACATCATCATCTTCCTCAATTTTTTCCAATAGCTTTTCAACATCGGCTACTTGTTCCTCGTTGAGCTCCTTGGTTACTTGAGCAATACGTTCAAAACCCGATGAAATGATTTCGATTTCGCGGGACTCCAACTCCTTTTGAATGGCTCCGAAATTTTCAAAGGAAGCATAAATATGAATGCCATCCTCATCGACAAAAACCTCCTCAGCACCAAAATCAATCATTTCCAATTCCAATTCTTCGGGATCCATCCCTTCTCCATTTATGGTGAAGTTGCAGGTATGGTCAAACATAAATTCCACAGAACCCGAAGTACCCAAACTCCCATTACATTTGTTGAAATAGCTTCGTATGTTGGCAACAGTACGGGTATTGTTATCAGTTGCGGTCTCTATCAACACAGCAATACCGTGGGGAGCATAGCCTTCGAAAAGTACTTCCTTGAAATCACCCTGGTTTTTATCGGATGCCCTTTTAATTGCCCGCTCAATATTGTCTTTGGGCATATTAACGGCCTTTGCATTTTGAATTACGGCACGTAAACGGGAATTGGAATCGGGATCAGGACCACCTTCTTTAACGGCGATTACGATATCTTTTCCGATTCTGGTAAACGCTTTGGACATTGCAGCCCAACGTTTCATTTTACGCGCTTTCCTGAATTCAAATGCTCTTCCCATGTATTTTGCTTTTGGACAGCGACAAATTTAGCAAAAAATGGCCCTTTGTCAAGTTATGAGTGCTACTTCCCCAATACAATTTCCTCAATGGAAGTTGCCAAGTCAAAATCGTTTTGGGTGATGCCTCCAACATCATGTGTGTTCAATTTAATTGTCAGTTGGTTATAGACATTTTCCCAATTCGGATGATGGTTTTGTTGTTCGGCCTCAAAAGCAATTCGGGTCATTATGGAAAAGGCTTGCTTAAAATCCTTGAATTTAAATGATTTGCAGATGCTCCCATTTTCATAAATCCAGCCATCCAGATTTTTTAGTAGAGATTCTATTTCGGCAGGAGTTAATTTTTTCATTGTTGATTAGAATTTCGTTAATACCCAAGGTTATCCGTAAGGTACTAAATTTTAATCCCTGCGTTAATGTTCACCGGCAAATCATTTTCTTTGGGTGGAATGGGACACGAATACTTTTTGTTGTACGCGCAATACGGATTATAAGCTTTATTAAAATCAATAACGATGGTATCGCCTTCAGGTATTTCTAAATCTATAAACCGGCCGCCTCCATATGTTTCATTTCCATTGGTAAGATCTGTGAAGGGTAAGAACAAGTGATTTTTATATTTCTCTGTCTCTCGAAGTCTATGATTTTGGTAAATATGCAATTGAAGCGTTTCACCGTTTATTTCAAAAGTGGCCACCCCATAAAGCTCGTAGGTGGGCAGCCTGTCCGTAGTGGTTTTCATTAAAAAGGGAACGGCATTGACTGCCCTTTCAAATTTTGCTTCTACTTTAAAGTTTTCATCAATGGCAAAAAAGTCGTGTCCTTTAAACCTTTTAAGGTCTTTTTGGGTCAGGGGCGATTTTTCTTCGTTACTGTAAAAATCATTCAATTCTTTTTGATATTCAACAATCGAATCTTGATAGGTTTGGCCAATGCTGAAATTGATGCAGAACAGTAGGCTAAAAAGCAGTAGTGGTTTCATTTTCCGATTATTTAGGCAAGTCTTTTGGTGTTTGTTGAAAGATTACAAATTAAGAATTATTTCGATTGTGGGATAAGCGGACTGTTGGATTTTTGGAATTTGGGATTTCAGGATTGGATTTTGAATTTTAAATGCTAAATGGCTTACTAAAATTCATAACTCAACATTTAAAACTTAAAATTGACAACTGTTCATTGAACATTGTCAATTGTTAGTCAACCGGAAGATGATGATCTATGATCTCCTGATATTTTACCCACAGATTTTTGGGCAGTTTGTTGTTTTTGGGAAGGGCGGCCAAATAACGGTCTTCATTAGTGGTAAAAACACGTTTTAGAATGGGGTGGTAGTTGCCTAATTGTTTAATGATTTCTTTGATAAACTCCTCATGCTGAATCAAATCCTTACTTCCCAAGTGGAAAATACCTGTTTTGTTTCTATTGATAAGGTAATGGATTTGTTGGGTCAACCTATCATCATTGGTCACATTAATGATGAGGTTAGGAAATACTTCAATAGGTTCATTAGTCTCCAAATGCATTTTAATTTCCTTTACCCGCGGCGAAGTGTTTCCAAAGACCATGGGAATCCTGAGAATGGCAGCTTTTCTTTTGGGCAACCGCATCATCATGTTTTCCACCTTTATTTTAAGCCTTCCGTAGACACTTTCAGAAAGGGTTTTGTCAAATTCGTACGATGGAAATTTACTGTACGCGTCAAAAACATTGGCCGAAGAGATAAAGTACAGTTTCGTCTCATTTTTAATGAGGTATTCCATCATATGTTCATGGGCCTGCACCTGGGCACCAAAATCCCCACGAAGTGCAGAAATGATAAAATCTGGACGTACTTTTTCCAGCAGCATGACAATATCATCCTCCCGCATATCATACCGGAAAAATTGCCCATTTTCACTATAAATGGTAGTGTGACAATAGGTGCCGTAGGTATTAAAATAATTGCAAAGCTCCTTATAAATGGCATTGCCGATAAACCCGCTGGCCCCTAGAATCAGTATCTTCTTTTTCTTCTCCAAACACTAAAATATTGACAACCCTGTTAGGGTCGTTAGTTTTTCCAGTGCCATCATGCCCAACTTGGAATTTCCTTTTTCATTAAGTCCGGGGGACCAGGTAGCTATACAAAATTCATTGGGCAACAAAGCCACAATTCCCCCGCCAACACCACTTTTTCCCGGGAGTCCTACTTCAAAAGCAAATTCACCTGCTTCATCATAAAAACCACAGGTCAACATTAGGGCATTGATTCGTTTTACTTTGGATAAATTAAGATAGTTGTTGTTCTGAAGGCAGTTGCCCCGATTCATAAAAATGTAAAATACCTTGACCAATTGTTCGCAAGACATGCTCAGTGAACAGCAATGAAAGTAAAAATCAAGTACCGTTTCAACATCATTTTCGAGATTGCTGAACGATTTTATAAGATTGGCGGCTGCATAATTTCTGAATCCAGTATTTCTTTCAGACACAGCCACATTTTTATCATAATTAATGGAATCGTCACCTGCAATTCTCCGGACATATTGCAAAAAATCCGATTTGGGATTTTTTAAATGGGATACCAAAATGTCTGAAACAACAATTGCACCTGCATTGATCAAGGGATTTCTTGGAATCCCATTTTCCATTTCCAAAAGGGACAAGTGATTGAAGGGGTCACCCGATGGTTCGACACCTACGCGTTTCCAGATTCGCTCATCCAAAAGGGAATATGCCATGGAAAGTGACAATACTTTTGAAATACTTTGAATTGAAAACTTTTCATTCGAATCCCCAACATTATATGTTGTTCCATCTTTATCCAAAATGGATATCCCAAATTTATTGGGATCCACACAGGATAATTCAGGAATATAGCTTGCCACTTTACCCTTGTCGGCCTGTTTGGAGACGTCTTGGGCAATGGTGTTAAGAATGGATTCAAAATCTGGCATTATTTCTTATAAAAGGGCAATTTTACGACGGTGGCGGGAACTTGGTTCTTTCTGATTTGAATATAGATTTTACTATCCACTTTGGCATTTTCAATGGTTACGTAGCCCAATCCAATCCCTTGAGATAGTGAAGGGGACATGGTACCAGAGGTCACCTTTCCAATTTCTGTTCCATTTTCATCCACGATGGCATAACCTTGCCTTGGAATGCCTTTTTCGTCCAATTGGAAGGCCACCAGTTTTTGTTTTGGACCTTCTTCCTTTTCATTGGCCAACGCTTCGCTGTTCACAAAATCCTTGGTGAATTTGGTCACCCAGCCCAATCCTGCCGCAAAAGGGGAGGTGGTATCGTCAATATCGTTACCATAGAGGCAATAGCCCATTTCCAATCGTAAGGTATCCCGCGCGGCCAATCCAATCGGTTTTATGCCAAAATCGGCTCCAGCTTCCAGAACTTTGTCCCAAACCTGTTTTACCTCTTCGTTTTTACAGTAGATTTCAAATCCGCCAGAACCGGTATAGCCCGTAGCGGAAATTATCACATGCTCAATGCCTGCAAAATCACCGACAACAAAGTTGTAGAACTTGATTTCGGAAAGGTCTATTGAAGATAGGGACTGCATTGCCTCAACAGCCCTTGGCCCTTGAATGGCAAGTAGGGAATAATCCTCGGAGATATTCTTCATTACAGCTCCTATGGCCTCGTTATATTTTGAGATGTGGTTCCAGTCTTTTTCAATATTGGAAGCATTCACCACCAACAAATAGGTTTCTTCCTTAACGCGGTAAACGATGAGGTCGTCCACAACCCCACCTGTTTCGTTCGGCAAGTATCCATACTGTGCTTTGCCCACGGTTAGTTTTGTGGCATCGTTGGAGGTTACTTTTTGGATAAGTTCCAAAGCGTTTGGACCTTCGACTAAGAATTCACCCATGTGGGAAACATCAAAGACACCCACAGCGTTCCGTACGGTCTCATGTTCCACATTTACTCCTTCGTAAGAAACAGGCATATTATATCCCGCAAAGGGAACCATTTTGGCACCCAAAGCAATATGGGTATCGGTCAAAGCAGTATTTTTCATCATTTACATTTTAAGGGGTAAATTTATTTGAATTCCGCAAAGCGGCAACCTAAAAATTCTTAATCTTTTAAACAATGTTTGTTAACTGATTTTATGGAAGACTATTCGTCCAGTAGATAGGATTTTAGGTCTTCGTAAGAATCTATTTTGATGGATTTTTTCTCCTTTCCCATCACTTTTTGGATTTGAAGAGGAATTTCTGGCGAGATACCAAGCGTTTCCTCAACCACATCCAAAAATTTGACCGGATGGGCCGTTTCCAGAAAAATACCATAGGTATCGCCTTTGGATTTTTGGTACTCCTTTAATCCCAAATAGCCCACTGCGCCGTGGGGGTCGGCTACATATCCGGTTTTGGAGTGAATGGCTTTCATGGCCAATTTGGTCTCCTCATCTGAAAAGGAATAGGAGGAAAGATTGTTTTTTAAGCTTGAAAAATCATCTTGGTACAAATGCCTGATTCGGACAAAGTTGCTTGGATCACCAACATCCATGGCGTTGGATATGGTAGCTACCGAAGGCATAGGCTCATAAACCCCGTTTTCCATGAAATTGGGTACTACTTTATTGGCATTGGTAGAAGCCACAAATTGTTCTACGGGCATACCCAGTTTTTGAGCCACCATACCGGCACAAATGTTTCCAAAGTTCCCCGAAGGAACGGAGAAAACAATTTCCTTTCCTTTGGATTTTACTTGTTTATAGGCAAACAAAAAATAGAATAATTGAGGCAACCACCTGGCAATATTGATGCTGTTGGCGGAAGTCAATTTCTTTTGGTTGGTGATTTGAGTGTCCAAAAAGGCAGTTTTTACCATACGCTGGCAATCGTCAAATGTTCCCTTGACTTCCATGGCCACAATGTTTTGCCTCAAGGTGGTCAATTGTTTTTCTTGAATGTCGCTTACCTTTCCGCTGGGGTAGAGAATAACAACGTTTACGCCTTCCACACCTAAAAAACCATTGGCAACAGCACCCCCGGTATCTCCGGAAGTAGCTACAAGTACGGTAACATTGGTGTTGTTTCCTTTGGAAAAATACCCCAGGCAGTTTGCCATAAATCGTGCACCTACGTCTTTGAAGGCCATGGTAGGGCCATGAAAAAGTTCAAGCGTGGCTATACTGTCCTCAATTTCCACCACAGGAAAATCGAAATCCAATACATCTTCAATGATTTTTTTAAGGACATCGTCGGGAACTTCTCCTTCCACAAATTGGTGGATAGCTCTAAAGGCAATCTCATGATTTGATAGCGAAGTGATATTTTCAAAAAACTCCTTAGGAAGGGGTTCAATGCTTTCAGGAAAATACAATCCTTTGTCGGGAGCAATTCCGGCAACAACAGCTTCCTTGAAAGTGGCTTGTATGTTACGGTCGTTTAAACTGTAGAAGTTCATAGTTTAGCTTATTCTTTTTACGCCTTGGGTGTTTACTTTGGAGACGTGAATATCGAAAGGGATTTCAATGTTTTGATATGTTTTATGCATGGATTCGGCAACTTTATTGGCGATTGCCTCTCCTTTACTCAATGCGAAAATTGAAGGACCTGAACCTGAGATTCCACTCCCTAGCGCACCGGCTTCTTTTGCTTTTGATTTAATGTCGTCGAAACCTGGAATCAATATAGAGCGAATGGGTTCTACAATATGGTCTTGAAGCGAACGGCCGATCAATTCGTAATCAGATTGAAACAGTCCGGCCACAAGGCCACCCATGTTTCCCCATTGTTTGATGCCTTTTTCCAAGGTGATGTTGGTTTTCAGAATTTTCCTTGAATCGGATGTTTTTACCTCAATCTGGGGATGTATCACAGTGGCAAAAAGCTCACTCGGAGTGGGTAGAGGAATAATATCCAACGGCTCATAACTTCGTACCAATGTAAATCCGCCAAAAAGCGCAGGAGCAACATTGTCGGCATGAGCCACATCACTGGCCAATTTTTCGCCCTGCATCGCAAATTGGACCAACTCCATGTTTGAAAATGGTTTCCCCAATAATTGGTTCATGGCCCAAACGGCTCCGGCCGAGCTGGCAGCGCTGCTACCGATTCCACTTCCTGGTTTTATTTTCTTGTTGATATCGATTTCAAAACCTCCATCGTAATTGCTTTTTTGAAGAAGCGCCAATCCCGCAACTCCTGAAACATTTTTGGAGGTTTCCAAGGGAAGGTCCTGACCTATAATTTTGGTAATGGTGATTCCTTTTTCAGCTGTTTTTCGGACTATCATTTCATCACCAACTGATTCCAAGGCCAATCCGAGCACATCAAATCCGCAAGAAACATTGGCGATGGTGGCCGGGCAGAAAACTTTTATCTCTTTCATGCTAGAAATTTCCAATTCTGATGATATCGGCAAAGATACCAGAAGCTGTGACTTCAGCTCCTGCACCAGCACCTTTTATGATCATGGGTTGGTTGGGATAACGCTCTGTGTAAAAGAGCACAATGTTATCGCTTCCCTCCAAGTTGTAAAAATCGTGCCCTTTTGGAATTTTTTGAAGTCCGACTTTGGCCTTTCCATTTTCAAACTGGGCCACGTATTTGAGTTTACTATCGGAATCGTCTGCCTCTTTGTACATTTTCTGAAAATCGGTTTCATATTTCTTCAAAGACTCAAAAAAAGCTTCGTTGGAGTTGGTTTCCAGACTTTCCTTGGGTAGAAAAGATTCATTTTCAATATGGTCAATGTCCAATTCATTACCACTTTCCCGGGCCAGAATCAGAATTTTACGCATCACATCTATACCACTTAAATCAATAGTGGGGTCCGGTTCTGTGTAGCCTTCTTCCTGAGCTTGTTTTACAACATCATGGAAGGTAACGGAATCATTAAAGTTATTGAAGACAAAATTCAAACTCCCGGATAGTACGGCCTGAATCTTATTTACCTTATCCCCAGATGCAATCAAGTGCTTTAGCGTATCAATAATGGGAAGTCCGGCACCAACATTGGTTTCAAATAAAAATGGGGCATTATATTTCTTGGCCAACTGTTTCAGATCTTTGTAATAGACATAATCAGATGAGCAAGCTATTTTGTTGCAGGTGACCACAGATATGCTGTTTTTTAAATAGGCGTGATAGGTCTGGGCAATTTCATCACTTGCAGTATTGTCCACAAAAACACTATTTCTATAGTTGAGTTTTTTTATAGTGTCAAAAAATGCCTGCTTATCTGCTTTTTTGCCATTGGACAAAGCTCCTTGCCAGTCTTCCAAATCTATTCCATCTTCTTCAAAAACCATGGTCCTTGAATTGGCGATACTGATTACTCTAATATTAAGTTTAAGTTCTTCCCTTAAATAATCGCCTTGTTGAAGAATCTGTCCCAAGAATTTTGAACCGACATTTCCAACGCCCATGACAAAAAGGTTGAGCTGTTTTATGTTTTCTTCAAAAAATCGTTCATGGAGTGAATTCAGTGCTTTTTTAACATCTGTTTTTTTAATCACGGCAGAAATGTTCCGCTCCGATGCTCCTTGTGCAATGGCTCTAATGTTGACATTGTTTTTGCCCAGGGTGCTGAACATTTTACCACTTAAGCCCTGGTGACTTTTCATGTTATCACCTACCAAAGCAATAATCGCCAGATCTTTTTCAACGATAACGGGTTGGATTTTGTTGGAACTTATTTCGTATTCAAAAGCTTCATTTACTGCACTTACTGCTTTTTCAACGTCGTCATCCGAAATCCCTACGCAAATGGAATGCTCCGAGGACGCTTGGGTTATTAATACAACACTAATATTTTCTAACGACAATGTCTCGAAAAACCTTTTTGATATTCCCGGGATTCCAATCATTCCCGGTCCTTCAAGGGAAAGCAAGCTAATTCCCCCTACGTGGCTAATACCTCGTACGGTTTTTCCATTGCCATTGTTGTTCTTGGCTATATGCGTGCCTGAATCTTCAGGCGCGAAAGTATTTTTGATTCGGATTGGAATTTCTTTGTTGAGCACCGGCTCAATTGTTGGAGGATAGAGCACTTTGGCACCAAAATGGGAGAGCTCCATGGCCTCCTCGTAGCTGATATCCTCCACGCATTTGGCTTGCTTTACCAACTTCGGATTTGCGGTGAACATGCCACTCACATCGGTCCAAATTTCCAATAGCTCTGCATTTTGGGCTGCTGCTATAATGGCGGCAGTATAATCAGAACCTCCTCGTCCCAAAGTGGTGGAATCACCATTTTGGCTTGAAGCCACAAAACCGGGCAAAACAGTTATTTTATGATTATTGTCTTTGAAATAAGTGTTACAATTTTTATTTGTTCGTTTAAAATTGACATTGGCTTTTCCAAAATTGTTATCGGTAATGATAAGTTCCCTACTATCTTTTAATGCAGTGCTCAATCCTTCAGCTTTGAAAAACTCACTGATGATAAAGGATGATAGCAATTCACCATAGCTCACTATTTTATCCGATAATTTTGGTGTAAGCTCTCCAATCAGAAATGAACCCTCCAAAAGGGTTTCCAAAGTGTTTAGGTCGCTTTTAACCTGGCTAAGGATACTACTTTGCTTTTGAACCGGAATGAGTGCTTTGATGATAGAAATATGCCTTTCTTCAATATCCTGCAGCCCTTTTTTATAGGCTAAATCCTGATTTGAAGCCAAGGTAGATGTGTGGAGCAGTAAATCTGTGATTCCGCCGAACGCGGATACTACTACGGCTGCCTTTTCGGCTTCTATATTCTCGACAATGGATTTTACTCTATTTATATTTTCAGAATTGGCTACCGAAGTACCACCAAACTTTAAGACTTTCATGATTAATTGTGTTGTAAGCTGTTGAAAAAGATTTAACTAAACGGACCGAAATAGATATATAGATTACCCCAAAGGGGTGATAGTAGTCAACGTGATAATGGATGAAGAAGCTTTCATCGAAAAAGAATTGATATCCGTTTGTTTAAATTGCATGGTACAATATTCAAGGTCAAAAGTAGTACTTTTGAGTGCTTCATCAAATGATTCTAAAATTTTTACGAAATCTATAGTAATTGTTAATTTTTGTTGTTGAATGAAAATTTTTACCGCTAAGCAGATATACCAAGCTGACAAATTCACAATAGCTAAACAACAGATTGCAAGTGACGAGCTTATGGAACGAGCTGCACTTCAGTTGTTTGAATGGATGCATTCCCGATTACAGGGTGCTCAAGTTACCATCCAACTTTTTTGTGGTATAGGAAACAATGGAGGTGATGGAATTGCTCTAGCCAGGCATCTGCATGAACACGGATATAATATTAAGGTGCATGTGGTCAATTACAGCGAGAAACGATCCAAAGATTTTCTGCTGAACTTGGAGCGATTGAAGGATAGAAAAATATGGCCTGAATTTATCAATGAAGAGGCTTGTCTGCCCGAAATTACACCCAATGATATTATTGTCGATGCCATTTTTGGAATTGGATTGAACCGTCAACCAGAAAATTGGGTGGGCAATCTCATTGGGCACATTAATACTTCTTCGGCATTTGTTTTGGCAGTGGATATCCCATCAGGTATGCCCATGGATAGAAAACCATGGAATCCAAGTCATGTAATCGAAGCTAGTTATGTGTTGAGTTTTCAAGCACCTAAACTTGTCTTTTTTCTTCCAGAAACAGGCGTGTATGTCAATCAGTGGGAGATTCTTGATATTGGTTTGGATCAAGAGTTTATTGCCACAACGGAAGTTGGATATGAGCTTGTAGCAAAACCAGCTGTTTTGGGAATGTATCGGCCCAGACTTAAGTTTTCCCATAAGGGAACTTACGGGCATTCAGTAATTGTTGGTGGTAGCTATGGAAAAATTGGAGCTGTACAATTGGCAAGTAAAGCCTGTTTAACCATGGGAAGTGGCTTGGTCACGGCTTATGTGCCAGAGTGTGGATACCATTCCTTGCAAACTGCAGTCCCTGAGCTTATGGTTTTAACGGATGATGAGGATGATAAAATAGTTCAAATTGATATCCCTTTTGAACCCTCCGTGGTTGGAATTGGTATGGGAATGGGTACGGATGAGGAAACTTATAAGGCATTTGGAGAATTCCTTAAAAAAATCCCCACCCCAATTGTTATCGATGCGGATGGATTGAACATTTTATCCAAACATCCAAAATTGTTGAAGGAAGTTCCAAAACAATCTGTACTCACCTCTCATCCAAAAGAGTTGGAACGATTAATTGGAATATGGAAAGACGATTTTGAAAAACTGGAGAAAGCGAAAAATTTTGCTGCCAAATACAATTGTATCCTCTTGATTAAAGGAGCGCATACTATGATCGTAGACAGTAATAAAGTATATGTAAACACGACTGGCAATCCGGGATTGGCCACAGCTGGAAGTGGAGATGTGCTTACAGGAATAATTACGGGATTGATGGCTCAAGGATATGATTCGTTACAGAGTGCCATTTTTGGAGTATATCTGCATGGATTGGCAGGGGATATTAAAGCTTCAAGAGTTGGTTATGAGGCGTTAAATGCTACTGGAATAATTGATAGCATTGGTGAAGCTTATATGGAATTGCTTAGGCCTCCTGAAAGACCAGAAAGCGATAATAGTGGAGCGGCTTAAATTTTATTTTTCTTTTGGCTGCTTTTCAATCTTTTCTTTATCCAAGCCAAAGCATTGTCGTATTCAATGAAGAACTCCATGTTCTTTTTATAAAAAAGCTTCTCTATTTTGAAGTTGTGCATATCTATTTCCTTTTTGGAAACAATGGCAAACGCCTTCAGGTTCTGCATTCCTCTTAAATAGTTGTAGACCGTTGGATCTACGGCATACGAATTTTTACGAAGACTTATATATCCAAAATCCTTGTCTCTAAAGTGTATTTCTGAAATTCCTATGATTTGATATGTGCGTTCTAATGTAACTGTGGCGCCTTCATCAAAAGTGGCCACCATATAGTCGTCAAAAACCTGAACGCTTCCAATATCTAACTGGTATTCTCGTACAACAACAGCTTTCCTAGTAGAAGCAAATTTCATTCCCCCAAATAATTATAGTGTCTCGAAACGAAAGTATACCGAAAGCTAAAAGAGGGGAAAAATAATAGATTAAAAGCGTAAATATCGTATGTACGGTAAATTGGAATAAAAAAAAGCCGGCAAAAAGCCGGCTGTATCTATTGTGTTCCAATATTATCCATCGGCCTTCGATGATTTCTCAGGCTTCTTTATCGTTATGGTGAGTTCTTCTTTTTTCTCATTCAAATCGATGAAAATACTATCTCCTTCAGCAAGCTTGGAATTTACGATTTCCTCAGCAAGGGCATCTTCAATATATTTTTGAATAGCTCTTTTTAAGGGTCTGGCACCATACTGTTTATCAAACCCTTTATCGGCAATATAATCTTTGGCCTTATCGGATAATTTAAGATTGTATCCTATGTCCTTGATACGCTCATAGAGTTTGTTCAATTCAATGTCTATAATCTTATGGATATCCTCACGCTCCAACGGATTGAACACAATGACATCATCTATCCTGTTCAAAAATTCGGGGGCGAAAGCTTTTTTCAATGCATTTTCAATCACACTTTTTTGGTGACTGTCGGCCTGGGCCTTTTTGGCCGCTGTACCAAAACCTACACCTTGACCGAAATCCTTCAACTGTCTTGCCCCAATATTGGAAGTCATGATTATGATGGTATTTCTAAAATCAATTTTTCTTCCCAAGCTGTCCGTCAAATAGCCATCATCCAAAACCTGGAGCAGCATATTAAATACATCTGGGTGCGCTTTTTCTACCTCATCCAAAAGAATAACGGAGTAGGGTTTGCGACGTACCTTTTCGGTAAGTTGCCCACCTTCTTCATATCCCACGTATCCTGGAGGCGCACCTACCAACCTTGAAATGGCAAATTTCTCCATGTATTCACTCATATCAATGCGAATCAGGGCATCTTCAGAATCAAAGAGCTCCTTGGCCAAAATTTTGGCCAACTGCGTTTTTCCAACTCCTGTTTGACCCAAGAAAATAAACGAGCCGATAGGTTTGTTCGGGTCTTTAAGTCCAGCTCGATTTCGTTGTATGGCTTTGGCCACTTTGGCCACGGCTTCATCCTGCCCAATTACAAATCCTTTAATAAGATCTGGAAGTTCGGCAAGTTTGTTACTTTCAGTTTGTGCAATTCTGTTAACCGGAATTCCGCTCATCATAGAGACAACATCTGCCACATTATCCTCAGTAACAGTTTCCCGGTTCAGTTTACTGTCTTCTTCCCATCTTTCTTGAGCAGAAGCCAATTCTTTTTCTAGGCGCTTTTCATCATCACGTAGTTTTGCAGCTTCTTCATATTTCTGCTTTTTTACTACGCTATTTTTTAATTCACGAACATCTTCCAATTGACCTTCAAGCTCCAAAATCTGTTTTGGAACATCCATATTTACAATGTGAACACGGGATCCCGCTTCATCCAGGGCATCAATGGCTTTGTCTGGTAAAAATCTATCTGTCATATAACGATTGGTCAACTTAACACATGCTTTGATAGCATCATCAGTATACATAACGTTATGGTGATCTTCGTACTTTCCTTTTATGTTCATTAAAATTTCAATGGTCTCTTCAACGGTCGTGGGTTCAACAATTACCTTTTGAAAACGACGTTCTAAAGCACCGTCTTTTTCAATATATTGACGGTATTCATCCAAGGTAGTTGCCCCGATACATTGAATTTCACCTCTAGCCAAAGCAGGCTTGAACATATTGGAGGCATCTAAACTTCCAGTTGCACCACCAGCACCGACAATGGTATGGATTTCATCAATGAAGAGAATAATATCATCGTTCTTTTCAAGCTCGTTCATTACGGCTTTCATTCGCTCTTCAAACTGGCCGCGGTATTTTGTTCCCGCTACCAGCGAAGCAAGATCTAAAGTGACAACTCGTTTGTTATATAGAATTCTTGAAACTTTCTTGTTAATAATTCTAAGCGCCAATCCTTCGGCTATTGCACTTTTACCCACCCCGGGTTCACCTATAAGCAAAGGATTGTTCTTTTTTCTTCTGCTTAAAATCTGGGAAACTCGCTCTATTTCTTTTTCTCTACCAACAACAGGGTCAAGCTTGTTTTCTTCTGCCAATCTGGTAAGATCGCGCCCAAAATTGTCCAATACAGGAGTTTTGGATTTCTTGCTCCCTTTTTGCGAAGAGCTTGAACCGAAGGTACTTTCTTTTGAATCTCCTGTATCTTCGGGATCATTTGGAAAGGAAGACTCGGCCTGTGGAGAATCCAAATAATCATCGTCACTGGTAATCATTGATTTGAATTGATCCTTCACATTATCGTAATCCACCTTAAGCTTATGCAGAAGCTTTGTAGTGGGGTCGTTTTCGTTTCTTAAGATGCACAGCAGCAAATGCGCCGTGTTGATTGAAGAGCTCTGAAAGAGTTTGGCTTCTAAAAACGTGGTTTTCAGAGCACGTTCAGCCTGTCTTGTCAGATGTAGGTTCTTTTTGTCTTTTTGGATTGTTCCGGTATTTGGATTGGCTGGGCTAAGAATCTCCACTTTTCTTCTTAAATGGTCCAGATCAACATCCAAGGCATCGAGGATGTTGATGGCCTTGCCATTGCCATCGCGTAAAAGACCTAGCATTAAATGTTCGGTTCCGATAAAATCATGCCCTAATCTCAGGGCCTCTTCTTTGCTATAAGCTATAACGTCTTTTACTCTTGGGGAAAAATTATCGTCCATACATTACCTTTTCAGCAATTAAAATTAATAAAAGTATCATTACCGTAGTCAAATACTATACCCTTAATCGATAAACTTGTGGTAAAAGTCGAAATAAAACGCATTTTCGATAGAGTTTAACAAAGTTTTATCAGCTTTTGTTCCTATAAATATGATGTTGATAATTTTTTTAATAAAGTAAAGTGCAAGTGTTTTGAAAGGTACGATTTTGCGTATATTGCCGTGATATTTTAACCGCAAAAAACAATTGGATTTTAGCATGGCTGAAGGAGAAAAGTTAATTCCTATCAACATTGAAGATGAGATGAAATCTGCCTACATTGATTATTCAATGTCGGTCATTGTGTCACGTGCCCTGCCAGATGTCAGGGACGGACTAAAACCTGTTCATCGACGAGTGCTTTTTGGAATGCACGAACTGGGCGTTAGATCAAGTAGTGCGCATAAGAAATCTGCTCGTATTGTGGGTGAGGTTTTGGGTAAATACCACCCGCATGGTGATACCTCGGTATATGATGCCATGGTACGTATGGCTCAGGAATGGAGTCTAAGGTATATGTTGGTAGATGGTCAGGGTAACTTTGGGTCCGTTGATGGCGATAGCCCAGCGGCAATGCGTTATACGGAGGCAAGAATGCGTAAAATAGCTGACGAGATGTTGGCAGATATCGATAAGGATACTGTAGACCATCAGCTGAATTTTGACGATTCCTTGCAAGAACCTACGGTTCTCCCAACACGTGTGCCGGCTTTGTTGGTTAATGGAGCTTCTGGTATTGCTGTAGGTATGGCCACCAATATGCCACCCCATAACCTCTCGGAAGTAGTTGATGGTACCATTGCATACATCGATAACAACGATATAGAGATTGATGAACTTATTACGCACATCAAAGCACCCGATTTTCCAACAGGAGGTATCATCTACGGATACGACGGGGTAAAAGAAGCTTTCCATACAGGAAGAGGTCGAGTTGTTATGCGTGCCAAGGCTACTTTTGAAGAAGTACAGGGACGGGAGTGTATTATTGTGACCGAGATTCCATATCAGGTGAACAAGGCCGATATGATCAAGAAAACGGCCGATCTTGTCAATGATAAAAAAATTGAAGGTATTTCTACAATCCGGGATGAATCGGATAGAAAAGGAATGCGAATCGTTTATATTCTAAAAAAAGACGCAATTCCGAACATTGTGCTGAACATGCTATATAAGTATACAGCGCTGCAATCTTCCTTTAGCGTCAACAATATTGCATTGGTCAAAGGAAGGCCCCAATTGTTGAACCTAAAGGAAATTATCCACTATTTTGTGGAACATCGACATGAAGTAGTTGTGCGGAGGACGAAATTCGAGCTTAAAAAAGCTGAAGACCGTGCGCATATCCTTGAAGGTTTAATAATTGCGTCTGACAATATAGATGAGGTAATTGCATTGATCAGGGCGTCTTCTAATGTTGAAGATGCTAGAAATGGCTTAATGGAACGGTTTAAACTGACCGAACTCCAAGCGAAGGCCATTGTTGAGATGCGATTAAGACAGCTTACTGGACTTGAGCAAGACAAACTTCGTGAAGAATATGATGCCTTGCTAAAAACCATTGAAGATTTAAAGGATATTCTTGACAAGAAAGAACGAAGAATGCAAATCATCAAAGATGAGTTGTTGGAAGTCAAGGAAAAATATGGAGATGAAAGAAGATCAGAGATAAACTTTGCAGGAGGCGATTTGAGCATTGAGGATATGATTCCAGATGAGCAAGTGGTCATTACCATTTCCCATGCTGGCTATATCAAAAGAACACCTTTAACTGAATATAAGACACAAAATAGGGGTGGAGTTGGTCAAAAAGCATCTTCAACCCGAAATGAAGACTTCTTGGAACATCTTTTTGTGGGAACCAATCACCAGTACATGTTGTTCTTTACTCAAAAAGGGAAATGTTTCTGGATGCGGGTATACGAAATTCCCGAAGGAAGTCGTACTTCCAAAGGAAGGGCCATCCAGAATCTTATTAATATAGAGCAAGACGATAAGGTCAAAGCATTCATCTGTACACAAGATCTAAAGGATGAGGATTATGTGAATTCCCATTATGTGATCATGGCCACCAAAAAGGGTACTGTTAAGAAGACATCTTTGGAGCAATACTCAAGACCGCGCCAAAATGGAATCAATGCCATTACCATTAGGGACGAAGATGAATTGTTGGAAGCGAAGCTCACCACTGGAACCAGTCAAATTTTCCTAGGACTGAAATCCGGAAAGGCAATTCGATTTGAAGAAAGCAAGACACGTCCAATGGGAAGAAATGCTTCCGGTGTAAGGGGTATTTCCTTGGCAAATGACAAAGATGAGGTCATAGGAATGGTTTCGGTACATAATTTTGAAGATGATATTTTGGTCGTTTCGGAAAATGGATACGGAAAACGTTCTACCATTGACGATTACCGTATTACAAACCGAGGAGGAAAAGGCGTAAAGACTATTTCCATAACAGACAAGACCGGAGGCCTTGTGGCAATAAAAAATGTTTCAGATACTGATGATCTTATGATCATTAATAAATCTGGTATAGCTATTCGAATGGGTGTTGAGGATTTACGTGTTATGGGAAGAGCCACCCAGGGGGTTAGACTTATCAATTTAAAAGATAAGGACTCCATTGCAGCTGTGGCAAAAGTAATGAAGGATGAAGATGCCGTTGATGAGGTGGATATCCTTGATATTGAGGTGAATGGAGAAGATGGCACGGCAATTGATAATAATACCGACGAAAACAAAGAGAATAAAGAATAATCATAAACACTAATAATTACATTTAAAATGAAGACTAAAGTTTTAATGCTATTAGCAATAGGGATTTCAACTATAGGATTTTCCCAAAAAGCTGAAATCAAGGCAGCAGAAAAAGCACTTAAAGGAGGAGATGCCGCTAGCGCGAAAGCTTCTGTTGATAGCGCAGCCTCATTAATCGATGCTGCAGATGCCAAGACCCAGGCACAGTATTATGCCATAAAAGGTAATGTTTATGCAGATTTGGCCAAAAAAGGAGATGCAACCGCTTTTCAACCGGCCATTGATGCATTCAAGAAGGTAATTGCTGTTGAAGAAACCAGTGGAAAAGCAAAGTATACCACCGTTGCCACTCAGAGCTTGGCACAAATGACATCCGACTTGATCAATGCTGCTGTCGAGGACAATAACAATAAAAAGTTTGATGAAGCAGCTGATAAACTGTACTTGGGATACCAATTAAGCCCGAAAGATACTTTGTATCTCTACTATGCAGCTAGCAGTGCGGTAAACGGACAGAACTATGAAAAAGCGTTGACTTATTACAACGAACTTAAAGATATAGGGTACGACGGAAGTGATGTTACCTACACTGCTGTAAATGTAGAAACCGGAGAGGTGGATACTATGGATAAAAATACCAGAGACTTATATGTGAAGGCTGGAACCCATAAGGATCCAAAAGAGGAGACCAGTCCTTCCAAGACTGCTGAAATAGTTAAAAATATCGCTCTGATTTATCAACAACTAGGGGATAATGACAAAGCTTTAGCCGCTTACGCTGATGCCAGAACTGTAGACCCCAATGATGTAAACCTTGTTTTGGGCGAAGCCAATCTGCACTATGCGATGGGAGATAAAGATAAATTTAAGGTATTGATGTCGGAAGCTTCGGCAATGGAACCGGACAATGCCGATTTACTCTACAACATTGGAGTAATCAATATGGAGCAAGGTAATTTAGAAGACGCTAGGGAAGCGTATCGAAAAACTTTAGCTGTCGACCCAGGTTATATCAATGCGTTATTAAACCTTTCCACTACTTACGTAAATGAAGGAAATGGCCTTATAGATGAAATGAACACCTTGGGAAGTTCTAGGGCCGATATCGCTAGATATGATGAATTAAAAAAGCAAAAGGATGATTTGTTCCTTGAAGGGGCTAAGGTTTTGGAAGATGCTTTAAAAACCAACCCTGATAACCAAGGTGTACTTTCCCAGCTAAAAAATATTTATGGAGCTTTAGGAGATACCGATAATTTTATGCGGATTAAAAAGCTTTTGGGAGAATAAGCAATTGATGCTCCTTAAAAAGAAAAGCCCCATTTTATGGGGCTTTTTTCATACTACTTTTTTAATGACCCTAAGCTTATGGGTGTATAATTTTTCTTCCGTGTTAAAGATACCGGTATGGTCCAGTCGATCAATACGAACATGGCCGTTGACATGAATGATGTAGTTGTCCTTTAAAATAATGCCCACATGGTCAATAATACCCTCAGTATTATCAAAAAAAGCTAGATCTCCAGGCTCACTTTCTTCAATAAAACTTAGAGCTTCACCCTGTTTGGATTGTACTTCAGCATCTCGTTTTAGGGCGTATCCATTTATTTTATAAACCATTTGGGTAAATCCTGAGCAATCTATTCCAAAAGGTGTTTTACCCCCTTTTTGATAGGGTGCCTTTAGGTACATTAAGGCTGTTTCTGCCAGATGTTCCTTAGGCAATTGTCCTTCAATGGCATTTCCTTCAAAAGTATGATTCATCAATGAAGCCGAAGAAACCATCGAACCCAATACAATCGGAAGCAACATATGATCATCCGTACAAATATGGGCAACAACATCCGAAGCGATTTTTACTTTCCGTGAATTTAAATTTTGAAAATCATCCTCCTCGATGAATGAAATCTGATTGTTTGCCACCCAGCCTTCACAATGATCATGAACCACTCTGATTCGACTCCACAGTTTTCTTTTTTCCAATACTTTAAAATGATCTCCGTAAAGCAATTGGGATACCATTTCAGTAGTATCATCCGGAGATGTACGAATGGGAACAATGCTTAAATGGCAAACTCCGTATTGCATCTGAAATCCTCTGGCGGATTAATTTCGTTCAAGTACAATTGCTGAAGCGCCACCACCTCCATTGCAAATAGCTGCGGCTCCTAATTTTCCATCATTCTGCTGAAGCACATTAAGTAGGGTAATGGTAATTCGAGCCCCGGAACAGCCAAGCGGATGCCCCAACGAAACAGCACCTCCATTAACATTGACATTAGAATCGTTAAGCCCTAAAAGTTTCATATTGGCAAGGCCAACAACAGCAAAAGCCTCGTTAAACTCGAAGAAATCAATATCGTCAAGGGTAACACCGGCCCTATCCAACGCTTTGGGCAGTGCCTTGGCAGGTGCGGTAGTGAACCATTTTGGTTCATGGGCAGCATCTGCATAGCCTTTTATAGTTGCTAAAGGAGTAAGATTCAATTCCTTGGCCTTTTCCTCGCTCATCAAAACAACTGCTGCGGCACCATCGTTGATCGTGGATGCATTGGCGGCAGTTACCGTACCTTCTTTTGTAAAAGCAGCGCGTAAAGCTGGAATCTTTTCCATTTTTACGTTCTTATATTCCTCATCTTCACTTACTATTATCGGCTCTCCTCTTCGTTGTGGAACTTCCACAGGGACCACTTCGTCAGCAAATTTACCAGCTTTCCAGGCAGCAGCGGACCTTTCGTAAGATTGGATTGCAAATGCATCTTGGTCTTCGCGACTAAAATCATGCTCAACGGCACAGGCATCTGCACAAACCCCCATCGCATTCTGATCATAAACATCGACCAGGCCATCTTTTTGCATACCATCAATTAATGTTGATGGACCAAACTTATGTCCAGTCCTCATATGCACGTAGTGCGGAATAAGGCTCATGTTTTCCATTCCACCCGCAACAACTATCGAATTCTCTCCTAGCGCAATGGATTGGGCGGCTTGCATTATCGATTTCATGCCGGAAGCACATACCTTGTTGACCGTGGTACATGGAACTGAATCTGGAATTCCGGCAAAAATTGCGGCTTGTCTGGCGGGTGCCTGACCGGTTCCGGCCTGCACCACATTTCCCATTAAAACTTCTTCGACCTGTTCAGGTTTTAATCCAATCTTATCTAGGGCCCCTTTAATGGCCACAGCTCCTAATTTTGGAGCTGGAATGCTGGACAAAGCACCCATAAAACTACCTATTGGAGTCCTTACGGCGGAAACGATAACAACTTTATTCATCTATGCATTTTTACAGTTGCGAAAATACTAAAATTAAATGCAATGCTTATGGGTTTACCACCTGCCATACTTCTTATTTATATTTTCTATTTTTGAAACATTAGCGTACAGCATGGGAAAAACTTTGGATAATGTTTATAAGCATCAATCACTGGCCTACAAGTATTTTCTCTATGTAGTTACAGTCGCGTTAATTGTATTTTTCTTTCCGAAAGGAGGCAAGTTTAAATATGAATTTCAAAAAGGGAAACCTTGGCAATACGAAAACCTGTACGCTCCCATTGATTTTTCCATAAAAAAAACAGAAGAGGAGGTTGTCAATGAACAGCAATCACTGCGTGAAAACAAGGTTGACTATTATTCATTTGATGAGTCAGTTCCTTTAAGGGTGAAGGAAACATTGGCACAAGAGCTGGGCGGTTTTTCCACTGCCAATAGTTTTTCCAATACACAAAGCGAGGTACTATTAAATACAGGTATCAATATTGTTGACAGTATTTATGCGCTTGGTGTGTTCAAGGAATTGCCCACTGCAAGTTCTGTTTTGGTGATAAAAAACAATGAAGCAAAGCTCCTGGGAGTAAATAGTTATTCCAATTTGGAGAATGCCAAAAGCTTAGTTGCTAGAATTCTTGGGAATAAGAATGACCCAGTTTCCTCCATTCTTGGAAATGTAATGCCCAGAGTGTTGGAATCTAATTTAATTTATGACAAGGCCCTGACCGAAAAAGTGTTGGCAGATGAGCTTGGTAAAATTTCCATTACCCGGGGGGAAGTGTCGGAAGGTAGTTTAATCATTGCCAAGGGAGAAGTTGTTGAAGCCGAAAATTTTAAAATACTAAACTCTCTTAAAGACGAATTTGAATCGGAGTTATGGCGAGGGAACAACTACTACTTTATTATTCTTGGCTATACCATTTTGGTAGCGCTTGTATTGATCATGTTGCTGCTTTTTTTAAAACGGTATCGAAAGAAAATCTTTCAGAATAACAACAAGGTCACCTTTATTTTTGTAAACATTGTATTAATGGTTTTGGCCACAACCCTAATGGTCAAAAACAACGAAAACTATGTATATGTGGTTCCCTTGTGCATCCTTCCACTTGTTTTAAAAAACTTCTTCGATGCCAGATTGGGTCTGTTTGTGCATGTTTTGACGGTTTTGTTATTGGGATTTGTGGTGCCCAATAGTTTTGAGTACATCTTTTTGCAGATTATTGCGGGAATTGTGACCATTTTAACCGCATCAGAACTTTATAAACGTGCCAACCTGTTTATATCCGTCGGGCAAATTACCCTGATTTATATTGTTGGTTATTTTGCCTTTCATGCCATACACGAGGGCAATTTGGATAATATCGAATGGATTTTATTCGGGGTTTTCGTCCTTAATGGACTTTTGACCCTTTTTGCCCAACCGCTGATTTATATTTATGAGAAAATTTTTGGGTTGATTTCGGATGTATCCTTATTGGAGTTGTCCGATACCAATTCTAAACTTTTAAAAGAATTATCGGACAAAGCACCTGGTACGTTCCATCATTCACTGCAGGTAGCAAATTTAGCTGAGGCGGCAGCTAATGAAATTAATGCCAATGCCATGTTGGTAAGGGTTGGGGCCTTGTATCATGATATTGGCAAAATGGATAATCCAACTTTCTTTACCGAAAACCAGATTACAAGTGTGAATCCACATGACGATTTGCCTCCAAGAGAAAGTGCGAAGATTATTATTGACCATGTGATCAAAGGAATTGAAATCGCTCGAAAAAATAACTTACCTGATCGTATTATCGATTTCTTAAGAACACATCATGGCACTACCTTGGTTTTCTATTTTTTTAAACGCCAGCAAGAACTTGAAGGAGAGGCTAACGAGGAGAATTTCCGATATCCCGGCCCCATTCCATTTTCAAAGGAAACGGCAATTTTAATGATGGCCGATGCAGTTGAGGCTGCTTCAAAAAGCCTTAAGAACCCCACCTACACTATTATTGACGAATTTGTGGAGAAAATTGTGAAAGGACAAATGCAGGCCAACCAATTTTTAAACGCAAACATCACCCTCAAGGAAATTGAAAAGGTCAAGAAAGTGTTGAAACAAAAGTTGACCAATATCTACCATCTTCGTGTAGAGTATCCGGAATAGTGTTGGAAATTAGTGAATTACGGAATAATTTTTGTGGTATATTTATTACACAAAATACTGCAAAATGAAATCGGCAACCATCCTTCCACTCTTATTCCTTTGTTCCAATTTGTTGTTTTCACAAGGGGATAACCATTATCCGAATAAATGGAAAACATTTTCTTCCAAAGCATTTTATCAAGAAAATATAGTAAGGGATTCTTTGGTGAATTGGCAGGAAGAGGTGCTTTTACATTTATCCGATACACAACCTGAAGAAAAGCAAACATTATTTTTCAAAAGCTATGTTAGAATCGGCAAAAATAAAGTCCGAAGCAATGCTAGCAAAGTGCTAATAGTTGACCTTGTAAATAATACAAATGAATTGTTTAAGAGACAGTTTCATGAAATCTCGGATGGTATGTCAGTTGGAAAACTTAAGCTTCCCAAAAATGCAAAAAAGGGAATGTACTATGTAAAAGCCTACACCCGATGGATGCAGAATTACGGAGAACATATGTATGCAAAGGAGCAAATCAATATTGGAGGGGTAAACAATGGAGCAGTTTTTCTCAATGAAAAAGGTGTGGTGATCCATTCTGAAGGAGGGAACCTTGTAAGTGGCCTTAAAAACCATCTTTTTTTCAAGGGAATTTTTGAAAAAAATGAGTCGGGTCATATAGGCTATATTTCGGACCAAGCAGGACAGGTTGTGTCAGAAATCAAAATGTTTAATGAGAATATCGCAAGTACAATTTTGCAACCTGAGAAAGGAAAAACATATTTTGCCCACCTTAATAACGGCCAACAACACGCAATACCCAAACCCACTGATGAGGGTTTGCTTCTGCATGTAAACAACCTTGACCCAAAATTGGCCAAAGTTGAGGTAATTGCTTCTGCTGCTTATTTGGGCAAAACCATAAAGTTGAAAGGCTTACAAAATGGTATTGTTTATTTTGAACAAACGCTGGATTTTAAACAAAACCCGATAATCAATATCACAATACAAAAAAAGGATATCCCATCAGGAAAATTGATTTTGGGATTGTACGATGAAACTGACCAGCAAGTTGCAACAAGAGCCATATGGATTGAAGGGAGGCAATTGCACATTACGGTTGACCAGATTAATGAAGAATCAAAAAACAAAGTGCTCCATATACAGGTAAGGGATGATGAAAACAAACCGGTTCGAGCAGAATTGGCAGTAGGCATTCTGAATTGGATGGAAGGCATTGGGGAAGACTATGAAAAGGATGACATACTTGTTTCTTCCGGTAATGAATCGTTCCAAGAAAAAAGAAACCAGCGTTATGTTAAGGATATTAATTTGATTCTTTCGGAAAGTACAATAGCTGAGGAAGCAACAGAAGAGACTATACCATCAATAATTCAATTCCCCATGCAGAAAGGACTTGAGTTATATGGGTATGCTTATGATCTGGACAACAACTTGCTCAAGAATACAACAATCCAAATATTGGCCAGCTCGGAAGGAGCTCCATGGATTGAGGAATTGGAGACCAACGCAAGTGGCCAACTAAGAATAGAGAATCTTCAATTTTACGGTAAAACCGAAATGGTTTTCAGAACTAAAGGCAAGGACACAAAATCCAGACTGGTCAAAATAATACCCACAATTGGGGAAAGACAGGGGTATTCAAAAGAGTTGACCAAGTTTCAACAGAAACAAGAAAAAAAGAGGTTTTTTGAAGCTACGGGATGGCAACCTGTGGATACCACAAATTTAATTGAATTGGATGAGGTTCAGGTAAATCAAAAACGAGCGGAATCTGAAAAGAACAATACCTTATATGGTGTGGAGCCTACAGCAACAGTTTTTCAGAATCCAAAACATCCAATAGACTTGGTTGAATTGGTTAGAAAGATTCCGGGAATGCTGGTAACAGGTACTGGCTCGGATGTAAGAGTGCAGCATTCCAGGGCCTTCACATCCTTCCAACCCATAGGTCCACCACTTTGGATAGTTGATGGAATGCCATGGGGCAAAGGCTTTTCCAGTTTCAATTCTCCAATAGGATTGATTTCTGCTCTTGACATAGAAAAAGTAGAACTTGTTTTTGGGCCGGAAGCAGCAATTTTTGGAAGTAGGGCTACTGGAGGGGTTATCTTAATTTATACCAGAAGCGGAAGTGGTTCCAATTTTGTTCCTAGAAAAGAAGGCCAACTGATTTTTCAAGGATATGAACCCAATATTGGTTTTGATGACTATAAAACACAAGAAAACAGGAAAAAATATAAAAGAGAAAGTGATGTGGTATATTGGAACCCGAAATTGCAAACCAACAACAACGGTGAGGTGATGGTGAAATTGGAGGAAGATTATTTATTTGAGAACTTTAGAATAAAGGCCACAACCGTTTCAAGAGATGGGACCATCAGTGCTACAGATGTTATTCTGAAAAATTAACTTTCATTTTGGCATTTTTGCTCATACTCAAAACTTTGAAATCATCTATTGGTATAAGCGAACAGATTTCAGTAAAAAAACGAAAAAATAGTTGCGTTCTTTCGGATGAAAAGGTACATTTGCATCCGCATTTTCAAGATGTACGTTCATAATAAAATGTTAGGAGAGGTGCCGGAGTGGTAACGGAGCAGATTGCTAATCTGTCGACGCGTAAGTGTCGCATGGGTTCGAGTCCCATTCTCTCCGCAATTTTTCTTAAAGATTAAATAGATAATCATTCGGGGTTTAGTACCTCGACTTCGCTCGGTTTAAACTCCACCCGAGCGGGCTACTGAGGTAGTTTTTGTTGGAGTTTGTTATTTCTGTATTGAAGTTTTCAGTCTTTAAGACTGTTTTTCGGGGTGTAGCGTAGCCCGGTTATCGCGCCTGCTTTGGGAGCAGGAGGTCGCAGGTTCGAATCCTGCCACCCCGACAAGGCCGAATCGCAAAGATTCGGCCTTTTATGTAATGGTCGCGTAGCTCAGCTGGATAGAGCATCTGCCTTCTAAGCAGACGGTCATAGGTTCGAATCCTATCGCGATCACCAATAAACATAGGGTCTCAGAGGTTTTATTACTTCTGAGACTTTTTTGTTTGCACATAATTTGCACATATATGGTTGAAATGTTTACGTACTGCCATTTTAATATAAAAGACATTGATATTTAGGTTTCCATTATTCTAGAAAATACAACGAGAGACTAACTTTATTTTGGTATGACCCTATAAATAGTACGATAAAGGGTTTTTCGAATTGGAGAAACCACTGATTTTAGTGCTTTTGACCTGGCTAAATGAAAAAAGCCATCCTATAAAATACAGATGGCTTGACTTCATGGGATGCTGGACTACTACTATTGATCTATCAAATCAGCTGTTTCCTTGATGTTGTCTTTCAAATCCTTTGCTATTTCCTGATTCCCGTCTTGATCGTTAGGGAATATTTCGATAGTGCCGTTTTCGTTCCCGTCCACAGCAAGACCCAGATCAATCTGTTTTAGGGAACTTAAAAACTGAGCCATGTTGAACTCAACGGTAAAATTGATAACACCTCCGGACACTTGAACACCGGTGCTTCTGCCTACATCAAGATTTTCGCTGGTATCATGCCAGAAAATAAAGGGAACATCATTGATGGTACCTTCAATATAAATTGACCTGTCATAAAGGTTATCGGTAACTGGCAGGTCTTCATCTTTATGGAATTTAAAACGAAGTTCCTTATAGGTCCCGTCAGGCACGATCACGTCACCAATGGTCTGGGAGATGGCATCACTACCGTTCAAGAGGTCGATTTGGTAAGGTCCCCTAAACTGAATTTCGTCAGTGTCCAAGCTGCTGTTGGGGTCATCATCGTTTTTGAACACCACATCCCTGATTGAAATACGGAAATCCGTGAAAACTACGTTTTCGTTGTTCTTTCCTGTAAAAGAGACTGATTTTGCACTGGTTCCTCCCACATTCGTGGCGGCTACCTTAAGGCGGATGCGACTATCATCGGCATCATCACTGGAACAACTGACCATAAACAAGGCCGATACAATAAATAATAAAATGAAATGCTTCATAACAATTGAATTTGGTTAATATGTAAGATTTAAAACGTTTTTAACTTTTGTTTCATATATAAAACAACTGAAATCGACAAAGTCCCAAGGAATATTTTCTGGGCTTGGCAGATAAAAAAGAGGGCAATTTACCGCCCTCTTAGAATCCAAGGAATGTTAATGGTCATTTTTGCTTTGTAGCACAAGTGCTTATGCCAAAAGGGGCATAAAGTGGACAGAAGCTAATAAAGCTGGTTAGAACAAATATTCCTGCCAACACCAATAATATTATCCCCAAAGTGCCACTTAGGGTTCCTGTAAAATAAAGTATTGCAATAATCGCTGCTACAACAAAACGAATGATTCGGTCCGCGGACCCCATATTTTTTTTCATTTCATGAAGATTTAGTTAGACAAATACTTAACGAGCAAAACGATTCCTGAAATGGCCGATATGCAAATAATGCAGACCAACAAAAGTTTTATCAGTTTCTTGCCCATATTTCCTTTTATCAAAGCTAGTCAAGGATATGGAGCTATGCAGTGACTTTGGTCACAACTTGAGTACCTGTATTTTGTTGCCGATTTGTTCCACCAGCCCTTCGCCCTCCAATTTTTTCAACACACGGCTCACTACTTCCCTCACGGTCCCCACTTCGTTTGCGAGCTGTTGGTGGGATATTTGCAGTGGATTTTCATTTTTGAGCAATACTTTGTCCCTCAAATGGTTATATACCCGTTTGTCCATCTTGTCGAACAAAACGTGCTGGATGGTATCCAACAGTTCTGCATATCGACCTTTATATTGTTGAAAGAAAAAGTTGTTGACCTTGGGGTTTTCTTTGGCGAAAGCATCCAGTTTGTCCACGGGCACTAGGATTGTCTCAGTATCCTCTTCGGTTACGGCATATACTTGGCTGGGTTCGTTATTGGTGCTGGCCGAAAAGGACATGATGCAACTTTGGTTGGGCTGAATATAATAAAGCAGCAATTCTCTGTCCTCATAGCGGGTAAATACCTTTATGAGTCCTTTTTGTACAAAGGGCACCACCTTTACAAATTGTCCTTCCCTTAAAATTTCGGTTCCTTTGGCTATATGTTGAATTGTACCCACCTCGGCTATTTTTTCAAAGAGGTGCTGAAATTTGGATGGACTTTCCATGCTTGGTCGCGTTTAACCTTAAAGATAAAAAAACCGCCCCAAGAAATATCCTAGGACGGCAACCAACCTTCTTTTCCATAGCAGGGGGAACCCTTACTCCATTTAATATGGTTGGATTTGATAATAAGAATCGGGGCGCTTATTTTTCAAAAGTCAATAGATCTGTTCCTCCATCGCCTCCGCTTTCATGGATCAATTCAATTTTATTTGCGGAAAAGGAAACAATGTTCCAATCTTCGGAAAGCTCGGCAAAATTGGCCGGAAAGGCGAAGAAAATATCAAAGTCTATTTCGCCTGTGGTCTCGCCTCCGTTGAAATTACCAAGGGTACAACCATTTCTAAAACGCAAACGATCTTCCCCGTTGATTCTTAAATCGACGTTGGATTCTCCATTGTACAATTCAATTTCATGCAAGGTCCATGTGTCGGGAATGTCGGCCAGGTCGGCGATACTCAACACCACCTGAATGTTGTTTCCACTGCCCGAGGCTTCCCAGGTACCGGAGTAGCTATCAGAACCAGAGGTGACAGTTACCATACCATCTGTCGAAAAATTGAATTCATAGCCTACAAAGCCATCTTCAAGATCATTGTTGTTTCCTTTTTCAAGTTTTTCAACCGACCAATCGGAGCATCCTGTCAAAACTTCGGTAAGTTGTTCCACCGTACAGCCATTGCAGTCGTCCTCAATATTGTTGGAGCTATCATCATTGGAATCGTCGCTGGAATCATCATCGATGGTTACGGACCAGGTACCGCTCACTGTTGTGTTGCCGTTTTCGGCCACCAAACTTCCATCCTCATTAAAGCTAAAACCATATCCATCAAAGTTTGCAGTCTCATTTTTTCCAGAATCAACAAAGTTGGTTATGGTCCAAGTGTCAGAAGTTGCCGCGTTGGTGATTTCCTCTACATCGGCGTGCAATTGCGCCAAATTGGCAGCTTCATCGTTTTCGCCATCAGTGGTACAGGAGGTTGCCCACAAAGCGAGCATTAAAATTCCGAGGTTTAAAATGTACTTTTTCATAGTATTCTTATTCTGGGTTTATTGTTTTGTAAAGATCAAGGTATCTGTTGCACCACTGCCTCCGCTCACATCACGTAGCTCCAATTGGGTATCGGAAACGGAAATCACGTCCCAATCATCATTGAACTCATCCAAAGGCGTTACGGCACCAAAGTCCAGTACAAATTTGTTGTCACCATTTTCTGTGGCCCAAATACCATTTGTGGCACTGCCATTATCGGCGGTCACTGAGCCATCGGCAACAAAATTGAAAGTATAGTCGCTAAAGTTGTTGGTTTCGTCAACACCATCATCAAGATAGGATGAGACGGTCCATGTGCCATCCACAATTACCGTGCTCAAATCCACACCACCATTTCCATTGCTTGATGCATTTCGCTCAAAGGTGAGAAAGTCGGTAGTGCCATCCCCACCACTAATATCCTTTAATCGGATAATGTCATCCGTCGCTTCCAAAACATCCCAATCCTCCAACAGCTCATCAAACGGAACATTCATACCAAAGTTCAGGTTGAGTTCAAGCTCCGTCTCGTCACCAGAACCCGTGGACCAAGTTCCGTTGGTGATTGCTCCTGAATCATCGGCAGTTGCCGACCCATCGGCCGCAAAATTGAAGACCATTCCATCAAAAAGCGCAGTTTCGTCCACATCATCAAAATAGTTGGTCACATACCAATCCCCATTGGTCAATGCTTGGACAAGGGCAGTATCGTCAACACCTCCGTTGCCACCGCCATTGGAAACACAATCGCTTTTGAACCTCAAACGGTCATCCCCCAATCTAAAATCAACATCGCCTTGTTGTATTTCGTGCAAGTTCCAAGTAGCATTGAAATCCGGCAAGTTTGGAATATTTATGATCACCGAAATATTGTTTGCTGATCCACTGGCCTCCCATGTACCTGCAAACGAATCGGTATTGGATACGGCATTCAAGGTGCCATCAGCCATAAAGTTGAAGTCATATGCAGTGTATTGGTCCTCTAAATCCTGGTCGTTGCGTTCCAATTTGTCCACATTCCAATCTGAACAGGCTGTCAAAGCATCAGAAAGTTGGTTTGTGGTGCAGCTATCGCAGTCATCATCATTAAAATCATTGTCATCGTCCTCATCACAGGTATCATCAGCATTTTCAATAACATTTTCCAATTCTTGAACACTACCAATTGTTTGGGTAGAACCATCTGCAAGAATGACGGATAACGGAAAATTGATTGTTACCGCAGTATATTCATCCAAATCATCTATGAACCTATGCATCTCCTCGTCATTGTCGATGACAATGGTATTCACCAATTCGTTGTTCTCGTCTAGGATAAAAGTGGTAATCGGGTATTGAAAATCGATACACTCTATATCATCGTCATCCTCGTTTTCACCTGGACAATTATCCGCTATGGCAATCAATTCAGCATCAGAATTAATGGTGAGCGTCGTGAAATCCGTTAAAATCAAGGTTATTGGATAGGAAATTTCAATGATATCAATATCATCATCAAAGAGATCAAAAACATCTTCAATCTCTTCATAACCATCTTTGTCATCAACAGTAATCTGTGTTCCATTGACAGTTACGGTGACAGGGAGTTGAACACTCAAACAATTGGCTTTGTCAATAATATTATCTATTGAACCGTCATTTTGTGAAGTTCTGCTAATCAAATCGGCCAGATTGGAATTTGCCTCGATTGTTTCTTCCACCGGTGTGCCTATGGATAGATCGTCCTCAGTACGGCAAGAAAGGACACCTATCAGGCTAAGACATAAAAGGAAAAATGGTTTGGAAATTTTCATAGTCATTTTTTTGTTGTAAGTCAATAATGTTTTGAGATCTATCTGCTTCAATTAGTGCATTGTTTGGTTTCCTTTATATTTAAAACAACCCTAAGCAAAAATGTCCCAGAAAAAAAATGACTTTTTTTTGATAAATTTAAGACCGTAAAACAGTCCACCCTTTGTCAAAGAAATTATTTAAAAATGTATGCGAGAAATCGCTGTTTTCTAGTTTATACGAAAAATATGCCCAAAGCCTAAGTGACCTATTGTATTTTAAGTATGGTGATTTATTTAATTCTGCCGATAAGGTGCAAGATGCTTTTATTAAGATGTGGGAAAACTGTTCCAAGGTAGTGCCTGAAGCGGCCAAATCATATCTATACACCGTGGCCAATAATTTAATGCTCAATGAGGTAAAGCATCAAAAAGTCAAACTAAATTATAGAAAGGTGTCACCGAAGGATTATACAAATGAATCCCCCGAATTTTTAATGCGGAAAGAACAGTTTCTTGAACAGTACGAAAGCGTCCTGTCAAAACTAAAGCCTGAAGAACGTGAAGCATTTGTACTTAGCAAGGTTGAAGGAAAAACACATAAAGAGATTGCTGAATTGACCGGGGTTACCAAAAAGGTTGCGGAACATCGTATTTATGCTGCCTTTGCCATTTTAAGGAAGCAACTTAAAGATTTTAACTTATAATAAAGGATAGATCAACAATATCAAATGATTGTACTTCATGAAATTAAAATATAGTTTGGGATAATGCGATTCAAGGTTGTTTTAGTATAAAGGACAGATGAATGGATAAAGATTACATCATAAAAAAGTGGCTGAATAATGACCTTACCAAAGAGGAGGAGCACATCTTTGATGAAATCGAAGATAGTGGACTGTTAAAAGAAATTATTGAAGAAGCCAATCGTTTTAGGGGACAGAACCGTTCTAAGGTGGTGGCCTTTGAAGAATTGGAAGAAAAGCTCGATCAAAGAAAAGATTCCAATACCAATTGGACCAGATTCGCTTATAGGGCAGCTGCAATATTTGTTTTAGGAATTGGTCTTTATTTTGTTTTAAAGGGAGACGATCAACATATGTTTACCACCCAAATGGCCCAAACGGAGGTCATCAACTTGCCAGACAACTCCAAGGTGACACTCAATAGCCTTTCACAACTTAGTTTTAATGATGTCAAATGGGACGAAGAAAGGAGTTTGCAATTAAAAGGTGAGGCTTATTTTGACGTAACCAAGGGGAAGAAATTCGAAGTACATACCCCTTTCGGAAAGATAAGCGTATTGGGTACCGAATTCAACGTCATCGCAAGGGATAGTATTTTTAGTGTCGTTTGTTATGAGGGTTTGGTGCAGGTGGCACATAATAACGATACGACCCAACTACCAGCAGGCAAGGGATATCACTTTTTTAACAACACTCCCCAAGTTGTCAATGTTGCGCTTTCCCAACCCAAATGGCTGCAAGATTTAAGTGTATTTGAGGAAGCGACCATAGTCCAAGTCATCAAGGTTCTGGAAGAGGAATACCAAGTTCAGGTGGTCCTTGACCAAATCGATGTAGCCACTAGGTTCACCGGAGCTTTTGAACATGATAATCTTGAGAATGCCCTACAAGCAATTACCCAAACCCTTAAATTGACCTATGAATTTAGCGACACTAATACGGTCATTATAAGGAATGCCAAAAAATAAACATTTATTTATACTCATCTTGATCCATTGTTTGGTCGGGGCCTTCGGATCTGCACAGGATAACCAGGAAAGGGTTCCGTTAAAGCAAGTTCTTGACGTACTTTCAAAAAAACATCAAATACAGTTCAATTACCAAAGTGACCTGCTAAATGACCTCTATGTGTTGCCCTCCAAGGACACCAGTACGCTGAATCAGGAAATAAGGCGCTTGGAAAACCAGACAAAATTAAAATTTTCCAAGGTGGGTACCAGGGTCATCACCATTACAAAGGTCCAAGTTTTATGTGGATACATAGAGGATGTGTCATCACAACAACCTATGATCGGGGCGACTGTTCAATCTGGGACTGGAAATACGATAAGTGATGATAAAGGTTACTTTGAAATAGAGGTCACTGACCAGGATGAGCCGGTCGAAATTCGATTTTTGGGATATAAGACCATAAAAAGGGCGGCCAGGTTCTTTTCGTTGGAACGCTGCTCGACAATAAGAATGTACGAGGAGGAGCAGACTATAGCTCCAATTGTACTACAGGGCTACCTTATCAGGGGAATCGACAAGAAAGCGGATGGGACCACCACCATTGATTTTTCCAGATTTGCAACTTTGCCCGGGTTGATAGAAACCGATGTACTGCAAACAGTACAAGCTCTCCCCGGAGTTCAAAGTATCGATGAAACTGTTTCCAATATCAATATTCGGGGTGGCTCGCATGACCAAAACCTTATCTTATGGGATGGTATCAAGATGTATCAGTCGGGACATTTTTTTGGACTGATATCAAGTTTCAATCCTCAGATTACCCAAAAAGTCATAGTGGTTCCCAACGGAACGGATGCGGCTTATACTGATGGGGTTTCTGGGACTTTGCTCTTAAGGACGGATAAAAACCTACAAAACAAATTTAAAGGAAGCTTTGGAGTGAACTTGATCAACGCTGACCTTTTTGCCGATATCCCGTTAGGCAGCAAGTCCTCTATACAGATTGCTGCCAGAAGATCCATAGATGATGTAGCAAGAACCCCTACTTTTGATGTCTTCTTTGAACGAATTATCCAGGAGACAGAAATAGCAGAAAACGAACCGAGCATCATTAATTCCGATCAAAGATTTTCTTTTTACGACACCTCTTTCAGATGGTTATATCAACCTACTGAAACTGACAGGATTCGGTTGAATTTTATTTTAATAGATAACAATTTGGCTTTTGATGAAACGGCAAACCTAAATGAGATCATGCAAACAAGAGAAAGTAGTTTGTCCCAGAACAGCATCGGGGCCGGCCTAGGTTATGAACGCGAATGGAACACAAAGTTCTCTACCGAAATTCATGTGTACAACACAGATTATAAATTAAGGTCAATCAACGCCAATGTGTTGCAAGGGCAACGTTTTTTACAGGAGAATGTGGTTTCGGAAACCGGTGCAAGTTTGAAGGGAATATTTAATATCAACAATATCCTGTTGGAAACGGGATATCAATTTACGGAGTCCGAAATAGTCAATACAAACGATACGGATATCCCCCGTTTTTTAAGGCGTGATTCCGAAGTCCTTCGTGAACATGTCCTTTTTGCGCAAACATCCTATCGCGACGGTAGCGGCCTTTACGTAAAACCCGGTTTACGAACCAGTTATATCGCCAAGTTTGACAGGGTGCTTGTCGAGCCAAGGCTTAGTGTCAATAAAGCAATAGGAAAGCATTTTCAAGTGGAGGTGTTGGGAGAGTTCAAACATCAAAACACCTCACAGATCATAAATTTCCAGAACGACTTTTTAGGCGTTGAAAGAAGGAGGTGGCAACTCACGGATAACGATAGTATTCCGATATTGAGAAGTCAACAGGCTTCCTTGGGCTTACGGTACAACCATCGTGGTTGGCTTCTGGATGCTGCTGTCTATTACAAAAAAGTAAATGGCATTACCGCTAAGAGCCAAGGTTTTTTGGACAGCTACGAGTTTGTCAAAACCTCAGGAAATTATGATGCCTACGGAATCGATTTCCTTATGAGAAAACAACTGCAACAATGGAATCTATGGCTGAGCTACGGATATCTGAACAGTACCTATAGTTTTCAGGAATTACCTGAAATCCAATTCAGGAATAATTTTGACATTACCCACTCGCTGTCCTCGGGCCTCACTTTTTCAACATCAGAATTTAGTTTTGCGCTCGGAGCCAATTGGAGGACCGGAAAGCCTTTTACCCCAACACTCATGGGCGATGCAATTGTGGACGGGGACATCAATTATGGGGAGGCCAACTCCAGTGAACTTGACGATTATTTGCGCCTGGATTTCTCTGCCATCTATAAGACTCAAGTTGGAAAAAACATCGGCTTACAAACAGGGGTATCGGTATGGAACCTGCTCAATCGAGAAAACCCGATAAACACTTTTTTTAGGTTGAACCCCCAGAATGAGCCCGAACAAGTGTTTCAGGAATCTTTGGGAATTACGCCCAATGCAAGTTTTAAGCTAATTTTTCACTAATATGGAAAACAAATTATATCTGTGTAAAACTTAACCCGAATTTGCTTTAACCTAGGGCGTTTGACACTCACATTCAGTTTCGAATGGCATTTAGAGTTCAATTAAGGTTAAACAGAGTGATATTTTATTTCTAACGACCTGATTTTCTTTAGATTTTGGAATTAATTAAATTTAGAATGTTTTAGTTCAATATAGCTGATTCAAAAGGCACCTAGTGTTTACATTTTTGGTCCTGCCAGCAGGACGGGGAATGTAAAGCAAGAGGGTAACACGCTAACGCGATGTTACGTTTTTTAGTTAATTGATTTTCAATCAATTATGTGAAGATAAAATTTTACCAAAAAAAGTTTTTACTGTAAAAACCTCGGTAGGCCCAGTAAACACTGGAAATCTTTACAGTAAAAAATATCTGTTGGGTCAGTTTGTATCCGTTTGGTAGACTGTTTTTGTCCAGTCAAATTTGACATTGTTTGGGACGGTTTGAAGGATGCTATTTGATATGGAAAAGGATATTAGAGGTATGGTAGGTGCGCCCTATTTCGATTTTACTCAACGCTTATCTTTCTGAACACTATAAAATCGAAACAGGATCCTAGCGCAAAGTTTAAGGGTAAGAAATGGGACTTTAGACTTTCTTTTAAGAAATATCCAGCCTTTCATTATAAGAATCAAGTATATTATTGGGAAGCGATTTAAGATAAATTTGGGTTGTATTAAGCTTACTGTGCCCCAACATTGCAGAAATAGCCTGAAGAGGGACTTCCTGTATCATGGCTTGAGTGGCAAAACTATGTCGAGGGACGTAACTGGTGAGTCTTTGTTGAATTCCGCACAACCTTGCAATTTCTTTGAGACCTTTATTATACCTTTTTCGTTCCCAATTTATATCTCTTTCTATAAGTTCAGGGTCTTCTCTTTTTATAATTGGAAATACATAATCTGATTTTTTCTTTTTCGGGAGATAGAAATCTAGAACCTTAATGAGTTGTTCCTTTATCTTGATATCATATAACTTGGATGTCTTTTTTCTTCTGAACATGATCCTTCCATCCTTAAGATTTTCCAGCTTAAGATGTGCTAGGTCCACGAACGACATACCATAAAGCATATAGGAGGAAATAAAATAGTTCCTATAATGGAAGAGGGTAGAATTTTCTGGTAACTTTAGCTCTAGAATTTTCTTAATGTAGACGATATCAATTGCCCTTTTTTCCGTAGGGACACTTTTTATTGAATAATTTGTGAAAGGATGTGGGTCCTTATCGGCGTGTCCTTCTTTTATTGCTTTGTTGTAAATGGCTCTTAGCGCCCTGAAATATGTTGAAAGGCTATTCAGTCCATTTCCTTTGGAAAGATGGTATTGCTCAAATCCTTTTAAAAATTGATAATTTATTTCGTGAAATCGAAGTTCATTCCCGTTTGTGTATTTTTTTAGTACTTGTAACACCCCTTTGTAAGAACGTGCAGTTCCATATCTGTTTACCGATTTAAGCTCTATAATTTTCATGGAGGTATAATCAAAAAACGAGCTGTAATTAGTTGCACCTGTAATCCGATCTTTGACCTGTTTAAGAGAAAGATGATCAAGTTCCCCTTTATCGTCCAGTCTAACAATAACCTCTTTGGCTTTGGCCAATTCTTTGAGCAATGACTTATTTAGGTTGGCTACAGATGAAACACCTTTGAAAGAGCGTTTGACTTCTTTTTTCTTTCTGTCCCAAAATTCTTCTCTAACGGAATATCCAGTGGCAATTGAAGTGGTCCTTTGGAAGTGCCCAAGTCTCAAGATGATGGGGTAACTCCCATCTTTTCGCGTTCTTCTCTTATCGAGACTAAGTGATAAGCTAGTTTGCATATTATAAATCTACAAAACAATTTGCACATAATTTGCACATATTATATTGATTTTAAATAAATATATTTAACGATATATATTATTAAATTGTTGAAAATCAATAAAATAAAATATTTGTTATTATTGTTTGTATATACAATCGTATTCCTTCTAAGCAGACGGTCATAGGTTCGAATCCTATCGCGATCACAAGATTGCCAAAACCTCCAAAATTGTGGAGGTTTTCTTTTTTATGCTGTTGCTTAGGCCATACGCTCATCATAAATCTGTGAAATCAAATGCTTTAGCATATTTTCCACTGGTGGCTTTTCGTACACCCCATCCATTCCTGATTTTTTGGAAAGCATGCGCACTTCGTCATTTATTAGTCCGGTAAGTCCAAAAATGGGAATATCCAATCCCATATCTCTTATTTTTTTTGCCATATCGTAGCCGTTGATTCCTGGCATATTGATATCCGTAAAAACTAAATCGGGGTTTAAGGCATCAACTTGTTCAATAAGGTCAGCCCCGTCTTCGAGCATTGTTATATTCCCTCCAATTTTGTTAAAGACCACCTCAGAAAGCGTTCGCATTAAAATGTCATCATCTACCACGACAATATTCAACTTTTCGTCGGTAATTAAACTTTCCAGATAAGTAACTTTTCGAGGGGCCGTGTTGGATGAATCCAGTACTTTGATGGGAAGCTCCACCGTAAAGCATGATCCAACCCCAACTTTACTTGTAACCGATATATCAGCCTTATGGGCGTCCAAGATTTTTTTTACGATCATAAGTCCAAGTCCGGTACTTTTCTCTCCTGCTGTTGATTTTACCGAGGTTTTGGAAAAAGGATTGAACAGGAGATCAATTTCCCTTTCAGGAATTCCTTGCCCTTCATCTTGTAGCGAAATCACCAGATTATCCCCTTTTTGTTCGGCCTTCAAACACACCCTGGTACCTTCATGGGAGAATTTAATGGCATTGGTGATCAGATTATTGAGTACCTGGTTCATTTTATTCTTGTCAAAAGCGGAACTCAAGTTTCCTACTTTGATTTTTCCTTCCAGATTAATTTGTTTTTTACTTGCGAATACCTGATTGAATCTGATACTGGTCTCCAAAAATGATTGAACATCAATCATTTCTTCAGCTAATTCTATATTGCCAGCTTCCATTTTACTAATGTCCAGGAAATCATTGACCAAATTTTGGGCAAACTTGGTAGAGACCACAATGTTTTCTAATTCCTGTATTTTGGCAGAATCTTGCAATACCGGTTTTAATTCTGTAAGTAAAGATTTGGAATAGAACTCAATGATGGCCAGAGGATTTCTTATATCGTGGGCCGCCATTCCCAGAAACTTGTTTTTTAATTTGTTTAAGGCATCCAATTCTTGATTTTGGATTTCCAAAACTCTTTTTTGATTATAAAGGGTGACAAAGATGTCCACCTTGGCAGAAACAATATCTGGATCCAATGGCTTATACAAATAATCAACCGCACCTTCCGAATATCCTTTTATGACATACTTTTTCTCTTTATTTATGGCCGTGGCAAATATCACAGGTACATGCTGATTTTCCTGTTTGCTCCGAAAGATCTCTACAAACTCAAACCCGTTCATTTCGGGCATTTGAACATCGGTAATAATTAGAGCAAAATTATGTGCTCTAGCCAATTTTAAGGCCTCGTTGCCGCTTGAGGCCGAAATGATTTCCCTGTCTTCCTTTTCTATGATCTGCTCCAAAGAATATAAATTCTCTATCAGATCATCCACAATAAGAATTTTAGCTTTGTCCATCCTAAAAATATTTGGTGGCTGAGTTGTATATCTGATTTGCTGGTACAATTTGATCCACTTTTTCAATTGCCTCTATGGCTGCACAGGGCATGGATTTTGCAAAGGCTTCCAAGGGATTTTGTACAATGACCTTTCCATCTCGCTTTCTTACCCATTTTACACCATTTGCACCATCTGCATTTGCTCCGCTAACAATTATGACTATTAAACGGTCTTTCAGGTTGTATGAAAAAGATTCCAAGGAAACATCTGCCGAAGGCCTGGAAAACATTATTTTTTCGCTTAAATCCAAACTTAAGGTCATGTTTTTTTCAAGAAGGCAATGGTACCCGGCAGGTGCCATGTACACAGTTCCTCTTTCTAGTTTTATCCCATGCTCCACGGTATTCACTTTAATGTTCATTTTTTTATCCAAATAGCTGGCCAGATGATCTGGAGAACCCACTTTTCGATGTAGTACTACCACTATGGCAACATCTATTTCTTTTTTAAATGCTGATAAAAAAAGCTCAAGCACCTCAATGGCTCCAGAAGAACCACAAAAGAGAACCACTTTAAATAACTCTTGGTCATTTCTTTTTTCTATAGATTTTAGACTTGCCATTAATTATTTCCAATTCATTTAAAACAGGTGAGAAAACTGCACTTTCCTTTGCTCCCAAAACCAAATATCCCCTTGGAACCAGACTGTCCACGAACAGACGTAGAATTCTGTTTTGTTGTTCTGTGGTGAGATAGATAAAGACATTTCGGCACATGATCATATGCATCTGATTGAATGAGGTGCCGTTCACCAGGTTGTGTTTTGTGAACACCATGTTCTTGCCCAATTCCCTTTTCATTTTTACTTTTCCATATTGGGCGACATAATAGTCGGACAGTGATTTTTCTCCACCAGATTTTATATAGTTGGTAGAATATGCCTTCATTTCTTTTAGATCATAGATACCCTTTTTTGCCTTGACCAAGACTTCAGAATTGATATCGGTGCAATATTGTATGGACCTATCCAGCAGATCATGTTCTTTTAGCAGGATGGCAAGACTTACTGGTTCCTCACCCGTGGAACAGCCCGCATGCCAGATGTTGATTCTTGGATAGGTTTCCAAAACCCCGAACACATCATCCTTTAAAAACTTGAACACCTCATGATCCCGAAACATTTCAGTGGTATTGACGGTGATTTCGTTCAAAAGGTCGTCATCGCTTAAGCTTTGGTTTGCCAAAAAATATTTGAATGCGGCAAACGAATCGCAGTCTTTTTGCTGCATTAGTCGTAACACCCGTCTTCGCAATGATTCCTTTGCATATCCAGAAAAATCTAGGCCATAGAGTTTGTAGGATATCTGAACAAAGTCATCCAACTGATTTTCTGATATTTCAAATAATGTTTCCATTAGTTATATAGCCAAACTTTTAAAAGTGACAACAATTTTTCAACGTCCAATGGTTTTGACATGTAATCACTGACCCCTGCTTCCAAACATTTTTCACGGTCACCTTTCATTGCTTTGGCTGTCAATGCTATGATGGGAAGATTTTTATGTCCCATTTTCCTGATTTTTTTTGTGGCTTCGTATCCGTCCATTACCGGCATCATAATATCCATTAGTACTGCATCAAATTCCCCTTTTTTAACCTCTTCCACGGCTTCGGCTCCATTGGTGGCCACGGTTACCTTGACTTGTTCTGCTTCAAGGACGGTTTCCAAGGCATAAATATTTCGCATATCATCATCCACGATCAATATCCGTTTGTCCTTGATAATGTCTTCCGAGTTGAATTCCTTGGGAGGTAAAACAGGATAGTCAGTCTGGGTGGAATTCAACATATTTAAGAAGAGCTCGGTTTCTTCGGAAAGGCGGTCATAGGATTTATTGGTTTTTAATACGACAGAGGTGTCTTTATGACGTTCTATCTGCTTCAGCTCCTTTTTGGTTAACTCCCTACCGGTGAAAACAATAACTGGCACTTCTTTTTTTTGGGTTTTCAATTCCCCTAAGAGCTCAATGCCATCAATATCGGGTAACCCTAGGTCAAGAACCACTAAATCGGGGTGTTCGCTGCTAAATAACTTTCGGGCATCTTTGGCGGTTTTGGCCGCGACGGCTTCCAAATGTTTGCTTTTGACCATCTCTTGCAACGCCCTGTTGTTTGATTCGTCATCCTCAATGATCAATACTTTTTTCATATCTGGACCTTTTATGGTCTTGGAGATATGGGAAAAGGTTTGCTCTAGAGTTTCGAGGGCAATGGGTTTTACCAAATATTCAACAGCTCCCAGTTCCAGTCCCAGTTTGGTTTTATCTATTCCGGACATGATATGGACAGGGATATGGGCATGTTTTTCGCTCGCTTTTAACTTTTTAAGAACCGTCCATCCGTCCATTACGGGGAGTTGCATATCCAGGATTATGGCATTTGGCTGATAATTTTCTACATGTTGAAGTGCTTTGTCTCCTTGATCGGTGACCAATACCTTAAAACCATTTTCACGTGCCTGGTCCAAAAGAACCTTTGCAAATTGAAGATCATCCTCCACTATCAATAAGATGGTATCGTCTTTTTCCAAATAATCACGGTCGTCTGCAACTACGGCATCAAGTTTTTTGCTTCTTGGTTTTTGGTTTATCTCTGGTTCCTTGGATGAGCTATCAATTTCATTTTTAAGGTCAGGGTTTTCTTGTGGCGCTTGTTCCTTTGCCGTATGAATGCTTCCTGTATTTGGTTCATGAATAGCTTCAGAGCTGTCAAAAGGTAGGAACAAGGAGAAAGTTGAGCCCTTGCCCACTTGACTTTTCACAAATATTTCCCCTCCAAGTAATTTTATCAATTCTTTGGTAATACTCAATCCAAGCCCAGTTCCACCATATTTTCGTTGTGTGGTTCCATCTTCTTGTACAAAAGCCTCAAATATGGAATCCAATTTTTCCGGTGCTATACCTATACCAGTGTCGGTTACAGAAATATTAAGAACATTTTCGTGTTTCAGTAGTTCAGGATTTGAAAACTTTGGAAGGGTTTTACTGTTTTTAAATGCAAGGGTAACCGTTCCGTTGGGGTCTGTAAACTTAAAGGCATTGCTAAGCAAGTTTTTTACAACTTGATTTAACCTTTGTGTATCGGTGTTGAATGTTTCTGGAAGTGAATCATCAAAATCCAACACAAAATTTACGTTTTTATCTTCGGCAATCGCTACAAATGTCTTCTTACATTCTTCGGCATAGGTAGGCAGATCATAAGACTCGATTTCCAAATCTATTTTTCCTGACTCAACTTTGGCCAGATCTAAGACTTCGTTGATTAAACTAAGTAGATCTTCGCCTGATTTGTTGATGATTTGGGCAAATTCTACTTGCTTTTCGGTCAAATTACTCGTTTTGTTGTCCTGTAATAACTTGGAAAGGATGATTACACTATTGAGAGGGGTCCTAAGCTCGTGTGACATATTGGCCAAAAATTCAGACTTGTACCTTCCACTCTTCTCAAGTTCTTGTGTTTTGATCACTAAGGCATCTTGAGCTTGTTCTAAGGCGCTGTTTTTTTCCACCACGCTCAAGTGCTGCTCTTCTAACAATTGTGCCCGTTCTTCCAGCAGCACATTGGCTTTTTCAAGTTCTCCCTGTTGCTGGCGCAGTTCTTCTTCCGATGCCTGCAGCAGGTTGGCCTGTTTGGACAATTCTTCGTTGGATACTCTCAATTCTTCTTCCTGGGCTTCCACGATCTCCTTTTGTTTTTGGACTTCGAATTGAATCCTTTTTTGCTCGGTAATATCCACTGCAATTTTAAGAATCTTGTAGGGCTGACCTTCAGTATTGAGAATGGGATTGTACGATCCCTGTATCCATACCGGGTTGCCCTCTTTTCCCCTTCGCTCAAACTCTCCCTGTTTAAAAACGCCCTCTTTGAGTTCCTTCCAAAAACCTTTGTATTTTGTTGATTTGGCGTAAGTATCCTCCACAAAAATTCGATGGTGTTTTCCTTGGATCTCTTCAAGGGAATAACCCATGAGATCAAGAAAAAGTTTATTGGCAGTACGTATATTTCCTTTCAGATCAAACTCTATTGCCGCATTGGAGCGATTGATAGCCGAAATCTGATTGTTGACCTCAATGGAAAGCTCCTCAGTTTTGATTTGTTGTAACTTCTGTTGGGTGATATCAACTGCAACTTTTAAGATTTTGTATGGCTTGCCATCAACATCGAGTATGGGATTGTAAGATCCTTGAATCCAAACAGGGTTACTTTCTTTATCCCTTCGCTCGAACTCTCCCTGTTTAAACGCTCCATCTTTGAGTTCTTTCCAAAAGTTTTTGTAGTTAACGGATTTAGCGTAATCACGCTCCACAAATATTCTGTGATGTTTTCCTTTGATTTCCTCCAAAGGATAACCCATGAGTTCTAGAAAGAGATTGTTGGCGGTAAGAATATTTCCCTCCAAGTCAAATTCAATGGCGGCATTAGAGCGATTGATAGCCGAAATCTGGTTGTTGATTTCAATAGATAGCTCTTCAGTTTTGGTTCGTTCGGCAGCACCTTTGATGATAATTCCAATCGAAGAGGAAATATCTTGAATGAATTCTTGTTGTGCCTCACTCAGGCCTTCAAGCATTCCAAATTCCATTACTCCTATGAGTTCCCTATTGTGCTTAATGGGAACGATAATAATTTCCTTAGGTTTGGTCTTCCCTGAACTCGAATTTATGTCCAAATAATCGTCAGGTATGTTCTCAATTGAAATTTGCTTGCCTTCCAGAGCGCACTGACCTACTAACCCTTCTCCCAATTTGAGGTTGTTGGGTAATCCGGCGGTATTTTTGAATGCATAGCTACCATACAATTTCAATTCCTCAGACGCATCATCGAATAAATGTTGATTTAGATAAAAAGTACCGACCGATGCCTTTAACAATTTACTGATGACCCCGCTTAATATGGTGGTCAAAGCAATTATATCTTGCACACCTTTGGTGGAGTCGTATACTTGCGAAACTGCAGTTTTTATCCAATTCTGTTTTTCAATTTCTTCTTGTCGTGCGGCTTCTTCAGTTAGATCACGGAATACCCCTGTCAGTATTTTGGTGCCATGTACGTGGACTTCGGTTATTGATAAATGAAGAGGAAACTGGGTCCCGTCCTTTTTCTGGCCGGTAACTTTTTGATTCTTATTGGTAAGTTGAAAATGTTCTAGCCCTTCCTTGGGTGCATCAGATAGAGGAGTTAATAGTGAACCGATGTTTTTACCTTTTATTTCTTCGAACGTATATTGAAATAAACCTTCGGCGGCCCTGTTATAGGTTAAAATACACCAATCTTGGCTTAAGGTCACAATCCCATCTGCCGCATTTTTTAGAATTGCTTTGTTTTTTGCATCATTTTGAAGAAGAAGCTTGCCATCATAAAGCATTTTTTTAATATTTCTATATGCATAGGCTCCAGTGACGATGATGGAAGTGAAAAGCGTGCATGCCCCTAGCCAAGTAGAGGTGGTAAATCCGTCTTGGCTCAACCATAAAATCAAAATAGATAAAAGTATGAAGGCCGATAGGGATGAAACCACTATTAAACCAACCGATCGATTTAATTTTTTTTCAGAGGAAACTGCATTGTGCATGGAATACGTATTTATTGGTGCTGTTTTTTCATAAGTGTCTCGTAATCCAATGTGGCAGTAGAAATCCAGATTAATTTTACGTCATAATAATGTCTTTTTAATGTAGGTTTTTACCTACAACGTAAAAATTGTAGTATTTGTATACGAATAAGGTAAAGATTCGGAACTTTTATAAAAGTGATTTATAAATCCATCATAGTTTTATTGGTAAGAAATAGCTCATTCTCAAAGAGAACAGGAAATTTTCAGAAAATTAATTTTCTGGATTATGAGCTATAAAAAATGTCTTTTGTTTCATCTATCTATTTTCGCAGTTCTGATTTTCACATGTTGTAGGGAACATAGAGAGGTGCAGATTTATCAATCAGAAGAATTGAATTTTGAGTTGGAGATGATAGCAGACAGCGTTCACATTCCTTTTGGAATGACCTTTCTTCCCAACGGAAAGATGCTGGTTACCAACCGCTTTGCGGGTGAGTTGTTCCAGATAGATGTTGATTCAGGAAAGAAAAGCAAATTCCATAGGGTACCCAGGTCGTTCTCAATGGCAGGAGACGGGGGAGCGCTGGATATTCTTCCCCACCCTGACTATAAAAACAATGGATGGCTCTATTTTTCCCATTCAATAGGAGATTCCATTAGTAGCAGTATGGCTATTGATCGCTTTAAGATTATCGGTGATTCCATTGCCAATGTTCAGAGAATTTTTACGGTTTTTCCTTTTTACCAATCTCCAAGTCACTATGGTTCTAGAATGGTATTGAAAGATGGCTACCTGTTTTTTACCATGGGAGACCGTTACGATCTAATGGATTCTGCACAGACACTTGACAACCATTTGGGCAAGGTTATGCGCATTTTTGATGATGGTAGAATACCTCAGGATAACCCTTTTGTTGGCGTAAGAAATGCCAAGCCCGAAATTTGGAGTTACGGTCATCGGAATCCTCAAGGATTGACCTTACATCCCCAAACCAAGGAATTGTGGCTGCACGAACATGGCCCCAAGGGCGGTGATGAGCTTAACCTTATAAATCAGGGCATCAACTATGGCTGGCCTGTCATATGCCATGGAATTGATTATGATGACACTCCCATTGGTGAGGGGATTACTCATAAAGATGGGATGGAGCAACCCAAACATTTTTATACACCATCAATTGCACCAAGTGGTATGGAGTTTTATTCCGGAGACCGATATAATAATTGGAACGGGAATCTTTTTATAGGAGCAATGGCTTTGACACACCTCAATCGACTGGTTTTGAAAGATGGAAAAGTCGTACATGAAGAGCGTATCTTGGAAGATTTCGGAAAACGAATACGGGTGGTAAGACAAGGCCCGGACGGTCTTTTATATATTGGTGTTGATGGAGGAGCCATTTATAGATTAAAGCCAATTTAGAATCGAAATATCCAAATTTTCTTCACAGATTCCAATAGCAAGTTGATTAAGGACGAAAAATTCACGAAAACCTTTTCGAAAATTTTCGAAAATCAAAATATGAATGTAACTAATTGACAATAAACATTTTAGAAGTAATTTAATTGAGGTTTGATATTTTTGGGCTCAGGTAGGACATTATGATTTTGTTTACCAAATCCATTTGAGTACCAACATTTTATACATTTGATTGAATCCATCAAAGTAACAATCAATGTATTTTTTAGGTATAGACCTTGGAAGTTCATCCGTAAAAGTGGCGCTTGTTGAAAGTGGGAGCGGTAAGCCCGTTGGTGTTGTTCAAGAGCCTGACAAAGAAATGATCATACACGCACCAAAAAAAGGATGGGCAGAGCAAGAACCTGAAGATTGGTGGAAACATGTATGTGCTGGAATCAAAAAAATAAAGCAGACCCACAACATTTCAGAGAACGATATCAAGGGAATCGGAATTGCCTATCAAATGCACGGTCTGGTACTGGTGGACAACAGTGGTAATTCCCTTCGAAAATCTGTCATTTGGTGCGATAGCCGGGCCGTGGAAATGGGCAATAGAGCACATGAGGAAATCGGAAAAGAGCACTGTGATAAACATTTATTAAACTCACCGGCCAATTTTACAGCTTCCAAATTACGTTGGGTCAAGGATAATGAACCCAAGACTTTTGGCAGTGTGTATAAATTTATGCTACCCGGTGACTATATAGCCTACAGATTATCTGAAATTCCGAACACTACAATTTCAGGATTGTCCGAAGGAATTTTTTGGGATTTTAAGAAAGATCAGATTTCCGAGGACATCCTGTCCTATCATGGTTTTTCAAAAGAGCTTATTCCAGACATTGTAAAAACTTTTGGGAATCAAGGGGTGGTTTCAAAAGCCGGAAGCCAGGAAAGCGGACTATGCGAAGGAACTCCAATTTTATACAGGGCGGGAGATCAACCAAACAATGCTTTGTCCTTAAATGTATTTAACCCTGGGGAAGTAGCCGCAACTGGGGGGACTTCTGGGGTAGTGTATGCGGTAACGGACAATCTATCTGTAAAAGAAAGCTCCCGGGTAAACAATTTTGCCCATGTAAATTACATCAAGGGTAAAACAAAAAGCATTGGAAAATTGCTTTGCATTAATGGCGCAGGAATACAATACGGTTGGTTGCTTAATAACTTGGCCGTTTCGTCATATGATGAAATGAACAAGTTGGCCAATCAGGTTGAAATTGGGGCAGACGGACTTTGTGTCATTCCTTTTGGGAATGGATCTGAACGCATGCTCTTAAATAAGGATATTGGAACAAGAATGGTTAATCTGGATTTAAACCGCCATTCTAAAGCACATGTGTGCAGAGCTGCTCTAGAAGGGATTGCTTTTGCTTTTGTTTACGGAATGCAAATTATGAAATCAGATGGTGTTGATTCAAAGGTAATTCGCGCTGGTAATGACAATTTATTCCGGTCTACAATTTTTGCCAACACCATTGCTTCTTTAACGCGACAAGAAATTGAAATATACGATACAACAGGTGCGATTGGCGCTGCCAGAGCTTGTACAATAACTTTGGATGGTTACCATGGATTTTCCAAATTTATACAGAATGATTACGTCATGACCATTATACCGGATGAGGACAATACACCATATAAAAAAGCATACGATATCTGGAAAAAAGAACTCGAACTAATTATGAACAAATAACATTTCAGGATGGCATTAATAGGAGACAAGGAATTTTTTAAAGGAATTGGGGAAATCAAATACGAAGGATGGGATTCGGATAACCCATTGTCATTCAAATATTACAATCCGGAACAAGTTGTGGCCGGAAAGACCATGCAGGACCATTTTAAGTTTGCCATGGCCTATTGGCATACTTTATGTGGCACGGGTGGTGATCCTTTTGGACCAGGAACCAAAAACTTTCCCTGGGCCGAATCATCTGATCCGATAAAAGCTGCTAAAGACAAAGCTGATGCAGCCTTTGAGTTTATCACAAAAATGGGCTTTGATTATTATTGTTTCCATGATTTTGATTTGGTGGACGAAGCCGACACCCTATCCGATTCGGAAAAAAGGATTCAGAAAATTGTGGAATACCTGCAGGATAAACAAAAGGCTTCGGGGGTAAAACTGCTGTGGGGTACATCCAATTGTTTTTCACATCCCAGATATATGAACGGAGCTGCTTCCAATCCTGATTTCAATGTTGTAGCCAGAGCCGGAGCCCAAGTGAAGATAGCTTTGGATGCGACCATTGCATTGGGAGGTGAAAACTATGTTTTCTGGGGTGGTCGCGAAGGCTATATGTCTTTGTTGAATACCGATATGAAACGCGAGCAAGATCATATAGGTCGTTTTTTGAATATGGCCAAAGATTATGCAAGAAACCAAGGCTTTGAAGGAACCTTCTTTATAGAGCCCAAACCTATGGAACCCACAAAGCACCAATACGATTTTGATGCGGCCACATCCATTAATTCAATTCGCGAATATGGATTGGAGAACGATTTCAAATTAAACATAGAGGTCAACCATGCTACATTGGCCCAACATACCTTTCAACACGAATTGCAGGTAGCGGCCAATGCAGGGATGCTGGGAAGCATTGATGCAAACAGGGGGGATTATCAAAATGGCTGGGATACAGATCAGTTTCCGAACAATGCCCTTGAAGTTTCAGAGGCCATGTTGGTTTTCCTAAAATCTGGAGGTCTTCAGGGTGGAGGCGTAAATTTTGATGCCAAAACTAGAAGAAATTCAACCGATTTGGAAGATATCTTTTTGGCCCATATCGGTGGTGCCGATACTTTTGCCCGTGCCTTGCTAATTGCTGATGCAGTAATTCAGCAATCTCCATATGAATCCCTTCTGAAGAAAAGATATGCTTCCTTTAATTCTGGAAAAGGAGCTGATTTTGAGGCAGGAAAATTAGCACTCACCGATTTGTACGATTATGCAAGTGAACAAGGTGAACCAAAGCAAATAAGTGGAAAACAGGAATTGTTCGAGAATATTTTAAATCAGTACCTCTAAAGAATTTGTATGGAATCAATATTGGAAACGGCCGATTGGTGGGTCTTGGCTGCATATCTTTTGGCCCTTATTGGAGTTGCTGTTTGGGTAGTTCTCCAAAAGAATAAAAACACAGAGGATTACTTTTTGGCCGGTCGAAATGTCGGATGGTTTGTAATCGGCGCATCCATTTTCGCATCCAATATCGGTTCTGAACATGTTGTGGGTTTGGCAGGTACAGGGGCAGAGTCTGGAATGCCCATGGCTCATTATGAATTGCATGCCTGGATTGTATTGTTGTTGGGATGGCTGTTTTTGCCATTTTATTTCAGAAGCAAAGCTTTTACCATGCCCGAATTCTTGGAAAAACGATTTGATAGCCGTTCCAGGTGGTTCCTTTCCGTATTTTCCTTGGTTGGTTACGTAATTACAAAAGTGTCGGTGACCATTTATGCCGGAGGTATTGTGGTTTCTGAGCTTTTGGGAATTCCCTTTTGGTACGGAGCGATTGGTATTGTTGTTTTTACTGGGGCTTATACGGTCATTGGTGGAATGAAAGCCGTAATTTATACAGAGACCTTGCAAACAGTCATTCTAATTGCCGGATCATTGATCATAACCTATTTGGGATTGCAAGAAGTAGGAGGTTGGCAAGAACTTCGAACAATAGCGGGAAGTGAACATTTTAATATGTGGCGACCTATTTCGGACCCGGACTTTCCATGGACCGGAATGCTAATTGGAGGGACAATAGTAGGGGTATGGTATTGGTGCACCGACCAATATATTGTGCAACGTACTTTGGCGGCCAATAACATTAAGATTGGCAGAAGAGGAGCTATTTTTGGTGCGTATCTCAAATTACTCCCCATTTTCATTTTTCTTATTCCTGGAATCATTGCCTTCGCGCTTGCGCAACAAGGAGTGTTGACCTATGAAAAAAGTGATGAGGTATTCCCTGTGCTCGTAAAAACTTTGCTTCCGGTTGGGCTAAAGGGTTTGGTTGCTGGCGGATTAATGGCGGCATTAATGAGCTCCTTGGCTTCGGTTTTTAATTCGTGTTCTACAATTTTTACAATTGATATCTACAAAAAACTCAAGCCCCTAACAGCTGAAACCAAACTCCTAAGGGTGGGCAAGATCGCAACATCCATTGTAGTGATTTTTGGAATTATTTGGATTCCAATTATGGAAAAGATAGGAGGAGGAGTGCTTTACCAATACCTTCAAAGCGTCCAATCGTACATTGCCCCACCGATAACTGCCGTCTTTTTGTTGGGAATTATATGGGAACGGGTAAATTCAAAAGCTGCTATTGTAACACTCTTTGCTGGACTGGTAGTGGCTGCATTGCGAATTTTGGCTGAGATCTATCAATCGGACCTTTCCGGACTGCTATTGTCTTTTGCTACCATCAATTTTGCCCATATGGCAATTTTTATGTTCCTATTTTCTGTGGTGCTTTGTATTGGCGTTAGTTTGGCAACCAATCCGCCTGACTATACATTGATAAAAGGGCTTACATTTGGAACCTTATCCAAAGAGGACAAACAACTGAATCAAGAGAGCATTTCAACTATAGACATTGTACTTTCAGGAGTACTTGTTGCGGTGGTCATATTTATACTATCTTACTTTACAGGTTGAAGTATTCTTTCGGCCTGATACACTCTGGACAATGAAAAAACTGACCTTAAAAGATATTGCCTCCCATTTTGGAGTTTCCGTATCAACGGTATCAAAATCGCTGAAGGATAGTCCCGAGATAAGTCAAGAGGTAAAATCCAAAATACAAGAATTTGCCAAAGAACATCACTATAAGCCCAATCGTATTGCCCTTAATTTACTAACCAACTCCACCAAGGCAATAGGGGTCATAGTACCCAATATTTTGAATTATTTTTTCACTCAGGTTTTTTATGGAATTGAGCAATCGGCCAATGCCCGAGGGTACAACATAATAAGCTGTATTTCTGATGAATCCTATAAAAAGGAGCTTCAAACCGTTGAATTATTGGGGTCGGGAATTGTGGACGGACTGATTCTTTCACTTTCCGAAGAGACCCAGGCCAAAAATGATACGGACCATCTTCAGAATATAATTGAAAACCACATTCCAATGGTTTTGTTTGATAGGGTAAGTGAGCAGATTAATTGTGATAAAATCGTTGTGGATGATTTTGAAGCTGGTTATAACACCACTAAGCACTTATTACAAACTGGGTGTGGAAACATCGCCATTGTCACATCAATATTTAACTCAAGTGTTGGAAAATTACGGGTAGAAGGTTATAAAAAGGCCTTGGAAGAAAACAAATTGGGATACAAAGAGAGTAATGTGGTCAAGGTTGGCAAGAGTGATGACCTACAACTTTTGATAACCCTTTTACTGGATACCTGCAAAATAGACGCCATCATTGCTTTGGATGAAATGACCGCAGTGGATACCTTGAATATTTTAAAATTAAAAGGAATTGATGTTCCCGGTGAGATATCAATAGTTGGATTTACCAATGGAAGATTATCCAAGTATGTATCGCCCGCATTGAGCATGGTGAGTCAACATGGAAAGTACATTGGCGAACTTGCGGCGAATATTCTTATTGATCGTATAGAGTATGAGGGGGAAATGCCCTATACCACCAAGTTGGTAAAAACCACTCTAATTGAACGTGAGTCTACCAGGAAAATTTGAGAATCTAAATTTTCAAGTCCAAAAGTTAATTTTCAATTATATTTCTTTTTCCGGTTTGTAGTTCTTGCATTTTTTTATTCCTTCGAGACTTAATTTTTTTCAATGACACTATTTGTTGATATGGATGAGGTGCTTGCCGATACGTATGGAGCACATTTAGATTTATACAAAAAGAAATATGGAGTAACCCTTGATCTGGCCGATTGCAATGGAAAAGAAGCTTGGGAAAGTGTTCCAGAAGAACATAGCAAACAAATGATGAACCACGCTTGGGAAATCGGCTTTTTCCGAAATTTGAAGCTTATCGAAGGAAGTCAGGATGTCATGGCAGAACTGGATAAAAAATATGAAGTGTACATAGCTTCTGCTGCAATGCAATTTCCGAATTCACTGAAAGAAAAATCAGATTGGCTCGACGAGTTCTTTCCATTTATCCCATGGGAAAGACGTATTCTTTGTGGTCATAAATACATCTTAAAGGGTGACATTTTAATAGATGATAGAGCTTATAATCTAGAAAATTTCGATGGCCGTCCTATCCTGTTTACATCCCCCCATAACATGAACACCAATGGATTTGAACGGGCTAACTCATGGAGCGAAGTCGCCGATAAACTTTTGTAACTTAGAGCATGCGATTCCCAAAAATAACGAGTGCCCCAATTTTACTTTTGTCCTTTTTTTTATTGGAAGGCTGCGCTGCCCAATCAAGACTCATCGAAGATGAGATTAAAACGGTAAATACAGAAAATCTGAAGTATTACCTATACTATCCCGAAGGATATGATTCAGATATTGACCAAGAATTTGGCCTTATGCTGTTTTTACACGGAGGAGGTGAATCTGGAGGCAACTTGGAAGAAATCAAAGAAAACGGTCCTCCAAAACTTTTGGTTGAAGGGAAACAATTTCCTTTTTTGGTACTGGCACCCCAAAATCCACATAAAAAAAAATGGTGGAACACCGAAGCGGTGATGCAGTTGTTGGATTCAGTTGTAATAACCAACCGTGTTGACAATAAGAGAATTTACCTTACCGGCTTGAGCAGGGGAGGAAGTGCAGCTTGGGAACTTGCTACACAATACCCAAATAAATTTGCAGCTTTGGCGGTAGTCTGTGGGATGGCACCTTTGCCATATGCCCATTGGATAGATAAAAAAATGCCCATCTGGGTGTTTCATGGTGACGAGGATAAAGTAATTTCTGTGGAAGAATCCGATAAAATGGTGGCCAAATTGAAACAAATGAATTATGATGTAAAGTACACAAGATATAAAGGTGTAGGACACAATTCATGGAGCAGGGCATATACCAACGATTCACTATATACCTGGTTCAATCAACAAAAAAGAGAATGATAAGAAAACTTTTACTATGTATTTTTTTGGTTGTCCTTGGTTCATGTAAACAAAAGGAACATAGGCCCGCATCCAGCCTTGAAAATAAACTAGAAAACAAGGAGTTAGAACTCAAAGACTCTCTAGCTGATATTACCGTTGAAGAAAGTCCATTGAAATCATTTAACGGACTTGCGGATACTACTTTTGTTCGATTGGCAGATTTCAGTAATGACTTTGCATATGATATGCGCTACGCTACGGAAAATAATTTTTTAAAGGCCAAGGTGTACGATTGCGCAGAATGTTACACACGTGTAAAAACGGCTAAGGCACTGATTGAGGCCAATAAAGCTTTTATGGAAAAGGGAGTTAAAATCAAGTTTTTTGATTGTTATAGGCCCAATTCGGTGCAGTACAAAATGTGGGAGATTGTTCCCAATCCACAATATGTGGCAGATCCTGTGAAAGGCTCCATCCATAACAAAGGTGGTGCTGTTGATATTACGCTAGTGGATTTGGAAGGAAATGAACTGGACATGGGCACGGATTTCGACTTTTTTGGAAAACGAGCTTACCATGACAACCTTGACCTTCCGGAAATTATTCTGCAAAATAGAAAACTGCTCAAGGAAACTATGGAGGCATTTGGTTTTTGGTCCATAAGAACCGAATGGTGGCATTACAACTTGTCTGCAGCCTCCAATGATAAGGTTGCCAATTTTAAATGGGAGTGCCCTGATTAGATTTTTGTGCACACCAATACCGCAAGCTTATTGTTTATATCGGTTGTAAAGAAGAGGTAGTGGTCTCCTCCATCCTTTATTTTGTGCTTTTTACGAAGTTCAGCAACTGAGCTCGGAAAATTTCGGGTAGTAATATTTGCTTTAGTGATTCCGATTTCCTTCAATGTTCTTTTAGAATAGGGGAGTGTTTTGGTGACTTCAAATCTTCTTCCGGGAAAATCAATCAAATCCTTTGAAGTGTACAAATGGGAGTGTTGATGCAATTTTTTTAGTCCAAACATTGTGGCCACCGATTTAAATCCACCTGATTTAAGTATTGCAGCATTTGGTTCATATAAATATTTTTCTGGAGTGGAAAAGCCAACAATTGTTTTTTGTTCTTCTTGCAGCACAAAATCAAATGCCTCCTCATTACCCTTTAGCAAATTTACCGTCTTAATATTGATGTCCCCTTCAAATCCATACTCCATGACAAAGAGTAATTCTTTCACTTCGTTTTGGACTGCAACACTGTGGATTTCTTTTACGTATTTAAGTTCATTTAATCCTTGTGAAATATCTAGGAGAGGAGAAGTTTTCACAAGTACATTTTTGGTTTTGCCGAAAATTGCAGGAAGGTGTTCTTGCAGATTTGGAATACAATCCTTTAATAAAAAGACCTTTCCTTTAACATCATCCCTTCGGGAAGGGTCAAGATAAATCCAATCAAATTCTTGGTTGGAGTTTTTTAAAAAGTCAATTCCATTTTTTGGAAGACAACTTATATTTTTCTGACCTAAAACCTTAAAATTATGACTTGCAATTACACTCAAATCCTTATTGATTTCACAATGAAAAACCTGCCCGATTTTTTCTGCAAAAAAATAACTGTCCACACCAAATCCACCTGTTACATCCAAGAGTGTTTCCCCGCTTAACAGTTTCGCTTTATAGGCAGCGGTTCGTTCCGAACTTGTCTGTTCAATATTGAGTTTATTGGGATAATAAATCCGTTCTGAATTGAACCATTTGGTCAACTTGTCCTTACACTTTTTCCTGGCTTCAAGCTGTTCGGCAAGTTCTTTTTGGGATACACCGTCAAATAGGGGTTTTTGCAGCAAAACTGACACGATGTCAGTATTCCAATTTTTTTCTATAAAATGTTGTACACCAGTATTTAATATCAATTTATTCAAACTGATACTATAAATTTTTGGTTAATTTTTTCACAAAGGAATTTTCAGCTAAAAACTCCTTTAAAATGACCTTTATAGCTGTATAAGCAGGTACCGCCACCACCATGCCTACAACCCCAAAAACAAGCCCGGCAATGATGATGACCAGGAAGATTTCCAAAGGGTGGGATTTCACACTTTTTGAAAATATTATGGGCTGTGAAACAAAATTGTCAACAAGCTGTCCTCCAATTAACCCAATTAAAACATAAAGTGCTTTGGGTAAAATTATAGTACTAAAATCAGCACCCAAAAAACTGGTCATGGTTAATGTAATCATAATGGCGCCACCAATGATGGGACCGATGTATGGAATAACATTGAAAAGCGCACAAAGGAAGGCTATAACGATGGCATTTTCCACTCCGACAAGCAACAGAGTGACGGTATAGATTACAAATAGAATAAAAAGTTGAAGTAAGATACCTGCAAAGTATCGGGAAAGCAATCCGTTGATTTTGTCTACCGATTTTACAAGGTTACTTTCCTTATTGTCCGGAACGAAAATCAACATGCCATTTTGAAAAAGCTTGCTATCCTTTAAAAAGAAAAAGGAGATAAATAGAACAGAAAAAAGACCAATACTAAAACTGCTCAAGGTGTTTACAAAAGAGTTGAGGAAGTTGGGTATGAACCCCAAATCCAATCCTTCCAAAACATTTTTTTCAAGTTCGGTATCGTGTATCAGGTCATTTACCCTATCAGTTGAAGCACCGAAATATTCCAAAATTTGAAGATAAAGGGTATTCACATCAGCTTTAAGGGCATCAATATCCAGTAACGAAAGATTTTTGCTTTGTTCGGAAATGAGAGGAATAAATAGGGATAGGATACCCATAAAAATACCAAGCATAAAAACCATGGTAACGATAACGGCTAGGGTGTTGGGAAACTTCAATTTTCTTCGCAGGAAAAGTACAATGGGTCTTCCCAGAAGTGCAATTACGGCGGCAATGGCCAAATAAGCCAAAACCGATTGTATTTTGAATAGAAAATACCCCAAGAGAACAATTCCAGTAATGATAGCTACAGCTCTCAGGATGCCGTTGGCAATTATTTTTGAATTCATAGACTAGCTTTTAAAGGCGTATTCCAAAATATTGGCGCCCATTTGTAATGCTTTCAAGCGGATATCCTCTGGATCGTTATGAACAGAGGGGTCCTCCCAACCGTCTCCGAGATCGCTTTCAAAAGTAAACAATAACGATAATCTCCCATTTTCGAAAATTCCGAGTGCTTGAGGCCTTTTACCATCATGCTCATGGATTTTCGGCAAACCTTCTGGAAAAGAAAAGTGCTGGTCGAAAATTGGATGATCCGCTCCCAGTTCTTCCAGCTGTTTTTCGGGAAAGACTTTTTCCAACTCCCTTCTCAGATAGGGTTCCATTCCATAATTATCATCAATGTGCAAAAAACCTCCAGAAAGAAGGTAGGTTCTTAAATTTTCTGCCTCTTCATCAGAAAAGAAAACATTTCCATGACCGGTCATATGTAGATAGGGGTATTGAAAAATGGAAATACTCCCAACTTCGACCGTTTCAGGTTTATCGTTGATTTTGGTTCCGATATTGTTATTGCAAAATACAATCAGATTGGGAAGAGCGGTAGGATTGGAATACCAATCTCCGCCACCACCATATTTTAAAATGGCTATTTGCTGTGCATGACACTGTGCAATCACAAAAAAAGTTAAAAAACAGCTTAAAAGGGTAAGTTGTCTCATGTAGGTACGAATAACTAGGTAATCAAAAGTAAGGTATTCATGTTAAAAAAAATCTTAATTCCTTCGTTTGCATTTTTCGGGATGTCATTGATTGCACTTTATACGGCAAGAGCTGAGGATAGGGCAGTCGAGGAAAAGAAAGTGGAGAATGGAACTTATCCGCCAGTGGTTGTATTGGAACTTTTTACATCCCAAGGCTGCTCTAGTTGTCCTCCGGCCGATGCATTACTAGAAAGGGTTAAAAAACAACATCCGAAGGATGTTTTTGCTTTATCGTACCACGTTGATTACTGGAATTATATTGGCTGGGAAGATCCTTTTAGTAAATCAACATACACCAAAAAGCAAAGAGACTACAATAGAAAGTTTCAGTACAGAAGTAATTATACCCCTCAATTGGTGGTCAATGGAAGGGAACATTTTGTTGGCTCAAACAGTTCAAAACTGACCTCAAAAATTACCGAATACAAATCTGACAAATCGAAAAATGGTGTTGTCTTCAAAAATCTCATTGTTTCAGACTTCGGAATTTCATTTGATTTTTATGTGGAGGGAAGTTTGGAAGGAAAACAACTTAGGGCCGTTTTGGTCTTGGATGAGCGCACGACTTTGGTAAAACGAGGTGAAAATAGGAACAGAACATTGAAGAATAGCAATATAGTTGTTGCTGAAAAATATATCCCTTTACAGTCATCAAGAGCAAAGTCCTCTATCTCCATACCAAGTATAGTATCAAAGGGCGAAGATTTAACCTTGATGTTACTTGTCGAGGCCAATAATCTTGATGTAACCGCTGCCACAAAAGCCCCCATAAAGCTTTAATTGTTGATAATGGAAACTGTGGAACAGGCCACTATGGCAGCGGTTTCTGTTCGCAAGCGGGTGTTGCCCAGCGAAACTGGCACAAAACCCTTTTCTTGCGCCAACGTGATTTCGGCGGCACTGAAATCTCCTTCAGGTCCAATTAATATGGTAATATCTTTATCTGCGGCAACCCGTCTTTTCAGCTCCATTTTTTCACCTTCATCGCAATGCGCAATAAACTTTAAGCCTTTAATGTCTTGTTCTAAGTATTGCTTGTAGGTAATCGGTGGGTTTAATTTTGGCAAAAAGGTTTGCAGGGATTGCTTCATTGCAGATTGGAGCACCCGCTCCATACGTTCCATTTTAATGGTTTTTCGTTCTGAACGTTCACAAATTATGGGAGTAATCTCATCAACACCGATCTCAGTCGCCTTTTCCAAAAACCATTCATAACGGTCGTTCATTTTGGTTGGAGCAACCACCAAATGCAAACTGTAACGTTTTGGAATGCTTTTATCCTCGGAAATAATTTGGGCCTTGCATTTTTTTGGATCTGCCACTAAAATTTCAGCTTCAAATAGGTATCCTCTTCCGTTGGTAATATGCAGAACATCCCCTTCTTTTTTTCGGAGGACCTTTGCAATATGCTTACTTTCCTCTGGAGTAAAGAAAAACTGTTTAAAGCTATTATCGAGTGAGGGGTTGTAAAAGAGTTGCATTTATTTCAATTTACTTTTTGCATGTTCAAGGCCTAGTTCTATCCAGTTTTGCAGCTGCTCTTCTGTGTCAAAACCTTCAGGGGAAACAAAAATGAATTCTTTCATTGGTTTGCCGGTAAAGTCCATAGGTCGAACAAATTCTTGGTTTAGGACATTCTCCATTTTCGATTCAATTACACGAACCATCAATTCATTCTTAACAGGTCCGACCGTCATTTTTCCCTGGTATAAAAAGGCAACTCCGCCAAACATCTTCTTTTCGGTAAAATCCTCGGGAAAAAGAGTAATTGCGTGCCGAATTCTTTTTGCCAATTCTTCGTTGTATGCCATTCTTGAAATTGGAAGTTAGAAGTTGAAAGTTAGAAAATTAAATTCAATGAAATAATATTAACTCCCAATAGTGTAGCGAGCCTTTGCAGCAACGTTTTGATCAGTAAATTTTCCTTCCAAGAATTTCAGATATCCAACAATTCCAATCATTCCGGCATTATCGGTACAGTATGAAAACTTTGGGACATAGGTGGTCCAGCCCATGATTTCTTCGGCTTCTTTAAGTCTGGCTCTAATTCCGGAGTTGGCTGCAACCCCGCCACCAATGGCAATCTGCTTTATCCCGGTCTGGTTGACTGCAAGTTTTAGCTTGTCCATCAAAATCTCCAAGATGGTATGCTGCACTGAAGCACAAATATCCTTGATGTTCTCCGAAACGAAATCGGGATTCTTTTTGGTTTCCCGTTGAAGGAAATATAAAATGCTTGTTTTTAACCCGCTAAAACTAAAGTTGAGACCGTCAACCTTTGGCTTGGGAAAAGGAAATGCTTTCGGATTTCCCTCTTTGGCATATTTATCTACCAATGGGCCACCCGGATAAGGCAGTCCCATAAGTTTGGCGCTTTTATCGAAAGCTTCACCCACCGCATCATCCAAAGTTTCACCCAGAACTTCCATGTCGAAGTATTGGTTCACCCTAACAATCTGGGTGTGTCCACCACTAATGGTCAAGCCCAAAAAGGGAAACTCAGGAGCCTTCATATCCTCATCCTCAATAAAATGGGCCAAAATATGAGCTTCCATATGGTTTACCTCAATCAAAGGAACATTCAGACCTAAGGCCAAGGATTTGGCAAACGAAGTGCCGACAAGGAGCGAACCCATAAGCCCTGGACCTCGGGTAAAAGCTATGGCCGATAGTTGTTTTTTGTCGATATTTGCTTTGGCCAAGGCTTGATGTACCACTGGAACAATATTTTGTTGATGCGCCCTAGAAGCCAATTCTGGGACAACACCTCCATATTGCTTGTGAATTTCTTGCGTGGCCACCACATTACTCAATACTTTTGTATTGCAAAGAACGGCTGCAGAGGTATCGTCACAAGAAGATTCAATTGCGAGAATGTAAATTTTTTTGGATGCCACTGATTTTGGAACAAAAATTGGTCGAGCAAAGGTAAAACATAAAGCCCTATCAGAAAACTTCGGAAAATACTACTTCGTATCCTATTGGCTGTACTGCTGATCATGGTCTTGGGCTCACTCATACTTTCCTTGCCCATTGTGCAAACGAAGATGGCCAAATATGCAACGGAATCCCTTAACGAAGAGTTTGGCACCAATATCAATATAGACCGTTTGGGATTGTCCCTTTTCAATTTGAACACTGGAATCAAGGGCATTTACGTTGAGGATTATAAAAAAGATACCTTGGTGTATATCCGAAAACTTTCCACTTCCATTTTAAATATTCGAAATATGGTAAATGGAAAAATGGAATTTGGCGATATAGATGTAGAGGGGCTGTTCTTCAATTTAAAAACATACGAAGGAGAACGCGATACCAATCTTGATGTGTTTGTGGACAAATTGGACGATGGAAAACCCCGGGCACCGGGGACACCGCCATTTTTTATGTCTTCGGATGAAATTTTGATTTCTGAAGGTAGATTTCGACTTTCTGATGAAAACTTGGAAACCGTCGAGACCTTGAATTTTACCAACATGGAGGTGCTGGCGACCGATTTCCAGATTTTGGGCCCGGACGTTTCCTTAAACATCCAAGACCTTTCCTTAATGAGCAAAAGGGGCCTGGCATTGGAAAAGCTTTCCACCAATTTTAAATACACCAAACAACAAATGCGTTTTGATGCACTAAGAATCAAAACGAAAGAATCGGAATTGAAGGGCGATATGACCTTTAACTACAACCGGGAGGATTTGGCCGAATTTGTGGATCGCGTTCAGATTGAAGCGGATTTTGATGAATCGACCATAGCCTTGAATGAAATAAACAGTTTTTACAACGAATTTGGAAAGGACAAACAAGTATCTCTTTCTGGTAGTTTCAACGGGGTGTTGAATCAACTTAAAGTGACAAACCTATTTATTCAATCCGAGAATACTGGAATCCGAGGAGATTTTGAGTTTGACAATATGCTCAGTAAGGAAGCCCCGTTCATTATGCGTGCCAATATGAAGAACCTTACGTCCAGCTATTATCAATTAAGGTCCATACTTCCCAATATTTTAGGTAAAAATATTCCATCTTCTTTTCAAAAACTTGGGCAGTTTACCATTCGTGGTGATGCGGAGGTCACTGAAACTTCGTTGGATGTCCAGATCAATTTAAATACGGATATCGGAAGTAGCTACACCGATCTGCAAATGACCAATATACACACCATTGATGATGCCTCTTATATTGGTTTTATCTCGCTCATCGATTTTAATTTGGGAAGTTTTGTCGAAGATGACCAGTTGGGCCTGGCAACATTGGATGTAAATGTGGAAGGAAAAGGTTTTATTTCGGAATATCTGAACACCGAGGTCATAGGGGAAGTGTACAAACTGGAGTACAATGATTATATGTACAATAACCTTAGGGTTTCCGGAATATTGAAAGATCAGCTCTTTGATGGATCGTTGGTAAGCAGGGATGAAAATTTCAAATTCGATTTTAAAGGATTGGCAGATTTTGGGGCGGATGAGAACAAATTCAACTTTATTGCCTCTGTAGACCATGCAAATTTAAAAGAACTTAATTTCATCAACGACAGTGTTTCTATTTTTAAGGGGAATTTGAACATGGATATTGAAGGAAGTACTTTAGATAACATTATCGGTCAGGTGCGATTTTCAAATACCACATACCAGAATAAAAATCAAACCTATTATTTTGAGGATTTTGCGGTTTCTTCATCATTTGACCAGGATACCACAAGAACAATCGAGATTAACTCTCCGGATATCATCACGGGATATGCAAAAGGGAAATTTAAAATCAACGAATTGGGGAGGCTTGTCCAAAATTCGGTCGGAAGTATTTATACCAATTACAAACCCTATGAAATTTCAGAGGGGCAAAAATTGAGCTTTAATTTCAAGATTTACAACAAAATTGTGGATGTGTTCTTTCCGGAGGTGATTTTTGGCCCCAACACTTTTATTCGAGGGGATATTGTTTCTGACGAAGGCGATTTTAAACTCACTTTTAAATCTCCCGGGATAAAGGCATATGGCAACGCGTTTGACAATATCGAACTCAAAATTGACAACAAGAACCCACTCTTCAACACTTTTGTATCGGTAGAAGATATGTCTACCATCTATTACGATGTAAAGGATTTTAACCTCATCAATACCACTTTGAAAGATACCCTGTTCTTTAGAACAGAGTTCAAAGGGGGTAGAGGATACGATGACAGGTACAATCTAAACTTCTACCACACCTTTAACAGAGAGAACAAATCTGTAATCGGACTTAAAAAATCCGATATCAACTTCAAGGGCAATACGTGGGTGTTGAACAAGGATGCCAATAATAAGAACAAGGTGATTATCAATAGGACCTTGGACAGTATCCGTATTGAAGATGTGGTCATGGACAATGAAAATAGGGAACAGATTCGTTTACGTGGAGAATTGGCGGACTCGACCTATAAAGATTTGGACCTCCAATTTAAGATTGTGTCCTTGAACAAAATTACACCCGTGGTGGATAGTTTAAAACTGGATGGCTCCGTGGATGGTTTTCTCAACATTTTGCAGAAGGACGGAAAATACCTGCCTACCTCAAGCTTGAACATTTCAGATTTTAGCGTAAACAATAGGCGTTTGGGAGATTTGGAAATTGGAATTTTTGGAAACAACGACCTATCACAATTTGGCGTGAGTACTTGGTTGAACCAAAATGGCCTTGAAAAAATGAGCGTCAATGGTAAAGTGACCAATATCAATAATAAACGGGAACTGGATCTGGCGGTAAACTTTACCGATTTTGATTTGGAACCGTTTAGTCCATTGGGTGAAGATGTCATATCCAACATTCGGGGCAAGTTGGGCGGATTTGCAAAGATTACAGGTCCTGTGACCAACCCATCCATTAACGGAACACTCAGTTTAAACGAAGCGGGTATCGGTATTCCCTACCTAAATGTTGACTACAATTTTGCCCCTTACTCCCGGGTTCGCCTTTTTGACCAGACCTTTTATTTTGAGGAAGTTGATCTTTCCGATGTTGTGGAGGGGACAACCGCAACTTTGGATGGCACAATCAATCATACCGGGTTTGACGATTGGTCGCTGGATCTGGATGTGGACACCAAGGATAACCGTTTTATGATTCTGAATACGGAGTTCGAGGAAGAAGCATTGTATTATGGAAAAGGATTCATAAATGGAACAGGAAGTATTTATGGCCCAACAGATGCGCTGAACATTTCAGTAGATGCAACAACCGCTCGGGGTACATCCTTAAAAATACCTTTGAGTGACGTTACCAGTGTAGGGGACTATTCCTTTATTAATTTCGTAGAAAAAGGAACCTCACAATCTTTTAACGAAGAACGGACCCTACAGGACTATCAAGGATTGGAAATGGCTTTTGACTTAGCAGTAACCCCAGAAGCGGAAGTGGAAATTGTTGTGGACCAAAATACCGGCAGCTCCTTAAAGGGAACAGGGGAAGGAATTCTGTTGATAGAGATTAATACTAATGGCAAATTCAATATGTATGGCGAGTTTGTTGCCGTTACAGGCGAGTACAACTTTAGATACGGAGGGGTTATCGATAAAAAGTTCCAAGTACGACCCGGAGGTACAATTCTTTGGGAAAGAGACCCATTGGCTGCGCAGTTGAATTTAGAAGCGGTTTATGCTCTCAATGCCAATCCAGCACCTCTTTTGGATAATCCAGGTTATCAAAGTAGAATTCCTACCGAAGTGGTGGTTCATTTAGAAGGCGAGCTGGAAAGTCCGACCATTAATTTTGATATTGATTTCCCAGGAGCAAACTCGGTGATTCAATCAGAGATTGAGTATCGACTTCAGGATCCAACCATAAAAGAACGAAATGCCTTTTTCTTGTTGGCCCAGGGTACTTTTGTGAACGAACAGACTGGAATTAACCAACAGGCCGTTACGGGTAACCTTATTCAAACAGCGTCAGGACTGCTCAATCAAATTTTAGCTGGAGATAATGATAAATTCAATTTGGGTGTTTCCTATGAGCAAGGGTACAATGATCCAAATGCGGATATTTTAACCGAAGATAGGATTGGAGTAACCGTTTCCACACAAATTTCGGACAGGGTTTTGGTAAATGGTAGAGTAGGAGTTCCAGTTGGTGGAGTATCGGAGACCGTGGTGGCCGGTGACGTAGAAGTTCAGGTCTTGTTGAACGAAGAAGGTACCTTAAGCGCTAAAATATTTAACCGTGAAAATCAAGTCCAACAATTTTTGGCTGAAAGGCAAGGGTATACCCAGGGTGTTGGTCTTTCATACCAAGTTGATTTTAACAGCTTTAAAGAATTGATGCAGCGGGTATTCAAAAAACGAAAAAAAGAACCGATTTCACCAAAAATTGAACAGTCTACTGAAATTATGGGAAAAGATAGCCTCATACGATTTGTCCCCAAGAAAAACACTATCAAAAAATAGCCTTTTCTAAATTACGATTTTGATAATTTTTGCACATGTTTTTTACGAAAACGTTTGCGAAACCCCTTGAAAATAAATTAGTTAATAAGTCATTCGTAAATTAAATAAAGTTTCCTAGTTTTGGGCTCTTAAAATTTTGAATGGCGACAGAAATCAAGAAAATAGCAGTGTTCACATCAGGAGGAGATTCTCCAGGAATGAACGCAGGAATACGCTCCGTTGTACGTACATGTGCCTATCTGAATATTGAGTGTGTAGGTATCTATAGAGGGTATCAAGGAATGATTGAAGGGGACTTTAAGCCCATGGATGCGCGTAGCGTAAACAACATTATAAATAAAGGTGGAACAATTCTCAAATCTGCCCGTTGCGAAGAGTTCAGAACTGCCGAAGGACGAAAAAAAGCCCATGACCAATTGGTGAAGGAAGGAATAGATGCTTTTGTGGTTATCGGTGGAAATGGAAGTTTTACAGGAGCCTTGTTGTTCAATGAGGAATATAACTTTCCAATAATGGGTATACCTGGAACCATTGATAATGATATTTTAGGATCTACCTATACCATTGGTTTCGATACAGCAATCAACACAGTGGTGGAGGTTATCGATAAAATACGGGATACTGCAAGCTCACACAATCGACTTTTCTTTGTGGAAGTAATGGGTCGTGATGTAGGGCATATTGCGTTAAATGCAGGAGTAGGAGCAGGTGCGGAGGAAATATTGATTCCAGAGCAAAACTTAGGGTTGGAAAGACTGCTAGATTCACTTAAGCGTAGTAAAAAGTCTGGAAAGTCTTCAAGTATTGTAATCGTTGCCGAAGGCGATAAAATTGGAAAGAATGTTTTTGAACTTAAAGAATATGTCGAAGAGCATTTACCAATTTATGATGTAAGAGTATCCGTTCTTGGCCATATGCAAAGAGGCGGAAACCCAACTTGTTTTGATAGGGTTTTGGCCAGTAGAATGGGAGTGAAGGCTGTAGAAAGTCTTTTGGAAGGTAAATCAAACTATATGGTGGGAATTAGAGATAACAATCTCATTCTTACCCCAATTGCAGAAGCCATTAAGGCTCATACAGAAGTTGACGAAGAACTCATTCGAGTTTCAGATATAATGACTACATAATAGAAACCAAATACAGTAAAATGTCAAATTTAAAAATAGGAATTAACGGATTCGGTAGAATAGGAAGATTGGTGTTTAGATCCACCTTTGAAAGGGATGATGTAGATGTTGTCGCAATCAATGATTTGTTGGACGTGGAGCACCTTGCGTACCTTTTGGAGTATGACTCGGTCCACGGAAGGTTTAAAGGAACTGTGGAAATCAAGGATGGTAATTTAGTGGTGAACGGTAAAACAGTTCGTATCACCGCCGAACGTGACCCCAAAAATTTGAAATGGGATGAGGTTGGAGCTGATATCGTTGCAGAATGTACAGGAATCTTCACCACTTTGGAAACCGCTCAGTACCATATAGACGGGGGAGCTAAAAAAGTGGTTATTTCTGCACCTTCAAAAGATGCTCCGATGTTTGTAATGGGGGTTAACCATAATGAAGTAAAAGCATCTGATACCATTGTATCCAATGCATCATGTACAACCAATTGCCTTGCGCCAATGGCAAAAGTACTGAATGATAAGTTTGGAATTGAAGAAGGTCTTATGACCACCGTCCATGCTACAACAGCTACTCAAATGACTGTTGACGGGCCATCTAGAAAAGATTATAGAGGAGGACGAAGTGCCCTTATGAATATCATTCCAGCCTCAACAGGTGCAGCAAAGGCAGTGACAAAGGTTATTCCAGAACTTGAGGGTAAACTTACAGGAATGGCCTTTAGGGTACCTACGGCCGATGTTTCTGTTGTGGATTTGACCGTGAGATTGGAGAAGGACACTTCGTATGAAGAAATCAAGAAAGCGTTCAAAGATGCTTCCGAAGGGGATTTGAAAGGTATTTTGGGTTACACGGATGAGGCCGTGGTTTCCCAGGATTTCGTTTCCGACCCTCGAACCAGTATTATTGATGCAGGAGCGGGAATGGAATTGAATTCCAAATTTTTCAAGGTAGTCTCTTGGTACGATAATGAAACTGGTTATTCAAACAAATTGGTCGACTTGGCACAGCACGTAGCAAGCCTATAATTTATTATCTTACAAATGAAGCCATGGAGAGGGTGTTGTTCCTCTCCAGGCTCCAACCTAAAACTTGATTTATGATATTGATTGTGGACAGTGGGGCGACCAAATCTGACTGGATTGCACTTAATGATAATGGAGATCAATTATTTCTTACCCAAACCCTGGGATTAAGTCCAGAGGTACTTACAAGGGAAGTTATCGAAGATCGTTTAGCAAACAATTTTGAGCTTTCCAAGAATAAGGATGAGGTAAATCAGCTATACTTTTATGGTGCCGGATGTGGTACTGATCGCATGAAAAAGTTTTTAAAGGCAATCTTTAAAGATTTTTTTCCGAATGCCAAGGCTGAGGTGAGGGAGGATACCTTTGCCGCTATTTATTCCACCACACAAATTGGTCACCAAGGAATTGTTTGTATTCTTGGAACTGGGTCCAATTGCAGCTATTATGATGGTCATCAGCTTTTTCAAAAAGTTACCTCATTGGGCTATATTTTGATGGATGATGGAAGTGGTAATTTCTTTGGAAGAAAATTGCTTCGCGATTACTATTTTCACAAAATGCCACAAGATTTAGGAATAAAGTTCGCCAAGGAGTACAACCTTGACGCCGATGTAATCAAGGAAAACCTGTATAAACAGCCCAACCCGAATACCTATTTGGCCACCTTTGCACGGTTTATTATTGAACACAAAGAACACCCTTACTGCAAAGGGGTAATAGACAAAGGTTTGCAACAGTTTGTGAACAACTATATTATGCAGTTTGAATTGGCCACTAAGGTCCCCATTAGTTTTGTTGGCAGCATTGCCTATTTCCTAAGGGAAGAACTGGCAACGGTACTGGAACGCAACGACCTTATTCTGGGTGTTATTCGCCAACGACCCATCGAGGGCTTGGTCGAATTCCACAAGAAAACTATTTAATAGCGATCATGGAAATTTCCACGTTGACAAACTTGGGGAGATTTGCTACTTCAACTGTTTCTCTTGCCGGAGCTGTGTCGGCATTAAAATAGCTGCCGTAAACTTCATTGATCTGAGAAAATTGGTGCATATCCTTAATGAAAATAGAGGTTTTCACCACATTTTCGAAAGTCATCCCTGCTTCTTCTAGGATTGCTTTCAAATTTTCCATGGACTGCCGGGTTTCTTTTTTAATATCCCCTTCGACCAACGAACCCGTCGACGGGTTAATGGGAATCTGCCCCGAGATATAAAGCGTATCCTTGATAAGCACTGCTTGGTTATAAGGTCCAATGGGGGCCGGAGCTTTTGGTGTATTTATTATTTTTTTCATAATAGAAAAGGTACGGATTAAATAAACTATCTTCTAAACGGTTGACTACGATTTTCCCATTTAAGGTCGCTAAGAAGTGAACTTTTTATTCCTATAAAAAAGTACCACCGCTCAAATCGGCCAAATGGGGTCCAGTCAAAACTAAGCCTGAAACTGTCCAAATCCCTTTTAAATGCAAAGCGGGTATCGGTAAAGCCCTTATTCTTAAAATCATATCCAGAGTTAAAACCAACTGACCATTTAGGGGTGAGATCAATATTGCCCGAAAACATCAGGGAATGGTTGGTGATTTCCCGTTGTCGGTTATTGTTATTGTATGAAGCCACATAAGTAAGCCGCATATCCCAAGGTGTTTTGTTGGTATACAGCTCATTTTCTACTTCCTCATCATCGTTGTTTCTGCTTCCCCTACTGAAGAAATCATCATCGTCCCGAGAACCTTTTAACTCGAAGGGATTATCTCCATAATTTGGATCTTGGGAATCGGAATCCTGGTCTTTTTTCTGCCCGCCTTTCTGAAACATTTCACTGTTCAAGGAAAAACCTGTGTTTAAACGGGCCGATGTGAGTCGGACCAGACCACCTCCGTTGTTAACGTTAAAAGTATTTATACGTCGGCCATTGTTGTCAATGGCATAAGGGTCAAAACTAGCGGCAAAATTGATTGGAACATTTTTAATGATCTCCGTAGCACCGCTAAGGTTTATCGGGCTTAGTTTTAAGGAATCAGCTTCAAAATTATAGCTGGCATTTAGGGAGAGATTGCTTAAAATGCTCACCTTTTTGGGTTCGGTTGCTGTTGAATCCTTATCCCGGACTTTTGCCTCAAGCGTATTTTGTAACGAAAAGCTCAGGGAGTTACTCTTCCCCAGTGATGGTCGACCGTAAATACTGGTTTCAAAAGGCGTATACTGAACATCATTTCCATTACCATCAACATAAGAATCATAAAACTGTTCAAAAGAAGGTGCGTAGGAATAGCTTATCGATGGTCGCATAACATGTCGTATTGCCTGAATTTTTTTATCCTCTCCAAAATTTAAGGTCCCATATAGGGTGGTTCCTATACTTGCCCCAAGATTATATCGATTGAAACGGTCAAAACCTGGAATGGTGTCTGTTACCACTGCTTGCGTATCTTCATCAAACCTTCTGCGTACCGTTTCCAAGGTCCAAACGTCCTCGTAACTACCATTTAAGGACACACTCATATACTTGGCCACCTTGAAGTTTGTGCTTAATGGAATACGATGCCTAGCACCAATTTTGGCATCTTCGAACATCTTACTTGTAAAAAAGTCCTCTTCGGTGGTGGTGATGCTGTTTTGGGCGTTTACATCATATTGAAAATTGATGTTTTGAAAGATTCCTTTTTTTATCCCATCCCTTTTGGCAAACGGAAAAATACGCTCCATACTGGCTTGCAGTGTTGGAAGGGACATACTTATGGCCTGGGTACGGGAGTTTTGGGTATGCGTGAGCGTTAAACTCGCATTTACCGATGGGTAGGCCGGAAATGTCTTTGTGTAGCTTATGGAAGAGGCAAAGGTATTGGTCTGTGAATTATTTCGGTTTACCTGATTCAATGAATTGGTAAAGAACTGACTGCTTCCGAGGTTTACCGATGCCGAAAAACGGGAATACGGATTTGACTTTGGATCTTGGGTATGCTGTATTCGAATATTGTAATTGCTGGTACGACTAAAATCATCAAAACCTTTTTGGCTTTGAATCAAATTTTCATAATTGAAATTTACATTGCCCCTGAATTTGTAGCGTTTGGTATAAACGGATTGTCCCCTGAACCCATAACTACCATTGGTATAGAAGTCACCTGTGAGGCTTAAATCCACATAATCGCTAATAGGGAGATAATATCCACCATTTTGAAGAAAGTATCCCCTTTGGGGATCATTTCCAAAAGTAGGGAACAACAATCCGGCAACCCTTCCTTGTGACAACGGAAAATAGGCAAAGGGCAATGCAATGGGTGTGGGCACATCAACAATATAAATATTACTGAATCCGGCAATAATTTTCTTTTTGGGAACAAATTTGGCCTTTCTAACCCTAATATAATAATCTGGATCAATGGTGTCCTTTGAAGTAGTTAGCTTTCCTTCACTTAAAAAATAGACCGAATCGTTCTCTTTTTTGGTGATTTCGGCATACACCTTCATAGCATCGGCACCTCCAAACTGACCCAGTCCAGCCTGTTGTTCTGTTCTTGAATTCCAAATAAGGGCTTTTTGGGTATCAAAATTAAATCGGATGGAATCTGGCCGAACCTCATTGTCACCCTGTTTAAAAAAGGGCAATTGGGAGTATACTCCGGTGGAATCTTTCAATCTTCCGGCATACACCTCATTTTTAATGTAATCCATAACGATCACACCAGCTTTTAACTCAGTATCCTGATAATAAATTTCGGCCTCGTTATATAAATATATTTTATTGTCCTTTTGACTAAGCTTGACATAATCCTTGGCCTTGTACTGGATCTTATCCAGCAGTAGAGGTTGTTTTCCCTGTACGGTATCTGCTTGAACGGAATCACGCGCAATGGAGTCGTTTAGGATGTTAGAAGGCAGTAATGGAGCGGTAATGGTATCTTCGACCACTTTAATAGGCAAAGGCTTGATTAGATCCTCTTGGGCCGCAAGTTTTGCCATACCGCCAAGGAAAATAAATAGGAATACTAAAAGATGTTTGTTTGCTTGCAACGCGATAAATCCTATTTTTGTGGTAGTTTGGCTCAGTTTTTGGGATCAAACTTACATATATTTTTTGTTCCGATTATTGGGGATTACAATATTTTTAACCTTAAAGGAATACCATAATTACGCAGTTCTTATGAAAAAAAGTCAGTTAGGTTTTTTAATTCTTCTAATCGCGGTCCTACCCCTGACTTCGTTTACCAAAAATGATACCGTAATACCTCCCAAAGATAAGTTTGTGGTGGTATTGGATGCCGGCCATGGAGGTCATGACCCCGGCAACCTTGGAAATGGGTATCTTGAAAAGAATATTGCACTTGCCATTGTATTGAGGGCTGGTGCCGAATTGGAGAAAAATCCAAACATCAAAGTGGTGTACACCCGAAAGGACGACACCTTTGTTAATTTATTTCGAAGAGGTGAAATCGCAAACCAGTCCAAAGCGGACCTTTTTGTGTCCGTTCATTGTGATTCCCATGGTTCGGATGCGCACGGGGCTGGCACCTTTGTCTTGGGACTACATGCCAATCAACAAAACTTTGAGGTCGCCAAAAAGGAAAACTCCGTAATCTATTTAGAGGATAATTACGAACAGAAATATGCCGAATATGACATTAATTCCCCGGAGTCGGTCATAGGGCTCACCATCATGCAGGAAGAATTTTTGGAACAGAGCATTTTGTTGGGGAAGAAGTTGCAGGACAATTTTACCAAGCAATTAAGAAGAAAGGACAGAAAGGTGAAGCAGGCCGGTTTTATCGTTTTACATCAAACTTTTATGCCCAGCGTGTTGGTGGAAGCCGGTTTTTTGACCAATAAAAATGAAGGCACTTATTTAAATTCCAAAAAAGGACAGAGTGAAATGGGCAAGGCGATTGCAAATGCCATTATTTCCTATAAAGAGGATATTGCCCTAGGGTTTGAGACAAATAATACTCCCGTTGTAATTGAAGATTCTTCGGGTGCATTGCATACCACAACAAAAGAAGAGCAAAGCAAACCAGAGAAAGAAGTCAAGCCGGTTGATGCGGTAAACACAAAAGTAACGTCCAACACAAAACAGGTTGAATCTGCTAATCCTACTGCAAAAAGTGATGTGGTTTTTAAAGTGCAACTAATGGCAAGTGCGAAGAACATTGCTCTTACAGGTTCAAATTTTAGAGGTTTGGACATGTTGTCGAAAGAACCCTATAAGAACCTGTATCGATATATGTATGGCAATGCCAGCACTTATAGTGATGCCAAACGATTGAAATCAAGGGCGGATGCCAAAGGATACACTACATCTTATATTGTGGCCTATAAAAATGGAACGCGGGTGTCGTTGAAACAGGTTCTGAAATAGGAATAAATTACATAGCTTCTTTGTTAAAAATATTCCTAATTTTGTTAGGAACAGAAAACAGAATCTTTTGAAACTATCAAGGGAAGTTAAGACTGGGATTATTGTACTTACTGGAATCCTGGCATTTATTTTTGGCCTGAGTTACCTGAAATCATCTTCTTTGTTTGAAAATCATAAAACATTGCACGCGGTCTATGACCATGTTGGGGGTATTCAATCCGGAACGCAGGTGACCATCAACGGAGTAGTGGTAGGCAATGTCACAGGAATTAAGATCAAGAATGATAAGTTTCAATCGGTTGTGACACTTTCTATTGATGACAAGTACAATTTCTCCATAAATAGTAGGGCTGAAATTTATGATACAGGGATTATAGGGGGCAAAGGTGTACAGATCATTCCTGTTTTTGACAGTGCACCCATGGTCAAGTCGGGCGATACATTACAATCCAGCACAAAACCGGGTATCACGGCATTGGTCCAGGAAAAGTTGACCCCATTGCAGTTGAAAGTTGAAGGCGCTGTATCACATGCAGATTCACTATTGATCAATGTAAATGATGTGTTGGATGATCGTACCCGGGTGGAACTTCGACAAAGTATTGCGGGATTAAATGCATTGATTGGCTCTTTCAGGTCAAGTGCCGATAAATTAAATACCTTATTGGAATCGAACAAAGGACAATTGGACCGTTCTTTAAAGAACGTGGATAAAATTACCTCAAATTTTTCCCAACTTTCAGACTCTTTGGCAAATTCTGGTTTGGCAACAACTGTGGCCGACTTCCAGAAAACAGTAACCCGGTTAAACAATGTATTGGGTAAAATTGAACAAGGTGAAGGATCATTGGGCAAGTTGGCCAATGATGAAAAACTTTATGAAAATTTGACAGAGGCCTCTAAACAGTTGGATCTTTTGCTACAAGATTTCAGACTTAACCCAAAACGATATGTGAATGTTTCGGTCTTTGGAAAAAAACAAAAAGATTACGAGCTTCCAGAAAACGATCCAGCAGAACAAACCCAAGATTAATTTATGGAATACCTGCCCAATATTCTTTTTGTCATTGCCCTTATTGTAGGTATAGGTTTTTTTACCAAAAACATCAAAAAATTGTCTAGAAACATCAAACTTGGAAAAGATGTGGATGTTAGCGACAACAAACCGCTACGTTGGAAAAATATGGCCCGTATAGCTTTGGGGCAGACCAAAATGGTTGTTCGACCGATAGCAGGGCTCATGCATATTCTTGTTTATGTTGGGTTTATCATTATCAATATAGAAGTGCTGGAAATTATTATCGATGGTGTACTGGGAACACACCGCATATTTGCCCCGTTGGGCACATTATATGATTTTTTGATAGGTTCCTTTGAAATACTGGCGCTTTTGGTAATTATTGCGGTAGTTGTCTTTTGGATTAGACGAAATATCATCAAGTTGCAACGTTTTGTCAAACCCGAAATGAAGGGCTGGCCTGAGAAGGACGGTAACATGATTCTATATATAGAATTTGTATTGATGCTGTTGTTTTTGACCATGAACGCGGCAGATTTTCAATTACAACAGTTAAACGCACCGCATTATACCAAAGCAGGAGCGTTTCCCATAAGTCAGTTATTATTGCCCATTTTTGATGGAATGTCCGTTTCGTCCCTCATTTTGGTGGAAAGAACGGCTTGGTGGCTGCATATTTTGGGAATTTTGGCCTTTCTCAATTACCTATACTACTCCAAACACCTTCATATCCTTTTGGCTTTCCCAAACACCTATTATGGAAAGGTAAAGCCCCAGGGGCAGTTCAATAACCTCGAAGCAGTGACCAATGAGGTAAAATTAATGATGGACCCTTCGGCCGACCCATATGCCGCTCCTGCTGAAGATGCTCCCGAACCTGAAAAATTTGGAGCCTCCGACGTAATGGACCTGAATTGGGTACAACTGTTAAATGCCTACACCTGCACAGAATGTGGTCGATGTACTTCGGAATGTCCGGCAAACCAAACAGGAAAGAAACTATCGCCCCGAAAAATAATGATGGATACCCGTGACCGGTTGGAGGAAGTGGGCAAGAATATCGATGCCAATAATGGAGAGTTCGTTCCAGATGGGAAGCAGCTTTTGAACGATTATATATCCAAAGAGGAACTTTGGGCGTGCACAACATGCAATGCGTGTGTGCAAGCATGTCCGGTAAGTATTGATCCTTTATCCATAATCGTGGAAATGCGACGTTACTTGGTGATGGAAGAGTCCGCCGCACCAACGGAATTGAACAATATGATGTCCAATATAGAAAACAACGGAGCCCCATGGCCCTACAACCAAATGGACCGTTTAAACTGGGTTAACGAATAAAAATCTTGCTATGAGTGAAGAACTTAAGGTGAAAACCATGGAAGAATTTATGGCCCAAGGCACGCAGCCCGAAATTTTGTTTTGGGTAGGTTCTGCTGGAAGTTATGATGATAGGGCCAAAAAGATTTCGAGGGCCTTTGTGAAAATATTGAATCAGGCCAATGTGGAATTCGCAGTGCTGGGTCCTGAAGAAAGCTGTACCGGTGATGTGGCAAAACGCGCAGGAAATGAGTTTTTGTTCCAGATGCAGGCAATGATGAATATTGAGGTGCTCAACGGATATGAGATCAGGCGTATTGTTACTTGCGACCCACATTCCTTTAACACACTCAAAAATGAATACCCTGGTCTAGGCGGAAATTATGACGTGGTGCACCATACCCAATACATCAAAGAATTATTGGACAATGGACGCCTGTCACTGAAAGGAGAATTCTATAAAGCAAAACGAATCACCTTTCATGACCCTTGCTATTTAGGAAGGGCCAACTCGGTCTTTGATGCCCCTCGGGACGTATTGAAGAAAACCAATGCGGACATTGTTGAGATGAAAAGACATAAAAAAACTGCATTGTGCTGCGGTGCGGGTGGTGCACAAATGTTCAAGGAACCGGAAAAAGGAGATATGGATATCAATGTACTTCGTACCAAAGATGCTTTCGAGACCAACGCCAGCATAATTGCAACCGGTTGTCCATACTGCAACACCATGATGACAGACGGAATTAAGGCGCACGAAAAAGAGAAAAATGTCACTGTTTTGGATGTGGCCGAACTTATTGCAAATTCTATTTAAGATGCTAGTTGATTTTGAGTCCCTTCCGGACACCACAAGAATTTGGATTTATCAATGTAATCGAAGTTTTTCAAATGAAGAACTCGAAGAGATCAGAGAGGCAATATCCCAATTTTTGGAACAATGGACGGCGCATGGGAGCGATTTGAGCGCTGGTTTTGAAATCAAATACAATAGATTTATAGTGATTGGATTGGACCAGACCAATGCAAGCGCCTCAGGCTGTTCCATAGATGCCTCTGTCCATTTTATCCAACAGTTGGAACAGCAGTATGGTGTGGAACTCATGGATAGAATGAACGTATCCTTTAAGCAAGGGGAATATGTGGCCTATAAATCGTTGAAGGATTTTAAAAAGATGGCTAAGAACAAGGCCATTTCAAAAAACACCATTGTTTTTAATAATCTGGTAGCCAATAAGCTGGAGTATTTGGAACATTGGGAAGTACCTGCAAGTGACAGTTGGCATTCACGGTTTGTTTGATAACCCTGATTCTTTTTGAATAGGATCCCCAATTATCAAGCTTTTCTTCATATAGGAACTTAAAAAAGCTTGGATACCCCATATAAAAATGGTGGATTGTTCTTTTTTGAGCAAAATTCGCGAACTTACATGTCATTAAATATAGCCTTGTGGCAATTTTGAAATCTTAGGTCCAAGGTAAGGGCCGGGCTTAGAAGTTTATTCAGAGATAACTGATTCAGCATTTTAGGGTTGATTTATTATAGTTTTAAGTATGAATCTAAATGATATACTTGCCATTTTTCAGGTCATTGGGATTTTTGCAGTGTTGTACGGGATTGTTTTGGGTATAAAACAGCTGAAGCTAGATCGACAACAGCGAAGGGATTTGGCTGTTATGGAATGTGCAAGATCATTTGAGGATAGCGAATTTACTGAGGCGTACCGATTGCTGGCAGATATGGAGCCCAATCTTTCTAGAGAGGAAATTTTTGCACTTGGGGACAAATATGAAGCTGCCATCATTAGAGTGGGAATGAAATTTGAAACCATAGGTCTGCTGGTTTACAAAGACGTGGTGCCGATTGACGCCATTGAAGATTTAGTTGGAGGCGTGGCCATACTTCTTTGGGATGTGTTGGGCAATTTTATTGAAGAATCAAGAGAGCAAGGAAGACATCCAACGTACTTTGAATGGTTTCATTGGCTGGTTGACCGTCTTAAAGAAAGAGGAAGGTTTGAAAATCAACCGTCGGCTTATATGGCTCATATCGATTGGAAACCTAAAATTTAGGACATACAATGTTCACAATCTCAACGTGATGTAAAACATTCCAGTTGGGGAGCAATCCTGGTTCTAAATACTCCAAAAATTCAATCCAAATAATTGGTCCTTCGGCCCTGGACAGATTGGTTTGGTCCATGAAAACCCTTAATTTGTCTTAATAATTGTGCATTGTTCGATGAAATGCAATATTTTTAAGCGTTGTAAGTTCATGTCCTAGACAAGATATTTATGCGGATAAACCTTTACTTTCCCATTTTCTTACTGGTTCTATATAGCGTCCACGGGCAAAGAAACCCGTTGATTGCTAAGGATTCCCTGGCACAGTCTAATTGGGTGGAAGCCAAATATGATGGCATGTCACTCGACGAGCGGGTGGGACAGTTGTTTATGGTAAGCATAGCTTCGAACCAAAAGAAATCCGCTGCTGATAGAATCAAGGAACTTATTAAAAATCAACATATAGGTGGAGTTGTTTTCTTGCCCGGTGGACCTGTAAGGCAGGCAGAATTGACCAACGAATTTCAAGCGGCCTCCAAAACACCCTTAATGATAGCCCTAGATGCGGAATGGGGGCTTGCCATGCGACTGGATTCTACTTATGCATTTCCTTGGAACATGACACTGGGTGCGATTCAGGATAGTTCCATTATTCAGGAAGTAGGATTTCAAATTGGTAAGCATGCAAAACGGTTGGGGGTGCACATCAATTTTGCACCGGATATCGATGTGAACAATAATCCGAAAAATCCCATTATAGGAAACCGTTCCTTTGGCGAAGACCCCATTAATGTGGCACAAAAGGGCATTGCCTTTATAAAAGGCATGGAACAAGCAGGGATTTTGTCCTGCGGAAAACATTTTCCTGGTCATGGTGATACGGCCACAGACTCCCATAAGGCCTTGCCTGTTATTCATTCAAGTCGAAAACAACTGGATTCTATTGAACTCTATCCGTTTCAAAAACTAATTGACAGTGGATTGGGCTCGGTAATGGTGGCCCATTTGGATGTCCCCAATTTGGAAATACAGGAAGGCTTGCCGTCAACACTTTCAGAACAAATTGTTTCAGGGGTTTTAAAAGAGGAAATGGGATTTGAAGGTTTAATTTTTACCGATGCCCTAAATATGAAGGCCGTTTCTGAATTTGTCCCTGAAGGAGAAGTGGAACTGGAAGCCTTTAAAGCAGGGAACGATATGCTTTTAATGCCCGAAAATGTGTTGAAAGCCAAAGAAAAACTTATTGAGGCATACCATTCTGGAATAATTTCCGAAGGACGTCTTGAACATTCCGTAAAGAAAATCTTGATGGCCAAATACAAAGCTGGTTTGGCTGGTTATAAACCAATCCAATTGGATAAACTGCATGAAGATTTGAACGGTGTTGAGAATGACGTTATTTACGAAAAGGCCATAGAACATGCCATCACAGTAGCAAAAAACAACTTTTCATTGCTTCCGGTTAAAAATTTGGAAAACAAAAAAATAGCCTATGTGCAATTTGGCGATGATTCAGGCGCTACATTTTATAAAACGCTTACCAAATATGCCGATGTCACCCATATAAAGGCGATGGATGCAGCAGGCTACAAAAAGGCCTTGGCCAATTTCAATTTGGTGATCATTGGGTTTCACAAAAGCAACAAAAGCCCATGGAAAGGCTATAAATTCTCTAAAAATGAACTTTTCTGGCTACATGAAGTCGCCAACCTGAGAACCAGCAACACCATTTTAAGCGTATTTGCAAAACCCTATGCGCTTTTGGATGTATTGGACTTTAGAACCATAGATGGGCTCATTATGGCCTATCAAAACAGTGAATTGGCACAAGAAGCTGCTGCCGAGATGATTTTTGGCGCCATTGGATCCAAAGGGAGATTGCCTGTTTCGGCCCATCCGGAATTTCCAGTCAATACCGGTATTGAACTTAAGCCGCTGCAACGTTTGGGCTATAGCATTCCAGAACGGGTTGGGTTGAGTTCTTCGCGATTGGCAATGGTAGATACTTTGGTCAACGCTGGTTTGGATTCTTTAATGTTTCCGGGTGCACAGGTGTTGATTGCCAAAAATGGGAAGGTGATTTACAATAAGAATTTTGGTAAACCTACATACAATTCTGAAGAAAAAATAAAAGGAGAGCATATCTACGACTTGGCTTCGTTGACCAAGATTTTATCGACTTTGCCCTTGATAATGAAAATGGAAGAAGAAGGTAAAATTGCGCTGAACGATACGTTCAAGGACATGATTCCTCAATATGATTCAACCGAACTCAAAGATGTAACCGTACTAAAAGCACTTTCCCACTACGGTCGGCTACCAGCCTGGATTGCCTTTTATATTGATACCTTGACCAAAAACCGGAAACCTTCCAATCAGTTTTATAGGAATGCCCCAACCGAAGGTTACTCATATAAAGTAGCCGAAAATTTGTATCTAACCGATTCCTACAAAGATTCAATTTATAATAGGATTGGAAGACAAAGTTTAAAATCGAACAGATATCGTTATAGTGATGTTGCCTACTATGTCTTCAAAAAATATATTGAGGATACCTATAAGCAATCTTTGGACCAATTGATTGAGGAATTTTTAATCAACCCAATGGGATTGCACCATACGGCATTCAATCCGTTGGAAAAATTTCCAAAGGAAACCATTATACCGTCCGAGGAAGACAACTATTACAGATATCAAACAGTACAGGGTTATGTCCACGATATGGGAGCGGCCATGCAAGGCGGAGTAGGAGGGCATGCAGGTTTGTTCAGCAACGCTATGGATGTGGCCAAAATAATGCAAATGTACCTGCAAGGAGGAGTTTATGGTGGAAAACGCTTTTTAACGGACCGTACAATTAAAAAATTCAACACCTGCTATTTTTGCCATAAGGACGTACGCCGGGGCGTTGGTTTTGACAAACCCCAATTAAAAGATAGCGGGCCAACCTGTGGTTGTGTTTCTCGAAAAAGCTTTGGTCACAGTGGTTTCACTGGAACGTACACCTGGGCCGACCCCGACGAAGAACTGGTATATGTGTTTCTATCCAATAGAACCTATCCGTCTTCTAGTAATACTCTGCTCATCAAATCAGGTCTTCGAACCCGAATTCAGCAGGCGATTTATGATTCCATTATAAATTAGGAATAAAATATTGCCTTAGATTTGTTCTTATGAAGATAGCTATAGTTTGTTACCCCACATTTGGAGGTAGTGGCGTTGTAGCCACGGAATTAGGCATAGCCCTAGCCGAAAGAGGGCACGAAGTGCATTTTGTCACCTACAAACAGCCCGTACGACTGGGGCTTTTGAGCAATAATATTCATTTTCACGAAGTGCATGTGCCCGAATATCCCCTTTTTCACTATCAGCCCTATGAGTTGGCCTTGTCCAGCAAATTGGTCGATACGATAAAGATGTACGGAATCGAAGTATTGCACGTGCATTATGCCATTCCCCATGCATATGCGGGCTATATGGCGAAAAAGATGTTGCAGGAATATGGGATATTCATCCCGATGATCACCACATTGCATGGTACGGATATTACTTTGGTAGGAAAACACCCGTTTTACAAACCGGCGGTGAATTTTAGCATCAATAAATCGGATATTGTCACGTCGGTCTCAGAAGCTTTGAAACAAAGAACCCTGGATATTTTTGAAATTGAACAGGATATTGAGGTGATTCCCAATTTTATCGATTCCTCAAAATACAAGCAAGACTATACCGATTGCCAACGATCATTGATGGCAAAGGATGACGAAAAAATCATCACTCATATCAGTAATTTTAGAAAAGTAAAGAACATTCCAGACGTCATCCATATATTTTACCAAGTTCAGGAGAAAATTCCCGCGAAATTGGTCATGGTGGGCGAGGGGCCTGAAAAAGAATTTGCCGAACAACTTTGTGATGAATTGGATATTAAGGACAAGGTGGTTTTCTTGGGCAATAGCAACGAAATTGACCGTATTCTTTGTTTTTCAGACCTATTTTTATTGCCTTCAAAATCAGAAAGCTTTGGTTTGGCCGCCTTGGAAGCTATGATTAATAGAACTCCGGTTATTTCTAGCAATACAGGAGGTATTCCTGAGGTCAACAAGAATGGTATAACAGGTTATTTGGCGGACGTTGGCGACGTGGCTGAAATGGCGGAAAAGGCCATGCATATTTTGGGTGATGATGAAGTCTTGGAGCAATTCAAGGAGAATGCCTATCAAGTGGCATCCAATTTTGATATATTGAACATTCTTCCCTTGTACGAGGAAGTTTATGAGAAGGCTTATAAATCTAGATTTAAGAACACGTTTTGATCAATGAGACATTTACTGTACATATGTTTTGTTTGTCTGGTATCATGCAAAGCACAAAAAGAGACCAAAATGGACACAATGGACACATCTGGTCTTGACTTGGTTGCCAGTGATGCTCATAGCGGAATCGAAAATTACGAAGCCGCTGTTATTTCAGATGCCAAGTCATTGGCGAAATTCTATTCCAGAATCAATAAAACCCGAAAACCTGGACTACCGATTCCTACGGTCGATTTTTCCCAAAATGTTCTGGTAGTGATGTGTTTGGGAGAACAAAAAGGTGAAATTGCCCCAAAATTGGCAAAATCAGAAAAAGAAAATGAAATTGTTATAACTGTTGATGTATCAGATTCTAAAGACAATAGGGATAAGGAAAATTCCTTGGTTTCTTTTCCATTTTACATCTATAAATTACCGATTACTACTAAAAATGTGACTATTCAAAAATCAGACTTTTAAACAAGTTTAAATACTCGCATCTAACCTCTTGTCGAAAATAAGAGCACTTCAAAGTACAAAGCAAAAAATTACGTTAGGGTTGATTTAGCTTTGTTGTGAAAAGAACCTCAAATCTTATTCAAAATGAAAAGTGTGAAACCTCTTATTGTGGCACTTGTTGTATTTAGTTCCCTCCAAATGGCTGGTCAAGATGTCCAGCTCACCAAAAAAGATAGTATTGTATATAGTTATTGGATGGTAACCCTGGGAACAAATTTTGTGGATGATTCTGGAGATGAATTTGGAAAGCTATTCGACCTTAGCGATGGATGGCACACAGTTCCATATCCTTCTCGCGCCAGTATAGGTCGTTATTTTGAAAATGGGTTGGGATTAGAGGCTGTTGCCAGTTATAACAAATATGATGAAGGAAAGATTGTCGATAATGCAGTTAATCCGGAAGATGTAGATTATTTCGCCATTGATTTTAGAATTAACTACGATTTAAATAAGATTCTTGGAGAAATGGGCTTTTTTGACCCTTATGTTGGAATCGGTGCTGGTTACACTGACGCAAATAATCAAGGTAGAGGAACTTATAACGCTTTGGTAGGTTTCAGAACTTGGTTTTCGGAACATTGGGGATTGGATTTTAGTTCAACAGGAAAATGGGCCATGGATGCTGAGAATGCAACCAACCATATTCAGCATGCCGTTGGGGTAGCATATCGATTTAATGTCAAAAAAGGATTTTCCAGAAAAGGGGAGGAGAAGTTGGCTTTGTTGAAAGAATTGGAGGAAGAACAACAACGTGTTCAAGATTCGATAGCGTCTAAACAAAAAGCCGATGAAGAAGCACGATTATTGGCAGAAAGACTGCAGCGAGAAAAAGAAGCAGCCCGTTTGGCTGCAGAAAAAGCCAAGAAAGAAGCGGAAGATGCAAGGTTGGTACAAATAAAAAGTGCAATTGATCAACTGTCCAACGTTTATTTTAAGTTAAATTCGTCCTATCTTACCACCAATGATAAAACCATATTGGACAAACTTGTGGACATAATGAAAAACACGCCAAGTTTGGTCATCGAAGTAGGCGCCCATACCGATTCAAGAGGAACCCATACGTATAACCAATGGTTGTCCGAGAAGAGAGCTGAGAGAACGGTAAAGTACATTCTTTCCCAAGGGATTTCCGAGGAAAGAATCAAGCATGATGCCTTTGGTGAAACTAGATTGACCAATGAATGTGGAGATGGTGTTCAATGCCCAGAAAAGAAGCACGGAGAAAACAGAAGGTCGGAATTCAGAATTATTAAATTTTAACCAAAATCCCCGAGAAATTAAAATCAACCAAAACCAAAAGATAAATGGTCATATTAGGGCTTAATTATTATTTCCATGATTCATCCGCATGTGTAGTAAAAGATGGAAAGCTAATAACCGCAATTGAAGAAGAGCGACTAAATAGACAAAAACATACCAGGGAATTTCCCGTACTTTCTTCGGCAAGGTGCTTGAAAATAGCTGGATTGGATTATACAGATGTGGACCATATAGCTGTCTCCATTAAACCAAACCATAATTGGAGTAAAAAATTCTGGTTTCTTCTTTTTAATCTTGCCGGAATGTTCAAATCCGGTAACCTGATGCGTTTTGTGGCATATCACTTAGGCCATACATATTTGATGCAACGTAATTTTTGGGCCTGGTACAGGGAACATTGGGGAAGTAGAAAAAATGGGCCAAAAGTTCATTTTATAGAACATCATTTGACACACGTAGCGGGTTCTTTTTTCATATCACCTTATAAAGAAGCTGCTTTGTTGGGAATTGATGGAGCAGGAGAGTGGGCAACGACATGGGTCGGGCACGGAAAGGACAATAACATCACAAAAATCAGTGAAAATTTCTTTCCACATTCTTTAGGGTCTTTCTACGAAACAGTGACACAATTTTGTGGGTTCAAACCCAATTATGACGAAGGGAAAACCATGGGATTGGCCCCTATGGGAAATGCTGATACGTATAAAAAGCGGGTAGAGAAAATTATCTCGGTGGATAAAGAAGGTCGATTTAAATTGGATCTGAGTTATTTCAATTTTCAACACTTGGCCAACAAACGGTATTCAAAAAAGTTTGTTGAGGTTTTTGGAGAACCGAGAAAACCAAATGAACCTTTTAAAGATAGACATCAAGATATCGCTGCCGCTTTCCAAAGGGTATTGGAAGACAAAGTGTTGGAGATATGCCATATTCTGCACCAGAAAACCAAAACAGATTATTTGGTCATCGCAGGCGGTGTGTCCCTCAATAGTGTAATGAATGGTCGTATTGTTCGTGAAAGCCCATTTAAGGATATATACGTAATGCCAGCGGCAGGAGATAATGGAACGGCCTTGGGAGCTGCTTACTATCTATACAACGGAATCCTTAAAAAGGATAGAACGTATGTGCATGACAACCCGTATTTGGGTACGGAATATGGCAATGAGGAGATCAAAAAGGTTTTGGATGGCGCTAAGCTGCCATACAGATACGAAGAGGATATTTGTAATATAGCTTCCGACTTGTTGGAAAAGGGTAAGATTATTGGATGGTTCCAGGGGCCTATGGAAGTAGGTCCTAGGGCATTAGGGAGCAGAAGTATACTTGCCAATCCCGCTTTTCCAGATATGAAGGATAAAATCAACGCTGAAGTAAAGTTTCGCGAAGCGTACAGGCCATTTGCCCCATCGGCCATTGTTGAAGCCAAAACAGAATTTTTTGATTTGGAAGGAGAGGTCGAAGCTCCGTTTATGTTGAAAGTATGCGGTGTTTTGGAAGAAAAGCAAAATGTTATTCCTGCGGTGACCCATGTGGACGGCAGTGCACGACTTCAAACCGTAAACGATAAATTACATCCAAGATATTACGAAGTAATAAGTTCATTGGGAAAAAAGACCGGAGTACCTGTAGTTTTGAACACCAGTTTTAATATACAGGGAGAACCTGTTGTAGAATCCCCGAAAGATGCGATACGTTGTTTTTATTCAACGGGATTGGATGCCTTGGTCATAGGCAATTTTGTTTTGGAGAAGAAATAACACCACATGTTATTTAATTCGTTCGATTTTTTTGTTTTTCTGCCAATAGTCTTCCTGGCTTATTGGACAATATTTAAAAATAGTCTTAGGTTTCAAAATCTTTGGCTACTTCTGGCCAGTTATGTTTTTTATGGGTGGTGGGACTGGCGCTTTCTTTCGCTTATCTTTTTGTCCACTGTGGTCGATTTTTTTGTGGGACAGTATATTTATAAGATCAAATCTGCAAAAAAGAAGAAAGGTTTATTATGGATCAGTATTATTTTTAATATTGGCCTACTTGGTTTCTTTAAGTACTTCAACTTTTTTATTGATTCATTTATAGAAACTTTTTCCTTTTTTGGGGTTTCAATGACCCATGTTTGGACACTGAACATTATACTTCCTGTGGGTATTTCCTTCTATACCTTTCAAACGATGTCCTATTCTTTGGACATTTTCAAAGGCAAAATGACACCAACTAAAGACTTTGTGTCTTTTGCAACCTTTGTAAGTTTCTTTCCTCAATTGGTAGCGGGACCTATAGAAAGGGCTTCAAATTTGCTTCCTCAGATATTGGATAAGAGGAAGTTTACACAGAATCAAGCCACCCAGGGAGTTAAGTTAATCCTTTGGGGCTTATTCAAAAAAGTGGCAATAGCGGATGCCTTGGCTCCAATGGTGGATGATATTTTTAGTAATGCAGCTAGTTACCCATCATCAACACTGCTACTTGGGGCAGTGTTTTTTGGTTTTCAGATTTATGGAGATTTTTCAGGCTATTCAGACATAGCCATTGGTACGGCAAAACTCTTTGGTATTGAGTTGATGTCCAATTTTAAATTCCCTTATTTTTCTAGGAATATAGCAGAATTCTGGAGAAGGTGGCATATATCACTTTCCACATGGTTTAGAGATTACCTTTATATTCCGTTGGGAGGATCAAGAACAAAACGATCACTTGCCATAAGAAATGTCTTTGTGATTTTTTTGGTGAGCGGTTTTTGGCATGGAGCCAATTGGACATTCATCGCTTGGGGAGGATTACATGCATTACTTTTTGTTCCAGTTTTCTTGACGAAGAACAATCGCAATTATGTGAACACAACAATAGGACAAACAGGAAATTTACCTACGCTCAAAGAAATCACGCAAGTAATCGCAACGTTTCTCGCCGTTAGCATAACCTGGGTTTTCTTTAGGGCGGAATCCCTATCCTTGGCCTTGGATTATGTGAAAGCTATCTTTCTTGAACTATCATTCGAATCGTATTCACATCCCCTCGGCTATCGAATGATTGATTATTTCATACTTCTGCTGATTTTTGTTGTATTTGAATATGGAATACGTAGGGATGAAAGGAATCCGTTTCCATTTAAATCCAAGCTTGTACGGTTTTGCGCTTATACGCTAGTCGTTTTTACCTTATTGTTGTTTTTTGACAGCGGCATTGACCGTTCATTTATCTATTTTCAGTTTTGATATGACTAGGTTTCTTTTAAAAATTGGATTATATGGGCTTTTGATCTTCGTGATTTTGGAGGTTCTGGTACGGATTTTCCATTTGTATGATGATAGACCAACCAGATTTGTGGATTCTGACGGAATTAATAAATGGATTCCAGGCCAAACAGCGTATGCGGTTTATGGAAACAGAGTACAGAACAAATCAGCCTATAGCATTAACAAATCTGGATTCAACTCATATAGGGAGTTTGAACCTTCCCATGATAAAATAGAGATTGCCTTGATTGGTGATTCATTTATAGAAGGGTTCCATCAAGATTATACAAATTCCATTGGAAAAAAGATTGAAAACAAAATCGATGGAATTGAAGTTTATGAATATGGTCATGCTTCGAACGATTTTGCAGACCAATTATATCTGATTTATAAAAACCAAGGTCATTTTTCGAAGATAGACCACTATGTATTTTATTTAAGATACAATGAAGATTTAGATAGAAGTGAATATAAGCTAATACGTCGTGAGCCCTTTTTTCTAACCTTAAGAAGCAAATGCGAACTTTTGGAATATTCTATAAATATTGGTTTAATGGATCCAATTAAGAAGGCGGTTTCTTCATTAAGGGGAATTACCAATAACCATGCAAAGGGAAACAGGAAAATCATATCAACCAATGTCCAAGAATTACACAGGAAGGATTCGCTTCAACTTCGCGAAAGTAATTTTGACTTGCTAATTGAAAAATATCATATAGATGTTAAAAAGTCTGCAATTTTAATGGATAGCAGGGTAACGCCTAAGTCTTTTATACACCATTTGCAAGATTTGGGTTTTGGGATAATCGATTTCGCTGAAGCTTTTGACCATGCGGGTGGACCAAAAAAAACAACCTTGGTGTTCGACCAGCATTGGAACGATTATGGGAGAATGTTAATTGCGGAGGAAATAGCCAACTATGTGCAAAAATACGGCAAAACAAAAAACGAATCTGTTCCCGACAACTAAGAATGGCAATTATGTACAAAAATGTCTTTAAAAGAATTCTGGACCTATTGGTCGCAGCAATTGGATTTTTTACCTTATTACCTTTGTTTGTTCCTCTATGTATAATCTTATGTGCTATAAATAGAGGCAATCCTTTTTTTACGCAACAAAGACCAGGGCTAAATGAGAAAGTATTCCGTCTTATTAAGCTAAAAAGTATGAACGACAAGAAAGACGAAAATGGAAATTTGCTACCGGATGAGGAACGTTTAACCCGAACAGGAAATTTTATAAGAAAGACTTCATTGGATGAAATCCCTCAGTTGTTGAATGTAATTAAAGGTGATATGAGTTTAATAGGGCCGAGACCTCTTAGAGTACATTATTTGCCTTATTACACAGAAAGAGAATCGATAAGGCATTCAGTGAGACCTGGAATTACAGGCCTAGCCCAAGTGTCTGGAAGAAATGCAGTGGACTGGGATGAGAAATTGGAGTTCGATGCTCAGTATGTTGATAATTTATCATTTGGTTTCGATATGAAAATTTTAATGAAAACAGTTGTAAAAGTATTCAAGTCCTCAGAAGTGATATTGGACGATACCAATATGGTTACTTTTGATGAACATAGGTTAAGGCAAAATGAACAAATAAAGGAGAATAAAAATGATTGAACCCCTGTCCAGTTCGTTGTCAATTTTTAGGGATGACCTGTTCCCGCTGCTTGGAGGAGGAAATAAGGCTAGAAAAATGATGGCCCTACACCATCTAATTAAAGAAGAACAATACAATGCGCTGGTTACCACTGGAAATATTCAATCAAATCATTGCAGGGCTGTAGCATTATATGCAAAAAAGTACGGACTGGAATGCACTTTGGTGCTGCATGGCAATAAGAAGGATTTTTTTGTTCAATCAGGTAATTCCAAAATTATAAGAAATACGAATGTGAATTTAGTTTTTTGTGCCCCAGAGGACATATCTTTAAACATGGATGAAGCTATGGACAGCTATGTTTTAGATAAAAAAAAGCCGTACTATATTTATGGCGGAGGTCATATCTTGGAAGCCGCAAAAAGTTATATTGATGTCATTGGTGAAATCATAGCTAAGGATTACTTTCCGGATTACATTTTCGTTGCTTCGGGTACTGGTTCAACACATGCAGGAATTTTAGCAGGGATTTCCAAATATGGACTTAAAACAAAAGTTTTTGGAATTTCAGTGGCGCGTAGAAAACAAAGAGCTGAATCTATTGTCCAACAGTTCTATAGTGAATTATGCGATATGTACGGAATTCGAAAACAGGAAAATGTGGTCGACGTTGAGGAGGATTTTTTGTGTGGAGGATACGGGAAGTACAATGAAAAAATAAAGCAACTTGAGGTAGATTCTATGCCAAAACACAACGTTTTTCTAGATACCACCTATACTGGAAAAGCATTTTATGGAATGGAAGAGGTAGTTAAACGGGAATCCCTTACCGGAAAAATACTTTTTTGGTATACCGGGGGGCAATTTAATTACTTCGCCAAATGATTAGAGTTGTTGATAATGGTCTTGCTTGGAATGGATGGTTAAAGCAAATGGATAGTTTTGACTTTTACCATTCATATGATTATCATAAAATAATCAGTGAAAAAGAAAATGTGGGTACTCCTATTTTGTTAACCTATGAAGATGAACAAAATGTTAAAATAGGTATTCCATTTGTTAAAAGGAGGATTGACGATTTTTACTTCGACCTTACATCGGTGCATGGCTATTTGGGACCTGTTTCTACGGGTCTTTCATCAGATTTTGAAAACAGCTTGTTTAAAAAAGAGTTTGTTGAATGGTTGCAGCAAGAAAACATTGTTTCTGTTTTTTCAAAATTGAATCCATTTATCAAAGGGCAGCATGAAATTGTTGACTCTTTGGGTTCTTTAAAAAAAGTTGGGGAGATAATTTATTTTGATCAAACTGAAGATGATACCATTCAAAAAAGTAAATATAACCGAAACACAAGACAAAAAATTCGGCAATTACGCAATACGTGTACTATTGAGATAGCAAGCGAGGAAGATCAGATATGCGAATTTATGCGTTTATACCATCAAAGCATGGATAAACTAAACGCAAAACAAATATTCTATTTTGACCAAACATATTTTAGAACATTATTGAAATCTTCCTTAATAGATTCTAAAATACTTTTGGCTCGGGATAGTGAGACAAACGATATCATGGGAGGTGTTTTTTATGCTAGAACAGGGGCAATTGCTCATGTTGAACTGGCATGTACCGGTGAGGACCATTTAAAGAAAAGCCCAGTAAGGATTTTATTTGATGAATGTAGACTCATGAATAAGAATGATGGATTAAAATATTTGAACCTTGGGGGGGGGAGTGGAGGAAGGGATGGAAGCCTTATGCGGTTTAAATCCTCTTTTACGGACCACTATAAAGATTTGAACATTTGGAGTTATGTTGCAATTCCAGATATATACGATGAATTGCTCAGTGACAGACAAAAAAAATCGGACACTAACTTTTTTCCTAAATATAGATTCATAGAATAACATTTAAAGCCAACCAATTTGAATATATTGATTACATGTGCAGGTCGAAGAAACTACTTGATAAATTATTTTAAAGACTCTTTAGGAGATAATGGGAAGGTTATTGCGATAGATATGACTCTTTCCGCTTCTGCGCTTGCAGAAGCTGATGTAGTTTATCAGGTGCCTAGTATAAATAATGAAAATTATTTGAACAGTTTAAGAAATATAATTGAGAAAGAAAAGGTTGATGCGGTCATTTCATTGAATGATATGGAATTGCCCATTCTGGCTCGGAACAAAACATGTCTAGAAGAGACGGGAACCAAGGTATTGGTTTCAAACGAAAAAGTGGTAGAAACCTGCTTTGACAAGTGGAAAAGTTATCATTTCTTTAAAGAACTAGGACTTGACACACCAAAAACCTTTTTGACTTTTGAAGATTCGATAAATGCTATCAATAACTTGGAAATAACATTTCCATTAATTGTGAAACCTAGATGGGGAAGTGCATCAGTGGGAATAAATAGAGTTGAAAATGAGAGAGAATTGGGTTTGATAATAGCGTATTTAAAGATTAGTTTGGAAAAAGGCTCTAATCATAAACCTCATACTCCATTCGATGTTGAGAATAGCATAATAATTCAGGAGATGATAAATGGGCAGGAGTATGGTATTGATATTCTCAATGATTTTAATGGAAAATACCATTCATCCTTTGTAAGAAAAAAATTAGGAATGAGATATGGAGAAACAGATAGAGCGATTTCGGTAATAAACGAAAAATTTTCTGAGATGGCACGAAACATTGGTAATTCCATTGGCCATATCGGAAATATGGACTGTGACTTTTTTGTTCAAGATGAAAAGGTGTTTTTTATCGAGATGAACCCTAGATTTGGTGGCGGATATCCGTTTTCCCATAATGCTGGGGTTAACATCCCTGGGATATATATTGAGTGGTTGAAAGGAAAAAATGACGTGGAAAAGTTTAACCAATATAGAGAAAATCTTGGCTTCGCCAAATTTGACCAAATAATCCAGTTTGGAAGTTATTATAATAAAAACAAGAGTATTTAAATCATATGCCCCTTTTTAAACTTATTCGCAAGAATCTTTTCTGGTTTAATGATTTTCTTAGTGGTTCTCCAATTCGAAAGCATTATTTGGAAATTAAAGATGTAATTGAGAATTACGAATCTGATAAATCCAAAGAGCTAAGACGCTCTAGTTTGGAGTCATTGTTGAGTCATGCGAAAACAACAGTCCCTTTTTATATGACCAATGTTGATGGTATAAACCTAAGTGATTTTCCAATTATTAACAAGAATACTGTTTTGGAGGATTATGATAACTTTCGTTCCAACCTGTATTTGGAAAAAAGGAATATTCAGGTGTCGACCAATGGATCCACGGGCACTCCGTTTAAACTGTTCCATAATAAAAACAAAAGGAAAAGACACCAGGCGGATAACTTGTATTTTGCGGAAAAGGGAGGGTATGAATTGGGAGACAGATTATATTTGTTACGTGCATTGCACAAAAATGATTCAAAGGCTCTTCTTCGTTTCTTTAGACAAAATTTCAAAGCGTATGGAATTCTGAACTATACAGATAATGATATTGAGAATTTATTGGAAGAATTTAAAACTGGTAGTTCAGAAAAGTGTGTGGTATGTTTTGCCTCAATGTGTGAAGTTTTAGTAAATTATTTGGAAGCTAGAAAAATTGAACCGTTCTCTCATAAAGTTAAATCAATAGTTACCGATGGTGACGCGTTAAGTAAGGGAACGAAGGATAAAATGGAAAAATATTTTGGAATTCCAGTTTATGCACGTTATGGAAATATGGAATGCGGGGTGATGGCCCAACAAGGCCCCCCAAATAGCTATCACTATAATTTAAACCTCGCTAGTTATCATTTTGAGATATTACATTTGAATGAGGACAGGCCTGCTGAACCTGGTGCTATGGGAAGAATTGTTGTGACAGATTTATTCAATTACTGCATGCCTTTAATACGTTATGATACGGGCGATTTAGCTAGGTTATCTACTGAAATGGGTGATAACCAGCCCCCAACATTTAATAGAATAGATGGTAGGGTAATAGATATTATTTGGGATACATCTGGGAATATTATTTCTCCATATTTAATCTATACCATCACTGAGAAATATGAAGAGTTAAAGCAGTTTCAGTTTGCTCAAACAGGCCCTAAGCAATATCTGTACAGACTTAATCCATGGAATGAAACATTTTTTAAGGAGAGGGAGCTGGTAGAGGAAAGTAAGTCGTATTTAGGCCATGATGCTCAGGTGGAGGTCGTGTATGTAGATGAAGTTCCTTTGCTACAATCCAAAAAAAGGAAGCCTGTAATAAACGAAATGGGGAACATTCAAAAATAAATGCTATGATTTTTGAAATAACAGAAAAGAACCAATGGGATAATGTTCTTCTAGAAATTGGACAGTATGACTGTTACCATACATTTGAGTATCATAATATTGGAATCAATAAAGGGGAGAAGCCTGTTTTACTAAAATACGAGCATGAAGGTGTGGTTATCGCACTGCCATTGATATTACGTTCAATTCCCGATACGGAATATTTTGATTTCACATCGGTATACGGGTACCCGGGCCCAATTTGGAAAGGAGATTTTAAAACTGAACAATACAATTCTTTCTATAATAGTCTTAATTCATATTTTAGGGAAAGAAAGGTGGTCAGTGTTTTTTCAAGGTTAAATCCGTTTATTTCTGGACAAGAAGAGTTGCTAAAGAGCATTGGTCAAATTGATGAATTAGGTGATGTGGTTAACATAGACCTTACCAAGGAGTCGGATATTCAACGACAGTCATTTTCCAAGACCACCAAGCGCTATCTTAACAAAACACGTCGACTTTGCGATGTCAAAATAACTAACAACGCAGATGATATTGAAACTTTCATCGATTTATATTATGAGAATATGGATCGGGTAAATGCAAAGAAATCCTATTACTTTGACAAAAACTATTTTTCGCAAATGGCCAGGAGCCAAAGTTTTGAAACAGATATTCTTTATGCTATAATGAAAGAAACCAATGAAATTATTTCAGCGGCTATGATGTTTAAAACCAATAATATAGTTCAGTATCACATTTCTGGAACGAGAAACGACTATCTTCACCTTACCCCAATACGATTACTTTTGGATGAGACCAGGATTAGTGGGACCAACGAAGGATACAAATATTTTAATTTGGGAGGAGGACTAGGAAGCGAGCATGATTCCTTATTTCAATTCAAAGCTTCATTTTCCAAAGACTTCAAAAAGTTCAAAGTTTGGAAATATATTGTGGATGAGGCTCTTTATGAGGAACTTATAATTGCGAAAGGTGTTGGGCAAAAGAGCGTTAACTTTTTTCCTGTTTACCGTTACACTGAAGAAATATAATTAAAGTTTTAGGTGGATGGACTCCCTCTGAAGGGTTTCATTGTAATTTCTTCGCTTGCAGAGATATCTTCCTTTTTGATTACTTTTTGAATTGTTTTAAATATGATTATTAAATCAGTTTTAAAACTTATATTGTTCACATACCACAAATCATAATCGAATTTCGTTTCCCAACTTATGGTATTTCTTCCATTTACCTGAGCCCAACCCGTAATACCTGGCTTAACATCATGTCTTCTTTTCTGAGTTTGATTATAAAGAGGTAAGTATTCCACTAACAATGGTCTTGGTCCTACAATGCTCATATCGCCCTTAAGAACATTGATTAGTTGTAAAACCTCATCCAGGGAGTACTTTCTAATGAACCCGCCAATTTTAGTAACTCTTTTTGGACTATGTAAATCATCTGAGTTTCCTCCCTCAAAATCACGCATGGTTTTGAATTTTATAAGTTTAAAAACCCGGCCTTTTTTACCGGGTCTCTTTTGAACAAAGAAAGGTTTTCCTCCATTTGCTATTGTCATTACTATAATCAATATTAAAATAGGAATTGATAAAAGTATTAATCCCAGAAGGGAGAAGCAGAAGTCCAACAACCTTTTTAAATATAATCTATACATAATTTTGACTGTATTATTGCCTTACCCCATTTTTGGGAAGACAACACAACCACATAGCTGTTCTATTTTTTGTTATTACCTCAACACAGAATTATTAAAACAATTCAGACAAACTCATAATTTTTTCAACGCTCCACTAAAATCTAAAATAACTTTATTATTGAGTTCATTTAGTTTCTGAAATTCCTTGTGAGCAACCAAAACTGCAATTATATCTGCTTCTTTGACAGCAACTGAAACGTCGGTTAGTTTAAATACATTGTGATTATCAATATTGGGTTCAACTATGTAATAATCCTCATTATTAGAATCTTGTAAGACACGTTGAACAATATATTTAGCTGGTGATTCCCTCAAATCATCAATATTTGGTTTAAATGCCAATCCTAAAAGAGCAACTTTTGGTTTTCTTCCATGACGTAATTCAAATTCCAGCTTGGTTGAAATAATTTTTTCTGCACACCAGAAAGACTTATAGTTATTAACTTCTCTTGCTTTTCCTATTATTCTAGATTCCATTGGATACTCAGCAACTATAAAGTATGGGTCTACAGCAATACAATGTCCTCCGACGCCACATCCAGGCTGTAGGATATTTACTCTTGGGTGTTTATTTGCTAGACTAATCAATTCCCAAACATCAATATCAGCCTTGTCACAAATTAAGGATAGTTCATTTGCAAAGGCAATTTGTACATCACGGGATGAGTTTTCCACCAATTTACACATTTCTGCAGTTCGCGCATTAGTTTCATGTAATTCTCCGGTAACATAATTTCGATAAAACTCGACTGCTTTTTTAGTGCTTTTTTCATCTACTCCTCCAATGACACGATCATTATTAACAAGCTCATACATGACATTGCCGGGAAGTACGCGTTCAGGACAATATGCTATATAAATCTCTCCTCTTAATTCAGGTCTTTTTTCATATATTAAGCTCATCATTTTTTCTGTAGTGCCAACAGGGGAAGTTGATTCGATAATATAGGTGTCTCCTTTCTTCAATAAGGGAATGATATTGTTGGTAGCTGATTCTACAAAGGAAATATCGGGTTCATGATTATTTTTAAAAGGCGTTGGTACCACTATTAGATAAGTGTTCGCCTTTACAGCTTCAGTACTTGCTTTTAAAAACCCGTTTGAAACGGCCTGCAAGACCGCTTCATCTAAATCGGGCTCAACGATATGAATTTTCCCATTATTGATGGTATCAACAACATCCTGATTAATATCCACCCCATGTACATAGGTGCCGTTTTTTGCTATTAAGGCTGCTGTTGGCAAACCAATATAACCAAGTCCTATAATATTAACTTCCGGTTTTTGCATAATTGTATTTAGAGTTTTTCTATGAATTCGACTATTCTTTGGCATGCCTGCCCATCACCATAAGGGTTATGTAATTTACTCATGGACTGATATCTATCTATGTCTGTTAGCAGGCTATTGGCCTCACTAACTATTTTTTGAGTGTCTGTTCCTACTAAAACAACGGTACCTGCATCTACTGCCTCAGGTCGCTCTGTAGTATCCCTCATTACCAGTACTGGCTTACCTAAACTGGGTGCTTCTTCTTGTACGCCACCACTATCGGTAATAATAAGTTCTGCCTTGTTCATTAACCAAACAAAGGCCGGGTAGGCTAATGGCTTAATTAGTTTTACATTAAAAAGATCTCCCAAAATTTCATGTACGGGTTTTAGCACTTTTGGGTTTAAGTGCACAGGATATACGATTTGTACTTCAGGGTTATTAGCAACAATCTCTTTTAGCGCATTACAAATGTTTATAAATCCTTGTCCGTGATTTTCTCTTCTGTGGCCAGTGACCAACACAATTTTTTGATCAAAATCTAAGGTTTGCTTTAACTCCTCTATTTCGCTATCCTCTATATTTTGTACTTTCGAGGAACTTTCTAAAAGTGCGTCAATAACAGTATTTCCAGTAATCAAAATAGATGCTTTATCAATGTTTTCCCTCAATAAATTTTCTTGAGAAGTTGTAGTTGGGGCAAAGTGGTAGTCTGCAATTCGGCCTGTAATTGATCTATTAATTTCTTCAGGAAAAGGAGCATATTTGTTAAAAGTACGCAACCCGGCTTCTACATGGCAAACTTTTGCCCCTGAATAGAAGCCAGCGATACCTGCAGCCATTGTGGTAGTTGTGTCGCCATGTACGTATACAAAATCTGGCTTAAATGATTCTAATACAGGTTGTAACTCAGTTATAATAGCCGCGGTTAGTCCGTAAAGATTTTGCCCAGGTTTCATTAAATCTAAATCGTAATCTGGTGTAATTTCAAAAAAATCGAGTACTTGGTCTAGCATTTCGCGGTGTTGTGCTGTTACACAAACCTTAGTTTCAAAAGCACTGGATTTCTTAAACTCTTTTACTAAAGGAGCCATTTTAATGGCTTCTGGTCGTGTTCCAAAAATTATAAGATTCTTTCTTTTCATGGATAAAAGATTTCTATTACAAAGAGTTTATTTTTATGAGTTCTTTTTAAACGCTATATACATTATTTACGAGCTACTTTTTCAATTTCATTCAAATATTTGAGTGCCAATTTATTTCTGTCAAAATGTTCTTTCGCATGATTATACCCGTTTGAACCTTGTTCGATCATATTGTGGTCTCCTCTTAAGTAACCCCGTATTTTTTCTGCTATATCATCTGCATTTTCCGGTTCAGCAAAAACACCACATTGAGCCTCCTCTATTAGCTTTCTGGAAACACCATCAATTGCTAAAAGAATAGGTTTTTTGCAAGACATATAATCAAATGTTTTGTTTGAATAAATTGTTTTGAAAGTATCAACCTTCTTTAATACCGCAGTGCCTAAATCAGAAGCGAGTATATATTTGAAGGCTGTTTCTTTGTCTACAAAACCAACAAATCGAACATTGCTTAAGTTTCGTTTTTTAACTTCCTCAATCAACATTTTTTTTGTGGGGCCATCTCCGATAAGTTGTATGAGAACATTGGTGTCGGTAAGCTTTTCTGCTACATCAATTAGTTGGATTAAATGGTTGGCAATGCCATGTGCACCTATGTAGGTAATTACGAAATTATCATCAATTCCTTCTTCCTTTCTGAATGTGTCAGAAACAAAATTTTCCGCAACTTTTTCTGCCAAGCCGAAATCTGCGGCATTGGGAATATAAATGATTTTCTCCTTTGGGACACCCTTCTTTATGAGAGCTTCTTTAAAGGCAGGGGTGAGAACATTGATGAGTTTTGAATTCCGATATATGAAAGCTTCAAATTTATATGATAACTTTATCAGAGTTGAATTACTTATTACACCTGTATCAATAGCTGATTCCGGCCATAAATCCCGTACTTCAAAAATTAGCGGTATTCTTTTTAACTTCGATAATATATAAGCAGTAATTCCTACAAAAAGGGGGGGGGAAGTGACAACAAGTGCATCATATTTGCCTTTCACCAAAAATAAACCTGCCCAAATGCTTGAAAAAACGAAAGAGAAATAGGCCCACAGCCTTCCCAAAAAACTTACATCATATTGATCTGATACATGGCATCTATAAACATCGATATTTTTTTCAAAATCCTTTTCCAAATAAAAGTATTTTCCTTTATATCTAGAATCCAATTCCATCGCTGTATGTAGCATTCCGGCGATTACTGATACTTCATGCCCTTTCTCTGCCCAAATTTTGGTCATTTCATTAAATCGGATACCGCCACCCTGATTTTTCCCAACAAAATATTGATGTACTAATAATATTTTCATTTTGAATTAATTTCAATGATTGTTTCAAAACCAGTTTCTGAAATATAGATATGCCTAATTGAAGGTTCTTTTTCACCATAATAGTTAGAACACCATTTTTCTTCGATTATTGGATCGAGAAGATTTCCATCACGGTCTTTGCAGATAATATCAATTTGTCCATAAGTTCTCGGATTGAAATGCCAATAAAGTTGAGCTGATAAATTATCAGCATTTTGAATTGAATCTACAATATTCCATTGATTCTGCCCCTTCTTCTTACTTATTGACCTTTTATGAACGATTTTATTTCCAAGTTCGGGAAAACCTTGAAATTGACCGTTAAAAACATATGACTTAGTGGTTTCTGAGAGACTCGCTTTTGCTTTTTTGGTCCAATAGTTCCAAATAAACCTACTTCCTTTTAGCATTTGCTCCTTACCATCCAAGGACACTGTATTATGTGCTTTACATCCTACGAAAAAATCACCACATTCTTCCGTAGTATTGTATTTATAGGATCCCGTATCCCAAATATAGTTTGCACCATCCAGCCAGATATCCACATGTAAATTGTCCGCATCTCCCGGTCTGTCTTTGTATTGTGCACATTTAACAAAGGTCTTGGTTGAACCATCATTAATTACAAAATTACCACCCAAAGGAAAGGCGGCCAATTTGTTGTTCTCTTTGGTAATTATTTTTGAATTATTTACTCCATACCATTGTTGACTTTCATCTTGTTTTGAAACTTCATTAAAGAGTACAGCACTTAAATCATTCAATTGTGATGTATATACACGGTAATCATCATTGGTCAGCTTGAAAAAAAGTGCACCATCATTGGCCCCGTAATTAGGAAGTTTTCCACTTTGCTCGTCTTGACATTGTCTTAAAAAGTATAATGATTTTTCAGCCCTTTTATATACAATGGAATTGAACGGGTCTTCATGAATTTCTGCAAGTTTTATTCCCCAAGTAAGTAATTGAATGGCAACTCGGTGATAGTTCATGGAAAACTGCAGAAAAGTTCCATCTTCATAAATCTGATAGGCAATCTCTTCCTCGAACCAAATTTTACCTTTTTTCGACCATTTTTTAGTATCCGGTAAAAATGGAAACAACAAACCACTTAAATATAGTGTAAGTGTTTCAGTCAGGGCATGGTTATTTCTTACTGCAATTCTGGAGAAATTAATGTTATTGTAGACATGATGTAATTGCCAATAGATGGCATTCATAATAGAATTAAACCTTTTCTCAGTTAATGCAGCTGAATTTCTATAATAGTAGAGTGCAAATGTCCAATTGAGAATCCTTAAACTTATTTCCTGACTACACCTGTAGTTGGGCCCCAAGTTTATTGGGTTATGAACCAAAAAGGATTCAATCTCGTTGAACACTATTTCGGAACAGTCTTTGTCAAAATGATAATCATAACGAATAATATCGTACAAGAAAGAAAATCTCGCTTTCTCCCATACAAACTTTATATCTCCAGCTTCTTTTGATAGGTCTACTATTTTAGACCAGTGTTTCAAATCATATTGATATCCTGTCTCTGGATTTGTAATCCAATCGAAATCTTTTCCTAATGATAGTTTTGTTTTACTGAAAAAAGTATAGATGCTGTTTTGAATATCATCATATGTTTCCTGAAGTTTGGAATACTTATTCTTGGTGATTTTCAATGATTCTTTTGATTCAAAGAAAAACTTTGGGGCATTCTTTCTCCATTCTTCCAATGTTAAAGAACAATTAATTGGTCTAGGTTGAGAAGGGAATCTTAATTTTAAAAGTCCCATTTTTCTTCGGACTTCATAAAATAAACGGTATAGGGTATATCGCATACCCATATTTTGAACAATATTTAGGAGTGTAAGAATTTTCAAAGTATAGAAAATAACTTTAGAAGGTTTGTTGTTTGGTTTGACACAATTAGGGGCAAACTTAATTCGGAAATAATTAATAATTTTATAAATCAGATAATAACTTCAAAAATCTAGATGAATAGATGCGTTTGAATATCCAAACGATTGTTTAGACTTATTAGTGTAATTACAATAATATCTTCGAGAGAATCTATTTAAAATAAATATTTCTGAATTTTATACTGTCCTATTTTTAGGGAAGGCTACGTTATAATGGTACCCATTTCTCTAAAAGGTGGATGAAAAAATAAGATCAATTCAATTCTTAGAGAGAAGTACGGCATTTATCAATTTTGCTTGGTATTCGGCATTATATTTTTCTCGAATTATTTTTTTGCAATTATCTTTCATTAATTCTTCTGATGTATCTCTATGTTCCTCAATCCATTGTTTGGTTTTTAAAGCCAAATCGGAAATGGAATTTCTTTTGAAAAGAAAACCATTAACGCCTGGAATGATAGCTTCATATTCCGGCATTTGAAAATTGAAATCATCATGCGAAAGTACAGGGATTCCATTCCCTAATGCCGACATTGCGGTTAAGCCCACTTCTCCTGGAGACACGCAGAGACTACTTATACCGAACAGGTTTTCAAGTTCTTCTTCCTTAAAACAAGCTCCATAAAAATGGCAATAATCGTTAAGGTTTAGGCTTTGAGTTAGGTTTTCCAGATCTTTTCGCGCTTCTCCATCTCCCACAAATAGCACATTGATTTTAAAATTTTCTTCAACGAGAAGATGAGTAGCATGAAGGATTTGGTCCAGTTTTTTGACATATTTAAGGCGGCCAACAAATATGATGATGGGTAAATCAGGATATTTAAATAGTTGCCGTTTAAATTGTGTTCGTTTATCAAAACTTATTTCATTTTTACTGACCAAGTTGTCAATGGTTCCTGTTGAGTTGTATATGACATGTAACTTTTTTTCTGGAAATCCATTTTTGGTCATTACTGCCTTGGCTTTATGACCATATAAAAGAACTCCATCACTCAGGCCATAAAAAGTTTTCCTAAGCGTCCATTTCCAATCTTTTTTTTTGGTTATCACACCATGAGTCCACATATATACCTTTTTACCTGTAAGTCTAAGATAAAAAGTTGCTACCCATGTAGAAATGTAGTATGCATTGGCCAAGAAAATAACGCTATCAAACTTTTCTTTTCGTAAAAGTCTCAATAATCCAGATTGCCAAAGTATGGCTTCTTTATATACCCATCTGTTTTTTACAAATTTCCATTTGAGACCTCCATCTAATACATCTTTATTTGCCAAATCAGGGTTTATTTTTTTAATATCGTTACTGGAAATAGGATCTGAAACGAGAGTGTAATTGAAGTTAGGCGATTTTAGCAATTCTCGAATTACGGGTAACCTATAATGGGCAAAATATGGATATATTATTGCGACTTTTTTGGTAGGTTTATTCAAATGGTTCATGTTTTAGAATAGTTATTTGGAAGATTAAGGTTTTTTTGAGTTTCTTATCATAAAAATTGATGATAATAATATTCAGACTAAGTAACATTGTAAAATTATATTTTATTTAAAGGGATAGGGTAAAAGATGATTTATAATCGTTTAAACTGTAAAAATTTAGGTGTATTGAAGTTTAATGTTGATTTCTTAAAATCATTTTCTGGACAAATTACTCGCATGTAGTTTCAAACTTGAATGGTTGAATTAAATTTTATTCGATAAAACTTGTTTTTAATCTATTAATTCAGTTTTCCACTTAATTTTTAATTTAATTTGTTCCCTGATGCTAAATGCTCAGAAATAAATTATGATAAGGACTTTAAATATTATCAATGATTTCTGTTTAATTTTACTGGTATTTTCCGTAACTTTTGAGAAATGGGATCCTTTTCAATTAGTCGGCACAGTTTCGGTCACCTATATCACAACTATATTCTATTTGGCCAGCTGGGTACCCTTGATTGGCAGGAATTTTCACTTTGCACCCTTAAAGAGATTTATAATTCCTCTGTTATTATTAATTGTAGTTGGGTTTATTTGTTCAGCTATAAATTCAGAATATGTAACTGACATAAAATATGCTTACAATTATAGAACACTTCTTTTAATAGTGTTAGTAACTTTTATTGCTGCTCATCTAAATTGTAAGCCAAGACTTTCACCTATAGTTTTAAACACCTATATAGCTAGTATGCTATTGGTTTTTTTATTGATTTCATTTGGCAATGGCGTCACCCATCATAATGGTAGATTATTGTTGTTTGGAGAGAATCCTAATATTATGGGAGCAAAGGCTTCCATAGCTTTCTTAATTGCAATTTCTCAGTTATTAAATAAGTTTTCAATAAAAAGATTCATAATAATAACGGCCATTTGTATTCCCTTCGTTAGCATAGTAGCTACGTCTGGTTCTCGTGGAGCTTTGATATCTATGTTTTTGGGTCTTGCCGTGCTACTCTATTTTAGAAAGACGGGAGTTCTCCAGAAATGGGCATTGCTTATTTTTGCACTTTTTGCCTCTAGTATGCTGATAACTTATATGTTGGAAACAAACCCTATGATGGCAGAACGCATGTTAGAAACAGTGGAAAAGGGTGACACAGGAAGAAATGTATTATGGGATGCTGCATTTAACATAATTCAGGATAATATTATCATTGGTTCTGGGTTTGAAGGAGTCAGGCCCAGAATGTTTGCTTATTCAGGGATCAATTTGAATCCTCATAACATTTTTCTCTATATCTTCATTGCTTGTGGTCTTCCTGGAATAATTTTATTTATGATTTTTCTAGTACGGCTAATCAAATTACTACTGCTCTATTTTAAAAAGTCTGGAGATTCTTTAAATCTTGTAATATTCGTCATTGTCATCTTTAATATGTCTAAGCAGGGAGGAAGTATAGGAAAAATTTTATTCTGGTTCTTTTTTGCCGTGTTAATTGGTTCTACCGTCCATATAATATCAAAGGTTAAACAAGAAAAAATAGCGCAATGAAAATACTGGTAGTATCTGATAATTATCCATCTTTAGAAAATCCAGCAAGGGGTACCTTTGTCTATAATTTGATACAACAGTTTTGTAAGTTGGGACATGAGGTAAGTGTAATATCCCCAAAAGGTTTTTTATCCAATGGAGCCAAAAAGGTTGAATCCTATGGCGAAGAGAACTGTACGGTTTATCGTCCAATATCATTTTCTTTTTCTAACCGCAATATATTAGGATTCAACACCTATTTGTTAGGCCAAAAGTCAGCAGTAAAAGCGGTAAAAAAAGTTGTTAAATCGCATAATTTGATATTTGATGTTATCTACTCTCATTTCCTTTCTAACGCCATAGTGGCTCATAGAGCTTTAGGAAAATTTAAGAAACCTATATTCGCTGCCATTGGAGAATATGACAATCTAAATGTGCGAAGAAATTATTACAGCGCTTATACATATAAAAAGTATCTAGATAATATTTCAGGATTTATCGCGGTATCTCCTCAAATAAAGGAAAGGCTTGTTGAACACGGAGCAGACAAAAGAAAAATTATTGTTGAACCCAATGCCGTGGATTTAGAGTTATTTTATCCAAGAAAAAAAGAGGAAATGAGGATAAAGTATGGTCTCCCTCTGGATAAGAAACTAGTTATATTTGTTGGTCGTTTTCTGGAAAATAAGGGGCCGCTTAGAGTTTTAAGGGCAGTTGAGGGTAATCAAGAATTAGGAGCTATTTTTGTTGGCGGAGGTCCACAAGAAGTTGAAGGAAAGGCTGTTGTTTTTAATAAAAAAGTAACTAGAGAGGTAGTTCCCGAACTATTATCAGCGGCAGACCTTTTTGTATTACCGACATTGCATGAGGGGTCTTGCAATGCTATTGTAGAAGCTATGGCCTGTGGTTTGCCAATTGTTTCATCTGATATACCCGAAATTAAATTTCAATGTGATTCGAGTTTTTCAATTTTGGTGGACCCGTTGGATGTCAACCAAATTAAACAGGGTATAAATACTATTTTAAATGATGAAATAAAAATGGCTAATATGTCAAAGAGCGCATTGGATTACTCTAAAGATTTTGACATTAGTAAACGAGCTCAAAGAATACTTAATTTTTTGGAATTAAAGGTAGATAATTCGGTAGGTAACGATTCTTTTGCATGAGCAGTTTAAAAAGAAAGACACTTCATGGGCTTTTTTGGTCTTTTATTCAACGTTTTAGTGGGGAATTAATAAATTTTATTACAAAAATAATCCTTGCTAGACTTTTACTTCCTAGCGATTTTGGAATAATTGCAATGATATTGGTATTCATTGCAATAGGTGAATTTCTTGTAGACGGTGGAATGACTACTTCTTTGATAAGACTTAAAGAACCATCACATAAGGACTATTCTACTGTTTTTTTTTCAAATATTACTGTCAGCACGTTAGTTTACGCCATTATTTTTTTTATCGCACCTTTTGTTGCAAAATTTTATGAAAAAGAACTTTTAACTACGGTTTTAAGAGTTTTGGCTCTATCAGTAGTTATAAAATCTTTTGTTGTTGTTCATATGGCTAAACTTACAAAAGAGCTAGATTTTAAAACACAAATGAAAGTGCGTTTTCCATCTAATGTTATATCAGGAGCCATTGGAATTTACCTAGCATTAGAAGGTTTTGGGGTTTGGAGTTTAGTATGGATGAATCTAACACAGGCAATGGTTGTCGTTCTTTTAGGCTGGATACTGATTAAATGGAGGCCATCTTTATTATTCAACAGAAAACTTTTTCATTTTCATTTTAATTTTGGTTATAAAATGACTCTTTCTGGCTTAATAGATACAGTTTATAATAATTTGTATAACATAGCCATTGGTAAATATTTTTCACCAGCAACTGTTGGCTATTATTCTCAAGCTGATAATTTGAGGCTTTTTCCAGTTAAACAATTATCATCTGTAATCTCAAATGTCACCTTTCCTGTTTTTTCCTCGATTACGAATGATAAAGCTTTAAAAAATGCTTACAAAAGAACTATGAAGCTAGTTTTGTTTACTACAATCCCAATGATGTCTTGTTTAATATTAATCGCCGAACCATTAATAATACTTGTTTTTGGAGAAAAGTGGATTCCTTCAGTTCTGTATTTTCAAATCCTAAGTTTAGCATCTATTTTTAGGCCTATTAGTTCGTTTAATTTAAATATTTTAAAGGTAAAAAGTAGGAGTGACCTTTTTCTAAAGCTCGAGGTCATTAAAAAAGTGATTGGATTAATAGTCTTTATAATCGCATTTCAATTCGGTATTTTGGTTTTAATTTGGTCCTTTTCAATTACCGCAATAATGCTAACTTTTATCAATGGGTTTTATTCTGGGAAATTAATTGATTATAAGTTGCAAGAACAATTAGCTGATTTTTTTAAACCACTTTTACTTGGTGTTTTTTCATTTCTAGCGATTTATTGGATTAACTTATTCCCTTTTTTCCAAGATTTGAATAAAACTTATACTATTATAACAATATCATTCATATACTTTTCAGTATATCTAGGTATAAGCTATATTTTCAATAGAAGTGTTATTTTTGATTTAATAGGATTAATTACAAAAAAGGAATTATGAGAGTGTTTAGATCTGATATTTTATTCAGTGGTTATTATGGTCAAAATAATACCGGAGATGATTCTTTTGTAGAGGTTTGCAGCTGGGCATCCAAAAAATATTTTCAGACGGATAATTATAGGTTTTTATCAACAGAAAAAAATTTGCCTAATACCTTAGTACCCTCAAGAGGATTCCCTTTTAGTTTTCGTAAAACTTATGGAATGCAAATGAGAGTGCTCCTAGAAAAATCAAAGAATATAATTTTTGCTGGGGGTTCTACTTTCGAAAAAGTAGGTACATCTGGAATAAAGAATAGAATCACAGATCTTAAAACTGCGAATAGGAACTTGAGGATAGGGGCAATAGGGGTTTCAATAGGACCCTTTAAATCTATCAAAGATGAAAGAGAGGTATTAAACCTAATTAACAATATGGATTTTATTGCGACTAGGGATAAAAACTCTTTTAATTACCTAAATTCTTCTAATGTTGATATTGAATTAATTGAATCCTTTGATTTAGCTGCTTTGTTACCAAAAGTTTATAATTCTGATTTAAAATTACAGCAACCTAGCTCAGATAAAATTATTGGTGTAAGCATATGTAATTATGAGTCCTATATTAATGGAAATATCGTTAAAGAAAAGCATAGAAATAAATTCATGATTGAGTTGCTTTCTAGTTTGTCAAAAAAATCAAATTTTAAAATAAGATTTTTCATTTTTAATGGGAATAGTCAAATAGGTGATAAGAAAATTACAGAAGAAGTAATTATGAAATCCCAGGTTACAAATTATGAGATAATTCCATATAATAAAGAAACTTTTTCCACTTGGAGATTGATTAAAGATTGTAGTGTAATGATTTCAACAAGACTTCACGCGTCAATATTTGCATGTTTTGCAAATATTCCTTTCTTTCTAGTTGAATATCATAGAAAATGTACTGATTTTCTAAATGATGTAGGTCAGTCATCTAATTACAGAATTGGTGATGGTGAAGTTGATCCAAAAGATTTGGCAGACTCTATAGTTGAAATTTTAAATAATGATTCTTTTTATATTTTTCCAAAAAATATAGTGGCCGTTAAAAATAAATCGGAATTAAATTTTACTGCGGTGGATATTAATATATGAACCTATTTAAACTTTTTCGGTTTTCTTTTTTATGAGTTTTTTGATTGCTATCACTAAGAAAACTAAATAGTTGAACGCTTTCCAGCTTGATATCGAATGTAAGTACCCCTAAATCAGCTACGATTTAGTGGTACTTACAGAAATTCCTTTTTATTCTTCTTATGTATTTTGATTTAAGAAAGTTTTATTCTTTTTTAGTTTATTATAAAACAAATTAAGAGTTGCTATTTTTTCAAATATTTTTACTGGAGTCAATTTTGCTACTCTTAGCAATAGTTTTTTATTATTTATTTTAGGATAGTATCGTGAGATTAAGTTTTTGATTTCCCTTCTTAATACATAATCAGAATCTATAGTTTTATTGTAATTAATCCTTGAGTAATGCGTTAAGAGTTTTTTAAGGAAATGCTCGTAAGCAATAATTTTCAACTCTGCACCTTCTTTCTCTTCAATTTTTTTAACCAAATATTCGCTAGCTTTTATGGATTCAAAATGGTTTTTCGTATAAATTCCTCTTGACACACCATTGAAGTTTGGTCTATAATTGTAAAATGGCTGTTTAATATAAATGGTATCAACGTTATTCTGAAAGATACTTAAACTGTAATAAACATCCTCTGCTACCTTATTTTCATTGAAAGTAATGTTGGAAAGAATAGTTTTTTTATAAATTCTTGGCCAAACTGCAAAGCGTCCGTTTTTTATAATTCTACTTAAAGTTTCTTCCCTATTCTCTTTATACAGTTTTTTTGTGGTTTTTACTTTTGTTAAATCTGAAGGAACAGCTGTTTTATTGTCAAATGAAGAAAAATCATATTCTACAATGTCCACTTTATTTCTTAAAAAAATACTGACTATTATTTCAAAAAAATTGCTCGAATTAATCCAATCATCGCTATCAACAAAACATATAAAATCACCAGTAGCGGTTTTAAGCCCAACATTTCGAGCACTACTCTGACCTCCATTCATCTTATGCACCACAATTACCCTGCTATCGTTCTTTTTGAATTCATCGCAAATTTGTGGGCTATTGTCTTGAGAACCGTCATTGATCAATATAAGTTCTATATTGGTATAAGATTGACAAAGAATACTTTCAATGCAATTTTTTAAATAGTCTTGAACGTTATAAACAGGAACTATTACACTAATTAGAGGGCTATTTTTTTGTTTTATCATTTTTTTAATCCACTAAATCTATATCTACCAATCTTTTCTAGTCGTAAGAAATTGCATTTTCTTTTTTGAGGCTTTCAAAATCTAGGTTAGTAAATTTATCATGGCTAACTCCAAAAACAGTTGTGTCAATTTTTTCTTTAAAAACGTCATTAATAATTTCTACGTTAAATTCATGAACTACTTCATTTGCATTAGTCCAAGGGTTGTATATAATTATATTGGTACTGTGGTTGTTTAATGCGTTAACTAAGTCAATAACTTTAGCATTTCTAACATCTGGACAATTGTCTTTAAAGGTAATTCCTAAATTTTGTTTGGAATTCCCTAATTAAATGAAGCCCTGTTATTAATTACTCCATAATTTATGGAATGATGTAATTTTTAATGAACTTTGTAAACTTTATTGCTCCTTGTTTGTTTAAATGCGAACCTCCTAACCAATCTTCATTTGGATTAAGAACGGTGTCAATATCCGAACCATTAAAATTATATAGCTTTACTTTTTTATCCAGTTGGTAATCCATCTCATATGGGCCAATAGAGTTATTATTTCTAGTTTTTCTAAAGCCTGGCATTTCAACCAATATAAATTCAATTTTATTTTGATTACAAAGCTGGGCTATCTGTTTAATGAGATTTGAATTCTGATATTTTGCAAATGGTACATTACCTATTATCACTTTATTTTGGGTTTTGTCGGGTACTGTCCGGGAAATACGCAATTGCCCCTGTACTAGTTCGGCATTCCTATGATCTGCACTTATGATTTTTTTTATTAACTCTTTGAAGATCCATTTAAATTTTAATACGGGTAAATCAGTTAATTTATAGTTGTACCCTGGTTTTGTAAACTCTACCATAGGATGAATCTTATTTTTTTTAAAAGAATTCTCTCTGTATGAGCCAATACCAAGTACTACACGTTTAGGACTTGTTTGAGCTATTTCTAGATACTCCAAAAGTTGAATGTAATTGGTGTTTAAACTAGCCCCTCCTATTGCTAGGTTATACGTATTATCAGGATTATTAGAAAACAATCTACAGTCGATACCATCCATGGCAAGACTATTTCCAAGTATAATATTTTCATAGGTTGGTTTATTTAAATTTAGAGACTCAACCCTCTTATAAAAATTCCAATCTAGATTTTGGATGATAACTAAGTATAATATGTTTATCAATAGAAATGAAAATAAAAATAGGCTAATTTTAAAGATAAATTTGCGCATACATTTAAAATTGGAAATAAATAAAATCTTGTTCAGAACCACTACATAATAAGGTTAGCGTAAAAAGAATAGAATAAAATGACCATCTAATGAAAGGTGGCCAATTAAAGCCAAGTTTCTCCATGGGATGTTTCCATTCTCGTCCTATCCATTCAATAAAAATAAACCCAAGTATAAGTAAAATGACTAGTGTAAAATTAAAGTTATTATTGATAATTGGTGCTTCAAAAAAATTTGGCGAAAAAATGCCTGAAATATAACTTAAAGCATGTTCAATAGTATTTGCTCTGAAAAATATCCAGGCAAAAACGGTTAAACTAAATGTTATAAGCATTAGTGAAAAGTCCTTAAAATTTGGAAAAAAATTGCCTTTTGCCACAATATCTAAGTTGGCTCTATTCTTGTTGGAAAGTAATAGCGGTAAAAAATAAATAGCGTTTAATGCCCCCCAAACAATAAAAGTCCAGTTAGCTCCATGCCAAAACCCGCTAACAAGGAAAATTATAAAAGTATTTCTTACTTTCATTCGAGTACTGCCACGACTACCACCTAATGGAATATATAGATAGTCTCTAAACCAAGTCGAAAGCGAAATATGCCATCGCCTCCAAAATTCAGCGATGTCTCTTGAGAAATATGGAAAAGCAAAATTTTGCATTAAATTAAAGCCAAATAATCGAGAAGTACCTATAGCTATATCTGAATAGCCAGAGAAGTCACCATAAATTTGGAAAGTGAAGAATAGTGCTCCTAAAACAAGAGTGCTGCCATTCATGTCTGCTGAATTATTGAAAATCTGGTTGGCAAATTCAGCACAATTGTCAGCAATAACCATTTTTTTGAACAACCCCCAAAGTATTTGACGCATACCATCAACTGCTTTCGAATAGTCAAAAATTCGTTTTTTATAGAATTGGGGTAGTAAATTTGTAGCCCTTTCAATTGGCCCTGCAACTAGTTGTGGGAAGAAACTAACAAAAGCAGAAAAGGCAATAAAGTCCTTAGTTGGTTCAAGTTTCTTTTTGAAGACGTCAATAGTATAACTTAATGTTTGAAATGTATAGAAACTGATACCAACAGGGAGAATAATATTCAATGAATTTGCATTTATTTCTTTCCCAAAAAATGAAAATACAGCTGTAAAATTCTCAAGAAAGAAATTGTAGTATTTGAAGAAACCTAAAAATCCAAGGTTGACCAAAATACTTATCCATAATAAAGCTTTTCTTTTAAGCTGATTTTCTTCTTTTCTTAGTTTTTGCCCAATAGTGAAGTCAACAATGGTACTAAATAAAATTAGTGACAAAAATCGCCAATCCCACCAACCGTAAAATAAGTAGCTTGCTGCTACGATAAGTACATTTTGGAGTTTTAAATTTTTATTTGCAATCAACCAATAAAGTGAGAATACTATAGGTAAAAAAATTGCAAAATCTATTGAATTAAAAAGCATTGATTAAGAATTAGTTTAAAAAGTAAAAGTTTGTGTTCTTTTTAGGTTGGGTGAACTTTTTAAATCAATAAAATTGTAAACTTATTTGTTTAAAGATTTTTAAGGACTAAAATATAACCGTATTTGTTGTATTCAAAACAGAATAGTTCAATTACATATTAAATCGGCGTGGGTTTCATTAGCTAATTATTTCATTTAGATTAATCTTAGGTGCAAAGAAGATTAATGGTCTTTATTTTAAATGAGTAAACAACTTAATATTCCGTTTAAAAAGATAAAGATGTAGTCTAAAGATTGAATAATTTAGAAAAGGTATTCGATTTAAGGATTATGAACAGTTAATCAATAAAGGTTTAAAATACTAAACATCTGATTTTATAGGTGTCAAAATCTTTTGGCTGCTGAGATACTTACCATCACAGATTTTCTAAGGAAGAGAGTTTTTTATTTACTAATACTTTTAGTTAATTCTCTCTACGAATGCTATCTGTTTGTTAAAATAAAATGTATTTCATCGAATAAAAAAAACGATGAAATCCAAAAACATGCTTGGTTGCGTAAGTGAATACGGTTTCAAATGGGTATTTCATCGAAAAACTGATGCCATTTGCCGATAATTATTGAAAACACAATATTTTTATAATCCAAATTGTTCATCTAAACTTAATTTACTTAGCCCCATGAAATTGTATATCCAAAATCCTACGGCATTGTTGTTTCTTATATGTAGCGTTGTATCACTAATTTCTTGCAGTAAAGATTCAGATTTATTTAACGAATATGTCCTCTCAGACCCTGAAACAGACCCTATAGAAAATTCCGATGGTGTTGGACCTGATGGAGAAGGGGGAAGTGGGACATCTAACAAAGCTGGTGATAATGTGCTAATAAACAGCACATTTGACACTCAAGATAATTGGGTTCTGCTCAATGGTAGCACAATAAACAATGGTGTTCTATCAATGGTTGGCAATGACATTTCTTCTGCAGAATTCAGGAACCTATTGAATAGTCAGTACTATCAAACACGAAGATTTAGAATTACCTTTTCAGCTAGACAAACAGCTGGGTCTAATCCATTTGTGGTGGCGCAAAAGTTTAGTCGGGTTTTTGAGCAAGTGCTAACAAGTGAATTTGAAACCTATACAACAGAATTTGACGGTAATTTTGGGGAATCTGACAATTATATATGGTTTAAAGGCAGTGGAGAGAACGACCAATTTGAGATTGACAATTTCACAATGGAAATTATCGGTGACACATCTAACCCCAATGTTCCGGGAAAACCCGCACAGATTACCTTTTTTACAGACTTTGAATTTTCAACCTATGGGTATGACCAATGGGGAACAAGTGGAGTTCCAGAAGATGAGCTGAATCAATGGGAAATTGACCATGGTACTCCCAGAGACACTAGACATTCTGATTCGCCTTTAACATCTGGCCGTGACGGCACCGGTGAAGCGGTTTGGCTAGGTAATTACAATAATAACGATACTCGTAATGAGATGGTAAAAGACGTAGCCCTACCATTTGGCGAATTTTGGTACGGATTTTCCTTCTACGTTCAAAATCGTATGAACGATAATAGAATTATGATGCAAGCAAGAAACCTTGCGCCAGGAGGTAGTAGTACTGTAAACGCTATAGCTTTAAGACAAGCTGAAGATTCAGATAAAATATATTTCAGTGTTGCTACAAATGTAAATTTTGTAGATCAGACAAGAGATAACTTAGGCTATTGGAACGGTGCAGGGACAAACACGCAACAAGTATTTGCTGATTACAATTATAGAGGATGGAATGATGTTGTTATTCATTTTAAAGGCGGTTTTGGCGCGAATTACACAGGGCCAGATACTTCTAGTTTGTTAGATGATTTTGGTTATGACCCTAGAAGTGATGGGTTTATCGAAATATGGGTTAACGGTGAAAAGATAATTGATCATGTAGGAACTACGCTTTACAGATATGAAAAGCGAGGAGGAGAGATTCGTAATGGACTCTCACCGACAATTGGCACTTATTGGGGCGGCCCTGCAAATTTACCAACTGGTGGAGATGTATATTACGACAACTATGCGATTTGGGTGGGGCCAAACGGAACATATGAAAATGTTGACCCGGGTAGATAAGTAAGTAATATTTGAGTATAAAAACTATAAAAATCCCAGCGGATTCGTTGGGATTTTATTTGTTCATTTTTAAAAGGATCAAGATACTACCCCTTTTTGGTGTAGTAAAAATAGTAAGGTTTGTACGTATTGAAAGTCTGTTAATTGTTGTATAAGCTTTAATAATGGGTTTGGTATAATAAGCCAGTTCCAATTTGGCATCTACCACTTTTTGTTGTCACCTACCCCTCTTAACAAGTCTGTTGTTATTTATTCCTTGATTACCATTTGTCATAATCTAGCATCCACAGGTTCATTTAAGATGCCTTTTACGTCATAGAGTACACCATTGGCATTAAGCATTTTCCTAAGACCCATTTTAAGGAATTCCTTATGGGCAACAGTCAATACAATAGCATCATATTTATCACTTGGCTCCGTTTTGGTAGTGTCCATACCATATTCATGTTTTACTTCGGATGGAGAGGCCCATGGGTCAAATATGGTAACCTCTGTACCATAACTTTTTAGATTGGTAATGACGTCTACGGCCTTAGTATTACGGACATCGGGGCAGTTTTCCTTAAAGGTAATCCCTAATACCAGTATTTTGGATCCCTTGACCTTAATATCATTTTGCACCATTAATTTAACCACTTCCGAAGCTACATATTTACCCATACCATCGTTCATGCGTCTTCCTGTGAGAATTATTTCGGGATGGTACCCAAATTCTTGTGCCTTTTGCGCCAAATAATAAGGGTCCACACCTATGCAATGACCCCCTACCAGTCCTGGTTTAAAGGGAAGAAAATTCCATTTGGTACCAGCAGCTTCCAGAACGGCGTGGGTGTCAATTCCCATTAAATTAAAAATTTTGGCCAGTTCATTGACAAAGGCAATATTGATATCCCGTTGGGAATTTTCAATCACTTTGGCTGCCTCCGCTACTTTGATGGATGGGGCTAAATGGGTTCCCGCTGTAATTACGGAAGCATATAAATCGTTCACTTGCTGACCTATTTCAGGAGTAGATCCCGAAGTAACCTTTAATATTTTTTCTACAGTATGTTCCTTATCTCCCGGGTTGATTCGTTCAGGAGAATATCCCACAAAAAAATCTTCGTTGAACTTTAAGCCGCTGATTTTTTCAAGAACTGGCACACATTCCTCTTCGGTAACCCCAGGATAAACAGTAGATTCATATATGACAATGTCGCCTTTTTTTAATACTTTACCCACAGTTTCACTGGATTTATACAAAGGTGTTAAAATGGGTCTGTTGGTGCTATCCACCGGCGTAGGAACCGTAACGATATAGACGTTGCAATCCTTTATATTTCCTAGATTATCAGTACAAAATAATCCCGTTTTAATATGTGGGCTTTCTTGTATTACCGCTTGCAAAACATTATCCTCTACCTCAAGTGTTCTATCTTTTCCTGATTGAAGTTCAGATACCCGACCTGCATCAATGTCAAATCCTATCACAGGGTATTTGACTGCGAATAACCTTGCAAGTGGTAAACCTACATAGCCCAAGCCGATAATGGCGATTTTTATATCATTCATAATTTTGTTGTTTAACTTTCTTGCCAAATAGGAAGTATTCAATTCCCAGAATTATGGAGTACGACATTTTATTGGTTGTAACCATCAAAATGCTGTAATCTTATAGAGGTTTTATAGTTGTTTTACTTTTAAGTTTTTCCAATACCAATCCACTGCCTCTTTAAGACCTTTCGTGATATCGTATCTTGGTGAATAGCCTAAGAGTGTTTTTGCCTTTTCAACAGAAGCTAAGGAATGAGGTACATCACCTTGACGGTTAGGACCATAGTTTACTTCAATAGTTTCAATACCACTGTCGTAATCGCCCAGATATTTTTTTAATAAATTTACCAATTCGTTTAAGGTTGTTCTTTCCCCATAAGCTACATTATATATTGTGTTTACCGCATCTTTATCATTAGCAAGTAGGGCTCTTATATTCATTTCTATTACATTATCGATGTAGGTGAAATCGCGTGAATACGACCCATCCCCATTGATTGTAGGGGATTGATGTTTCATTAATTGTATTACAAATTTTGGAATAACCGCTGCATAAGCTCCATTTGGATCTTGTTTTCTACCAAAGACATTAAAGTAGCGCAGTCCTATGGTTTCAATATCGTATGTTTTGGCAAAGATTTCAGCATACAATTCATTGACATATTTTGTGATGGCATAAGGTGAAAGAGGTTTGCCAATTACTTCTTCTATCTTGGGCATAGTCGCAGAATCACCATAGGTGGATGAACTTGCTGCATAGACAAAACGTTTTACCTTGGCATCGCGGACAGCAACCAACATATTGAGAAAACCTGAAACATTAACATTGTTACTGGTAATAGGATCCTTTATCGACCTTGGAACGGAACCCAAAGCAGCTTGATGTAATACGTAATCTACATTTTTGCAGGCTAATTGGCAATCTTCCAACTTACGAATATCTCCTTCGATGAATGTAAACTTTTCATTCAAAAAAAATTCACTTATGTTTTCTTTTTTTCCAGTGGAAAAATTGTCCAAACAAATTACAGTATTGCCGTTGTTAAGTAAGGATTCGCAAAGGTTAGAACCTATAAAGCCAGCTCCTCCCGTAACCAAAACCTTATATTTAGGGTTAAAATTTAATGATGAAATATCCATTTTTGTTTATGTAGAGTAAGTTGCAAAGATGCAATTTTATGATTTTTAAGTTATGTAAATTCGCTGGATGGCGCATTAAATAAGATGAAGTTAATTGTATAAAAGAAATTTAATGATTTCCGTTACATATTTGCGCCAATTATTTCCTTAGTTTTTTCCATCCCATAAAAGGATTTGTGGTTATTTTGTTCGGTTCGCTACGGTCAAATAGAGGTGAGAATGATAGTTCTAGTCCAATTTTAAGTTTGTAACCCAAATCCACAATGGCTGTGTTTAATAGTAGCTTTTATACCAATCTATGAAATGCGCTATACCTTCCTTAATAGGAGTATTTGGCCTATAGTCATAGTCCGCAATAAGGTCATTCACATCTGCCCAGGTTCTAATAACGTCACCTGGTTGCATGGGTAGCATATCCTTTTTTGCCTTAATCCCCAGGCATTCTTCTATGGCTTGAATAAAATCCATGAGTTTGACCGATTGATTGTTTCCAATGTTGTAAATCTTGTAGGGTATGCTTGTTTTTTGATCCGTCGTATCCGTTTCAATGATTTTGGTAACCCCTTTGACGATATCATCAATATAGGTGAAGTCACGTTCAAGTTGCCCTTTGTTAAAAACTTTGATTGGTCTATCATTTAAAATGGCATCGGTAAACAGAAACATGGCCATGTCCGGTCTTCCCCATGGGCCGTATACCGTAAAAAAACGGAGACCCGTAGTTGGTAGGTTAAACAGATGACTGTAGGTATGCGCCATTAGCTCATTACTTTTCTTGGTGGCAGCGTAGAGACTTACAGGGTTATCCACGCGATCTTTTGTTTCAAAGGGTACTTTTTCATTGGCTCCGTACACACTTGAGCTGCTGGCATATAACAAATGCTTAATGTTGTTGTGGCGACAAGCTTCCAATATATTTAAGAACCCCACCAAATTGCTGTCAACATACGCCTCAGGATTTTCTAGACTATAGCGCACGCCTGCCTGTGCTGCCAAGTTACAAACAATATCAAACGATTTATTCTTGAATAATTCTGGAAGATTTTTACGATCTTCCAGCGCCATTCTTACAAAACTGAAATTGGAATATATTGTACTTTTTGCAAGTGAATTTTGATTTTTTGCCTCTTCTACAAGGACACCAAGTTCTTTAAGTCTGTCAAATTTCAGCTTGGTGTCGTAATAGTCATTTATATTATCAAGGCCTACCACTTCATGTTTTTTCCCCAAGAGGCTTTTGCAGACATGGAAGCCAATAAAACCAGCTGCTCCAGTCACCAATATTTTCATGATTCTCCTATTTTGTAATATTTGAACCCGATGCCCTCCATTTTTTGGGTTTCCAATAGGAGTCGGCCGTCAAAAAGGAAAGCAGGTTTTAGCATATTTTCAAAGACTTTTTCCCAGTCCAACGTTTTAAACTCGTCCCATTCCGTCATTATGGCCACGGCATGTGCTTTTTCTGTAGCTTTAATGGGATCATCGACAACCTTCAGGAGTTCCCTGTTTAAGTTTGGATCTCTACTTCCTAGATATTCAAGATCTGCATATATCTGTTCTTCTGATACTTTTGGGTCATACACTACAATCTCCGCTTTCTCATCCAATAGTGCATCAGCAACGTAAATGGCTGCGGATTCCCGGGTATCATTGGTATCCTTTTTAAAAGCCCAACCGTACATAACTATTTTTTTTCCAGAAACGGTGTTGTAAAGTGTTGTTACTATATTCTCCGCAAAACGGCGCTTTTGATAATTATTCATAATGATTACCTGTTCCCAATAATCGGCTACTTCCGACAATCCATAACTGCGAGCAATGTATACAAGATTGAGGATATCTTTTTGAAAGCATGAACCTCCAAAACCAACAGACGCCTGCAAGAATTTTGGGCCAATTCTGCTATCAAAACCGATAGCTTTTGATACTTCTTGAACATGGGCATCGGTCTTTTCACAAAGCGCTGAAATAGAGTTGATTGATGAAACCCGTTGGGCTAAGAATGCGTTGGCTACCAATTTTGACAATTCGGAAGACCAAACATTGGTCTGTAGTATTTTCTCCTTGGGAATCCAATTTTCATAAACACGACTCAAGGCATCTTTGGCAGCTTGACCTGTTGGAGTATCATCACCACCTATTAAAACCCTATCAGCATTGAGCAAATCGTCAATTGCCGTACCTTCGGCCAAAAATTCAGGATTGGAAAGGATCTCAAAACGCACTCCTTTACTGGTATTTTCCAATATGCTTTTTATGGCTTGAGCGGTCCTAACGGGCAAAGTAGATTTTTCGACAACTATTTTGTCGTCTGTGGCTACCTCGGCAATATTTCTTGCACATAACTCAATAAATTTTAAATCTGCAGCTTGACCTTTTCCTTTGCCATAGGTTTTTGTAGGTGTATTGACAGAAATAAAAATCATTTGAGCCTTGTCAATGGCCTTGTCAACTTCCGTTGAAAAGAAAAGGTTTTTATTTCTATTCTCTGCGACTATCTCATTAAGTCCAGGTTCATATATAGGAAGGTTATCAAGGTTTTCATCGTTCCAGGCATCAATACGCTTTTGATTGATATCGACTACGGTAACGTTAATTTCAGGGCATTGATTTGCAATAACCGCCATGGTAGGTCCCCCTACATATCCTGCTCCAACGCAGCAAATTTCAGTGATTTTTTTCATGAAATGATTTTGTTCATTGAGCATGCAAAGATTAGCAAATAACTTGGCATTTAGAAAAATATTATCGGTGAATGATTTTTTTAGGAGACAAGATGTTATGCAGTCGAATAAAGGGCTTCAGCTCTATTAGTTTGAGTTGGAAAAGCCCTTTGACCGATGTTTCTTTGGTATTAATCGAATTATGCCAAATTTTTGACTTGGAGCAAAAAACTATAGCTAATTTGGCTGTGTATTGTAATTGAATCTTACTGAAATTTAACCTCGTGGAAACACTAACTAAGATATGGCTTTCCTCCCCGCATATGGGAAGCAACGAAAAAAGATTCGTGGAAGAAGCTTTTAGAACCAATTGGATAGCACCTCTTGGTCCTAATGTTTCCGGATTTGAGAAGGCAATTGAGAACTATTTAGGAAACGGCGTACATGCAGCAGCTTTGAGTTCTGGCACAGCAGCCATTCATCTTGGACTGAAGTTGTTGAATGTTGGCCCAGGAGATGAGGTGCTCTGTCAAAGTTTTACTTTCTCGGCCTCCGCTAACCCAATTACCTATCTGGGTGCGCAACCAATTTTCATTGACAGTGAATTAGAAACTTGGAATATGTCGCCTGAGCTTTTGGAGATGGCAATACTCCATCGTTTGGAAGAGGGTCGTAAACCCAAGGCCATAATTGCGGTCCATTTATATGGAATGCCCTATAAGGTTGGTGAGATTCATGCAATAGGTGAAAAATACGATATACCAATATTGGAAGATAGTGCCGAGGCTTTTGGAAGCACTTGGTCCGGTCAACAATGCGGTACTTTTGGTGATATCGCCGTACTTTCCTTTAACGGCAATAAAATTATTACAACCTCTGGTGGGGGGGCTCTGGTTTCAAGGGACATAAACAAAAAGGAAAAAGCTGTTTTTTTGGCAACCCAAGCGAGAGATAATGCGCCACATTATCAACATTCTGAGATAGGGCATAATTATCGGATGAGCAACGTACTGGCAGGTATTGGGAGAGGGCAAATGGAGGTTCTTGACGAAAGAGTAGAAGCAAGGAGAAGGAACTATAGGTATTATCGGGAAGAGCTTAATGGAATAGCTGGCTTGTCTTTTCTTCCAGAGCCACAAGGTATGTTTTCAAATAGATGGTTGAGTTGTGTTTTGTTTGATAGCTATACCGTGAGAGAAAAGGTTAGGATTGCTTTGTTGGATGAAAACATAGAATCACGGCCATTATGGAAACCAATGCATGTACAACCCGTATTTGAAAAAAACACTGCGTTTGTCGATGGAACCTCGGAATCATTGTTCTATAGAGGACTTTGTTTGCCAAGTGGGTCCAACTTAAGCACTATAGATTTAGAGCGTACTACCCAAACCTTAAAAAAAGCTATTCAATGATACAAAGCTACCTAACCAATACTATAGAAAGATATGCCTCTAAGTGGTTAGTTTTGGCTATTGATTTAGTTATTGTATGTATTGCTTTTGTGCTATCGTATTTTGTAAGATTTAATCTCACTTTTGACTTCGAGGTAGAAAACTTATTGATACAAGTGCCACTTGTTGCACTCGTAGCTCTTTTTTCATTTTTGATTACCGGCTCATACAAGGGCGTAATCAGACATACGGGTATAAAGGATGTTTACAATATTTTTAATGCCATTTGCCTTACAAGTATTTTTACCATTTTTATTGTTTTGGCTTATCGAGTCTATGGAGCTGAAAGAGGTTTTACAATTCCATTGTCCATAATTATCATCAGTAGTCTTATTGGTTTCTTAGGGATGGTTGCCTCTAGATATGTTTTTAAGGTATTTTACCTCAAGATATTAAATGAAAATCGTCCTAGATCCTCAAAGAATATTGTTATTTATGGTGCCGGTGAATCAGGTATACTAACATATAATGCTATAATAAACCTGTCTAGGAACAATGTTAAGGTTGTTGGATTTGTTGATAATGACAAAAAGAAAATTGGTAAGGTCATTAATGGCGTTAGGGTGTATTCTCCCGATGTACTAACCGAAGCCTTCATTGTCCAGAGAGACGTTTCTGAAATCATTCTTTGTATTCAAACCATATCGAGCTCGAGGCTAAAGGAATTGGTGGAAGGATTGATGGATTTCCCTGTGGTAGTTAAAATTATTCCTCCTGTTGAAGATTGGATAAATGGGGAATTAAAAGTTTCGCAGATTAAAAACATTCAAGTTGAGGATTTATTAAATCGTGCTCCTATTGACCTTGATAATTTGAATATAGAAAAAGAACTATACAACAAAACTGTTTTGGTAACGGGCGGAGCCGGCTCAATAGGCAGTGAATTGGTTAGACAAATATGCAATTTCAAGTATAAGTCTTTAATTATCATTGACCAAGCGGAATCGGGGCTATACGATTTGCAGCAAGAGTTAAAGCAAAAGGGATTTTACAATTTTATTCCCATCGTTGGAGATGTGAGGGATAAAAAAAGAATGAATAATCTATTTGAGGAGTATAAGCCAAATATGGTATTCCATGCAGCGGCTTATAAACATGTCCCATTAATGGAGCAAAATTCATACGAGGCAATAAAAATTAATATTGCGGGCACAAAAAATATTGCTGATCTAGCAGCGGAACATGAGGTGGATAAATTTGTATTGGTTTCAACCGATAAAGCAGTAAATCCTACAAATATTATGGGTGCCAGTAAACGAATAGCTGAAATTTATGTGAGCTGTTTGCAGCAACAGAGTGATACCAAATTTATTATAACGAGATTTGGAAATGTGCTCGGTTCAAATGGTTCGGTTATTCCATTATTTAGGAAACAGATTGAAAAAGGTGGGCCGCTTACACTTACCCATAAAGAAATTACACGTTATTTCATGACTATTCCTGAAGCTTCCCAATTAGTTTTGGAAGCTGGTTCTATGGGAGTTGGTGGTGAGATTTTTATTTTTGACATGGGTGAATCTGTAAGGATTTTCGATTTAGCCAAAAACATGATTAAGCTTTCTGGTTTGAGATATCCAGAGGATATAGATATTACCATTACAGGATTAAGGCCAGGAGAAAAATTATATGAAGAGCTGTTGGCAAATGGAGAAAATACGCTTCCAACGCATCATAAGAAAATTAAGATTAGTAAGACTCGGGAATTGGAATACGGAAAACTGAAATCTTTGATTGAAGAGCTTTGTATAGCCAATATGTTCTTTGGCGAAAATACTGTAAAGCTAATGAAGAATATTGTTCCTGAGTTTGTATCTAACAACTCTGAATTTTGCAAATTAGATAAGAAAGAAAACACTACTTTTGAAGACAAAGGTAAAATTACAGAAAAGCAACCCCACGGCACATTAAATTAAACAGTTAACACTCCTTTTTTCATGAAAAAAAATAATTCGATCCTATTCGTTAGTGCAACACTTGTATGTACTTTGGTTGTGCTTTCATCTTGTGCTTCTAGAAAAGATGTGGTCTATTTTCAAGATACCGGAAATTTTGAAACTTTGGTCAATACCAATACGTTTGTTTCAAGGTTTAAAGTTGATGATTTGGTGTCCATTCATATATCTTCATTGAATCCAGAGGCAAGTGTTCCTTTTAATCTATTTAGGGGTGCTTCTGAAGGAGGTTTTGGAGCTGAACAAGTAGATTATTTAGTGGATCAGGCAGGGGAAATCGATTTTCCAGTGATTGGAAAACTGAAAATTGAAGGCCTTTCCCCGGACGAGTTACGTGCCCTTTTAAGAGATCGATTATCAGTTTACCTGAAAGACCCCATTATAAATATAAGGCTACGCAATTTTACAGTGACTATTTTGGGACAAGTTCTAAGACCTGGTACGTATCCTGTGAATGGAGAACAAATAACTATTTTGGAGGCTTTGGGCCTTGCGGGTGATTTGACATTACGAGGTGTTCGAAACAATGTATTGGTTATTCGTGATTTTAATGGCACCAAAGTGTATACTCGGATTGATTTGACCTCCAAAGATATTATAAAGTCGCCTGTGTATTATTTGACTCAAAATGACGTGGTCTATGTAGAACCTAATAAATCAGGTATCAAAGAAACTTCCCTTGATGCAAGAGCTCCAATTTATGTTTCCATTGTCTCGTTGCTAATTACATCAAGTATTTTATTGATTACCCGAAATTAAATTAGTTTTTAACGTGCAAACCGAAAGACAAATAAGCCCCAATAATAACATCGACCTAGGCAACCTGATCAAACCATATGTAAAGAATTGGAAATGGTTTGTAGCTTCAGTTATTATTGCCATAACCTTAGCCCTTTTATATGTACGGTATACAGTGCCTGAGTACGCCATAGGTGCCAAGGTTAAAATATTGGAAGACCAGAATTCTACCTCAGAACTTGGCGCATTTACGGATTTAGGTGTTTTGGGCGGAATCAGGAATAATGTTCAAGATGAGATAGAATCCTTAAACTCTAGAACCAACCTTATCGAAGTGGTCCAAGAACTTGGATTAAACAAAAAAATAGTAGCTGTTGGTAACATCAAAAATACAGAGCTATATGACAATCCTCCATTTAATATTAACTTTCTGGGACCTGACTCCATTGTTCAAAAAAAGAAAGATGAATTTTATATCCGATTAATTTCAGACACCAAATTTAAGTTTGCCAATTTGGAGAATGGTCCATTTATTGAGTATTCTTTTGGAAAACCGATACCCTCATCTTTGGGTGATTTAATTATTACTCCAAGTGGCCGGTTGGATGTGAGTTCATATAGTGGAAAGGATTATGAGGTTAAAGTCAGTCCGTTGGCCACTATGGCGGGATATTATCAAAAGAAGATATTGATTACGGTTACAAGTGAATTTGGCAATATAATATCAATAACTCTAAATGATGCTGTTAAGAAAAGAGGAAAGGATATCATTAACACTTTAATAGATAAATACAATCAGAATGCAGTTGATGACAAAAAAGCAATTGCCGACCGCACCTCTAATTTTATAGAAGATAGAATAACGAATATATACGGAAATTTGTCCACGGTAGATCAGAGTGCAGAGGACTTCAAGTCCGGTAAAGGAATTGCTGATATTGCCACTCAAACAAATGTAAATTTGAATATTGGAGCAACTAACCAGCAAGAGTTGCAGAATGTGAGCGTTCAGTTGGATATAGCTTCCTCTATGAAAGACCTTGTGGATAGTCAAGATGGATATGAATTGGTTCCAACCAATGTAGGGTTGGCCGATCAGACTATTGCCAGTACAACTGCACGATATAATGAACTAGCCCTGGAGAGAAGAAGACTTCTTGAAAGCTCTAACGAAAAGAACCCAATTATTGTTAATCTCGACCAACAGTTGGATGGTTTAAAACGAAGTATGCAGTCAAGTTTAAACACTGTTACAAATAACTTATCTCTTCAAGTTAATAGTTTAAGCAATCAATTGTCCAAGATTAATTCTCGAATCTATTCTGCTCCTAGAAATGAGCGTGCACTTCGCGAGATTACTCGCCAACAACAAACAACTGAGTCACTTTATCTTTATTTATTGCAGAAACGTGAGGAGTCTCAGATTACATTCGCATCGGCATCACCTAAATCAAAAGTTATTGATAGAGCTTATCTTTTGAGCAGGGCCCCAGTCTCTCCTAAGAAGCCCATTGTGCTTTTAGCTTCCATTATTCTTGGCCTGTTGATGCCTTTTTCCGTAATATATGCGAAGGATATTTTGGACAATAAAATCCATAATAAGTTAGATTTGGAGAAAATAGTTGGTGATACTCCTGTATTGGCAGAGATTCCAAAAATTGGTAAAAAAGAAGAAAAACTGATAAGGAACGAGGATAGGTCCGTATTAGCGGAATCCCTTAGAATTCTAAGAACTAATCTTGATTATATATTTAGAACCAAAAAGAAAAGTGGCAAAGGTAATTTTGTATTTGTTACCTCAAGTGTTCCAGGAGAGGGTAAGACCCTTGTTTCGTCAAATTTAGCAATGATTTTTGCCAGTACTGGAAAAAAAGTCCTTTTAATAGGTGCGGATATTCGGAATCCAAAACTATATACCTTCTTTTCAGACAGGGATAATCGAGCTTCCTTTTCAAAACCAAAAAGGGAAGTAAAAGTTGGTTTGACGGAATATTTGAGCAATTTGATGTTGGATATTGATAAAATCATAAATCCAACATTGGTCCATAAAAATTCAATTGATGTAATCTATTCGGGTAAGATACCACCTAATCCAGCTGAATTATTGATGAGTAATCGTGTTGGAGAGTTATTTCAATCGTTATCTGAGCAATATGATTATATTGTTGTAGATACAGCACCCTTAATGGTGGTCACAGATACATTGCTAATTAGCAGATACGCCAATCAAATCTTGTATGTGGTCAAAGCTGATGAAACTGACAAGAAAGTATTGGAATACCCTTTAAAGCTAATAAACGAAGGAAAACTAAAGGGGCTTTCATTTGTGGTCAACAATGTAAAGTCCTCAAACCTTGGTTATGGGGGTAAATACGGCTATGGCTATGGACAAACTGTGAAAAAATGGTGGCGTTTTGCTTAGTTAGTAAAACGTGCGTATTGTATTTTCGATAATTGGGAGTAACCGATTCAAAATGGCATTGGATATTTTAATCTCCTTTAACATCTTAATTTGATGAATATTATGTATATCTGATGCTATATAATCAATCATTCCTTCTTCCAATAATTTTTGTGTCTGTTTTTGAACACCAACTCCGTAAACTTCGGAGGTAAGGGACAACAAGTTTAATTGAAATAGCATTCCTTGCGACTTGAGGGTTTGATAGATGTGGTTTCGGTTATGAAAATAAACATACCTTTCTGGATGGGCTAGAATAGGATAATATTGTTGCTTGGAAATTTCAATAATAGCTTTGTCAAAATTAATTGATGGCTGTAAATAGGACATTTCAACAAGCATATAGTCCTTTTTAAGTGGCATTACCTCACTATTCTCAAGTATTGTTTCAAAATTATCATCAATCATGTGTTCAGCGGAAAAATCAGTAGTAATGCCAGCCATATTATTGTTTTCCAAAGCGTTGTTCAAGGTATCGTAAGATTTTTGGATGGTCTCTGGAGTATTTGGGTAGTAATTGTGCATTATATGCGGGGTGAACACGAAGTTGGTTATCCCCATATTCTTAAAATTTCGAATAAGTTCTAGCGATTCCTCCACAGTTTCTGCACCGTCATCAACTCCTGGCAGAATATGATTGTGCATATCTACAAGTCCGTGAAGATAATCTACCAAAAAGATTTTTTTATGAAAAAAGCTGAACATGCATAAAATTTGGAATGCAAATATACGCCATATGCCTTTTTAAGAGCTTAGTTATTTCCCGATGCAAAAATTTGAAAAGATGTTACCTAATAAATCATCAGTTGTCACGCTACCCGTAATTTCTCCCAGATGATAAAGAGCTTGTCGAATATCTATGGACATTAAATCGCTAGATAGACCATTTTCCATACCTTCCTTTACTTTTTGAATTTCTTCTAAAGCTTTCAATAACGAGTCATAGTGTCTGCTATTTGTGACGATGGTCTCACCGCTTCGCAATTTTCCCGAACCTACTAAGGAAAGTAACTTATGCTCCAGGTTTTTGACACCACTTCCCAATTTGGCAGAAAGAAAAATGGTGTTTGGAATTTTTTTCAGAATAGAAGCCATTTCATTCTTATCAAGAATATCCATTTTGTTGCAAATGGGCAAGAGTTCCTTGGTGGGATATTTTTTTTGAATACTTTCAAACTGGGAAATATTACCATTGATCCCATCGAATAGGTAAATGATCAATCTTGCCTTCCCAACTTCGTCAAAAGTACGCTCAATCCCTATTTTTTCAACTTTGTCGGTAGTCTCACGAATACCTGCTGTATCGATGAATCTAAAATTTATGCCATTGATACTGATTTGATCTTCAACCGTATCCCTAGTGGTTCCGGGTATATCACTGACAATTGCCCTTTCTTCATTGAGTAGCGTGTTTAAGAGAGTTGATTTGCCAACATTGGGTTCTCCAACGATGGCAATTGGAATACCATTTTTAATGACATTACCTAAGGCAAAGGAATCAATAAGCTTCTTTAGAACCTCACTTATTTTATTCAGCAGTTTATTGAATTGTTCTCTGTTGGCAAATTCCACATCTTCTTCAGAAAAATCAAGTTCCAATTCAATTAAGGACGCAAAATTCAGAAGTTCTTCACGGAGTTGTTTTATTTCATTGCTGAATCCTCCGCGCATCTGCTGCATGGCAACTTCATGGGAAGCTTCGCTATCACTGGCAATTAAATCTGCCACAGCTTCGGCCTGACTCAAATCCATTTTTCCATTGAGAAATGCCCTTAGAGTAAATTCACCTGCAGAAGCCATTCTGCACCTATTCCTCAAAAAAAGCTGAATTATCTGTTGTTGAATATATGGAGAACCATGACAGGATATTTCTACTATGTTCTCACCTGTATATGAATTGGGAGCTTTGAAAATGGAAAGCAAAACTTTATCCAACACCTTTTCTTCATCCATAATATGTCCAAGGTGAATGGTATGACTTTTTTGGTCAACCAAACTTTTATTGATAACTGACTTAAAATGCGAGTCCGCAATATTAATGGAATCTGGTCCCGAAACACGAATTATAGCGATGGCTCCAATACCTGAAGGGGTTGCCAATGCGATGATATTATCTTGTCTAAGCATGAAATCAATAATAGTGATGAATAACTCCTTTAGCCTAAATATAATTTAAGATTTGCAATAGGTTCTTCTTTACAAATTAATTCATTTTTTCCATGTATGGATTAGTTATATATTAACTTCAAACCACCTAATATCAGTTTTATAAATAATATTTTCGAGGCAAAGGCTTTTGATTTTACAACCATATTCTTATTTCCATGGTGCAGAAGAGCAATAATGAGTTTACTTGAAGTATCTTCTTTGATTGTTTAGTATTACCATGGAAAAACACTTAACTCAACAATTATAATTTATGATTAAAACCTTAGAAAATTACGGGCAAAGGTAATTTCCCTTGAAGAAGTATCATTTTTTATTAAAAATTTATTTTGATGATGAATGGAGGCATGAACAGAAATATTATCCAGTTGCAAAGAATGTGTATATAAGAAATTATAAACTGGTTTTTTTAAATACATGTATTTTTCTTCTGTGATATCAATTGCTTTAGCTCCAATATAATTATCCAAATTTTTGATTTCATCGATTTTATAAACAGGTTTCATCTTTTTTTTAAGCTTTAAGTATTTCAGGTAAAATACTACTTTGTGAAATATGCTGTCGAACTTTTTATCTCTTAAGTGCTGTTTTAGGTTATAGTAAGAACTCAACAACAAGGCAATAAATCGGGATTTGTAGGATTTGTTATCGTATAGAATATGGTGTTCAAAATTATAAACATAATTGGACCACCTTCTTTTATACTCATAGTCACCTTTTGAAAAGTCATAAACCTTGATATGGTTGCTTAAACACCATTCAAATGTTTTGCTGATTAATGAGGCTCCAAGATTGAACTTTGCAAAATCTGTGTCAAATGCTGGCAAAAAGGAGAAAACCACTTTTTCAGAAACAAAATTTGCATTTATGGCAACCGGTTTATCATTGGCATACAAAACAAAGATCACAGCCTTCTTGGCCCGAATCATTTCCAAAAACAACTCCTTAAGGTATGCCCAAGCTTTTTTTTGTAACCAGTGTAGTTCTATTTTTTTTTCTGAGAATCTTTTTTCAAGGAGTTCCTTAAATTTTTTAAAGATAAACTCAAAATGATTAGGGTCTATTTGATTGCCATATAGTGTTTCATAACGTATTTGAAAGCAAGTATTTATCTTTTTAATAGATTTCTTAATCTGCCACCTATTTTTTGAATTGAAATTTTTATTCAAGTAAGTTTCGAAAGAATCAATATTGGAGAAATCTGCTAAATAACCTTTGTATTGACTTGTTCTCTTAACCGTATGGCGTCCTATATTCTTATTCGATATTTCAAAATACCCAGGAATGTCCTGAATAAAGAAGGTTTTTCCACTATTATCATTTTTTGTGAATGATGTTTTATAGAAAATACCATTAGTATGGCTTTTACCCAAATTAAAATATAGTGGAAGTTTACTATGTTTAATGAACTTTGTCCCAGCAATTTTTTTACCCGCTATAGCCGGAACACTATTTGAGAAGTGTTTTAGCCATATAGATTCAAACTCTTTTGAGGCAAAAGGACTATTTTTTATTTTAAATCTCAAGGGTAGTTTGTTTTAAAGAACGTCGATTTTTACAATTTTCGTCTTAACTTTTAGAAAATAGATGTTGTTCTTTTCTGCAGTAGAAAGAACTTTTACATTTTTATAGTTTTCGGAATTTTTATAAAGCCAATCAAAAATGGGTTTTTTGAGAAAATTATAGGGTTCATTATCTGGATTGACAGCGATGGTTTTTTTAGAAACCTGATTGAGATGGACTTTGGTAAATCTATAACTTGGTTCATACATTTCTATTTGTTTCTCTTGGCCAAGAGCTTTAACCTTGAAAGCAACTATTAATTTAAGAATGCCATAATCCTTCATCTTTTTTTTGACAAGTGTTAATTTGGCAAGAAAAAAAGCAATAAATGAACTTTTTAAAGATCTCGGGTTATATAATATATGATCTTCAAAGAAATACATTGAATCGCAAAACTTTTCCTTATAAGAATATTGTCCTTTTGAAAAATCAAACTTTGAAATTTTATTCTTAAAACACCATTTTATATGCTCAATTAAGTTTAAATGACCAATGCCAAACTTTGAATAGTCATCATCAAAAACTGAAAAGGCCCCAAACAAAATACTTTCTGAAAGATAATTTAAGTTTATTGCTATGGGATTACCGTCGTGATATATAGCAAAAATCACGGCTTTTCTTTTTTTGACTAATGGGTAAAATACCTGTTTGATAAAATTTGAAATGGAACTATTTAGGTAAGCAATTGTCTTTTTCTTCCTTGCCGCTCTTTTTTCCAATAATTTAAAAAAAGCATCAACAAGTCTATCATATTCTTCTTTGCGAACATGTTCACCAAAAAAAACTCGAAATTGAATATTATCAAGGCAATGGTTTAAACTTTGTTTTGCCTTTCTCATATTATACCGCATTTTAGCACTCATCTTTTTTGAAACAAAATCATCAAAATCAGCATATTGCTTTAAGTTTAGTAAATAACCATGATATCTTTTGATTTTATATAACCTTAGCAGATTAGTTTTTTTATCGGATACTTTAAAATATTCTGGGACATCGTGAACGTATAATACCTTGTTGGAAAAACGGACTTTATCTTTCTCATTTATGATATAATGTTGTCCAGATGTTAAGTGCTTTCCCGTATTAACATATATAGGCAGGATACCTGAACGCATAAAGGAAACTCCCTGGATGAACTCAAATGTTATGGGCTCACTGGATTTATTGAAATGTTTGACCCAAATGGAAATGAAATCCTCGGAGGTGAATGGATTTTTTCTTAAGGGTATCATTTTATTGTTTTTTTAATAACTATACAGCAAGAGATAAATAACTTTCAAAGCCTTATGTATGTAGAAAATATATTAAACATTGCCTTTGTGCTAATTTTTGAGCTTTTTTTCTTTGACCAAATAATTGAAGTAAAGAACATGGCTGATTGCAAAGGACATAACTCTTTTTAATAGACTTTTTTTGTTAAAGATTACGTGAGTTTTATATTTTACTACTTTATTGGCAAAATGTCGTTTGTATCTAAAATCTCCCCATCTTAAATCAATCAGAGCATAATCATTTTTAAAGCACCATTCAATTTGTTTGACAAATAAGTGCTTTCCAATACTATATTTGTGGTAATCAATGTCATATGAGGATATGGCTGCATCCAATATGTTATCATAATGATAATTTACTGAAATCCCAATAGGCTTCTTTCCGTCATAAAGAACAAAAAATGATGCTTTTTTGGACAAGATCATTTGATAAAGAGATTCACTATAGTAAGCCCATCTCGATAGAGCCGAATGGTATTTGTTTTTTTGATTAAATCTTCGTCTGATAAAATATTCTAGTTTATCAATGAGAATTTGGAAGTATTCCCTTTCAATTTCTCCATAATAAATCTTGAAAGAAATATTGTAATCACGACATAAACGATTTATATCTTGCCTTAAATTCTTGTAAGGCTTTGGTTTTAGCTGTTTTTTTAAGTATTGAGCTGTATTATTAAAACCAACCAAGTCCATTAAAAACCCTGGACGATATGATTTTGAATAGCATCCGAACTCCTTTTTACGATCAGTTAGATGTTTTAAATATGGAGGGATACAATTAACTATAAACAGATTAGATGTAAATTTTTGGTTTAAAGAATCTAAATCTGGAATTCTATTGATGTTTTTGAATTCTGATGAGCGAGAATAGAAAAAAGGCAATGAACCTTTTTCAAAAAATTCAAAATAGAAATTATATCTCTTAGGCCTAATTTTTGTCATTTTCAAAAGTAAAAAAAGGGTGAGATTTTCTCACCCTTTCCAATTATTGAAATGTTAATGATATTTGCTAATTATTATTTACCTAATGAAAAATACGTGGCCCAACTTCCACCAGGGAAACTACATCCATCTGCCCATGCAGTTTCTTCACAATCAGTACATTCCAATGGGTATGGAATAATTAAAGGTTGCTTTCCTTCAGGAATCATGATAACACCAATGTAATCTCCGCATTCTGGGGTGAAATCATTATTTTCCAAGGCAATAGCAACTAATTCATTAACGCGATTTGCGTCCCAATTGGAAAGACTGCCACGTGAGGCCAATTCTTCTAAATCTGTTAAATCATCTACTAATAACCATATAGCCATTTGAAGGTCATCTCCTGTGTATGGAGATTCATCACCGCTAGGTTGTCCAATGATATTTTGGTTTAATAACCAGTTTACTGCACTAAAGTTTTCAGGCATTTCAAAAGCACCTTCAGGTAAATCACCTATAGATGAGTGCACAGATGCTCCTTCAATACATTCTAAGACCAATCTTTGATCCACGTCAACACACCATGCCCCATACTCTCCAGCAAGCAACCCTTCTTCAATGGTAACTGCAAAATAACCGTCATCTCCATTATTGGGGCGGAACGCAGTTGTACAAAAATCGACTGTTTCGGGAAGGCTGGCTATTATATTTTCTACAGAGTTAGTTGAACACTCAACCACGGCATGAGCTGCTATATGGGATCCTTTTTCAATGGGAACTTCATAGGTAACAGTTTTTTCACAATCGTGATTTCCTTGATATTCGAAGTTTCCAATCTTGGGATTGCCTCCATTGTTCAATGGAAAATCTTGAGGCGTATTTACTACAGATAAATGGGTTTCTGTTATACACCAATCATCATTTGTTATTTCATATGTAATGATGTGGTTCCCACCTGACACTGAAACACTTACCTTACCCACTTCGACGTTTTGTCCGGCAAAAAGTGTCGACTCAGTCATTACACAATCTTGGGAAAAATCAAACTGTACAGTACTAGTCTTACCTTCTATACTTTCTAAGGTATTTTCTGTAACAGGCTCCGACTCACAAGAGTACAAGCCGATAATTGAAACGGCCAAAACGGCCAAAAGTAATTTTTTCATGTTTTTCGATAATTTAGTTAATGTTTACCTGGGGAATTGCCGTAAAACTAATGATATGGGTGTGTGCTTTTAAAAAATGACGGTAAAACGTATAGAAAATCGCCAAAACGCATGTCAATTCTTGCATGTTTTGCGCTTGACCACAATCTTTAACTAATATGTAGGAAGTAGCTTACCTGTAATTAGTTAACCATTCAGCATAACCGGCATAACCAGCATGGTGACCAATTCACCTTCGTCCAATCCATCAATTGGGGTCAAGATGCCGGCACGGTTGGGTAAACTCATTTCCAAGGAAACATCGTCTGAGGTTAAATTATTAAGCATTTCAACCAAAAATCTGGAATTGAATCCAATCTGCATATCATCGCCTTGGTAAGAGCAAGAAAGTCTTTCCTCAGCCTTATTACTGTAGTCTACATCCTCAGCGGATATATTCAGTTCAGCACCTGCAATTTTTAATCGGATTTGATGGGTGGTTTTGTTAGAGAAAATGGACACTCTTCGAACTGAACTCAAGAATTGGTTTCGTGAAATGGACAACTTATTCGGGTTTTCCTTCGGAATTACAGCTTCATAATTGGGATATTTCCCATCAATCAGTCTGCAAATCAATTCTGAATTTTCAAAAATGAACTTGGCATTGCTATCATTGTACTCGATGGTAACTTCTGACTCGGAACCGGATAAAATTCCCTTGAGCAAGTTCAACGGTTTTTTCGGCATTATAAATTCCGCAACTTGAGATGCTGAAACATCATTACGTTGGTATTTTACCAACTTGTGCGCATCTGTGGCGACAAAAGTCAAATTCTCTGTGGAAAACTGAAAAAAGACACCGCTCATCACAGGTCTCAAATCATCGTTGCCAGCTGCAAAAATTGTTTTGTTGATGGCGGTTGCCAAAACATCGCCCAGAAGGATAGTGGAGCTCGGATTTGATACTTCAACAGCTTTTGGAAATTCAGCTCCATCCGCATAGGCCAAAGCATATTTACCGTGATTTGAGCTTATTTCAACTGTATTGTTATCTTCAACCACAAAGGTCAGCGGTTGTTCGGGAAACGTTTTTAAGGTATCCAATAACAATCTGGCTGGAACAGCAATGGTCCCTTCAGCATCCGAATCAACCTCCAAAACAGAACTCATTGTGGTTTCTAAATCGGAAGCGGACACGGTCAACTTGTTCTGTTTTAAATCAAATAGGAAATTATCAAGGATAGGTAGTGTATTGCTATTATTGATGACACCACCTAAAACTTGCAGTTGTTTTAACAAATATGTACTGGATACGATAAACTTCATTAAAGAAATTCTTTTAATATTGATGCCCTAAACGTTCTAACAGGGCAGATAAATCGATAAAAACAAATATATTTTAAAACCCCTTAGTAAAGAAACAAACTTATTAACATCTACGCAGCATATTTTCGCTTGCGATAGTATCCGAATAAAATACCTGCCAACAAGGTCAATACTACTGGAACCCCAATGTTTATGAATTGCCATTTGCTTTTTTGTGCAGCAATTTTCTCCACATCAAGCAGCGGAATGGAAACCCTTTTGTTTCTAATGTTTATAAGTCCAGTATCATCAAGCAGGTAATTAATGCAATTCACCAAAAATTCTTTGTTTCCGTAGGAACTATTGGTCCATTTATCATATCCCAATTCCAAAGGCCCTCCGTTGCTCAATTGATTTTTTATAAGATCACCATCTGAAACAATGATCATCTTATTTTCAGGACCTTGTTCCGTTGTATTTTGAAGTTTCAGCGGCTTAATTCTGTTTTTGAACATAGAACTGAATTCCCCTTCGATTAAAACTGCCAAAGGGTGGTTGCCATCTGTGTACGATTCTCTATCAGGAGGAGTATTCAATATATCCAAACCAATTTGCCTTGGGGTCCCCTCCGTTTTTGACAGTGGAGAACTCTGTAAAAGCGCCGTTTTCTTATAATCGTTTTCCAAAATATCCATTGGACTGGTAAATTGATAGCGAACCGCTTCAATATTAGTATTTATCGGATGGTTATTTCTTGAGAAAACCATAGGGTGATAATACCAAGGGACGGGATTGTACTGAGAATCATTTCCTTCACCGGAAGCCAGCACGATTTGGGTGAAATAAAGGTCATTTATCAGTACCGGGTTAATTCGAATTCCATAATTGAAAAAGAAATCCCCTAAGTTCAAATCCCGAGGTATGGCCAATGCACTTCCACCGTTGCTAAAGATGCTATCCATTTCCATGGCTACCTGGTCCATTAGCCAAATAGATCTTCCACCATTGACCACAAATTGATCCAGCACAAACTTTTCCTCATCCGAAAAGACTTCGGTTGGTTTTGCAATAATGGCAAGGTCAAATCCTTTAAGTTGATCTAGTGTTCTTTGTGGATTTCCGGCCACCGAATCCAAAGTAATGGCACCAATGTTATAATATTCGCGGATAGTGGTCAAATAATCGGCGATATAAATATCATCCAGTTCACCATTGCCCTTGATGACGGCCACGCGCTTTTTATCCGTAATGCTCAATTTGGTAAATGCATCGGCAAATGCATATTCCAATTGTTGCACAGAATTGTTGATACGGTCCTCCATGGATGAACCCAATTTGTTTTTTAGCAAGGATACTTTAACGGTTTTATTTTTATAGTTGACCATAGCCCAGGGAAAAACCAGTTCTTGCGAGACTTTTCCATTTTCCTCGATCGTAACATTGGCGGGTTTTAGACCGATCTGTTGTAAATCGGAGATGGTTTGCTGGCTTCGGGTTTCATCCTCCAGCGGATTGACCAAATTGTATTGAATATGCTTGTTTTGAGCTGTAAACGATTCTAATAATTGAAGGGTTTCCACTTTCAATTTTGCAAACTCAGGAGGAATGTTTCCATCCAATAATACATCAACAATTACAGGTGAATCAAATTTTTGTGCTGCCTCAACCGAAGGTTGGGATAAAGTGAACCTTTGGTCCTCCGTTAAGTCAAATCTTCCATAGAAAAAACCGGCAATTACATTCAGAACAACCACTATCGCCAAAACTTTTACAGCCGAAATAACAAACTTCCCCATTAGTATGCCAGTTGTTTTAAGCGTTGAAAGGTCAGATATAAAAAGAAAATCGAGATAGAAATAAAGAACACAAGGTCTCGCGTGTCGATGATGCCTCTGGCGATACTGTTGAAATGCGCTTTAGCCCCCATACCTTGAATCAATTGCTGAATTTCTCCATTGGAAAACAAGGATGAAACCGCTTCAAAACCATTAAAAATTAAAAAGCAAATCAGAATACCAATAATAAAGGAGACAATTTGGTTATCAGATAGGGTAGATGCGAAAACCCCCATTGACGTATAGGCCGCAATCAAAAAGAAAAGCCCGAAATAAGAACCGAGCACCACCCCAGAGTCAAAATTTCCTTCCACAACACCTAAGCTCGAGATGGCGTATACATAAATGATAGTAGGTACAACTGCAATGATGCAGAGAAAAAAAGCGCCCCAAAATTTACCTAAAACCAGTTTCCAGATGGAGATAGGTTTAATGAGTAGTAATTCCAACGTACCCACTTTTCGTTCCTCGGAAAAGCTTTTCATGGTAATTGCAGGAACCAAAAAGATAAAAATCCATGGCGCCAATAGAAATAGATTGCCCAAATCGGCAAAACCATAATCAAAAATGTTGTATTCACCCTTAAAGACCCACAAAAACAGACCATTGAGCAGAAGAAATAGCCCAACAATCAAATAACCTATGGGAGATGTGAAAAATGACCGTACTTCTCGTTTAAAAATGGCAAACATTTCAGTTGTCAATTAACAGTTATCAATGATCAATTATTTATTAAGGGTGATGGATATAGTTGATGTTTGCATTACTAATTGAACATTGTTTTATTGCTCATTGAACGTTGTTTTAAACTCCAAGCTTCCGGTTTTTCGGCAAAAAGTTGTTTGGTTTTGCTCCAAACTTCCTTAAAAAAATCCGATGCTCTATAATTTTCCAAATCCGACTCTTTGTCCCAAAAGCTATAGGTGAAAAAGATACATGGATTTTTAAGGTCCTGGTATAACTCTACTTTATTGCATCCCTGAAAATCCGTAATTCCCGATTTTGTTGTTTCAAAGATTTGCTCAAAACTAGGAATATTTTCGGGTTTAAAAGTGAGTTTAACAATGCGTATCAACATTTATAAGAAATTTATGGTCACGGTATCCCTGTAATTTAAACCAAGAAGGGTAGAGGCCCCACCCACGGTGTTCAGGTCACTTTTATAGATGGCAAGTTCAATATAACCTGCGGAATTGAACAATGCCAAAGCATCTCCGGGCCCTTTACGTTGCCCTTTCTCCAAATTAAAATTAACAATCCCGTTGTAACTGTTATGGATCGATGTGATTTTATTGGTTCGGGCAATTACCTCAAAATCACGACCATTACGGTAGGCCTCAAACAAACTTTTCTGAATGTTGGTAATCACATTCCCATAATTGTCAACGTAAACCACATTGCCAATAATAGTTTTTCCATTGTTAGAAATTCGTGGTTCAAACTCACGAAGTTCTTTTAGATTATCAAAGGGCTTTCCAATGACCTCCAAAGTTCCGCCACGAGCAATATGACAGGCTACTTGCACAAAAACGTTCATAACAGGAAAAGAACTTGGACTGAAATCCGGAATACGTATTTCTACTACTTTTTCCGGCTTTACTTCAGAAGTAATCAACGAAATAACCCCGTTATTGGCACTGATAAAATAATGCCCGTCAACTTGAACGGCTATATGCTGATTTTCGGGGGATTGCTCCGAATCAACACCTACGATGTGGACGGTTCCCGAAGGGAATGAACGATAGGCATTTTTAAGGATATAAGCACACTCTTGAATGTTGAAAGGGTTTATCTGGTGTGAAATATCAACAATGTTAACATTAGGTAAGTTATTTAGAATGGTTCCCTTTATTGCACCAACAAAATGGTCTTTATGGCCAAAATCGGTAGTTAAGGTTATTATAGCCATGCAATACTGTTGATATGTTTTTCCCCGTTCAAATCGTTTTTTGGTTAAGTTTGTGGGGTAAAATTAAGTAAAAAGAAAGAATAAAATTTCTTCAAAAAATAACCTTTAAATACCCCATTTATTGAACGAGCTGATTATTGAACTGACGGAGATAAGCCCACAGGATTTCTTTGGGCAGCAGAATGAGAATATTGAGCTACTTAAAAAGTATTTCCCAAAACTCAAAATAGTGGCCAGGGGAAGCAAAATTAAGGTATACGGTGATGAAGCGTTGCTAGAGGAGTTCGACCGGCGCTTTGATATGCTCACCGCGCACTTTGCCAAATACAATAAATTGGATGAAAATTCCATAGAACGTGTGCTCACCAGTAACGGGCAGGAGGATTTTAGCTCTTCCAAAAGCAGCGAAGAAGTGTTGGTACATGGCGTTAGTGGTAGATTGATCAAGGCCCAGACCGTAAATCAACGCAAGTTGGTGGATGCCTGCAAAAAAGACGATATGGTCTTTGCCATTGGCCCTGCAGGAACTGGAAAAACCTATACCGGAGTGGCGTTGGCGGTAAAAGCTTTAAAAGAAAAACAGGTCCGACGCATTATTTTGACCCGGCCGGCTGTGGAGGCTGGAGAAAATTTAGGATTTCTTCCAGGGGATTTAAAGGAAAAACTAGATCCCTACATGCAACCTCTGTATGATGCACTTCGTGATATGATTGCCCCTGAAAGGTTGGAGAAGTACATTGAGGATGGGACCATTCAAATTGCGCCCATGGCCTTCATGCGTGGTAGGACATTGGATAACGCCTTTGTTATTTTAGACGAAGCACAAAATACTACCCATGCGCAAATGAAGATGTTCTTGACTCGAATGGGCAAGAATGCCAAGTTTTTGCTTACTGGTGATCCAGGACAAATAGACTTACCACGTAGAGTGATATCTGGGCTCAAGGAAGCACTTTTGATTTTGAAAAATGTTCAAGGCATTAGCATTATCTATTTGGATGATAAAGATGTGATTCGCCATAAACTGGTCAAAAAAGTCATTGACGCCTACAAAAATATTGAGCACCAAAACTAGCTTAGCATGCCAAATACATTGATGGATACCAATTTCCATTTCTCTGGACAAGAATCGGTTTACAAAGGAAAAGTGAGGGAGGTCTATACGTTGGAAAATGATATTCTGGTCATGGTTGCCACAGATCGTTTGTCGGCTTTTGATGTGGTAATGCCAAAAGGAATTCCGTACAAGGGACAAATTCTCAACCAGATTGCCACCAAAATGATGAAGGCTACGGAAGATATTGTTCCCAATTGGTTAATGGCCACGCCAGATGCCAATGTTGCCGTGGGCAAAGCATGTGATCCTTTTAAGGTTGAAATGGTCATCAGAGGCTATATGTCAGGTCATGCCGCTCGGGAGTATAAAGCAGGAAAGCGCATTTTGTGCGGAGAACCTATGCCTGAAGGAATGGAAGAAAACGACAAATTTCCAGAACCCATCATCACTCCCGCCACCAAAGCCGAGCAAGGAGATCATGATGAGGATATCTCCAAAGCGGAAATCCTGAGACGGGGAATTGTTTCAGTTGAAGATTATGCCGTTTTGGAAAAATATACAAAAGCGCTTTTCCAAAGGGGGACAGAATTGGCTGCCAAAAGAGGTTTGATTCTTGTTGATACCAAATACGAGTTTGGAAAAACCAAGGATGGGGAAATTGTGTTGATAGATGAAATCCATACCCCGGACTCTTCGCGATATTTTTATGCGGAGGGATATGAAGAACGTCAAGCAAAAGGCGAGGCCCAAAAACAGTTGTCCAAGGAATTTGTTCGGCAATGGCTCATTTCGAATGGTTTTCAAGGTCTTGAAGGACAAACCCTCCCTGAGATGAGTGATGAATACATCAAATCGGTTTCTGACCGCTATATTGAGCTTTATGAAAGTATCACCGGTGAAACTTTCCAGAAGGCCGATGTCTCCAATATCCATGAACGTATAGGTCAAAACGTTTCTAACTATTTGGGTTCAATCAGTTAAAAATTGTCCTCTCAAGGGGACTTTAGGGGTGTTTTTCATATATTTCAAGAATAAACCAACCTTCAAGTGGACGCTGCGCAACGCAAAAAATATTGGCGGGAGAATCTTAAATATCTCACTATCCTTCTCATAATCTGGTTTTTAGTCTCGTATGGCTTTGGAATTCTTCTAGTTGATGAGCTCAACACAATACGCTTAGGAGGTTTCAAATTGGGCTTTTGGTTTGCGCAACAAGGCTCAATATATGTTTTTGTGCTGCTCATCTTCATATACGTCCGCTTGATGAACAAGTTGGATAAAAAATACGGGGTAAACGAATAAGATATGGGAATTCAAACTTGGACGTTTATCATCGTCGGGATTACTTTTGCGTTATATATTGGAATTGCCATTTGGTCAAGGGCCAGTTCAACAAAGGAATTTTATGTGGCAGGAGGCGGGGTTTCCCCTTTGGCCAACGGGTTGGCCACTGCGGCGGATTGGATGTCCGCTGCATCCTTTTTAGGAATGGCAGGAATCATTGCTTTTTCTGGTTACGATGGTTCGGTTTACCTTATGGGCTGGACGGGCGGTTATGTGCTTTTGGCCCTTTTGTTAGCACCATATTTAAGAAAATTCGGAAAATTTACGGTTCCCGATTTTATTGGTGACCGTTATTATAGTAATGTAGCCCGTACGGTAGCCGTAATTGCCGCGCTGTTTGTGTCCTTTACTTATGTGGCGGGACAAATGCGTGGCGTTGGTGTGGTTTTTTCACGCTTTTTGGATGTTGAAGTAAATACAGGCGTTTATATTGGAATGGCCGTAGTATTGTTCTATGCTTTTTTAGGAGGGATGAAAGGAATAACCTATACTCAGGTGGCTCAATATTGCGTACTGATTTTCGCCTTTATGGTTCCTGCTATATTTATTTCGATTATGGCTACGGGAAATCCAATTCCACAATTAGGGTTTGGCTCAGCCGGTGAAGATGGAATCTATTTATTGGATAAATTGGATGGTTTGATGACGGATTTAGGGTTTACGGCCTATACTGATGGCACCAAATCAACAATCGATGTCTTTTTCATTACAGCCGCATTGATGTTGGGTACAGCCGGATTGCCTCATGTGATTATCCGTTTCTTTACCGTACCGAAGGTAAGGGATGCTCGTAAGTCGGCAGGATATGCCTTATTGTTCATTGCCATTCTCTATACCACTGCACCGGCCATTGCGGTTTTTGCCCGGACAAATTTGATGGAAACTGTTGAGAATACACCCTACAAAGAAATTCCGCCTTGGTTTACAAAATGGGAAGATACTGGACTTATAGCTTGGACTGATAAAAACGGAGATGGTAAGATCCAATATTTGCCAGGTTCCGCAGTTGATGGAAAAAAACCACTTTTTATTGAAGGAAAAGGCGATTATGGAGAGCGAAAAATATCAAACGCAAGTGTTTCTGCCAATGAATTGTATGTAGATAGGGACATTACGGTCCTTGCAAACCCCGAAATCGCAGGATTGCCCAATTGGATTATCGCTTTGGTGGCCGCAGGTGGATTGGCAGCGGCCCTATCCACAGCCGCCGGATTACTTTTGGTAATCTCAACTTCAATTTCTCATGATTTGATTAAAAAACAATTCGCTCCAGATATTTCAGACAAAAAAGAACTGTTGATTGCCCGTCTTGCGGCCGTTTTGGCGGTTACCGTTGCGGGGTACTTTGGAATCCACCCACCCGGCTTTGTAGCTTCAGTAGTGGCTTTGGCCTTTGGCCTTGCCGCATCTTCGTTTTTCCCGGCCATTGTAATGGGAATCTTTAGCAAACGAATGAATAGGGAAGGAGCTATTACAGGAATGATTGCAGGATTGGCTATTACAACCTATTATATTGCAAGGTTCAAATTGGGATGGATTGGAGACCCTGAAACCAGTACTTCCAATGATTGGTGGTTTGGTATTTCACCCGAGGGCTTCGGAACTGTTGGAATGTTGGTGAATTTTGCGATTTCATTGGTGGTATCACGATTTTATGCTCCTCCTCCTGAACATGTACAAGAAATTGTGGAGAATATCCGAATTCCAAGTGGGGCAGGAGATGCCATAGACCATTAATGTTAGGCTGACCTCGTAAAGAAAATCATATTTTGATGTCAAAATCCAATCGAATACGTTGACCATTTTCAAGGGTTGTTCCCGTAGGCACCAATTGTTCCACCCAGTAATATTTCATTTTTAAGCTCATGTTCTTACCGATCATATGGCCCAGAACAAATTCCAAACCCTGCAAATTGGTCAATCTCCCATCCGGTGAATCAAAAGCCGAGTAATCCCATCGGGCCCAATCGTTTTGAGCTAGAAAATCAACAGCAGCATACTTTTCCAAATGGGTATACGTGATTTTGGCTACCCAATCGCTTTTATCTTTTAGAGTTCCATAGCCAACGGCCATAGACCAGGCTGTTTTTTCATCTTGGAAATTTGTTGGGATGGAAGTGTTACTGTCATAATTTTCAAGATTTTGATAATAATCCAATTCAATAGTTACAGGATATGATTCAAAGGGTTTGAGTGAAGTACCCAAATGCATTATGGAATAATCAAAAAGGAAAGTAGCAGCTCCATCCGGAATGTCTTGGATATTTTTGAAGAAATAAATGCTTGGGTATAGTTGCCATCTTCTATTCCATAGGTTTGTTATAACTTGAAACCCTTGAAAATAACTGTCTTGGTCAAACGATGACCCGCGGGTATTGATGATAAAGTGTCCTCCGCTAAAAGAAACTTCGTCAATAGCACCGGATGCAATTAAAACGCTTTTCTTTAGAAAGATTCCTTCAGGATAAACATTGTCACTCCAAAAGAGTTCATTCTTTTTTTCATAAGGAAATGTGTTTTTACCGAACCATGCTGTAAATCCGTTTTTTTCGGCTTTGAAATAGGCCTTTTCAAGGGCGATTGGCAGGGTTCCGAATTCGTTAAAACCATCTCCCAAGGTCAGTTGGGGGTCCTGTTGTTTTTTTGGGTCTCCGGTACGGATTCTGGCACCTATACTTGCCCATTCGTTGTGTTGATAGGTTGCTCCTGCTCTGAGTCTATACCGTAAACGGGAGCGGTCTTCCCTGTATGTTTCATCCGATTTTCTGGAGTCCCAATCCTGTTCAATACGAAACCTAAAATCACCATCTATTTTTACTTTTTTGACTTTTTCTTGAGCAGTTCCAAAAATGGATAAGAGAAACATGGTATAAATGAGCTTGCTCAGTTTTAATCTAAATATCAAACACATTTGTATTTATTGGGTAAAGATGAAAAAATGGACTTGAATCCAATACCGATGCTAAGGTAGGCCATGTTGAACACCACCCCAAAATAAGATTCTAAATAATTTTACATTTTGATTGGTTATTCATTAGAATTTCATGGATTAAAATATGGGATACACAATTTTGTTGAGTTTGGCTTGAAGAGGGTTCGGGCAGTATCACTTTTTTGCTATTTTTAGTTCTTCGTAAAATTTCAACCAATACCATGAGCAATTATCACATCAAGCACCTGGAAGAGTATTTTCAGGTATACCGAAAATCAGTTAGAAATCCAGAGGCATTTTGGGAAGAAATCGCAGAGGAGCATTTTGTTTGGCGCAAGCGATGGGATAATGTTTTGGAATGGGATTTTTCAAAACCAGAGGTGAAATGGTTTGATGGGGCTAAACTCAATATCACTGAAAACTGTATCGACAGGCATTTGCACATTCGTGGTGACAAGACCGCCATTCTTTTTGAACCCAATAGTCCAGACGAAGAAGCAGAGCATATCACTTATAAACAACTCCATCAACGTGTATGTAAATTTGCCAATGTTCTAAAGGATAATGGAATTAAAAAAGGAGATAGGGTGGTTATCTATTTGCCCATGATTCCAGAATTGGCGGTTTCCGTACTGGCCTGTGCTAGAATAGGTGCTGTTCATTCCGTTGTTTTTGCTGGATTTTCATCCACAGCCTTGGCTACCCGAGTCAATGATTGTGAAGCCAAAATGGTGTTGACTTCTGATGGTTCATACAGGGGTGGAAAAACTATCGATTTAAAGGGTATAGTTGATGATGCCATGCAACATTGCCCAGGTGTTGAAACTGTTTTGGTAGCCAAACGGACCAATGCGGATATTCATATGGAAAATGGAAGGGATCATTGGCTACAACCGTTGTTGGACAAGGCATATGCCGATTGTCAGCCAGAAATTATGGACGCTGAGGACCCCTTGTTTATTCTATATACTTCCGGCTCCACTGGAAAACCCAAAGGCATGATGCACAGCACTGCAGGATATATGGTGTATACAGCCTTTACTTTTAAAAATGTTTTCCAATACCGTGAAGATGATGTGTACTGGTGTACCGCTGATATTGGTTGGATTACCGGACATTCATACATTGTTTATGGGCCATTGGCAAACGGGGCTTCAACGGTGATGTTTGAGGGAGTGCCTTCTTATCCGGATTTTGGACGTTTCTGGGAGATTGTTGAAAAGCATAAGGTGACACAATTTTATACAGCTCCAACGGCCATTCGAGCCTTAGCTAAGGAAAATCTTGATTTTGTGACCAAACATGACCTTTCGAGCCTAAAGGTTTTAGGAACCGTTGGAGAGCCCATAAATGAAGAAGCATGGCATTGGTATAATGACCACGTAGGTGAAAAGAAATGTCCTATTGTAGATACGTGGTGGCAAACCGAAACAGGAGGGATTTTGATTTCCCCGGTTCCGTTTTCAACACCTACCAAGCCCACCTATGCCACCTTGCCCATGCCTGGGGTACAACCTGCGCTAATGGATGAGAATGGCAAAGAAATTCATGGTAACCAAGTAGATGGTCGACTCTGTATCAAATTCCCATGGCCTTCTATGGCCAGAACCATTTGGGGAGACCATAAAAGATATAAAGACACCTATTTTTCAGCTTACGAAGGAAAATATTTTACAGGAGATGGTGCATTAAGAGATGAAGTTGGATACTATCGAATCACCGGTAGGGTAGATGATGTAATCATTGTTTCCGGTCACAATTTAGGTACGGCACCCATTGAAGATGCCATTAACGAACATCCAGCGGTGGCAGAATCGGCCATTGTTGGTTTCCCACACGACATTAAAGGAAATGCCCTTTATGGATATGTGATACTAAAGGAAACAGGAGAGTCTCGAGATCGCGACAATTTGAAAAAGGAAATCAATCAAATGATAACCGACCATATTGGACCAATCGCCAAGTTGGATAAGATTCAATTTGTTCCAGGATTGCCCAAAACCCGAAGCGGTAAAATCATGCGACGTATCCTTAGAAAAATTGCGTCAAAGGATACAGGGAATCTGGGTGACATATCAACTTTGTTGAACCCAGAAGTTGTGGAGAAAATTATGGAAGAAGCCCTATAAAAAAAGCCCCCTTTTAAAAGGGGGCTTTTTTGTAGCGAGAGGGAGACTTGAACTCCCGACCTCAGGGTTATGAATCCTGCGCTCTAACCACCTGAGCTACCTCGCCGTGGTTTGTTTTTGCGGGTGCAAATATAAAGTTTAATTTTTGCCGAATCAAAATTCATATTAATTTATTATTTGATATTTATTTTTATATCTTCCCGAATAATAAAAATGTCGAAAGGAAAAACCAATCATAAGAATGAGCGATAAGATTAAATTTGAAATAGAATTTGTTATTCAAGCTTCTCCACAGTTGCTTTATCAATATATATCCACACCTTCTGGCCTATCGGAATGGTACGCTGACAATGTGAATTCACGCAGTGAGACTTTCATTTTCATTTGGGATGGAGCAGAGGAGAACGCCACCATGTTAAAACGTAAGAGTGATGAATTTGTGAAGTTCGCATGGGAAGAAAATGATGATGATACTTATTTTGAGATGCGGATTATTGTAGATGAAATCACCAAAGATGTATCACTTTTCATAACTGATTTTGCCGATGAAGATGAGTTGGACGAGGCAAAAATGCTGTGGGAAAACCAAGTAGCCGATTTAAAACAAGTATTAGGCTCAAAATAGTAGCATTCTTAACTAAAACGTATATTTGGTCCCGATTTTAATCGGGACTTTTTTATGGTCAATTTCAACGGGAATATTTGTTCCAACAAGGAAGCCATCCTTACCCACACCAATAGGGGATTGAAATATGGGGACGCACTTTTCGAATCATTTCGGTGCATACATGGCACCATCTTTTTTTGGGAGGATCATTACTTCAGGTTAATGGCCTCCATGCGCATTTTGCGCATGGAGATTCCCATGGATTTCACCTTGGAGTTTTTAGAAACGGAGATCATCAAAACCGTAAACCAAAATAATTTGGCCAACATGCCAGCCCGGGTTAGATTGACCGTTTTCAGGAATGATGGTGGATTGTATAATCCGGTAACCAACGAAATATCCTATATAATCGAAGTTAATCCCCTCGAATCTCCATTTTATCTGGTTCCTGAGCAAGACTACGAAGCGGAATTGTTTAAGGATTATTATGTGAACAAGGACATGTTGTCAAATTTAAAGACCACAAACAAGATGCTCAATGTTGTCGCAAGTGTTTATGCCGATGAAAATGGTTACGACAATTGCTTATTGATCAATAATGATAAGAATGTGGTGGAGGCCATCAACGGAAATATATTTTTGGTAAATGGGGAGACGGTTAAAACTCCGCCCTTGTCCGATGGCTGTTTGAAAGGGATAATTAGAGGAAAACTTATTGAAATATTGTCTTCCATGGAAGGCATTACCATACTGGAACAATCCATTTCACCTTTTGAATTACAGAAGGCCGATGAACTTTTTATTACCAACAGCGTCTCCGGAATTGTTCCCATAACAAAATATCGAAAGAAGAACTATGAAAACAATTTCAGCAAAAGTCTTATCGGAAAATTGAATGCAAAAGCCAGAGTGGGCTAGACTTTTGTGACATTGACTTTGATCAAAGAAACGAAAATTGTCAGGTCGAGGGTAGTCGAGACCTAATTCAACGAGGGATTTTCTGGAGCATTGGACCACAATAGGTAATCGCCGCCTAATTCCACCATTTTTTCTTTCCAAAAGGCAATGGACGATTTTTCCAAGAGACTACTTTCATACTCATTTTGAACCACCACCCATGATTTGGATGAAAGCTCTTGATCCAACTGGCTCGAATCCCAGCCTGAATATCCCAAGAAAAATCGGATATCCTGTTCGGTAATGGTTTTGTTGTTGATGAGCTCAACGGTTTTCTCAAAATTACCGCCCCAAAAAATACCATCCGAAATTTCAATACTATCATCAATGAGATGGGGTACTTTATGGATGAAATATAGATTGTCCTGTTCAACAGGGCCTCCGTTAAACACCTTGAAAGGAATGGTAATCTCGGCAATAAGATCATTGATGGTATATTCCAAAGGTTTGTTCAGAATAAACCCTACGGAACCTTCATGGTTGTGCTCGGCAATCAAGACCACAGATCGGCTAAACGAAACATCACCAGAAAGTGTTGGTTCCGCGACCAATAATTTTCCTTTTGTTGGTTTATTGCTTACCATTCCCATGATTCTTATTACTAAATGTAATATAATATATGTTATTTACAAAACGACCGACAGCCCTCAAATAAAAAAGCACTCCCGTTAGGAAGTGCTTCTATATATAGTAAAAACTATTGATTAGTTTACCGAACCACTCAATTCAGCACCTGCTTTGAACTTTACTACGTTCTTAGCTGCAATCTTGATGGTTTGACCAGTTTGAGGATTTCTACCTTCTCTAGCATTTCTTCTAGATACGGACCAAGAACCAAAACCTACCAAAGAAACTCTGTTTCCTTTTTTAAGAGATCCCTCTACATTTCCCAAGAAAGATTCCAATGCTTTTTTAGCCGCTGCTTTTGTGATGCCTGCATCAGCTGCCATAGCATCGATTAATTCTGTTTTGTTCATAATGGAATTAAATTAATTGTTGTTAAAATAATTTTAATGCTGAACAAATTTATACGGATTTGCGTGCAACGCAAGTAAAACCAAGGGAAATCCGGCTTTTTGTTGATAACTTGAAACGTTTGTTGATAAAGTTGAAAAAAAATAGGGCCATTTGTCAGCCTAGTAATGGTAGGGGTTCAGCGAAGATGAGCCGATTTGTCCAGATTTAACCCGTTCAAAATCTGCTTGATATCCATTTTCCTTTTCCCTGGTAATTGCACCTCTAAAAGTTGAAGATAACCACCTTTAACCGCTACTTTCATTTCTTTTTTATTCCAAAACAACTTTCCAATAGGATAATAATGCTCCGCGTTTTCCATTTTGGATCTATAAATTTTAATACTTTGCTCAATTCCATCACTTACAAGATAAGTCCAGGCGGCGGGATACGGACTCAATCCCCTGATATGATTATGGATTTGTACCAAAGAAGCGTTCCAATCAATTTTGCAGGTCTCTTTATGGATTTTATATGCTGGTTTTAAATCTTCAGATGCAACTTGTACCATGGTTGAAACTTCTCCCGCCTCAATTTGGCGACAGGTTTTAACCACTAATTGTGCACCGGTGTGCATCAATCGGTCATGCAAGCTGCCTGCGGTATCCTCTGGTTGGATAGCCTCTTTTTGTTGAAGAATGATATTTCCGGTATCTATTTTGTCGTCAATAAAGAAAGTAGTCACCCCGGTTTCCGTTTCTCCATTTATTATGGCCCAGTTTATGGGTGCCGCGCCTCTATATTGGGGAAGCAAGGAAGCATGAAGATTGAATGTGCCATGCTCGGGCATCTGCCAAACCGATTTGGGAAGCATCCTGAATGCAACAACCACGTTTAAATTTGCTTTTAGCTTTCGTAATTCGGTTAAAAAACCTTCGTCTTTTAAATTTGTTGGCTGTAGAATTGTCAATCCCTTTTCTTCCGCAAATTGTTTTACTGCCGACTTTTGAATCTTCCTTCCTCTTCCCGCAGGTCTGTCAGGAGCAGTGATGACGCCAACAACATGGAAACCAGCATCCAAAATACTTTTAAGGCTTTCCACTGCAAAATCTGGGGTACCCATAAAAACAATGCGCAAATCACTTTTATTTGATGGTGTATTCATTCTTCTGGTTCAATTGTATCAATTCGTCTTCCAACAATTCCTGCAAAATTTCCAAAACTACAATTTCCTCCAACTTAGAGGCCCCAACTAATTGTCTTGACGTTCTTGGTTTATCTTTAATAAGGTGTAAAAGTATATTTTTGGATTCAGCGGTTGCAGGTTTTATTTCCATGCAAATATCGCATGCCCCGCAATTATCCTTTGCATTTTCACCAAAATAATTTAGCAAATAAGCATTACGGCATTTAGTGGTATTATCAACATATCCCAACATGGCCTCCATATTATCTTTTTTTACGGAATTCAATTCCTTGATGCGCTTGGCAAACGGGTTTATGGTTCTATCATCTTCCCGGGGCACCAAAAAAATCAGTTCAATATCGCTTGAACTACTTTTATATTCCACAATACCATCACCCTGCAATTGCTGCAATAAAGTTTTGATATGCTTTTCGGGCACCCCGGTTTTTTTTGAAAGCAAGAGCAGGTTGATTTTGGTGTCGAATTCTGTAATTCCGCCATAGGTACGCAAAATGGTTTGGATAATGGGAGCAGATTCACTCTGTTTTTCCAAGTAACCAAAAATCTCATTTTTGTTGGCCACGAACCTCAAGGTTGTCTTTTCATTGTAGTTTTCGGAAAGCGCTATTACCGAATTCTGATCAAGGATTCGCAAAGCGTGGTAAACCATGTTCGGACGTAGCTCATATCGATTACAAAACGCATTGAGTTGAAATTCTTGGGTTTCTTGTACCAATTCACCATAAGGGATTTGGAAAAAATTGTTTAGTTGCAGGTATAACTTCTTTACAAAATCTATATCGGGCAAATGAGCCAAAAATTGTTGTTTTGCGCGTTCTTTATCCTCTCCTGATGTGAGCAATAATGCTTGCGAAGGTTCACCATCACGGCCGGCTCTTCCGGCTTCTTGAAAATAGCTTTCCAAGCTATCAGGAATCTGGTAGTGCACCACCAACCGCACATTTGGTTTATCCACTCCCATTCCAAAAGCGTTAGTGGCCACCATAATGGATGTCTTTTCGGATAACCAAGAATTCAAGCGTTTCTCTTTATCCGTTTTTGAAATACCCCCATGGAAATAAGAAGCCTTAAACCCATTTTTATTTAAAAATTCCGACAGGGAAACGGTCATTCTGCGAGACCTCACGTAAACAATAGTACTGCCAGAAACGTCTTTGACAACCTTTTTTAAATGGTACAATTTGTCTTCGGTGCGTTTTACCTTAAAAGTAATATTTGATCTTAGAAAAGAATCTTTAAAAACCTGCGCTTGTTCCAGGCCAAGGTTTTCAAGAATGTCTCGAATCACTTTTTCCGTTGCTGTAGCAGTGAGGGCGATCATTGGTGTATTTGGAGTTAGATCTTTCAATACCGAGCACTCCAAATAAGCTGGTCTAAAATCATTTCCCCATTGCGAAATACAATGGGCTTCATCAATGGCTACAAGATTCACGTTCATTTCACGTATGCGCTCCTGCACTATGGTTTGTTGAAGTCGCTCTGGAGATAAGTAAAGAAATTTATAGTTGCCGTAAACACAGTTGTCGAGCAAATTGCCCAGTTCTACAAAAGAAATCCCCCCCACTAGTGAAACCGCCTTGATTCCGCGGGATTTTAATTGACGTACCTGATCTTGAATAAGGGCCACCAAAGGGGAAACTACAATGCAGATACCCTCGTTAGCCAAAGCAGGAACTTGATAGCATAACGATTTACCACCGCCAGTGGGCATCAATGCCAATACATCGTTGCCTTCAAGAATGGTGTTGATTATCCGTTTCTGGGAGCCCCTAAAATCAGGATAACCCCAAAACTCTTGTAAAATACTTTTGATTTTTTGCTGCACTATGGCTTGTTAAGTGTTTCCAAAACAAATGACACCCTATCTTGGACAGGTTTTTTAGGAATGATTATGGGGTCGTATCCAAATTCGGTGTAGGTGTGCATCAAAGCATCATGAATTTTCTGTGCTTCGTCAAAAGTCTCCAACCGTTCGTTGTCAGAAGTATAGATTTCCTTCCAAGGAGGAGCAATAAAAATGGCGTCATATCGATGTGCTTCGCAAACTGAGGTGAACTCCAAGTCGTAGGTTTGGTCAAAAAAGTCCATATAGGCCAACACATCCGGAATGCCACGATCGAAAATATGCAAGGCAGTATCTGATTTCAACGATTTTTTAAAATGATCGGCCCTGCCATACAGTAAGTCCTTGTTAAACTGCAGTGCATCATCAACAAAAACCAATGGATTGGAAACCATGTTTTCAGGATTCCCATCTTTTTTTGCTTGGGAAGTCATATCCCTGATGATTTCATGAAAACAATGAATACCTCTATTTTCCAATCCATTCACAATGGATGTTTTTCCAGTTCCCGGAGCTCCCGTGATTACAACTTTGGTACTATTCAAATAAAAATATTTTGCCGTACAAAGTAATGAAATAGGGTGAAGGAAAAAAAATTGTTGACTAACCCATATATTTGTACAAAATAGCGATATGGAGAAGGGAAAATCTGATGAATTTTACGCGAGACTAAAAGAGCAACTTTTGGAGAATACCTCATGGCCTTCCAATTATTTATATAAGTTCATTGTTCCTACCGATGAAGAACGTATCGCACAGATAAATAATATTTTTGACAATACAGGTGCCGTCATTGAATCAAAAAAGTCAAAAAAGGGCACTTACACCAGTATTTCCATTACCGTAAACTTAAAAGACCCTGATGAGGTAATAGCTAAATACAAGGAAGTATCTACCGTTGAAGGAGTAATTTCCTTATAGCAAGGCCGATTGCCATAATTTTCTTAATTTGCAAGCGTTATCGGATAGACTTCCCGATAATTTAATTTCATAAAAACTTTAGTTTGAATTTAGTAGAGAACTTAGAATACAATACGGAGCGTCCCAAGCTCCACATTCCTGAATATGGCCGACATTTTCAAAAAATGGTTGACCATGCCGTTTCAATAGCGGATCGGGAAGAACGAAATAAAGTGGCCAAGTCCATCATAAGTGTAATGGGAAATTTGCAACCACATTTAAGGGATGTGCCTGATTTTCAGCATAAATTATGGGATCAGTTGTTTATTATGTCCGATTTTAAATTGGATGTAGATTCACCATTTCCAATTACCTCAAAAGAAGTGTTGCAGCAGAGGCCAGAACCGTTGGAATATCCGCAAAACCATCCCAAATACAGATTTTATGGGAACAACATCAAACGAATGATTGATGTGGCCATAAAATGGGAAGAGGGTGATATGCGATCAGGATTGGAATATGCCATTGCAAACCACATGAAAAAGTGTTACTTGAACTGGAACAAAGATACAGTTGAGGACACCGCAATTTTTGCCCATTTAAAGGAACTGAGCGATGGTCAGATCGATTTGGCACCAAAGGGTGAGAACTTAACCGATAGTGGACAATTTCTTAAGAACCGTTTGGCTAAATCCAATAGAAATGGAAGTAATAATAAGAAAGGGCAGCGAAACTACAAGGGTAAAAAAAGATATTAATTTCCGAAGAAATTCATGGGAACATTTCGAATAGAGGGTGGCCACCAGTTGCACGGTGAAATTACTCCTCAAGGAGCAAAGAATGAAGCGCTTCAGATTCTTTGCGCCGTATTGCTTTCAGCCGAAAAAATCACAATAAATAACATCCCAGACATCATTGATGTCAATAAGTTGATAGCACTGCTAGAGGACTTGGGAGTCAAAATCCAGAAAAAAGGAAAAGGGTGTTACACCTTTAAAGCTGATGACATTAATCTGGATTACCTTCAATCCGACCAATTTAAACAAGATGGTCGTGGACTTCGAGGGTCAATTATGTTGGTTGGCCCGTTGTTGGCCAGATTTGGTAAAGGATATATTCCAAAGCCAGGTGGAGATAAGATCGGAAGAAGACGTTTGGATACCCACTTTGAAGGTTTTATTAAATTGGGAGCGAAGTTTCGTTACAATCGCGAAGAGTATTTTTATGGTGTTGAAGCTAAAAAACTCAAAGGAACCTATATGCTATTGGATGAGGCCTCCGTTACCGGAACGGCCAATATTGTAATGGCAGCGGTACTTGCTGAAGGTACCACCACAATTTATAATGCAGCTTGTGAACCCTATCTGCAACAGTTGTGCAAAATGCTGAACAGAATGGGTGCCAAGATTTCCGGAATTGGTTCAAACCTATTGACCATCGAAGGGGTAGACTCCTTGGGTGGAACGGAGCATACGATGTTGCCCGATATGATAGAAATTGGCAGTTGGATAGGATTGGCGGCAATGACCAAAAGTGAACTTACCATTAAAAATGTGAGTTGGGACGATTTGGGACAAATCCCCAATGCTTTTCAAAAACTGGGCATAAAACTTGAACGAAAAGGTGATGATATTTACATTCCCAAGCATGAAAATGGGTATGAGGTGCAAAACTATATCGATGGCTCCATATTGACCATTGCCGATGCGCCTTGGCCGGGGTTGACACCTGATTTACTGAGTATTTTGCTTGTAGTCGCTATTCAAGCCAGAGGGGAAGTGGTCATTCACCAAAAAATGTTTGAAAGTAGACTCTTCTTCGTGGATAAATTGCTTGATATGGGAGCCAAGATTATACTTTGTGACCCGCACAGGGCAACGGTCATAGGCCATGATTTTAAATCTACGCTCAAGGCAACCACTATGGTTTCGCCGGATATTCGTGCTGGAGTCTCTTTATTGATTGCAGCTCTTTCCGCAAAAGGAACATCAACAATCAATAATATTGAACAGATTGATAGGGGCTATGAAAATATAGATGAGAGGTTGAGAGCCATTGGTGCCAAAATTGTTCGGGTCTAAAGATTTTTGTTTTAGTTCGAGGATGCCCTAAATTTTCGGGGCGACATTCCCGTATACTTCTTAAATGTGGTGGCAAAATATTGCGATGAACCAAATCCCAGTTCGTAAGCGACTGTGGTAATTGATCTTACCTCGATTAGTAGCACTTTGGCCTTTTCTATTTTTAACCTATTCACATAAGCTCTCGGAGGAACGCCAAAATTCTGCTTAAACCACGATTTTAAATAAGGAACGGAGAAATTGACCAAGTCTGCCAACTCATCAACATAAATTGTTCTGTGGAGATTCTTTTCAATATAATTTTTAAGAAGTGATATTCTTTCCGAATCTTCCACGGGTTGTGAAGTATCCGAAAGTGAGGAAATTTCAATCAAAAGTTGAATGATGGATTGCCCAATTTGAAGCCTGTTGAACGCATCATTTGGATTTTCAAGCAGTAGCATTAATTTTTCCAAAAGCTGTTTGACTCCAAAGGCACCTTTAATCAAAGTACCCCCATTTTTAAGCAGTTTTTGGAACAGAAAGTCCGATTGTTCAGTGGGAAGATGGAACAAAGGACCTTTGGAGGAATCTAAAGAAAGTTGTAACCAATACAGTTCTCCGATGTCCTCGGGATACACTCCTGAGCCATGATTTACATTGGGAGGGACAATAAGGATATGATTTCCTGTCAGTTTTATGAGGTTTTCCCCAATTTGATAGTACTGTCGACCCTTTAAACAAAAGCAAATTTCCATAACATCCTTATGCTGGTGGTCATCAAGAATAGGTTCCACGGTGATATAGCGATAATATCCAAAATCAAGACATCTACTGAACCCAAGACGGTCAAGTTGAATGACTTTTCTCTTATTTGTTTGTTTTCGCATACAAAACGTATAAAAAAGTATGGTGTACGAATTTAAAAGACTTTTTGATTTTTAACTACTTATTTTGGATTGGAATTAATTAATGAATTCAAACATGAAAAAAGACTTTTTACAAAAAGGGTTTACAAAACTGGATCGTCTCATACCCAATATTGAGGTAGAAAACCTTAAAACCTTGTATGATGAATTGCTAAAGGATACCGAACGAACCGAAGGTTTACGAAGTGATTTGGGCGGAAAAGGAGATGTTGACCTAAAAGTGGAAAAGATCACCCAAATTATGAGACCTAGCTTGATCGAGCCAAAATTATCATCCAACATAACATATACTTTGGCCTTGGATCATGTGAAGGACATGTTGGGCAATGACATGGAACTTGATTTTGATATGCTTATAAACAAGGCCCCATATACAAATACGCCAACTCCATGGCATCAAGATGCGGCCTATTGGATTAAAATGCCTGATAAGAGGTCGGCCAGTTGCTGGATTGCCTTGGACAATGTTCATGAGGATAATGGTTGTATGTGGTTTATTCCAAAAGAGGATGAAACCATTAAACCACATAAACAGTATTCAGATGGAGGAGCATTGCATTGCGAGACAGATACAAAAGATGCGCAATGCATTCCTTTAAAAGCTGGAGGATGCACCTTTCATGACGGTTTTACGTTACATTTCAGCAAAGGAAACACCACAAATTCGCAAAGACGCGCTTTAATACTTAATTTCCGACCAAAAAAAATGATCGAACTGGAGCGCGCACAAGGTGTGGACCATACAGGAGAACGTAAAGTCAGGAACAAATAATATGGAACTAAAGTTTATTTATCCAAGATGGGGGAGTGCCCACATTCCTTGGCCGGAATTCTTGAAAAAGGTAAAGGAAAATGGTTATGCTGGCGTTGAAATCGATTTACCTCTTGGTAAAGAGAAACAAGAAATCATTTCATTGTTGAAGGAGTTTGAATTGGATTTTGTTGGGCAGCATTGGGAGACCAAGACCACTGATTTTGAAAAGCATAAAGAACAATACAAAAGACATCTCTACAATTTGGCCGAAGGAGAACCTTTGTTGATCAATAGCCACACGGGGATGGATTTTTTCTCTTTTGAACAAAATGCTGGATTGATTGAACTTGCTTTTGCAATTGAAAAGGAAACTGGGATAACCATTACCCATGAAACCCACCGATCTAGATTTTCATTTGCCGCCCATATTTGCCAGAGGTTTTTGGAAAGATTTCCAAAGTTAAAACTGACATCAGATTTTTCGCATTGGTGCTCTGTGGCCGAAAGTTTACTTGAAAACCAGCAAGATGCTGTTGATTTGGGAATCAAACACACCTATCATGTGCATGCAAGAGTAGGGTCCGGACAGAGCCCACAGGTCATTGACCCACGAAGTGACACCTATTCGAATGAACTGGTTACCTTTAAAAAATGGTGGAAGCGGATGATTTTGAATGCCAAACAACAAGGGCGCGACTTTATTACAATAACACCGGAATACGGTCCGGAGCCGTATGCATTATTGCATCCCACAACAAAAAAGGTTCTGGCGGATCAATGGGAAGTGAACCAATTTATAAAAGAAGAAATTGTTAAAAATTGGACATAACCGCTTGGATTTCTTTCCAGGTAATCAATTTCGCCCCTGAATTTTCCAACTTGGATTTGATTTCTTTGCTAGTAAAAGTATCCAAGTCAATTTGGCGCCATTCCGAACCAAAATTCGGATGGTTTATGGTCACGCCCTGCATTTCTGAATCATCAAATGCTGGGTGGATCAAAATAACGTTTAGACCCTCAACCAGCTCGTCAAAAACATGGTGATAATAATCTTGAAGCCCACCTTTTTCATAATATTCGAACGTGCCAATGTGAACTTTGTCAACAAACGGATATGCTTTTCCTAAAACTGTATCTGGATTTGAGCCGGCCATATGTATCAGCTGTTTATTCAATAACACCGGCAATCCGTATTTTTCACCCAATGCCTTATATATTTCCAGAAATTCAGGCTTTGCGCCAACACTGTACATATGCGAATCCAGATGCGTAGGTTTCAAACCAAAGTTCAGCGCTTTTTCTATCTGTGCGGTGAGTTCCTTTTTGACATCCTCTGGTTGTGCATTGTTTCTGACGCCATCCCTATTTTTAAAGAAATGGCCATTCTCGTCTACCAAACTGGGAACTTCAGAAACTGGCAAAACAGGGCCAAATTTATAATTTTCCCACTCGCAAGTGAGTGTCAAATGGATGCCATTGTCATATTTGGGATTGTTTTTGGCAAACAAGGCTGCCTCATAAAACCACGGACAAGGCACCATGATGCTATATGAATTTACAACACCATGTATGAGCGATTGAAAGGTTGCCCTATTTTCAGAATGGGATAATCCGGCATCGTCGGCATGGATGATAAGAAGTTTGGTATTTTCGGGATACCCTAGGGTTTTTGATAGATTCATTCTAAATCAACCTTTCTCAATCAAATTTCCATCTGGATATAATGCAAAACGCCCTTTTTCTTTGTCATGCACGTTATCAGGATAAGGCCATGGCCAACCACCAAATTGTGTCAATCGGTACTCTTCCATTGCCTGCTGTATTTCTTCTTCAGTATTCATTACAAATGGGCCGTATTTTGCAACAGGCTCATCAATAGGTTTACCTTGTAACAATAGGAAATGGGCTTTTTTATTTCCTATTTTAATGGTGAAATCTTTAGACGGATCTAAGGCAATACCGAAATTTGGACTGATTTTCCGCTCCCCAATTAATATTTCGGCCCCTTCATAGAAATAGAGTGTTCGCGTGACCAAGGTATTTGAACTTGGCACCACGTACTCTGAATCAGCATCCACGTGAATGTTCCAGATTGCCACTTCGTTTTCCGTTTTCGCAGCCCAAGAATTGGGTGCTGGATCATTCGCATTGGTACCTTTGTAGTTCCCGGCGATTACTTTGATTTGGGCATTTCCTTCATCAATTATTGGAATATCTTCATGCCAGAGCATTTTAAAATGTGGTTCCACAAACTTATCGGCTTTGGGAAGATTCAGCCAAATTTGGAACAACTCCAAGGGATTGTCTTTTTCTTTATTAAGTAAGGGAAACATTTCAGAATGTTGCACTCCTCTCCCAGCTGTCATCCACTGTACGTCACCATTACCAAAACGGCCAGCGGCTCCTAGAGAGTCTGAATGATCACAATACCCTTTGTTTACAATGGTTATCGTTTCAAAACCACGGTGTGGATGGTATGGGAAACCCGGAATGGTCTGCCCATGGTACATCCGCCATCCATCTTTTATGGTAAAGTCGTTACCAATATTTCTTCCCATTAATAATGTTCGGTCAGGACCCATTTCGTCATTTCCTTTGGGATAATGATCTAAATGGTACACACAGAATAGAAAAGGATCTTGGGTCTGCCAGGGAAAGCCTAATGGGAATGTTTGAAGTACAGGATCAAGCATAATTAATGTTTTGCGGTATTGATTTCAATCCAGTAACCTTCTGGATCTTGAATATAAATCTGTTTTACACCGTCGGCACGGTCGGTCACGGCATTTTTGTTACCTGGCCAATCATAAAATTCGATATTTTTGGAAACCAAACGTTCAACAAAGCTTTCCAAATCTGACACCGCCAAACACAAATGCATGCTTTTGTTTTTTTCAAAAGCAGCAAAATCTTTTTTAATCAGGTGCAATTGTGAATTTCCATACATATTGAACCAACGGAAACCTGGTTTATTCTCAGGATGGGGTATTTCTTCAAACCCAAAAACCTCTTTGTAAAAGTCTCCGGTTTTCATCAAGTTGGTCACTACCAATGAGTGATGGTCAAAAACAAAATCGGATTTTGAAATATTTTTGGCCTTGAACTGTGTTTTAAGATAAACTTGTTGCCACTGACCGTTTGCATAGTTGCCAACGGTAAAGCCATAAGTGTTTTCATCAACATACTCCCAATAATCGGTCACCACAGATTCACCATAAGCATATGTGTATATGATATCTCTTCCATTGGCTTTGACGGTACCTTCGGTAACCCCTCCAAAAACATCATATTCCCAAAATTTGATACTATTGCTTTCTTTATCAAATTTTCGAATGCCATGATTTCGTGGACCGTAATTTGTTTGTTCTTCGTTGGTAAAGCCTTTTGCATTTGAAATGACCAAAACTCCTCCCAAATCGTATTTAAACTCTATTTCTTGCTTAAATTTTGTGTTGTTTCCCCATTCCCCTTCGGCAAACCAGGTTTTCCCAATTAAATTTTCAAAAACGGACAAGTCCCCTTGTCCTTGACTTTGGATACATACCCCCAAAGCCAAAAGCAATATTCCTTTTTTTATCATTACAAGTGTTCTTTAAAGATTTGGTATTGTCCGTTTATTTAGATTGAAACCTTTGTTTTAGTTGTTTCCTATTGGAGGTGGACCATCTATCATGGCCTCATATTTTTCACTTCCTTTTCTTTGTTTGAATTCTTCTTTCACCTTTGTAACCAGTTTAGGGTTTTCAAAAAGGTCTGCCATGGTCATGGCCATAGCCTTGGAGGCATAGACCATTCCTTTGTGTCCAATACTCATTCCACCGCAAGCCACTACGGCCCATGAATGCCATGGGGTGTCTTTGGGTGCCACGGTAACACTAAGATTGATATTTGGAACGGTCCAACTGACATCACCAACATCGGTAGAACCCCCGCCAGGGTTTTTTTCTGTTTCTCGCAAAGGTTCAATTTTGCTGTCCATACCGATTTCTGGTTTCCCGGTAGCTTTCTGTATGGCTTTTCCAAAAGCGGTTTCTTCTTCCGTATAGGTGATAGGGCCCAAAAGCTCCAAATTCTTTTGCATGATTTCGCCACCTGCTCTATTTACGAGCACTTCATATATTCCTGATACCAAAGAAATTTTGTAATCTACATTGGCCATAATTGCAGCACCTTCAGCCATTTTTTTCACCCGCTCGTAGGTAGGCAGCATTACCTTTCTTTTAGGATCGCGTACCCTAACCCAGATTTTGGAATAATCCGGAACAACGTTAACTACTTGTCCGCCATCTTGTATGTGATAATGGATTCGTGAAGTGGGCTTAATGTGCTCTCGATAATAGTTCATACCGGTTGTGTAGAGTTCCAATGCATCGGAAGCACTGCGTCCGTTCCATGGGTCGGCGGAGGCATGCGCAGCTTGTCCATAAAACTCCACAATAAAATCAATCAGGGATAGCCCGCTTTGAACGTCTGCTTCGATTTTAGAGCTAGGGTGCCAGCTTACATTTACATCAACATCATCCCAAAGGCCAGCTTCTACCATCCATACTTTTGCGAAGTATTTCTCTTCTGCCGGTGTTCCTAAGAATTTGACGGTTCCTTTTAATTTTCCAGCTTCAATCTGCTCTTTAATGGCAATAGCCGCACCCAAACTGGCGGCTCCGAACATATTATGTCCGCAACCATGTCCTGGTGCTCCATTTATTCTTGGATTTTTGGTAGGTTCTGTTTTTTGAGAGAGACCAGGTAAGGCATCAAATTCTCCCAAAATACTTATTACGGGCTTTCCTGACCCATAGGTTGCGGTAAATGCGGTGGGAATATTGGCTACTCCGCGGGTTACCTTTAAACCATTTTTTTCGGCATAATCGGCCAAGACTTCAGCGGATTTTGACTCATTGAACGCTGTTTCCGCCAATGCCCAAATAGAATCACTTATTTGAATAAGGTTCTCCTTGTGGGATTCTACGGAAGCAATAATCGCTTTTTTGTTTGAACTTAGTTTTTGCGCTGTCAGGTTTATTGAAACCAGACATAGCAGTACTAGGGTGGTGAATCGCTTCATTTTATATAATTTGAATTAGTCCGAATTGTAGAGGTAAGTACTTTTAGGTTTACACGGCATCTTTCCATCATATTTCCCCAAAAATAAAACCGGGTATTAAAAATACTGAAAAAGCATCAACCTACGGCTTCTTTATACACTTTTAGACAGCGTTCACGGGCCATTTTATGGTCTACCATGGGTAGAGGATACGTAAGTTCTTGAAGTTCAGGCACCCACTTCAGGACATATGCTTTTTGGGCATCGAATTTATCGATTTGGGTGGTGGGATTAAAAATCCGGAAATAGGGAGCTGCATCAACACCGCTACCAGCTGCCCATTGCCAATTACCAATGTTGCTGGCCAAATCAAAATCCAATAGCTTTTCTGCAAAATAGGCTTCGCCCCAGCGCCAGTCGATCAGAAGATGTTTACATAGAAAACTGGCAACCACCATACGAACACGATTGTGCATATATCCTGTAGCGTTAAGTTCGCGCATTCCAGCATCAACTAACGGATAGCCTGTTTTCCCAGTTTTCCATGCTTCAAATTCCTTTTCGTTGTTCCTCCAAACTATACGATCATATTTTGGTTTAAAGGATTTGCTAATGGTATGTGGAAAATGCCGGAGAATCTGCATAAAAAATTCCCTCCAGATGAGTTCATTCCAAAATACTTCATTTTTTTCAGCAATGGCTTTCTTTACAACTTTCCGAATGGAGACCGTTCCAAATCGAAGATGAGGTCCCAATCGGGATGTGCCCAATTCATTCGCAGGAAAATTTCGTGTATCCTCATAGTTTTCAATTAAATCAGAATTTAGGTTGAATTCAGGTACTAAAATAGGGGAGGGTTCAAATCCAAGATCGCTAAGTTCTAGGTTTGGGATTTCGGTGGATTTATAAAGCTTTACAAAATGGGAATACGTATCGAAATGTGGAAGATGTAATTTAGGGTCAAATTGCTCCTTCCATCTTTTTTTATAAGGTGTATACACCACATAGGGGTTGCCATCATCTTTTATAATCTCATTTGTTTCGAAAATCACCTGATCTTTAAAGGAATGAAAGTTAATATTGTCTTTGGCCAAGAGGTTCTTAATCTCCCTATCTCGTTTAAAGGCATAAGGTTCATAATCGAGATTGGTATACACTGCTTTGACTTCATATTGATGTTGTAACTGGATGAAAACCGAAATGGGGTTGCCAAGATGCATGGCAATCCCACTTTTAAACCTCGATTTTAGTTCTTTGCTGATTTTTTGAAGTTGACCATGAAAAAAGGATACCCGTGAATCATTTTTTGGAAGTTTATCCAGAATTTCAGTATCAAAAATAAATATAGGAAGCACGGGATACCCAGATTGTAGCGCATGATATAAACCAGTATTGTCGTTTAACCTAAGATCTCGCCGAAACCAAAATATGGATACGGGTTGCTTCATATTGATTTGATTTCAAAGGAGCTCTCTAATCCTTCGACCTTTCCGAAAAGAGTAGCCAGTTTTTGTTCCCGGTATTGGAATATTCTTGTCAATTGCTTTTTTACCAAAATAGGGTGTGCTATTCGACCAAGGTACCCGAAGGGTAATTTATAATCAATAATATCCTCCATTCGAACACCTTCTTCTATTTCTTCAATAAAATGTTTATGATGCCACAAGGAATAGGGCCCAAAACGTTGCTCGTCTACAAAGAAGCTACCTTCTTGCATATGAGTTATTTCTGTGACCCATTTTGTGCTATACCCGGGAAATGGATTAACCTTATATTGAATGATTTGACCTGGATACATGGGTCTATCAACATTGGAAAGGATGTGAAAACCCATATGATCTGGGGTGATTTCTTTTAAATTTTTTGGATCTTTTAAAAAGTCCCATGCTTTTTGTTTCGATATAGGGAGGGTTTGTGAAGCTTGAAGTTGATAAAAACGCATAGCTTTTTCCTCTAAAAATACATTATTTTGTTTAATTATATTTGAAATATATTAAACAAAACTAAATCTACCTCCTTTTTGCACAGAAAAGTTTCTTTGAGGCATGCCGATGTTATTATAAATGATTCTTCTTTTAAGGGTTTATTAACAAGCGTACCGTGCCTTTATATTTAGCTTTGTTTCACTAACAAATCTAAAATTCTTACAAATGAAAAAACTAGCATTATTTGCGTTTGCTGCTATGCTTGCGGTATCTGTTGAAGCACAGTTGGAAACGCCTCAACCCAGCCCTTCTTCCAAACTAAAACAAACAGTAGGACTTACTGAAGTAAAGGTTGAGTATTCAAGACCTTCTATGAGAGGAAGAACAATTTTTGGCAATTTGGTTCCTTATGACAAACTGTGGAGAACAGGTGCCAACAAGAACAGCACAATAACCTTTGGCGATGATGTGACCATAGATGGACAGGAAGTTAAAGCAGGTTCATATGCAGTTTTCACAAAACCTGGAGAGTCTTCTTGGGAAGTGATTTTTTATGCAGACACCAACAATTGGGGAACACCACAGAATTGGGACGATAGTAAAGTAGCTGCCAAAACAACGGCTCAGGTTTATACCATGCCCATGTCAGTTGAAACTTTTACCATGACCATAGATGATCTTCACAATAATGGAGCTACTCTTGGCATGCTTTGGGATAAATCTTATGTTGGTGTCAAGTTCGAAGTGCCTACATTGGCCAAGGCTCAAAAAAGTATTGAAACGGTTATGGCCGGACCTAGTGCTGGCGATTATTATGCCTCAGCTTCTTATTACTATGAAGAAGGAAAAGACTTGAACAAGGCCAAAGAGTGGATTGCCAAAGCTGTTGAAATGAGACCAGATGCATTTTGGGTAATGCGCAGACAATCTCTTATTTTGGCGAAACTAGGTGACAAAAAAGGAGCTATTGAAGCTGCAAAACAATCTCTTAAGGTTGCTGAAGAAGCAGGAAACGCTGACTACGTTAAGTTGAATCAAGATTCCTTAAAAGAATGGGGGGCGCTATAAGTGCAACCAAATAAATTATTCTAAACCCGTGCTAGTCACGGGTTTTTTTATGCCTTTAAAGGGGGTTTCCGAAGGAAACTATCAAAACTTTCGATTAGCATTGCTAGGAAAATGACCAATAAGCACCCAAAAGCATTCAACCATAAATAAGACATCCAATCCATATACCAGCCGATTATTACAATTACTTGAGTTACCAGAGCGGCTATAAATACGGCGTTTCCTTTTACAAATTTGAAGAAAAAGGCCAACAAAAATATACCTAGTACATTACCGTAGAAAATGGAACCGATAATGTTCACCAGTTGAATCAGATTGTCAAAAAGGTTAGCTACGCAAGCAATAATAATGGCGATAATACCCCAAAGTAAAGTAAACCCTTTAGTGGCCAAGACATAGTGTTTTTCATCCTTTTCCGTTTTCTGGTTTCGTTTGTACAGATCTAGGGCGGTAATGGTACCCAATGCGTTTAGCTCCGAGGCAGTGGAAGACATCGCTGCGGAAAGAATAACGGCTAAAAGCAAGCCGATGAGTCCCGTAGGTAAATTGGTAAGGATAAAGTGGATAAACACATAATCCTTGTCATTGGTTTCCACATTGGTATCAGCTTGGGAAATTAAAGTTTTGGCAGTGTCCCTGTTTGCTTTTTCCTTCTCGTTGATTTTGAGGATGTCCTGTTTGGCTTGTTGAATGGCATTGTATTCTTTTAATGCCAGAGCATTGGAAAACGAGCTTTGTGCTATCTTCTTTTCTTGCTCCAATTCCAAATGCCCTTGTTCCAACAATTTGTAGTCATCTACATATTCCGATTGCATTACAGCCTCAGTTGCAGCCGGATTAAAGTTGAGCGGGGAGGGGTTGTATTGATAAAACACAAAGACCATGGTCCCCACCAAGAGAATAAAGAATTGCATCGGAATCTTAAATATTCCATTGAAAATCAAACCCAATTGGCTTTCCCGAACCGATTTACCAGATAAATAACGCTGTACCTGGCTTTGGTCCGTCCCAAAATAGGCTAGGGCCAAAAAGAATCCACCGGTGATACCACTCCAAAAAGTATACCTGTTGTTGGTATCTAAGCTGAAATCTAAAATTTGAAGCTTGTTATTTGCGCCAGCTATTTTTAGGGCTTCACCGAAGGAAACTCCGGTTGGCAACGACCCCAAAATGAAAAAGAAGGCAAAGAACATACCCACCATAATGATGAACATTTGCTGTTTTTGGGTTACACTTACCGCCTTTGTACCTCCAGAAACCGTGTAAATTATAACCAAAATCCCAATGATGATATTTAGGGTACGCAAATCCCACCCCAAAACTGCAGAAAGGATAATAGAAGGGGCAAAAATGGTGATGCCTGCGGCCAACCCACGTTGAATCAAGAACAAAATTGCTGTCAAGCTTCGGGTTTTTAAATCGAAACGACCTTCCAACATTTCATAAGCGGTAAAAACCTTAAGTTTTCTATAAATAGGAATAAAAACCAAGCAAATTACAATCATTGCCAAGGGCAACCCAAAATAGAATTGTACAAAGCCCATTCCATCATGAAAAGCTTGTCCTGGTGTGGATAAAAATGTGATGGCACTGGCTTGGGTAGCCATCACGGATAGACCAATGGTCCACCACTTGGCATCATTACCGCCCATTACATAATCGGTAACATTTTTACTTCCGCGGGTTTTCCATACCCCAAAGCCTACAATAAAAAGCAGCGTGCTGCCAAGAACTATCCAATCTAATGCGCCCATTAAGCTATTAGTTATTTTGTGTCATTATGAAGTAAAAAACGAAGATATATAGCATGTTCAAAAGAAGTACAATGGTGTATTCCTTCTTCCAGATCATCTTATTTTCCATATTATCCTTTGACATTACTTTCTGATTTTACCTCACTCTTTCCAATGGAAAGCATGTTTGCAAAAAGTTTGTATGCTCCCGAAACTCCAGCCGGTAATTCCCTGAAAAAACTCAAACCTGTATATATATAGTAGCCATCGCCATGAGGCGCTACTAGCAAACTACCTTCGGTTTGGGCTTCGCCTTCATCCCCCATTGAAAGTATGGGCGTAAATTCTGGACTCCAATCTTTGGGAAAATAAAGCCCCCTTTCTTGGACCCATCCATCAAAATCGGATTCTTTAATGGTATTGGGGAAGTTCACAAGCGAATGATCATTGGCAACAATACTCACTTTCGCGGTCTCATCGGTCACACGATCTCGAGACAAAGTAAGGTCGTATGGGGCAATATTATCAAATTGTTTGCTCCACCGTCCTGCGGTATTGTATTGAACTACAAGATTGCCACCTTTTTCCACATAATCAAAAAGGTGTGGCTGCTTGAATTTCAAGGCATCCACTACATTATAGGCTCTAATACCAACAACAATTGCATCATATTTATCCAAAGAACCTGCTTGAATAGCATTGGGATCTATGGCATGTACTTGATATCCTATTTGTTTTAGGCTTTCAGGAACTTTGTCGCCGGCTCCCATAATATAGCCAATATGCTCTCCTGATTTTTGAATATTCATCCGGACCACCTTTGCTTCCGAGGGAAGTAAAATGGATTGTTTGGGAATGTGATCGTAAGCAATTTCGATAAGTTCTTTATCATGTGTCTTTCCATCGATATGGATTAACGGAGCAATTTTACCTTCACTGTCCTCGATAGGAGGGGTAACCTTAAAGGTTATAGATTGTTCTTGTCCCTTTTGTGCGATGGAAAAGGGAACGCTTGCTGGTGAAATATGCCATCCAGCAGGATGTTTTAAGGATACCTCTCCCGAAACATCGTTTTTTCCGGCCTTTATACTTACTAAAACATCTTTGGTTTCTGAATCGGAAAAAATCAAAACTTTTTCATCAATTGAGGATGTTGCCTCTGGCAGGACAACAAAAGGTTCGTAAAGTTCACCTTTATCGGGTTTTGAATATCGACGAATGATGGGCTTTTCGAATGCAATATCGACTCCATTGAAACTTAAGAGGAATTCTGCAATAAATGCGCTCGGTGTTTCCGCTTTGCCGATCATTTGTTGATCATCCACAGTATACATACCAAGACTTCCCGCTTCGCTTAACCAATATGGACCCGAATTTGAAGTGGATTGAGGTACCGTAAATTCAAGCTCAATATTTTCTTTGGCATTATTCGCCAACACTTGGTTTGGGCTTAATTTGGCATCAACTCCTATTACCTTTATTTCTTTTAAAGTGATGGATTGGGCACTTCTGTTCAAGGCTTCAATATTTATTTTTACATCCCCGCCTGGAGTTGTAGAGGAAGCTTCCGCATTGGCCTCTAAATAAAGACCGGCGCAATCCAATATAATTGCCTCGAGCTCCTTCGATTTTAAGGCTTTCCAATGTTCATCTTCAACATTTTGAAGAAGTTCATATGCTTTAACCAGTTCTGGTATATGGGTCGATGGATTGGTGAAATCAAAATCTTGTTCAATTTGATATAAAATATCACCAATTGCTTTGCCACCTTTAATGCGAGACCATGAAGTGTCGATGCCATCAAATAAATTGGTTCCCGAAGGAAGGTCTCCTTTCAAAAGTTCCACATATTCGTCTTGAGAACCTCTTGTAGTTACACGGCCAAAGCCTTGGCATAGGTGTTGACTGCTTGCCATTGATGCTATCTCGTTGTTGGAAACGCCCAATTCTGGGTAATAGACACCAACATCCAATTTGATCATATTGGATTTGTCGGCTTTCTCAAAGTTCTCTTGGCTTCCATAAAACCACCATGAGGTATTGAAAAATACTCTTCGGGGCTGCCAAGTATCAGTAAGTTGCAGTTGTTGGGGGTATGCATTGGAATTGTTGGCCAAATCGAAAGCCTCCATGCTCAACATAGCTGACGAAGTGTGATGGCCATGGGTAGAACCTGGGGTTCTATGATTAAATCGATTGATGATAACATCGGGTTTTAGGTTTCGGATGGCCCAGACAACATCGCCCAATACTTTTTCTTTGTCCCAAATTCGAAGCGTTTCATTGGGGTGTTTGGAGTAACCAAAATCGTTGGCTCGGGTAAACCACTGTTCCCCGCCATCAACCCTTCGGGCTGCCAAGAGTTCTTGTGTCCGAAGGACACCCAAAAGTTCCCTTAGTTCCGAACCAATAAGATTTTGTCCACCATCCCCTCGAGTAATTGATAAATAAGCTGTTCTTGCTTTGTCGTGATTGGACAAATACGAAATAAGCCTGGTGTTTTCATCATCTGGATGCGCAGCAATGTAGAGTGCAGTACCCAAAAAGTTTAATTTTTGAAGATTGTGATGAATTTCGGTGGAAGAAGGTTTGTTTGGCCTTTGGGCAAAGGAGTTTGAAACGACGGCAGTTAAAGTCAGAATACTGACCCAAAAGTTTCGCATACGTTTGTTTTTAGCGGTTGCACCAAATATAGAAAGATTCAAACCAGACCCGATGCTATTTAGAACATCTTTAACAGGGTGTGTTTATGTCAGGTCAATGCTAATTGAGTCCCAGACTGTCTCGCAACACCACATCATCATTCCCATTTTGACCCCAATAGGCAGTCTTTATGGATTTTAACTTTGTGCCACGCGTGGTTAAAAGTTTTGCTTTTGGGCCAAAACCACTTTTAAATTCTTCAGTCCAACTTTCTATAGCGTATGGAAAATCAGAAGTAAAATTAATGGTCAAGCTTCTTTCAAGCTCAGGATAGGTGATCGTATAGCTGCTCATACCATCTTGAGAGGATAGACTTCCGATGGCGTTTTGGGCTTTGATTTCTTCGTGACGTAAACGCAAATACTCTAAAGAAGGAATCATTTTGATATTCCCAGTAGGTAAATCCGCAGGGTTGATTCTGATTTTAGTCCAAATCTCATTTTCCAGGAGGTCTTTTTGAAGGGAGATACTTTGGTCTGCCTCACTTTCAAAATACGAATGTGAAGTGAACTCAAAATTTTCTCTGTTGTTGATCTGGGAATACACATGTCCACACCATTCTTGGACAGATAAACTGGTCTTTAATGCATGTTGATTGTCGTAAACAGGGTAAAAAGTACTTCCCATCACGGAATAGGGATAAATACCGGTTAAATATTTCTTCGTTGAATTTAACTTTAAAACATTAACATTTTCAGGATTATCCCGATCTGCCTTTACTTGCTTTTCTGGTAAAAAAGGTTCTGTGACATAAATTAAAACGGAATGTCCATCACGAAGTTGCCCATATCTTGCCTGCTCTAATTTGTACGAAGTGATTTCTGCCTTACCACCGTACCAATACTTTTTGAATTCTTCAGACAGTTGTTTCTTCGGTTTGATGGCCTTTGTGATTATAGGCTCCTCATTCATGGCCATTTCCTTGTTGGAAGCCTTATTTTTATCAATACAGGACGCCACAGACGTAACTATCAACAGTATACCTATTGCGATTAATTCAATACGGAAAACCTTTTTCATGGCTAAAGAGTTTCAGTAAAGTTACGCATACAGGTTTAGGAAACCATATTCATTAACGTTTTGTAAACTAAATGGGTGGGGAGTCCGACGACATTGGTATAGGACCCTTTTATTTCCGAAATGCCAACCATTCCAATCCATTCTTGAATACCATAGGCCCCGGCTTTATCAAAAGGTTGACTGGTGTTAATGTAATGGTGGATTTCTTCATCACTAAAATCCATAAATTTTACCATGGTTGTTGCGCTAACTGTAATTTGGGAAGTTGAGGTAGTAAAGCAAACAGAGGTTATCACTTCGTGCCAATCTCCCGATAGTGTACGAAGCATTTGATATGCTTCCTCTGCATTGGAAGCCTTGGCCAGAGATTCATTTTTAAACCAGACAACCGTATCAGAGGTAAGTACAATTTCGTTTTCTTCAAGTTCTTGCTTAAATGGTGTGGCCTTCAACTCCGCCAAATACCTTGAAATTTGTTCACCTTTCAAATTGTCTGGGTAAACTTCGTCAACAGATTTCGGTCTAACTTCAAATTCCAGCCCTAAATCTTCCAGAAATTGTTTTCTTCTGGGGGAACCGGAGCCAAGAATAAGTTTATAATCTTTTAATTTTTCCTTAAGTGGATTATGCTCAGTCATTTTTTGCACTGAAATTATCATTCCAATCCCCACGAACTTTCAGTACCTGTTCAATAATATCACGAACACAACCTTCGCCGCCATTTTTATGGGAAACATAGTCGGAAATTGCTTTGACCTCTGCCACTGCATTCTGAGGGGATGTAGCGAGGGCCACTCGTTTCATAGGAGGTATATCCGGAAGGTCATCACCCATATAAAGAACATGCTGCGGATCTATATTGTAGATATCCAGATATTCATCCAAAGGTTCTTCCTTATGGTGAGCACCTAAATAAATGTCGGTAACTCCAAGACCTTTTAAACGCTCTTTGACCCCAGCGTTGGTTCCGCCGGAGATTACCCAGACATTATAGCCTTTTTGTATGGCGGTTTTGACCGCGTAGCCATCTTTGACATTCATTTTGCGAAGCATTTCCCCATCGGTGGTTATTAATACTGAACCATCGGTAAAAACACCGTCAACATCAAAAACAAAAGTGGTTATTGCACTTAGGAGCTCTTTATAGTTTTTTTTCATAGGTTTTTTTTATCGCCTCACTGATCAAAGTGTAAAGTTCGACATGTTTTTGGTTATTCAGTAAACTCAGATGATTTTTTATGCTATTGGTGTCTCCTCTCCTTGCTGGACCTGTTTGCGCATCGAAGGGTGAAATATCTCGGATTTTTTCTGCCGTTTCCTGTATCAATGGATGCAAAAGCTCAAATGGGACGCCGTTATTTTTGCAAATATCATCTCCAATTTGATAAAGATGGTTGGTGAAATTATTTACAAAAACAGCAGCCAGATGAAGCTTTTCCCGTTGTTCTGAATTAATTGCGCGGACATTGTTTGAAATCTGATCAGCAAGGGACTTCAAAAGTTCGTAAGAAGATTTTTGTTCAATTTCTAAACATATAGGTATATTCTTAAACTCCAACGCTTTACCTTTTGTAAAAGTTTGAAGCGGATAAAAAACCCCTCTATTATCCGAAGTTATGCAATCCATCCCCTTGGCCCCGGAAGTATGGACTACGATTCCTTTTTTTGAAGTAAGATGCTCAGCAATTTCCGAAATGGCATCGTCCTTAACAGCGATAATGTATACATCTGCCTCTTTGATTTCTGTAGGATTTGAACAGGTTGCAACTTGTGGATGAAATCGTTTTAGTTTTTCAGGATTTCTCCCATAAACCTGTTCAATATTTACATTTGGTGCTGAGGTAAAAGCATCAAACAAGTGTTGCGCTAAATTACCTGTTCCAAGAAGGATAACGGAGTACATAAATCAAAAATAACCAACACGAAACAAATGAATAAAAGAAAAGCCACCTAATTTTAGGTGGCGGATTAAGTTTGTGTATATTTTCTAAGGACCTACTTCCCAAAGTATTTGGTCACCTATAATTAGGAAGGATTGGAAGAAGTAGTCCAGTTGCTTACATGTCAAGATGATTCGGCGGTGTACAATTTTGCCAAGGAAAAAGCACCTATGGCCATTACCAAATCCCTAACTGCAATATCAATGTACTTACCACTAAAAATCAGCACCATTGCTATTGCAATGAGCCAAGACATAACTACTAAGGCACCAATCTTCGGTTTGAGCAAAACAAGAATTCCCGCAACGATTTCGATGATACCTACAATCATCATAAAAGCCCCAGTTTCCATTGGAAGTATATCCGTAAACCCAGAGGAAATATATTGCCCCCAATCCGTTAGTAAATTTGTAAACTTGTCCAGTCCTGCAACAATGGGAACTAAACCATAGGTATACCTTAACACGGATTTTACCTGTGTAATATTTGACTCCATAATTTTAAGTTTTAATTTTAGATAAAAGCGGAACAAAAAGGTTACAAAATTTTGTAACTATTTGGTTAAAAACACATCTAAAGGCAAAGCAGCAGCCATGGAACCTATTCAGATAAGCAATTTTAAATATCATAAACTGCAAGAATCCGAGATTATTAAACGCATTCTTGCCGGAGAACGGGAATTGTATGAAATACTTTTGCGGAGAAACAACCAGAAACTCTTCAGGGTGGTCAGAAGTTATATCAAAGATGAATCCGAGGTGGAGGATATTATGCAGAATACTTATTTGAAAGCTTTCGAAAAATTATATCAGTTTAAACATTCTTCAGCATACGGAACATGGTTGATTCGGATTGGCATAAATGAAGTGCTGGCACGATTAAAAGAAAAGGACAGGGTCGTTCATCTTTATCAACGACCTTCAGAAGCTAAACAAAATACAATTTTGGAAATACCGGACCAGAATCAATTGAACCCCGAAAAACGTATCATAAGAAACGAAGCAAAACAGTTATTGGAAAATGCTATCGATGCTTTGGATACAAAATATAAGACGGTCTATATCTTGAAGGAAATTGAAGAAATGTCAATTAATGATATTTCTGATTGTTTGAATATTACCAAATCCAATGTAAAAGTTCGATTACATAGGGCCAAAAATACTTTAAAGGAAAAGCTTTACGAACTTACTACCAACAAGGAAGATGTATTTGGATTTGGTTTTAGCAGATGCGACAATATTACCGATAAGGTAATGGCTGTAGTACTGTCATAAATTTTTGTTTTCCAATTCTGGTAAAAAGCTTTCAAATTTTGTAACCTTTTTTCTTGTTTCCAATCAAAAGATAGAAGTAGGGCACTTAGCATGCAACCACTGCTTGTTTGCTCATGATTCAATGTAATGGTATCAAAACCATCTATTGTTCAGAACCTAAAAAATCTATCTGTTATGAAAAGGAAAAAAATACTTGGCCCACTGCTACTTTTGGCAGTTTTGACATTATTTGCGCGATGTTTTAAAGGCGATGATGGCCCGGACATTCGAGAGTTGATCATTCCACCACCGATTGAACTGGACTTGAATCCAACTTTGGTAGCTGAAGGGCAAGAAATTTTTAGGTTCGACACCTTTGGTGATGAAGCTTTTTGGAGTGGGGTACTTAAGCTAGACAAGGCTGTTTTGGGAGAAAACAACGGTGGATTTGGCCCTGGGGTTAGCCCAAATACTGCTCTTGCTGTCGGACTCAAGGTAGATGTGGATGCTTTACCACAAAGTGTATTGGATGCTATTGCCGCAGGAGATGTGGATTTGGACGACCCGGCTACCACAGCTGCTTTGTTGAGTCTTAATGCTGTAGTGGGAGTGAAGGGAAACTTCAATGATTCAGGCGATTTGATATCCATGGGAATATCTTGCGCACTATGCCATTCCACCGTGGATGATTCTTTTACCTCAGGTATTGGAAAAAGATTGGATGGATGGCCCAATCGCGACCTTAATGTGGGAGCCATTATTGGAATTACAGATAATGGTCCATTGGCGGACCTACTTGAAGTCGACGTGGCCACTTTAAATACAGTGTTGAATGGTTGGGGCCCTGGTCGCTTTCCAGCGGCTCTGCTTATCGATGGCAAAGCTACCAAACCAGATGGTACAATCGCTGCCAATTTGATTCCTCCGGCCCACGGACTTCAAGGTCTTGAAAAGGCAACCTATACTGGATGGGGAGATATTACGTATTGGAACAGGTTTGTGGCCGTTTTGGAAATGGGCGGTCAAGGTAATTTCACAGACTCACGCTTGAACGACCCAGTTAAGTTTCCAATAGCTGTTAAAAGAGGGGCCTTCGATGTAATGGTGGAAGAAGACCTGGTTGGCCCCAAGTTAGAGGCACTACGGGAATACCAATTGTCACTTTTGGCACCAGAGCCCAGTGATGACAGCTTCAATGTAAAAGCAGCTATCCGAGGTAAAAAAATATTTCAGCATAAGGCAAAATGTGTCGGTTGCCACCCAGCACCCGTCTATAGCGATGATGAATTACATTCCCCAGAGGAAATAGGCATTGACGCCTTTGAAGCAGATAGATCGCCAACAGGAAAATATAGAACGCCTCCACTTCGAGGTCTCTTTGCTAAATCTAAGGGCGGGTTCTATCACGATGGTAGATTTGAAGACTTGGATGAGGTCATCGATCACTATAATAATCACTTTAATCTCCATTTGAACAGTAGACAAAAAAATGATTTGAAGGCATATCTCAGTGCACTATAACTTTAAAAGTATAACAGCTATGAAATAGAAAGCTATAGTGTCTTCCAATTGTCCCTTTTTAGGAGTGTTTAGACAACAGGTACGGAACTCTTATTAGGGGCAATTTTGTATTCCGCAAATATTATCAAATACTTAGAATGAAAGCCCTTTCCCTTTAGAGGTCAGTATAAATGCGTTGTGGGTTTGTGAGGATTTTAAGCATTTAGTAGCTACCTTTGTGGCCTTTTAATTAGACTTCCTGTTATGCTGGAAAAACTTTCCAAAATCTTGTTTTCAACTCGGTTGATGGCCGTTCTTTTTTTGATTTTCGCTACTGCAATGGCGTTTGGGACCTTTGTGGAAAGTTGGTACAGTACGGAAACAGCCAGAATCTATATCTACAATGCCACATGGTTCGAGGTTATCATGGTTTTTTTTGCAATAAACTTTACAGGAAATATTTTTCGATATCAGCTTTTAAGATGGAAAAAATGGCCCGTTCTAACACTTCACCTTTCTTGGATATTAATAATAGTGGGCGCATTTATTACCAGGTACATTAGTTATGAGGGAATTATGCCTATTCGTGAAGGTAATGTGGAAAATCGTTTTTATTCTGATAAGACCTATCTTACCGTTTTTGTTGACGGGGACATTAATGGCGAAACCAAACGTAAGATTTTAGAGGATGATATGATTTTCACTTCCGAGGGAAAGCGCTCGAGCCTACCCTGGACTTCTGATTTCAATAGTCAACCTTTTACAATTTCCTATGTTGATTTTATTGATGGAGCTGAGGAAGGGTTGATTCCAGATGAAAATGGACAGGAATATCTCAAAATTGTTGAAGCAGGAGACGGTCAACGCCACGAACATTATTTGGAAAATGGAAAAGTGGCAAGTATCCACAATGTTTTGTTTGCATTGAACAAGGAAACCCCTGGTGCCATCAATATTTACTCAAATGCGGAGGGTTACAAAATCAAATCGCCATTTGAAGGAGCTTTTATGCGAATGGCGGACCAATTTCAGGGTTCTGTGGTAAACGATAGCCTTCAACCGCTACAATTAAGATCGCTGTATACCATGGCAGGAATGCAATTTGTTGTTCCCGAACCTGTAATTAAAGGAAGGTATGGTGTTGTAAAAGTTCCTGAAAACGAAATTAACGAGGCTACCCAGGATGCATTGGTCGTTTCAATTTCATCGAATGGAGAAACCATTGAGCAAAAATTACTAGGAGGGAAGGGAACTTCCAATTTCTCCGACAAGATTAAAGTTGGTGGTTTGGACTTTTCATTAAGTTACGGTTCCAAAGTATATGAACTTCCCTTTGGCATTCGATTGAACGATTTTATTGCCGAGAAATACCCAGGCACAGAAACTGGCTATGCCTCATTTATGAGCAAAATTACTGTGGATGATAAGCGCCCATTTGACTACGATATTTATATGAACCATGTTTTGGATCATCAAGGATATCGTTTTTTTCAATCTAGTTTTCATCCGGATGAAAAAGGAACGGTCTTATCCGTAAACCACGATTTTTGGGGAACATGGGTAACCTACATTGGGTATTTCTTGCTTTATATTGGTTTAATGGGAATTATGTTTTTTGGGAAGACACGGTTTAGGGATCTACAACAGGCCTTGGAAAAAGTGAAGAAGAAAAAGGCAGCCTTAGGGGTAATCGCATTTTTTGCAGCCACTTCATTGATTACCGCTCAGCAAGATGAAACCAATGCCCATGAACACGCAAATTTACCCACCCAACAACAAGTAGACTCCATCATAATGTCAAGTATCGTTGCTGAAGAACATGCCCAAAAATTCGGGGCGCTTGTGATTCAGGATGAAGGGGGTAGAATGAAACCCATTCACACCTTCGCATCCGAAGTTTTACGTAAACTAAGCGGGAAAAACACGTATAATGGATTAACTGCCAATCAGGTGTTTTTATCCATGATGATGAACCCCGGCGTATGGTATAACACGGAGTTTATTAAACTGGCAAAAAGGGAAAACGATAGTATTCGCAAGATTATTGATGTTCCTAAAGGAACCAAGTATGTAAAGGCCACCGATTTTTTCGATTCAAAAGGAAATTTTAAGATGAAATCCTATATCGAAAAAGCGACTTCCACGACCAATCCATCCAATTTTGAGAAAGATTTTAAAAAGGTTTTTGAAAGATTGAGTCTATTGGATATTGCCCTTAGCGGACAGATCATAAAAATATTTCCATTGCTGAACGATGAAAACAACAAATGGATTTCGGCAATAGAATATCGTTCCGGCCAATACCAGGTGGCAGATTCGTTGTATTCCAATTTCATTAAAAATGCAATGCCCTATTATTTGGGCACTCTGAAAACATCGATTGCCTCTAACGATTATTCCCAACCGGATAAACTATTGGAGGCTTTCAAGCAGAACCAAAAGAATCATGGGCTTGAGGTTTTACCAGATGATAAAAAAATACAAGCAGAAATTTTATACAATAAGCTCGATATCTTCAACCGTTTGTATAAATACTATGCTCTGGCAGGAGGATTATTGTTTTTTATCCTGATACTTCAAATTTTCAAAGAAAGGAAGCTATTGGATGCTGCTGTTTACCTGTTGAAAGGAACAGCAATCTTGTTCTTCATATGGCATACGGTTGGTCTGATCATGCGTTGGTATATTTCTGGACATGCGCCCTGGAGTGATGCTTATGAAAGTATTTTGTATGTGGCTTGGGCAACTGTCGGAATCAGTTTGGCATTTGTAAAGAAAAGTGAATTTGCCGTTGCCTGTGGTGCCTTTGGGGCTTGTTTGCTTTTAGCTGTGGCTCATCAGAGCTGGGTAGATCCAGCAATAGCCAATCTAGTTCCTGTTTTGGACAGTTATTGGTTGATGATCCATGTGGCGGTGATAGTTGGAAGCTATGGACCTTTGACTGTGGGAATGATTCTTGGTGTAGTGTCTTTACTGCTTATTATTTTGACTACTGAAAAGAACAAAGCACGTATGGAACTCAACCTGAAGGAATTGGCGATCATTAATGAGTTGGCATTGACGGCAGGTTTGGTGATGCTTACCATAGGTAATTTCTTAGGCGGACAATGGGCCAACGAAAGTTGGGGAAGATATTGGGGCTGGGACCCTAAAGAGACCTGGGCATTGATTTCCATTATGGTCTATGCTTTTGTATTGCACATGCGTTTGGTTCCAGGATTACGTGGTAAATGGACCTTTAGTTTCGCCAGTGTAATAGCTTTTTCCAGCATTATGATGACCTATTTTGGTGTCAATTTTTATTTGGTCGGCTTACACAGTTATGCTAGTGGTGACCAAGTAATTACTCCATCTTTTGTCTGGTATGCAGTGTTGGGAGTATTTGTTTTGGGAGGAATAAGTCTATGGCGATACCGGGTAAACTATTCTAAATAGTGTCACCTCGAGCGCAGTCGAGAGGTCTTTAAAACATTACCTAGGATGTTAAATTGTTGATTAATTTGTTTCAACTTCAAAAAAATCCCATATTTGCTTCATTATGAAGTTATAGAATTATGTACGCAATAGATGTCACCCAAGGCGTTAAGCCTACAATTTAACCGAAAATTCCTTTTTCGGTGCCGTGACATTTTTACTCTTTTCTCACACATAATTCTTTTATAATGACAAAATCAAATACATATTCTTTTAAAAAAATCATCAATTATTTCTGGATAGCAGTTACCGGAAAAGAAACCGAATTTACCTCTGGTAGCATTCGCAAAGCAATATTTATGCTTTCCATTCCCATGATCTTGGAAATGCTGATGGAATCCATTTTTGCACTGGTGGACATTGCCTACGTATCCAAAGTGAGCGTGAATGCTGTGGCCACAATTGGCTTGACCGAATCCGTGATTACCCTTATCTATGCTTTAGCTATTGGTCTGAGCATGGCCGCTACTGCTGTGGTTGCACGCAGAATTGGAGAAAAGGACGTTCAAGGAGCTAGAATTGCCGCGGTGCAGGCCATAGGCCTTGGAATTGTTATTTCCATAGTTTTGGGGATAGTTGGGATACTATTTGCCAAAGACATACTAGCCTTAATGGGTGGGGAACCTGATCTTATTGAAGAAGGTTATGGTTACACCAAATTGTTGATAGGAGGTAACATTACTATAATGCTTCTGTTTCTCATCAATGCCATTTTCAGAGGTGCAGGTGATGCCTCAATAGCCATGTGGACTTTGGTACTTTCCAATGGCCTTAATATTATTCTTGACCCAATTTTCATTTTTGGATGGGGTCCAGTGCCAGAATATGGCGTAATGGGTGCGGCAATTGCAACCAACATTGGGCGGGGTACAGCTGTTTTGTTTCAATTAGGAATCTTGTTCTTCGGTTGGAGCAAAATCAAATTGGCCGCCAAAGACCTCGTAATGAATGTCAAGGTGATGGTCAACCTAATTAAAGTTTCATTAGGCGGAATAGCCCAGTTTTTAATCGGGACTTCCAGTTGGGTTTTCTTGATGAGAATCATGTCAGAATTTGGTAGTGAGGTACTGGCCGGATATACAATCGCCATTAGGGTAATGATGTTTACTTTGATGCCTTCGTGGGGAATGAGCAATGCAGCTGCTACTTTGGTGGGTCAAAATCTGGGTGCGCAAAAACCAGATAGAGCAGAGATTTCGGTATGGAAAACCGGAAAGTATAATGCCTATTTTATGGGATTGGTTTCCCTGGTCTATCTATTTTTTGCTAAGGAAATTGTTTCGTGGTTCAACAATACGCCAAGCGTGGTTGAAAATGGAGCGCTATGTCTTCAGATCATAGCCGCTGGCTATGTCTTCTATGCATATGGTATGGTAGTTTCACAGGCCTTTAATGGAGCCGGGGACACAAAAACGCCCACGAAGATCAATTTTATCTCATTTTGGTTGTTTCAATTACCGGTGGCCTATGTTTCGGCCTTGATTTTGGATTTAGGTGCCATGGGGGTTTTTATCGCCATTACCACTGCAGAGGTATTACTGGCGATTATTGCAATTATTTGGTTTAAAAAAGGAAACTGGAAGCGAGTTCAAGTATAGTCGGTTTCCGTATCTTTAACTTAAAAATTTGCCATAATGAGCAACACCAAAAAAGGAATGAATACCATATGCACCCATCTGGGTGGAGTGGAAGACACAAAGTTCAAAGGAGCAGTGTCTCCATTATATATGAGTACCTCATACGCATTTGAGGATGTAGATGTAAAACGTTATCCGAGATACTTCAATACTCCGAATCAGGAAGCATTGTGTAAAAAAATTGCAGCCTTGGAGCATTCTGAGGCTGCTCTTATTTTCGGAAGTGGAATGGCTGCCATAAGCACAGCTTTAATGACCTTTCTTAAAGCAGGAGATCATATCGTACTTCAACAAACATTGTATGGAGGGACGTATAATTTTGCAGTATCCCAATTCGAAAAATTCGGAATTTCCTATTCTTTTACCAATGGATGGCAAGTAAAAGATTTCGAGAATGAAATTCGGAACAACACCAAAGTGATTTACATTGAAACCCCCTCGAACCCTTTGTTGACCATCACAGATCTAAAGGGAATAGCAGAGTTGGCTAAAGGGAATGGAATATTATCTATTATCGATAACACATTTGCAAGCCCCATCAACCAAAATCCAGCAGATTTTGGAATCGACATAATTTGCCATAGCGCAACAAAGTATATGGGAGGACATTCTGATATCTGCGCAGGAACAATAGCCGCATCTCATGAGCTTATGGATAAAATTTTCTCCACTGCAATCTGTTATGGCGGTAGTTTAAGTGATTATACGGTGTGGCTTTTAGAGCGAAGTATAAAAACCATGGCGTTACGGGTAAAAGCCCAAAATGCAAATGCTATGGAAATGGCAAAATACCTATCATCCAATAAGGATGTAGCGCAAGTATATTATCCTGGTCTCGAAATGCATCCAGACCATGAATTGGCAAAATCGCAAATGCATGGTTTTGGCGGAATGTTGTCTTTTGAATTAAAAAATGACATTGATGTTTCGCAATTTTTCAATGCATTGAGGTTAATTAAACCATCAATGAGTTTGGCAGGAATCGAAAGTACGGTACTTTCTCCGACCAAAACATCCCATGCTCTAATGAGTCCCGAAGACCGGGAGAAACAAGGAATTAAAAATTCATTGATTCGATTTTCACTCGGAATCGAGGAAATGGAAGATCTTGTTGCAGATATTGAACAGGCCATCGCCCAAGTTAAATCGATGACAGTACCCGCATAAATATGAAGTTAGACATTTTAGTTTTTGGTGCGCATCCTGATGATGCCGAACTTGGTGCCGGAGGCACAATTGCCAAAGAAGTTTCCAGAGGTAAAAAAGTTGGGATTATTGACTTGACCCGTGGCGAATTGGGAACAAGGGGAACCGCTGAAATTAGGGACAAAGAAGCTACAAAAGCCGCTGAAGTACTTGGTGTGGCCGTTCGGGAAAATATGGAATTCGCAGATGGTTTTTTTGTGAATGATAAGGAACACCAACTCGAAATTATCAAAATCATAAGAAAATATAGACCTGAAATAGTGCTATGCAATGCCATTGACGATAGGCATATTGATCATCCCAAAGGAAGCAAATTAGTAAGTGATGCCTGCTTTTTAAGCGGCTTGATTAAAATTGACACCAAGATGGATGGAGACGATAATTGGCAAGAGGCCTGGCGCCCCAAGGTAGTGTATCATTTTATCCAATGGAAAAATTTGGAACCCGATTTTGTAGTTGATGTGTCGGGATTCATTGATAAAAAAACGGAAGCCATCTTAGCGTATAGTTCACAATTTTATGATCCAAAGAGCGATGAACCCGAAACTCCAATAAGCAGCAAAAATTTTATTGATAGTGTAATTTATAGAGCTCGAGACTTAGGCAGGTTGACCGGTGTTGAGCATGCGGAAGGATTTACCGCGGAACGATTTGTTGCCGTGGATAATCTTGAAGACTTAATTTAACTGGCTTTTTGATATTTTTTTTCCGCTTTTGGCACAGTGAAAAAGAATGTAGTTCCTTTACGCAACACACTTTCCACCCATATTTTACCTTTGTTTTTGATGATCATTTCTTTACAAAGTGAAAGGCCCAATCCAGTTCCCCTTTCATTATTGGTGCCATACGTGGTTATGTTGGTGGTGTCTTCAAAGATTTTTTTCTGAATCTCCTTATTCATGCCAATACCTGTATCACGAATCATAACCTGCCACATATTTCTTTTTTCCTCTGCTTCAATAGTAATCAGGCCATTGTCTGGAGTAAATTTAATGGCATTGCTTAATAAGTTTCTTACAACAATATCAATGTGATGTTGATCAGCCCAAATCTGTGGATTTTCGGGCATCTGATTCATGATTTTAATGGTTTTGCTGGCAGCTACTTCCGATAATAGCTGAACATTGGCACTTACTATTTTATCCAAGGAGATGCGTTTTGGCTTTGTAGCTACCCCATTTAGCTGGGTTTGACCCCAACTCAATAAATTGTTTAGAGCAAATGAGATATTCTCCACATCTGATTTCAGCTTTGGAATAAAGGACAAAAACTCGTCCTTGCCAATCTCGCCATCCGTGAATAGTTTTAAGATACCTTGCAAAGCTCCGATTGGACCTCTTAGATCATGTCCGATAATGGAAAAGAGCTTGGTTTTGGTTCTGTTTATTTCGTTAAGTTCGGCTTCCCGTTCTCTAACGATGATCGATTTCTCCTTCAATATTTTATTTAATCGCTTAAGTGCTTTTTCGTTGCGCCGTACTACAAAAATGATAACACTTAAAATCAACAAAATAATTACTGCAAAATAAATATAGTTTCGTTGTTTCGCCAAGGCGATGTCATTTGCAGCTATAAGTGCTTTTTTCTCTTGCTGATATTCCATTTTGGTTTCTAGCAAAGCAAGACTTTGTTTGTTTTTGTCCTTAAAAAGAGAATCTGACAGTTTTTTGAACGACTCCAAATATTCAAGTGCTGCAATATTGTCTTCTCTATTTTTATGAAGTTTGTACAAGGTTTCAGAACAATCTATCTGCCCTTGAATAGAGCTTATCTTTTTGGAAAGGCGAAGCCCTTCATTGGCATATACCATGGAAAGACTATCTCGGCCAAGTCCGAGATAAACCTTGGCCATACCATTCATCAATTGAATTTTTTCGCGATCAGCTTGAAGCTGTTCTTTGTGCAACATATTACTCTGATCATACCAGTATAGTGCCCATTGGTATTTTTTCTGCTCTAGGTATATACTGCCCTTTACTTCGTAGGCATAGGCTAGCCAATCATAAATTTTATGTTTCTCAAAGGTTGAAATACTCTTGTTGATATTGAACATGGCATGATCAAAGTTTTTGGCATCTTTATACAATGAGGCCATATTACTTTGGGTTTCTGCATGGATAACCTCGTCGCCCAACTCCTTGTTCACTGCCTGAACAGTATCATAAAAAACAAGTGCATTTTTAAAATCTTTTTGATCGGCATATAAAGACGCAATATTTTCGTTGAGAATGGATAACATGTCTTTGTTGTCCGATTGTTTGGCAATGTCAATGCCCTTTAGGTATAAATTAAGCGCCTCGGCATAATTTCCGTCATAACTATAAACATGGGCCAGCCCATTTATGATGTTCAGTTCAGACTGTTGGTTTCCAATCTCTCGAGCAAGATGAAGGGCTTTTTTAAAATAGGCCATGGATTGTTTGCCGTTTCCCTGATCAGAATAATAGTTGCCCAATGCCTCAAGAGCTATTATCTTCCCGTATGCAAAGTCTATCGCTTCACTAAGCTCAAGTGCCCTCTTGGAAATTGTATATGAACTATCATTGTTTATGTATCGATATGAAAAAGCAAGGTTTACCAATAATTTAATATGCGTGGTATCTTTTGGGTTGAACCTTTTCGTGGTTTCCAGATGTTTTAGCTTAAATACCAAACTATCTTTCTTGCTTTGCTGGGCTTGAATGGAAAAAACACAAATTACTGCACAACTGAGCAAAAGGGATTTTGCACTAAAATGGCATAGTTTTGGAGTAAACTTGGTCAAGGACATAGGGCATGCTATCTGAATAGTAAAAATAAAGCCCAAAGGGCTGTTAGGAAATTAATTGTTGTGAACACTCTAAAATTGTGTGTTTTAGGTGTTAAATAAGGCATTTGTGTTGCTAAACTCCTTAATAACAATGGAAAACATGATCGTTGAAGTATTAGGGTAGGCAATTGAGAACAACCGTTTTTGTCATTCTTTTGAATGAAGAAGTATAGTGCAACCCCAATTTTGATTTTTTATTTGAGGTAAAAACCAAATTCTTTTGATTGAATTAAGAAAAAAAGGTATTTTTGCCTCCGCTTAAATGGTGGTTGTAGCTCAGCTGGTTAGAGCGCTGGATTGTGGTTCCAGAGGTCGCCGGTTCGAACCCGGTCTTCCACCCAAAAACAGGGCCCTCCGAAAGGAAGGGCTTTTTTTGTGCCCAGTTTTCAGCATATTTAAGTTGTTAATAAGGAAGCATAATATTCCACCTAAAAAAAAGCCTTTCAACTGAAAGGCTTTTTAATAAGTGATATCTGTGTTTATTTACTTAGCTGCCTTGTCCACAACAACCTTGGTTTCCCGGTTGGCCACTTCCCAAGCCGTATAAAATACAAGGCGTGTTCTGTTTTCCAACAAATCATAATTTATTTTATCGGGAGTATCCCCTGGGCGGTGGTAATCAGCATGGGTTCCATTAAAATAGAAGATGATCGGAATGTTGTTTTTTGCAAAATTGTAATGATCACTTCTATAATAAAAGCGATTGGGGTCATTTTCATCATTGTATTTATAATCCAGCTCAATGTTGGTGTATTTTGTATTCACCTCCTCAGATAAATTATGAAGGTCGGTACTCAACTTGTCCGAACCTATAAGATAGATATAGTTGCGGTCTCCATCCCTTTTTGGGTCAATTCTACCGATCATATCAATATTCAAATTGGCCACGGTTTGCGATAAGGGTAAAATGGGATCATGATCAGTATAGTACCTCGAACCCAATAGTCCTTTTTCTTCCCCGGTAACATGTAAAAGAACTATGGAACGTTTGGGGCCATTCCCGTCATTGACCGCAGATTTAAAGGCTTCGGCAATTTCAAGAAGTGCAACACTACCTGAACCATCATCATCTGCACCATTGTTTATTTCTCCATTGGCAGAAACTCCTATATGATCCAAGTGGGAAGAAATCACCACATACTCATCGGGCTTTTCAGTACCTTTTATTAAAGCGACCACGTTTTCAGAATCAATCTGTTCATTGGTGCTTTTTACGTTCAAAGAAATTTCCGAAGTAATAGTTTTCGGAGCACTATCCTTATCAATATCTGCTTTTAATGCGGTTGCGGAAGTTCCGTTCAACAAGATCAAAAAACCACTGTTATCATCTTCTTTGAGCGACATTTTTCCACTTCTGTTGTTTTTCATAAACTCAAAGTATCCTTTAAAACGCGCAAAGTTTTGCTCATCATAGTATAAAACACCTTGGGCTCCTTTATTTTTTGCCAATTCTGTTTTTTTGCCAATGGCCTCTGACATATTGCTCCAAATAGATTTTTTATCCGTTCCGGAAATTACATAGGTGCCATCTTCATTGACCGGTTCACCAGCTTTTACTAAAACCAGCTTTCCCATTACGTTCAGCCCTTTGTAATCTGAATAGTGATCTTCCTCAATGCCATAACCGACAAAAACCACTTGGTCAAATTTTCCGTTTGCTGCGGAGAAAGTGAGTACATCCTGACCAAGTTCAAAAGAATTGTTATTGATGGAGATATTCCCTTCAGGAACTTTGGCCACCTCCAACGGAACTTTCTGAAAATAATCACCATCTGACTTTGCTGCTGGAACGCTCAATGCCTCATAATTTGATTTTAGGTAGGCAATGGCCTTTTTCTGTCCAGGCTTGCCTGTTTCCCTGCCTTCAAACTCATCTGATGCATAAATGTATAGATGTTCCTTTAACTCATCTTGGGTTATTGTTTCGGCATAGGTGACCGGACTAACAGGAATACTGGGCAATTCAGATGGTTTGTCAACAGTTTTTTGGGCGGAATTGCATGAGAAGACCAAACCTGCGACCAGCAACAGTAATTTTTTCATTTGTATTTCTTTATTGGATAATTCGCCAAAAATAATGAAACAAATGTTATCCAATGTTTTAATTGTAATGATTTAACTCAATGATTGTATGAATCTTGAAGGGTTTTTGCCTTTAATTTCCTTGAACTTTCTGTTGAAGTTGGAAATGGAGTGGAACCCTGAGCGATTTGCGACTTCTAAGATGGAAAGGTCCTTGTTTTGAACCAACAACTGCGATGCGTGTTCTACCCTCACTTCTATTAAGAATTTAACGAAGGTTTTGTTGGTTCGCTGTTTAAAAAATCGGCAGAAGGCGTTGGGTGTCATGTGCACCAGTTCCGAGACTTCTTCCAAGGCAATTTTTTGATTGAAATGTTGCATTACAAAATCGAAAACCGAACGTAATCTTTCGCCGTGGTCATCAGACATCTCTTTTGGGGATGTAAAGTTGGAAAGTTTCACTTTGGGAAGGTCACTGAGTTTTTTTAGCAATTGCAGAAAAACCATGAACCTTGAAAAATCATCCAAAGTTTCAAAGGATTCCATTGTTTTTGGAATGGACGCTTCGCGCCGCCTCAACTTGAACCCAGATTCGGAATGTTTAAAAAAATTCTTTAATCCGGTCATCTCCCGCTGTTCAAAAAAAGTGTTACCAAAGGAATTTTTTGTGAAAAATATGGAGATCATGAATGAGTCGCTACCGTTCACCGTGCTTTTGAACAAATGTGGGAGGCCACTTCCAATTACAAAAAAATCTCCATCCGTATAAGAGCGTACATTGCCACCCACTATTAGTTTCCCTTGTCCGGAAACTATAAGGCTTAATTGAATTTCTTCATGCTGGTGGAGTTTGTCATAAAAGGCATGCCCCTTATCATACTGAACGGTGATGTTTTCCCCCGGTTTTTTGGGTATTTTAAACGCATATACCTTCATATGGTTCAAAATTATCTAAAATTTTACATAGTAATACATGTTTAGGGTAAAATAGTATCATATCTTGATAATTTAAAAGAATCAGCGCCAAAATTGTTGCGCTATTTTTGGACCAAAATATTTTAACTATGATGTCATTTGAATGGAAAGGTGTAATGCCTGCCGTTACCACAAAGTTCACCGATGAGGATTCATTGGATTTGGAAATGTTTGCCACTAATATCAATGCCCAATTGGATGCTGGCGTAAGTGGTATTATTTTAGGAGGTACGCTTGGGGAAGCCAGTACGCTGGATGAAGATGAAAAAAGGATTTTGATTGAACATACCGTGAAATTGGTTGATGGAAAAGTACCCGTTGTCATGAATGTTGCGGAGCAATCTACCAGAGGAGCAATCAAAGCGGCGGAAAATGCAGAGAAATTTGGCGCAAGTGGACTTATGATGCTTCCACCAATGCGATATAAGTCAACCGATTATGAAACTATGGCTTATTTTGAAGCGGTGGCAAAAAGTACATCCCTACCCATTATGGTATATAACAACCCTGTTGATTATAAGATTGAAGTTACCTTGGAAATGTTCGAGCAATTATTGAAGTATGATAACATCCAAGCTGTAAAAGAATCCACAAGGGATATTACCAATGTAACCAGGATAAGAAATACCTTTGGTGACCGACTTAAGATTTTAGGTGGGGTGGACACCTTGGCCATGGAAAGTCTGTTAATGGGGGCTGACGGTTGGGTAGCAGGATTGGTTTGCGCGTTTCCAAGAGAAACTGTTGCCATTTATAAATTGGTAAAAGCTGGAAAAATAGCAGAGGCCACTGAAATTTATCGTTGGTTTATGCCTTTGTTGGAGTTGGACATAAACCCGCAATTGGTTCAAAACATAAAACTGGCCGAAGTGGCTACAGGAATCGGAACGGAAAATGTAAGAGCCCCGAGATTACCATTAATAGGAGAAGAACGTGAGCGCGTATTGTCAATAATTGAAGAAGGAGTGAAAACAAGACCAGAAATCCCTGTCTTATAAATGAGTGTACATACATTTAAGTGCATTGATGCCCATACCTGTGGAAATCCGGTACGACTTGTAGTGGAAGGTGGTCCCGAATTAAAAGGGAACACCATGGAGGAAAAAAGGCAGCATTTTTTAAAAGAATATGATTGGATTCGGACAGGGCTAATGTTCGAACCCAGAGGCCATGACATGATGAGCGGAAGCATACTGTACCCCCCACATGATCCTGAAAATGATGTTGCCGTGCTATTCATTGAAACCAGCGGATGCCTACCTATGTGTGGACATGGAACCATAGGTACGATGACCATGGCGTTGGAAGAGGGACTGATCAAGCCCAAAATACCCGGAAAGATAAGAATGGAAGCTCCGGCTGGTCTGGTCGAAATTGAATATCACCAATCAAATAAAAAGGTAGAATGGGTTAAACTCACAAACGTAAAAAGTTACCTGGCGGCTGAAGGGTTGACAGTTGATTCCTCAGTTTTGGGGGAGTTGGTATTTGATGTAGCCTTCGGCGGGAATTTTTACGCCATTGTGGATCCACAATTGAATTTTTCGGGCATTCAAGATTTTACCGCCAGTGAACTGATTGGATATTCTAGGGAAATCAGGGAGAAAATCAATGCAAAATACCCAACACTTTTTATCCATCCGGAAAATCCGAACATCAATCACGTTTCACACATCCTCTGGACCGGAGATCCTCTTCATAAAGGTTCCTCGGGTAGAAATGCAGTATTTTATGGAGATAAGGCGATAGACCGTTCCCCATGTGGTACCGGCACTTCCGCCCGTATGGCCCAATTGCATGCAAAAGAGGAGTTAAAATTAAATGAAGAATATGTGCATGAAAGTTATATAGGTTCTAAATTTGTTGGTAAAGTGGAACAAGAAACTTCATTGAATGGTGAAAAGGCAATTGTTCCAAGTGTGCAAGGATGGGCCAAGATCTATGGTAGAAATACCATTACAATTGATACCGAGGATGACCCATACGCACATGGATTCCAAGTGATATGACATGAACGCAAGTAAAAATGTTGTTGTGGTTGGGGGCGGAATAATAGGTCTCTCAACAGCTTATTTTCTCCAAAAAGAAGGTCACCAAGTAACGGTATTGGATAAATCGGCAATGAACGGAGGAGCCTCCTATGTCAATGCAGGTTATATTACTCCCAGCCATATTATTTCCCTTGCGTCCCCAGGGATGATTTCCAAAGGAATCAAGTACATGTTCGATTCCTCAAGCCCATTTTATATGAAACCTAGATTAAATATGGACTTCATAAAATGGTCTTGGTACTTTAAAAAATCATCTACGAAAGCCAAAGTCGAAAAAGCAATGCCGGTGATTCGGGACGTTAATTTGTTGAGTCGCGAACTTTATCATGGAATGAAGGATTCCGGCGAACTGGGAGATTTCCATTTGGAAAAGAAAGGGTTATTGATGGTATACCAAACAGAAAAAGAAAGAGACCATGAGCAATTTGTGGCTAAAAAAGCTGCAGAACTCGATTTGGAAGTTGAACATCTTGATATCGAGGGGCTACGAAGAGTAGAGCCCAATATTGAACTCAATGCCATGGGCGCTTTTCATTATGAATGTGACCGACATACAACCCCCACACAGTTTATGGAACATATGATCCGCTACCTTTCCAAAGTGGGAGTATCCATTCATAAAAATGAGGAGGTGGTTGATATAATGTCAAAAGGAGACACTATTTCCGAAGTAAAGACAAGTCAAGGAAGTTATATGGCCGATGAGGTGGTTTTTGCCGCGGGGTCGTGGACCTCTAAACTTTCTAAAAAGCTAAAAGTTGACCTTCCTTTGCAAGCCGGAAAAGGATATCGGATCAATGTTGAAACGCCGACCAGTATCTCCATGCCCGCTATATTGATGGAAGCAAAAATGGCGGTAACGCCCATGCATGGGTTTACCCGTTTTGCGGGCACCATGGAATTTTCAGGAATCAACCATACCATTCGAAAAGAGCGGGTAAATGCCATTGCTGCTGGAGCAGAAAACTTTTATAAGGGATTGAAGATTCCGGAGGAGGATAAAAACAATGCGCAATGTGGCTTGCGACCCGTTACTCCAGATGGACTTCCGTACATTGGAAGGGCAAAACAATATCAAAATCTAATTATTGCCACTGGTCACGCCATGATGGGATGGAGTTTGGGGCCAGCTACAGGAAAATTGGTCACAGAATTGATCTCAGACCAAAAGTTGTCCATGGATATTAAACCATTTATGCCTGAACGTAAATTTTAGATTGGCACATTTTATGTAGTTTGAAGATGGAATGTTTTCGCAATTGTTTCATTTAAGAGTAACTTTATCCTATGCTAAAAAACTACACCTATATTTTCTTGCTACTATTTGGTCTAAACGTATTTTCCCAAGAAATACAAATTTTTAGGGTACATGATTTTGACCTTCGCGGTAAGGTAAAATCCTGTTTGGTGGTCACCGATTACGGAAGGGAACTTTTTGAGTTCAACGAAGAGGGACTGTTGACCAAGACCATAACCCAGTACAATGATACCGACCAAGACATAACATATTATACATATGAGGGAGAAGAATTGCTGGAAAAAAGAATGGAGAGCTACAAAAACAATGTTTTGGACGCAGCTACATCAATGGCCAACTTTTATTTGATAGATACTGTTGCAAATAAAAAGATATCCGAAAAAATAATCTCGTACGATAAGGAATTTCTGGAATTACAGGAGTATGTGTTCGATGAAAAGAACAGATTATCTAAAATTACCACTTCCAATGCGGATGGTGTAGACGAGACCGTTTTGGAATACCTATCCTATAAAAATGAAAGCACGGTGAATCATGTGGTGAACGAAATAATGGAAAAGTCCGTACGGACTTCAGAAAGAAATACTGCAGAAGGAATACAAAAGGCGGTGTTGACCAAGGAATATATTGATGAGGAACCCAATGTTGCCTATGAAGAAATTTTTGACAATGCAGGAAAGCGTATTTCCAAGGAAACATTCAATTATGATAGAACCAAAAAGGAATTTGTTTCCTCCCAAAAAAAATTGTTCCATTATGATGCAGATGGAATGCTAGAAAAAGTGGTGACCAAAACCGCGAATGCGGAATCTGCGAAAGAATACATTTTCCAGTTTGACAACAACGAAGAAAAAAATTGGATAAAGCAGATTATCACCCCCGATAACAGTTATGTTACTCGAAGAATCACCTATTATCCGTCAGAAGAAGTGGAGGAGGGCCCGGACAAATAAGTCATTTCATTTGGATTAGGTCCCATAAGTTACCATACAAATCTTCAAAAACCACAACAGTTCCATATTCTTCTTCTCTCGGCAGTTCTTTAAAGACAATTCCTTTGGCTTTCATGGAATTGTAATCCTTCCAGAAATCATTGGTATGCAAAAAAAGAAATACTCGGCCTCCAGTTTGATCTCCTATGACCTGTTTCTCTTTATCATTTTTGGCCTTGGCCAATAAAATATTGCAACCAGATTCGCTTGGGGTAACCAACACCCATCTCTTGTCTCCCTGGACAATATCTGCGGTAAGGGTAAAACCCAGTTTTTCAGTATAGAACGCAATAGCTTCTTCGTAGTCTCGGACGACTAAGGTTACATGCATTATGTGTCTTTTACTTGTTTTCATAAAATCAAAGCATATTTTGAATGACTTCTGGCTTTAGTTCATGTCCACCTTCAAATGTCATAACGTTCACATTATTGCCAAATAATACCTTTAACTTCTTTTCCTCTTTGGCCAATGTTTTTCCCTTTAGGAACTCATCAGATTTCCCATAAATCACCTTGACTTTAGTAGTTTTCCAATCAATAAAATTAAGCTGTTCCTTTTGTAGTTCGTTGGGAATGCTACCTGCATACAAAACCAATTGGCTGCATTTAATTTTTCGAGTGACCATCCACCGCAGAGCGATAGAAACTCCTTGGGAGAATCCAAAAATGATCAGATTACAGTTTGAAGGGACTTCCTCCGCCTCCCAAACAGCATCCATATAGTTCAACACATTTTCGGTCTCTGTGACTGTATTTTCCTTGGTAAGCCAACTTGCTCCTACGTACTTATATTCATTTTTCAAGTAATATTTTGAGGGGGCCTGTGGTGCAATAATATAATTCTCTTCAGGGTCAAGTACTTCAAAATACCTCACGAAATATCGGCTCAAGTAGCCAATTCCATGAAATACTATCCAAACATTCTTCGTGTTTTCATTTAAACTATTTGAGGTTATATAGGTATTTGTAGCGGTATAGGAGACGGTCTTTTCCATAGAATTTGGTTTGTCTTTCAGACAGAATGAAATAATGCAATAGCTTTGTGTAATTTTACGAAAAATAGAAAGATGAGTCAGGATAAAGAGAAAATTCTATCCATATGCAATGCAATTTCCAAGGGAACCTTGATGGAAACTTTGGATATTACCTATATCGATGCCGGAGATGATTTTTTGGTTGCACGTATGCCGGTGACCCCTAAAGTTCATCAACCCGATGGTGTTTTGCACGGCGGTGCCACCGTGGCCTTGGCGGAAAGTGTGGGGAGTGCAGCTGCACACGTTTTTCTAGATACGAAGAAATATTATGTCCGAGGTATTGAAATAGCCGCAAACCATGTAAAGGGAATCAAAGAAGGATATGTTTATGCCAAGGCTACCATTCTGCATAAGGGACGTACCACCCAGCTTTGGGAAATAAGAATCACCAACGAAGAAGATAAACTGATTTCCAATTGTAAACTCACGACCATTGCACTTGCCAAAGAATAAACCATTTCCTGATTTAATAAAGGCAGTTAGTTGGGGTATTGATCAAAAATTTCCGTTTGCCGTCTACAGAAAACCCAAAGAGGAGCAGGTGGTTGGAATTTTTCAATCTGATAATCGATTAAACGTCATCAAGGATTTCTCCGAGAGAGGGTTTGTATTTGCTCCTTTTGATACGGCTGAAAACACTGTGTTGATTCGACCTGATGAGGTCTATGTTTCGAAAATTATATCTATGGCGACAAGCCCTGATTCTGAAATTGAATTGTTGGATGAAGGAAAAGAAATTCATCTAAAACTGGTTGAAGCTGGAATCAAAGCCATAAAAAATGGAGGTTTGAAAAAGGTGGTCCTATCCAGAACCATGGAGGCGGATTGTTCGAGTAATCCAGAAGAAATCTTTACACGCCTTTTGAATACCTACAGGAATGCTTTTTGTTATTTGTTCTATCACCCTAAGATAGGAATGTGGTGTGGAGCTACCCCAGAGACCTTGGTTCATATTAAAGAAAGGGAACTTCGTACCATGTCATTGGCGGCTACATTGCCGATTAATGAATCCAAGCTGCCCGATTGGGGTTCCAAAGAAATTGTAGAACAGCAAATGGTTTCAGATTATATCCAAAAGCGACTTGCGAATAAGTTGGATGCTTTGCATATTGGACCAGCAGAATCCATAAAAGCGGGCAACCTATGGCACCTAAAATCGGAAATTACAGGAGCAATCGGTCCAAAAACCAATCTTAAGGAAATTGTTCAGGCATTGCATCCCACCCCAGCTGTATGTGGCATTCCTGTTGAAGTGGCCAAAAAGTTCATTTCAAACCATGAAAACTATAAACGTAGCTTTTATACCGGCTTTTTGGGAGAATTGAATCTTTGGAATCAAAACGAAATATCACTATTTGTGAATTTAAGGTGTATGGCATTGCATGAACAAAAAGCGTTGATTTTTGTAGGAGGGGGAATTACCTCGGCATCTGACCCGGAGCGGGAATGGGTTGAGACCCAGAACAAAAGCAAGACCATGCTCAATATTCTCTAACTTCCTTCACTTGATTTTGGGCAAATATAGTTTTGGAACGTATTTTTGTATTTCATGACGTACTCCAATATTCCCTCCGCACAAACATTGGTTCTTTATTTTAAATCAAGGGGAATACAAAATATTGTGATTTCACCGGGCTCAAGAAATGCTCCGTTGACTTTAAGTTTTACCAAAAATCCATTTTTTAATTGTTTCAGCATAGTTGATGAAAGAAGCGCCGCCTTTTTTGCATTGGGTATGGCCCAGCAGCTTCGCCAACCCGTAGCTGTGGTTTGCACTTCCGGCAGTGCACTTTTAAATTATTATCCGGCAGTTGCAGAGGCATTTTATAGCGATATTCCGTTGGTGGTTGTTTCTGCGGACAGGCCAAGCTATAAAATAGATGTAGGGGATGGCCAGACCATTCGACAAGAGAATGTTTTTGCAAAACATATCATTTACAATGCCAATCTGAAACTGGATGTTTCACATTCGACCGCCGTAATTTCAGAATTCGCGCCAGATTATTTGGTTGAATCTCAAGATGATATTCAGAAACAAAATGCTGCTGAAATTGATAAGGCCTTGCATGTTGCAATTTGCGATAATGCACCTGTCCACATTAACATCCCTTTTGAAGAGCCTTTGTATGGTGTGACTGAAGATTGTCAGGTCCAAATTTCCGAACCCTGTGCAAATGATTCTACGGAAAAGGAAGCTGATCTGGATGAAATCAAAACCGTTTGGATGAAGAGTCAACGAAAAATGGTATTGGTTGGGGTAAACTATCCGAATGCTATTGATGATGATATCTTGGAGCAGCTTGCGGAAGATGAAAATGTACTTGTATTCACCGAAACAACATCCAACCTGCACCATCCAAGCTTTTTTCCAAGTATAGATAGTATTATAGCCCCTATTGAAAAATCCGAAAACAAAGAAAAATTGTTTGAAGACCTCCAACCAGAGGTATTGATTACCTTCGGTGGTTTGGTAGTTTCCAAAAAGATAAAGGCATTTTTAAGAAAATATAAGCCCAAGCACCATTGGCATGTGGACCAAAAAAAGGCCTATGATACTTTTTTTTGCTTGTCAAGTCATATCCAATTGAACCCTAACACCTTTTTCAAAAATGTTCTAGGTTCTACCGCAGCGGATAGCGGATATCGCCGCCATTGGAACATGGCAAAGGAACGGTATGAACAGAAACGTCAAGAATATCTGGGTAAGATTTCATTTTCTGACTTTAAAGCGTTTGACATCATCCAGCAAAACATACCCGAAGGGTATCAGGTACAATTGGCCAATAGTTCCACAGTTCGTTATACCCAATTGTTTCCGATGCACCCGTCTTTACAAGTGTTCTGTAACCGAGGCACAAGCGGTATAGATGGTAGCACGTCCACGGCTGTTGGGGCTTCCTTGTTTTATCCCAAACCGACCCTTTTGATTACGGGTGACCTGAGTTTTTTCTATGATAGCAACGGACTTTGGAATGACCACATCCGTCCCGATTTTCGTATCATCCTAATCAATAATTCCGGTGGCGGAATTTTTAGAATACTCCCGGGAAAGGAGGAGTCAAAGGAGTTTTCTACCTTCTTTGAGACCAACCATGGGCTTACTGCCAAAAACTTGGCCAAAATGTATGGATTTCAATATATGAAGGCCGATAATGAAATTGACCTAGCCATGGGATTGAAATCATTTTATGAAAAATCGAACCAACCACAAATTTTAGAGGTGTTCACTCCACATTTGAAAAACGACAAGATTTTGCTTGACTACTTTGATTTTATATCTTAGGAGCTAGCTAAATTTTAACCAAAAAGAACAATAACCAACATGAGCAAAAGAGACGAATTGATTGAAAAATATGTCGCTGACATCCAGGATAAATTTGGTGAAAATCCGAACATGGATTTATTGACCAAAGTTACAATAGGTCTTGGCCCATCAATTTATAATCTGGATTCCTCAAGGGTTTCCGGTTCCAGCGAAAAGGAATTGGATACCGTTAAAAACAACTTTTTGATTGGAAAATTGGGGTTGCCCGACACTCCTGGATTAATGGATGCCATAAATAGTGTAATTGACAAATATGGCAGGTCCGATAAAAACAAATACAGAGCTGTTATTTATTATATGTTGACCAAACATTATGGCAAAGAAGCCGTGTATAATTAAGATTTAATTGCAAATGCTTTAAGCTACCTTAGGGTAGCTTTTTTTATACCCATAATTTCCATCTACCTTTGCGCCATGATAGCATTGGGAAACTACAATACCTTAAAGATACTTCGCAGTACAAGTGTTGGACTTTTTTTGGGGGATGATGAAGGAACCGAAGTTCTTTTGCCCAATAAATATGTTCCCGACGATTTTCAAATCGACGATCGTATAAAGGTATTTTGTTATTTGGATAATGATGAACGCCCCATTGCAACAACCCTTAAACCATTTGTGGTACGGAACAATTTTGCATTTTTAAAAGTTGTTGAGGTCAGTAATTTTGGAGCTTTTGTTGATTGGGGATTGGAGAAGCATTTGCTAGTGCCGTTTAGGGAGCAGAATGGAAGAATGGAAGAAGGACAGAAGTATGTGGTATACTGTTATTTGGATGAAGAGAGCTTTCGATTGACAGGTTCCGGAAGAGTTGATAGGTTTTTGTCCAATAATGACGTTAAGTATGAGGTAAATCAAGAAGTGGATATACTGGTTTGTCGAAGAACCCCGTTGGGGTGGGAAGTAATTATCGAGAACAAGAACAAAGGATTGGTATTTGAAACTGACGTTTTTAAACCGATGGCTATCGGGGAGAGGCTGAGCGGATATATCAAAAACGTTCGAGAAGACAACAAAATTGATATTGCCTTGCAGCCCATTGGTGCTAAAATGTTGGAACCCACGGCACAGATGATTTTTGAGAAACTAAAACAAAGTGGGGGTTATCTGCCACTTCACGATAAATCATCGCCCGATGAGATAAAGACGGAACTGCATTTGAGCAAGAAATCGTTCAAAAAAGCCATAGGAATTCTCTATAAAGAACGAAAAATCACTATCGACCCAGATGGAATTCGGTTGGTGTAGCGTTTCGGAGGTCAAGAAAAACCTGCATTTTCATCGATTATTTGATGGCGTTTAATTTTTTTCTTTCCGTAAAAATTTTACATTTGTAGCAAGCGGATTAACTCCCTGACAGCTATATCATTAGCATGTTGTAAGAAATTAAAACAAGCCTAATATGCCCTTTATAGAAGAAAGTGATTTATTGGACCTGCATAAGGATATTGACAAGGCCCAAATCATAAACGAACGACTTTTAGATCAGATAAAATATAAGAACAAGGATCTTAAGAAAATTAGGCTTCAACGAAATGTATTTTTAGGCTTGACGATTCTATTTGTCGTCGGAACCTTGGCAATAACCTCTTTTACGGCAGGGTTGAGTAGCAAGAACTCCTTTGAAAATCAAAATAATCTATTGGTTTCCATTGATAGCTTGGATGCCATTAAAACAAGAATTGACAATCTCAAATCCCAGAACGAAGAGCTTAGCTTGGTACGGGAATTCTATTTGGCAAAGGCATTTTTGGACAAGGAAACTATCTATTCAGTACAAGTAAAATCCTTTGTTGATAATAACGTTACCCTAGCATCCGAGGCGTTGACCAACACCCTTTTTGTAAAGACCAATCCTTTTTATGCCTATTCCCTTGGAAATTTTGAGACCTTGGATGAAGCACAATTGTTTAGAAAGCAATTGGTAAATATGGGCTTTAGGGATGCTTTTGTGGCCTCCTATCAGGATGGTAAGAGAGTGAAAATTGAAGACCCCTATTAATTTTGGCCAACATTAAGGCTTGGGTACAAGCCGCAAGACTTCGTACATTACCTTTATCATTATCTGGAATAATTGTAGGTGCCGGTTTGGCAATAATGGAAGGCTCGTTTGATTCGACCATCCTTGTTTTGGCCTTGTTGACAACCATTGCCTTTCAAATAACATCCAATTTTGCCAACGACTATGGTGATGGCGTAAAAGGAACGGACAACGAAGATAGAATTGGCCCCGCTCGCGCTTTGCAAAGTGGACTACTTTCCAGATCAAGCTTAAAAAAAGGAATAATTATTTCTATCATCATAAGTCTACTTCTCGCTCTTTGGTTGATTTATAGATCCTTTGGGCTAGAAAATCTAAAGCTCATTGCCCTATTTACCGTTTTAGGAGTATTTAGTATTTGGGCGGCTATCAGATATACCATGGGATCCAATCCATACGGATATAGAGGATTGGGAGATGTTTTTGTTTTCCTGTTTTTTGGTTTACTGGGAGTGCTGGGTAGCATGTACCTGTTTACCAAATCACTGTCATGGAATGCCTTTTTACCGGCTGTGGCCATTGGTTTTTTATGCGTGGGAGTCCTAAATCTGAATAATTTAAGGGATGTGGTTTCCGACCAAAAACATGGTAAGCACACCCTTGTGGTAAAAATGGGATTTGAAAACGGAAAGCGTTATCATTTTCTTCTAATTGTATGTGCTTTTATCTGTTTTCTGAGCTTCTCCTGGATCAGGGAGATTCAAATACAACATGCATTTTACTTGCTCGCCTTCCTTCCTATTTTCATCCACTTAAAAAGAGTAATGTCAAACAAAGAACCGGGCAAATTAGACGGAGAACTCAAAAAATTGGCCTTGAGCACCTTTCTACTATCGGTACTGTTCTTATTGGCAGTAAAGTTTTTTTTGTAATTTTGATATTAACCCACTAAACATTAATCGACTTGGAACACCCTATTAAAATTCTAATCGTAGAGGATAATGTTATTATTGCAGATGATATGCAATCGATGCTTGAGGAGATTGGGTATGAGATTGTTGACAATGTAATTGTATATGAACAAGCTGTTGATGTACTAAAGAATAACCATGTTGATCTGGTACTGATCGATATTATCCTTGCCTCGGACAAAACAGGAATAGATCTTGGAAAGCATATAAGGGAGGTGTATAACATTCCATTTATTTTCGTCACCTCCAACTCGGACAGAGCTACAGTTGAAAATGCAAAGACGGTGAAGCCAGATGGTTATTTGGTAAAACCTTTTGAGCAACAAGATCTATATACCTCAATTGAAATCGCACTTTCCAATTTCAATTATGCAAGAAAAGAGAAGACCAAAGAAATTGCAGGAGATGAAGGAGACGCCTTTACCTCAAATTCTGTTTTAAAAGATTCCATCTTCGTAAAGAAACAGCACTTGTATTACCGAATCCAATTTGGGGATATCCAATTTATTAAAGCGGATAATGTATACCTGGAGGTGAATACGGTGGACAAAAAGTTTTTGGTACGTTCTCCATTAAAAGATTATTTGGAGAAGCTACCTAGAAACAAATTCTATAGGGCACATAAGTCCTACATTGTGAATGTGGATCATATAGATGCCATAAATTCAAAGGATATTATGATCAACAATAATCTTATTCCTATTTCCAAGGATTTTAAGGAGTTCATCATTTCGTCCATGAACAGTTAAAGAGATACATCTCATTATATTTAAAAGAGTGCCCAATTTTAGGGCACTTTTTTTATGTTACAATTCTATTTAATCCAATGACCACAAAATTGGGGGTATTCACAACAATAGTTTTCAGCTTTTGGGATATGCCCATACTTTAGCAGTGTTATTAGTTCAGAAAAGTAATTTTTTCATTTTCATATAGTGTTCTCGTAAAAGGGTCTTGTTCGAAAGAATAGGGCCTTTTTTGATTTACAAAACCATAGGGCTCTTTTAACTGTTCCATGAAATGCACAAAACATCGATAAAGTGCTTTTTGCATACACTCCAGACGTTTTCACAACAGAAATTGACACTTTCACAACAATAGTCAACAAGTCATTTGACAAGCATTTAATTTTGTTACCAAACCTACGTTCTAATAGTAGAATGGTCACTTAAAAACTTGCCAGGTATTTGGTGTTTGGCACTGGGGCATTCAAACCGAAAATAGGTTCATTTTTAAAAATGAAACAATAAAATCACGACAAGCGTTTCAAGCCTTGTCGAAGATACCTTTGGTAATTAGATGGTATATTATTTAAAAAAAATAGCCCCGATATTCTTTTTCGTTTTTCTTTTAGGCGCTTCTGCCCAAACCGTGAAAGATGATGAAGTAAGCACATTGACCGAATTTCAAGAGGCCAATGGTTCTTCAGATAGGTTTGATACTTTTTTCAGTGCTGTGGACAGATATAATGTCAACTCGGCCTACGATTGGCTGGATACCATAAAGGTTTACCTATCAAACGCACATAAAACAAATGACACTATTGCTGCGCGACTGTATATGGTAATGCAGACACAGGTGTACAATGATTTGGGGGAATATGATAAAAGTACTGCTCTGGCAAAAGAGTTGTATGCCCTTAAGGATTCGTTGGACTTGGATTCAAGGAGAATTGTACTCGAGGTTTTGGACGATAATTATGCCAACCTTCAACTGTACGATAAACAAATAGAGGTTCGAAAAGAAAAAAGAGAGCTTGACTTTACAGACAATGTGGCCTTTTATGACATTTACAGCAATTTAGGTCTGCACAGGGAAGCAAGGAACCAATACATTATGGAAGTTAGGCCTACCATTGCCGATAATGAAAACTTTAAGTTGGCCAAATATCACAATAAAGTGGGTAATTATTTACGATTGGACAATTCCGCTCCGACTGCCATTAGCGAGTTTAAAAAAGCTAATGGATATCTCGATGTTTTCATCAACGATATTTCAACCCAAAAAACTGAGGAACAACTTTTTGAAAGTGATTTTTTGAAAGCAGAAATCCAAGGCAATATAGGTAAATGCCATGTGCAATTGGGCCAGTTTGATGAAGCAATACCCTTGTTGGAAAATAGTATTGAAGTCTTGTCCACATCATCAGATATGTATTATAGGACTGATGTGATAGAGAACACTTTAAATTTGGCGGATGCCAATTTGCAGTTGGAAAAATATTTGGCTGCCAAAAAAAGCTTGGATATAGAATTTGACAATATCACCGTACCGCAGAGTATTAAAAGAAATAGTCTGCTGGCGGATTATTACGACAAGATTGAAAACTATAGAAATGCGGCCACCTATTATAAACGCAACGAAAGGATCAAAGATTCTTTAGAACAAAAACAATCATCCATTATCAAGCAACAATTGGTAACCGTAGTAGCCAATGAGGACATGGAAAATTCTAGGTCGTTGATTGAGGAACAGCGCCGAATTAACGAGCAGGCACGAGAAGAAATGAAGGCCAAGGATGAACGTATCAATCTTGTTTTTATATCACTGATTTTTACCTTACTTGGTTTTGCTGGACTGGTCTACGCTTATTTGAAAAGTATAAAAAACCAGCGTTTGATTGCCGAACAAAAGCACATTATTGAAAATGCTTTGGTGGAAAAAGATTCCCTGCTGAAGGAAATCCACCACAGGGTAAAGAACAACCTTCAAATGGTCTCCAGCTTACTGAGTTTGCAGACCAAGAACACCCGAAGTAAATCGGCAATCGAGGCTTTGGAAGAAGGCAAGAGTAGGGTAAAGGCCATGGCACTCATCCATCAGAAGTTATATCAGAACGACGATCTATCCGTAATTGAAATGCAGGGTTATATCGAAAGTTTGATCAATAGTGTACAATCCGTTTACAAAAAAGGTGGACATAACATCAGCATAACTATTGATGCTGAAGGAACTGAATTGGACATAGACCGTGCCATTCCATTTGGACTTATATTAAACGAGCTTGTTTCCAATTCCTTCAAATATGCATTTCCTGAGAATGACGAAAACGGAAAAATCTACATCCATCTACGAAAAAATGGGGAACAGGGTTACTTTGAATATACCGATAATGGGGTAGGACTCCCAGAAGATACCGAAGAACGCACTCATTCTTCTATGGGTATTCGTCTTATGAACCGCTTGGTGAACCAATTACAGTCCAAACTTAACATTGATAAGGCCGAAGAAGGGGTCCGGTTCTGGTTTAATTTTAATTGATAGTACTAGTTACTTGTTCCTTCCCTTGGCTAAGGGAAGGTGGATTGTGGCTTGCCACAAGACGGAAGGGATTGGCAACTACCCCCTCCTTTCGACGTGCTCAGGATGACATGGCGAGGAGCTTTTTTAGGTTTGGTTTGACACGAATTGCACAAATCTTCACGAATTTTTTGTATTGTTTGTTCTTTGTTCCTTCCCTTGGTCAAGGGGGGTGGATTGTGGCTTGCCATAAGACGGAAGGGATTGACCAACCACCCCCTCCGTCCCTTCGGACACCCCTCTAAAAGGAGGAGGAGCTTATGCTTGCCAGTATTCAAATTCCAAAATCCAATTAAAATATGGTTAAATTTGGAGCTGCCGAATGGAAGCTACCTATACAAAGTATATCCTAAATTTTAAGATTCCCAGTGGAACGTCCCGCGGGATAATGACCCAAAAGGAAACATGGTTTCTCATTCTCAACAATAATGGAAAATGGGGTATTGGGGAATGTGGAATTCTACGGGGCCTTAGTGTTGATGATGTTCCCGACTATGAAAAAAAACTTAAGTGGGTCTGCGCCAATATCCATTTGGAAAAAGCAGAACTACAGAATCAATTGACGCAGTACCCTTCCATTCAATTTGGATTGGAACAGGCCTTGCTGTCCCTTCAATCGGAGAATCCATTTCATCTTTTCCCTTCAGAATTTACGAACAAAGAAGCCCCAATTCCCATTAATGGGTTGATATGGATGGGAGATGAAGCGTTTATGCTTTCCCAACTGGAAAAAAAACTGCAACAGGGATTTCAATGCATTAAAATGAAGATTGGTGCGATCAATTTTGAAAAGGAATTGGCTATTTTAAAATCCATCCGCGAAAACTTTTCTCCAAATAAAATTGAACTCAGGGTCGATGCTAATGGAGCCTTTTCTCCAGAAGAAGCCATTGACAAATTAAACCGACTGGCCGAGTTTAAGATTCATTCCATAGAACAGCCCATAAAACCAGGCAATTGGGAACAAATGGCCCAACTTTGCGAGGATACACCATTACCGATAGCACTGGATGAAGAATTGATCGGCATTTTTAATGTAACGGAAAAAGAACAAATGCTACAAACCATAAAACCGCAATATATTATACTAAAACCAAGTTTGGTTGGAGGGTTTAAAGGTTCGGAGGAATGGATAAATTTAACGGAGGGTCTACAAATTGGATGGTGGGCCACAAGCGCATTGGAAAGCAATATTGGACTCAATGCCATTGCCCAATGGACATACACGATGAAAACATCCATACCACAAGGTTTGGGAACAGGAGCTCTGTATACCAACAATTTTGAGAGCCCATTAGAAGTTGCAGATGGAAAGTTGTATTATAGGAGCACCAAAAGATGGAAAACTAATCTAATAAAAGATTTATGTATATAGAACAAGGGTATAAGGGTAATATTGGACTTTGGAAGTATTTTATTATCCCGTTGGGTTTTATTGGTTTCATGGCTTTAAATTACATTGCCACTGTCACATCTCCTGTCAGCGTTGAGGACGCCATGCAACAAATGATAGATCAGCTAGGGTCAAATATTGTTTTAATTATACTTCTGATACCACTGGTCGTAGGACTTTTTGTTGTTTTGGGGTGGACCTATCTTGTGCACCAACAATCCATCACTTCCTTGACCACTTCCAGAAAGAAAATAGATTGGAAAAGGGTAGTTTATGCGTTTTCACTTTGGGGAGGATTAACGGTTTTATTGACAGGAATAGATATTTACTTTTCGCCTGATGATTATGTTTTTAATTTAAACTGGTCAAAGTTTATTCCACTGGCGATTATTGCTATCGTTCTGATACCGCTACAGACGAGCTTCGAAGAGTATTTGTTTCGGGGACATATGATGCAGGGACTGGGTATAATTGCTAAAAACCGTTGGGTACCCTTGGTGGTAACTTCGGTTCTTTTTGGATTGATGCATATTGCAAACCCAGAAGTTGAGAAATTGGGTATGGGCATTATGATCTACTACATTGGCACCGGATTTTTCCTTGGTATCATGACATTAATGGATGAAGGCCTTGAATTAGCGCTCGGATTTCATGCTGCAAACAATCTTATCACTGCGCTTTTGGTTACAGCGGATTGGACCGCATTTCAAACCCATTCCATTTATAAGGATATTTCCGAACCAGCACTGGGATGGGATGCATTGATACCCGTATTTGTGGTTTTCCCAATTCTACTCTTAGTTTTCGCTAAAAAGTACGGATGGAAAAACTGGAATCAAAAATTGTATGGAAAAGTTCTTACCAAGAATGAATTTACAGCTCTAAATAACAGTGAACCCAATTTGGTATAAAACACATCCTGATTTTAAGCTCAACGGAGTCCATTATATGTTTGATGAACTCCAAGAAATCGGGTATGATCTTATTAAAGAAGGGGAGGATTATGAAATTCCTATCGGTGAATTCTTGCTCGACTGGTCTTCGGATAAGGCTACTTTGGAAGTCTTTACCTCTGGATCTACAGGAAACCCAAAAAAGATTATGCTCAAAAAAGAGCATATGATCAGCTCGGCCAGGGCTACTGGCGAATATTTTGAGTTAGCTTCGGGCCACAGTGCCTTACTCTGTCTGCCCTGTACCGGTATTGCTGGAAAGATGATGTTGGTTCGTGCCATGGTATTGGGTTTGGAATTAAAATCAGTACAACCCACGTCAACTCCTTTAGGTAGTATTCCGAACAATTTCGATTTTACTGCAATGGTTCCACTGCAAGTAGAAAACTCCATAAAACAATTATCGCAAATTAACACATTAATAATTGGGGGAGCACCAATTTCATTGGCATTAAATGAGGTTTTGAAAGCTGCTCCGAATGCTGTTTTTGAAACCTATGGAATGACGGAGACCTGCACCCATGTGGCGGTTAGGCAAATTCCGAATTCCAACAATCCAACAATCCAGCAATCCAATTTCACTGCACTTCCCAACATTTTCTTCTCGCAAGATTCACGCGATTGTCTGGTTATCAATGCACCCTACCTTTCCGAAACTGAGGTGGTCACCAATGATGTTATTAATTTGACCAGTAAAACTGCTTTCGAATGGTTGGGCAGATATGATTCTATTATCAATTCTGGTGGAATTAAACTGTATCCAGAACGAATTGAGAAAAAGCTTTCCTCAATTATCCATTCCCGTTTCTTTGTTGCCGGTATTCCGGATGGAAAATTAGGACAGAAATTGGTCTTACTTGTGGAATCCACCGACATAGTACCGGAAGCACTGTTGAGTCAAATCAAGAAACTTAAAAATTTGGATAAATATGAAGTTCCGAAGGAAGTCTTTATTTTAAAAGCTTTTGAGGAAACCCAAAGCGGAAAAATCCAAAGAGAAAAAACCTTATTGCAACTAAAGTAAGTTTTGTAATTTAAGCGGATAAACCGTTTTCATGATCAGAACTATACTATTTCTACTTTTCGCAATCACCTCTACAACAATATTTTCCCAACAAATCTTACCTGAAGAAGAACGGGCTAGGGTAGTGGACGAGATTTTGGAAGAACGCTTCAATACGTTGTTGCCCAATCTGATGGATCAGACAGGCATTGATATGTGGATTTTGATATCCAGAGAGTACAATGAGGACCCCGTACTCAAAACCATGTTGCCGGCCACTTGGTTGAATGCACGTCGGAGAACTATCCTTCTTTTTTATAGAAACAAGTCCACAGGAACTATCGATAAATTAGCCGTGGCCAGATATAATGTAGGCAAAAGCATTCAATCGGCTTGGGATAAGGAAAAAGAACCCAATCAATGGAAGAGGCTAATGCAACTTATTTCAGAACGAAACCCAGAAAAGATTGGATTGAATTTTTCAAAAGACCACAACATTGCCGATGGGTTGGACAAAACAGATTTCGATGAATTTATGGCCAATCTGCCTAAAAAATATCAATCCAAGGTGGTCTCCGCTGAACAGCTCGCGGTCCGTTGGATTGAAACAAGAATCGCACGTGAGATGGTTATTTATAATCAACTTGTCGACATCACGCATGACATCATTGCTGAAGCTTTTTCTGAAAAGGTGATCACTCCCGGAATTACTACCACAACAGAAGTGGAGTGGTGGATGCGCCAAAAAGTAACCGATTTGGGATTGGAAACCTGGTTTCACCCTACGGTCGATGTGCAACGCACCAGTGAAGAGTTGGTAGGTCATTTGTATTCCTTTTCAGGCAGACCCGATGATTTGGTCATTCAACCCGGGGACCTATTGCACTGTGATTTCGGGATTACCTATTTACGGTTGAATACCGATTGCCAAGAATTGGCTTATGTATTAAAACCTAACGAGGACAATGCACCTCTATTTTTGGTCAATGCATTAAAAGACGGAAATCGAGTTCAAGACTTCTTAACCGCCAATATGATTAAAGGCCGAACAGGAAATGAGATTCTGGCTAACGCATTACAAGAAGCGAAGGAAGATGGACTCCGACCAGCAATTTATACCCATCCGTTGGGAAGCTATGGCCATTCTGCTGGCACCACCATTGGTATGTGGGATTCACAAGGTGGAGTTATGAAAGACGACGGTGAGAACTATCCCTTAAACCCCAATACGGTGTATGCCATTGAGCTCAACACAACGGTGCATATTTCAGAATGGAAAAGGGACATCCGTGTGATGTTGGAAGAAGCTGGTTTTTATGGGGAGGATGGATTCAGATATGTGAATGGGCGGCAAACCGAACTCATGCTTATTCCCAGAGTGAAAAAACAATTAGGGCACTGAACATCTGATACTTACTATCGGGTTTTACTTTTTTTACAATTAAATTTTTTAATTTAAGGGGGCAATCTAAAAAGTCATTGTCATGGTTAGAAAAGTTTTGCCCTTCCTGTTTTTGTCTGGCTTTACCGCAATATTTTCACAAGTTTCTACCAAAAGAATCAGTGGTTTTATTACTGATGGTTTAAATCCTATCGAAAATGTCAGTGTCAAGATAAAGGACACTGAAAAAGGAGTCAAATCGGGAGAAAATGGAGCCTACGAAATTTATGCGGAAGAAGGCCAGACCCTTGTCTACAGTCATTTGGGAAAGCAGTCCATTGAGATCATTATAGAAGATGTCACTTCGTTTTTGAATATTACCATGTATGATGATATTGAAAACTTGGACGAGGTCGTAGTAATAAACCGCAAAAAAAGAACCCGAAAAACCCTTCTGGAGGACTATCATACCAACAAAAACCTGGTGAAAACTGCTTTTGGCATTTTAGATAAAGAAAGGTCAGGATTTTCGATGCGTGTTATAGATGGAGAACAGTTGAGTTATGCAGGACAAGATTTTATCGATGCGCTTCAATCATGGTTGCCCGGCATTCAAATATTTAGACCAACCACTTTTAGACCTGGAGGAGGATCATTGAACAGAATTGGCAGGGTACCTACTGATTTAACCATTCCCACGGTCTTTTTACCAAGAACATTGCGATCTATGTTAAATCCGGTACCCGCCACATTCGATGTTGATGGGGTAATTTACACTGAAGCACCTATATTTATTCAGGTTCAAAATATTGAGCGCATTGCCGTTCTGGAATCTTTGGGAGCATCAAATAGATATGGCAGTCTTGGTGTAGGTGGCGTTATCATCATCAACACGAAGTGGGGTAATCCAAATAGGAGGGAACCTGGCACAAACAAACCCTATGATCATGTAAAACTTAGAAATAACTTTTTCGACAAGAATAGCTTGGCCAATTGGTCTCAAATACCAATTCCGAAGTACTTGGAAAAATTGTACGCAGCGAAAACTGAACAGGAAGCACGATCAATTTATTTTGAGGAAGAAGTATCACGTCCCCAATCCGCTTATTTCTATTTAGATGCTCGCGGCTTTTTTAAAGATAACTTTGATAACAAACAACTTGTTGAAAATGTAACTAAAACTGTAGCGGAAAAATTTGGAACAGATCCCACAATTTTAAAAGCATTGGCCTATATGTTGGAAGAAGAAGGGGAATTTGATAAAGCGATGGAACTCTATAAAAAAGTTTTTATTCTGAGACCGCATTATATGCAATCTTATATGGATTTGGCCAACGCCTATCATAATTTGGGCGAGGTGGAAAATGCAGCTACGCTGTACACACGTTATAATTACCTAAAGGATAAAGCTTTCTTTTTGCCCTCGGATACTTTCGACCCTATTATCCACAAGAACTTCAGGAATCTTTTGGAACAAAACCGGTCGGCTTTGGAAAATAAATATATTTTGCAAACTGATGAACAAGACTTTAAAGGACTTCGAATGGTATTTGAATGGAATAATAGCGAAACCGAATTTGAATTGCAATTTGTAAGTCCATCCAATCAATTTTATACCACCAGTCATACCCTTCAAAAAAATGCAGAAAGAATACAGGAAGAAAAAGAAAAAGGTTTCTCTTGCGAAGAATACCTGGTCTATGGTCCCATTAATGGAAATTGGAGTGTAAATGTGAAGTACTTGGGGAATAAAAGTGCCACCCCCACCTACTTAAAAACCACCGTTTATCATGGTTTTGGCACTGAAAATCAAAAAAAGGAGGTAAAGGTATTCAGACTGGCCACCAAAAATGCGAATTTATCCCTGCTTAGGATTACCGATGGAAGTTCGAATCTTTCTGACTGAATCATTATATTTAATACCGCCTATACCAAACTTAAAAGTAGTTATGATGAGCAAACGAATTCTAACCGTAAAAAACAGCATTATAATCATTTTCACTATGGCCTTGACTTCAATTTGGGGGCAACAAGCAGAAAAAAAAGTTAATATATGCTGGGACGTTTCCCAATCCATGGATAACAGAAGTTTGGATAAAGAATTCTATTTTTTGGATGCGTACTTTAAAGATACACAAGAAGCAAATGTGACTTTGCTGACATTTAGCAATCATGTAATGTCTAAAGATGAGTTTAAGGTGAGCAAGGGCGATTGGCGGAGCATAAAGGAAAAATTGCAAACCGTAAATCATGATGGAGGCACCTTCTATGGCCCGTTGGAGGATTATGTTAGGGGAGGAGACATCTTACTATTTACTGATGGAAAACAAACTTTGGGCGCGACCACCCCCAATTTTGATGGGGACTTATATGTTATTAATGGAAAGAAAGATTTTGACAGGGCCAGTCTCAATTTATTGGCAATTGTAAATAATGGTAATCTGGTAAACCTTTCAGAGAACAAAAGTTTCAGTGGGAAATCCACAACCCAGGTCTATTCTGGAAATGTTTATAAAGGAACAACGGGTCTGCCAAATGCAGAAGTATATGTTAAAGGAAACCAGGATGATTTGTCAAAATCAGATGAGCTAGGTGCTTTTAAAATTAAGGGAACTGTTGGGGATACCTTGGTGATATCTTATGGGAAGAATATAAAAGAACACGTACTAGGTGATAATTTATCGGTTGACTTTTCCTTTAAAGATAGTGGTATTCAACTGGACGAAGTTGTTGTAACCGACGAAGCAAAAGTTGAGACTACCCAGGCAACCACAGCTTTCGGCAAAGAAAGCAAGGAAAAGCTTGGTTACGCTGTCCAATCAATAACAGATGAAGATATACCAGATATTGCAACCACAGGTAATAATGCCATACAGGGTAAGTTTTCAGGAGTAAAGTTGGGTCAAAACGATGATTTAAGCCAGATTACCATGCGTCCAAGCAATTCCATTCTTGGAAATAATTATGGTTTAATTGTTATTAATGGTATTCCTACGGAAAGGTCAAATTCTGCAACGGGTTACATTGCGGATACAAGTTTTATTGATCCGCAAAACATTGCAGAAATCACGGTGCTTAAGGGTTTGGCAGCCACCAATAGGTTCGGAAGTATGGGTGCTAACGGAGTACTGTTAATTACAACGAAGACAGCGCAGGTTGCAGGCCCTAAAGGAGAAAGAAAAGACCTGGCACGTTTAACAAACAACATTTACGACGAAAAAATTAAGGTGAGCAATAAAACGCTGGTCACCCCATACCTCAAAGAGCTGAAAAAGGGAAAGAATGTACAGGAGGCCTATACTATTTATTTGGAACAACACGGCAAATATCCAGACACTCCAGAATACTTTTTAGATGTATACGCTTTCTTTTATAGTTCCAATGCTGATTTGGCCAATCGTATATTGACCAACATTCTTGAAAAAGAACTTCCCAGCTATAATGAGCTTCGAGGGATGTACTTGAAAGCTTCCGAGTATGGAAATTACGAATTGGCCTTATCCGCAGCTGACCGTATGTTAGAAATGTTTCCCAATAAGATCCAATCGTATTTGGATGTGGCCATGGCCAATAAGAGGTCTGGAAATTACCAAGAAGCGCTGAACATGTTAAACAATATTGTAAATGGTTCTGCGAATTTAGGTTTGAATTTTGAAGGAATTGAAAAAGTTGTTGGGACAGAAATCCGGAATCTGGTCAATAAAAGGAAAAACCAACTCGATTTAAGCAAGGTTGAGCAGAAGTATACCAACAACCTTACTTATAACGCCCGCTTATTTTTGGATTGGAACAATACCGATGCGGAATTTGTTGTACAGATGGTAAATCCACAGAAACGGTTTTTTAACTGGGAACATACTGAAACTGGTGATCGTGCACGAATCTTGAATGAATTGCAGCATGGTTTTAGCAATGAACAATTTGAGATTGTTGGATCCGAGACCATTGGGGATTGGATTTTAAATGTGACATATTTAGGAAACAGGACTTCTGGAAGTAAAACACCAACTTTTCTAAAATGCACCGTGGAATATAATTTTGGTAAACCTAACCAAAAGAGTGAGGAATTTCTTGTTCGCCTCCAAGAACCCGGAGATGAACAACAGTTGGCTAAATTTACTGTGCAATAGCTATACTTGAAGCACTCCCATATTGAATTGCTTTTCAATAGGAGAATGATTGGCCGCCTCTATGCCCATAGACACCCATTTTCTGGTTTCCAGGGGATTTATAATGGCATCTGTCCAAAGACGGGCGGCTGCATAATAAGGTGATATTTGGTTATCGTAGCGTTGTTTTATTTTATCGAACAATTCCTTTTCCTTTTGCGCATCTAGTGTTTCGCCATTTTTCTCCAAAGAAGCTTTTTCAATTTGCAACAACACTTTAGCCGCAGAATTTCCACTCATTACCGCTAGTTCTGCACTAGGCCATGCGACGATTAACCTTGGATCATATGCTTTGCCACACATGGCATAATTTCCGGCTCCATAGCTGTTACCAATAACTATGGTGAATTTTGGAACCACAGAATTGCTCACTGCATTTACCATTTTAGCACCATCTTTTATGATGCCTCCATGTTCACTTTTACTCCCTACCATAAACCCGGTTACATCTTGTAGAAAAACCAAGGGAATTTTCTTTTGGTTACAATTGGCTATAAAACGGGTTGCTTTGTCAGCAGAATCCGAGTAGATGACACCCCCAAATTGCATTTCGCCTTTTTTTGTCTTTACCACCTTCCGCTGATTGGCAACGATACCTACGGCCCATCCATCGATTCGTGCGTACCCAGTAAGAATGGTTTTTCCATATCCTTCTTTATATTGATCAAACTCAGAATGGTCAACTATGCGTTTGATGATTTCCAGCATATCATATTGATCCCCGCGTGAGGCAGGTAAAATTCCATAGATGTCTTCAGGGTTTTCAACAGGTGGCTTTGATTCAATTCGATTGAACCCCGTTTTTTCAAAATCTCCTATTTTGTCTACGATCCGTTTAATTTTATCTAAAGCATCTTTATCATTCTTGGCTTTATAATCAGTTACTCCACTTATTTCGGTATGAGTGGTGGCGCCTCCCAAGGTTTCATTGTCAATGCTTTCGCCTATTGCAGCTTTCACCAAGTAACTTCCAGCCAAAAATATACTTCCAGTTTTGTCAACAATCATGGCTTCATCGCTCATAATGGGCAAATATGCTCCACCTGCAACACAACTCCCCATAACTGCAGAGATTTGGGTGATACCCATACTGCTCATTACAGCATTATTTCTAAAAATTCGGCCAAAATGTTCTTTATCAGGAAAAATCTCGTCTTGCATAGGTAAATAGACTCCGGCACTATCTACCAAATATATTATTGGGAGTTTATTTTCGATTGAAATCTCCTGGGCTCTCAGGTTTTTCTTTCCAGTAATCGGAAACCATGCACCTGCCTTGACCGTGGCATCGTTAGCGACCACCACACATTGTTTGCCTTGCACATATCCAATTTTAACCACAACTCCCGCTGAAGGGCATCCTCCGTGTTCAGCATACATACCTTCTCCTGCAAATGCTCCAATTTCAATACTGTTGGTATCGGAATCCAAAAGATAATCGATACGCTCGCGCGCCGTCATTTTTCCTTTGGCATGATGTTTTTCAATGCGCTTTTTGCCACCTCCTAATTTAACCTGGGTCAATTTTTTGCGGAGTTCAGCTAACTTTAACTTATTCTGGTCTTCATTTTTGTTGAAGTCAATATCCATAATTCGTAATGCGATTTCATCTTGTTGCTAAGATAAGGAGTTATAATCATTACTTTTGATCCAATATGAAAAGTAAAATCAGATGGGGTATCATAGGACCCGGAAACATTGCTAAAAAATTTACTTCAGATTTAAAATTGGTAGATGACGCCTCTGTGTCGGCAGTTGCTTCGCGAAAATTGGAAAGAGCCAAAAGCTTCGCCACTGAGTTTGAAATTCCCAATGTATTTGATAGTTATAAAGCCTTGTTCGCTTCAGATACGGTAGATATTGTTTATATAGCCACACCGCATAATTTTCATAAGGATTTGGCTATTCAGGCCATGGAACATGGAAAGCATGTGCTCTGCGAAAAACCATTGGGGATCAACAAATCAGAGGTTGAGGAAATTATAAATGGAGCAAGGAAAAATAAGGTTTTTATGATGGAAGGCCTTTGGTCTCGTTTCAATCCATCCATAAAAAAAATAAAGAATATTGTGGACTCTGGGGAAATTGGGGATGTTTCCTATGTGTATGCGGATTTTGCCTTCTATGGAATGGACCGGGATGAAGACTCTAGAGTATTAAATCTGGATTTGGCTTCGGGTTCTTTGCTTGATATTGGAATTTATCCCATTTTCTTAGCGTATTTAATTTTAGGAATGCCGGAAGAAATTCAGGCATCATCAAATTTTCACCCCAATGGGACAGAAATACAGACTTCCATGATATTTCAATATCCGAATGCCCAGGCTGTGCTTTATAGTGGTTTGACCAGTGATTCAAAAATGGAGGCGAAAATTTCAGGGAGTCAAGCAGAGGTGATTATTCCACCACGTTGGCACGAGGCGGATGGATATACATTGATTGGGCAAAAAGAATCACAAAAAATTGAACTGCCAAGAAAAGGAATTGGCTTCGTTCATGAAATTGTAGAAGTGCATGAGTGTTTGAATAACAATAGGTTGGAGAGCAGTTTATGGACACATCAAAACAGCATAGATTTGGTTGACCTCATGGATAGAATCAGGAAAAAAACAGGTATTCGCTTTCCTTTCGAAAGATAAAGAACAGCCTACGTCTAGGATTATTTCTTTTTTTTACGATATTTGGTTCCTACCAAACCAACAACATATGGGAATGAATAAAAATACAGTGCTCGCATGGGCTACGTGGATAATGATTTTTGTGGGATTGGGAATGATCGCCCTGGGAGCCTTTAAATATGATGAAGTGGCCGGATATGGATTTGCGGCCGTTGGAATCGGATTTTTTGCCATCGCATGGGTTTTCAATGCACTAAAGGGCCGCGTTTAATCTTCTAGTTACATAATTTAATACAACCAAATGTCAGACGATAAGAAAGTCATCTTTTCAATGTCTGGGGTCACCAAGACGTTTAAAACCGCCAACACCCCAGTTTTAAAAAACATCTACCTTAGTTTTTTCTACGGAGCGAAAATTGGAATATTGGGTCTTAATGGCTCCGGTAAATCTACCTTATTAAAAATTATTGCCGGGGTGGACAAGAACTACCAGGGCGATGTAGTTTTTTCGCCAGGATATACAGTGGGTTATCTGGAACAGGAACCTCAATTGGATGAAGAAAAGACCGTGCTCGAGGTTGTAAAGGAAGGCGTTGCAGAAACTGTTGCCATTTTGGATGAATACAACAAGATAAATGACATGTTCGGTTTGCCAGAGGTTTATGAAGATGCAGACAAGATGCAAAAGTTGATGGACAAACAAGCGGAACTTCAAGATAAAATTGATGCTTCGAATGCTTGGGAACTGGATACGAAGCTTGAAATTGCCATGGATGCGCTTCGCACACCAGAATCAGATAAAAAAATTAGGTTGCTTTCCGGAGGAGAACGAAGACGGGTAGCCCTATGTCGTTTATTACTTCAAGAACCGGATGTGCTTCTTTTGGATGAACCTACCAACCATTTGGATGCGGAATCTGTACATTGGTTGGAACACCATTTGGCACAATATAAAGGAACTGTTATTGCAGTTACTCACGACCGTTACTTCTTGGATAATGTCGCGGGCTGGATTCTGGAACTGGATAGGGGCGAAGGTATTCCTTGGAAAGGGAACTATTCTGGTTGGTTGGATCAAAAATCCAAACGATTGGCGCAAGAAAGCAAACAGGCCTCTAAACGCCAAAAAACATTGGAGCGTGAGCTCGATTGGGTAAGACAAGGAGCCAAAGGGAGGCAGACAAAACAGAAAGCGCGTTTGAAGAACTATGATAAACTCCTTAGTCAAGATCAAAAGCAATTAGAGGAAAAACTGGAAATCTATATTCCCAACGGACCACGATTGGGGACCAATGTGATTGAAGCCAAAGGTGTAAGCAAAGCTTATGGCGATAAATTGCTCTATGAAGACTTGAATTTTAATCTACCACAAGCAGGAATTGTTGGTATAATTGGTCCAAATGGAGCGGGTAAGACCACCATTTTTAGAATGATTATGGGTGAGGAGAGTCCAGATAAAGGCGAATTTACAGTGGGTGATACAGCAAAACTTGCTTATGTGGACCAGAGCCATTCCAATATTGACCCCAATAAGACCATTTGGGAAAATTTCAGCGATGGGCAGGAGTTGGTTATGATGGGAGGAAAGCAAGTAAATTCAAGAGCCTATTTAAGTAGATTCAATTTTTCTGGAAGCGAACAGAACAAAAAAGTTAACATGTTGTCAGGGGGTGAAAGAAATCGACTTCATCTAGCCATGACCCTGAAGGAGGAGGGCAATGTTTTACTTCTGGATGAGCCAACAAATGATTTGGATGTAAATACGCTGCGCGCCTTGGAGGAGGGTTTAGAGAATTTTGCAGGCTGTGCGGTTATAATTTCTCACGACCGATGGTTTTTGGATAGAATATGTACCCATATCCTCGCGTTTGAAGGAGATTCGCAGGTTTATTTCTTTGAGGGTTCATTCTCGGATTACGAAGAGAACAAAAAGAAACGCCTGGGAACCGATATAATGCCCAAGCGTATCAAATACAAGAAATTAATCAGATAAAGCGTTTAATTTTCTTTTTCAAGGGCTTTTAATCCTTCTTCCAATAATTGTTTGGCTTCTAGCAAATAAGCTTTTTGATGGGCAACCAGACTGTTAGGGTCGTCCTCTTTTCCATCAGAACCAGCATTGAACGATTTTGAAAACTGAATCAAGTGCTCTATGGCTTTCTCGGTAGATTTCAATCTGTCTTTGGCATGTTTGTCAAAAACTTTGATCATTTCCATTTCCATGGAAACTTCTTTGATATCTTCATCATCCACATAAGCCTCATTTTCAATAGTGCTTTCATCGCTGTCCTCAATAACGGTTGTGGACATACCTAAGGTACACTCATCCAAAATGGTGATCAACTCATTGATTTGTTTCATTGCTTTTTTGGAAAAGAATCTCCCAGCATCCCAATCTACAGGCTCAATGGCCTTATCCAGGGTTTCCAAGATATCAAGCGTCTTGTCTTCCGTCTTGGCACAGCCACATTCGGCCATAAAGGATTTGGATTGCTCCAAGGCTATTTTGGCCCTATCGGCATAATACATTTGATGTTCAAAATTGGTGGCACTCAGTGCCTTTTTTGAATGGCTTAGGCCATAAGTAACCTTCGCATAATAGTTGTCACATTGATTTGAAAAAGAGAGGTTGATGGCTAAAATGAATGCTAAAGCAAACAGGACATAGGTTTTAGAAGCCATGATTCGGTATTATTTTGGTTAAGCACTATGTTAACGAAAATAACAGTGTAATATTTTATTTTGTTAAAAATCATCTTGGGGATACCAATCCAATTGAACCACTTTTATTTTGGGATTTCCACTTTTTACAAGGGTTTTAAACCTTTTTACATCGCCCACCAGGGGACGTCCTCTATAATGATATGGATATACCTCCTTTGGCTTAAATTCCAACACCGCATCTGCCGCACTGTCAACTGTCATGGTGTACGGCAGATTCATACAGATAAAAGCTTTATCAATATTTTGTAAGGCCCTCATTTCTGGAATATCTTCTGTATCACCTGAAAAATAGAGACGTTTCCCACCCATATTAAGGATATAACCATTGCCTCGACCTTTGGTGTGAAATTTCAAAGCTTCTGACCTTAAATTATACATAGGAATGGCTTCGACAAGAATACCATGACGCTCTTTGGTGTCTCCATTATGCAATACATCAATTTGTGGGGTAAACTCATCAGGAATTTTATCAGCGACTGTCTGAGGGACCATGATCTTGGCTTTTTTTGTGTCCAGTTCCTGTAAAGTCTCCAAACTGAAATGATCTCCATGTACATCGGTAATCAATATCAAATCTGGCAATCTTTGATTTTCAAATGCTTTTTTTCCACCCACCGGGTCAATATAAATGGTAATATCGTTCCATTCCAAAACAGCGGTAGCATGTTCTATCGGAATTATCTTAATTGTATCTGAGGACTCGGATTGACCATTGACCTTCCCAATATATAATGTAAAAAGGGTGCATAATACTAAGGATACAGCTTTTTCTTTCATCTGCTACTATTTACCTATTCCTTTTAAAATTAAGTGTTTAAATGGATAATGAGTATTTTTTTTAACAAATTTTAAAATTCAAAAATCCAAATTAAAAACCTGAGCGTATATAAACCAAACGCGATTGATTAAACACTTTAAACTAAGGATCAATTAATTAAAAAGTTATGACTGAAACAAAAAGTAACAACGGATTAAAGGTAATAGCTGGCTTGCTTGGGGTGGTTCTTTTGGGAACTATAATTTATACGGTAAGCCTTTACCAGGATAAGAAAAAGACCACTACGGCACTTACTCAGGAAAAAGAGTTGGTTGTTGAAGATTTGAACAACCTTAAGTCTGAGTATGACAAGGCCATTTTGGAGAGCAATGCAACTAACGAAGAGTTGGTAGCTGCTAGAGATAATATTGCAAAGTACATTGATTCTGTACAGGGAATGAAAGCTGATATCGCTTCTTTGTCAAGATATAGAAGACAAGTAAGTGTTCTTAAGGCTGAAAGAGAAAAATTATTGAAGCAAGTTGATTCTTTGACTACTTCCAACACTTTGTTGGCAATGGAAAGAGATAGTACATTTGCTGAGCTGGAAGCACAAACTGTATTTAACGATTCATTGGTTGTTCAGAACACACAATTGGCCGATGCTGTTGAAAGAGGTTCTGCACTTAGCCTTTCTACTTTTACAGTTGATGCTGTTAGAGAGCGTAGCAGTGGTAAATTGGTTTCTACTTCAAGAGCTAGAGCCACTGACAAATTCAAAGTTTGTTTTACTGTTGCTGACAATGTAATTGCAGAAGCTGGTGATAGAGAATTCTTTATTGAGGTTTTAGATCCCCAAGGAAATGTATTGGGAGATAGCTTTTCAAAATCTACAGAAGAAGGAGCTTCCATTACCTACAGCAAAGGAACTAATTTCTACTATGAGAACAGTACTTTGGATGTTTGTGATTACATCAACAAACCAGCGTCAGATTTCCAAAAAGGAAACTACATGGTCAATGTTTATGACAACGGTCTAAAATTATTGGGAACTTCAAAGTTCACTTTGAAATAGCATACACTATCCATATATACAAAAAGCCCGGTTGCATTTGCACCGGGCTTTTTTTTATGCGATAATCCCTTAAATTTTACTTTAAACTACCCACCATGTCCTCGGGTTTGACCCATTCATCATATTCTTCGGCAGTTACATAACCAAGATTAATAGCCTCTTCTCTTAGTGTAGTTCCATTTTTATGTGCAGTATTGGCAATTTCCGCAGCTTTGTAATAACCAATTTTGGTATTCAATGCCGTAACTAACATTAAAGAATTGTTCAGAAGTGTTTTAATTACTTCGTGGTTGGGTTCAATGCCAACTGCGCAATTCACATCAAAGCTAACACAGGCATCTCCAATCAATTCGGCGGATTGAAGAATATTGGCTGCCATCATTGGTTTAAATACATTCAGTTCATAATGTCCCTGTGTTCCTCCAACACTTACGGCAACATCGTTCCCAATTACTTGGGCGCACACCATTGTTATGGCTTCACATTGTGTCGGATTCACTTTCCCTGGCATAATGGAACTCCCTGGTTCATTGGCTGGGATAATGATTTCACCAATGCCGGAACGTGGGCCCGAGGCCATCATTCGTATATCATTTGCAATTTTATTTAAGGAAACTGCCAATTGTTTCAAAGCACCATGACTTTCAACGATGGCATCGTGGGCAGCTAAGGCTTCAAATTTGTTCTTAGCCGTGACAAATGGAAGACCAGTAAACTCAGCAATATATTTTGCCACTAAAACGTCGTATCCCTTCGGGGTGTTCAACCCTGTTCCCACGGCTGTTCCACCTAAAGCCAATTCACCTAAATGTTCCAAAGTGTTTTTTAGCGCTTTCAAACCATGGTCTAGTTGCGAAACATATCCGGAAAATTCTTGCCCAAGGGTCAGGGGAGTGGCATCCATTAAATGGGTCCGTCCAATTTTGACCACATCTCTGAATTCCTGTGATTTTTTATCGAGCGTGTTTCTCAATTGCTCTACTCCAGGAATGGTAACTTCCACTATTTTCTTGTAAGCGGCAATATGCATTCCGGTCGGAAAGGTATCATTGGAAGACTGACTTTTATTGACATCATCGTTGGGTTGGATGGTTTTCTCACCTTCGCCAATTTTCTTGCCTGCTATTTCATGAGCTCTGTTGGCAACAACTTCGTTGACATTCATGTTACTCTGGGTTCCGGAACCTGTTTGCCATATCACCAAAGGAAATTGGGTGTCATGTTGTTTTGCAAGAATTTCATCACAGACCTGTCCTATTAAATCCCTTTTGTCTTGTGTAAGTACACCTAACTCATGATTAGCATAAGCAGCAGCTTTCTTTAGATAAGCGAAGCCATAAACCACATCCAGGGGCATGGAGGCTGGAGCACCTATTTTAAAATTGTTTCGTGACCTTTCTGTTTGTGCTCCCCAGTATTTATCGGCAGGTACTTTTACCTCGCCCATGGTGTCTTTTTCTATTCTAAAGCTCATTGTTCACATTTTTGGATATGCAAATTTAGGGGTTCAGAGAATGATATGCATAAAACATAATTACAATTGAACATTTTTTTAATGGAGATTTGTTTTTTTTATAGAAATGAAGGTATCTTTGCTAAACAAAAGGAAAAAACAATGTTCGATTTTGACCAATACTTAGGCTTTTTAGCTTTTTTGACCATCTTGACCATCGGTTTCTGGCTGATGATTTTCTTGTTGACTTTTGTAGTTCCCTATTGGTTGTTCGGCAACTTGATGGAAATGTATAAAGAAAGACGTGAGGCAAAACGCGCCAAGCGAAACGCATAAATAAAAAAGAGGCTAAAAGCCTCTTTTTTTATTCCTTTGATTTCTTCTTTTTCTTCTTCTTTTTCTTTTTTCTGGCTTTAAACTGATTTTCTTGAAGTTCTACAAAAGCCAAGTATTTATCCTCCGGCAGACCTGCCTTTAATTCCTCATCTTGTATATCCCTAATTTTCTCAAGCTCCTCTTTCATCTTGTTGGGCTCTAATTTCAAGATACTCAACTCAATTCGTTGCTGAACCGAATTTACCAAAGTGGTGCGCACAATAGCTTCTTCAAAAGGATTCAATTCCAATGCTTCCGTAATGGAAGGCATTTGCTCATCAACAATTTCTTCTGCAGTTAGGGCTTTTTCTTCCTTTGGCGGGCTTTGCGATTGTGGGATTGTGCTGGCCCGTCGCCCATATCTGTTGCCATATCGGTTTCCATAGCCATACTGTGCTATCAGCGAATCTGTAAAAAATATTCCCAATAGGACAAATAAGATGAGTGTATGTTTATTTTTCATAGTGTTTCAATTCGAAGCGCTCAAAACTGACATAATAGGCTATCAAATAGCTTGTTACCTCTAGCAAAGATGTCTAAAATCTTTTAAAAACAACGACTATTTGCTACAATAATGCATCTATGTTCTCCGCTGGCCTGCCTATTACTGCTTTTTGACCTTTAATAATAATGGGCCGCTCTATCAATTTTGGGTTTTCAACCATAGCTTCAACAATTTCGTTGTCAGATAGTGTTTTTCCCTTATAATATTCTTTCCAAACAGCTTCATTCTTTCTAACCAATTCTACAGGACTGATCCCCAAATAGGCTATTATTTCCTGAAGCTCTTCTTTCGTAGGGACGTTTTCCAAATATCGTACCACTTCAAAATTTTCTCCAGTTTTTTCCAAATATTCTAGTCCCTCTCTAGATTTTCTACATCTGGGATTGTGATAAATTTTAATCATTTCAATTATCAATTTTCAACGTACAATTATCAATGAAATTCATTGGTTTTAACCATTTACCTTATTCATCCTTTTGCCCCGTCATCATTAAAAAGGCTTTTAAAAAGGAATTGATCTCTCCATCCATGACGGCATCAACATTCCCGGTTTCTTCCGCTGTACGAACATCTTTCACTAGTTTATACGGATGCATTACGTAGTTTCTAATTTGAGATCCCCACTCAATTTTCATTTTGGAAGACTCAATCTCTGCTCTCGCCTCCTGCTTTTTACGAAGCTCAATTTCATACAGCTGTGATTTGAGCATTTTCATTGCTGTTGCCCTGTTATCATGCTGGGATCTTGAATCAGAACAGGAAATTTGGATCCCCGTAGGCTTGTGCACAAGCTGCACTTTGGTCTCTACCTTATTCACGTTTTGCCCTCCAGCTCCACTGGAACGTGCTGTTGTAATTTCAATGTCTGCGGGATTTACGTCGATTTCAATAGTATCATCAACTAGTGGATACACATATACCGAGGCAAACGAAGTGTGTCGTTTCGCATTACTGTCAAATGGAGAAATACGCACCAATCTGTGTACCCCATTTTCACCTTTTAACCACCCAAAAGCGAACTCTCCTTCAATTTGGAGTGTTACCGTCTTTATTCCCGCAACATCGCCTTCTTGATAGTTAAGTTCTTTGACTTTATAACCATTCTTCTCACTCCACATTAAATACATGCGCATCAACATCGAAGCCCAATCACAACTTTCGGTACCTCCGGCACCTGCCGTTATTTGAAGTACGGCGGTTAATTCATCACCCTCTTCCGAAAGCATGTTTTTAAACTCCAAGTTTTCTATGGCCAATTTGGAATTCTCAAAATGGGAATCCACTTCTGTTTCAGGAACTTCACCTGCTTGCAGAAACTCCAACAAAACCTCCAGGTCACCAACAAGTGATTCGGCGGCATTGAAATCTTCCACCCACTTTTTCTTGGATTTTAAAACTTGCATTTGAACCTGGGCCTTTTGGGGGTCATCCCAAAAACCGAGAGCAGCAGTTTTCTCCTCTTCGTTCTCTATTTCAATAAGTTTGGCATCAATGTCAAAGATACCTCCTTAACGCACCAAGGCGTTCTATAAGATCTTTATGTTGATCTGTGGTAACCATATAAATTATTTCAGGCAAAAATAGTGTTTCGGTATAGTCGGGCAACGAAATTTATATAATTTTAGCAAGAACTCTTTTTGATATGAAAAATTACTTTGTTTCTATTCTTACGATTGCATTGACAATTGGTTTTGTAAATGCTCAAAATTTTGAAAAAACCAAGAATTACCAAAAATTCAATGGGTATTTTAATTTCTATTACGATGATGTCACTGATAAAGTCTTTTTGGAGGTTGACGAGCTGGAGAAAGAATTTTTGTATGTGTATTCCCTTAGTAGTGGAATAGGGAGCAATGATATTGGATTGGATAGAGGCCAGCTGGGTAACGAACAAGTAGTTTTGTTTAGAAAAGCTGGAAATAAGTTATTGTTGGTGCAACCAAATTTAAAGTTCAGGGCAATAACACAAAACGAGCTGGAGCGAAAATCTGTAGAACAAGCCTTTGCAAAATCGGTGCTTCATGGGTTTAAAATTGAAGAAGAATCCAAAGGGAATTATTTAATCGATATCACTGATTTCTTAATGCGTGATGCCCATGGTGTCTCCAATAGGTTGAAAAGAACCAAACAAGGATCTTATAGCTTGGATGTGTCCAAAAGTGCATTGGCATTTGAACGCACCAAGGCATTTCCAAAAAATGTTGAGTTTGATGTGACGCTAACCTTTAAAGGTAACCCAGAAGGGGATTGGATTCGTTCCGTTGCACCGAACCCCGCATTGGTGACCGTGGCACAGCACCATTCCCTTATTGAATTGCCTGATGATAATTATGAGAAAAGAACATTCGACCCCCGTTCTGGCTCTAATCTATTCTCGTATTATGATTATTCAACCCCAGTGCAAGAACCGATTCTAAAACGCTATATAACACGACATCGCCTAAAGAAGAAAAACCCAAATGCAGATGTCAGCGAGGCGGTTGAACCGATTATTTATTATTTGGATAATGGCACCCCAGAACCTGTACGTTCCGCTTTGCTGGATGGTGGGAGATGGTGGAACCAAGCTTTTGAAGCAATTGGCTACAAAGATGCCTTTCAATTGAAAATATTGCCTGACAATGCCGATCCGATGGACGTTAGGTATAATGTTATTCAATGGGTTCACCGTTCAACCAGAGGTTGGAGTTATGGGATGAGTGTAAAGGACCCGAGGACTGGAGAGATCATAAAAGGTCATGTTAGTTTGGGTAGTCTTCGCATTCGCCAGGATTTTTTAATTGCCCAAGCGTTAATGAACAAACCATTTGCCGAACGCGACGATAATTACCAACCGATGTTGGAAATGGCTTTGGCCCGAATTCGTCAATTGTCCGCACATGAAATTGGACATACCTTAGGTTTTGCACATAATTTTGCGGCAAGCACAAATGGAAGGGCTTCGGTAATGGATTATCCGCATCCACAATTCACATTGAATGGAGAGAATATCGATTTTAGCAATGCTTACGATACCAATATTGGGGCGTGGGATAAGGTAACCGTGGCCTATTCCTATTCAGATTTTCCTAATAACACCAATGAAAAAGATGAATTGAATGCCATTTTGAAAAAAGCCCAGAATGATGGTCTTAGATATATATCTGATCAAGATGCCAGACCAAGGGGAGGCGCACATGCCTTAGCTCACCTATGGGATAATGGAAGAAATGCTTCGCAAGAATTGGAAAATGTATTGAAGGTTAGAAAGGCAGCTATTGACAATTTTTCTATGGACAATATCCGAACAGGAGAACCCAATTCCGTTTTGGAAGATGTGTTTGCACCACTCTACTTCTTCCATAGGTATCAGACCGAAGCAGTTTCAAAACTTATTGGTGGCCTAGACTACAATTATTCCGTAAAAGGAGATGGTCAGCGAACGGTATATCCCATAAGCCAGGCAAGCCAGGAAAACGCTTTGAAAATAATTTTAAAGACTTTGGATGCATCGGAAATTGCCGTTCCAAAGGAAAAATTGGAACTATTCCCTCCCCGGGCAATTGGTTATGGCAAGTCTCGAGAATCGTTTAATGGTAGAAGTGGAGTTGCTTTCGATGCTTTGTCCGCTGCGGAAACAGCGGCAGATATGACATTGGGTTTGTTATTGCATCCAGAGCGCGCATCTAGACTTATTCAGCAAAAGAGTTTAGATAAAGATCAAATAGATTTAGCTCAACTAATGGAAAAACTAATAGAAAACACCATTGAAGAGAACCATAAAGATTCGTATTTGAACCAAGTGCAACATACCATAAACTTCAGGGTACTGTATCATATTATGAATTTAGCCGCACACAAACAGGTACATCCACAGGTTAATGCAGTTGCCCATGAATCACTTCGGGCACTTAAAGTTTCATTGTTGAGCAATGGTCGAAATCCGATTGCTGTTGAAATGGTAAGAAGAATAGATGCCTTTACCAAAGCTCCTGACAGTTTTAAAGTGATTCCAGCTCCAAAAATTCCGGATGGATCACCAATAGGAATGGATTGTTTTCATTAACGGAGAAGTTGTATCGAACTAACACAATAATCTAACTATCCAAGTATCCGACCGGCAAAATGGAAATAAACCTGATCAGCGACACCGTTACAAAACCTACACCAGGAATGCTCGAGGCAATTATGACTGCAAAAGTAGGAGACGATGTTTTTAAAAATGACCCCAGCGTTAACGCTTTAGAAGAAAAAGTGGCCAACTACTTCGGGATGGAAGCGGCCTTGTTTTTTCCAAGCGGCACCATGGCCAACCAAACTGCCATTAAATTACATACCAACCCTGGAGAACAACTCATTTGCGATAAATATGCCCATGTTTACAATTATGAAGGCGGAGGAGTAAGTTTCAACAGCGGCGTGTCTTGCAAACTGGTAGATGGACATAGAGGGATGATGACCTCGGAGCAAGTGGCACAATCTATAAATCCGCCAGATTTTTACCATAGCCCTTTAACCTCTTTAGTATGTATAGAGAACACCACCAATAAAGGAGGTGGTGCTTGTTGGGATTTTGACGAGCTTAAAAAAATAAGAACTATTTGTGATTCAAACGGATTAAACTACCATTTGGATGGAGCAAGAATCTGGAATGCCTTGGTTGCGAAACAGGAAAACCCAAAAGATTACGGAAACCTCTTTGATTCCATTAGTGTGTGTTTGAGCAAGGGATTAGGTTGCCCGGTGGGCTCAGTTTTAGTGGGAAATAAAAAGTTGATTGATGCAGCGCTTCGTGTACGCAAAGTCCTGGGGGGAGGTATGCGACAATCCGGGTTTTTGGCAGCTGCCGGAATCTATGCTATGGACAATCATATTGATCGATTAGCGGATGACCATCAGAAAGCAAAAGAAATTGGAGTAGCTTTAAAGGGAATGGAATGTATTCAAAAAGTAGAACCCATTGAAACCAACATTATCATTTTTGAGTTGGATGAATCTAAGATTTCTTCTGAGAATTTTCTGTCAAAACTTAAAAAAAGTAATATTTCCATTATAGGTATGGGACAAGGAAAACTTCGTATGGTCACGCATTTGGACTATACCGATGCAATGCACTCCAAAATGCTTGATATTCTTGGCGAAATGGCTATTTGAAAATCGTATAAGACGATACTTTTTAATGTTGTTTTAATAGAAAAAACAAACATTTTACAATACAAGGGGCAAAACAGCGGTCTACCAACACTAGATAAATTCCTAGCATATTTTTATATTTATCTAGATGAAGATTTGAAAGATAGCTAAATATCAATGAAAAATTCCCCAGAACTCAACTCCCTAATCGATTGTGCTTCCAATCTTTTTTATAATAATGGATATATGGGCACCACTATTGACCAAATAATTGAAAAAGCCAACGTATCCAGGGCCACATTCGATAATTATTTTGAATCTAAACAGCACATTTGTGTCGCACATTTAAGATATAGAAATGAGGAGTTTATAAAGGCGGTCAATGTTTATGTAAATCAAGCTCCAAAGGGCAAGGCGAAAATTATGGCACTGTTCCAGTATATGGAACTTTTTTTTCAAATGGAGGATTTTAACGGGTGTTGGAATATAAAAGCATTCTCAGAAATCCCAAAAGATGAAACCTTGGTACGTGAGGAGATCTTAGCCCAAAAAAACGGATTGATAGCCTTTGTAGAACAACTGATACAGGAAAATTTTTTACCTGTCAATGAAAAAGACCTTAAACAACTGGTTCAACAAATATATCTTGTACTGGAAAGCGCGGTCATTGAAAGTAACCTGCATGGTAAGGAGTGGCCTATTACAAGAGCAAAAGAACTATGTTCCCAAATTTTGGATTTGAGAACGGTTCAGGTATAAACAAAGCACTTTATTTAAACAAAGAATCCATTCCAGGGATATTGGGCATACCTTCCTTTGCAACGGCTGACAGTTCGGTCTCATTAACATTTGTTGCCTTATCAATAGCTTTGTTCAGGGTCAAAACCAGATAATCTTCCAGTTCCTCCTTATTTTGCAACAAGGTATCATCTATAACAATGGATTTGATTTCCCTATTTGCAGTAATGGTCACCTTTATCTTGCCATCAGAAGAATTCTCATCAATAAGAACCGTATTTAACCGTTCTTTGGTCGCCTTCACTTTTTCCTGGGTTTCCTTGAGTTTACCCATCATTCCCATGAAATCTCCGAACATAATCTTGAATTTAAAGCAATATTGAGTTCAAAAGTAATAATTTGGCATAAATCAAAATCGATGAAACACCTTGTTTTTAAAAGTAGTTTTTTTACGGTATGTCTTATTTTTGCAGGTTCCTGTCAAAAGAGTAAAGAAAAGACGATGAGTAATATACCTCCTATTGCAAAAAAGAAACCGACCAAACTTGAGAAACATGGAGATCGAAGAGTTGATGACTACTATTGGATGAACAACAGGGAGGACCAAGAAGTTTTGGATTATTTGAACGCAGAGAACGTCTACTATGAGGAGATGACCTCGCATACCAAAAAGTTTCAGGATTCACTGTTTCAAGAGATGAAATCTCGAATAAAAGAAGATGATACATCTGTTCCCTACAAATACAATGGCTATTGGTACATCACCAAATATCAGACGGACCAGGAATACCCCATCTATTTACGCCGCGCCAACAATATGGATTCGGTGGATGAACTGATGTTCGATTGTAATGAAATGGCCAAAGACCATGAATTCTTTAATTTAAGGGGTATTTCCATTAGTCCAGACAATACCTTGGCTTCATTTGCTACCGATACCGTTTCCAGAAGGCAGTACACCATTCAAATAAAAAATCTGGAAACAGGTGAGATTTATGATGACAAAGTTGAAAACACCACCGGAAGTTCCGTTTGGGGTAATGATGGCAGAACATTGTTCTACGCAAAAAAGGACCCGGTTACTCTTCGTTCGGATAAGATTTATAGACATACCTTAGGAACTTCAGAAACTGAGGACAAGCTGGTATTTCATGAAAAAGATTCCACCTTTAATACTTTTGTCTATAAAACCAAATCCAAGAAATATTTGGTAATTGGTTCTGTAAGTACGCTTACGTCTGAATATCAAATTTTAGATGCTGATGACCCCAACGGTGATTTTAAGATATTTTCTCCAAGGAAGAGGGGTGTTGAATATTCCATTTCCCATTATAATGGCAACTTTTTTGTGTTAACCAATAAAGACGAAGCTACCAATTTTAAGCTGATGAGGACCACGGATGAAAAAACTGATGCTGCCTTTTGGGAAGAGTTTATTCCGCATCGCGAAAACGTGCTTTTAGAAGACGTAGATATTTTTAAGGACTATTATGTGCTTTCGGAACGGGAAAATGGATTGAATAAGCTCAAGATTGTCCGATGGGACAACTCGGAAAGCTATTATTTGCCCTTTGAAAGTGAAACTTATGTGGCAGGGGCCTCGGTTAACCTCGATTTTGACACCAAAGAGTTGCGCTATTATTATAATGAAATGGGTGCACCGTATGCGGTTATCGATTTCAATATGGAAAGGAAAACCAAAAAAGTACTCAAAGAACAAGAGGTTTTGGGTGGTAAATTCAACAAATCCAATTATCGCACTGAGCGATTATGGGCCACTGCCAGAGATGGTGTTAAAATACCCATTTCCTTGGTCTACCATAAAGATGTGAGATTCGACGGCACCGATCCACTGCTTCAATATGCCTATGGTTCATACGGAAGTACCATAGACCCTTATTTTTCATCTATCAGATTGAGTTTGTTGGACAGGGGATTTATCTATGCCATAGCGCATATCCGAGGAGGTGAGTATTTAGGAAGACCTTGGTACGAGGACGGAAAACTTCTAAATAAAAAGAACACGTTTACCGACTTTGTTGATTGTTCCAAATATTTGATAGCGAAAAAGTATACAAGCTCCGAGCATTTATATGCCAGCGGGGGTTCGGCTGGAGGACTATTGATGGGGGCAGTGGTAAATATGGCCCCAGAGCTGTATAAAGGTGTTATCGCTGCAGTTCCATTTGTAGATGTAGTAACCACGATGCTGGATTCATCCATTCCACTTACCACTGGGGAATACGATGAATGGGGAGATCCGAATAAAAAAGAATATTACGAGTACATGAAATCTTATTCACCATATGACAATGTAGCGTCAAAAGCATATCCAAATATGTATGTTTCTACAGGTCTACATGATTCTCAAGTACAGTATTGGGAACCGGCAAAATGGGTTGCAAAGCTACGTGAATACAAAACCGATGAGAATTTATTGTTTTTGGATACCAATATGGATGCAGGGCACGGTGGAGCATCGGGTAGGTTCGAATCTTTGAGGGAAACTGCCAAAGAATACGCTTTTATCCTTGATTTGGAAGGAAAAACCCCTTAAAATAAAAAATACTATTTTTGTGCCTGATAAATCGGAAAGAAATTTCAGATATGTCCTTACCTAAACCCAGTTATGAGAAAACAGATAAATGCGCATAGCAATATTCTTGATTTAATTGGAAATACCCCCCTAGTTGAGCTTAACAAAATTGCCAAGCCCCTTACAGGAAACTTTTATGCCAAGGTTGAGTCTTTTAACCCTGGTCATTCCTCAAAAGATAGGATTGCAGTTTACATTATAGAAGAAGCTGAGCGTAAAGGATTGCTCAAGCCAGGAAGTACAATTATAGAAACTACGTCCGGTAATACTGGTTTCAGCTTGGCCATGGTGAGTATTGTAAAAGGATATAAATGTATTTTGGCGGTTAGTTCAAAATCATCTCCAGATAAAATAGACATGCTTCGTTCCATGGGAGCAAAAGTGTATGTGTGTCCGGCGCACGTAAGTGCGGATGATCCAAGGTCATATTATGAAGTAGCCAAACGTCTTCATAAGGAAACCAAGGACTCCGTTTACATCAACCAATATTTTAACGAACTCAACATAGAGGCACACTACCATACAACTGGCCCTGAGATTTGGGAACAGACCAATGGAGCCATTACGCATTTGGTGGCTTGTAGTGGTACTGGTGGAACTATTTCTGGTATTGCACGATATTTAAAAGAACAAAACCCAGATGTTAAGGTTTTGGGAGTGGATGCCTACGGGTCCGTACTCAAAAAATATCATGAAACAGGCGAATTTGACCATAATGAGGTATATCCTTACCGAATTGAGGGATTAGGGAAAAATTTGATTCCCGATGCCACCGATTTTAACAGTATTGACCGTTATGTAAAGGTTACCGATGGTGAAAGTGCCCATATGGCCCGAAAAATAGCCCATACCGAAGGTATTTTTGTTGGATACACCAGTGGTGCCGCGATGCAGGCCTTGTATCAATTAAATACAGAAGGAGAATTTTCGGAAGACAGTAATGTTGTGGTTATTTTTCCAGACCATGGGTCTAGGTATATGAGTAAGGTGTATAGCAACGAATGGATGGAAAACCAAGGGTTTTTCGATATTCAGAATGCCGAAACACCTGAAAAAATAGAATACATCAAGTAAACTACTAGCTTATTATATATATTGGAACGACAATGATTTTCATTGTCGTTTTTTTATATGGAAACATTAGTTATGTGAGCTTGGTAAAAATATATATTTTTGCAGTTCAATCAATTTTAAGGTAGATGAGAGATTTATTTGATAGAATCATTGAGAATAAGGGGCCGTTGGGAAAATGGGCATCGCAAGCGGAAGGTTATTTTGTGTTCCCAAAATTAGAAGGTCCAATCTCCAATAGAATGAAGTTTCAAGGAAAAGAGGTCATTACATGGAGTATCAATGATTACCTGGGACTCGCCAATTTACCAGAAATAAAAAAGGTTGATGGGGATGCGGCATATGAGCATGGAGCAGCTTTTCCAATGGGAGCTCGTATGATGAGCGGTCATACTGATTACCATGAGCAATTAGAGCAGGAACTTGCTGCTTTTGTGAATAAAGAAGCCTCTTATTTGCTGAATTTTGGCTACCAGGGATTTATGTCAGTGATTGATGCCTTGGTATCAAAAGATGATATTATTGTTTATGATGTAGACTGTCATGCATGTATTATTGATGGAGTTCGTTTGCATATGGGTAAACGTTTCACTTTCAAACATAATAACGTAGAAAGCCTCGAGAAAAACTTGGAACGGGCTACCAAAATGGCCACAGAAACAGGTGGGGGAATATTGGTGATATCAGAGGGAGTTTTCGGAATGAGGGGTGAACAGGGCATCCTTAAAGAAATCGTTGAGCTTAAAAAGAAATTTAAATTTAGACTACTTGTTGACGACGCACATGGCTTTGGAACACTTGGAAAAACTGGAGCCGGGGCAGGTGAGGAGCAAGGAATACAAGATGATATTGATGTGTACTTGGCCACATTTGCCAAATCGATGGCGGGAATCGGGGCTTTTGTTGCCGCCGACCAAGAGATTATCGAGTACTTAAAGTACAATCTACGGTCTCAGATGTTTGCCAAATCCTTACCCATGGTCTATGTAAAAGGAGCATTGAAGCGTTTAGACATGTTGCGTACCATGCCCGAACTCAAAGCGAAACTTTGGGAGAATGTAAATGCACTTCAAAATGGTCTAAAAGAACGCGGTTTTGATATCGGGACCACCTCAAGCTGTGTTACACCTGTATATTTGAACGGAAGTATACCAGAAGCTATGGCGCTGGTTAAAGACCTTCGTGAAAATTATGGAATATTCTGCTCTATAGTGGTTTATCCTGTTATACCTAAAGGATTGATTTTACTAAGAATGATTCCTACGGCAACCCACACACTGCAGGATATTGAAGAAACTTTGGTTGCCTTCTCTGCAATCAGAGAACGTTTGCAAAATGGCACCTATAAAAGATTATCCGCTGCTGTAGCCGCTGCTATGGGAGAATAGCAGATATTTAATATTGAACATAGAAATTAAAGATTCCTACGATAGGTTCGCCGTCTTTTGTGCGTAACAGGATCAAAATGTTTCCAAATTTGTCGTATTGCAACATTTTCCTCCAGCTCTGGGGTACGGATGCAATTTATGATTCCTTTTTCTTGAAAAGTCTTGTAATATTCATTGAAAATAACGGCTGTAACTCCCTTATTTTGATATTCTGGATGTATACCTATTAAGTAAAAAATAACGTCCTTACTATGTTTCTTGGCTTTGAGCAAATGGAAGATACCACTTGGAAATAATTTCCCATTGGCCTTTTGCAGTGCTTGGGAGAATGATGGCATAACTATGGCAAAAGCCACCAATTGATCCTCTTGGTCAACAACAAATTTGATGTATTCCGGATTTATAAAACTGATATACTTCTTTTTAAAATATTCTTTTTGGACGTCTGTAATTTTTACAAAAGATGCTAGCGCTGCGTATGAATCATTGAACAAGTCAAACATTTTGTCCACCCAGGGCATGATTTCTTTGCTGCTTGTGAAGTTCAACTCTTTAAGCCCATATCTTTTTTTGATTAGAATATTGGCCTTGTAAAATATTTTGGGGTCGGCATTGGCAAACAAAAATTTGTTCTCCAAATATTCCTTTTCCTTTATGAAACCATGTTCTTTATAATGGGATTGATAGTAAGGATGGTTATACCATGTAATCATATTTCCGATATGGTCAAAACCCTCGGTAAGCACACCTACTTTGTCCAAATTTGAAAAGCCAACAGGGCCCTCCATATATTCCAATTGATTGGTTTGACCAATTTCAGAGACCTTGTCCAGAAGTGCTTTGGAAACTTCGAAATCATCTATAAAATCAAACCACCCAAAACGCATTTTTTTGATTTTCTGTTCATTTACTTCCAGCCAATTGATGATTGCTGCAATCCTTCCAACAAGGTCACCGTCCTTATAGGCTAAAAAGAAAGTAGCTTCGGCATTTTTGAAAACTGGGTTTTTAGCAGGGTCAAAAGATTCCATCTCATCTTTGATGATTGGGGGGACCCAATAGGGCGAACCTTTGTAAAGTTTGAAGGGGAATTTTACAAATTTCTTAATATCAGCTTTAGAAGTTACCTGTTTTAGGTTGACCATACATTAAATTTTGCAAGGTCAATAATAGGAATATTATCAGCAGAAGAAAAATGATACTGACAAAACTTAAAAATCTAGTTTATCTTTTTTCTTTTTGGTTTTCTTTCTACGTTTCTTTTTCATATCCTTTTTACGGATTTTACCATTTTGACCAGCTTTTTGTTCGTCTATTGGGACCAAAGTATCCTTATGAAAGTCCAGTCGGTAAGAAAAACCTAGAACCGCAAAAATGCGGGATGGGGAATTCTGAAAACCAGAACCCATATGTAAATCTGCCTGAAAGTTCTCATTGACCAAATAGGCCACACCGGTTCGCAACAAAATATCTTTGTAACGATCACTGGTTATACCCTGATTTTCAACAAAAACACTCCATTTGGGATTTCTAAAGGCATGCGTGAGGGAAACAGCATAGCTCAGTTCTGGGAAATCAGTTCCGATTCTATCGTAGGCAAAATTGGAAATAAGTACAAATCTTGGCGATAAACGACTCTGGGTGGCAATGGCACCCCGATAGGAGACAACGGGATCACCAACATAAAAAGGATTGTCCCCAAGCGTAAAAGTGGCCCCGCCATAAAGGGATACCGCCGGAATTAGATTTTTCCATTGGAAAACATTATTGGCTCTCCAGCTATACAAATTGGGTTTATTGTTCTCTGGATTCTTGAATGGGTCGAAAACCAAAAACTTAAGCCCTAATCTATTTCTTGAAAAATCAGTCCGTCTTTCATCAGTGCCCGTATTGGTAAAAGTTACATTTTGCGAGATAAAAGACCCCTCCCAATTGATTTCCAATGATTCAAAAAGTAATCCGTAGCGCAGCGAAACATCAGTTCCCAAAATATTAGAATCAGTTCCTAAATTTGCATTATCTCTTTGCTCATAAACCAAACCCATCTCAGCCTGGACCACATTTTTGCCAACAGCGTAGGCACTTACAGCTCTTCCAGGCCTATTGGAATTTATCACATCCGTGTATTGAGCATTGATAAAAAACGGAATTGCACAAAGAAATAAGGGGGTCTTTTTTAAAAGGGAGAAATCCATATAACCGATTTTAATACTATTTTATGATACTTTCAATTGATTTGAAGGACTAACAATGTAATTTTGATTCAATAGTTATTGTTATATGGTTTTACTACAAACGATATTAGTAGCAATATTAGTATACTACGCGCTTAAATTGCTCGCAAAATGGTTGATGCCCAAACTGTTCAATTATGCTGTAAAGAAAACCCAACAGCGATTTGGACAGGAATTCGGTAATTATCAAGACTTTGGCCAGAATGCCCGCAAAGAAGAGGAGACAACAATTTCCAAAAAACCTTTTAAAAAATCCAATCCCTCAAAAAAAGTTGGAGAATATATAGATTTTGAAGAAATTGACTAATATTTGTCTATTCAAAATCTATCCATGAATCTTTCCCCAAAAGCCATTATTACCAGTATTTGTGTAATAGCTTTCTTTATAGTGGCATCACTGCTATATTTTTATCCTGTGCTTCAGGGCAAGGCCATATTCCAATCCGATATAGCCCAATATAAAGGAATGGCCAAAGAGCGTAACGACTACAAAGAACTTACAGGAGAAGAGTCTTATTGGACCAACAGTGCTTTCGGTGGAATGCCCACATACCAATTGGGAGCAAATTATCCGCATGATTATATTAAAAAATTGGACCGGTTGATTCGTTTTTTACCCAGACCAGCGGATTACCTTTTTCTCTACTTTATAGGATTCTATATTTTAATGTTATGCCTTAAGGTCGAATACCGTTTAGCTATTTTAGGGTCGTTGGCCTTTGGCTTTTCAACTTATCTTATCATAATTCTTGGGGTGGGGCATAATGCCAAGGCTCATGCGCTGGGTTATATTCCCATGGTGTTGGGTGGAATTGTTCTGGTGTTTCGAAAAAAATACCTGCTTGGATTTATTCTTACCGCCTTGGCAATGGCGCTCGAAATAAGCGCCAATCACTATCAGATGACCTACTACTTTATGCTGTTGGTTCTGATTTTAGGGTTGGTTCGCCTCATTTATGCCATAAAGGATAAAGAATTGAAACACTTTTTAGCCTCGGTCGGGATTTTAATTTTGGCCGTTGCACTTTCCATAGCGACCAACGCAACCGGACTTTTGGCCACCAAACAATATGCGGATTGGAGCACAAGGGGAAAATCGGAATTGACCATAAATCCCGATGGAACACCTAAGGTGGCTACTAGTGGATTGGATTATGATTACATCACCCAATATAGTTATGGTATTGCCGAATCTCTTGATTTGTTTTCACCAAGACTGTTTGGAGGCTCAGGTAACGAAGACCTTGGAAAAAAATCGAAAGTTTATGAATATCTTACTGGACAGGGACTATCCCCGTCCAGAGCGTTGGAGCTTTCAACTGGTTTGCCATTGTATTGGGGAGATCAACCCATTGTTGCAGCGCCGGCCTATGTAGGTGCTATAATTATTTTTTTGTTTTTCCTTGGACTTTTCACTGTAAATGGGAAAAAGAAATGGTGGTTGTTCGCTGGTGTTGTTCTGTCCTTGTTGTTATCATGGGGCAAGAACTTTCCAGCCCTTACCAATTTTATGATCGATTATTTTCCACTCTATAACAAATTCCGTGCGGTCTCATCCATACAAGTAGTGTTGGAACTTTGTCTTCCAGTTTTGGGAATTTTGGGCGTGAGGGAACTTTTTAGGTCGAAATTGAATCAAGGGCAAAAACTTCAAGCCCTAAAACTAAGTTTCTTTATCACCCTCGGATTGGGAGTTTTTATCTTTTTGCTCAAAGGATTTTTTGATTTTCAAGGATTACGAGACGAAACATATAGAGGTTATTTCGGGGATGAATTGATGACCATGATCCAACGTGATCGTGAGGCTGTTTATATTAGCGATACCATTCGTTCTTTGATTTATGTGGCATTGGCGGCTACGGCACTTTGGTTTTTTATCAAAGATAAAATAGGAAAGAATGTTGTGGCCCTTGCGTTGGGTGTTCTAATTTTATTTGATTTGGTGGGAGTGAACCTCCGCTATGTGAACAAGGATGATTTTGTTCGTCAACGAAACGTAAACACCCCATTTCAGGCAAGTCAGTTGGATAATTTGATTCAACAAGACAATTCTAATTTCAGGGTGTTTGACCCACAAGAAGGACTTAACGGTGCTAGAACATCCTATTTTCATAAATCCATTGGAGGCTATCACGCGGCTAAACCTCGCCAATTACAAGATTTATTTGAACATCATCTCTATCAGAATAATTTAGAGGTCCTGAACATGTTGAATGCAAAGTACATTATTCAACAAGATGAGGATGGAAACAGCTTTCCTGCAGTAAATGACAATGCCAACGGAAATGCATGGTTTATAGAAGAAGTTATCCCGGTTAGCTCGGCCAATGCAGAGATTCAAGCTTTAAAGGAGGAGTTTGATTCAAAATTGGAGGTGGTGGTCAACACTAAGGCAAACCCAACAGTTACTAAATTGAGCTATGAATTGGATTCTTTATCCGTTATAGATTTGGTTGATTACAGACCCAATTACTTGAAATATCAATCCAGCAATGCCAACACTGGATTTGCTGTGTTTTCCGAAATGCACTATCCGCACGATTGGCAGGCTTATATTGATGGAAAAGCAAGTCCACATTATAAAGTGAACTACGCTTTGAGGGGGATGAAGGTTCCTGCCGGAAAACACGAAATAGAGTTCAAGTTTGAGCCTGAGGTGGTTACATTAGGAAGCCAAATTAGTTTAGGAAGCAATATTTTACTCGGGTTGATTATTCTGGGAGGATTGGTATTTGCTTTTCTACCTAAAAAATCCAAAAGCGAATAATGCACAAAATTTTGGTCATAACATATTATTGGCCACCAGCAGGTGGACCAGGGGTACAACGATGGCTAAAATTTGTAAAATACCTTCCTGATTTTGGAATTGAACCCATTGTCTATGTTCCAGAAAATCCAACTTACCCCATAATCGATAAAAACCTTGTTGAAGAAGTGCCGGAAGGGATAAAAATTTTAAAGTACCCTATAAATGAGCCCTATTCCTGGGCAGGAATGCTCTCAAAGAAGAAAACCAAAACCATAAGCTCCGGAATCATCGAAGAAAAAAATTCTTCGTTGTTGGAGAAACTGTTGCTGTGGGTCCGAGGTAATCTTTTTATTCCAGATGCGCGCAAGTTTTGGGTGAAGCCTTCTATCAACTTCCTTTCCGACATTATTTCCAAAGAAAACATTACCACTATAATTACCACAGGACCTCCGCACAGTATACATCTTATTGGGCTTGGATTAAAGGAAAGAAACAAAGTTCAGTGGGTAGCCGATTTTCGAGATCCCTGGACCTCAATTGGGTATCATAAAAAACTTCGTTTGACGAAAACCTCCCAAAAAAAGCATAAAGCACTTGAAAAAGAGGTCTTGAACTTGACCGATAAAATTGTAGTGACCAGCAATACGACCAAAAGAGAGTTTGAGGGCATTACCTCGAAACCCATTAAAACAATTACCAATGGTTATGAAGGAACTCCGGACTCGGTTGCATTGGATGCAGACTTCACCATAGCACATATTGGCTCGTTGCTAACGGGAAGAAATCCCGATAATTTATGGGAAGCTTTAGGGGAATTGGTGAATGAGAATGAGACCTTTGCTGATAAATTAAGAATTAAGCTGGCTGGAGTCACCGGTAGGGAGACAATACATTCTTTAAAGCAAAATGGACTGGAAAACCACGTTCATCATTTGGGGTATATTTCGCATGACCAGGTTTTGGAATTACAAAAAAAATCACAGATCCTTTTATTGCTGGAGATTGATTCCCAGGAAACCAAAGGGATCATTCCTGGTAAAATGTTTGAATATTTTTGTGCAAAGAGACCGATTTTGGCTATTGGCCCCCAAGGATGGGAGGCCGGACAGATGGTAGAAGATGCAAAAGCCGGTGCATTCTGTGCACGAACAACCAAAGAAGAACTAAAAAGCTTACTTTTAAATTGGTTTGCGGCCTATCAAAAAGGAAATCTAAAAAGCGACACTGTTGGGATAGAGCAATACCACCGTAAAGAACTAACCAAACAACTGGCCAATTTTATCACATGGGAATCGTCTTAAAACAATCCTTTAAAAATACGGTTGTCACCTTTATCGGGTTTGGTTTTGGCGCCATTAATACTCTTTTCCTTTATACCAATATCCTTGATTCCAAGTACTACGGACTTGTGACCTTTATTTTGGCCACCGGAGCCATTTTGATGCCCATTATGGCATCAGGAGCGCATAACGGGTTGGTTAAATATTATAGTGGTCAAACCGATGCATCTAAAAATGGCTTTTTAACGCTTATCCTGCTTTCCCCTTTGCTTGTGATATTGCCCCTGGTTGTGATTGTATGGTTGGCCCATGAACCGATTGGAAACTTTTTGTCCGTAAAAAATGCATTGGTCAAGGACTATTTATGGTACCTGTTCCTAGTTGGATTCGCCATGGCATATTTTGAAGTATTCTACGCATGGAGCAAGGTGCATTTAAAATCCGTTTACGGTAATTTTCTGAAAGAGGTTTTTGGAAGAATATGCGTTTCGGTGTTGCTGGTGTTATTGTATGTTGACCTTATTTCGTTGGATTTCTTTTTGAAAGGAATTGTGGGCATATACCTTTTACGGACATTGTTAATGAATCTGTATGCCTTTAGTTTATATAAACCTGCCTTCGATTTTAAATTCCCTAAAGAAGCAAAGACGATAGTTGGATATGGATTGTTAATGGTAGTAGGGGGATCTGTAGCGCTTATTTTGTTGGAGATAGACAAATTCATGATCAACCAATTTAAGACCTTGGAAAATGTTGCTTACTATGGGGTGGCTGGTTATATAGCTACGAGTATCATAGTTCCTGCTAGGGCCATGAACCAGATTACCTACCCTATGACGGCCAATTATCTGAATGAAGGCAACTTGTTTGAGTTGGAAAATCTTTATAAAAAAACATCGCTCACTGCTTTTATTGCGTCTGGAATTCTTTTCGTCCTCATCATCTTAAATATTGGAGACCTCTATTTAATGCTGCCCGAGGAATATCGTGGTGGTCTAGTTATTATTGCGTTGATAGGAATGGCCAAAGTCTTGGATTCACTTTTGGGCAACGTAAATGCAATATTGTACTACTCGCAATTTTATAAATGGATATTGGTTCTGGGCGCATGTTTTGCAACAATCACCATTTTGCTCAACCTTTGGTTGATTCCCGTGTATGGAATTGAGGGTGCTGCCTTGGCCAGTTTTATTTCCATTTTGTTGTTTAACCTTTCCAAATTGGTATTTGTGAAATTGAAGTTTGGTTTCTTTCCGTTCTCCCGTGCAACATTTAAAGTACTGGCAACTTTACTGTTGTTGTTGGCTCTTTTTTATATGCTTCAATTTCCGTTTCATCCATTGATCAATATTGTTTTGAAATCGGCCATGATAACAGCGATGTATTTGGGTATTCTATTTCGCTTTGACATTTCTGAGGATGTAACCGGGGTGTTGTCTAAATGGTTGAAGAGGAGGGAGGAATAGTTTTCAATTCATACTTTAAAAGGAGTAGGTATAACGAAAAAAAGAACCCCGCAGCGGATAAATCCAACTACGGGGTAAACAACTAACCAACCTAAAAACTATCTTTATTGCACTCTTCGGGTACTTTTTGATCGCGTACCATTGGTGCTACTTCTTCTATAATTTGTGTTTCCAGAACTTCTTTTTACCGTGGTTCCGCTACTTCTGGAAACCGTTTTTCTTGGAACACTACTTTTGCTTGTTACCGACCTGCTTGTACTTTTTCTGCCCTGTGGCTTTCGGTATGTATTCGTAGTACTTCTAGTAACAGTTCTGCTTCTAGGAGTAGTTGTAACTTCTCTTTTGGTAACTGTTCTGCTTTGTGGCTTTCTAGTTACTTGTCTTTGAGTTACAGTTCTACTCTTATTATTTTTTGAAACAGTATTTCCTCTTCTATAAGTACCTTGTTTAACCGTACGGTCCGCACCTTGTCTTTGAGCTGTTGTTCTGCTATTATTGCTACTTCTAGAAACTGTGTTTCCTCTTCTATAATCACTTTGTTTTACAGTTCTACCAGCATCCGAACTTCTTTTTACTCGATTATTGGAACGACTTACCGCATTTCCTTTTCTGTAATCATAGTCATTAGATCCAATTCTTCGGTTACTTCTACCATAATCTCCACCATCTCTTCTTACACCATTGCCACGTCTTGTAACTCTTTTATCGTTTCTATAGATTTTATCCCTTCTATAGCTTCTGTCATTTCTATAGGTATTTCCAATAGAGGCATAAGCTCGTCTATGGTTATATCTATAGGGTCTGTGGTAGGTATAGCGTACAGGTGAGTAGTACCTTCTATAAGGTCTGTAGTACACGTTACAAAAGTTGACCGCAGGCCTTGCAAAATATCTATGGAACGGTCTGTACACATAATGCCTGTTATAAATATTGATAAATCCTGTACAGTGGCTAAACACACCTCCGTTATAATAAACATTTAACCCACCAACTCTACGTACTCTGCCATTTCTGTACCATACATCTACACCTCCAACTTGGGATACGCGTCCGTAATAGTCGTAATAAATGGGAATGTTCTCTACCTGGATCACAGCACCATAATCATCGTACTGCACAAAAGGGTTATAGTTATATCCTGAATTGAAGGTAATACCGACATTACCTATTCGGGCACCAACTCCAACATTTACCTGATTATCGATGTAAAAATCGAACTCTCCATCAGGGTAAACTGAAAAAGTTACCCCACCTTCTACAAAAATGAAGGAGTTTCCGTATCGATAAGCACTTGATATAAACGTCTTATCTTCCATGGTTGCGGCTGTAGTGCTTGGAACTCCCAGCAAGACCGCTGCTATAATGAGTACTAACTTTTTCATACTATCCGATTTTAAATTCTGAATGCAACTATTTACATTCCGAAAAGTAAATACCAAACAGCGTGCCAAAAAAACAATAAAAACCTTAAGTTGCTGTAAATGAATCTATTAAAACCTACTTTTGAATAATAAAGACTGACCTGCGATTGCGTTGATGTTCTTCTTCAGAGCATTTCACCTCATTGCTACAATGGTTAAGTAATTTTGATTCACCATAACCTCTTGCGGAAAGTCTATTACGATTTATTCCTTGTTTGACCAACCATTCCAAGGTAGATTGGGCCCTTCTTGATGAGAGACGCCAATTGAAGCGACTGCTTGACCTAGAATCAGTATGGGATTCAATATGGATTTTTAGTTGTGGATATTCTTTCAGGGCTTGTAAAATCTTGGCCAACTCTACCTCGGCATCCTTTCTTATGCTGTATTTTCCATAGTCGAAATAAATGGGCTCTAGGTTTAATCTACATCCCAAATCATCTACGGCGCAATCAGGGGGCGTCAATTCTAAATTTATTTCTAGTGTGTGTGAGCCTCGAGGGGTGACAAGATTTTGCTCAGTAGGGGTATACTCTCTTAGATTATTCTCCCCTCTTATTGCATATTGTTTACCGCAATCCACCTGATTTTTAAACACGTAAGTACCATCATCACCCGAAGTTGTTTGGGAAACTTCGACATTGTTTTCATCAAGCAAGGTTACTATGGATTCATTGACAGGCTTCCCAGTTTTCGCATCCAAAACCACACCTTCAATATTGATAACTCCGCATTTTTCCCAAATTCGGTATATGTCATCTGAAGAACTGCCTTCATTCCCATCCCTATTTGAGGAGAGGTACCCCATCTGTCTTTCTTCATTTAATATGAATCCGAAATCATCCTTATTGGTATTTATTGGTTGTTTGAGGTTGGTAACACTTGCGAACTCGCCTTCTTCTGTCAATGAGATAGCAAAAATGTCCAATCCTCCCAACCCCAAATGACCGTCACTTGAAAAGTAAAGTGTGTTGTTTTGGCTAATAAAGGGGAATGTTTCCCTGGCCTCTGTATTAATTTCTGGTCCCAAATTTACTGGAGAGCCGTAGGTGGTATGCAAGCTATCAACCGAAACATACCAAATATCCGATTCCCCATAAGTACCTTTCATATCCGATGAGAAATAGAGTCGGGTTCCATCGGGACTCAATGCAGGATGTGCCACGGAATAGGAGTCATTGTTAAAAGGAAGCTCCACGACATTTCCCCAAGACCCATCTTCATTTTTTTGGGCTTTGTAGATTTTGAGGGTCACCAATTTTTCTTTGTTTCGTTTTTTCTTTCCATCAATGTAGTTGTTCCGGGTAAAATACATGGTTTTCCCATCTTTGGTGAACATAGCCGATGATTCATGATAAGGCGAATTGATATCTCCTTTTAAGGGAATGGCCTTGGAAAGTTCCCATGCTTCGTTTATTTCAGCCTCATACAAATCCAGATAGGGGAGGCCATTCCAATCATGGATTTTTCCGCCTTTGGGGTTTCTGGATGAAGATGCATACACAATTTTGTTTCCATAAAAAGATGGTCCAAAATCAGAATTTGGCATACTGTTGGTGACATTTTTCACTTCAAATTTCTTGGATTGAAAAATCCACCAAGCTGTCCAAACTGGGATAATCCCGCATAAAGTTTTTTGCTAAACCTGAAGTTGCGGACCGTGAGGCGAATTCGCCCATCATTTTTTTTGACAAGTGGTATTCGCCAATACTTTTATACGATTGAGCGGTCCGGTAATAGTAATCGGGATCTAGGTCATTGGAATATTTTTCAATCAGCTGTGAATACCATTTAATTGCCTCTTGGTATTCGCTATTATAATAATATGTATCTCCAAGTTTTTGGTAAAGCTGTAAAGATTCATATCCTGATTCAGCAACCTTCAAATAAATTTTTCTTGCGTCGATAAAAGCATACTGGTCAAATTCTTCGTTTGCCCTTTTCAATTTTGCTTTTTGCCCGCATAACGAAAAACCCATTAGAATGACGAAAACGAAAACCATGGTAGCTGATTTTCCAATATTTATGCTTGAGTGTTGCATTTAAAAAAATCTTGGGATTAGAATTTTGTCCGCTTTGTGAAACACATCGAACCGTAGAAAAACTTCATACGACCCATCACTATACGCTTCAATATTGGTGGATTGATAATCATAAGCAATACCGGCAAAGAGTGACCTTGAAATTTGAAACCCCGTCATAGCGCTGATAGATGCATCCCATCTGTAGGAGGTGCCCAAAACAAATTTGTCATTGAACATAAAATTGGCGGACACATCCAATTGCAGCGGTGAGCCACTTACGGTTTTGACCAATGCGGCGGGTTTAAGCTTAACGTTTCTCTTCAAGTCAAAAACATGGCCCAGAATCAAAAAATAATGCAATCGTTCCACGGCAACACTGGTAACATTGGAATTTTCAAGTGTGTTTTCATCAAAATGTTTGGTGTTCAAAAAGTTGGGCACGGACATTCCAGCATAAAATCTGTCGGTATTAAAATATAGACCAGCACCCACCTGGGGTTGTAATTTTTGATCTACATTATTTTGAAAGTTTGGGTCATTGGGGTCGGAGAAACTCAACTTGTTAAAATCGATATCCAAGAGGTCAATTCCACCTTTTAATCCGAAGGCAAGTCTACCAGAGCGAGAGACATCTATGGTATACGAATAATCTATGGTCACATTGGATTCCACAGCAGGACCGATTTGATCATGGACTATGGAGAGCCCCAATCCCATGCTGTTGTATAATCCCACAGGAGCATTTGCCGTAAACGTAAAAGTTTGGGGAGATCCTTCAAAACCCACCCACTGGGTTCGTCCCAGCAGACCAAAACTCAATGTTTCCCGAGAGCCAACGTAGGCTGGATTGACAACTTGGGTGTTGTACATGTATTGCGTGTATTGGGAATCCTGTTGTCCAATGGCACAGAGACTTATAATGACAAACAATATGGAAGTTGAAATTTTCTTTAGTCGCATATATTTTTCTCTAAACTGAGATGTATAAATGGTAGATCATTGAGTTGGAACATTTAATCCCTGTTGATGTATAAATAGCCGGTATAGTTCTCTTCGCCTGGATTTTCCTCTAGGAATGAGAGAATGTAGAAGTATGTTCCACTCGGTAATTCCTTGTTCTTGGCAATGGTGGTTCTTCCGAAGGAAGTCCCACCAAAAAGATTTTCACCAGCGCCGTATTGTTCTACATCATAGACCAACACTCCCCATCTGTTATAAATTTTTAGTGTGTTACTTGGGTAGTTTTCTATACCTTGAATTCGGAAAAAGTCGTTGATGCCATCACCATCTGGGGTGATTCCCGTGAAAATTTTAAAATCGGGATCTATGGTTGTACCACCGTTACAGGCCTCGGAAACCGAAACTATTGTTGGATTGTCTTCAAGATAGCTATCATTATCCGAAATATCGTTGACAATGGTATTGGTTTGTCCCGCCACATTGGCCGAAACGGTCGCCAAGTTTTCAACCTGCTCCGCGCTGATGTCATCTGTTGTAATGGAATAAAGTGCCGAGAACTCCCATGCTTCATTTGCATCCAGTAGACCATTTTCATTTTCATCACCAGAGAGGGGACCCTCTATGGAATCTTCCAAAAGATCATCCCTCAATACAATGCCTTCCAAGGGTAGATTTCCAAGATTGGCAACGATAAACGTATATTGAATGCTTTCCGCGCAACTATCATTATTGGTATCTACTAAAATGCCTCGTTTTATCAGACCAATACCGGCCGAGGTGTTCATGCATGCTTCACTTACCGAGATATTGGTGGGGGCATCAGCGTCGTACTGTGTTTCGTGCGAAAGATCTGTGACAAAGGCATCTGGCTGGTTTATTTGATAAGCCGTAACCATGGCCTGATTTTCTACAAATGTTCGGTCGACATCTTCTTGTGTTATGGGGTAGGTCAAATTGTAGTTCCATTGTTCACCGATATCAAGAATGTTGTCATTGTTGATGGAGCGGTTGTTAGGTTCGGACAGGCTAAGGCCCAAAAAGAGGTCTTCCAATAGAATGTTTTCCAGAGGAACATTGCCTAGGTTTTCAACCGTAAAGAAATACAAGATAGAATCGTCACATTGGTCATTGTCCGAATCAAACGTGCTGGCTGTTTTTTTCAAACCAATACTAGCCGAAACTTCAGGGCACAAATTTGCGACTGAATTTCTTGTAATGTCATTTTCCATATAGGAGTTGTCGTCCGAAATATCGGAAACCGCTATATTGGAAGGAACCGATAGCCCGGAAACAGAGGCTTGCGTAGTAACTTCTCCTTGATTGATGTCTTCTGGTGTCAAAGTGTACCGAAAAGATTCAAAAACCCAAGTTTCCCCAATCTCCAGTACGTTTGGAGTTCCTTCATCCCCGGAGGCAAGAACAAGTTGGGTCGCACCAAACATACCATCCGTGATGCTAATATTGGTTACGTCTTCATCTCCGAAGTTTTGGAGGCTGTAATTGTATTCTATGGTATCGAAGCAACCATCACCAGTAGTATCCAAGAAGGCTGAAAACTGTTTTAGCAATCCGATGGCTGGAGTGGCCGTGGTTGCACATGCTTGTGATAGATCTGTGGAAGTAGGACCGTCCGCATTTGGATCATCGGGATGGGATAAATCAGAAACGGCAACAGCAGTTCCGAACTCTACTGCGGTAACGGTGGAAAAATTATTCAAAGGAGAGTTGTCAACATCACTTTGTAAAATTGCGTAGGGCAGAGAGGTATACACCCATGTTTCCCCGGCTTCTAAAATTCCATTGTTGTTCAAATCTCCAGAAGCAGGCCCGCCGATAACGCCAAAGCGGTCGTCGGTAAGTAGTACATTTTCATAATCAACATTTCCCACTGGATTGTTGATGGTGTAAGTGTAGGTGAGGGTATCATCGCACAGATCATTATCTGTATCAGAAAGGGATGCCATTTGTAATAAGGTGATACTTCCTTGAAAACTGGCACAGGCATTGGAAACATCGATGCTGTTCGATGCGCTGTCGGAAACTTCGAAGGTGCTTCCAATATGCCTTGCCGTTACATTGGCCTGCCCTGCCAGTGGGGAATTGTCTATATCGTTTTGTGTAATATCATATGAGTAAGCATACACCCACTGCTCACCAGAAGCCAATATAGCATCACCATTTCCATTGTCGGTAGGAGCTAATCCATTACCGAGTTGCGTATCATCCAAGGTCACGGTGTCCAAATCTGTACTACCTTGATTGACAATGGTAATAGTAAAGTCGATGCGGTTGATACAATTATCATTGTCGGTATCTACCTCAAGGGCATCTCTGGTTATTGAAATATCGACCATTTCTGCACAAGTCCCGGAGGTATCAATATTGTTCTGATCGCTGTCGGACACCTGAAAATTGCTTCCCAGCACATCCGCGGTCACATCCGCTATCGGATTCAATGGCGAGTTGTCGATATCGCTCTGTACAATGTCGTGCGTAGCACTGTAGATCCACGATTCGCCCACGTCAAGAATATCGCCCACATTTCCTTTGTTTGTCGGTGCAAGGGCATTGCCCAGTTGCTCATCGTTCACCACGATGTTTTCCAAATCCACCTGCCCGGTGTTGGTGATGGTCACGGTGATGTCGATGGCATCGTCACAACCATCGGCATTGGTGTCGGATAGGGGAGCTGTCCTTGTCAAAGTTATTGCGGGTGCATCGGCACAAGCCCCAGAGGTATCGATGTTGTTCTGGTCACTGTCAGAGACCTGAAAGGTGCTTCCCAACACATCAGCGGTCACATCCGCTATCGGATTCAATGGCGAATTGTCGATATCGCTCTGTACAATATCGTGCGTAGCACTATAGGTCCACGATTCGCCCACCTCAAGAATATCGCCCACATTTCCTTTGTTTGTCGGTGCAAGGGCATTGCCCAATTGCTCATCGTTCACCACGATGTTTTCCAAATCCACCTGCCCGGTATTGGTAATGGTCACGGCGATGTCGATGGCATCGTCACAACCATCGGCATCGGTGTCGGATAGGGGAGCTGTCCTTGTCAAAGTTATTGCGGGTGCATCGGCACAAGCCCCAGAGGTATCGATGTTGTTCTGGTCACTGTCAGAGACCTGAAAGGTGCTTCCCAACACATCAGCGGTCACATCTGCTATCGGATTCAATGGCGAATTGTCGATATCGCTCTGCACAATGTCGTGCGTAGCACTATAGGTCCACGATTCGCCGATATCGAGGATGATGTCCCCATTTCCGTTGTTTGTCGGTGCAAGGGCATTGCCTAGCTGTTCATCGTTCACTATGATGTTTTCCAAATCTACCTGTCCGGTATTGGTGATGGTCACGGTGATGTCGATGGCATCGTCACAACCATCGGCATCGGTATCTAATAGGGGAGCAGTCCTGGTCAAGGTGATGGCCGGGGTATCGGCACATGCTCCTGAAACGTCAGTATTGTTATCTCCATCCAAAACGGTAGAGGTAGGGTGCGAATCATCGGAAACCTGAAAGGTGCCGCCCAAATGTTGCGCGGTTACATCGGCACCACTAATGAGGTTACTCCCATCAATATCGGCTTGTGTAAGGTCGTAGGTCGCGGTAAATGTCCATGTTTCACCGCTGTCCAAAACGCTGTCCCCATTTCCATCTGAAAAAAGTGCGGGCGGATTGACCAATAGATCATCATTGACCATGACATTTTCCAAGGGAGCGATTCCCTCATTGGTTACGTCAATGGTGATTGTGATACGGTCATCACAATTGTCGGCATCGCTATCTTCCAGTACAGCATTCCTAATGATGGAAATACCTACGGTATCATCACAAGTACCTGAAAATAAAATTTGATTATCCTGATCTAAAGTAGGGTCTGTGGGATGGGAGAAATCTTGTACAGGAATATTACTCCCTACAGTTTCTGCTGTTACGGTAGCTCTGCTAAAAATATCCCCTCCGTTTATGTCTGCCTGGGTAATGTCATAGGAAGCGGTATACGTCCATTCTTCACCAGTACCTTGGGTAAGAATCCCGTCATCGCCAGTATCATTTGCTGGTGCACCCACATTTCCCAATAATTGGTCATCGGTAAGAACAACAGTGTTCAGATCTAGCCCTCCAGGATTGGAAACTACCAAAGTAAAATCAATTCGGTCCATACAGCCATCCATATCGGTATCCATCAGTTGGACATCCCTGGTCACCGCAATGGTGGGGCTATCGGCGCAGGCTACTCCGGAAATGTCAACATCGATCCCATCACTGGCCATAATATCCACATTGGTTCCTACGGGTTGGGCAGTGACATTGACCTGTCCGGAAACAGTGCCGTTGGTTATGTCGGGGCCGGTAATGTTATAGATTCCAATATGTGTCCATGTTTCACCGACCTCCAAAACGCCATCCGCATTCATACTTTCAGTAAAAGGCCCTGCAATGATATTGCCCAGTTGGGCATCATTAAGTGCAGTGACGTTAAGATTCATTTGACCTAGGTTTTCCACGGTTATGGTATATCGTATTTGGTCGTCACAAAGGTTCGAGTCGCTATCTATAAAACCGGAGTCGATTTTGGTGATACCAATAGCAACGGTATCAAAACAAGTTCCAGTGACGTTGACCGATGTAATTCCATCGGCATCCGCATCACTGGGGTGTGAAAGGTCGGCAATGGGGATATTGGGTCCCACAATAAATGCCAAAACATCGGCCTGGCCATCCACAGTACCGTTGGTCACGTCCGTTTGGTCAATATCGTAGATACCAATATAGATCCACTCTTCACCGGAATCGAGAATTTCATCACCGTCAATACTCTTTGAATTGGGGCCAGCGACATCGTTGCCCAACTGGGGGTCGTTGACCGTTAGATTGTTCAAGGGCATACCACCTGTGTTTAATACCCGTAGGGTATATTCTATGGCATCGTTGCAGCCGTCTCCGTCGTTATCAAGAAAATTGGTAAACTCTTTGACCAAGCCTATAGCGGAACTCTCAGCACATGCCCCAGAGGTATCAATGTTGTTCTGGTCGCTGTCGGTTACTTGAAAACTGCTTCCGACTGCTTGTGCGGTTACGCTTGCTATTGGGTTGAGTGGGGAATTGTCGATGTCGTTCTGTGAAAGATCATAAGTGGCAGAGAAAGTCCAAACCTCATTGAGTTGCATTACATTGTCGGTAGTGGCACTTTCAATAAAGGGTCCTGCCACTGGATTACCCAATTGCTCGTCGATTACATCAACCTGATCCAATTCCACCAACCCGGTATTGGTAATCGCTATGGTGATGTCAATGGCATCGGGACAGTTGTCCATATCGGTATCGACAAGTAATGCGGTTCTTGTAATCGCAATATCGGCCTGACATGCTATTAAATCTACTCGGGTAGGTTCATCTTCAGACACACTGTTATCATCAGAATCATCATTTATGGTAGTTCCGCCCCCGCCCACGATTTCTGCGCTTACCATTGCGCTGTTTTCAACAAATCCGGCATCGATATCATCCTGTACAATATTATAGGTAGCGGTATATACCCAGATCTCTCCTTCTTCCAATTCACCCATTAGACTTCCATCACCGGAGGGCGGCCCGGCAATTGGGCCCAACACGTCATCAATGATTTGAATATTTTGTAAAGTTTCCGCACCTCCGCTTTCGTTGGTTACATAATAGGTATAGGTAATTTGGCTGCAGGTGTTGTCTACTACACCTTGCTTGATCAAGGCTATTTTAGGTTCGCAAGTGGTTAGGTCCACTACGGTTTGGTCATCTAAATCTGGGTCGGTGGGGTGGGAGAGATCAGTAACCTCCGTATCTCCGGTTCCCAATACCCTTGCAGTTACCGTTGACTGGGTTACAAATACCCCTGCCATTTTATCGGCGATACTAATGTCATAGGATTCAGAATATACCCAGGTCTCACCGGGATCTAGAGTGCCGGAACTGTTGGCATCGCCAGAATCAAGACCGGTTATTGGCCCCAATGTATTGTCAACCACTTCAACTTCTGTAAAAGAATCATAACTCGTGTTGGCCACCGTGTAGGTATAATCTATAACGGTGCATGAAGGGTCTCCTCCTCTTAAAACCCCCTGTTGTAGGATAGTTATGCTAGGTTGACAGGTGGGATTTAGATTGGTTATTGTAGGCCCATCTTGGGTATCAAATTGATCATGGGAATCATCGTTTACCTCTACAAATAATCCCTGTACATTACCTGTTACAGAGGACTGGGCATTGACAATACCGCTAACTCTTTCGGTGGGAGCGATGTTGTATGTTCTAACAAATTCCCAAGATTCATTATGTTCTAAGACATTCAATGAGCCAGTATCTCCATCATCAGGTGGTCCGCTAAAGGTGCCTAAGTTGGAGGTGGTTATCTCGATATTTTGCAGCGGTTCTAGATTCGCGTTTAAATTGGTAACGGTAAAAGTATATTCAATGGTTTCACATGCGTCCAGTTGGCTTGCCGTTTGAACAAGACCAATGCCCAGCAGACAATCTGTTAAAGGAGTGGTGGTCAAATCGTCTTCAAAAGGGCTATTGTCATCGGAACGGTCATTTACTTTTGGACCTCCACCTTCCGGACTGGCACTTACCGTTGCTTGACTTGCGTTTACGGAACCAGAAATACGATCGTTTGCAGTGATAGCATAACTTACGGTATAGATCCATGTTTCACCGACTTCTATGAAACCATTATTTGGGGGTTCCATAGTATCTCCCAAATTTGGAAGATTTAAGTTTAAATCAAATATACCGTGTGGTAAGTCATTTAAAATAATATCTTCCAAACGTGTACCGCTTTGGGTTTGGTTGGTGATTTGATAAGTGTAATTAATGCTTGTGCAATCGTTGCTAACGACCCCTGTTTTAACCAAACCTATACGAGGTTGACAAAAAGAAAGATCTACAACCGTGACATCGTCTTCGGCGGGGCCGGGCGTGTCATCATCGGACCTATCTTCTATTAAACCAAGAAAACCAGCCCTAACGGTTGCTCCTGATGAAACAAAACCATTATCCTTATCGGTTAGCGTAATATCATATGTAGCTCTGAACTCCCATTCTTCTAGAGGGTCTAATAAACCATCATTGTTTTCATCACCATCAAAGTAAGTGATTACAAGGCTCATGTCGTCATCGGTAAGGGTAATGTTATTTAGTACCTCTTTGTTGGTGCTTAAATTGTATACAAAATAGCTGTAGGTAATGTTTTTGCACGCATTGCGAACCCCTTGTTTCACCAAACCAATTACAGGAGCATAGGCTGCCACATCGGATGTATTGTTTTTGGAGTCATCGGTATCCAAGGAAGTTTTCTCATGGAAGATGGCTGTTATGGAATCAAAAGCGGAAAGGGAACTAAAACTTGTTGAGACCAAAAAAAGAATCACGAACAAAAGCCCTATAACGTTCCTTTTTCGTTGTGCGGTGGTAAGAAATGGGAGGAGCATAGTTTTATATCATTAACTCGTTGTTTTGATGAACACCATATGCTTTTGCAAAGCATTAACTGATCTAATCAAGAAAAATAAGAAGATGCCCTTGTTCGGCGACCAAGAAATTTACCGGTACCCCCTTGGATTTGACGGATAGGGGTTTTGGGTTGATGGGTTGTCCTGCACTAAAGTTTCGGACAATGGGAAGGGTTGATGGTTAAAGGTTACGGGTGAAAGGGGTTGTCCTGCACTAAAGTTTCGGACAATGGGAAGGGTAAAGGGTTAGGGCAGACTAATTATTTACTCCGTCCTAATCATACTGAACGCAGCAGATGGGTTTTTGCTGGTTGAGTTTTGTGAGAGATTATATTTTTGGCCGTAAATAGACCGCAGTATGTGATTCTTTATTTTGAACCAACTCTTCCGGAGTGCCTTCGGCAACCAAATATCCGCCATTTTCACCGCCTTCCGGGCCTAGGTCGATGATGTAATCGGCACATTTGATGAGTTCAATGTTGTGCTCTATCACGATTACAGAGTGTCCTTTGGCAATCAGTTCATCAAAGGATTTCAACAGTTTTTTGATGTCATGGAAATGGAGTCCGGTCGTAGGTTCATCAAAGATGAACAAGGCTTTTTCTTTGGTATTTCCCTTTACTAAAAAGGAGGCCAGTTTAATCCGTTGTGCCTCACCTCCGGAAAGGGTAGAGGAGGACTGCCCCAAGGTTACGTAACCCAGACCAACATCTTGCAAAGGTTGTAGTTTGGTTACAATTTTGGTTTGTTCATGGGTTTTGAAATGGACAATAGCTTCATCAATGGTCAAATTGAGAATATCATCAATGCTTTTTCCTTCGAACTGGACCTCGAGGATTTCTTTTTTAAAGCGTTTTCCGCCACAGACATCACATTCCAAATGTACATCGGCCATAAACTGCATTTCCACCGTAATTTCACCTTCGCCTTTACATTTTTCACAACGTCCACCATCCACGTTAAAGGAAAAATGTTTGGCCTGATAACCCCGAAGCTTGCTTAATTTTTGGGAAGCAAACAAAGCACGGATATCGTCATAGGCCTTGATATAGGTAACCGGATTGGAACGGGAAGAGCGACCAATCGGGTTCTGGTCGACGAATTCCACATGTTTTACATGGGCATATTTGCCTTCAACCTTTGTAAACTGTCCGGCTTTTTCTCCATAACCACCCACTTCCTTTAATATGGTGGGATATAAAATTTTACGAACCAGTGTACTTTTTCCACTTCCGGAAACCCCGGTGACCACTGTGAGCATATTTAATGGAAAGGTGACATTGATATTTTTAAGGTTGTTTTCGCGCGCTCCAATAATTTGTATATGGTTTTTGGAAATACGCCGCTCCGAAGGGACTTGAATCTCTTTGGTGCCATTTAAATAATCTGCGGTCAAGGAATTGGCCTTTAATATGACATCCAAACTTCCGGTGGCCACCACTTCACCTCCCAGTGTACCGGCTTCGGGTCCAATATCGATGACTTCGTCCGCAGCTTTCATGATGTCCTCGTCATGTTCCACCACAATTACGGTATTGCCCAAATCCCGAAGGGATAGGAGAACCTCAATAAGATTTTCGGTGTCCTTGGGATGAAGTCCGATGCTGGGTTCATCCAAAATATACATGGAACCTACTAAACTACTACCCAAAGATGTGGCCAAATTGATGCGTTGACTTTCGCCTCCTGAAAGGGTATTGGATTTTCGGTTTAATGTCAAATAGCTCAGTCCTACTTTGCTTAAAAAATCCAATCTTGTTGTGATTTCTTTCAACAACCTTTTTGCAATGGTGTTATCGTGTTCCGAGAGTTGAAGTTCCTCGAAAAAAGGAATCAATTTTTTAATGGGGCGTTCAATCAAATCTGAAATGGAATGTCCTCCTACTTTAACATAATCTGCTTCTTTGCGCAATCGCTTTCCCCTACAAACGGTACATTTTGTCTTTCCTCGATACCGGGAGAGCATTACCCTGTTCTGTATTTTATAACTCTTTTCCTCTAATTGTTGAAAAAAGGCATGGATGCCCATAAAGTGCTCGTTGCCGTCCCAAACCAACTGTTTTTGTTCTTCGGACAGCTCAAACCATGGTTTGTGGATAGGGAAATCGAATTTGTAAGCAGAATTGACCAGTTGGTCGCGGTACCAACCCATACTTTCTCCTCGCCACGGAAAAACGGCATTCTCATAAACTGACAAAGCGGTGTTGGGAACAACCAAATCTTCATCAATACCAATTACATCACCATAGCCTTCGCATTTTGGACATGCACCGTAGGGATTATTAAAGCTGAACAGATGTACGTTGGGTTCCAAGAATTTCAATCCATCCAATTCAAACTGGTTACTGAAAATCTTAATTTCCTTATTTTCCAGATTTTCAATGGCACATTGTCCTTTGCCTTCAAAAAAAGCATTGTCCACAGCATTGGCCAAGCGGTTGTAAAAATCTTCGTCTTCTTTTACAATGACCCTATCAACCACCAAATCAAAAGTTCTACCAATATTCTCGGGAACATTGTCAATTCGAACAACCTCTCCTTTATATTTAATACGCGCGTATCCCTGTTTTGAAAAAAGCTCCAAAGATTTCAAGGTATCTCTATCCTCTTTTATAGTAATCGGAGCCAGCAATAACAATTTGGTACCTTCGGCTAATGGTTTTATATGGTTGATGACATCCGTTACGGTGTTCTTTTTGACCTCGTTTCCTGAAACTGGGGAAATGGTCTTTCCGATACGTGCGAACAACAGTTTTAAATAGTCATATATTTCGGTAGTGGTTCCGACCGTTGATCTTGGATTGGTCGAATTCACTTTTTGTTCAATGGCAATGGCCGGCGCTATACCTTTTATATAATCCACTTTGGGTTTGTCCAATTTTCCCAAAAATTGCCTGGCATAGGAAGATAGGCTCTCTACATAACGCCTTTGCCCTTCGGCATATAGGGTGTCGAAAGCCAAACTTGATTTTCCAGAACCAGAGAGTCCGGTGATGACCACAAGCTTGTTCCTAGGAATTACAACATCAATGTTCTTAAGGTTATGTAGTTTGGCACCTTTTATGATGATATTTTTCTTAGGATCTATGTTTTGGATTGTGGACATATGTTAAAATTAGGGTTCCAAAGATACAATACCCGGCACTTAATACGTATATTGTATCAGTTAACATCTAAAAATGCCCAAATCACAACATAGTTTTTTTACAGGCATACTGTTTTTCTATATTTGATGTGTAATTAAAAAGCTGATAGGCCTATACAGAAATAATTACTTTTTTAAAATTAAGCTGATAACTCTAAGTCTTTCTTTGAAAAGGGAGACCCCTAATTTTAACCAAAAAGTAATTTGTATGGAACTGCAGATTGATGACTCGATATTAGTAAAGAATTACATTGCCGGAGACGAAAAAGCTTTAGAAGGCTTGATCAACAGGCATAACCAAAGAATTTCCAGTTTTATTTACTCTAAAGTATTGGATAGGGATGTTGCTGAAGACATCTTCCAGGATACCTTTATTAAAGTGATCAAAACCCTGAAAAGGGGCACTTATAGCGAAGAGGGTAAATTTCTACCTTGGGTGATGCGAATTGCGCATAATTTGATTATTGACCATTTCCGCAAGAATAAGAGAATGCCCAAATTTGAAGGGAACGATGATTTCAATATCTTCTCTGTGATCAAGGATGAAAAGCTAAATGCTGAAAAACAAATCATAAAAGATCAGATTGATAGCGATTTGACCCTTTTAATTGATGAATTGCCCGAAGATCAAAAAGAGGTGCTGATCATGCGTATCTATAAAGACATGAGTTTTAAGGAAATCTCCGAAAACACAGGGGTTAGCATCAATACTGCTTTAGGAAGAATGCGATACGCCCTTATCAACCTCAGAAAAATAGTAAATAAGAATAATATCGTTTTAACGAATTAATCTGCATTCCATCGAACACAGCAATATTTCCATTTTAGCGGCGTTATCTAATTGTAACATTAATGCTAGAATATGGAAAATATTTACTCTGAAGAACAAAAAACCGTTAAATCGGTAAAAGCGAGACGAGAAACAATAGATTTCTTGCTTAGCTACTCTAAATCGATTAAAGTAGTCGATTACAAAAAACACAAATTTGAGGTTACTTTGAACTAGAAACTTCAAAATCAAACAAAAAGAGCCGCAATTAGCGGCTCTTTTTGTTTTGTCATCTGTCGTGTCAGGTCGAGCGCAGTCCAGACCTATTCGAAAAATGGCATCATAAAGATTTCTCGACTGCGCTTGAAGTGACTCTTGAATTACCTAACAATCACTTTTTGTTTTTATGGTATTCGTTCAATACTGTTTTCCTACCGATTGTCTTAGTAATTACGTCTTTTTCCAAATCCCAGCCCCGAGCAGGTGAATATTCCCGGCCGTACCAAATAATCTGAAGATGCAGCTTGTTCCAAATTTCTTTGGGAAACAATCTTTTGGCATCACGTTCGGTCTGCACCACATTTTTACCATTGCTAAACCCCCAACGATACATTAACCTATGAATATGTGTATCTACAGGAAAGGCTGGAATACCAAAGGCTTGTGATACCACAACACTCGCTGTTTTATGCCCCACAGCTGGTAATTCTTCAAGAAGTTCCATTTCTTTTGGAACCTCTCCCTTGTACTTTTCTATCAATATTTGAGAAAGGCCATGGATTCCTTTGGATTTCATGGGAGAAAGCCCAACCGGTTTTATAATCTCTCGAATCTCATCTACACTCAGTTTTACCATATCAAAAGGATTATCCGCTCTGGCGAACAACAGCGGGGTAATCTGGTTTACCCGAATGTCGGTACTTTGGGCAGATAACAGTACGGCAATTAACAGGGTATATGGGTCTTTATGATCAAGCGGAATAGGAATTGTTGGATAAAGTTCATCCAAAGTTTTTATTGTAAAATTTACCTTCTCCTGTTTCGTCATATTAGTTTAGCTTTGAACAATTCTTAAAGATTTCAATTCATGAACACATTAAAAGTAGGGGATAAAGTACCTGAATTTTCAGCAAAAGACCAAGATGGAAACACTGTAAATCTTTCCGATTTCAATGGAAAGAAATTAGTGGTCTTTTTCTATCCACGAGCCAACACACCAACTTGTACCATAGAAGCCTGTAATATAAGGGACCATTACAGTGAATTGAAGGAACAAGGGTATGAAATTTTGGGAGTTAGCGAAGACACCGAAAGAAAACAGACCAATTTCAGAAACAAGTTTAACTTTCCCTATCCCTTATTGGCCGATACCGAACATGCTGTAATTGATGCCTTTGGAGTATGGGGTCCAAAAAAATTTATGGGACGGGTTTTTGATGGAATCCACAGAATTACGTTTGTCATTGATGAAAATGGCGTAGTAGAAAAAGTCATTGATAAGGTCAAAGCAAAGAATCATACACAACAAATCCTGTCTTAAACCTGTATAATCTAACAGCTGTGACTTTCGGGTCTTGCCCCAAATAAACTAAGTTTGTAGTATACCTTGTTTATTCAAATACCATGAGACATCTGGTTATTTCTATGGCCGTTGCAAGTATTGTAATGTGTCTTTTTGGCTGTAAAAATTACGATGGCATGAAAACCTATACCGTTTTAAAGGTGAATGAAAATGATAATATCCCAAATTCTTTGGACGATAGTTTATGGGAAAAGGCCAATGTGTTGGATGAATTTTCGCAGCCATGGCGAAGTGAACCCATGCAAGAAACAATTTTTAGGGCTTTGCATACCAATGAATACCTTTATTTGAGATACGACGTAAAGGATACCAATCTGGTTATTTACGATGGTTATCAAAAGAAAAGGGACATTATTAGGTCGGATAGGGTGGAGATTTTTATCAGAAAAGATGAAGAACTTAAAAACTACTATTGTCTAGAGGTGGACCCGAATGGAGCTATTTTGGATTTTGCCGCCTCACATTATCGAATTTTTGATGACAATTGGACATGGCCGAAGGGGCATTTGTTTACTGTTGGTAAAATATTGAAGGACGGCTACCGGTTGGATATGGTTATAAGTAAACAATCGCTAAGGGATTTAGGGTTGCTGAAGGAAGGAATATTGGAAGCTGGAATTTTTCGCGCTGACACGGACGAATTGCCTGATGCTAAAAATCCTGATAATGATTTTAAATGGATTACCTGGGTAGACCCCAAGACAAAAGACCCTGATTTTCACGTGCCAACATCTTTTGGCCAGTTGCTGCTATCCGAATAGCTGGGTTTTACCGAAGCATTACATCTTGGGAGTGTTATTTGTTGACTTCTTCTTTTTCAGGAAGTTTCTTTTTCTTGGTGAACAACTGTTTCTCCTTGATCATTTCAGCAATACCCTCTGGAAGCATTTCTTCCCAACCTTCTTCATCGTTGGTGATTCGTTTTAGTACTTCCCTTGAGAAAATATGCATGATATCAGGATCATAGTCTATAATATCCATCACCTTGCCATTATATTTAAAGAATTTATACAATTCTTTCATTCTTGGGTGGACCTTTACGTTGTTACTGGTCATGATCTGCCCAGTAGTGGCATCTTTCATCGGGTACAAGTAAACCTTGAGGTCTTTAAAGAACAATTTTCCAAACGCTTCCAAGATACCACCACTTAAATCACGATAGTATTTTTCATCAAATACATCAACCAAATTATTGACACCCATGGTCAATCCTATTTTGGCTTTTGTATAATTGTTGAAATATTCTACAAGCCTATAGTATTCTTGGAATTTGGAAATCAAAACGGTATGCCCAAGGGAACAAAGGAGTTCGGCCCTGTCCATAAAATCTTGTTCATCAATCTCACCCGAAGCTTTTAGATTGGATAATGTAATTTCAAACACCACAATGGTGTTTTCATATTCCACAGTTTGTTCCCGAATAAAAATATCGTAGGATTTCTGGAACATATCCATGTTCACCTTGGTAACGGGTCGAAAGCTACCTCGTAATGCAAGGATATTCTTTTTATAAAGTACGGATGCTGGCAATAAGTTGTTTCCATCGGGGCCAAACATCACCGCATCGGTCATATCATTTTTAATAAGCTGCAGACTCATCAATCTGTTGTCCACATCTTTGAAATTAGGACCTGTAAAATTGATCATATCTATTTCAATCGTATCCTTGTCGATATGGTCATATAGATACTTTAGCAGCTTTTTGGGTTTATGATACTTGAAAAATGCCCCATAAATAAGATTTACACCCAGGGTACCTAAAGTTTCTTGTTGTAATCTAGCTTCGGTTTGCTTAAAACGAATATGCAAGATAATTTCATCAAATTCTTTTTGCTTTGGATCCAATTGAAACCGGATACCAATCCATCCATGTCCTTTATATCTTTTGGAAAAATCGATAGTGGCGACGGTGTTGGCATAGGTGAAAAACAAATAATCGGGGTTGTTTTCACGACTGATCCGTTCCTCTACCAAATTCATTTCATGGGCCAACATCCGCTTTAGCCGGGCCTGTGTAACGTACCTGCCATCATCTTCAGAACCGTAAATGGCATCACTAAAAGCCTTGTCGTAAGCACTCATCGCCTTTGCAATGGTACCTGATGCTCCACCGGCCCTAAAAAACTGCCTTGCTGTTTCCTGGCCCGCGCCTATTTCGGCAAAGGTTCCGTAGATGTTCGGATTTAGGTTTATTCTTAGCGTTTTCGCCTTGATGGAAGGGATATTTTCAAAAGCATGTGGATTGTTAGGTGCAGTGGCCATAACCTGAATTTTATTGAAAACAAAGTTACACTCTTAATCAAATCTATTAAATAAATAAGTTATAATTTTGAATTTAATGGATGATATGATGACCATTACTTTTTTGGGAACAGGAACCTCCCAGGGAATACCTATAATTGGAAGTGATCATCCTGTCTGTTTGAGCAAAGACCCAAAAGACAAAAGGCTTCGGGTGTCGGTTCTAATCTCTTGGAAAGATTTCAATTATGTGGTGGACTGCGGCCCCGATTTTAGACAGCAAATGCTCATCAACCCAATACCAAAATTAGACGGTATACTCTTTACCCATGAACACGCTGACCATACTGCTGGTATAGATGACATTCGGCCTTTCTTTTTTAGACAAGGTGATGTCCCAATTTATGCCCATGAGCGGGTAGCACAATCCCTTAAAAAGAGATTCGACTATATTTTTGCGGACGAGGACAGATATCCAGGCGCACCTGCCGTTCAGGTGAATCTTGTTGAAAAAGACAAACCTTTGTTGCTGGGCGGAATAGAGGTAATCCCAATAGAGGCGTATCACAACAGATTACCCGTTTTTGGCTATCGTTTTGGAGATTTTGTCTACCTGACAGATGTAAAACGAGTAGAAGATGAGGAGGCCAAAAAAATTGAAGGTGCAAAGGTATTGGTGGTCAATGCCCTGAGAAAACAGCCCCATCATTCCCATTTTAACTTGGAAGAGGCTATTGAATTTTCAAAAAAGGTAAAGGCCGAAAAAACCTATTTCACCCATATCAGTCATTTGTTGGGATTCCATTCTGAAGTGGAAAAGGAACTACCCAAAAATATGTTTTTGGCCTACGATAATTTACAATTAAAGATTTAAAACAATAAAATTTGAATAGATGAAAAGTAAAATCTTCCTTTATTTATTTGTGTTTGCTGCGTTGATACTATTATACCAGTTTATCAGTGCCAACAATTTTCAAAAAAGTATGAATTCCAATATTCAGAAATTGGAAACAGAAGTGGCCCAACTCAACGATTCATTACAACAATCGCAATTGAAAATATTGGACATCCAGTATTTTTCACTGGAAAACAATGACGATGCCTTGGCCTATTATGATCACCTGAATTTAAAGAATCCTGTACGCTACATAGAAGATAAGCTATTGGAGACCAACGAAAAAAAGGGAAACAACCCTTTGGTTCCCTATGACGGAATGGAAAGCGATTTTAAAATAAATAAAATCAAAGTTCTGAACCATAAATGGATATTGGCAGACTTTTCCGATGGAAAATACTGGGGTGATTTGGTTATCAAATACGAACTTAAGGACGATTTAGGTGTCGATTTTACCTTACTAGATCATTTGCTCTATACCCGGAGTAACTGATAGGCATTGATGAAGGTTTATGGGAAAGGATTTTTTTCCAAATTCCAAATTCCAAATTCCAAACTCCAAATTCCAAACTCCAAATTCCAAGAATCCAATGGTCCAAATCTAGTTTGACACGAATTCCACAAATCACTTGGAATTTTAAGAGCCTTACAGACCATTTCTTGCATCATATCGGCTAACATTAAATGCAGAAAACTTAAAATTCAACATTTAACATTCAGTATTTGGTTTGATACAAAGTGCACTAAAATATCTCAGTAAATTAAAGGGGAAGAGGAATCTAAATATGCTTATTTAGCCATTCCCTAAATGAATAGAAGTTCTGGGGAGACACCCCATGGCCAACTGGAAACTCTTCATAGGTGTGCTGTATTCCCAGTTTGTTAAGGAAACCAGGTGTTTTTTGGGCCCATTCCAAAGGAATCACTTGGTCTACCTGCCCATGCGAAGCGTAAATATTGAGATTGCTATGGTCTTTTTCGTTGTAATCGTCAATCAGAATATTTTCATTGATATAACCACTCAGGGCTATAACATTCTTAATTTTTTCGGGGAATGACAACGCAATAGAATAGCTAAGAATAGTTCCTTGACTAAAGCCTAAAAGTGTAATATTCTCTTTATCCAATCCATAGGCTTCGCAGGCTTCATCTATAAAGGCAACAATTTTGTCCCTAGAGGTTTTAGCTTGTTCATCATCGCTCCATTTACCATATTCCGCATCAAAATTGATAGCATACCAAGCATGGCCAAAAGGTTCAAGGTCGTAGGGTGCTTTAACTGAGATTACATAAAGTTCCTTGGGGAGTTCTGAAGCAAAAGAAAACAGGTCTTCCTCATTGCTTCCATATCCATGAAACATAAAAACCGAGGGAATTTTTCCTGTAGTTATGGACGAGGGACGTTGCAGGTGTTCCAAAGAAAGTGAGGTGGGGGGCATCTTTTTAAATTATGGAATAAAGGTAAACCATTTTTGAAAATGTTCCCCAAGAATAGGCAGTGGTTTGGTTTTTCCATTCAAGGCTTGAACAAACCCATATCCCCAAATAACAAGGTAAATAAGATACAATCCCAATGAGGCATAAGCAACACCTGTAAAGGTGAGCACGATGGCCATTGCATGAAAAATCAAGTGAATACCGAAAGCCTGTCGAGTATGAAAACGAGCAAAGGCATTTTTGGGTTCAATGTTCATGGTTATCGCGATTAAACTCCCAACTATGGTCAGATAGGCAACAATAGCGGTCGTTCTTCCAGAATTTGATTTGCTCACAATGTTAGATTGTAATTTGGTTATTGCTCATGATTCCGTATACCTTTCCCTTTAAGGATGCTCCCAAGAACATACTGTTTTTTGAAGTGGATAGTATGTCTTCAGCCTTAAATACTGAATCAGTGTCCGGGTTAAAAAGGGTTAGGCAGGCTTCGTGCCCTTCTTTAATTTGTGGGCTATCCAACCCAAATCGTTCACGCCCTTTGGTTAGCAAGGTAATGGTTTCATCTAGGTCAAAAAGGGAGTTCAAAATTCCAAAAGCCGATTCCAATCCAATAGTTCCATTGGCAGCATTGTCAAATTCAACCCGTTTTTCTTCAATATCGATTGGGAGATGGTCGGTAGTCACATAATCAATGGTTCCATCCTTCAACCCCTTTATCAATGCCTTACAATCCTTGCTACTTCGTAGTGGTGGAACTACTTTATAAAAGGTGTCGAATTCCTTCAAGGATTCGTCAGTATAAATAAGGTTGTGAATGGCAACGCTGCAGCTCACGTCCAATCCCTTCTTTTTTGCATTGGCAATCAGCTTAACAGAATCGGCTGTTGAAATGGTCGGAATATGTAATTTTCCTCCGGTATATTCCAATATAAAAAGGTCCCGTGCAATTTGAAGTTCTTCGGCTAAACTTGGGATACCCTTTAGCCCCAGAGAGGTAGAAACCTCTCCTTCATGCACAATCCCTTTCCCCTTAATTTGGTTATCCATGGGAAATGAAAATACGAGTCCATCAAAATTTTGGGCGTAAAGCATGGCAATTTTGAGCAGGTTCGGATTGGCAATTTGTTTTTTAAAGTCATAAAAAGCCACGGCCCCAGCATTTTGCATATCAAACAATTCGGCCAAATCCACTCCATCAGCATTTTTGGTCAAAGTCCCCATAGGATATACCCGGGTAGCACTGCCGCTTGCTCTTTCCTTAAGGAAAACCACATCAGAACTGGTATCAGGAACGGGGTTGGTGTTCGGATTGAGGACGATATCGGTAAAACCACTATGGCCGGCGACCTTAAGTCCATTCGCAATGGTTTCCCGTTCTTCGAAGCCCGGTTCACCAAAACTCACACCCGAGTCGAACCATCCTAGGGAAACATGCAGGTTTTCTTTATCGATGACCTTGGTGTTGGAGGGTACATCCACGGAAGCTGCAATCTTTTCAATAATTCCCTTTTTAATAAGAATATCTCTTTTTTTAAGGTGCAGTGCCTTGTTCTCTGGAGATATGATCTTGGCCGACTTCAGCAGCATGTTCATGTAATGAATTTTTGAATGATTACTTCAATGAGCGCCAAAAGCAGCGCTAAAATAACAAACCATTTCCAATAAGCGTCAATACTACGTTCTGATTCGAGATGATCAAACAGGGATGGAATGGAATCCAAGACACTAATATTGGGTAAATTGCCCAGGTCTATATAGTTTAATTTACTTTCCGTTCTGGGGTAATTAAAACTGATATGTTTAAGAAACTGATCCTTGTTCACAATATCAAATATACCATCTTCAGTGGGGTTGTCATCAAATGTCAGTCGTACCTTATTTGGGAAATTTTGTTGTAGCGGAATAAAGGTGTTTCCTTTTTTTGAAACGTTCAAAATATTATCATTGCCCAGCTGGATGGGAATATCTATGTTTCGGATAGCACCCAAAGTGAGATAAAGTTGCGCTGTTCTCAAACTGAATGCCGCCATATTATACAAAGTGGGCACGATCAACGGGGAATTTTTAAAATTGGAATTTTCAGCATTGAGCGAAGCTGTGAATAGATAAAAGCCGTCATTTCCAACCAAAAACGCGTCGCCCCCTTCAAATGACAATATTTTGGGAGCTTTGGATTTCAGTTTGAAAAAGTGATTTACCGATGGATATTGGAAATTATAAACCTCTCTTTCAAAAACATTTTTATACAATGGATGTCCAAAGGAGATGGAAGTGATTTTTTTATCACCAACGTTTCCCGCTTCAAATCTGCTGCCATAATAGCCGGATAAAAACGGATTGTAAGAGGTTAAATCTGCTGCCTCCGATGGGATGATAATTAAGGTGCCTCCATTTGCTTTAAAACTTCTCAATACTTGTTGCAGGCTATTGGGTATGGTTGTTAAACCATTGAGGATAACTACATTTTGTTGATCAATAGCACTATAATCCAATTGACTAATTGTGGTTTGTTTTAATTCAAACTCCTCAGGAGTATATAAACGCGACAGGTAATCTACATTCTGCTCATCAATGACAAGTACGTTTATTTTTTCTTTTTTGTTGATGTTGAAATAAAATTGATTGTCGTAGGTTAACCCAGGTTCAGTGACTTGTAATCGGCCATTGATTTCCTTGTTGGAAGGAATTGAAAACTCAACTTTGGAAGTGCCGTTAGGTTCAAATTTAGCCGAAGTCTTTGCAATTAATGTATCGCTGTTATACAGTGAAATGGGAAGTGCTTCTGCATCACTTCCACCAGAAAGAAGTATGGTTAAAGAAAGTTGGTCCAAAGAACCTGTTTGTATATAAGTAGAATCAATAGCTACGTTCTTGGACTCTTTTGGACGTACCGGAACAAAATAATTATTGGAGGTGGAATCAACGGCAAATTCTGAAGGAGATAATCTATGCTGAAAATCAGAAATTAGAATAAGGTTTTTTTCTGTGCCATCAACTTTACTAAAAAGTGTATTTCCCTTTAATTGAATTTCGTCCAAGGTCAATTGTTTATGCGAATAGGGCAATGAAAGTAGATTGTTCTGGATATCTTTTAGGGTAATGTTTTTAAATGAACGTTCATTTGTAAAGAGACTGAAAACTTGCTCCTCATCCATACTTTTTAGCAAGTCCTGTATTGCCTTTTCCAATAATGTAATGCCATTGGATTTGGCTTGCATGCTGAACGAATCATCTAAATACACAACTGTTTCTTTTTGTTGAAGTGCGCTGGTCGTGGCGGAAAAAGGTTGCGCAAAAGCAATGACCAGGGAGGCAAGCAACAATAGACGGGTAGCTAGGAGCAGCCACTTTTTAAGGGTATTGCTTTTTCTTGATTCGGAAACCACTTTTTGAAGCATCGCTACATTGGTGAATGGCGTTTTCTTGAATCGACGTAGCTGGAAAAGATGGATTAAAATGGGAATTAGTAGAAGAAAAAGGGTCCAAAGAATTTCTGGATGTTTAAACTGCATTCCCAACTTTGATTGGTCAAATATAGGTATTAAAACAATGTTCGATTAACAATTTGTCAATAAACAATAGCCAATTAACAATACATTAGCTATTAGGATTGATTATTGGCCACTGTTAATCGTGTATTGGGCATTAATAATTGTTCAACAGAAAAAGAAATAATCTTTCATTGGATGATGTCCAATACCGTTGAAGAAATCGCGTATTTCACTTTGGGCTTCTTCATTGGCCACCGTAACTATGCTCTGTGGATTTTTTAAGCTTTCCAATGCTTTAAAATGAACCAATTCAGTTTCGTAAATTTTTTTCCCAATTTTCTTTGGGTTATCACAAAGCCAGGTAAAATCAATGTTTTGTTCCACTAATTTTTTTGAAATTGTTTTTCCCTTAAAACCGGCACCCCAAATGGCAAGGGGACGAACTTTTTCTCTATCCAGTTTAAGAAAGTAATGCAGCTTAATTTCCAAAAAGTAGTTTTGGGCGTAGTGTTCGTGGGTTCGTGAAGTTCTACTATCATAATCGCGCCACAGATGCAAAATTGTGTTACAGGGTATAACTTTTAGACCTTTTTCATAACATCGAAATGTAAGGTCATAATCTTCAGGATATCGGTCGGGAAAAAAAGCTCCGCATGCATCAAGATCTTCCCGAAAAGCCATCCAGCAGGGTGATGGAATTACACATTCTTTGTAGATTTCTGAATAGTTATTGCCGCGTACAGTCAGTTGATTCAGCCATCTTTCGTAACGTGCATATCCATTACTGATACCGCTATCCGAGAAATACTTCACCTGTCCTACTGAAATATGACCTTTTCCATTTTTAACAAGGGCATTTACCATGTGTTGCAATCTATTTGGTTGCATAATGTCATCGGAATCCATACGTGTGATGTAACCTCCGGAAGCATTGGCATATGCGGTTCGTAGTGCCGGGATAATCCCCTTTCCTTTATTTGTGAAAACCTTGATTCGGGTGTCTTTCTTTGAATAGACTGATAAAAGCGCAAAACTGTCGTCATCTGAATGGTCGTTCACCGCCAATACTTCCCAATGCTGATATTCTTGGTTTATAACGGAATCCAGACATTCCACAAGAAAATGCGCAGTATTTTTAAAAGGAATCAGGATACTCACCAAGGGATTTTCCATGATGCAAAGTAAACAAAATCAAGTGGTGAAGGCTAGTTAACCATTAAGGCTTTTAGGTTGATCTTAGCTTTGTACAACCTGCTGTTCCCATTCTGGTAGGTATCAAAAAATTTCGAAAGTACCTCAATGGATTGGATTGGGGTATCTGGATTAAGACTTCTACGGCTTGTAAAGTACAGTACATTGTTGTCTTCATCAACAAAGGGACAATAGTCCATGTACTTTGAATTGATTCCTATGGGCAAAGGTTTTGCTTTTGACCATTCGCCATTTTGATTTTTAAAACTAATATAAATATCACCGCTTCCTTGGCCATCTTCACGATTGTAACCCCCAAACAGCAGATAAGAATCATCTTGCGAGATATAGGAATTGTATTCAAATCCTTCCGTATTAATATTTGGGCTCAAGGGTTTTGGTAAGGTATAATTTCCATTTTCAAAGCTGGAATAGAAAATGTCGTCTCTTCCAACCGCAGACGGGCAGTCACAGGTAAAATAAAGATTACCATTTCGTGCTACAGCGGGATAAAACTCATTATGTTCTGTGTTCACAGGAGTTCCCATGTTGATTGGAGCGGACCAAACAGAATTTACGTCAGTTCTTTCTACATACCAAATATCAAAATCCTTGGTTTCTGTACCAGTATTGTCCAATGGTCGATTCGATACAAAATACAGTTTCAAACCATCTGGGCTTAAAAAAGGCTCAAGATCTTTGTATTTCCCGGAAAACGGTGCAATTTTGGGTGTTTCCCATTCATTCTCCCTTACATTGGAACTTGCAATTATTGAAACTTCCTCATTTGCTGATTGAATGGTAAAATAGGCTTCATCTCCAGTTTTTGACAGTGTGAAATCCCTAACCTTGTCAAACTTCTTAAGCACTTTTATGGCAGGGGAAACGGAAATTTTGGTTTGTCCAAAGGCCGTGGTCACGATGGCAAAGAGTACAAAAGTAATAGGGCTTAATTTCATTTTACAAGTGCTTTTTGAATGGCTTTTTCAGCCAATGTTTCCATTATGGCATACCCTTTTTTGGTAGGATGTACACCATCCTCGGCCAAAGCTTCGGGAAGCCCATTGCGTTTATCGGCCATGGAACTGAAATAATCCAGATAAATTAGTCCTTTTTGTTTCGCAGTTGCCTGAAGCATGGCATTCAGCTCAGGAATTTTTACATTGGGATTCAGGCCAGGACGCCATGGATAGTCAAAGGCGGGAACCACCGAACATATAATTGGACGAATTCGGTTTGCTTCAGCCAATTCCACCATAGATAGGATATTATCATGAATCTGCTCCAAGGTAGCGGGACCTGTATTCCCTGCAATGTCATTGGTACCCGCTAGGATAAGAACGATTTTTGGTTGTAAGGCAATTACATCTTGACGAAATCTTAAAAGCATTTGCGGCGTGGTCTGGCCACTAATGCCTCTATTTATATAAGGTTTGCCTTCAAAAAATTTAGGACTTGCAATGGACCATCCTTCCGTGATGGAATTGCCCATAAAAACTACTCGATTTTCACCATCTGTCAAAGCTGGTAATGTTGCATTGGCCTCCTGGTATTTTTGGAGATTTGCCCAATCTTGGGCATCGATTTTTTTCGAGAAACCTAAAAAGGAGAGCACAATAAGAAATAGTATTTTAAATTTTTGCATTGAATTATTTTGTTTTTAAAACCAACTAGATAGCGGCGTAAAGCAATCATGCCTAATTCTTTGGGGGCGTGATCATAATATGTGCCCTATGTGTCCCTGGGTTCATTAGCCATGCATGGCCTGGGGGAGTGGGCGTGGTAGGTAAACCGGTAGATTCACCTGTGGCATAGGGAATATAAAAGACGTAGCGGACATATGGATTTTCAATTTCCATGGTTTCAGAATTCACCGTTCCTGTAAAAACACATAGCGTTGCTTTATCGGGCATTTGTAATTTGCCAGCCTTCACTTCTTCTTCACGGATGTCGAAAATCTCCTGGGCTTCTTTCCCTTGAGCTTTTAACTCTCTTCCACGCGCCATGAACGGTTCTAAATCTTTATGATAAGCCGCGGTTGAGAATTTCTCTCTTTTTGGGTCGGACGCCAAGGCAATATAATCGTTGGTGCCTTCACGGAGGGTAGTAAATTTTCCTTCGGAATTGTACCCGTAAACCTTTGCACCATCTTTATAATCTTGGGGAACAGCCATAACAGCGGTTTTAATTTGCCATGTTTTTGAAGGAATTTGTTGTGCCCTGGTAACCGACAGGCAAAACACACACACAACAGCTGAAAGAATAATTTTTCTCATAATTTTAGTTTATAGCCTTTACGCTCCAGCCATCCAGTAAAAACAACAACCAAGAGTGCAAACAGCATAGAAATGAGTAATCCTACGACGCCTGAGTTTAAAACTTCAGGCAATCTAATATAACTTAAGTTTCGCAAAGGATAAACAAAGTAGGGAATCATATAGCAAGTCAAGGTTGCCGTACCTGCTGGTTTTATAAAATCTGCCCACTTTGTAATTTTCAATACGTCTGCGATATAATGTAATAAGACAAAGGACAAAAAGCCTATGCCCGAGCATATGGCCATCCACGATGGCGTTCCTTGAATTTTAGAAATACCCCAAATTGGTCTGGTTCCGAGCCCATAAACCAAACAAATTATGCCCAATACCATTAGTATGGCATAAGAAGATTTATTATTGGACTTACCAAATCTTTGAAACAATAGGGAAGCAACAACACCAGCGGATGTGAATGCAGGAATGGTTCCGGAGTAAAGGGGGGATATAGTGCTCAAAATCCCATCAAAGTGCAATAAATCAGTAGCTGTGGATAAAACCGACAACACATTGAATAATAGCCACAAAACCAACATAGCGTATAAATTACCTTTGGTAAAAAGATATACCAGTGCATTGGCAAGGTAGGCCCAACCTATAAGACCGAGTATGCCCCACCATTGAGGTTTCATCCAGTCTCCTCCAGAGTTACCACCTTTATATACAATGGCCAAATACGCAAAGATGAGCAGCCCAACAACTTGAAAAACGATATGCCATTTTTTCGGAAGTGGACTTTTTTTCCAATTCATCCAAACCAAAACCACGGCCAACGCCATCAGGAAGCACCAAAGATATTTGCCCAGTCCCATGGTTTCATGATGCGTTTCATAATTGACCATGAAGTATCCAATGAACAAAAGGGAGAATGAGCGGATTAGAATATGTTTCCCAATGGTTATTGTACTTTCATTTTTTGAAAGTCGATGTTGAATGGCATATGGAATACTGAGTCCTACAATGAAAAGAAATAAAGGAAAAATCACATCGGAAAATCCCAAATAATCTTCTGTTGCAGATGCATGTTGCAACCATTTTGGAACCTCGGTTAAGGTCCAAAAATCATTTACCCAAATCATGAGTGCCATGGTCAGGGCTCTTAGAATGTCAATGGATGCAATTCTCATAGTTGTTATTTATGACTCCAATTATTGGGATCTCCACTTTCATTTGGGGATAATCCTAAAATATCACCTTTTATGTTTACACCGAGCCCCAAAACGGTTCGATTAACATAGTTAAAGTAACTTGCGACCTGGTTTATTTCCAAGATTTGCCCATCACTAAAACCAATGGATTTAAGGAGAACAATATCTTCTTGGACAATTGCATGGTGTTCCAAGGTCAATTTTTTGGAATACGCCATTCCAGCCAAAAACTTTTCATCAAAAAAGGTGGTTAGGTCATCAAGTTTAACGGCTTGTAAAAAGCTTTCAGATTTTTCATCCTCATTCAACAATTTTTTGAACCCTTCAAAATGATGTTTGACGCAATAATCACATTTATTAAGGAAACTTACATAAACGCCAATTGCCTCCAAATACCACTTGGGAAGTTCGTTGTTGGAATTGTGCAACACATTTTTATAGAGTGTCATATGCCCAACAAGGGAATGTGGCCTTAAGCTATGAATAGAGAGGACGTTGTCTACATTGTTATTTGGTCCTTTGACCCGATCATAGATTCTTTTTAGCTGTGGGTCGGCATTTTCGTATTCGATTACTTTAATCCAACTCATGGGATTCTATATCAAAACAGGATTAATATTTTGCGCTTTGACCTGTGGCCGAAGTCCTAAGAATAAATGCCCGTAAGTCATCATTGGCTTTTTTCAAATCTTCACGTCGTAGATACATCATATGTCCTGAACGGTAGCCTTTGAACTCGAAACGATCTCTCATGCGGCCACTTGGGTCTACCTGCCACATGGTGTATTTGGCATTGAAGTAAGTAGTGGCTCCGTCGTAATAACCGGATTGTACCAAAACATTCAGATATGGATTTTGTGCCATGGCCTGTCTGAGGTTATCCCTAGTGTTGTCATCCTCATTGTTCCATGGATGCACCGGACCGAACATATTGTATTTGATATCAGTTTTGAATTTTAATTCTTCCTGTAAATAGTAGTTGATGGCAGGGGCGAAGCTGTGCAGCCAAGAAGTCAACTCCGCAGAATAATCGGGACTATCCCCAAAAAGCTGCCTATCGATTCCTAGATAGCGGCTATCCAACCTTCCAACATTGTATCCGCCATTATCTTTCAATAGATTTTTCCAGAAGAACTGTGTGGGTACATCCAGATTATGGTCTAGGATGTCTTTTTCCTGTAATCCTGAATAATAGGCCATTTTTTTGGCGACATTTTTCCGTTCTGCATCTGAAATAAAACCTCCCTTGGCAATGGCAGGAATTAAAGTATTGACAGTGTATTCCTCTGACTCTGGCAAAATATCCAATAAATCTTTGTTTTGAAGTTCAGTTGGTAAGGCCTTGTGATGCCATGCTGCTGCTGTGTAGTAGGGCAGATTCAATGCACTTGAAACCGGTCCACCCACGCGAATTACTTTGTAATCTGCCGGAGAAACCATGATCACCCCATTTAAATACATCCACTGTTGGTTCTGTAAAGCCAATGAAAGCCCCATTACCCTGGTTCCTCCATAACTTTCACCAATAATGTATTTGGGGGAGCGCCAACGATTGTTTCTTGTAACGAAAGTATTTAGCCACTCGGCCAAATACTTTACATCGGCATTTATCCCAAAGAATTTGTCACGGTCCACCTTTTCACCTTTTTCTGGAATGGTTCTGGAATAACCCGTGTTTGCTGGATTTACATATACGATGTCCGTCACATCCAAAACAGAATATGGATTGTGTTTTACCCCATAAGGTTGCACTGGGTGGCCCTCATCGTCAATCTTTAAAATTCGAGGGCCGGTGTAGGCAAGGTGCATCCAAACAGAACCGGACCCTGGACCTCCGTTAAAAGAAATCAACAGCGGGCGTTCAGCTCTATTTTTTACATTGTTTTTGGTGTAGTAGGTGTAATGTAAGGAAGCGATGGGTTCGCCCATTTCGTCCCAAACAGGTTGTGTGCCCGTGGTAGCTGTATAGCTTAAACTTGAACCATTGATGGTAACATTGTGCTGGGTGGTAACAGTGGTATCCGCCGGGAGTTTTCTATTTTGGGCAAGCGCAAGTGTACTGCACAGGATGATGCACAGCATGAATTGGATTTTTTTCATGTCGGTTTCATTTTATATTTGAATTAGTCAGATTCTTACAATATTGGTTTTCCCTTATTTTAAAATTGCTTCAATTTTTTCAAGCTCTTCTTTGGTGAAGGTCAGATTGTCCAAAGCCTTTATATTGTCCAAAAGTTGTTCTGTTCTGCTAGCACCGATTAAAACAGTTGTGATACGCTCATCTTTTAATACCCAGGCCAAGGCCATTTGAGCCAAACTTTGGTTTCTTGCGTTGGCAATGGCATCCAATTTCATGACTTTTTCCAAAAGCTCGGGCGTGATTTGGTCAGACTTTAAATAACGGGCATCCTTTGCAGCTCTTGAATCCTTTGGAATACCCTTTAAGTATTTATTGGTAAGGATACCCTGTTCTAGAGGTGAAAATGGTATAGCACCAATACCTTTTTCACCCAAAACATCAAGAAGTCCATCTTCCACCCACCTGTCCATCATATTATATCTCGGCTGGTGAATAAGCAACGGAGTTCCAAGGTCCTTTAGGATATCGTATGCTCTTCTGGTGTCCTCGGCACTATATTGGGATATACCCACGTAAAGTGCTTTGCCCTGTTGAACCATATGATGCAGTACTCCCATGGTTTCTTCCAAAGGAGTATCAGGGTCAGGCCTATGGTGATAAAATATATCCACATAATCAAGTCCCATCCTATTCAGACTCTGATCTAGACTTGCAATTAAATATTTTCTAGAGCCGAAGTTACCATAAGGCCCCGGCCACATATCCCATCCAGCTTTTGAGGAGATAATCAATTCATCCCTGTAATTTTTAAAATCTTTATTGAAAAGACGACCAAAATTATCTTCAGCCGCTCCATAGGGTGGACCATAGTTGTTTGCAAGGTCAAAATGAGTTATCCCATTGTCAAAGGCAGTTCTTAAAATTTGACGTGCGTTATTGAAATCGTTTGTGTGTCCGAAGTTGTGCCAGAGCCCCAAGGAAATCTTAGGGAGAAGGAGTCCGCTGTTACCGCAACGTCTGTATTGCATCTTATCATATCTACTTTCGTTTGGAACGTAATTTTCCACCCCAAAGGAGTCATTTAAAGCCATGTGTAAAGGTATAGTTGTGTTAAGGGAACTAAATTTATCACATTTCGATAGAGATATTCCAGTTTTGGAGATTTTAACTTAAATTTTTGATAATGCTCTACTTCAGAAAGAGGGATATTAGAGATTATGCATATAGGTATAGTTTTAATTGTAGACCATATTTTCACGTCGGTAGAGGAAAAAATGGCAATATGAACTTACTTTTTAATACTAAATATGTTTTCTCTTGATTTGGAAATGAATAATCCACCTTAATAACTCCTTTTTTCCTTCGAGGCGGGTAAGTCATGAATTTCTATTTCATCAAAATAATGCCTTCCTTTTTTTCTAGTATCAAACTCTAACTTGATTTGTTTTTGCGCATCTGGATTTGACAAGTAATCAAGCGTTGTAAATGTGATTGTTTTTATGGCATGAATCATGGCAGCTTTGGCATATTCACTATTCCCAAAAGCTGCTGCTTCCCAATTTTGCATTGAAAGCCCCGATGGTATCCAACCAATAACAAATGAAATTAATGGTACCTGCCAACTAACATCGCCAATATCACTTGCGTAGCCATATAGCCCTTCTGATCTTTGCTTTTTAAAGGGTAAGGGGTCTGTTAAAAAGAGACCCTTTTCTTCAGAAGCAAGTTGATATATAAGATTTGAAAGCTTTATATCCTTGTTGGTCACTTTTCTTTTCTCCAAAGCCGAAATATGATGATAGGCGAGTTGGTTACCGCTTAATGTGGGGATGAACTCATGCAAACCTCTAAAAACTTTCCACTGCACTTGAATATCTTTTTTCTGGGTTTCCAGATATTTTTTTAAGCTGCTAAATATTGAAATGGCCTCCTCTTGTGTGGAATGTTGAATTCTTAGTTGAAGTTTGACACTATCGTCAGGTACGGCAAGATTGTATGCGGTGTTTTGAATCTTGGCTCTTAGAAGGGCATCGGTGCTATGTTCTTTCTTAAGTTGTTCAAAGTAATTAACAAGAATCATAGCATTTTTTAATGCATTCGCACCCGCATAGGTTATTTCTAAATCGATAAGGGCATCCCATTTGGAGAGGTTTGCCGAGGTTACCGGGGCCGGATGCCAAAAGAATGCCAGATCCATATGGTCGAAATGCCCATTTTTCACCATTGGTACCCTACCGCCCAGGCTACCTTCTCCAGAACTGAAAAGAAACCTAATTTGAGCATCAATTTTCTCCTTTTCAACCAGTTTTTTGAGTACTAAAGCTGCTCCAAGACTTCCTGTGCCAAGTAAATGATGTCCCGCTCCATGTCCGAAATCGGAATTTGGTAAATCCAAATGTTCTATTGGTTCCAGAGGGCTATCTGCGTCTGCTTCTGCAAGAATTCCAATTATCGGACCTTTATTTCCGAACGAGGCAATAAACATAGTTGGATAACCGCCTATATTTTCTTCAAGGCTGAAACCTTCCTCTACTAATATGGTTTTATACAATTTTGATGTTCGATGGTCCATAAAAGAAGGCTCTGAATAACTCCAGACGGTTTCACTAATGTCAAAAAGTGAGGGTTGAAGTTTTGATATATATTCTGCGGCCTTAATTTTTAGTGAATCCGAACTTTGCGCAAAAAAACAATAGGTAAAAAAGTAGATTAAAATTGAAAGTTTTTTCATTTTATGGAAATTTTCGCAAAATAAGGATTGAAAACACCATCAGGTGCTGATGACCACATGATATATAGTCCATCTGGCTCATTTGCAACCAAACCACAATAATCACCACCCTGGGGCCAAGCTCTGACAGCCCATCCGTTACGTTGGTCTGGTCTGCTTAATCTCCCCAATTTAATAGGATTTGAAGCTTCCATTTTTTCATTTATGTGCAATACATATTTTTGAAAACTTCCTTTTGATTCTTCGTTTGTAAAAACAATCACGGCATGGTCTTTATACCATACCGCAGCGTCAAGGTTAATTAAATAATCTCCCTTCGCAACCAATTTTGATTTGGTCCAACTTTTTCCAAGGTCGGAACTCATAACCACGCTCAGTTCTTTTCTTTCCACATCGGTAAAAAAGTAATAGAGTTTGTCAATTCCTTTTACCAAAATATGATGCTTTGCTCCCGAAAGGTGTGTGATCAGTAATGGAGTGGAAGCATCTAAACTTTGTTTATCCAGCATTAAAAGCCAACTGGTCATCTGACCAAAATTAGTACTTGATTTGCCATTCCAACTACCCCTCAATACTACTGGAATGGCAATCTGGTCATTGACAAAGACAGGTTTTTTAAAACTCAAATCTACTCCGTTAAAAACCTCAATAGATCGCTTTTTCGAGGTTCCATTTTTGGTTTTGTACACATAAAGAACCATGTCGGACCCTACCTTTTGGGTCGAAAAAATGTAACTACTTCCAGAATCGGACAGTACGGTTGCATAATCATGTCCCACTCCATGAGAAATGGGCTGCTCCCATTTTCCATTGTTGGTTACGAAACTTTGTAAATGAAACCGGTTTCCTTCACTGATATCTGTGAAAACAAATTTATTACCGCCAAGCATGGTTATCCAAGGGTCCGCGGCCTCTTTGGTGTGCTTTGCTGGTCGAATGGCCCAATCCTTCCCCAAATTGTAAGATTCCATTAAAAGGGTTCCATAAGTGGGTGTCAATGCATTCGGATTTACTGTAAGTATCGAAGCGATAAGATGATTGTTATAAAGACTCATGGTTAACTCGCTGCTTACGATACTATTTGGAAAGGGCAATTTTTTAATAAACTTAATTTCCTGTGCGTTCCCTACAACGGTTAACAATGAAATGACCGCAAATAAGATTTTGTTCATGCACCAATATTATCCGAATTGTTCTTAATATTGATAGGAATTATTTAATTCGAACCTCGCTTTTATATCATTTAAGGACATTTGAACATGAACGAGTTACTTTGGATCAAAAGTCTTTTAAACTTTTTGATACTCTGTTTGTCTGGACTTGTGCTTGGCATTCTTGTAAACCACAAAGAGAAACTGACCATACGTGTTTGGGCACCGGCTATTTCGACCATTCTCATCATAAACATATGGGGTCTGTTATGGAGCATGCTGAAGTTTACGGGTTGGCTGCCCGGATATTCGGGATTCATGGATTCTTTGCATCCGCTCTACGTACTTTTCAATTTTCTTTTGGGACCTGTTATGCTATCTAGCCTCAAATATGACCATCTACGTTGGACAATGTTGGTACATTCCATTCCTGCTCTAGTTTGCCTTTTCTTGTTTTGGACAACCTCGATTGACGAAGCGTTAATGAGCATTTTTGCATTCGTACACTTTGTAATCTACGCTGCTTACATATTGGGTAAATTTAAAAATAGGATATTCCCAAAGGTTGGCTGGTCAGCTGTTAAGACCATATTAGGGTTGTGGATGATTAGTTATTTAGTCCACACCATGGAACTGGTTCTATGGTGGAGGTTGAACCTTATTTCAGAAACCATGGCTTGGGTATTATACGTAGTATCACAATCTATTTTGGCTTTTTCCTTGCTTTACCTAGTTCACTCTTTAGCCTCCAAAAAATCGAAGTTTGGCATAAAAGACCAATCTGATTTGCCCAAATATATATTGGAAAAGCTCCAAAAAGAATTTTCGGAATACATTACCAAGCCCCAGGTTTTTACGGACCCTCTTATAAGCCAGCAAAAAGTAGCAAAAGATTTAAGGGTGTCTTCATACCATGTATCACGTTATCTAAGTCATCATTATGGAGATTCTTTTTTGAACATAATCAACGGTTTGCGCATTAAGGCTTCCTTGGAATTGATAGAAAATCCTCAAAATCATGAAAAAACGATTAAGGATATTTTCTATCAAGTAGGGTTTAATACCCGATCTACCTTTAATTCGGCATTTAAGAATTATACAGGGTTGACTCCGTCGGAATATCGTACAAAATTTAAGGGGTAATTCAGGTCAGTAGAATTACATTACTGCATTTTTTTGATCTTATCCAGATAATCTTTCGGAAACCCTTTTTGTTTTACCAAGGCATGGAGTGCTTCCGCATATGCGGTATTGGTGCCTGTTAGTAATTCGAAAGGTAGATTATAACAAAGTGCTTTAACCGAATCCTTGGTTTCGGTGACAATATTGACCTCTTCCGGAATATAATCGGCAACACTGGATTCTGAGTAAAGCGTTTGGATTGCCTCTTGGTCACAGGTCATCACAATTCCGTAAGACCGTTCCCCCTTGGAAGGAATCAAAGAAGCTCTATTTCCAATTTTTAAGCCGTAATCATCAAGGTATCCCTTTCTAGGATTAGACGGCTTAAGACCGTTTTTGCTTAAAATGGCAGAATCCATAAACAGGCCGTAAAAGAATACCTCCATTGCTAGTTCTAAAACATTAGTTATTGCTATACTTGACCAAGTGCCTTTCTATGGCTTGCTCCAGTTGGTTATAATTGGTCTGAATTAACCAATGCCCGCCATCCACTTCAAGAAAGGTATAGTCTCCGGTCATGTATTTGTGGTTCCCTTTGGCAGCTATTTCACCCACGGCTAAATCTTTATTGCCCCAAATAAAAAGGGTAGGGGTTTCAATATTACCTATGGATTGCATTTTTTTTCGTCCGAGATTTGCCCTGTAATAATTAAGAGTAGCGGTCAAAGAGGACTTTCTTCTAAAAACAGACAGATAATTTTCCACTTCTTTGGGTGAGCTGTTTTTCCATAACCACCTAAATCCTTTAAAATCATCCTTTCGAATCTTATATTCGGGAATAAAAGGCAATAGAAAAAGTTTAACATATCTACTTTTCTTTTTTTGGATCGGGTCCGTTTTGTAGGCCTTTGCAAATGCTTTATGATGAGGGACGGATAAAGCAGTCCAACTCATGATTCTGTCTGGATTATTATAAACAATATCCCACCCAATGATTGCTCCCCAATCATGGGCAATCAAATGAAATTTATTTATACCTAAAACGTCACTGATATCAAATATATCTCCTTTAAGCTTTTCAAGGGTATAGTTTTTCACCCCTTTGGGGCAAGCACCTTGGCTATAACCTCGCATATCTGGCGCTATGCAGTAATAGCCAATAGAGGCAAGGTAATTCATGAGTCTGGTCCACATAATGGATGTTTCGGGAAAGCCATGAAGTAAAATAACGGGTTCATTGGTTTTATCCCCGGAAAATCGGCAGTCGAACTCTAATTTACCAATGCTTATTTTTTTTGATTGGTCCATGGTGGTTGGTAGTACTTAACACTGAAATAAAGATACATCAAATAAAAAGATAGGGGAGGAATTTAAAACCTTTCAAAAACCCCCAATCCGAACAAGGCAAAATCATATTTTACAGGATCCGTTGGATCTAGCTTTCTAAGATTTTTATCTAACTCAGCCAATGCCCTGGCATCATTTTGTTTGCGTTTGAGCAGCTTCAGTTTTCGGGCTACATTCCCAGAATGGACATCCAACGGGCACGAAAGTTGACTAGGTTTTAAACTTTTCCAAATGCCAAAATCCACCCCGGTGCTATTGTCTCGAACCATCCAGCGTAAAAACATATTAATTCGTTTGGCAGCAGAACCCTTTAACGGGTCCGAAACATGTTTTTGGGTTCTTGGTTGATGTTGAAGTTCAAAAAAGGTGGTTTTAAATTTAGAAATTGAGTTTTGCAGGGAGTCTTTATCTTGATGTCTGGCAAATACCGATTCCAATCCATCATGGTTTTTATAGACATTTTTCAGCGCCTGGACAAAATACTGAAGGTCAATTCCGTTAAAAGTCCTATGAACGAAGTTGGTCAGTTTTTCCAAGTCATTTTCCGAATGGTTCAACACAAAATCATAAGGAGAATTATCCAAAAGCTCCATTAAGTGGTTGGAATTTTTTATAATACTTTTTCGGTTTCCCCACGCGATGGTGGCCGTTAAAAAACCACTGATTTCTATATCCTCTTTTCTTGAAAAGCGATGCGGAACTTGTATTGGGTCATCCTCTAAAAACCTGGGGTGATTATATTGGACCACTTTGGCATCCAAGAATTCTTTAAGTTCCGATTGGGTCATAAAATGAATTAAGAAACAATTTGCCCGTCAACCATGGTCAGTTTACGGTCGGCCATATTCGCCAATTCGGAGTTATGTGTTACCAAAACAAAGGTTTGCCCAAACTCATCACGTAGTTTAAAAAATAACTGATGCAAATTATCTGCACTTTCTGAATCTAAATTACCACTTGGTTCATCTGCTAAAATCACAGAAGGATTATTGATCAGGGAGCGGGCTACGGCAACACGCTGTTGTTCCCCACCTGATAAAGCATTGGGCTTATGATCATATCGATTTTTCAATCCTAAAAAATCCAGTAACTCTTTGGCCCTTCTCTCCGCTTCAGCTTTTTGGGTCTTTTTAATAAAAGCTGGAATACAAACATTTTCCAAGGCAGTAAATTCGGGCAGTAACTGGTGAAACTGAAAAATGAACCCAATATGTTCATTTCTAAATCGTGCTAAGGGTTTATCCTTTAATTTCAAAACATCAATATCATTTACGGCGAGCGAACAATCTTTAGGATTGGATGGCGCATCCAAGGTGCCCAAAATCTGTAACAGGGTGGTTTTTCCAGCTCCGGAAGCTCCAACAATGGAAACTACCTCCTGTTTTTGTATTTCCAGATCAACCCCCTTTAACACTTGCAGTTGTCCGTAACTTTTTTGAATGTTTACAGCTTTGATCATTAAAGTTGCTTTATGGTGTGAAAGTAAGGATTACTGTTCAGCATGCAAAAATCGAGATTTTAAATAAAGTTTTCTTATTGAATTACGACTTTTAATTGTGTTTAATTAAAACCATTGGTTGTACAATCAACATCTTTGGTTTACTTTTCAACTATAAATGGACAATCAAAACAATATGAATTTGGAAACGGCAATTTTCGCCGGTGGGTGCTTTTGGTGTACCGAAGCTATTTTTCAACGACTTAATGGCGTGAATGAAGTAAAGTCTGGCTATACTGGGGGTGCTATAAAGAACCCAGCTTATAGGGAAATATGTACTGGACGAACAGGACATGCCGAGGCTATTCAAATTAGTTTTAATCCCAACGAAGTTTCTTATACCGAGTTGCTAGAAGTATTTTTTGCAACACACGACCCTACAACCTTGAACCGTCAGGGAAATGATGTAGGGACTCAGTATCGAAGCGAGATTTTTTATACTACCCCACAACAAAAAGAGTTGGCGGAACAGTTTATTGCACTTTTGAAAAAAGAAAATATTTTTCCTTCGCCAGTGGTCACCGCTGTATCGGAGGCACAACCTTTCTATTTGGCGGAAGAAGAACATCAAAATTATTATAACGACCATAAATCGCAGCCTTATTGCCAGGTCATTATAGATCCTAAAATTAAAAAGCTGAACAAACACTTCTCTAATAAGCTAAACACTGTAAAATAACCATGGCACCATATAAAAACTTAGAAGAATACAACATAAATGTCACCAATGAAGTCAAAGACCGTTTCTCCAAAATAATTGATGAGATTGGAGAGGATGTGAATCGTGATGGACTTTTAAAAACCCCTGAACGTGCAGCAAAGGCAATGCTGTTTCTAACTCAGGGGTACAAGCAAAATGCCGAAGAAATTTTAAAGGGAGCCATGTTCAAGGAAGACTATGACGATATGGTGATCATAAAGGATATTGAAGTGTATTCGTTATGTGAGCATCATATGCTGCCTTTTTTTGGAAAGGCCCATATTGCCTATATTCCAAATGGATACATTGTTGGATTGAGTAAAATACCACGCATAGTAGATGTTTTTGCCCGAAGATTGCAGGTGCAGGAGCGTTTAACACACGATGTTTTGGAATGCATCAACGACACTTTAAAGCCACAAGGGGTGGCCGTGGTAATTGAAGCTTCGCATATGTGTATGATGATGCGGGGAGTTCAGAAACAAAATTCTGTAACCACGACTTCGGGGTTTCGAGGACAATTTGAAAAAATTGAAACCCGGAACGAGTTTCTGAAGCTTATAAGCTCCGATTTGTCGTAATCCATTTTTCCATCTCAATTCGATTTCCTATTTTTCATCGATGGGAAAGGAAAAAGACCCCAAGTACAAACATTTATTACTGGGATTGTTATTCGACGGAATAGGAATGTTATCATTTGCCATTCCGGGAATAGGGGAGTTTTCCGATGTTATCTGGGCTCCCGCAGCGGGTTGGCTTATGACCCGTATGTACAAGGGAAAAGTAGGGCAGGCAGCTGGTATATTTACTTTTGTGGAAGAACTTGTGCCGGGTATGGATATTATTCCATCATTTACATTGATGTGGCTGTACACCTATGTCCTGAACACCAAAAAGGGCGACAAACTACTAGATTAATTTATGGATTATTTTGAAGTTGTCATTCAAGTCAGGTCGAGCGCAGTCGAGACCAATCCATAAATTCGAATTGTAAGACTTCTCGACTCCGCCCGAAGTGACATTAAAAACGATTCTTCAATCTTATAATGGAATGCTCAGATTGAGTGCGATGTTGCGTCCAATATTGGCAATGCCATCAGTTTTCAAACGCGATAGATGTGAAATATAGTTTTTGTCAAAAAGGTTGTTTCCGCTGATTTTGAATCCTACGGGTTGATTAAAAACCTTTAACTCTCCTCCAATACCCATGTTAAACAAAGCATAACCCGGAGTACTTGTTTCAAATTCCCCCACTTTGTTTTGGTCAAAAACTGACTGTAATGTGATAAAAGCATAGCTTTTGGTTTTTAAGCCCTTTGGTGAATCCCATTCGACACGTAGTGTATTATTCCATCGATTTGCAGGAATCAAGGGTAGGGGAGTATCGTCTTTTAACTCTCCGATTACCAAATCAAAACTGCTTTCGTAATGAAGCCAATCCAAAGGATGGGGGTGAAAATGTATTCCAAATTCCCCTCCGTATAGCGTAGCATCTTGCTGTGTATATAAAAACACTGGGTCTTCATCCACAAATTCCCCATTGGGTTCAATGAATATAAAATTATCAACGCTGTTCAGAAAAGCGTTGGCATAGACTTCAACATGTTTATTCTCGTACTCAAGGGCCAAGTCAATCTGGAAATTCTTTTCACTTTCCAAATTAGGGTTGCCAATTTCAAAACGATTTGTACCCTCATGTGTTCCATTGGATGTCAGTTCGGATAAGTTTGGAGCTCTAAATCCTGTAGCTAGGTTTATTCTTGCCAAGACATTTTTAGACAGGTCCACTCTATACCCTGCGGCCAGGTTAAAATTTGTATAGTCTTTACTAATGGCATTTATAAAGCCTTCCTCACCTTGTATTCCATTTTGTTCGCCATTTATAGAACGAAGGTCATAACGTACACCCAGTTGCAAATCACTTTTATTAAAATGAATGTGTGAAGTGGCCAAAATTCCAAAATCGTTGGTAATCGCGTCAGGGATCAATACTTCCTCACCAAAATTCTCATTTTTCTGATGCATTCCCTGGACACCAAAAATTGTGGTGATATTTCCCCATTGTGGATTAAATTGAAGGTTGTAGTTAAAAGTGCTCAACTCCATAAATAAGGCGGGGCCTTCTTCCTCTTCTTCTTCTTCTTCTTCTTCTTCACCATGATGATGTTCTTCAAATTCCTTTCTGTCATTAAAAGTGTATCCAAAAATGGCCTGTAAACTTGAATTCTTTAAAAAGAAATTGGTCTTGGAGCTCAAAATATGAGATTTGATTACCTGATTGGGTAACAATGGAGTGCGGTCCCTGTTTTGTTCCCCAATTTCCTCAGGAATACCCAAATCTGAATCATTGAAGTTGTATCTAAGCTCCGTTTTAAATTTGGTGGACTGATATCCCAGTCCTGTTTTAATATCGGTTTCCTTGAATCTTGAATTTGTTACCTTAACATCATTACCAGTAACATAGTCAGCATTGGAATTATAGGCGCCCCTGACCAAAAAACGAAACTTTTCACCTGAAGTTTTAAACCCTGCGTTGGTTCCGTAACCTGCAGTGTTTGTCAAGTAATTTAGATTAATATCCCCCGAAGTGTTGTTTGGCAGTTCAAAACTTTCAGGATTCAAGTACAAAACACCACCAAGGGCATCCGAACCATACAATAATGAAGCTGGACCTTTGATAACCTCAACACTGGAAATACCTGCATCGTTGATTCCTAGGCCGTGCTCGTCACCAAATTGTTGGTTTTCCAAACGTACTCCTTGTGTATAGACCACTACACGGTTAGAACTTAATCCACGAATAACGGGTTTCCCGATTCCAACACCTGTGGAAACAGTAGAAACACCAGGTATATTAGTGATTCCGTCCGCAAGTGTAATGGCGCCATTGCTTTTAAGTTCAGCAACGGTTTTTTGCTCCACTTTCATCACATTTTCACGTTGCAATTTGTGAAAAGGAGTGGAAAGTACAACTTCGTCAATTTCAATGGCGGAAGGAGTCATTTGAAAGCTGAACTGATTTTCACCATGGATTAAGTTAACTTCGGTGGAATGTGTCTCAAACCCTAGATAGGACACGATTAATTTGTATTTACCTTCCGGTAATTTTGTTATAGTATAAGCGCCGTTGTCCTCGGTGACAGCACCTTTTTCAAGTTTTGGTATATAAACAGAGACACCCGATAACGGTTCTCCATCTTCGGAATTGGTTATTGTGCCCGAAATTGTGTTTTGGGCATAAAAATATAATGGACACAATGCCAATAGCACTGCAGTATAAAGCTGTTTCATTGTATAAATAATAAGTTATTGAATTCTTACTTGTGATCTATGAAACATTGGGAGGTCCCCTGAGCTTTAACTGCTCTTTCTTGTTTTGGTTAAGAAGAAATGAATAAAATGTACTTGGTGAATCAAAAGTGATGGTATCTAAGGAAGAAAAATCAACAGAGGTAAAAACTACTTTTGATACGGTATTGAAATCCTGAAAATCACAATCAAAATCTATATGATGGATATGATTGGTTCCTTGGGAAACACAACGTTCCTCCTTTGAATGTCCATGTAGGGCATGGGCCAGTTTTATTGCTGAAGGTGTTAGCAGCCCAATAACAAGTAGAAGGGATACAAACGAAGCAAACCGTTTTGGAAGAAACGAAATCATAGGTTGCAAAGGTAATCGAGACCTCTTCTTTAATTGTGTTAAAAAAAACATAAACTAAGGAAAGAGAAAGCCAAGCCCCATGCGTTTCAACATTTTCTTCTCAAAATTCCAGAAAAATTGAAACTGACCAAATAACCAGCCAAAGCATACCAAAAGCACCTGGTAAATAGGGAAAATGAGCAAAATTCTAAATGTCCAAAAAATCCACCCGCTAACATTCCCCTTCTGAATTCCCAGAAAATCGGTAAATGGTCCGGCTAGCTTACCCGAGACACTTCCCGTAATGGCAAACACGATAAAAATGGCTATCATTTCCCAGCGCTGTTCAACAGGCCACTTATTTTTTAATTTTTTAAAGCACCAAAGAAAAAAACGAATCATTGCAAAATAGAACACGGCCCCGACTCCCAAGGTAAAAACCCATTCAAGAGCGGTGTTGTTAAGATTAAAAAGATGTAAAAGACGTCTCGCTATGATATAGGCAGTCAATAAAACCAGTACGGCGCCAAAAATGGGAAAGAAATACTGCCAGTTTTTAGTAATATCCCAACGTCTCTTTATTTTTTCCATCCAATAAAATTCGACGGCTAAAATAGCACATTAAATTCTAGGAAGAAAAGGTCCTAACCTTTGATTGTACTTTCGTTGGAAGTAGATAAAATAATTATACAGCTTGTAATTGACCTCATACCCGTAGTCTATGTTGGGGTCATAATCAATTTGAAGCTCATACAGACTTGGGTTAAACCGCTGGGGCTGCAACACCCTTTGGTTCCAGCTTATTACCAGTAACCTGTTTCTATTTTCCAGAAAACTTTGGGAATAATACCCTTCTGGTCGAGCAATGCTCTGCAGCCATGTAAAAAAACCGGGTTCGATGATTATTATTTCATATTCGGTCTTTTCATCTTTAATCTCTACTTTTTCTTCGCTATTTGAATTGAAAACAGCCTGTTCATCTGTTGAAATGTCTATTGCTTGTTTTTGTGAGGTGCAGGACAGCAACATGCCCACTATCAAAATAGCCGTAAACCCCTTGTATAAATCTCTCTTTTTCATAACATTAAGATACAAAAAAAGCCATTTGGACTAACAAATGGCCTTGTTAAATAACGTTAAGCTCTTATTTATTTCCCAAAGAGTCCACCCAAGAGTCCACCAAGACCGCTTTTTTTGCGTCCACTACTATTGAGTACCATTCCAGCCAAATCATCAACCACACTTCCATCGCCATCAGAGTCTAAGAAGGTTTCAATTAGTGATTGTTGCTTTCTAGCGGAACTGCCACCACCCATTAATCCACCTAAAAGGCCACTGAGGGCATCTGGACTGTTTACTTTTTGTTGTCTTGTTTGTTTTCCCAAATATCCGAGTAGGATAGGGGCTGCGATTTTCAAAATTTGGGAGATGGCACCAGCATCAATCCCAGATTTGCTGCTTAGTGCATTCTCCACCTGTGGTTGTTTTGCACCAAATACGTGTCCTAATATTCCAGCTCCATCATCCATTACGCCTTTGTCCACACCACCTCCGAAAAGACCTCCTAAATTGTCCAAAATACTGCCATCATGTTTGGATGAAAGTGCATTCATTAATCCTTCAGCTCCATTGGACGTGGAAGCATTTCTTTTCATGGCGCCCATCAACAGGGGCATGGCCATGCTTAAAACATCGGCTGTTTTATTTTCAGGTTGCCCAGTTTGACCAGCTACTCCACTTATTAATTGTTTGCCCATTGGGCTGTTCAATAAATCTAATAATCCTGACATTTTATAGTGTTTAGTTTAGAATGACAATGTACAAAAAAGAAAAAGCTTAGAATTTACTTTAACAATTTGATGATTTGATCTGCCAACTCCAAACCTATGCGATTTTGGGCCTCTTTTGTAGCGGCACCAATATGTGGAGTCAATGAAATTTTTGGATGCATCAAAATACGAATTTCAGGGTTTGGCTCTGATTCAAAAACGTCCAAACCGGCAAATGCTACCTTTTCGTTTTCCAGGGCATCTACTAGGGCAACTTCGTCAAGAACCCCACCACGTGAGGCATTGACTACTCCAACACCTGTTTTCATCAGATCAAATTCCCTTTTGCTCAATACATAATTTTTTTGTGCGGGTACATGGACACTTACGAAGTCTGAATTTTTTAAGACAGAATCAAAGTCATGGTTGTCCAATTCAAATTTTACAGATTGGCCATCATAAAAAGAAACTTCCAGGCCGACATTTTCAACAATTGGATCGTGGAAAATCACTTTCATACCCAATCCAAGCGCCATTTTGGCGACGGCTTGACCTATACGTCCAAAACCGACAACTCCAAGGGTCTTTCCTCTTAACTCGGAACCTCCGGCATAGCTCTTTTTGAGTTGTTTGAACTTGCTATCGCCTTCCAAGGGCATATTTCGGTTTGAATCGTACAAAAATCGAACTCCACCAAACAAATGGGCAAAAACCAATTCGGCTACAGATTCTGATGAAGCAGCTGGAGTATTGATGACATGTACACCTTTTGATTTTGCGTAGGTCACGTCGATATTGTCCATACCAACGCCACCACGACCAATCAGTTTTAGGCTTGGACAAGCATCGATCAATGATTTTCTTGCTTCAGTGGCACTTCGCACTAGCAAGGCACTAACATTATTAGTATTGATAAAATTTTCGAGTTGTTCTTGAGCTACTTTTGTTGTTATCACTTCAAAACCTTTGGATTGAAGTTTGTCTATTCCGGATTGGGCGATACCGTCGTTGGCTAATATTTTCATGGTTTGTTATCCTTTCTTTTCCAATTCACTCATAATATCAACCAGTACACCAACACTTTCCAAAGGAAGTGCATTGTACATGGAAGCTCTATACCCTCCAACTGAACGGTGACCATTGATTCCATTGATTCCAGCTTCTTTACATTTTTCATCGAAAATTTCCTTCAGTGTTTCATCCGTAATATTAAAGGTGGCGTTCATGTTAGAACGGTCTTCTTTCGCTGCAAATCCAGAGAAAACCGGATTCAGTTCGATTTCGGAATATATAAGATTAGCCTTTCGCTCATTAATTTCTTCGATTGCCTCAATTCCTCCCAAATCCTTCAACCACTGCATGGTAAGCATGGACACATAGACCGCAAATACAGGTGGAGTATTGAACATACTGTCTTTACCAGCATGAACAGCATAGTCTAACATGGAAGGAATTTTTCTAGATACTTTTCCTAAAATATCCTCCTTAACTATAACCAATGTTGTTCCCGCTGGACCCATATTTTTTTGAGCTCCAGCGTATATCAAATCGAATTTTGAAAAATCCATTTGACGTGAAAAAATATCGGAGCTCATATCACAGACCAAGGGAACATTGGTTTTGGGGAATTCCTTTATCTGTGTGCCAAAAATGGTGTTGTTGGATGTAAGGTGTAGGTAATCTAAATCTTTTGGGATAGTATAGCCTTTGGGTATATAGTTAAAATTTTGATCTTGAGAAGAGGCTACCTCTTGAATATCCCCAAATAATCTCGCCTCTTTTATGGCCTTAAGGCTCCAGGTTCCTGTATTTACATAACCTGCTTTTTTCTCAAGAAGATTGTAAGCCGCCATTAAAAATTGTGTACTGGCACCTCCTTGAAGAAACAATGCTTGGTATCCTTTGCCTTCAAGACCCAAAAGTTCCAAAGCCAAGGAACGCGCTTTCTCCATAATGGCAACAAATTCTTTGCTCCGATGCGAAATCTCTATTAATGAGAGTCCTATACCATCCAGTTCAACAACCGCTTCAGCCGCTTTTCGCATTACTTCTTGTGGCAAAATACAGGGGCCGGCACTAAAATTATGTTTTTTCATGTGTTCGTTTAAAAGGGTCATTATTGCAGGATTGTTGAGGGAAATCCAACAAGCTTGTTTTTAATTAAGCGATAAAGGTCTTAAAAAATCTTGGATATGAAAACAATCATTTTGGCTAAAGTTCCAACAGGAATTTCATGGTGTCAACACCATCTGCGTAGTCATCCAATTTAGGTTTTTGGGTTTCCCCAAAGGCAATTTCATGGTCGAACATTCCATGGGAAACGATACATTGAATATCTTCTTCACTCTTAACCAATTCTTGTTTTAAAACTTCCTCTGAATCATAAAATTCATGAAACAGAGAGGCAATGGGAGAGGAAAAACTTTCATCTTCCTTTAAAATCAGAAAGCCATTATCCAGAATTTTGAACTCGCTCATCAAATAAACAGCCTTGTTATAATCATAATTGTTGGCGTATTTGGTATGATTGATGATGTCCTTAAAGTTGAACAAGGCATTGAAGAGCTGGTCGAAATCATAATTTTTAGGCACAAAAATTTTGGAGACATTTCTACACCCCAATCCCCAGTACCTAAAAATATCCTCTCCCAAAGCTTTTAGCTGTTCTTCTGACTCATTTCCGGTGAGCACGGCCACAGCATTCCTGTTTTTTCGAATAATATTTGGCTTTTTACCAAAGTAGTATTCAAAATAACGGCTGGTATTATTGCTTCCAGTGGCGATTACGGCGTCAAACTGTTCAAACTTCCCATCGGTAAATTTAATAGCATCCTTTAATTCTGGTTCTTGTTGAATTAAAAAATCAGATAAAAATGGAAGCAAAATTTTATCATTTGAAGACGTTTTAGCAAGGACCTTGTGGCCTGAAAGCAAAATGCAAATAAAATCATGAAAACCAACCAGTGGAATATTTCCTGCCATTACCACAGCAATGGTCTTAGGCTCCGTTAATTGTTTTAAAGTATACCTAGATGTCCATTGTGTTAAACTGCTCTTTGTCAAAAGAGAAGACCAATGGTTCAGTGCATGAATGAGATTTTCTTGAGTGAACCATGAATTCTGTTGTCTGGCTCTGGTTAATGCCTCATTTAGTGACAAAAACTCCGTTTGGGAATCGGAATTGTGATTTTCACAAAAATCCTTGAGATAATTTCCAAGTTTAACAAAAGCTTTCAATCTTTGGTTATCTGCCGTCATTATATTTGTACACTAATTTGGTAGGGTTTATTTTTGTCCCCCAAAAGTAAGCATGCTGAACTGATTTCAGTATAAAGGAAAAGGAAAATTATGGCAATTATCATAACAGACGAATGCATCAACTGTGGAGCTTGTGAGCCAGAGTGCCCTAACACTGCGATATACGAAGGTGCTGATGAATGGAGATATAGTGATGGCACCTCTCTAGAGGGAGATGTTGTTTTACCTGATGGCAAAGCTGTCAATGCAGATGAAGTACAGGAACCCGTTAGTGATGAGATTTATTATATAGCACCCGATAAGTGTACAGAATGCATGGGCTTTCATGAAGAACCGCAGTGTGCGGCAGTATGCCCTGTAGATTGCTGTGTTCCCGATGAAGACAGGGTGGAATCTGAGGAGATTCTTCTTGGAAAACAGAAATTTATGCACCCTGATGGGTAAGTTAGAGCATTTTAACAGCTATTTCCTTAAATAATTTTGCACACACCATAGCGGTCATATCATTGATGTCCCTAGTTGGATTGTACTCAACAATATCGGCACCCACAATTGGAACTTTAATTTCTTGAATAATATCCAGTACTTGTCTTGTGCTTAAACCTCCGGGTTCGTGATGTGAAACTCCCGGAGCAAATGCAGGGTCCAGAGCATCCATATCCAAAGAAAGGTACAGCGGATTTTCGAATTTTGGCATTCTGAAAGATTGAAAGTCCTTCATCTCACAGATCTTCACACCAAACCTTTTGGCATTTACTCTTTGGGTATCGTTCAAGGTGCGGATGCCAACTTGAAACAAATTTTCAGCAAGTCCATTTTTCATGATGTTATAAAAAGGGCAGGCATGGGAATAAGGGTCGCCTTCAAATTTTTCATATAAATCCCCATGCGCATCAATATGTAAAATATCCAGCTTTCCATGTATAGCATAAAATGCTTGGATTATTGGAAAAGTTATGGAATGGTCACCACCAAGAGTGATAACAGGATTTCCAATTTCTAGCTGTTTTGATGTTGTCTCAGAGATATCAAAATAATTTTTTATAGTGTGGTCGCCGGTGTCCTCGAATAACTCTGGGGTTATAAGCGTACCATCCTCGGCACAATAGTTGGCGGAGTTACTGTGATACGCTGTTCGGATTAGAGGAGGAGCTAAGCTCGGACCTCTGAGAAAAGAGGATTTTTCATCATAAACGATTCCCTGAATTGTGATTTTACCCATAGCCCAAATTTAAAAATTGAAAGTAAGGATTGTTTGTTAATTGTCCATTTGAGAAAGATTATATCCTGGTATTTCTTGTTACTTTTGCCTGATCATTGTAAACCAATCAATGGAAGAAAAGGAAAAAGAGTATAGTGGATTTTGGAAAAATGCGGGCTGTATTCTTTCTGTGGCGGCAATTTTTGGCATCATGGTGGTCATTATACTTGCCGTTTATATGTTGATAAAAGGATTTTAGCTTCATAAAACATAGTTTCCCATATAAAACTTCAGCTTATATTTGCAGCCGGAAAAATCAATGAACAATTGTCAATGCTCAGTAAACAGAAATCTTCGAATTCTGACTACTGAAATCTAACATCTAATATCTTTTTAATGAAAGCTGGTATCGTAGGATTGCCCAATGTTGGAAAATCAACACTTTTTAATTGTTTATCCAATGCAAAGGCGCAAAGCGCAAATTTCCCGTTCTGTACCATTGAGCCTAACATTGGAGTGGTCAATGTACCCGATCCGAGATTGGAAAAATTGGAGGAGTTGGTGAATCCCGAAAAGGTTATTCCGGCCACGGTTGAGATTGTCGATATTGCTGGTTTGGTCAAAGGAGCAAGTAAAGGAGAAGGTTTAGGCAATCAGTTTCTGGGAAATATTAGAGAAACCGATGCTATTCTTCATGTACTGCGATGTTTTGACAATGATAATATAGTGCACGTGGATGGATCAGTGGACCCGATGAGGGATAAGGAGACCATTGATATGGAACTGCAGTTAAAGGATTTGGAAAGCGTAGATAAAAAATTGGACAAGGTAAAACGTGCTGCCAAAACCGGGAACAAAGAAGCGCAAAAAGAAGAAGCTGTCCTGAATATGTTGAAAGAAGGGTTAGAAGCGGGCACTTCTGTTCGTGCAATTGAAATTGATGATGACAACCGACTGGAATACGTGAAACCCTTGCAGTTGATTACGGATAAACCGGTGATGTACGTGTGTAATGTAGATGAAGGAGCCGCCGTGGAAGGCAACGACTATGTGGAAAAGGTGAAAGCAGCTGTGGCCAATGAAAATGCAGAAGTCATTTTCTTAGCTGTTGGTACTGAAGCTGATATCACGGAGCTGGAAACTTATGAAGAACGCCAACTTTTCTTGGAAGATTTGGGATTGACCGAACCTGGCTCGGCAAAGCTTATTCGTGGCGCATATACATTATTGGACTTGGAAACCTATTTTACCGCGGGTGTAAAAGAAGTTAGAGCCTGGACAATTCCTGTTGGCGCTACCGCTCCGCAGGCAGCAGGTGTTATCCATACCGACTTTGAAAAAGGCTTTATTCGCGCAGAGGTTATTTCTTATGAGGACTATGTCAACTACGGTAGTGAGACCAAAGTAAAAGAAGCTGGTCGCATGCGAGTGGAAGGAAAGGAATATATCGTGAGAGATGGCGATGTGATGCATTTTAGGTTCAATGTTTAGCAGAATATAGGTATATCAACAGTATTTGTTGATTACTTTCCATTGTCCACACTTTTATTTTTAGCTCTAAATTTTATATTAGCGAGGATTAACCCTTACTAATGGCAGAAACCAAGTATACAGAAGACAACATTCGTTCGTTGGATTGGAAGGAGCATATCCGCATGCGTCCTGGAATGTATATAGGTAAGCTTGGCGACGGCTCTTCAGCCGATGATGGTATCTATATTCTCCTTAAGGAGGTTATTGATAATTGTATCGACGAGTTCGTAATGGGAGCCGGTAAGACCATCGAAATCAATATCAAAGAAAATATTGTCAACGTCAGGGATTATGGTCGGGGGATTCCACTGGGTAAAGTAGTAGATGTGGTGTCAAAAATGAATACCGGTGGAAAATATGATACCCGAGCTTTTAAGAAGTCGGTTGGATTGAATGGGGTGGGGACCAAGGCTGTGAATGCCTTATCCAATTATTTTAAGGTGGAATCGAACCGCGACGGCAAATCAAAATCAGCCGAATTTCAGGCAGGAAACTTGGTCAATGAAGAGCTTTTGGAGGAAACTTCCAGAAGACGGGGCACCAAAGTTAGTTTTACACCGGACGAAACTATCTTCAAAAAATTCAAGTACAGAAATGAGTATGTAGAACGCATGCTCAAGAATTATGTGTACCTGAATCCAGGATTGACCATTGTTTTTAATGGTGAAAAATTCTTTTCAGAGAATGGTTTAAGGGATTTATTGGAGGATAACAATAACCAAGAAGATTTTCTATATCCAATAATTCACTTAAAAGGGGATGACATTGAGGTAGCCATTACACATAGCAGAACACAGTATAGCGAAGAGTACCACTCATTTGTAAACGGACAGCACACCACTCAGGGAGGAACACACCAAGCCGCCTTTAGAGAGGCTATTGTAAAAACCGTCCGAGATTTTTATGGGAAAAACTATGATGCTTCAGATATTAGGAAGTCGATAATTTCTGCCATTTCTATAAAAGTAATGGAGCCAGTGTTTGAAAGTCAGACCAAGACCAAACTTGGTTCAACAGATATGGGTGGAAAGTTACCTACCGTACGCACATACATCAACGACTTTGTTGGAAAATATCTTGATAATTTCTTGCATAAAAATCAAACTACCGCTGAAGCAATTCAGCGCAAAATCGTGCAAGCGGAAAAAGAACGTAAAGAACTGTCAGGTATTCGAAAGCTTGCTCGCGATCGTGCCAAAAAAGCAAGCTTGCACAATAAAAAATTACGTGATTGCCGTGTGCACCTTCAGGATATGAAGAAGGACAGAAGGCTGGAATCTACATTGTTTATCACGGAGGGAGATTCCGCTTCAGGATCAATCACCAAATCAAGGGATGTAAATACCCAAGCAGTCTTTAGTTTGCGGGGCAAGCCTTTGAATTCCTATGGAATGTCCAAAAAGATTGTATATGAAAATGAAGAATTCAATCTTCTACAGGCAGCACTTAATATCGAGGAGTCAATGGAAGACCTTCGGTACAATAATATTGTAATTGCTACGGATGCAGATGTGGATGGAATGCACATAAGACTCCTATTAATTACATTCTTCTTGCAATTTTTTCCTGAGTTGATAAAAGAAAACCATCTGTATATTCTTCAAACACCTCTTTTTAGGGTTCGAAATAAAAAGGAGACCATTTATTGCTATAGTGAAGAGGAGAGAAGAAATGCAATTCAAAAACTCACAGGAAAACCAGAAATAACAAGATTCAAAGGATTAGGTGAGATTTCTCCGGATGAGTTCCAACATTTTATAGGTGATGATATCCGTTTGGAACCGGTGATGTTGGATAAAGCCATGAGTATTGATAATCTGTTGAAATTTTACATGGGTAAAAATACCCCTGACCGTCAAGAATTTATTATAAAAAATCTTAAAGTAGAACTTGATTTAATAGAGGAAAACTAACTATAAACGAATAAAATGTATTCCTTCTAAATGGAAGAGAACGAAGAATTGAATGATGAAGGTCTAGAAAGCCAGGAAAATTCCCAAGATACACTTACCCGGGTTACGGGGATGTACAAGGATTGGTTTTTGGACTATGCTTCCTATGTTATACTAGAGCGTGCAGTTCCAGCCATCGAAGATGGTTTTAAACCCGTGCAACGCCGTATTATGCATGCGTTGAAGGAGTTGGATGACGGGCGTTACAACAAAGTGGCCAATGTAGTGGGCCATACCATGCAATACCACCCGCATGGCGATGCAAGTATTGCTGATGCCATGGTTCAAATTGGACAGAAAGATTTACTCATTGACACCCAAGGTAACTGGGGAAACATACTTACCGGAGATAGTGCTGCGGCATCACGATATATTGAAGCCAGACTTTCCAAGTTTGCGCTCGACGTGGTTTATAGCCCCAAGATTACAGAATGGCAGCTTTCTTATGACGGTCGAAAAAAAGAACCGGTCAATCTTCCTGTAAAATTTCCATTATTGCTTGCCCAAGGCGCCGAAGGTATTGCTGTGGGATTGTCCACCAAGATTTTACCACACAACTTTAACGAGTTGATAGATGCCTCTATGAAACACTTGCGAGGACAACGTTTCAAGCTATTTCCTGATTTCCCCACAGCCGGAATTATTGACGTTACCAATTACAATGAAGGTTTACGCGGAGGAAAAATTCGGGTTAGAGCCAAGATATCCACATTCGATAAAAACACCTTGGTCATCAAGGAAATACCTTATGGAACCAACACTTCATCCTTAATTGATTCCATATTAAAAGCCAATGACAAGGGTAAGATCAAGATTAAGAGGATAGAAGATAATACTGCTGCAGAAGTTGAGATTTTGGTACACCTTCCAAGTGGTATATCTCCAGATAAAACCATAGATGCGCTTTATGCATTTACTTCCTGTGAATCTTCCATTTCGCCCTTGGGGTGTATTATTGAAGACAACAAACCATTGTTCATAGGGGTCCATGAAATGCTGGAGCGCTCAACTGATTATACGGTAGAGTTGTTGAAAGCAGAGCTCGAAATTCAACTTGGTGAACTCGAAGAACAATGGCACTTTTCTTCCTTGGAACGGATTTTTATTGAAAATAGAATTTATAGGGATATTGAGGAAGAGGAAACTTGGGAAGGCGTTATTGCAGCGATTGACAAGGGCTTGAAACCTCACACCAAAAACCTTAAAAGAGCAGTAACAGAGGAAGATATTGTTCGATTGACAGAAATTCGAATCAAGCGTATTTCCAAGTTCGATTTAGAGAAGGCCCAACAACTTATTGATAGTTTAGAGGAGAAAATAGCACAGACCAAACATCATTTGGCGCATTTGGTGGATTATGCCATCGATTATTTCAAAGAACTGAAAAAGAAATACGGCAAGGGTCGCGAACGAAAATCAGAAATAAAGATTTTTGACGATATAGAGGCGACAAAGGTGGTGATTCGAAATACCAAACTATATGTAAATAGAGAGGAAGGATTCATAGGCACTTCACTCAGAAAAGATGAATACGTTACAGATTGTAGTGATATAGACGACATCATTGTCTTTACCAAAAAAGGGGAGATGATGGTCACCAAGGTTGACTCTAAAACTTTTGTGGGTAAAAACATTATGCATGTCGGTGTATTTAAAAAGAAAGACAGCAGGACCACCTATAATATGATTTACAAAGATGGACGAGGTGGCCCAAGCTATATCAAAAGATTCAATGTTACTGGGGTGACCCGAGATAAAATGTATCAGTTGGCCGGGGGTAAACCTTCAGCTGAAGTACTTTATTTTTCTGCAAACCCAAATGGGGAAGCGGAAGTGATCACTGTTTTGTTGCGCCAGTCGGGAAGCATTAAAAAGTTGAAATGGGATCTTGATTTTGCTGATTTGATTATAAAAGGTAGGGCTTCCAAAGGAAATCTGGTCACCAAATATGCTGTCAAGCGCATTGAACTCAAGGAAAAAGGAGTATCTACATTAAAACCCAGAAAAATTTGGTTTGACGATGTGGTCAGCAGGCTAAATGTTGATGGTAGGGGAGAGCTTTTGGGAGATTTCAAGGGAGATGACCTTTTATTGGTGGTAGATCAAAAAGGAAAAGTAAAAACTATTCCACCGGATTTAGTGACACGGTTTAATGACGATATGATTGTATTGGAAAAATGGAACCCTAAGAAGCCTGTTTCAGTGGTGCATTACGAAGGTGAGAAAGAGCGCTATTACGTAAAACGATTTCTTATAGATAGTCCGAACAAAGAAGATATTGTTATTTCGGACCATCCAAAATCCCATTTGGAATTGGTTTCTACTGATTGGAGACCACTAATTGAGATAGAATTTTCCAAACCCCGGGGTAAAGAAGCCAAGCCAAATCAACAGGTAGAAGTGGAAGACTTTATCTCGGTCAAAGGAATAAAGGCTATAGGGAACCAGCTGACCACGGAAAAAGTAAAAAGCATCAACGCTTTGGAGCCGCTTCCCTTTGAAGAACCCAAAGAACCTGAACCACAAGAAATTGAGGTTGTGGATGAGGAACAAGTGAGCTCCTCTGAAACTAATGACAGGGACGGAAATGACGAAAGTTCAGAGCAAACCACTTTGTTTTAACGTTTTATTCCGCTATTTTGCCAGATAAGCTATACACACTAAACTAACGCTTAGACACATTTATGGATTTTACCAACCCGCTGGTTTACGGCGTTCCCGTTTTTATTGCCTTTATTTTATTTGAACTTACCTATAGTAAGACCCATGGCGATGAACACCTTTATAATTGGAAAGATTTAGCTGCCAGTGGATTTATGGGTATAGGTTCTGCGCTTCTAGGCCCACTGTTCAAGGTTATTTTTGCCATTGTACTGTTTGAATCGGTTTATGAAATTTGGAATCCAGAGGTAGACGGTATAAGAACCAATCTGTTGGGGTATGAATCCTTTGGATATGCATGGTATATGTGGCTTATATGTCAGTTGGCAGATGATTTTACCTATTATTGGTTCCACAGGGCCAATCATGAAATTCGGATTCTCTGGGCAGCACATATTGTTCACCATTCATCTGACAACTTCAACCTTGGTACCGCGGTGCGAAATGGATGGTTCACCATTCTATATAAACCCCTTTTTTATATGTGGATGCCGGCCATCGGCTTTCCGCCCGAAATGGTAGTAGTGTGTTTGGGAATTGAGGCGTTGTGGCAGTTTCAATTACATTCAGTCTATGTACCTAAAATGGGTTTTATTGAAAAAATCTTTAACACCCACACCATGCACCAGGTACACCATGCCCAGAATGTGGAGTATTTGGATAAAAACCATGGTGGTTTCTTGAATATTTTTGACAAATTGTTTGGTACATGGAAGGAATTGGATGATGATATTGATGTTAAATATGGAGTTATTCATTCTCCAAATTCATACAATCCTGTGGTGATCTTAACCCATGAGTTCAAGGATATTTGGAACGATACAAAGAAATCCAAAAATCTATACCATAAATTCATGTATATTTTTGGACCTCCGGGATGGAGCCACGATGGAAGCACGCTAACAGTAAAACAGCAACAAAAGCTTCATGAAGAACATAAAGTTGCGCATCCAGAATTAGTCTATCAAAGACCCAATTAATTATTCTTCCAAAACTTCACTGTCCTTGCCTTTGTTCTTTTTCATTCGAAGATCAAAAAACTCTACCATTAGTGAGAATGCAATGGCAAAATAGAGATATCCTTTCGGTATAGCTCCTACTTCGTTCTCAAATACGATTAAATGGGATAAATGTGCTGCTTCGGCAATAAGCATAAATCCAATCAGAATTAAAAAGGACAGGCCCAAAACCTGAACAGAAGGATGCCTGTTAACAAACTCACCTACTGGATTCGCAAACAACATCATAATAACCACGGATACCACTACGGCAGTAACCATCAAAACCAAAGCATCAGTTGGGTTTGGAGAAATGCCATTGGTCATCCCAATAGCAGTCAGGATGGAGTCAAATGAAAAAACAATATTGATCACCGTAATTTGAATAATGGCATTGGTCAAGGACGATGACCTTGATTTGGTAACTTCACGTTCATCATGTCCTCTATCTTCAATTTTTTCATGAATTTCCTTGGTGCTTTTATACAAAAGGAAAAGTCCACCCAAAAACAAAATAACCGCTTGCCAGCTGATACCTCCGGTTATCCATCCTTCATCCAGAACCAAAAAGGGTTTTTTCATTTTGGTGAGCCAGGTTATCCCAAAAAGCAAAAGAATTCGCATACCCATTGCCAATACCAATCCTATATTGGTGGCTTTTCTTCTATCCTTCTTTTCCAGCTTACCTGCGGCAATTGAGATGAAAATAATATTATCAATTCCCAATATAATCTCTAAAAAGGTCAGGGTCAGCAATGCCATCCAGGCATCTGGGCTAGTAAAAATCTCAAACATGGTTAGTGTGTTTTAAAAGCAGTTCCTTTAAATTTTCGTTTATCGCCAATGGCGTTGTATTCAAATGTATAAGAAGAATCTGAAGTTGTCAATATTTTTATATGTATTGACTTTTCTTCCGCCTTGTTCTTTGGGTTTAGGTTTTTCAAAACATACTCACAATCATTGATCCATCTAACGGAGGAGGTGTCTTGCTTCCCGTCAAAAAAATCAACCTCCCTATCCGAACTCCTGATAAAAGTGGTGGTCATTTCCTTGCCATCAATGGTGGTAGTGAACGAGAACTTGCCTGTCTTGAAATTGCCACAATTACGTTGGGGTGGAGCCTGACAGGAGATTATTAAAATTAATCCTGCGAAAAGAAGTGATAATCTTGACATAGGTGCAAAGTAAACCCAAAGAATGGAATTGAAGTGGCTACCGAATCAATTTTTTGCGTTAAAAGATTCAAAAGAACCATCAGCATAGAAAATGACAATTTTGACGGGTTCTTTTTGGTTTTGTTCCGTCGCTGAAATCTGTACTGTTCTTTCTTCAGTTTTTGAAATATCAGGGGCAGGAATGGGAGAGGGGTGTTCCAAATGGTCTTTCGACGGAAATTCACCTTTGCCATTTAAGAGCCAATATAGATTTACTTCTGGATAAGTTTGAACAACTTTTAATACAAAATCAAGACTAGGTCTGTTTCTGCCATTTAGTAAATGTGAAATGCTAGATCGCTGCACTCCGATTTTGTCAGCAAAAGTGGAAACCGTAAGTCCATAATGGTTAATTATGGTTCGAATCCTTTCTATGATAGCTTCATTCACAATTGTATTATTTATAGGTCAAAATTAGGAAACTAATTATCCAAGGACAAATCATAGTTGGATGTTTCTTTACACAAAACATCAATCATAACATCATATAAATAATTTTAAACCATTGATTTATAACATAATACATTATTGTTATTTGATAATTTCATTTTTGTTTACAATTGTATCGACTTTTGAACTGGAAAGGATTACAAATGGAACATTCAAGGTTTAAGTCATTCACATTTGTAACTTTTTATTGGTTTACTTTTGTAAACTTTGATATATGTTGTGTAATGATCAATCACAAGAATTTTAAAGAAGTATCAGTTCACGGGAGATATGTTACATCCAAAATGTTGGAGTATAAATGGCTTCCCAAGTTGGAACAGTCAGCTATAAATGTGGTGGGTGAATCCGTTAATAAAAAACTCATAAAGTCCATCTCAATCGGAGAAGGCTCCACTAAGATTTTAATGTGGTCCCAAATGCATGGAAACGAATCAACCACAACAAAAGCTGTTTTGGACTTGGTCAATTTTTTTCATTCTGGAGTTGAAACTGCCAATGCTGTTTTAAAAAATTGTAGCCTATTGATTGTTCCTATTTTAAATCCAGATGGAGCAGAGAATTACACCCGGGTAAATGCAAATGCCGTTGATCTGAACAGGGATGCCAAGGAACGAACACAACCTGAAAGTAAAATACTGCGTAAGCTCTTCAACGAATTTAAACCAGATTTTTGCTTCAATCTTCATGATCAGCGAACCCTTTTTAGTGCAGGGAAGCTTTCAAAACCGGCAACAATTTCATTTTTGTCACCCTCAAGTGATGAAAGTCGAAAGCTGACGCCTACACGTGAGACGGCAATGAAATTGATTGTAGCTATGAATAGAAGGTTACAGGCACTAATCCCCGGACAGGTTGGACGGTATGACGATGGGTTCAACGACAATTGCGTCGGCGACTCCTTCCAAATGTCAGGCGTGCCCACTATTCTTTTTGAAGCGGGACACTATCCAGAAGATTATGAACGGGAACGGACCAGGGAATATATCTTTCAGGCTTTGATAGAGGGCATCAAAACAATTTCAAAAGATACTGTTGAGGCGAATAAAACAGAGGACTATTTTGATATACCAGAAAATCAAAAGCTGTTTTATGATATCTTGATTCAGAACGCCCAGAAAATCAATCCAGGACTAATAAGTGGAACAAGCATTGGTGTTCGTTATAAAGAAGTAGTGGAAAATGAAACCATCATCTTTATTCCTGAACTTGCCAATTCTGGTGATTTGGAAGGTTATTTTGGTCACCAGAAACTAGATTGTGCAAATGAAAAAGACCTAAATCTTTTAAAGAATAAAAAGGAAGTCCTTGATTTAATCTTGGATATAAGAAAATAGTATCGCAATTTTGGGCAAATGTTACATTTTGTTTAAAAAAACCTCATTTTTTTTAAATATAATTTCTTAATTAACTAATTTTGCTGAAAATAATCACACTATGAGCAAGGTAAAACTAGACGAGATTGACCACCAGATTTTAGACATGTTGATTGATAATACCCGTACACCTTTTACGGATATTGCCAAAAAATTGCTGATTTCTGCTGGAACGGTCCATGTAAGAGTCAAGAAAATGGAAGAATCTGGAATTATCAAGGGATCTTCATTGACTTTGGATTATGTAAAACTTGGATACTCGTTTATAGCCTATGTTGGCATTTTTCTTGAAAAAACCCATCAAACCAAATTTGTATTGGAACGCTTGAGTCAAATCCCTTATGTAACGGTTGCGCATATCACCACCGGTAAATTCAATATTTTCTGTAAGATCAGGGCAAAGGATACAACCCACGCCAAGAACATTATTTTTAAGATTGATGATATTGATGGAATCAGCCGAACAGAAACCATGATTTCTCTTGAGGAAAGCATCAACGACAAAAAACGTTTGATGCATACCATTTTCAACGAACTTTAATTTACTTTTTTACATAAACAATGCTTGCATCTGAATTATCGCCTTCGGAATACAACCCCTTTTACCATAACTATGTGCTATCGGTTGGAGAAAATCCTTTGTTAATTGAATTGGAACAGGGGAGGGACAGACTGATTTCTTTCCTTGAAAACCTTCCAGAAAACAAATTGGGTTATGCCTATGCCGATGGAAAATGGACTTTGGCGGAACTTTTGGTTCACGTAATTGATGCCGAAAGGGTTTTTCAATATAGAGCTTTGCGCTTTGCGCGAAATGACAAAACCGCTTTAGCAGGATTTGATCAGGATATCTATGTTCCGCAATCAAATGTGGATTCAAAAAGTAAGCAAGATATACTTGAAGAGTATAAGACGGTACGTGAGTCAACCATTACCCTATTTCGTTCTTTTGATGAGGAAGCTTTAAAAAGGGTGGGTATGGCCAGTGGTTCGGAAATGAGCACAAGGGCCATGGGCTTTATTATTTGCGGACATCAGGCGCATCACCTGAAAATTGTACACGAACGATATCTGGATTAGGCGTAACTATTTACAATAAGCTATTATTTTCAGCATCGTTTTCTGATTCTTTTTCCTGGTTTGGCAAAGGACTTTCCTCTGTCCCCGAAACAGCCTCTGTTTCTGAACTCTTGTCCAATTCCTTTTCAATGTTTTCCTCGAAATTGGAAATAAAATTGGAAAGACTCTTACTTATCTTCACCAAATAAATGGCATCTGCTGTTTTAACCTCAACGGCTTCAATGATTTCCCCATTGGGTTTTTTAAGGGTGATAATATCTTCATCACCATAACCATATGGATAAGAATCAATAAGTACCGCTGCCACAGCGTGGTCCAGTTTTTTGTAATCGATCAAGATTCGTTTCATGGTAGATTAGGTTTTTGATTTCTTATCCTAAGCTATAAATTTTTGAAATCGAAGCTTGCAAAGAGTTGTAAACAATACAGTTTTAGTATACGTACCTATCGTTCTTTGTAGTAAGCGAAAGCTTTTGCAAAAAGATTTTCCGGAACTTTGACATCAGTAACCGAAGATCCGATTGCCTGAAGCAGTACAAAGTTCACCTCTCCATGTGAATTCTTTTTGTCGTAGATCAAAAGTTGGAGTATGGCCTGTATGTCCTTCCCATCAAACTCTACACGGTCAAAGTGGTTTAAAAAGGTGTCTTTGATTTCTTGCAGAGATAATTTGGACAAACCTTTAAGCTCATGCGAAAGATACCCTTCAAGAATCATCCCAACAGCAATTGCTTCCCCGTGAAGCAAGGTTGGTTTATCATTACTTTCCAAAAAATAGGATTCTATGGCATGACCCAGCGTATGTCCAAAATTCAAGATTTTTCGGAGCCCTTTTTCGGTAGGATCCTGGCTCACCACCTCATTTTTTATGGCAATGGACTGTTGAATGCATTTTCCGTTGGCAAAGTTTTCCGTAGCACGTAAAGTTTTCCAGTATTCCTCATCAACAATTAATCCGTGCTTTAACATTTCAGCAAAACCACTTTTTACCTGTCTGGGTTCCAGGGTTTCCAAAAACTCAGGAAACACCAATACCATCTGTGGTTGATTGATCACACCAATCTGATTTTTGAGCGCCCCCAGATCCACACCTGTTTTCCCCCCGATGGATGCATCAACCATGGCCAAAAGGGTAGTGGGCACGTTGATAAAATCAATTCCCCTTTTAAAAGTGGACGCCACAAAACCGCCAAGGTCGGTAAGAACCCCTCCTCCAAGATTGATCAACAGACTTTTTCTATCGGCCCCTTCGTCTGACAACCATTCCCAAACTAGCGAACAAGTTCCAATATGTTTGTGTACTTCCCCTGCCTTAATTTCATAGATTGCGTTAGGAGCCATGCCCAATTTGTGTATAAACTTGGGTAGGCAATGTACCTTGGTATTCTCATCAACCAAAACAAAAACTGAGGAGTAACCACTTTTGGCGATATGCTGCCTGAGCGAGGCCTCGGCAAGCTCCTCCATATGTACTTCGTAAGCGAGGGATTTGATGGATTCCATAATTTGGTTTGCAGTGCAAAATAAAGACTATTTTAATAGATAATCTTCCCAAAGACCGACTTATATTTGAATCTTTAAAAGATTCCTAATAATGCAACCGAATTTTGAGAATACCGCAACGGCTTTTCAATTAAAAACCGACTCCGAGCTAGAACGCGCTTACTTTCTTTTTAGATTGATAGCCAACGAACCCTTGGTCAAGATTGGTACCGCTGTCACCAATTTTGCCCTCAAAGCACATCTACCCATTGAAGGTTTGGTAAGGGCAACCGTGTTTGACCATTTTTGCGGAGGGGTAAACGAGGAAGACTGCCTACCCATCATTGACAAAATGTATGGAAAAGGGGTTTGTTCCATTTTGGATTATTCGGTAGAAGGAAAGGAGATCGAAGACCAATTCGATTTTGCCCTATCCAAAACCCTTGAAGTATTGAATTTTGTGAAGGAAAAAGATGCCATTCCCTTTGCCGTTTTTAAGCCAACCGGGTTCGGGCGATTCGAACTCTATGAAAAAGTCAGTGCTGGGAAAGCGTTAAATGATGAAGAATCTAAAGCTTGGGACCGCATATTGGACCGTTATGACCAAGTATGCAAAAAGGCACATGACCTGGAGGTCGCCTTACTTATTGATGCGGAAGAAAGCTGGATGCAAGCCGCAGCCGATGACATTGCCATGGATATGATGCGCAAGTACAACACCAAAAAAACCATAGTTTACAATACCCTTCAAATGTACCGATGGGATAGGATGGACTATCTGAAAGAGATACATGGTGTTGCTGAATCCGAAGGATTTAAAATCGGGCTTAAAGTGGTACGCGGTGCCTATATGGAAAAAGAAAATGAAAGGGCTGAGGAAATGGGATATAAAAGCCCAATCTGTCCCTCCAAAAAAGCGACAGACGAAAACTTTGATGCTGCCATTACCTTTATGATGCAACATTTGGGTGTACTTTCCATTTTCGCAGGCACGCATAATGAAGAAAGTTGTTTAAAGTTGATCACGCAGATGGAGGAAAAGGGTTTAAAGCCGAATGAGGAACATATCTGGTTTGGACAATTGTACGGGATGAGCGACCACATCACTTATAATTTAACGGCCGAAGGATTTAATGCCGCCAAATATGTGCCTTATGGCCCGGTCAAGGATGTAATGCCCTATCTGATTCGGCGTGCCGAGGAAAATACCTCCGTTGCCGGACAAACCACCCGTGAACTTTCGTTATTACAAAAAGAGAAGAAACGAAGAAAATTGGATTTATGATTCTACTCTAAGGATTCTATTACAATTTCGTCCGAGCAATTTTGAACTTTTAAGGTTTTAAGCTCATAACTAACAAAATAGGTTTTGCAGGGCTCGGATTTGGTGTCGCTTTTTCCAAAGTCAATATCGCCATCGGTCAAAAACGATTTGATAAGGAGAGTATCTTTGGCTTGATTAAACTCTTCTGAAAAGACCATGGGCTTGGAACGCATATCCTTTAACACCCGACAATTGGGAAAATAACAGAACTCAATTCCACTTTCCCCAGATTTTTTCTTCAGAAAGAAAATAAGAAAGATGATTCCAATGGACAGTCCAACCAGATACCATCCCAAGCGTCTTAAAAATGCCATGTGCTGTTAAAAAATAAGAAAGTTAATATCGTTGTACGTAAGTCCGAACCAATCCCCAACTGATTTATTGGTCAAAATGCCGTGGTACATATATAGGCCATTGCGTAGCCCTTTGTCAAATCGCAACGAATTTTCCAGTCCGCCATCTTCGCCCAATTTTAAAAGATAGGGCGTAAAAATGTTGCTAATGGAAATGGATGAAGTTCTCGGGTACCGTGATGGAATATTGGGAACCCCATAATGTATCACCTCAAACTTTTCTATGGTGGGTTTGTCATGGCTCGTCACTTCGGAGGTTTCAAAACAACCGCCCATATCAATACTTACATCAATGATCACGGCTCCTTTTTTCATATTTTCCACCATAGTACTGGACACGACAATGGGGGAGCGGTCCTTTCCGCGGGTCGCTCCAATGGCCACATCGCACCGTTTTAAGGCCTTCAATAAATTTTTGGGTTGAATGGTCGATGTGTATACCGTTTGATTCAAATTGGTCTGTATGTTCCGCAACTTGGTAATGGAATTGTCAAACACTTTGATGTTGGCACCAAGTCCCAAAGCGGAACGTGCAGCAAATTCACCAACCGTCCCCGCACCGATAATAACAACCTCAACAGGAGGGACTCCGCTAATGTTTCCGAACATCAAACCGTTTCCTTTATTGGTTGTGGCCATCAATTCGGAAGCAACTAGGATGGAGGAAATCCCGGCTATTTCACTTAATGACCTTACCGCTGGGTATTTTCCATCTTCATCACGAATGTATTCAAAAGCAATGGCGGTCAACCGTTTTTTGGCCATAGCCTCAAAGTATTCTTTGCTCTGTGTTTTTATTTGCAGTGCCGAAATCACAGTGGTCTGGGGATTCAGTAAGTCAATTTCCGAAAGGGTAGGAGGTTCCACTTTAAGAATCAGTGGACAAGAAAACACCTTTTTTGTGTCGCGGGTAATTTCCCCACCGGCATTGGTATAATCAGCATCTGAAAAATTAGCCCCTTCACCAGCTCCTGATTCAATAAGCACACGATGTCCATGAGCGGTAATCGCGTTCACCGCATCGGGGGTAAGGCAGATTCGTTTTTCTTGGTATTGGTTTTCTTTGGGAAGGCCAATAAACAGTTCACCTTTTTGCTTTAGGACCTCTAAAGTTTCTTCTTGAGGTAAAAGTTGTTGCTTACTAAAAGGAGAGGAGGGTTGGTTCATACCATGTAAATCTGTTGCTTATCCCTAGGCTATGGGAACAAATTTACATTTTTTTCGCAAGGGTCTTCTGGCGTTGCTCCAATTTCTCACGCTCTTTACGCAGTTCTTCTTTTTCTTTTAAGATGCGGAGTTCCGTATCCATGGCGTCCAAGTCAATGCCATGAACATGTTTATCTATTAACTTCACTCTTATGAAATATACAATGGGTACCACTACCATGGTTACCGCAATTACATAAAACACCTCATTTTCATCAACGTCTTGAGAATTGTTCGCAATAACACTGTACAGCTGAAAGCTATACATCGCAATTGGAATTAAAATGGCATGATACCACCATTGTTTATTAGTAACAAACCATATGATCAGCAAGGTCAATGGGACAATTTTAATGAGGTAGAACCACAGAGCAGTTCGAGCATCTGCGAATCCATTTGAACTAATCTCAAAAAAAATAAAATCAAGAGATTCGGTATCATTAGAGGTGTACTTATAAGAATAAAATAAGACAGGAGATAGTGCAACTAATAAAGTTAACAACCCCTCTATTATAAGTCTCTTTCTTACCTTTTTTTTGGCTTGCATACAGTAATAACTAAAGATCCTTCCATTTATTGTATAAAAAAACCCCTTACTTGAAGGGGTTTAAAAGAAAGCATCTTTTATGTTACTTACTTTTTGCCAATTTTTAATTTATTGACATTAACCTGCTGGTCCTTATCAACATTGATAACATCGGTTGAAACCGCCGTCATTGCCAAAAAAGCAACAGCCAATAATCCAAAAAATAATCTTTTAGTGTTCATCGTAAAAGAGTTTTTGGTTAATAAATGAATTCATTTCAATAACAAATGTAGGAAATTTTACTTATCCTACATGCATTTCATCGATAAAAATTGCATTTCATCCTAAAATAAAAGCATTTTACCGACAGATTTGCCGTTTATCGAAACTTGAAAAAAGATAGTTGTAATTAATTTCAATCAGCACTAAACTCGATTGAACGGGTGTTTTCATCGATAAAGTGTAAGTAAACGGAGACAACTTCGTTGGGCAGCAAGGATTCTATTTTCTCCGGCCATTCCATAAAAATCCAGGCATCGGAATTCAGATAATCTTCCAATCCCAAATCCAAAGCTTCCATTTCATTTTCAATCCGGTAAAAATCAAAATGATAGGCCAAAAGATTTCCATCTTGATCGTGATATTCGTTCACCAATCCGAACGTTGGGCTGTTGGCATTATCCATTCCCCCCAATTTTTTTACGATGGATTTTATCAATGTTGTTTTACCGGCACCCATCTCTCCATAAAAACAAAGGGTTTTGGTTTTGGCATTGTCCAAAACATATTGGGCCGTTTTTTCCAGTTCATCTTTATGGAAGGTCATCGAACGAATCTATTTTGGGTCCAAAACTACAAAAGGTACGATCATTTCTTCAAGAGAAACCCCTCCATGTTGATAGGTATTTCTGTAATATCCCACATAATGGTTGTAGTTATTGGGATAGGCAAAGAACATATCGTTCTTAGCAAAAATGAAACAACTGCTCAGATTAATATTGGGAAGGTGAATGTTTTGGGGATTCTCCGCGGCAAGCACGTCTCTTTTTTCATAGGTTAGGCTTCTACCTGTTTTATACCTTAAGTTAAGGCTGGTGTCTCGATCTCCGATAACCTTTGAGGGTTGCTTTACATTGATGGTGCCATGATCGGTGGTCAATATCAATTTCATGTCCATGTTTTGTGCAGATTGGATAATTTCCAACAAAGGTGAGTTTTTAAACCAACTTACTGTAAGGGAACGGTAGGCCTTGTCATTGGAAGCGAGTTCCTTGATTACTTCCATCTCAGTCTTGGAATGGGATAGCATGTCCACAAAATTGTAAACCAAAACGGTAAGATCGTTGTCTTTTTGAGATCTAAAGTTCTGCGCCAGATGTTTCCCTTGTTTTAAACTGCTGATCTTGTGGTATTCCCATTTCAGGTCCAAGCCCAAACGTTTGAGCTGGGCACCCAAAAATTCTGCCTCAAACAGATTCTTGCCGCCTTCATCGGTATCATTTTTCCACCAATTGGGATGTCTTTTTTCCATATCCAAAGGCATCAAGCCCGAGAAAATGGAATTACGGGCGTATTGTGTTGCGGTGGGCAAAATACTATAATAGGAATCTTCTTGCTTTTTCTTGTAATGCATACTCAATGTTTCCTCAAAGGCCAACCACTGATCAAACCGAAGGTTGTCAATTACAACCAATAAAGTTTTGCCGCCTTCGAGTTCGGGTTGAATCTTTTTCCGAAATAGGGTATGCGACATGATGGGCCCCTCCCCATTTTGAAACCAATCCGGGTAATTTTTGTCGATAAACTTACTGAACTGGGAATTGGCCTCGGTCTTTTGCGATTCCAAAATCTCCGTCATGCCGGTATCCTCAATTTCCTCCAGTTGCAGTTCCCAATAGATCAATTTTTTATAGAGCTCTGTCCATTCCTCATGGCTGTTCACCATGGACAAATCCATTGCGATTTTCCGAAACTCTTGCTGATAGTTGGCGGTTGTTTTCTCAGAAACCAAACGGGAATTGTCCAAACTCTTTTTTAAGGACAACAAAATCTGGTTTGGATTTACGGGTTTGATTAAATAATCGGCAATCTTGGAGCCGATGGCCTCGTCCATGATATACTCTTCCTCACTCTTGGTGATCATCACCACCGGAATTGAGGCATCGAGTTTTTTTATTTCGGTCAAGGTTTCCAAACCCGAGATGCCGGGCATGTTCTCATCCAAAAAAACGATATCAAAAAAGGAATTCCGCAACTCTTCCAAGGCATCCTGTCCACTCTGGCTGGTGACTACCTTATAGTTTTTATTTTCAAGAAAAAGAATATGCGGTTTTAAGAGGTCGATCTCGTCATCGACCCACAGAATTGTGATCTTGTTCATATAGTGGTTATCTTTGCGCTACTAAAAATCAACTTTCTTGGCAGACACCAATAAGCTCAAAGTATTTAACGATCCAATTTACGGTTTTATTGGAACACCAAATCAACTTATTTTTGACCTAATCGCCCATCCGTACTTTCAGCGCTTACGAAGGATTTCGCAAATGGGGATGTCATACTTGGTTTATCCCGGGGCGCATCATACCAGATTCCACCATGCACTGGGAAGTATGCACTTGATGACCAGGGCAATTCAAATTCTTAGATGGAAGGACATTGACATAAGTCAAGAAGAAGAAACCGGCCTGTTATGTGCCATTCTTTTGCACGATATTGGCCACGGTCCTTTCTCACATGCCTTGGAAGGTTTTTTTGTGAAAGGAATTAGTCATGAGCAATTGTCCCTCGAGTTTATGCTATACCTTAATAAGGAGTTTGAAGGTAAATTGGATACGGCCATTTCCATTTTCAAGGGTGAGTATCCAAGACCATTCCTTAATCAATTGGTGTCGAGTCAATTGGATATGGACCGATTGGATTATTTAAAACGGGATAGTTTTTATGCGGGGGTTACCGAAGGTAATATCAATTCAGAGCGATTAATTTCGATGTTGAATGTTGTTGATGGCAATTTGGTAGTGGAGGAGAAAGGAATTTATGCCGTTGAGAAATTTTTAATGGCGCGGAGATTTATGTACTGGCAGGTGTATCTGCATAAAACAGGTTTAATGGCAGAGCAACTTCTAGTTCGAATTATGCACAGGGCCAAGCAGCTGTTAATAGAAGATGTTGAAATAGAAGGTGGACTAACCGTATTGTCTTTCCTTAAGACGCAAGATAGTCCGAGTTTCAATCCAGGCACCTTGAAAAAATTTGCGCTTTTGGATGATATTGATGTGTTGGGTGCAATCAAGGCATGGCAGTTCCATAATGATTTTGTGCTGTCGAAACTTTGTCAAATGCTTCTGAACCGGAATCTGCTGAACATCAAAATAAAGAATAAGCCATTTGCACCTGAAAAAATTAATGCTAAACTTAAAACGGTGGCTCAAACGTTAAATCTTACAGAGGGTGAGGTGCCTTATTTTGTTTTTCAAGGTGAAATTTCGAACAAGGCCTACAATCAGGGGCATCAGGCAATTAAAATACTCAAGAAAAATGGCAAGGTGACCGATGTTCTTAAAGAATCGGACCAGTTGAGCTTAAAAGCCCTGTCCAAAACAGTGACAAAATATTATTGCTGTTACCCCAAAGAAAGCGTTTAACAAATTTTGTTACTTTTGCACAAATGAAATTTACAGCCACCCAAATTGCCGGAATTTTAGAGGGAGAAGTTGAGGGTAATCCTCAGATTGCTGTTCACAAATTGTCTAAGATAGAAGAGGGAGAAAAGGGATCATTGACCTTTCTGTCCAATCCAAAATATACTTCGTATATCTATTCCACCAAGGCATCCATTACCATAGTCAATAAGGATTTTGTCCCGGAACAATCTATATCCACCACCTTGATCAAGGTAGAGGATGCATATAAATCCTTTTCCAAGTTATTGGAATATTACAATCAGGTCAAAAACAATAAGGTCGGTATCGAGAATCCGTCCTTTGTTTCTGAAAGTGCTGCTTATGGCGAAGGATTTTACCTTGGGGCTTTTTCTTATTTGGGCGACAATGTGAAAATTGGTAAAGATGTCAAGGTCTACCCCAATGTATATATTGGAGATAATGTCACTATTGGAGATAACGTTTTGATATTTGCGGGAGCAAAGATTTATTCTGAGTCCATTATAGGCAATGCATGCGTTATTCACAGCGGAGCGATTATTGGTGCAGACGGTTTTGGATTCACGCCAAACTCAAACGGAGAATACAGCAAAGTCCCCCAAACAGGAAATGTGATCCTTGAAGATAATGTTGATGTCGGAGCCGGAACAACCATTGATCGGGCGACCCTTGGTTCTACCATTTTAAGAAGAGGAGTGAAGCTTGATAACCAGATTCAAATTGCCCATAATGTAGAAATTGGTGAGCATACCGCAATAGCAGCACAAACAGGAATCGCAGGATCTACCAAAATAGGAAAATATTGTTTAATTGGAGGGCAAGTTGGTATTGTTGGGCACATTACCATAGGTGATCGGGTAAAAATACAAGCACAATCCGGTATTGGTAGAAATGTTAAGGATGATGAGGTGTTACAGGGATCACCTGCTCTAAATTATGGTGACTACAACAAATCATATGTTCATTTCAAAAATCTACCAAAACTGGTAAATAAAATCAACGACATAGAAAAAAAGGTCGAAGGTGAGCAAAATTAGCACGAAACAACGTACAATTAAAGAGAAAGTAACCCTAAAAGGAGTGGGGTTGCATACCGGGGAAAATGTCACAATGACCTTTGTTCCGGCAAAAGAAAATCACGGATTTGCATTTAAGCGGGTGGACCTTGAAGGTGAGCCTATCATAGAAGCGGATGCCAACTATGTGATAAACACCCAGCGAGGTACCAACTTGGAAAAGAACGGGGTCAAGATTCAAACCTCTGAACACGTACTGGCTGCATTGGTGGGATTGGATATTGATAATGTTCTGATTGAATTGGATTCGCCAGAACCTCCAATTATGGACGGTTCTTCCAAATTTTTTGTTCAAGCCTTGGAAGAAGCAGGAATAGTTGACCAAGAGCAGGTGCGCGAAGAATATGTGGTCAGGGATGTAATTACGTATAGGGATGAGGCCACAGGTAGTGAAATTACCGTGATTCCTGCCGAAACCTATCAAGTTACCACCATGGTCGATTTTGGCACCAAGGTTTTGGGAACACAAAACGCTTCCTTGGAAAAAATTTCCAATTTTAAAGATCAAATTGCGGATGCCAGAACTTTTAGTTTTCTGCATGAATTGGAAATGCTATTGGAGCACGGTCTGATAAAAGGTGGTGATTTGAACAACGCCATCGTTTATGTGGATAAAGAGATTTCTGAATCCACAATGAAAAAATTGGAAAAGGCTTTCAACAAAAAGAAACTGTCCGTTAAGCCCAATGGGATATTGGACAACCTTACGTTGCACCACCCAAATGAGGCTGCACGACATAAACTGTTGGATGTAATCGGAGATTTGGCACTGGCCGGCACTCGAATTCGAGGCAAGGTAATTGCTAACAAGCCAGGACACTTTGTCAACACACAGTTTGCTAAGAAAATCCAGAAGATTATCAAACAAGAAAAACGAAATTATGTGCCCGATGTGGATTTGGCAGCGACTCCTGTAAAGGATGTGAACCAGATCATGGATATGCTTCCACACCGCCCGCCATTTTTATTGGTGGATAAAATTATGGAGCTGTCCGACCAACATGTAATTGGCATCAAAAACGTAACCATGAACGAGCCCTTTTTTGTGGGGCATTTTCCTGGCGCTCCGGTAATGCCCGGGGTGTTGCAGATTGAGGCCATGGCGCAAACTGGGGGAATCTTGGTTTTAAGTACCGTTCCCGACCCCGAAAATTACCTTACCTATCTTTTAAAGATAGATAATGTTAGATATAAACATCAAGTGGTTCCAGGAGACACCCTAATTTTTAAACTGGACTTGTTATCTCCCATTCGACGGGGTATCTGCCAGATGCAAGGAAGAGCTTATGCCAATGGCAGGTTGGTATCGGAGGCTGAAATTATGGCCCAAATCACTAAAGTAAAAGGATTATAACATGAATCAACCACTTGCTTATGTGCATCCAGGTGCCAAGATTGCCAAAAATGTGGTGATAGAACCCTTTACCACTATACATAATAATGTTACCATCGGAGAGGGTACTTGGATAGGGTCCAATGTTACAATAATGGAAGGTGCCCGTATCGGAAAGAATTGTAATATTTTTCCAGGCGCAATTATTTCGGCCATGCCCCAAGATTTAAAATATCAAGGAGAAGAGACAACTGTCCACATTGGTGACAATACCACAATTCGAGAATGTGCTACCATTAATAAGGGTACGGCAGACCGAATGAAAACGGTTATCGGAAACAATTGCTTAATTATGGCCTATTGTCATGTTGCCCACGACTGCTTGGTAGGAGATGGTTGTATTTTTAGCAATAATTCTACCTTGGCCGGTCATGTTACCATCGGGGAAAATGTGGTTCTAGCAGGTATGGTGGCTGTTCATCAGTTTGTTTCCATAGGAAATCATGCATTCGTGACCGGTGGTTCATTGGTTAGAAAAGATGTGCCGCCTTATGTAAAAGCTGCAAGAGAACCATTGTCCTATGTTGGCATTAACTCGATTGGACTGCGAAGACGTGGTTTTACGGCTGATAAAATCAGGGAAGTCCAGAACATTTACAGAATACTTTATCAGAAAAACTATAATAATTCCCAAGCTGCATCGATTATTGAGGCTGAAATGGAGGCCACTCCAGAGCGGGATGAGATTTTACAATTCATTAGGGATTCACAGCGCGGAATCATGAAAGGTTACTTTAGTTCAAACTAAGATTTATGGCAAATACATCAGATATTCGAAAAGGGTTGTGTATTAAGTACAACCACGATATTTATAAAATCATTGAGTTCCTTCATGTTAAACCTGGAAAAGGACCAGCTTTTGTTCGCACAAAATTAAAAAGTGTAACCACGGGAAAAGTAATAGATAATACCTTCTCCGCTGGACACAAAATTGACGATGTGCGAGTGGAAACAAGATCATATCAATATTTGTACGCCGAAGGAGACACTTTCCACTTTATGAATACGGATGATTACAACCAGATTTCATTGGAGAAAAATTCATTGGACGCTCCCGATTTATTGAAAGAAGGGGAGGTGGTGACCATTCTTTTCAATACTGAGGATAGCATGCCGCTTTCAGTTGATATGCCTGCCAGTGTTATCTTGGAAGTAACACACACCGAGCCTGGAGTAAAAGGAAATACCGCTACAAATGCCACAAAACCGGCAACTGTTGAAACGGGGGCCAGAATAAATGTGCCACTTTTTATCAATGAAGGCGATAAAATTAAAGTGGAGACCGAAAAAGGTACTTATCAGGAAAGAGTTAAAGAATAACTTGAAATGAAATTTCCTAAGCCATACACTTTAAAGGAAATAGCCAATATTATTGATGCTAAATTTATTGGAGATGAAAATTTTCCTGTACTTGGCATGAATGAAATCCATGTCGTGGAGGAAGGCGACATCGTATTTGTTGACCATCCAAAATATTATGACAAGGCTTTGGAATGCAATGCATCAGTCGTACTTATCAACAAAGAAGTAGAATGTCCTGATGGGAAAGCGCTGCTGATTTCGGAGGAACCGTTTACAGATTTCAATAAACTTACCCAGTATTTTTCACCTTTTAAAAGTTCGGATTCAGCAATAGCCGAGTCAGCAGTAATTGGTGAAGGTACCGTTATTCAACCCAATACATTTATTGGAAATAATGTGCAAATCGGAAAAAACTGCTTAATACATGCCAATGTCTCCATTTATGACAATTGTGTCATTGGAGATAATGTTGTCATACATAGTGGTACTGTTCTGGGATCCGATGCATTTTACTATAAGAAAAGAACGGAGGGTTTTGAGCGATTGCTGTCCAGCGGTAGGGTGATTATCGAAGATAATGTGGATATCGGTGCATCTTGCACCATTGATAGAGGGGTGACCGGTGACACAACCATAAAGGAATGGACCAAATTGGATAACCAGATTCAAGTTGGGCATGACACGGTAATCGGAAGAAGATGCCAAATTGCCTCTCATACAGGTATTGCAGGTTGTGTGGTAATTGAAGATGAAGTGGTTTTGTGGGGTCAAGTTGGAGTCATCAGCGCCATAACCATAGGCAAAGGGGCGGTGGTATATGCACAATCCGGTGTAGCCAAGAGCTTGGAAGGCGGTAAAACATATTTCGGAAGCCCAGCAGAAGAAGCAAGATCTAAAATGCGTGAAATCACTGCTATTAAAAACCTTCCATCGTTGCTAAAATCCATAAAAGGAAATAGCTGATAAATTACTTTAACTTTTAGAGGCAATAGTATACTTTTGTTGCGGCTAATAAAATAAAAATATGAGCGTCTTAGTAAACAAAGATTCAAAGATAATTGTACAAGGTTTCACAGGAAGTGAAGGTACCTTTCATGCCAGTCAGATGATTGAGTATGGAACCAATGTAGTTGGAGGTGTCACTCCAGGAAAAGGTGGTCAGGAACACTTGGGAAAACCTGTTTTTAATACTGTTGAAGATGCTGTAAGGGAAGTTGGTGCGGATACCACCATCATCTTTGTCCCACCAGCCTTTGCTGCCGATGCCATTATGGAAGCCGCCAGCGCAGGTATCAAGGTAATCATTACTATTACTGAAGGAATTCCTGTGGCTGACATGGTGAAAGCCAACGATTATATCAAAAAGTTTGATTGCACATTGGTAGGGCCAAACTGTCCAGGAGTAATCACACCTGAAGAAGCTAAAGTTGGAATTATGCCAGGTTTCGTTTTCAAAAAAGGAAATGTGGGCATTGTTTCCAAATCGGGTACATTGACCTACGAAGCTGCGGATCAAGTGGTCCGTCAAGGTTTGGGGATCACTACCGCAATAGGAATCGGAGGAGACCCAATTATTGGAACCACAACAAAAAGTGCCGTGGAACTATTGATCAATGATCCAGAAACCGAATGTGTGGTCATGATTGGGGAAATTGGAGGTCAACTGGAAGCAGACGCAGCCAAATGGTATAAAGAAAGTGGAAGTAAAAAACCAATTGTTGGATTTATCGCTGGTGAGACTGCTCCCGCCGGTAGAACAATGGGCCATGCAGGTGCAATTGTAGGTGGCAGTGATGATACCGCCCAAGCCAAAAAACGTATTATGGGAGAGTGTGGAATCCATGTGGTTGACTCACCTGCGGAAATTGGTGTAAAAGTCAAGGAAGTAATAGGATAATCAATAGTTAAATCTATTGTAAATCCCGTTTTATACGGGATTTTTTTGTGTCAAAACATAAAACAAAAACTATATTTGGTTACACAACCAGACAAACAAACATTGTACATTATGAAACTTTTAGAAGGCAAGAACGTAATCATCACAGGAGCCAGTAGAGGAATTGGAAAGGGCATTGCCCAGGTATTCGGACAACACGGTGCCAATGTGGCTTTTACTTATAGCTCGAGCGAAGCTCCCGCACTTGAACTTGAAAAGGAACTACTGAATATGGGTGTAAAAGCCAAAGCATTTAAGAGTAATGCGGCCAGCTTTTCAGAATCAGAAGAATTGGTAAAGCAAGTATTGGAGAATTTTGATACAATAGACGTATTGATCAACAATGCGGGGATTACAAAAGATAATCTGTTGATGCGAATGGGAGAAGAGGATTTTGACAAAGTAATCGAGATCAATCTGAAATCAGTCTTCAATATGACCAAAGCAGTGCAACGCACCATGCTTAAGCAGCGAAAAGGCTCAATTATCAATATGAGCAGTGTTGTGGGGGTAAAAGGAAATGCAGGACAAACAAACTATGCTGCTTCAAAGGCCGGGATGATAGGTTTTACCAAGTCGGTTGCGTTGGAATTGGGGTCTCGGAACATTCGTTGCAATGCCATAGCACCAGGTTTTATAGAAACTGAAATGACAGACAAGCTCGATGAGAAAACCGTTCAAGGCTGGAGGGATGCTATTCCGTTAAAAAGAGGAGGAAACCCTGAAGATGTAGCTAATGCATGTGTATTCTTGGCTTCTGACCTTTCTGCCTATGTTACGGGACAAGTACTGAATGTTGATGGAGGCATGCTAACCTGAACCTGAATGGAAATACGTACGGTGCTCTTACTAATCTTAGCTGTTTTAGCAGCGTTTGTCATCGTATACTATCAATATTTCTACAAGAATCAACGAAAGGGGCAATTTTATAAAATTTTGGCCGTATTGCGATTTTGCACCTTACTGGGTGCATTTGTACTACTTGTAAACCCAAAATTTACCCAAAATGAGAACTTTTTGGAGAAATCCAATCTTATCATCTTAGCGGATAATTCAGCGTCCATAGGAAATGAGGATAAGGAACAACTTGTAAACACAATTAAATCGATTACAGAAAACGAGAATTTAAACAGACGTTTTCAAATCGAAAACTACAACTTTGAATCAAAGTTAGGTCAAGAGGATTCCTTACGGTTTGAAGGAACCAATACCAATATTGCCAATGCCCTTTCAAAGCTTAACGAAATTTATGCAAGTGGATCTAATACCCTAGTATTGTTTACAGATGGGAACCAAACCTTGGGAAGCGATTACGAATTTCTGAACTTGGGTGAGAATATTTCGGTAAATCCAGTTGTTGTTGGGGATACAACCACATACGAGGACATTTCCATCGGATTGGTAAACAGTAACACCTATGCCTTTTTAAAGAATAAATTTCCTGTGGAGGTCACTGTGAACTACAACGGAAATGATAACACTTCCAAAACAGTTAGTATCGCCATTGATGGTAATGTGAAGTTCCGGGAAAAGTTGAATTTTGGAAGCAATGAAAACAGCAGGACCGTAAACGCGCTATTGGAAGCGGAATCTGTGGGAATAAAAAACATTTTAATTCAGGTAGAGCCCCTTTCAACCGAGAGGAATACTTTAAATAACAGGAAGGAAATCGCGGTGGAAATTATAGATGAAAAAACCTTGGTTACCATTGTTGCGGAGGTACTCCATCCAGACATTGGCGCCCTTAAAAAGGCCATAGAAGCCAATGAGCAACGTACCGTCAAAATTACAAACCCTCAAGAAGCATTGTCTTCTAAGGAAGAAACAGATTTGTTCATTTTGTATCAACCTTCAAGCAGGTTTAGGCCCCTATATGATTATTTAAGTGATAGCAAGACCAATACCTTTACCATCACGGGAACCAAAACCAATTGGGGTTTTCTTAATGCTGTACAATCTAGTTTTTTCAAGGAGAATTATAACCAGCCAGAGGAAATTGAACCGGTTATAAACAATGCATTTGGCACTTTCGGGCTTTCTGATTTCTCTCTTCAAAATTATCCACCCTTGCTGGGAAATTTAGGAGATATCGACCTAAAAATCAATTCCGATGTTTTAGTACACCAAAGGATACGAGGGGTAGATTTAGACAAACCTTTGTTTGCCATTTTAACGGAAGGTTCAAAAAAAGAGGCAGTACTTTTTGGAGAAAACATCTGGAGATGGCGGGCTCAGACCTATCGAAACACCCAAAGTTTTAATGAATTTGATGAGTTCATGGGTAAACTCATGGTGTATTTGACCAGTGATGGGAGAAAAAGTAGGTTGGAATTGGACTATAAGTTAATCTATGAAAATTCTAGCGAAGCTAAGATTCGAGCATACAGCTTTGATGAAAGTTTTAACTTTGATTCAAACTCGAACCTTGTGTTGCGTTGTGATTCTAACGACACTAATTTTTCCAGGGAGTTACCCATGTTGTTAAAAGGCAATTATTTTGAAGCTGACCTCAGTGATTTTCCAGCGGGGGAGTATTCGTTTACTGTCACCAAACTGGAAAATAATAGTAAACGCTCCGGTTCATTCAAAATTCTTGAATTCAATCCGGAAAAATTAATGGTTTCTGCAGATTATGGAAAGCTGCAACGACTTGCGGAAAAAGCGAATGGAGAGATATACTATCTGAATACAATTGATTCTTTGGTTGATAAATTAACCACTTCCAATCAATTCACACCCGTGCAAAAGAGCAGACAAAATGTCGTATCTTTAATCGATTTCAGGGTTTTGTTGGGCCTAATGGCAGTAACACTTGCGCTGGAATGGTTCTTGAGAAAATATAACGGATTAATATAAAATATTTAATGATGGATAGATTACCTAGAATTGCATTGCCCGCAGTTTTTATTGCAATAATTTTAATCATTTTGGTGGCCAAAACAATTGTACGAATTGGCCCCGGTGAAGGAGGGGTTTTGTTTAGACCTGCAGCTGGAGGAGTTGTTACCGACCAAACCTACGGTGAGGGATGGCATATTGTCGCGCCTTGGAATGATATGTTGATACATAAAGTACGGCAACAGTCAATTTCAGATGAAATGAATGTACTTTCGGTAGACGGACTTCAAGTGTCTGTTAACGGGACCATTTGGTTTGAGCCAGAATATGAGAACCTTGGAAATTTGATAAAAACCAAAGGACAGGATTTTGTTGTGGAACTACTTGATCCAGCAATCAACTCAGCAGCAAGGAGCGTTGTGGGTAGGTACACTCCGGAACAATTGTATTCCAGCAAGCGTGACGCTATTGAGCAAGAAATCCTTGTGGAAGTGAGAAAAGAATTGGAAGGTCAATTCGTAAATGTTAAGCGAATACTGGTTGAAGATGTAAAACTACCAACTACAATCAAGGACGCTATAGAAAATAAATTAAAGCAAGAACAAGAATCCTTGGAATACCAATTTAGACTGGAAATAGCAGCCAAAGAAGCCGATAGACAAAGAATAGAAGCCCAAGGTAAAGCTGATGCCAATAGAATATTGAGTGCGTCCTTGACGGACAAAATTCTTCAAGACAAAGGAATTGAGGCCACTTTGAAGCTTTCAGAATCGCCAAATTCGAAGGTCGTTGTTGTAGGATCTAGCGGAGATGGACTCCCTTTGATTTTAGGAAATAACTAAATTGTGTTTTTTTGATATAAAAATATATTCTACTTTTGAAGTCGAAATGAAAAACAGAAACACACATCATCACCATTTTTATACTTGCCCTCAAGCGAGATAGAAATGTATTGTTGTTTGTAAAACATATTCTAACCCGTTTGAGAAATCAAACGGGTTTTGTTTTTAATGCCGTTTGGTTTCCAAACAAAATTTAAAAGTAAGATGACAAAGATTCGTATTGCAGTTCAAAAAAGCGGACGTTTAAACGAAGATTCCCTGAAAATGCTAAAGGACTGCGGCATATCCATAGATAACGGTAAGGATCAGTTAAAAGCTACAGCGCGAAACTTCCCACTTGAGGTGTTTTATTTACGAAATGGTGACATACCACAATACTTAAAGGATGGAGTGGTGGATATTGCCATTATTGGAGAGAATGTTCTAATCGAAAAAGGAAACGATATCTCAATTGTTGAAAGATTGAATTTTTCCAAATGCAAGGTTTCTCTTGCCATTCCAAAGGCAATAGCATACAATTCTGTTAAAGACTTTGAAGGTAAAAGAATAGCGACCTCGTATCCCAATACGGTTAAAGAATATTTCAAAAAGAAAGGAGTAAACGCTGACCTGCACATTATTAATGGATCGGTTGAGATTGCTCCAAATATAGGTTTGGCCGATGGTATTTGTGATATTGTTTCCAGTGGAAGCACGTTGTTCAAGAACAATCTAAAAGAAGTTGAAGTCATATTGAAAAGTGAGGCAGTACTTGCAGTATCCCCAAAAATATCGGAAGAGCGAAAAGAAATTTTAGAAAAATTAAAGTTTCGTATCAAATCGGTATTACAAGCAAGACAGAATAAATATGTCTTGCTCAACGCTCCCAATGAAAAATTAGATGATATCATTTCCTTACTTCCGGGAATGAGAAGTCCCACTGTGCTTCCATTGGCAGAAGAAGGTTGGAGTTCGGTGCATACAGTAATCAATAGGGATACCTTTTGGGAAGTGATTGATGAGCTGAAACAAGCAGGGGCGGAGGGAATTTTAGTATGTCCAATCGAAAAAATGGTACTGTAATGCAGCGCATCAACTATCCAAAGCAAGAAAACTGGGATAAACTCCTAAAGCGTCCTACACAAACCCTTGCTGACATTGAAGAAATTGTTAGTTCAATTTTTTTGGAAGTAAGAACGGAAGGAGATGCCGCTGTTGCCAACTACACCGAAAAATTTGATCAAGTCAAGCTCGGTTCTTTTTCGGTTTCCCTGGAGGAATTGGAAAATGCAGTGCAAAAAGTATCGGCAGATTTAAAACAGGCCATTACTTTGGCCAAAAACAATGTTGAAAAGTTTCATGCGGCCCAAAAAACGAAAAGGGTCGAGGTTGAAACAATGCCCGGTGTTCTGTGCTGGCAAGAAAAAAGGGCCATTCAAAAAGTGGGGCTGTACATTCCGGGAGGAACCGCTCCCTTATTTTCGACTATTTTAATGTTGGCAATTCCCGCAAAACTCGCCGGCTGCCAAGAAATCATTCTCTGCACTCCCCCCGATAACAACGGGGAAATAAATCCTGCTATTTTGTATACAGCTCAACTTTGCGGCGTTACCCAAATATTCAAAGTTGGAGGCATTCAGGCCATTGCAGCAATGACTTTTGGAACGAAGACTATCCCAAGCGTTTATAAAATTTTTGGTCCAGGAAATCAATATGTGACCATTGCCAAGCAATTGGCAACAAAACATGGTGTTGCTATTGATATGCCTGCAGGCCCAAGCGAACTGTTGGTTGTTGCTGATAATTCTGCAGTACCGTCTTTTGTAGCTTCAGACTTACTGAGCCAGGCGGAACATGGCACGGACAGTCAGGTTATTTTGGTCTCCACCTCTGAAAACTTGCTTAACACCGTGGAACAGGAAATCAAGGACCAAATAGCAGTACTTCCCCGTAAAGCGATTGCAGAAAAAGCAATTGCGAATAGTAAGTTGATTTTGGTTGAAAATGAAAAGATTGCGGTTGATTTGATTAATGCTTATGGCCCAGAGCATTATATCATCTGTATGGAAAACGTAGAATTTTTCATAGATAATATCCAAAACGCAGGCTCTGTATTTATCGGAAATTACACCCCGGAAAGTGCCGGAGATTATGCTTCTGGAACCAATCATACATTACCTACAAATGGTTTTGCCAAACAATATAGTGGTGTGAATCTGGACAGTTTTATGAAAAGTATGACCTTTCAGAAAATCTCCACGATAGGAATTCAAAATATAGGCAGCGCTGTGGAGTTAATGGCAGAGGCAGAAGGTTTACAGGCACATAAAAATGCAATGACTTTACGATTAAAAAGTATAGAAGAGAATCAAATAGCAGATGGAGCAATATAGAGACTTAAAAAAGGATGAAGGATTTTGATTTAGACATATTGGTTCGGGAAACGGTCAAAGACCTAAAACCATATTCTTCAGCAAGGGACGAATACGTATCCGATGGATCCAAAATGATTTTTTTGGATGCCAATGAAAATCCTTTTGAAAATGGGGTCAACCGATATCCCGACCCTCAGCAAAGAAGTTTAAAGGCGGTGTTGGCCAAACAAAAAGGTGTTTTAGAGGAGAACATCTTATTGGGAAATGGAAGCGATGAAGTGCTGGATCTTATTTTTAGGGCCTTCTGTGAGCCAAACCAAGATAACATTATAACAATGCCTCCGACTTATGGGATGTACAAAGTACTATCAGGTATTAATGCTGTGGAAAATAGAGAAGTGCTATTGACCCCTGATTTTGAGTTGGATGTTACTACCATCATAAAAAATACGAATGACGGCACGAAACTCATGTTCGTCTGTTCTCCTAACAATCCTACCGGAAATGCCTTTTCAAGAAGCGAGATTGAAAAATTGTTAAATTCATTTAACGGCTTGGTAATAATCGATGAAGCTTATATTGACTTTTCTGATAATGAAAGTTGGGTGGCTTCTCTATCAAAGCATCCAAATTTGATAGTTACACAAACACTTTCCAAAGCTTATGGGATGGCGGGAATTCGTTTAGGCATTTGTTACGCCTCCAAAGAAGTGATAGCAATCTTGAATAAAATAAAACCGCCGTACAACTTGAACCAATTGACTCAAGATAGGGCTCTGGATAGGGTGGTGGCTCCAACAGTGGTTTTGGGAGAAGTGGATAGAATTTTGAAGGAGCGTGATGCACTCATTCAAATTCTAAATACACTTGATTTTGTTGAAAAAGTCTATCCGAGTGATGCCAATTTTGTATTGGCCAAAGTTGACAATGCTGATAAACGTTATGATGAGCTATTGAAGGCACATATTGTGGTCAGAAATCGAAGCAATCAACCTCGATGTGAAAACACACTGCGCTTCACGGTAGGTACTTCGGAAGAAAATGAAAAATTGATTACTATTTTAAAAGAATTGGAATAATGGGCAAAAGGGTACTCTTTATAGACCGGGACGGAACAATTATCAAAGAACCAGCCGATGAACAGATAGATTCCTTCGAAAAATTGGAATTCTACCCAAAAGCGTTCACTTTTTTAGGTAAAATAGCCAAAGAATTGGACTTCGAACTCGTTATGATTACCAACCAAGATGGTCTGGGAACTGCTGTATACCCAGAAGATACCTTTTGGCCGGTACATAACTTCGTATTGAAATCCTTTGAAAACGAGGGGGTTACTTTTGATAAGGTGCTTATTGACAAAACCTTTCCCAAAGACAACGCAGATACCCGTAAACCGGGAACAGGGATGCTCACAGATTACTTTTCCGAGGCATATGACCTATCCGGTTCCTTTGTTATTGGAGATAGGCTGACCGATGTGGAACTAGCAAAGAATCTTGGAGCAAAAGGGATTTTTATCAATGATAAAACAGAATTGGGAACCAACGAGATTACTGTAAAACAGGACGAATTGAGCAATTTTATTGCTTTAGAGAGCAATGATTGGGAAAAAATATATGAGTTTTTAAAATTGGAATCTAGGGTTTCGCAAATTTCTAGGAAAACCAATGAGACGGATATCAAAATCAATTTGAATCTTGACGGAACGGGTAAGAGTAATATCGATACAGGCTTATCATTTTTTGATCATATGCTAGATCAGCTTGCAAGACATGGTCAGATGGATTTGGAAATAAAAGTAGATGGAGACCTTCATGTTGATGAGCACCATACCATTGAAGATACCGCTATAGCGTTAGGAGAGGTGTTCTCGAAAGCTTTGGGCAATAAATTGGGAATGGAACGATATGGTTTTAGCTTACCCATGGATGATTGTCTAGCTCAGGTAGCTATCGATTTTGGAGGTCGGAATTGGCTGGTTTGGGATGCCGATTTCAAACGTGAAAAAGTAGGGGATATGCCGACGGAGATGTTTTTGCATTTTTTTAAATCCTTTTCAGACGGAGCAAAAGCCAATTTAAATATACAAGCAGAAGGTATAAATGAGCATCATAAGATTGAAGCCATTTTTAAGGCATTTGCAAAATCCATAAAAATGGCCGTGAAGCGCGACCCAGAAAAAATGGTATTACCATCAACCAAAGGAATGATTTGAAGTGCAAAGTAAAAGGTTAAAAATACAAGGATGCAGGATTTGATTACAAGGACTAAAAAATTTGCCGTTGGTTGTTTTCGATTTTGTAAAACTGTTCCCAGATCAAGAGAACTTGATGCCTGGGTAAGGCAATTAATTCGTTCTTCAAGCTCCGTAGGCGCTAATTATGGAGCTTCACAGCGGGCAAAGAGCACTGCTGATTTTATAAATAAGCTAAAAATAGTTGAAGAAGAAGTGGATGAATCAGCATATTGGCTAGAACTTTTTATGGAGGTGGACAAAAATGACCTTAATGCTGTTGAAAGTTTACATAAGGAAGCAAAGGAACTACTGGCGATTATTGTTGCGTCAATAAAAACAGCAAGAAAAAACAGGGACAAATAAAATTTTCACTTTGTGTTTCGTACTTCTAACTTTTAACCTTTTTTCATGAAAATAGTAATAATAGATTACGGTGCGGGAAATATTCAAAGCATCAAATTTGCCATAAAGCGTTTGGGATACGAAGCCGTGTTGACTGACAAGGTTGAAGAAATTCAAAATGCCGATAAAGTTATATTTCCAGGCGTTGGCGAAGCCAGTTCAGCAATGAAAAAGCTTAAGGTCAGCGGGTTGGACAAACTTATCCCGAAATTGAAACAACCTGTGTTGGGCATCTGTTTGGGTATGCAATTAATGTGCAATTCTTCTGAAGAGGGAAATACAGAAGGACTTGGTATTTTTGATTTGGAAGTGGTACGGTTTCCAAATACGGTTAAAGCGCCACAGATAGGATGGAATCAGATAGAAGGATTAAAATCGGACCTTTTCGGAGAAGTGCAGGATAAGGCCCATATCTATTTGGTTCATAGCTATTATGCTCCTGAAGGAGAAGATACGATCGCAACAAGTGAATATGCTTTACCCTACAGTGCGGCTTTGCAAAAGGATAACTATTACGGCACACAATTCCATCCAGAGAAAAGCGGAAGCGTGGGGGAGAAAATTTTACAGAACTTTCTAGAGAAGATTTGATATGGATTTTTATATCTCAGATAACAAGAACATATTGGATGTACAAAGAGTACATGAGGAAGTCAAGGATTCCTATTGGGGAAATTATAGGACCAAAGAAATGACACTGAAAACAATTGAAAACTCTATGTGTTTTGGAGTGTATACAGAGAATGAAGGTCAAATCGGCTTTGCCAGGGTACTCACTGACAAGGTTGTCTTTGCATATATAATGGACGTCATCATTTTTGATCCTTTTAAAGGTAAAGGACTCGGTAAAAAATTTATGCAGCATATTCTGGAGCATCCCGAGATTAAACAAGTACATACTGTTGCTTTGAAAACAAAAGATGCCCATGGGCTTTATGAAGCATTCGGTTTCCAAAAAGTTGGGAATTCTGAAATGTGGATGGCAAGAGACACAGCAAAATACAATAGCTAATGAGAATTATACCGGCAATAGATATCATTGATGGTAAATGTGTGCGATTGTCCAAAGGGGATTATGATACCAAAAAGGTATATAATGAGAATCCTTTGGAAGTGGCCAAACAATTCGAAGACCATGGAATCCAATACCTGCATTTAGTGGATTTGGATGGTGCAAAGTCCAAACATATAGTCAATCACCAGATACTGGAGACGATTGCTGCCAAAACCAATCTAAAGATTGATTTTGGTGGAGGATTAAAAACAGATGAAGATTTGCATATTGCTTTTGAAAGTGGGGCAAGTCAAATAACAGGTGGAAGTATTGCGGTAAAGGATAAGGATACATTTTTGGGCTGGTTAAATACATATGGTGCCGAAAAAATCATTTTGGGTGCGGATGCAAAGGAAGAAAAAGTCGCCGTTTCAGGATGGCTGGAAGAATCGGACAAAGCCTTGGTTCCGTTCATAGAATCTTTTCAAAAAAAAGGAATTAAATACGTGATTTGTACCGATATCAGTAAGGATGGAATGCTGGAAGGGCCTTCATTTCAATTGTATGAAAAGATATTGCACAAGACCAAAAAAACAGAAACTTTGGTCACAGGAAGTGGTGTAGAGGATAGGGAAGTTTTAGGAATCAACTTAATTGCCAGTGGAGGCATATCCAGTTTTGATGAACTTCCCAAATTGGCTGAATTGGGTTGTGAGGGAACCATAATTGGTAAGGCAATCTATGAGAATAGAATCGATTTAAAGCAACTGGAAAATTATATTTTGGAAAATGGGCAGGGATAACACTTTTAAGGACGAATTTATTCAAAACGCCAACTATCGTATGGACGAGAGTTTACGAATGGTTAAAATATGTTTGGACAAATTGGATGAAACATCGATTTGGAAAAAACCAAATGCATCTTCCAACAGTATCGGAAACCTGATTTTACACTTATGCGGAAATATTACCCAATATGGCATTGCGTCGCTCCAAGGTTTGGAAGACAATAGAAATCGGGATAAAGAATTTGAAACCCTTTCGGGATATTCTAAACAGGAACTTTTTCAAAAACTCTCAGAAACTGTTGAGAAAGCGAAGCAAAGTTTTTCCAATACCTCTGAACCGGAGTTAATTCGGAAAAGAGCAGTCCAGGGGTTTGAATTTTCGGGAATTGGTAACATCATCCACGTAGTAGAACATTTTTCCTATCACACAGGTCAAATTACCCTTTGGACGAAATTGCTGAATAACGGAGATTTAGGGTTTTATAGTGGTATAGACCTTAATGCCAAAAATAAAAACTGATAAGTTAGAAGTACAAGATTAAAAGTACGAAGTATTATCATGCAAGATTTAAAGTTAAGAACTAAAGCATTTGCAATTTCATCTTGGGGCCTTTGTGCAAAGTTTCCAAAAACAAGAGAGTTTTCTAATTATGTGAACCAATTGTTGAGGAGTTCCAGTTCTGTTGGTGCGAACTACAGAGCTTCTCAACGGGCAAAATCCACGGCGGACTTCATCAATAAACTAAAAATTGTTGAGGAGGAAATAGATGAATCCGCTTATTGGTTGGAAATATTTCTTGAGATATCAGACATGAACCACACTCAGATAAAGGAACTGCATAAAGAGGCCAACGAAATTCTGGCAATAATCGTGGCATCTATCAATACAGCAAGAAAAAATCAAAAATCCAAAACTTCTAACCTCTAACTTCATATATCTAATTATAACTTATGCTTACAAAACGAATCATACCCTGCCTCGATATCAAAAACGGAAGAACCGTCAAAGGAGTCAACTTTGTTGACTTACGTGATGCTGGAGACCCTGTTGAATTAGCAGAAATATATGCCCGTGAAGGCGCAGATGAATTGGTTTTTTTGGACATTTCCGCAACTGAGGAAAGAAGGAAGACCTTAGCTGATTTAGTTTATCACGTTGCCGAGAAGGTGAACATTCCGTTTACGGTAGGTGGTGGGATTTCCTCTGTGGAAGATGTGGATGTTCTATTGAAAAACGGCGCCGACAAGGTTTCTATCAACTCCTCTGCGGTTAAAAGACCTGAATTGATTAATGAATTGGTGGCCAAGTTTGGTTCTCAATGCATTGTAGTAGCCATCGACGCAAAGGAAATAGATGGTGATTGGAAGGTACATCTGGTGGGAGGAAAGGTTCCAACCGAAATTGATCTTTTTAAATGGGCCAAAGAAGTCGAGGAAAGAGGTGCAGGGGAAATTTTGTTTACCTCAATGGACCATGACGGCACTAAAAATGGGTTTGCCAATCAAGCTTTGGCAAGATTATCAACTGAACTCAATATTCCAATAATTGCATCGGGTGGAGCAGGTAAAGTGTCCCATTTTACGGATACCTTTACTGATGGAAAGGCTGATGCAGCACTGGCAGCCAGTATTTTCCACTTTAAAGAGATAGAAATAAAAGATTTAAAAGAAGAATTAAAAAAAGACGGAATCCCCGTCAGATTATAATAAAATTGTCATTTCGAGCGCTGTCGAGAAATCTTTACCTTTCGACTTCACTCCAGGTGACCAAAGATTTCTAGTATGCAAATAGACTTCAATAAGAACCAAGATGGCCTCGTACCAGCAATTGTTCAAGATGCGAAAACAAAAAATGTCTTGATGCTTGGCTACATGAATCAAGAAGCGTTCGATGCTACGCAGCAAACCAAAAAGGTCACTTTTTACAGTCGCAGCAAGCAACGTTTATGGACCAAAGGTGAGGAAAGTGGAAATTTTTTGGAATTAATCGACATTAAAAAGGATTGTGATAATGATGCCCTGTTAGTTTTTGTCAATCCAATTGGGCCCACCTGTCACAAGGGAACAGATACCTGTTGGGGTGAAGCCAACAATCAAGAATATGGGTTTTTATCGCAATTGGAGCGAATCATAACTTCAAGAAAAAATGATGTGGATAATCCGGACAGTTATGTGGCTTCATTGTTTAGAAAGGGAATGAACAAAATAGCACAAAAGGTTGGTGAAGAGGCTGTGGAGACCGTCATTGAAGCAAAAGATTCCAACAACGAGCTCTTTCTTAATGAAAGTGCCGATTTACTTTTCCATTATCTTATTCTTTTGCAGGCCAAAGGTTTTCAATTGGAGGATATCGTGAAAACGCTGAAAAGTCGACATAAATAAACAGTTAGCAGTTTGCCCACCTTGAAACATTATCGATTTGGTGGAAATTCATGAAATCTCTATCAACTCGATTTTACTACAAGTTAAGGTTTGTTTAAAACGAATTTCCATAAAAAGGAAATAGCTTAACTTTATGTAATGGCTATGAACACAAGAAAAGGGTTTCGTTTCACTACGTACGAAGCGCCTGATCAAACCCCTTTTGAAAAACTCTTTGAGATTTTCCAAGAACTCATTACCCACACTTCTGGTGATGTTGAGGAGGCTTTGGATTGGCTTAGAGAACTGGATAAAGAATACGAACTTACCGACGAGAACTACACCATCGATGATTTTATTGAAGATTTAAAGGCCAAAGGTTTTATCCGTGAAGAATTTGACACCGATGGGCAACAAGGTGAAGGTGAAGATGGGGAGGGGCAAGATGGGAGCGGAGGCAATCTGTCTATAACAGCGAAACTGGAACGAATGCTTAGGCAGCGGGCACTGGACCAAATTTTTGGGAAATTAAAACGTAGTGGAGCCGGAAACCACAAAACGGGGAAGTCGGGTAGAGGGGATGAGCATACCGGTGAGTTTCGGGAATATCGTTTTGGAGATGCTTTGGAGCATATCTCTATGACCGAAAGCCTGAAGAATGCGCAAATCAACCATGGAATTGGAAATTTTTCTTTGAGCGAGGAAGATTTGGTGGTTGAGGACACCCAGTACAAAGCCCAAATGAGCACGGTATTGATGATTGACATCAGCCATAGTATGATATTGTATGGTGAAGACCGAATCACTCCGGCTAAAAAAGTGGCCATGGCATTGGCCGAACTCATAACCACTAGATATCCGAAGGATACTTTGGACATATTGGTCTTCGGAAACGATGCATGGCCCATTCTGATAAAGGATTTGCCTTATTTAAAGGTAGGTCCATATCACACCAATACTGTTGCCGGTCTGCAGCTGGCTATGGATATGTTACGTAGAAAGCGAAATACCAACAAGCAAATTTTCATGATTACCGACGGAAAACCTTCTTGTTTACGACTACCAAATGGCGATTATTACAAAAATAGTGTTGGCCTAGATGATTATATTGTTGAAAAATGTTATGCCATGGCCCAGCAGGCCAGAAAATTGCATATACCCATCACCACTTTTATGATCGCACAAGACCCCTATTTAATGCAATTTGTTAGGGAATTTACCCAAGCAAACAAGGGAAAGGCCTTTTACACTGGTTTAAAGGGTTTAGGTGAAATGATTTTTGAAGATTACGAACAAAATAGAAGAAAACGAATCAAATAATTTGCACTATTATTGAAATTCGTGACAAAATAAGCCATTAGTTAAAATGAATCATACCAACATAAAAAATCTGGGAGAATTAAAAGCCGCTGGTTATACAAGTAGGAGCATCAAAGATGAACTTCGGGCGAATCTACTAGAAAAACTTTCTAAGGGAGAAGAAACCTTTCCAGGGGTTTGGGGATATGAAAATTCGGTCATTCCAGAATTGGAAAGAGCAATACTTTCACGTCATAACATCAATCTTTTGGGATTACGTGGCCAGGCCAAAACACGATTGGCCCGGTTGATGGTTCAATTGTTGGATGAGTGGATTCCAGTTATCGAGGGTTCTGAAGTACATGATGACCCCTTCCAGCCGATATCGCGATACGCCACTGAGCTAATTAAAGAGAAAGGTGATGCAACGACGATCAACTGGATACATCGTGAGGAACGATTTTATGAAAAACTGGCAACTCCAGATGTCACCGTAGCCGATTTGATTGGAGATGTAGATCCCATTAAAGCCGCAAATCTTAAACTTTCGTACGCCGATGACCGAGTTATTCACTTTGGAATGATTCCACGGGCAAACCGCTGTATTTTTGTGATTAATGAACTTCCAGACCTTCAAGCAAGAATTCAAGTAGCTTTATTTAATATACTGCAAGAAGGAGATATACAGATTCGAGGTTTTAAATTGAGATTACCTCTGGACCTACAGTTTGTTTTTACCGCCAATCCCGAGGATTATACCAATCGAGGTAGTATTGTTACCCCACTCAAAGATAGAATAGGGTCGCAAATATTGACTCATTATCCAGAGGACATCGCAATGGCCAAAAAAATTACACGGCAAGAAGCGGTGCTTGATAAAAGGCAATCCGACGCAGTTTATGTACCTGAAATTGCCCTGGATGTTCTGGAACAAATAAGTTTTGAAGCAAGAAACAGTGAATATGTGGATGCAAAAAGCGGGGTAAGCGCAAGAATGAGTATCACGGCATTTGAAAATCTATTGAGCACCGCAGAGCGACGAATCATTATGTCAGGAGATAAAAAAACAACCGTTCGGCTTTCCGATTTTATGGGTGTAATTCCATCCATCACTGGAAAAATAGAATTGGTATATGAAGGTGAGCAAGAGGGGGCAGGTTCCGTTGCTGAGAATCTGGTCGAGGAAGCGATAAAGTCGTTGTTTTCTGATTATTTCCCAAAAATTGACAAACTGCAACGTAAGGATGCAATTACCGAATATGATGATTTGATCAATTGGTTTTTTGAGGGACAGGGATTTGAACTTCTTGATGAGGATACGGACAAGCAATACCGCAATAAATTGGATTCCATTTCACCTTTAAGTGAGCTTTTAAAGGATAATCAACCGGATATTCCTAAAGAAGATTCATATTTTATGAAAGAACTTTTACTCTGGGGACTGGTTGCCCATAAAAAATTGAGTAAGCACAGATTTGTAAAAGGGGTTCTTTTTAAAGATCTATATGGAAGTTATATAAGAGACCTCTAGTACACCTATTGCCAAACATTAAGGTTGCTGTTGCAATCATCAAACTTGTAAAGTCCTATCAGTTTTTTTCTATACCAAAAAGATAGTATTGTCATTGCGGTAAGCAATATATACAGTGAAAGAACAAGAATGCTAATAGGCCTAAATGTTGTAGGCAATACATGTTCCTGAAATTGGGAATAGGAACTCACCACCATTGCACTGTCATAGATTTTAAAAATGTAAACAATCAAAATGGCGTATAAAGTGTACTCCAAATTACGCATTTTAGGATCGGGAAGTTCGCCTTCCCTAATTTTAAACCAAATTACATATAGGTAAAGAAAATGGATGATTCCCAAAACAGGGATGATGAAATTATCGGGTTTCAGAAAATAAAATCGGTTTGTGTAGATGCCATAAAAATTTAGGACAATCAGCACAAGCAAAGAGAAAAATATGATCAAATTGACATTCTTCCAACTGAATATTTTACCAAGTATGCCCATTATTTAAAGATTTGGATTTAATTCTGATGTAAAGAAAAAGATTACATCTTACGTGATTGAAATATTTCGATGTAGCGAAGGCTATCATAGATTATTGGAATGGAGTTGGAAATTTCAGCTATTTTATCACCTAAACAGATCCGATGTGCTTAAATATAAATCCCTTCTGAAGCTAAGTCCAATTTTTTCGTATTTTGTGTGAAACCTTTCGTTATGCAAGATTGGCTTCTAATAATTTTAATCATACTGGCCGTATATGTCTTCCTGAGTGTCTTGCTGTATGTTTTTCAAGATCTTTTTCTTTTTAAGCCAGAGAAACTGCCCAAGGATTTCCAATTTGCATATGCCAACCAAGAAATAGAAGAATATAATGTAGAGACTAGGGATGGTGCTGTTATTAATGGGGTTCGATTTAAATCAAAATCTCCTAAAGGAGTTGTTTTTTACCTAAAAGGAAATTCAAAAAGCATTAAAGGCTGGGGCAAATTTGCTGTGGACTTCACAAGACACGGATATGATGTTATTATGGTTGATTATCGCGGATTTGGCAAAAGCACGGGCCGGAGAACCCAAAAGGCTGTCAAAAGGGATATGCAGGTGATCTATAACAAAATCAAGGAGAATGTAACCGAAAAATATATTATTCTGTACGGACGTTCCCTTGGTTCCGGTTTCGCAACAAAATTGGCATCCATGAACAATCCAAGAATGTTGATTTTGGATGCACCATATTACAGTTTGAGCAAAGTCGCCAAGAAATTTATCCCATTTATGCCGTTGTCCCTACTGATTAAGTTTCCCATGCCAACATACAAATGGCTTAAATATGTGAATTGCCCCATTCATATTATTCACGGTACGGACGATAAACTTATTCCCTATAAAACTAGTGTGAAGTTATCGAAGATAAAACCCGAACTCACCAAGTTGTATACGGTAATAGGAGGGGGACATAAGAATTTGAACAATTTTGAATCTTATCATAAAATGTTATCCGACATCATTCATTCACGACCTCAAAAAGTAGATTTGGAAGGTTCCAGTATCAATGTTGTCCATACCTCAAAACGAGCCAATGCGAAAGCTTAAACGGATAGCCCTTTTCATTGCGGTTCTTTTTACCTTAATTATTGCCATGTTCTATTTGCTTCAAGAAAAACTTATTTTTTTACCCACAACACTTCCACAAAATTATAACTATGTCTTCGATGGAGATTTTAGTGAAATTTTTATCGATGCTCCGGATGGTGCTACCTTGAATGCATTGCAATTTCATGCCGAGAACCCTAAGGGTCTCATTCTATATTTTCATGGGAATGCAGGGGATTTATCCCGATGGGGGAAAATTGTTGAACCGTTTTCAGATTTGGGGTATGATGTTCTTATAATGGACTATCGAAAATATGGAAAAAGTAAGGGTAGATTGAGTGAAGATGCTTTGCATAAGGATGCTCAGTTGTTCTATGATCACGCACGGAAAAAATTTAAAGAGGATAAAATCATAGTTTTTGGTCGTTCCCTTGGAGCAAGTATTGCAACCAAAGTAGCCTCGAACAACAATCCACGAAAGCTTATTTTGGAAACCCCATTTTATAGTTTGATGGATGTTGCCAAAGACCGTTTTCCGTTTTTACCGTTGCGACATTTATTAAAATATAAGTTTGATTCATTTGATTTTATCCAAAACGTGGAATCACCCATACGAATCTTTCATGGTACTACGGATAATGTTGTTCCCTATGAATCCGGAAAAAAACTTTTTGACGCTATTCCGCATAGCGATAAAAAATTCTACACCATTAAAAATGGGGGTCATAATGATTTGGCCACCTTTGAATCGTATCAAAAGTCCATTCAAAAAGAACTGGAATAGCTACTCAAACAAATCTGACGATAAATACCTATCGCCCCGATCACAAACAATGGATACTATGGTACCGCTTTGCAAAGAATTGGCCAAACGTAATGCAATGGTTGCAGCTCCTCCGCTGCTTACCCCGGCAAAAATACCTTCCTCCTTGGCCAGTCGCAATGCCATTTCTTCTGCTTTGGCCTGACTGACCTCCATAACGGTATCCACTTTTTTCGGATTAAAGATTTTGGGCAAATATTCCTCAGGCCATTTACGAATACCAGGGATTCTGGAGTTATCGGTCGGTTGTACACCAACAATTTGGATGTCACCGTTTTGTTCTTTCAAATAAGTAGAAGTGCCCATAATGGTTCCGGTAGTACCCATACTTGATACAAAATGGGTTATTTCTCCCTGGGTATCTTGCCAGATTTCTGGCCCGGTTGTTTTATAATGTGCTTTCCAATTGTCATTATTGGCAAACTGATTCAACATCTGATAACCTTCATTTTGAACCTTGGCCTCCGCATAATCCCTAGCGCCCTCAATTCCAATATCGGAGGATGTCAAGGTAACTTTAGCTCCGTAGGCCCGCATGGTTTGTACCCTTTCTTTAGTGGAATTTTCAGGCATTACCAATTCAATATCCAATCCGTAGATTCCAGCAATCATTGCCAGAGCAATTCCCGTGTTCCCGCTGGTGGCTTCTATAAGTTTGGAATCGGTATTAAAATCACCTCGTTCCAATCCGCTTTTGATCATATTGTATGCCGGTCTGTCCTTTACACTACCACCGGGGTTATGCCCTTCCAACTTAAAGTATAGGTTTACATTGGGATTAGTGTTCAAAACTCGGGATTTTACCAAGGGCGTATTCCCGATAAGGTCCAGAATGTTTTTAGACATTGGTGGGAGTTTTTATTTTTATTTCGGGAGTATGGAATACCGTGGAATTGGCAGGTACGGAAGCGGTCAGCCACGCATTTCCACCTATGACCGAATTTTCGCCTATTACCGTTTCTCCCCCTAAGATTGTTGCATTTGCATAAATGGTCACATTGGACATAATTGTGGGATGCCTTTTGGTTTTCTGCAGATTCTTGGCAACATAGAGTGCACCTAAAGTAACCCCTTGATAAATTTTCACGTTATCATGTATCACAGCCGTTTCCCCGATAACCACACCCGTTGCATGGTCTATAAAGAATGATTTTCCAATTTGCGCTCCAGGATTGATATCAACACCTGTTTGTCGATGGGCATATTCTGTCATCAATCTGGGGACCAAAGGGAATCCTCTTATATAGAGTTCGTGGGCCAATCTATAAATGGCAATGGCGTAAAATCCGGGGTAGGCCATATAGATTTCTTGCATTGAAAGTGATGCTGGATCACAATTCAGAATGGCCTCCGCATCAAGGTTCAACTTTTCCAAGATTTCAGGAAGTTTGCCCACATAATTTTCCCAAACCTTGCTGCAAGGTCTTTTCAATTCCCAGCAGGCCAGATCTACCAGTTTATTGAATTTTTGTTCAAGAACATCCAAGTTTTCCGAAACCGGGGTGTTTACATCAAACAATGTATAAAACAACGTATTGGTGAATTCCTCTGTTTCTTGTTTTAACCTATAGTCTAAATAGGGTTGTTTTTTGTGTCTGTTCAGTTCTGAGATGATTTTTTCCTTATCCATATTCAAAATAAAGTTTAAAAATAGCCAAATCATTATCGCACGGTTAAAGAAATGGCTAACTTTAGCTTAAAAATAACACATCATCGTTGTACTGTGAATAATACCTTAATATCAAAAGAAACATTTGGCATTTTAAAGGAACTCGCCCAAAACAATAACAAGGAATGGTTCGAGAAAAACAAGCCCATTTTTAAACAACACGAGGCACATGTGAAGTCATTTTTTGCTTCGCTGCAAGAGCTTATGAACCTTCATGACGAGATTGAAAAGATGAAAATGTTCCGGATTTATCGTGATGTTCGTTTTTCTAAAGATAAAACACCCTATAAAACCCATTTTGCAGGTTCTTTTTCTAGAATGGGCTCCAGACTTCGCGGTGGGTACTATCTCCAGCTAAAACCTGGCGGGAGTTTTGCCGCAACGGGTTTTTGGGGACCGGAAAAAAAAGATTTGTTCCGTATTCGGAAGGAACTTGAAATGGATGCAACCGATTTTAGAAAGGTGATCAACGAAAAATCTTTTAAACAAATCTGGGGCGATTTAATTGGGGAAGAAGTGAAGAGTGCTCCAAAAGGGTTTGACAAGGAGCATCCCAATATTGATCTGATCAAGAAAAAGCAGTTTATTTTCGTTCGACACTTTTCAGATAGTGAAGTACATTCCAAAGATTTTATTGGGGAAGTGGACAAATCGTTCAAAGCCATTCGACCTTATTTCGATTTAATGAGCGATATATTGACCACGAATCTGAATGGTGAATCTTTATTGGACTAAGACTTCTGCCTCCAAAAGTTGGACCTGATCTTTTAGGCGCTCAATTACAATGTTCATCATTCGTTTGTTCAACGCAGATGAATTTTGGATATAGATTTGATATTCTTCCACCGTGAACTGCCCAATGATCATTCCCTTAAGGGAATTTCTGAATTTGATGTCCTTTTGGATTGAATTTTCAATGTATTCCAATCTTTTTTCCAACGATAGGTCGTAAAATGTGCCCTTATGCTTTCGGGTATAATTCTTAAAAACATCCAGGAGCAAGGGGTTTTGAAACTTGATTATGGGGCGCAGAGTTTGATTTTGAAACCGCTCATCGGAGCTCATATCATCATGCAAAAGACTTTGTTTAAGCTCAGGACGGATGCCCGTGAGGTAATTGGATCGTGAATCCATGGCCATAAGTTTCCCTTAAAGTTACATAATCAACATTCCGGCGCTAACAAAGGCGTTTTTAGTTTTTAACGATGTTATGAACAGCTTTCAATTATTCATAACTTAGTACCAGATAAAACAAATTCCATGAAATTTGGTAAGGTTGAGCATCCAGAATTAATCGATTTCACTATCCCAAAAGATCACCCAGATACTGCGGTGGTGCTGTCCAAAAACAAGGCTCCGGACAAAACCAATATTTATGTTGGCTGTGCTAAATGGAACCGACAAGACCTGAAAAATTTCTACCCACGGGGAACCAAAGATGAACTGGTTTATTACTCTTCACAGTTCAACAGTATTGAATTGAATGCCACTTTTTACAGAATATTTCCGGCGGAACAGTATCAAAAATGGTATGACAAAACCCCGGAAGGATTCAAGTTCTTTCCAAAAATGACCCAAGATGTGAGCCATTTACGGCGATTGAATGATAAGGTGTATGAAATAGCTGACCGCTATCTTGAAGTCACCTCCCTCTTAAAAGAAAAACTTGGAACCATTTTTTTACAGATGCACAATAATTTCGGGCCTAAAAACTGGGATAGGGTAGTACGCTTTGTAGAATACTGGCCGAAGGAGTTTCCTTTGGCGCTGGAATTTAGGCATACGGATTGGTTCAATGATGAAAAGGTTGCCCAGGAGTTGTATCATTTGCTTGAAGAAAACAATATGGCCAATGTTCTGGTTGATACGGCCGGAAGAAGGGATTTGATGCATATGCGATTGACCAACAACGAAGCCTTTGTTCGATACGTAGGAGCAAACCATAAATCGGATTATCCGAGATTGGACGAGTGGATTGACCGCTTGTCTCAATGGAAGAACATGGGACTGCGAAACATCCATTTTTTTGTGCATCAAAATTTGGAACTTGAATCACCATTGTTGTCGGCTCATTTCATCGAGAAACTAAATAAGAAGTTTGGTGAAAGTCTCACCGTACCCCATACATTGGTGAAAGCAAAACCAGACACCTTATTTTAATAAGGTACACCAACTTCCACAAAAGTGTTTTTGGTGTGGAATCTAGGTGAAGTCGGAGCTGCCATGCAACAGGTAGAACCTAAATAGAAAAGCGATAACTCTTGTAATTTGGACACTTTACTTCCTTCGGCAATATCCTCCGCTAGGGCAATTGTCCCCACTGCCGGACCTCCGACAATGGACAAATACCAGATTTTTCCGTTTTCATCGGTAATATCAATATTGTAGCGTTCATTCCTGAATGCGGGTAAAGATGGGTTTTCTTTATAGATCCAAGGCCGTAGGACTACTAAATCACCTGGGACATGTTGGATTCTAGTAATAGTTCCATCTATGGGCGAATGGATTCTGTGGTAATTTTTGTTATGCAGAAAGACATTGGTAAAGGTATAATCTTTTGGAATTTGCTTATCGTCAATCCCGAATACCGTTGCCACTGTCCGGATATCAGATTTTATACAGACCAAACGTAAATTATCAATTCGCTCCTCATCGCAAAGCAATCCTTCGCAGGGCCAAACGTATGGACTATCCACTTTTGGGAGGGATTTGAATTCCCGAATAAAAAAGTCTTGGAAGCATTCAAAATCCATCTTTCCATTTGGTGGCTTGAATTTTTCCAGATAATTTTTGTCGGAATAATTCAACCGGATATAAGGCTCAATAATCTTTTTGGAAATGGGCCTGTTGTAGAAAGCACTGTACCGTGACGAGATACCTCTTTGTAAATTACTCGGTACATTTCCCCAAACATCCACAGATAGAAATTTGTAGAGCTTGGCTCTCCATTTGGGTACTTTAAAAACAGTAAAACTAGGGTCGGAATAGTAGTTGGAAATGGCCTCCATAAATGTTCGTTGATTTAGATTGATGCTTGAATTTATGGAGCTGAAATCTTATACGCCAACGAATTAAGAAAAATTTATTTTTTGATTAACAAAATTTATAATTAAGGAATCTTTCTGTTAAATAGCACTTTATCCACTTCATTTTTGCTGAAAAGGTTAAATTTTGTTGGGCGAAACAAAAAAATAAACGCTATGCGATTTCATACAAGAAAGTGGGTCAAACCAGAAGATCTAAATGCCAATGCGACTTTATTTGGAGGAAAGTTATTGGCCTGGATTGACGAGGAGGCCGCTCTTTATAGCATCATTCAGCTTGAAAGCAAAAAGGTGGTTACCAAATACATGTCCGAGATAAACTTCATGAGTAGTGCACAAAAGGGGGACATCATTGAAATAGGAATTGAAGTAGTGAAGTTCGGGGTTACCTCAATAACCTTGAACTGTGAGGTACGCAATAAAATGACCCAAGAAAGTATTGTTACTGTAGATCATATTATAATGGTTAACCTTGATGAGAACGGGAATCCAAAACCACACGGAAAAACCAAAGTGGAATATGTAAAAGACAGGCTCGAAGAACGAAAAAAGAAAAGTGCTTAGTGCTGAGAAGCTATTTCCTGTACTTTGTCCAATACCCTAAGTAGGTTTTCGCCCCAAAGTTTGGCGATCTCCTCTTCGGAATAGCCTCGCCTTACCAGTTCAAGAGTAACATTAAAGGTTTCCGAGGCATCGGACCAACCTTCGATACCGCCGCCGCCATCAAAATCGGAGCTAATACCGACATGATCTATACCGATAAGTTTCACCATGTAATCAATATGATCTACTAAATCAGTTACGCTAACAGGGCTTGGGGCGTTGGCATTCTTAGCAGCTTTTTCGTCTCCCATTTTTGTTACTTTGGGGTAGTTTTCCATGAATTCTTCCTGCTGCGTCTTGGTTAAACTGGCAAACTGGGAACGTTCGTACCAATTGACTCCAAGAGAATCAGCTATTTCTTGATAGATTTGTTTCATGTAAGCCGCACGTTTTTCATGCTTCTCCGTATTCAAGTACGAACTAAAAGCAACTGTTTGCACCACACCACCATTGTTCTTTAAGGCCAATAGCTGCTCATCATCAAGATTTCGACTATGATCGCACAGTGCCCGGGCAGAAGAGTGCGAAGCAATAATTGGTGCTTTGGAAAGCGCTATCATCTGCATTATGGATGCTTTGGAAGGATGGGAGATGTCTATCATCATACCAAGTCTATTCATCTCTTTTACAGCTTCTTTGCCCAATTCACTTAAACCATTATGTAGCCAAACATCATCCTTTTCCCCAGTATTGGAATCGCAAAATTGGCTATGACCATTGTGGGAGAGCGAAATATAGCGGGCTCCTCGCTTATAATAGTCCTCAAATTTTGACAAGTCTTCGCCAATTGGATAGGCGTTTTCAACCCCGATCATTGCCACTTTTTTACCTGAGTCTACAATGCGTCTAACATCTTCGGAGGTCAAGGCCAATTCAATTTGGTCCGGTGCATATACATTGCATAATCTATGAATGGCCTCAAACTTGGAAATGGCATTATCAGCGGCCTTTGCGTATCCATCAGCATTTAAGGAATCCTGACCAGTATAAACAATGAGCCAGGCCACGTCCAAATCCCCGGTGTTCATCTTTGGCAAATTAATCTGGGTTTCAAGATTTTGGGTGTAATTGATACTATCGGTAAAGTTTTTCACATTGATGTCATCATGGGTATCAATTGTAATGACATTTTGATGGATTCGCTTCGCTTTTTCCTCCAAGGTTTCTGCTTTTTTTGCGCATGAAAATAACAACAAGGTGCCTAGTAGTATCGATAAATGTTTCATGACGGTTGGTTTACACATACAAATAAAGCAATTTGACAACAAAATGATAGCACTATAGAACATTAAATTGGAATCCCAATGTCAAATCCACATTTTTAGGTATAACAATAATCATTGGGAAGTTTGGGAACAAGAGAATTACTCACGTATTTGGAAAAGCTGGAAATTGGATTGAGCAGTTTTTCTTATGAAGAACTCGGTACCGTTGAAGCAGGAAAACTGAAAAAGTCCTTTGACCAATTTAAGAATGGATTGGAAGACAAGGTTTTTGGAGTTCCGGAGATGGAGCAGCTTAATGTAATTTATGAACAAGTGGGTATCGAAAGTCCGAACAAAAATTCGGAGGTTCTTGAAAAAAACAAAAATGCGAAAGATACCGATGTCCTAGTTTCGCTTTTGGCCCTATTGAAAAAAACAGATTTAACGCCTAAACAGTTAGAAATCACAGAAGCCTTGAACGCAGTTGGACATCGTATTGCAAAGTCGGAAGCACTTTTGAATGAAAAAAAAACCAGGAAATCCCAATCCAAAACCCAACGAATTGAGAAGAACTTGGAATCTTTTCTGCAAACGGACAAGGTAAACCTGAAACCTGTACTTACCGAATGCATGGGCCAAATGGAGCTTTTGGAAGAGCTTATCCGTTTGTACAAGCAGAACATTTTGGAGTTCATTGGTGCTGTAAAAGTGCATTTGCAGACAAAAAACTTTAGAGGAGTGGATTTTGCTTGCCAGAAAATTCAGCCCTGTCTCAGAATGATGAAAACCGTGAGTTTATTGGAAATTACGGAGCAAATGATTACCGTTTGCAAAACCGATAATGACCTAAAATACCTGAATTTCTTATACAACCAATTCCTGGTTGAGTTTCCAAAAGTGGACGAATTGGTTGATTTTGAAATTGAAGTACTACGCAATATGTAAAAACCAAACCCAACATAGCATGAAAGATCATAGTCTCCCCGAGTACCATGAGAGCATCTTTCATCAGTTGTTTGAACACGCTTCTGACCAAGATTGCAAACTAATTTTACTAAATCAAATTTTAGAAATCGGCGACGAAAAAGAAATTCCATTGTTGCTGGAACTGGAAAAAAATCCAAATCCTAAAATAAGCCAAAAGGCTACAAGGGTTAAACAGCAACTTCTTTATCAACTCACAGTCTCCGTTACAGTGGAAAACAAGCGCCTGCCTATGAGTCTTTGCTTTTTATACGATGAGTTCGATATAAAACCTTCTGATTATAGGCCAAGTATTGGTGTGGATTTTGATATATCACCTGATATTTATGAGATGGATTAGGGCCGTTTCAACACTAAAATGTAGATTTTTAATAAAAGTAAAGCACTTATAGTTATGTGTTGATAAATCCTACAAAACATGATTTTAAGGATTTCACAACTTGATTTGGGAATTTCACCACAATTTATTGTTAAAGCATAATGTTTCTGTTAGGTTTACGTTATAAGTACAACCCAAATAATAAACTGCCTGTACTATGTTATACGATACCTATGGTGAAGAATATTTAGCATTTCTTCACGAATTGAACGAAATCTTGAGCTCCAACGAACTTGTAGAACTGGACTACCTATAGTCAAAGCCCCAAAACTATATCTTATGAAAAATCAAAATCTAGAAAACTCGGCTTATTTAAATTTTATTCAGGATTTAAATGATATTTTGACCGATTTCAACATCAGTCAGCTGAGCCGTCCATAATTGTTTAAAGTGAAAGCATAAAAAAAGGGATGTTTAGAGCATCCCTTTTTTTATTTGAATTAGCTATCTATCCTCCCAAATATGACTTTAGGATTTTACTCTTCGACGTATGTCGTAATTTTCTAATTGCTTTTTCCCGAATTTGGCGTACACGTTCCCTTGTCAAGTCAAAAGTACTGCCAATTTCCTCCAGAGTCATAGACTGTTGGTCTCCAATCCCATAATATAAACGAACGACATCCGCTTCTCTTGGGGAGAGAGTTTCAAGAGCCCTGTTAATCTCGGTATATAATGATTGGTGCATCAAATCCCGGTCAGGTTTTGGAGATTCATTCGAGTTTAAAACATCATATAAGCTAGATGTTTCACCTTCCTTTAAAGGCGCATCCATGGAAACATGTCTTCCAGTATTTTTCAACGATTGTTTTACTTCATCCACGGTCATGTCGAGTTCCTTGGCAATTTCTTCTGCCGAAGGCGGCCGTTCATGCGCCTGTTCCAAATATGAAAAAGTCTTTTTGATTTTGTTTATGGAACCAATTTTGTTCAACGGCAATCGAACCACCCTCGATTGTTCGGCCAAGGCTTGCAGAATGGATTGCCTGATCCACCAAACCGCATACGAAATAAACTTGAATCCCCGGGTTTCGTCAAATCTACGTGCCGCTTTTACCAAACCTACATTACCTTCATTAATTAGATCAGGTAAAGTCAACCCCTGATTTTGGTACTGTTTGGCTACAGAAACAACAAATCTTAAGTTGGCGTTGGTAAGCTTCTCCAATGCAATTTGGTCACCCGTTCTAATACGCTGTGCCAATTCAACCTCTTCCTGAGCGGTAATCAAATCAATCTTGCTAATGTCCTGTAGATATTTGTCAAGGGATTTGGATTCGCGATTGGTTACTTGCTTAATAATTTTGAGCTGCCGCATAAGAGAATTCTGTTACAGGTGGTTATAGCTTACATAATACATCATAAAAGATAATTATCCAAGTGGCATTTGATATTATTATCAAAATGTTATAACCAGCTACAAAATATTGCGTTTTTATTTCAATAATCCAGTTGTTGATAGTAGGTTGATAGAAATAAAAACATGGGGTCTATCCATAGGATAAAAACGCCTAATTTTGTAAGGTTTGTTAGTTTCCAACATTTAATTCAATATTTCTTTGGAAGTAGAAAAAGTAGTAAGCAAAAAGACACTTTACGATTATCAACATGAAGATTTAAAGAAAATCTTCAAGCATATCAATGAGCTTCCGCAAGGAACCAATATTTTATACCAATTACCTACCGGTGGGGGAAAAACTGTGGTTTTTTCTGAAATAACCAGAAGATACATCCAAGAAACGGGTAAAAAGGTCATTGTGCTCACACATAGAATTGAGCTCAGTGCACAAACCTCCAAAATGTTGCATGGATTTGGTGTCAGTAATAAAATTATCAATAGTGAAGTCAAAGAACTTCATGATCAAGATGAGTACATGTGCTTTGTGGCCATGGTCGAAACCTTGAATAATAGACTTCAAGAAGAAAAGGTCAGCATTAATAACATTGGACTCGTTATTATTGATGAAGCACATTACAATTCCTTCAGAAAACTTTTCAAGTATTTTGAAGAGTCTACCATATTGGGAGTTACTGCAACCCCTTTGAGTTCCAATATAAAATTGCCCATGAAGGACCACTATAAACACCTGATTATTGGTGAGTCCATCAAATCGTTGATTGAAAAACGCTTTTTGGCCAAAGCCAATCTGTACAATTACGATGTAAGCCTCCGTACCCTTAAACTTGGAATAAATGGTGACTATACCGTTAAATCATCGGATGAGTTTTATGGCAATCATAGCATGTTGGGGAAATTGGTTTCGGCCTATGAAGAAATAGCCAAAGGCACAAAGACACTTATTTTCAACAATGGAATAAGTACTTCACTTTATGTCTATGAAACCTTTAAGAAGGCTGGGTATGACATTAAACATCTGGATAACAAAAATACAGCCACGGAGCGGCGAGAAATATTGGATTGGTTTGCGAATACCCCAAACGCCATTCTCACCTCGGTGAGTATACTTACCACCGGTTTTGATGAACCCAGCGTTCAGACCATTATTTTGAACAGAGCAACAAGATCCTTAACGCTTTACTTTCAAATGATCGGTCGCGGTTCACGCGTGCTTGAGGAAAAAGATGATTTCAATGTAATAGATCTTGGAAACAATCTTGCCAGATTCGGCCCATGGGATGCTCCTGTGGATTGGCAGGAAATATTTCATTTTCCAGATTTTTATCTAGAGAACATCAAAAATGATGAGGACATAGAACGTGAGTTCGTTTATGAAATGCCAGATTCCCTTAGGGTGAAATTTAGCAAATCGGAAGATATTACCTTTGATATCAAGGAAGAGTACAAAAAGGTATTTGCAAAGGGAGGCAAATCCAAACAAGTACTCGAAATGAGTATAGAACAACATGCAACAATCTGTGTAGAGAACAGTGAAGATGTCTTTGATGCCCGAATCTTGGCCAAAGAACTCAAAGAGGAAATTGCCTATCGCGTGCGACAATACTCCTATTGCATTATGAACAATACCAAAAACTACAAGGAGTGGTTGGAGGAGGATTATGAGCGCAAGCTACGCTCAAGTATCTCCAAAAAGTTTGCGGCCTTAATGTAATTGTTGAATTCTTGGATTTCTGTAGTGATAGGAATTTGGTCCCTGGAATTTAAGATTTTAACCATTGAAACAGATAGTATATATTTTACTTGATTCTGTCTAATGAACAAAAAACTCCTCATCATCGGTTATGTATGGCCTGAACCCAACACAACAGCTGCTGGACATCGAATGATGCAATTGATCCATGCCTTTAAAAGTTTCGGATACCAAATAACATTCGGTTCTACCTCCTCTAAAACCAATTTCAGCGAGAAGCTGGAAGCTTTGGACATCCATTGTGTTTCCCTGAAGTTGAATCATCCAAGTTTTGATGAATTCATTAAACAGCTTAAGCCCACAGTTGTATTGTTTGACCGGTTCATGGTCGAAGAACAATTTGGATGGCGTGTAGCTGGGTTTGCTCCGAGTGCACTTCGCATTTTAAACACGGAAGATTTGCATTCCTTGCGCAAGACCCGTGAAACTTGCCATAAAAAGAGTGTTGAATGGACCGTGGAAGAATGGTTGGCGAGTGACATAACCAAAAGGGAGGTGGCAAGTATCTACAGAAGTGACCTCACACTAATGGTTTCTACTTATGAAATGGGTTTGCTGACGAAAAAATTGAATGTTCCTAATACTATAATGCTGCACCTTCCTTTTATACTGAAAGGAATAGCGGAGAAACAACAGCAAAATTGGTCCAGCTTTGAGGAACGACAGGATTTTATTTCCTATGGAAATGGCAAACACGCTCCCAATGTGGATTCCATCATATATTTAAAGGAATCTATTTGGCCCTTGATTCGAAAAGCATTACCAGAGGCCAAATTAAAAATATATGGAGCCTATTTGCCTCAACAAATAATGCAAATGAATAACCCTAAAAATGGTTTTGAAGTTGTGGGGTGGGTAGAAAACTTAGACCAAGAAATAGAAAATTCCCGGATTTGCTTGGCGCCACTTCGTTTTGGGGCTGGTATCAAAGGAAAACTGGTAGATGCTATGCGAAATGGTACGCCGAGTATTACCACTCAAATTGCAGCAGAAGGTATGCACGCTGAATTGGAGTGGGGTGGAAGTATTACCAATGATGCAACCTCATTTGCCAAGGAAGCCATTTCCCTATATCAACATAACGAACGATGGGAAAAAGCGCAGTTTAATGGGATTCAAATTGTGAACACAGTTTACAATGAAAAGATGTTGCTGGATAGATTAAAGCATAAATTGGATGCAATATTGCTGAAGTTGGCCACACATCGTAACCAAAACTATATCGGACAACTTTTACAGCACCAAACCCATGCCAGCACCAAATATATGTCCAAATGGATTGAGGAGAAAAACAGGAAAAGTTAAGACAGTAAATGAAAAGATCTAAATAAGGTGAGTGACCTATTTCAAATTCCCATTGACTATCTCAAAACTGAAGGAGGCCTTTCCTGAAGTCGCTTTCCAAAAATTATAAAGACTGCCCCAAGACGCATCAGGATCACCTTGCTTTGCAAAATTTTCAAGATTGGAATTCAGTGTATCCCATTTTTCTTGAGGAACCGTGCCTTTTGAAACCACAACTACCAAAGCTTTGAATTCAGTTTGAGCGTTTTCATGCGAGGGTGCGCGATTTCCATTTTCCGCAATGATATCAGTAGCAGTATGAGTAGTGATGGCATCCGCTGTAAATACACCAAATTCTGAGGTGGATTCTGGGTTCTCCGCAACAAGCACTGATTCCAGCTCTTCAGGACCAATGAGCCCCATGGCGTAAAGTTCCAAATTGGAATAAGGGACTGAATTTCCACCATTGGCCACAGTGCCAAAACCAACTTCACCTTCCATTTTTCCTCGATAGGTGTTATTGCCCAAGTCCTCAATTTCATCAAAACCTCCTAATTGCCCACCTGCACTGGAATAACCCCAATGTCCACCAATAGTGGTAGGTATAAGGCCATGATTAGTCCAATAATGTTGGATTTCATGTAAGAATGGGCCATTTCGGATATACTCTGCCCTTGGCATATGAATAACGGTTTTTAATTTTCCAGATGATCCATAAGCAGTAGTATTGTCCCAAATATTTCTTCCAAGTCCTTCAATATCGTTTTGCGCCGGTGTTGACAATCCATAATAAAGATTGTCTGGTTGTGATGCTTCAACATTTAAAATGATGATAAAATCAAAATCGTCATTGAAATGCTCATAGACCTTGTTTGTGACCAATTTCATATCACCTTCATCAACCAAAAATTTATCATAATCACTTTCTGAAAGAATAAGATTGGTGAACTTATGCCCCTCATCAATGGTAAACCCGGATTCCAAAACAAGGGTGTCGGGGTTTTCAGGAGGGTGAGAATCATCAGGATTGTCAGTGTCATTTGGATCCTGCCCATAAGAATCGGACATTTCATTTTCCGATTCCGTTTCAGGAAGACCTATTTCCTCAGTACTGCAAGAAAAGATTAAAAGCGAAAGAAAAAGGAATAGGGCAATTCGTAAAAAAGGTTTGGGGCTATGCATAAGTGTTCTGATTTAATAAAATGAACGTTTAGCAACATTACATATTTTAAAAAAAAACAAGATCTCGATGAAGTGCTCGTCGATATCCAGACAAATTGACCATAACGCTACTTTTTATAACCAGTTTTAGCAATCTATTTATCTTTGGACAAACAATTTTTGAATGACCAAGACACCCAATTGGCAAACTGCCATCGAATTTGAAGATATTACCTATAAAAAATGTGATGGGGTAGCCCGAATTGCTTTTAATAGACCCAATGTTAGAAATGCCTTTCGGCCAAAAACCACTAGCGAACTCTATAAAGCATTCTATGATGCCCAGGAGGATACCTCTATTGGGGTTATTCTACTTTCTGCTGAAGGACCATCGACCAAGGACGGTAAATGGGCATTCTGTAGTGGTGGCGACCAAAAAGCTAGGGGACATAAAGGTTATGTTGGCGAAGATGGGTACCACAGATTGAATATTTTGGAAGTACAACGTTTGATTCGGTTTATGCCTAAAGTTGTCATCGCAGTGGTTCCTGGATGGGCCGTTGGAGGGGGACACAGTCTACATGTAGTATGTGATATGACCTTGGCTAGCAAGGAGCATGCGATTTTTAAACAAACCGATGCCGATGTAACCAGTTTCGATGGTGGATATGGCTCAGCCTATTTGGCAAAGATGGTTGGACAGAAAAAAGCCAGGGAAATTTTCTTTTTAGGCAGAAACTATTCCGCACAAGATGCTTATGAAATGGGAATGGTGAACGCTGTTATTCCCCATGATGAATTGGAAGAAACGGCTTACCAATGGGCGCAAGAAGTGTTGGAAAAATCCCCAACCTCTATTAAAATGCTCAAATTTGCCATGAACCTTACCGATGATGGGATGGTAGGGCAACAGGTTTTTGCCGGTGAAGCCACTCGGTTGGCCTATATGACAGACGAAGCTATTGAGGGAAGAAATGCCTTTTTGGAAAAACGAAAGCCAGACTTTGGTAAGGACAAGTGGATCCCCTAAGGAATCCTTTCGTTAATTCAAATTGGAAAGACAATTAAAGTTGCAGTAGCTTATGCTCCAATTTTTCCATTTTGGCCTTATCCTTGGCCATTTTCATTTCTAACTTGGACACTTTAAGGTTCAATTTTTTACTAGCAACCTCAGAAAGATTTTGAGCTGAAGTTTTACGTCTGGCATTTAGTTTTTCCAGTTTTATCCTATCCGTGCGTTGCTTGGTTTTCAGTTTTAGCACAGCTCTTTCCATTTTGCTTCGCTTTTTAAGCGCCTTTACCGTTTTCTTGGCGGCTTTCTCTTCCAATTTCAACTCGTAATCTGATTTTTGTTGTTGAGAGACTTCTTCAACTTCAGCGAGTACGGCTTCAGGTTCAGTTGATTGCCCTTGGGCATGAAAAACAGATAAACAAACTATGGTAAGTGTAAAAAATATTGTTCTCATGGGTTGTTTTTGAAATAGGACACCCAGAATTGTAGTGGGTCACATTTCCAAATGGAATATCCAAAATCAAAAAGAGCCTTGCCACTTGGGTCAAGACTCTTTTACGAGAACACTATATGAAAATGAAAAAATTTACTTTCGTTATTATTACATTGTAAATGTAGCACCAGTGTTCCCGTAAATGAAATTATTGTTGTGAAGTGGCTTTTTATTGTGGTTTGCTGTTCTTTTTAAGATATATTATCGACCTACGGTACGGATTTTACGACCTCTGACAGGAAGCTATTCACATCAAAATCAGAATCTTCGGCCAATCCCGTGCGTACAACGACCAAGTTTTTTGAGGGAATTACAAAAACATACTGCCCTTGGTACCCATTGCATGAATACAAGTCCTTGGGCACGTCAGGATACTTGCCATTCACATTCAACCAAAAGTGGGCGCCATATGTGCCATCGGAATATAGTGTAGGTTCTGTTATATAATCTACCCATTCCGGATCAAAGATTTGTTCCCCGTTCCAATTTCCTCTATCCAAATACAACTGTCCAAACCTTGCCCAGTCACGGGTACTGGCCCAACTATAGGAAGAACCAACAAAATTTCCTGCAATGTCTGCTTCGAGAATCATGGAATACATGCCAATTTTATCAATAAAAGCGGCATAGGGAAAATCCAAATATTGTTGATGTGATCTAAATTGCTGTCGTAAAATCCCAGATAACAAGTTGGTAGTACCTGATGAGTAGTTCCATAATTCAGTCGGTTTGGCAATGCTTTTCTTGATTCTTTGAGCTTGGGTCATGTCTGTATCAAGAAATAACATCCGGGTCACATCCGAAATTTTGGAATAATCTTCATCCCATTCCAGACCACTTTGCATACGCAGCAAGTGGTTTAGGGTAATGTTTTTTCGGTCGTCCTTTTCCCATTCGGTTATTGGGGCGGGCCAAGACATGTCTAATTTTCCCTGATGTTCCAGAATACCAAAACAGGTCGCCAACACGCTTTTGGTCATGGACCATCCCAAAATTGGAGTATCCTTGGTAAAACCATCTACATATTTTTCCTTCAGTAAATGTCCTTTGTACAAAATCAAAAGTGTTCGGGTTTTTTGAACTTCAGGATTTCCAAAAGCCATGGCTATAGCTTTGTCCAATTGTCCCATATCGACATCTTCGAATATGGAATCCTTCGGATTCGCTTGGCCATAAGGATAAGGGATAGTATCCATTGGCTGGTTCCGAAACGGCGTAGGTATAGTTTTACTTTCATCATAATCATCATTTACCAAAACGGTACCCAGCCCCTCCCGAAATACAGCTTTCCGATTCATTAAGCCATAAACGGAAGCCGATACCCATTGATGCTCAGTGTCCACCTCGGTATCAGCGAGTTCAATTAGAGGTACGTTATTGTCATTTTGTGCCAGCGAAGCAACAGAGCGTTGAGCAACAAAAACCCCGGAAGCCATATTTTTTGATGCATAGCCTGAAATGATGGTCAGTTTTGGGTAATTGAGATAAATTACAACCCCAATCACCAGCAATAGTAGGATTAGGATACGTTTGAGTAGTTTCATGAATTAAGATTTGTAACTTTCAGTTACTAAAATAAACAATTAGAATATGTCCAACATTGGAATGATCATAGAAGAACGTAGTCGTGATATTGGGGATTTTTTGGTTGGTCGGTTTATTCCTTTTCGTAAAAAAAGGATGATTGGGCCATTTGTATTTATCGACCATATGGCACCTGTGCAACTTGGTCCCCATAAATATATGGACGTAAATCAGCATCCGCATATTGGATTATCCACATTGACCTATTTGTTCGACGGCGAGATTATGCACGAAGATAGTTTGGGGACCAAACAGTTGATCAAACCAGGCTCTGTTAATTGGATGACCGCGGGTAAAGGGGTTTCCCATTCGGAGAGAACCCCGGAACATTTGAGAAATGGCAAAACATTTATGGCGCAGGGATATCAGATTTGGGTGGCATTGCCCAAAGATTTGGAGGATATGGAGCCACAGTTCCATCACATAGAAGAAAGGGATTTACCGAGGTGGACAGATGGCGATGCCGAGTTTACCCTGGTTGCCGGCGAAGGCTATGGAAAAAAATCCCCTGTACCTACATATTCACCTTTGTTTATGGTAGAGATCAAAACAAAGGAAGCTTATAAACTAAATGTAAATGGGGAATTAAAAGGTGAGATTGGAATTTGTATTGACAAAGGCAGTATCGATGCGTGTGGCGAAGTCATTCAAAAAGGGAATATTTTGGTCAGTAAAGTTGAAGATACTTGCGACATCACTGTACATTCAAATTCCCATTTATTGTTGTTTGGAGGGGAAGCTTTTCCAGAGGAAAGATATATCTATTGGAATTTTGTTTCATCGAGCATGGAAACCATAACGCAGGCTAAAAAGGATTGGAAAAACAAAACTTTTCCGATGATGTTGAATGATAATACCTATGTACCGCTGCCGAAAGAGGCTTTCAAGAATAAGAATACGTAACTTTAGTAACTTTCAATAACCATCACCTTGAGGAGCCATTTGTTATTTCTGTTCATTTTGTTTGCTTGTAAAAATGAGCCTAAGTACATGGTGAATAATTCATTGGATTGGAGGGGACTCGAGGTTACCGCCTCCGCTTATAATTCAGTAGCCTGGCAAACAGATAGCATTAGCCCCAGCATTGCTGCTTGGGGAGATACCCTAAAACCTGGAATGAAAAGTATTGCTGTATCCAGAGATTTAATTAAACTAGGTCTTAAACATAATACCATGGTTAAAATTGACACTTTTCCCGACACCTTTTATGTAAAAGATAAAATGAACAAACGATGGCGCAATCGAATTGATCTTTACATGGGGCTCGATGTAAAAAAAGCCAGGGAATGGGGAAAAAGGAAATTGTTTATTTGTTATGCTGTTCCAATTGATAGCACATCAACTTCTGATTGAAATGAGAAAAACAGCATATATAATAGTCTTTTTAAGCTTGCTGTGGTCGTGCCAAGTACAACGAAACATTATAGATCAGCCTATAGTTTTCAATGAGGAACGGATTGAATTGACCAAGGAATATCTTTCCCAACGATACAATATTGAACAAGACAATCCAGAAATTCAGCCAAAAATGATAGTGCTGCACTGGACCGCCATTCCAACCCTTGAGGAATCATTTGATGCGTTTAAGGACACAAAATTACCCAATTGGCGTCCAGATATTGAAAATGTGAGCGGCTTAAATGTTTCTACCCAATTTTTGGTGGACCGTGATGGAACCATTTATAGGTTGATGCCCGAAAATTATATGGGAAGACATGTGATTGGGTTAAATCACTGTTCCATAGGTGTGGAAAATGTTGGCGGATTGGATAAACATCCGTTGACCAGGGAACAATTAAACTCAAATATTTGGCTTGTGAGTTATTTGGCTGAAAAATATGACATCGAATATCTGATAGGTCATTATGAGTATACGCTATTCGAGGGACATCCATTATGGCTGGAAGTAGATGATGGTTACCGTACCGAAAAAACGGATCCTGGAACGGATTTTATGAAAAAAGTGAGAAAAGCGACGAAAAGGTTTAATTTTAAACCCGTACCCGCAAAAAAATAATATGCGATTTAGAATTTTTCTTTTGATAGGATGTTTCAGTGTTCTTTCATACGCCCAAGAAACCATTACCACCAACCTATACGAAACTTACGAGCAATATAAAGAGTCATCCCTACAAAAACGCAGGATCAAACATCAACAAATACAACCACTGATTCAACGGTTTGCCGCCAATCCAAAGTTTGAGGTGCAAAAAGTAGGAGAGTCCATTCAAGGTAGAGATTTACATTTGATCAGTATTGGTTCAGGACCAACAAATATTTTCCTTTGGTCTCAAATGCATGGGAATGAACCCACGGCGACCCAGGCCATTTTTGATATCCTCAATTTTTTGGATGCTCCGCAATTCGAAAAGGAAAAAAGAGAAATCTTATCAAAACTCAAACTCCATTTCCTGCCCATGTTGAATCCAGATGGGGCAGAAGTGTATCAACGCCGTAACGCCTTAGGAATTGACATAAACCGGGATGCCCTAAGATTACAATCTCCCGAAGGGAGAACCTTAAAAATGGTTCGTGATAGCCTTGACGCCAAATTCGGTTTCAACCTGCATGACCAAAGCACCTATTACAATGCCGAATTGACCAACAAACCTGCCACTATTTCGTATTTGGCTACGGCATATAATTATGAAAAGGACATTAATGAGGTGCGTTCCAATGCCATGAAAGTGATTGTCTATATGAACAAGATCATCCAAAACTATGCTCCCGGACAGGTGGGACGCTACAGCGATGATTTTGAGCCTCGTGCTTTTGGGGATAACATCGCCAAATGGGGGACAAGCCTTATTTTGATAGAATCTGGCGGCTATACCAACGATATTGAAAAACAAGAGATACGAAAGCTGAACTATGTTTCCATTCTTTCGGCGCTTTATACCATTGCCCAAGAAAGTTATTTGGACATTCCCATTGAAGATTACGAGAAAATCCCCAGAAACGATAGAAAACTTTTCGATTTAAAAATTGAGAATGTCACTTATGAGCTGTTAGGCAAAGATTATATCCTTGATTTGGGAATCTACCGACAAGAAGTGGATGATGAAGAGCATGATTCATTTTACAACAAAAGCATTATTATAGATCAAGGAGATTTATCCACTTTCTATGGTTACGAAACTTTTGATGCCTCTGGTTATAAGATTGTACCTCCAAGAATCAAAGGTCGATTTGACTGTAAAAGAAATGATATCAAATCTTGCTTGGAAGCAGGTATTGCTTATACCAAATCCGAACCAATTGTGGAGCTTACCCATAACAATGAACCAATGCACGTTGTTGGAAAGGATTTCAAATTGGAAGATTTTAACCTTGCTCCGGGAGTCAATCCCACTTTCTTTTTGGAAAGAGAAGGGAAATTGACCCATGCTGTTATCAATGGATTCCTTTTGGATTTGTCCAAGCCATTGAAGGGGCAAAACTTTCGGAATGCACTGATCTATCGTTAATATCCAAATTGGATATTCATTTCAGAGCCTTTTACCAGTAAAACAATCAACATGGTAAGTAAAGTTCCCACAATCGAGGCAAATAGAGAAAGTATTACACCTTTGTATCCGTTTGATAGCGGACCTATTGCACTGTTCTGAATTATTTCTTTTACTACATCCATAATATTCTTTTTTTTGAGTTAAACTTTTCTTGGTCCTTAGGATGCAATTAGTTGTTGTCTATACTTTAAAAACAATCGTTGGTCTAAAAACCCTACCAAAAGCCGTTCCAAACCCATCAGTTAAGTAGGGAAATCACTACCTTGAATGCCTTTAAAACAAGATAAAATCAAAAAATGAAAACAAAATTTATCCTAATCCTTTTAGCGGTCTTTTCAGTACAATTTGGAAATGCGCAAAAAACAATTAAACTGTTCAACGGTAAGAATTTGAAAGGTTGGGTGAACCATGGAGAAGAAAAATGGTTTGTTGAAAACGGCGAATTAATCTGTGAAAGTGGCCCCAAGGCGGGTTATGGATATTTGAGCACAAAAAAATTCTATAAGAATTTTGAGTTGACTTTGGAATTCAAACAGGAAAATAATGGAAACAGTGGGGTTTTTATCCGTTCTACGGTTGATGGCACCAAAGTTTCTGGTTGGCAGGTAGAAGTTGCCCCTCCCGGACATGCCACTGGCGGAATCTACGAATCTTACGGCCGAGGATGGTTAATCAAGCCAGATGCGGAAAAAGACAAAGCCCTTAAAATGGGGGAGTGGAACACTATGAAAATCTTGGTAAATGGCGATAGCGTTACTACTTGGCTCAATGGGGTAGAGATGGTGCAACTGACCGATGAGAAAATAGGAAAAGGTGAAGGTGGGGTTGCCCTACAAATTCATGATGGAGGTGGAATTCGTGTGAAGTGGAGAAATATTGAATTGACACCTATAAAGTAACTCTATCCAATATGCAAACAATGAAAAGGCACATCTTTAAAGATGTGCTTTTTTTTATTACTGTTTTATTGGTGTAATCTCAAACTTTCTAAACTCAACGGCGCCATGATCACCTTGGATCATAAATGATCCCGGTTCCCCTTCCTTGCTATCCAATGCGCCTCCAGTGATTCCAGGAATGGTTTGGTCCGAAATCACCGTTTTGCCATTCGCTACAATGGTTACCCTTCTTCCAATTAAAGTGATGTCATATGTTTGCCATTCTCCAGGATTTTTGGCTGTGTTTTCATTGGGTTCAAGAAAACCATAAATACCACTGAAATAAATATCGGAAGGCTCAAGGCCCTTATTGTCTGCTATTTGAACTTCGTAACGCCCTCTTAGATAAATTCCACTATTGCTCCCTTCGGGATAGCGAAATTCAACCTTGAGCTTGAAATCGGTAAATTTTTGGTCACTGATGAGGTTAGCACCTCCCTTTGCATTTGTAAGTATTCCATTTTCAACGGACCACTGGCTATTGTCCGAATCCAAATGCCAGCCATCCAAATTTTTTCCATTAAAAAGAGCCACCGGTTTATCCCATTTTGGATTTTCAGTTGTTAGTAGTTTAGGCGCCCGAACACCTTTCCAAGAAGTAACACTACCATCAGTATAGATCATGGTACCCTTAAGGACATCATCAATCAATTCTCCGTGAAAAACCATATCATTTCCAGCCGGTTCCCATTGCTTTGGAATGTCAAAACTGAATTTATTCCCATGGATTTTCACCTCAGATATTGGTCGGGCACTTCCCATGGCAAAAACAAATCGGCCGACCAAAGTTTCAACTCCGGAATGGCGTACCTCCAACCAAGATGGCACCGTTTTTCCTTTGAATTCCATTTCCAAATCCCATCTTCCTTCAAGGGGATGAAATTTTTGTGCGTTAACAAAGAATGGGTTTAATGAAATAACACTGAGAATCAATACATAAGAAAGTTTTCTGCCAAAAATCATGTTAAGTACGTTTAGTTTGGAGCTCAAGATAATAATTTAAAGCAGACTCAAATCCGTTCTTTTGTTACATGAAAAACAACAATGAAGCCTATTTATTCACAACCACCTGTGAATCCGTTTGCGCTGAATTTCGTTTGCACAGCCCCCTGTAAACCCGCATCTGTCAACTGAATCACCAAGTTGTTATCCCCACTTCCATCACGCTTAGGAGTACAATATTCAAATAAATAAAAGCTATTTGCTTGCTCAGAAACTCTTTGGGAAATTTGGGTAAATGTTGCTTCCAATTCCTCTTTATTGCTGGCAAAAACACTGGCAGTTTTCCCAATTTCTTTCAAGATTTCGGTATCTATTTCGGCTCCAAGCCCGATGGTGAAGAATGAAATATTTCGATCCGCCTGATCAACTGCTTTAAGCGCAGCGTCCTTTGTGAAACGGGAAGCTTGATCGGTTCCATCAGTGAACAAAACAATGGAAGCAGCTCCAATGATCGATGCTTGATTGTTTTCCTGCAATAAATCCTCTGCAAAATCCACCGATTTTATAACCGCTCCGTATAAATCGGTTGAAGGATCGTTGCTGATATCCGCCGTAATCCCATCAATAGCGGCCGTAAGTTCTGTAGTAGAAGAGGTAAGATCGTTTAAAAGGTGGAGCTGGTCTTCCCCATCAAACCAATAAATGGCCATTTTAAAAGAATTTGTTTCTGGAGAAGGCATTACATTATTGATAAAACTTGTGGATGCAGTTTTTAATTCATCCAAACTGCTTTCCAATACGCTATTGCTTAAATCCAACACCAATAAGGTATTGTTGCTAAATATCTGGGAGTTGGGTGAAATTCTTGCCAGGGATTCAGAAGATGAAATCGTATTGAAACAATCATCATTTCTACCTTGCTCATAAATGGTGAATTGATTTGCGGTAAGCCCAGAAATGGGATTTCCCAACAGATCTGACACCTTAAAAAGAATGGAAACTTTCCCGGGCAAGGTGGTAAATTGATCCTGAATGGAAAGTAAGAGCCCGTTATCTTCAAAACCTAAACAATTGTCAGGTTCTTTTCCTTTTCCAAGTTCACCTTGATTGATGTCAAAGCTCACATCATCATCGGCATTACCGCAGGAAACAAGGAAGATTATAAAAAAAGATATAGATAGGTACTTGATTGCGTTTTTCATTTTCATAAAATTGAGGTTCTGCTTGAAAAACGTTCAATTCCCCTGAAAATTATTTTGAACGGCGATAATAGATTTAAAGAAAAGTTAAAAAAATGCCGTTGTTGTTAAAAAAAAAGCAATCGAGATAAATTCTTGGTAACTTCAAACTGACAACATCTCAATTCAAAAAACTATGCCAACGTATCAAATTAAAGTGAATGGAGAGTCTAAGTCAGTTGATGTGGCTTCAGACACTCCGGTTTTATGGGTGCTACGCGATCATTTGGATCTTGTGGGCACAAAATATGGTTGTGGAATAGGACAATGTGGAGCATGCACCGTTCATGTAGACGGGACTGCAATGCGCAGCTGTTCCCTTACCTTATCACAGGTTGATGGGAAGTCCATTACAACAATCGAAGGGCTTTCAGAAGATGGAACCCATCCAGTACAAGAAGCTTGGAAAGAAGTGGATGTGCCACAATGTGGTTACTGCCAGGCTGGGCAGATTATGACAGCATCAGCATTCTTGGAAAACAACCCAAGTCCCTCCGAAGAGGATGTAAAAAATGCCATGCACGGTAATATATGCCGATGTTCATCCTATTCAAGAATTCGAAAAGCAGTTATGATTGCTTCAGAGAATATGGATTAATCATTCCATTGTACACCTAAAAACTAAAAAATGTCAGCAAATAAATCCAACACATTAAGTAGAAGGGCCTTTATTCGTAATTCCTCTTTAGCCGGAGGCGGTATGGTAATAGGTTTTAATCTGTTGCAATCCTGCAAACCAAAGGTCATAGCCGAACCCGCAATAGATTTGGCCAGTTTGGACTATAACGATTTCAATGCCTTTATAAAAATAGCGGACAACGGTGCCGTCACTATATATTCGCCCAACCCTGAAATTGGACAAGGGGTAAAGACTTCCATGCCTATGATCATTGCTGAAGAGCTTGATGTAGCTTGGAAAGATGTTTATGTAGAACAAGGCATCTTGGACACTGAAAATTATCAACGTCAGGTTGCCGGAGGTAGTCAGTCCATTAGATTTGGATGGGATGCTCTTCGTCAGACGGGTGCCAAAGCCAAACACATGTTGGTGAGCGCAGCAGCGGCCCGTTGGGGTGTTGACCCTTCCGAATGTACAGTTAATGAAGGAGTAATTACCAATGCAGCCGGAGAAACCTTGGGCTACGGTGATGTTGTCAATGAGGCAGCTCTTTTGGAAGTACCTGAAGAAGTTACCTTAAAGGAACCCAAGGACTATAAGATCATGGGGAAAGATGCTTCCAATGTAGATATTAATAAGATTGTTACAGGAAAGCCTTTATTCGGATTGGATTATAAAGCGGATGGAATGGTCTACGCTTCGGTGCTACGCCCACCTTCTTTTGGTCAGAAATTGGTTTCCTATGACGATACGGAAGCCCGTGCCATGTCCGGTGTTATAGATATTGTCACTATTGGTGAAAAAGTACGCGGACTTTTGGCAGAAGACCCAAGCTTTGGCAGTAAAATATCTTCAAGTGATAAGGTGGTGGTTATTGCGGAATCTACCTGGCAGGCAATGAAGGCAAAGGAAGCAATCAAAGCAGTTTGGGAAGAAGATTCAAAAGTTGAAAGTACGGAGGAACACGATAAAATCCTGAACGATTTGTTGGATGGCAACAAGTTCAACACCATGCGTTCCGATGGAAATATCAAAAAAGCTTTTGCTGAAGCAGACGAAATTTTGGAGCGTACTTATGAATCTCCCTTTTTGCCGCACAATTGTATGGAACCCATGAATTTCTTTGCAAACGTGACCGATGAAAAAGTACATCTCGTTGGCCCAATCCAAACACCAGCATGGAAAGCAGGGCTGGTATCTAAAATGTTGGGGCGCGAAGAAACGGATATTCATCTTGAGATGACCCGAATGGGAGGTGGTTTTGGAAGAAGGTTATATGGTGACTTCGTAATTGAAGCTGCCGAAATTTCGGATAAAATCAAAAAACCTGTAAAAGTTGTTTATTCGAGAGAAGATGACATGGAAGATGGTATCTATCGAATGGCTATTAAATATAGAATCAAAGCGGGCTTTAAAGATGGGAGAGTTACAGCCTATCACTTGAAAGAAGCCGCAGTAAATGATAATATGTACGGGCTTATACCTAATTTCTTTCCTGCTGGTGCTGTGGAAAACTATCAGGTCGATGTTGCCAGTTATGATAGTAACATTACTACAGGAGCTTGGAGAGCCCCGTACACAAATTTCTTGGCCTATGCCGAGCAGAGCTTCTTTGACGAACTAGCAGAAGTAATGGATGTTGACAAGATTCAATTGCGGTTGGATTTATTGGACAACGTAAAACCTGATGAAGATGAGCGAATTCAGTATTCACCAGATCGAATGAAGGAAGTAATTAAAACTGCAGTTGAAAAATCTGGATGGGGAACCAAACCAAAAAACGTATATCAAGGATTCGTAAACTACTATTGTCACAATTCGCATGTGGCCCAAGTAGCGGACGTTGAAATTGAAAATGGTGAACCTGTGGTGAAGAAAATTACCTGTGTTGTGGATTGCGGAATCGTGGTAAATCCAATGGGTGCGCTTAACCAGATAGAAGGTGGCGTGATTGATGGAGTAGGGCATTCCATGTACGGAGAATTGCAATTCAAGGATGGAAGACCCACAGCAAACAATTTTGACCAATATCGTCTAATTCGGATGAAAGAAGCACCTTTGGTGGAAACCCATTTTATACAAAATGAGCTTTCACCAACCGGTTTAGGAGAACCTACGCTTCCACCGGCTGGAGGCGCCATAGCAAATGCGTTTAAAGCGGCTACAGGAAATAGACTCTACAAACAACCATTCACCAAAACACCAGAATTATTAAAAGTACCTGAAAAGGAAATTATAGGTTGATTTTATGACGATATTATTGTTTGGGATTACCAAGGACATTGTTGGAAGCTCCACATTGTCTGTCCCCACATCTAGTGCCACAGGCCGAAAAATTCCAAAAACAGTAAAAGAATTAAAACAGTTTTTGGGGGAAACGTACCCAGAACTCAATAAGCTTTCCTCTTTGGCAGTAGCCGTGAACAACAGCTACGCTGAAGATGGGGAGACAATCAATTCTTACGATGAAATTGCACTTATTCCCCCTGTAAGCGGGGGATAATAGGTGTAGAAGTATTATCTTTCGGATACTTTGACAAAGAAATATGCTGGTCGACAATCACAATAGAAAAATAAACTATTTAAGGCTCGCTATAACGGACCGATGTAACCTTCGATGTAACTATTGCATGCCATCTGAGGGAATTGAATTTGTTAAGAACAATAAGCTTCTTACCATTGATGAACTTACCAAGATCAGTGAGGTTTTGGTTGGGCAAGGAATAGATAAAATTCGAATCACTGGAGGAGAACCCTTTGTTCGCAAAGATTTGATGATCTTATTGCGAAAATTAAGCGGAATGAAAGGTCTCAATGACATTTCAGTAACAACAAATGCCACATTAATTGGCCCTTATATAGATGAGTTGAAGTCTTTGGGCATCAGGCACATCAATGTGAGTCTGGATGCCATTAATCGAGAAACCTTTGAACGTATAACTCGACGTAATCAATTTGATACAGTTCACAATAATTTAATCCGATTGATAACCGAAGGATTCAATGTAAGAATCAACTTTATAGTCCTTGAAGGTCAAAATGAACAAGACATCATTCCCATTTTAGAGCTGATGAAACACTACAGTGTTTCCGTTCGTTTTTTGGAAGAAATGCCCTTTAATGGCGGTGGCAAAAATTTCACGAATATTAAGTGGAACTACAAGGCGATTTTGGAACATATTTCAAAATCCTACCCAAATTTTGAAAAACTTGAATCACCTCCTACATCCACCTCTATCAATTATAAGGTTGAAGGTCATAAGGGTACTTTCGGAATAATACCTTCTTTTAGTAGAACGTTTTGTGGAAGTTGTAACCGACTTCGGGTTACCGCAACTGGGGATGTGATTACATGTTTATATGGTAAACCTAAAGCCAATCTTAGGGAAATTATCAGAGGGAAAAATGAAGTTGCAGGAGTGCAGAATGCAATTCTAAAAGCGGTTGGAAGCCGCGCAAAGACCGGTTTTGAAGCACAAGAAGAACACGCAAGTACCATCTTTGAAAATTCCATGACCTCAATAGGAGGTTGATAAATCCAAAAATAATGAAACAGGATATTCCGAAATTATACGGCTTGGTTTTAGCCGGTGGGAAAAGCACTCGAATGGGTTCGGACAAGGGATTGCTCAAGTATCATTCCGTGCCTCATCAAGAATATCTTTATGGCTTGTTGAATGAGATTTGCGATACAGTTTATCTCAGCATGCGGGAAGAACAGGAGGATTCATTATTAAAAGATTTCAATGTTATAGTGGATCAAAATGAATATCGTGGACCTTTCAATGGCATATTAAGTGCCCATAAAAAACATCCAGAGGTCGCTTGGTTGGTGTTGGCGTGTGACCTTCCTCTAATAAATTTGAGTTCGTTAAAAAAGTTGGTTGAAAACAGGAATCCTGAAAAATTGGCGACTTCGTTTGCGACAAAAGAATCGGGATTGCCAGAACCTTTGATTACCATATGGGAACCAAAAGGTCTTGCAAGAGCAATTTCCCATTTAGAATCCACGGATAGCAGTTGTCCACGTAAATTTTTAATCAATTCTGAAATAGGCCTAGCGTATCCAGAACAAGATGAAGTTTTGTACAATGCCAATTCCCTGGAGGATTATGAATTTATAAAATCCAAAATCACATTGTCCAATGGAGTCTAGATATTCCCGACAAACTGTTCTCAAGGATTTTGGGGAAGTTGGACAGGCCAAACTTACCAAAGGTAAGGTACTTGTTATCGGCCTGGGTGGTTTGGGACTTCCCGCACTCCAATATCTAAATGCCATGGGTGTGGGAACATTGGGATTGATGGACCAAGATGTTGTAGAGTTGCATAATTTGCAACGACAAATTTTATACTCGGAGCATGACCTGGGAAAGCAAAAATTGGACGTTGTCCTTCAAAAGCTTCAGGAGCAAAACGCTGAAACAACTTTAATTTCCCACGATTCGTTTCTGACCAAGGAAAACGCTTTGGATATCATCAAGGATTATGATGTAGTAGTAGATGCCACAGATAATTTTCCAACGCGCTACCTTATCAATGATGCTTGCGTAATTTTAAACAAACCTTTTGTTTATGGTGCTTTACATGGGTTCGAAGGCCATGTGAGTGTATTCAACCATTTGGATGGACCAACCTATCGATGTTTGTATCCGAATATGCCTTCTCCAGATGAAGTACCCAATTGTAACGAAAATGGTGTTTTAGGAGTGATTCCAGGAATCATTGGAACTATGCAAGCACTGGAAGTGATAAAACTATTAACCGGAGTAGGGGAAGTACTTTCTGGGAAACTTCTGTTGTTTAATGGATTGAACCAACATACCAGCAAAATTACTTTCAAAACCAACGCGGTTAACAAAAAGAGAAAGCAATTACAAGAGTTTTATGAGCCTTTGGATTGTAATATAGTACAATCTGTAAGTGGAGAAGCTTTTCAATCCATTCGCGAATCAAGGACTAAAATCACTTTAATTGATGTCCGGACCGAAGAGGAATTCAACAGCAACCATTTAAAGGAAGCCTTGAATATGCCTTTAAATGATTTAAGTCAATATGTTCCTAACAAAGGGGACAAGGAGGTCTATGTTATTTGTCAATCTGGAAAACGAAGCGAATTGGCGGTCAAGCAACTTCAAGAAGCCCATCCCAACTTAACTTTTTATTCTATTTTAGGAGGGATGAACAAAATGATGGCCTTATGTCCATAGCCCCTGGCGACTTTATCTTGTTACTTATTTCCTTTTTTATTGTAGCCACACTGTACTCAGCTGTTGGTTTTGGGGGAGGATCAAGTTATTTGGCCATTTTGGCCCTTGTTGTGACCAGTTTTTTAACCATCCGAAGTACAGCATTACTTTGCAATTTGACCGTGGTGACCGGAAGCTGCGTTTTATTTTATAAAAGCGGACACCTAAATTTCAAAAAGTTTTTGCCCTTTGTAATTACGAGTATTCCCTTGGCATTTTTAGGCGCATCTTTTCAGCTAAAAGAACATAGTTTTTTTATTATTCTTGCTTTGGCGCTTATCGTTTCAGCAATTGCGTTGATTTATCAAACCATGGTGCTTAAACCAAACTATACATTGAAAAAATATCCAAATTATCTTTCCTATCTGTTGGGAGGTGCGATTGGGCTTTTGTCGGGTTTGGTAGGGATAGGTGGAGGTATTTTTTTAGCCCCGGTGCTCAACCATATGAAATGGGATAAACCCATAGTGATAGCAGCATTAGCTAGTTTTTTCATTTTGGTGAACTCAATTTCTGGACTTGGAGGCTTGTTTTGGAGTGGTTCCTTTCAGATTTTCTGGCCGGAAATTGTGGGATTGTTGCTGGCCGTTTTGTTAGGAGGGCAACTTGGGGTACGGATCAGTCTGGGGAAGCTCTCAGCAAATAGAATTCGATTGATTACGGCACTTCTGGTACTTTTTGTTGGAATACGGGTACTGATTAAAAATGGATTACAACTAACGCTATTTTAATGATTGCATTTAATACAGCATTTCAGAAGGTACTTGCCCAATCTCAGGATTACGGTACTGAAATTGTTTCGTTGGAATCATCCTTAGGACGAATACTTGCTGAGACCATTGTAGCTGATAGGGATTTTCCTCCCTTCGATAGGGCCACCAAAGATGGGATTGCCATAAAATTCAATTCGAGTATTGACACAAACACATCTTTCCAAATCACCGGTATTGCACAAGCAGGAAGTCAGCAACTTGTTTTAGAAGATGAGTCAACATGTATTGAGGTAATGACAGGAGCTGTAGTCCCTAAAAATGCGGACACCGTTGTAATGTATGAGCATACACAGAAAGGAAATAATCGTTTTAGTATTCATAAACCCATAAGGGAGGGGCAAAATATCCATTATCAAGCAAGTGATACAGCAGTGGGGGATGAGCTGATGTTTGTTGGTACTGCGATAACTTCGGCAGAAATTGGAGTTTTGGCTACCGTCGGCAAATCAGAAGTCTTGGTTAAGAAATTGCCCAAAATTGCTGTCATTGCTACAGGAAATGAACTGGTCGATGTCAATCAAAAACCGCTTCCACATCAAATCAGAAAATCGAACACCTATTCGTTGAGTGCTCTTTTGCGAAATGAATCGGTAGCTGCTGATATGTACCATTTAGTGGATGAACCCGATGTTTTAAAAAATAAACTTGGGAAATTGATAGAACACTATGATGTACTGCTGCTTAGCGGTGGAGTTTCCAAAGGAAAATTTGATTTTTTGCCATCCACCTTTGATGAATTAGGCGTAAAAAAAATATTTCATAAAGTACTCCAGCGCCCTGGCAAGCCCTTTTGGTTTGGAAAACATGAATCCCATAAAACTATAATCTTTTCATTTCCGGGAAATCCAGTTTCCACATTTACAAACTACCATGTTTATTTTAAACCTTGGCTTAACAAAACTTTGGGAATGTCCACTACCCAATTTACTGTATTTTTAAGTGAGCCAATTATGAATAAAACTGATTTGACCAGGTTTTTGGGAGTTGAAATCTATTTGCGAGACGGAAAATTGATGGCAAAAGAGGTTTCCACGACCGGTTCAGGAGATTTGTTGAGTCTGTCCAAAGCGGACGGGTTCATCCGATTAAACCCGAATGAATCTTATGAGGTCAACAGTTTAGTTCCTTGTATCCCGGCAAAAAGAATCTTGTAAGAATGACTCACGAATTAAAGAACATTGTCCACCAATATGAAAAACGTGAAAACCAACGAGCTGTTCTGGCTACGGTTGTTGCGTTGGACGGTTCTTCGTACAGACGTCCTGGCGTCCGCATGCTGATTTTTGAAAATGGAGACATTATTGGCGCTGTAAGTGGCGGATGTGTGGAAAAAGAAGTGTTGCGTCAGGCCCAATCCGTTTTTGATACCGGAATTTCCAGAGTTATGGAGTATGATGGAAGATACCGATTGGGCTGTGAAGGAATACTTTACATTTTGCTGGAGGTTTTTAAACCCAGTGATGTGTTTTTATCCCAATTTTGGGATACGGTTCAAAAGAGGCTGCCATTTAAAATCAAATCCTGTTATAAAAAGAGTCAGAGTGATTGTGCCGACTACTTCACTTATTTCCATTTTGAGGAAGCGTCACTCCCTGTGAATCAACATGTTCAAAAAATTGCAAAGGAACACCTTCATTTTGAACAGGAAATGCAACCTTGCTTTCAATTGGTCATTATAGGAGCTGAACATGATGCTGTGCAACTGTGTAAGTATGCCTCACTTACGGGATGGGAAGTTACCGTAATTGCCAACCCAAGAGAGGGGAAAACTGCAAAGGATTTTCCTGGAATTCATAAACTAATAAATGTTGAGCCCGAGGCCTTTCAGCCGGCTTTGGACAAGCAAACCGCTGTAGTCATTATGACACATAGTTTTGTCAAGGACCTTCAATTTTTAATCTCCTTAAAAGATACGGAACCGGCCTATATCGGACTTTTAGGGCCATTTAAGCGGAGAGAAAAATTGTTTGATGAACTTATGGAAAGGCATCCTGATATTTCAGAAGAATTTATCGAAAACATTCATGGGCCTGCGGGTATAGATGTGGGTGCAGAAACACCTCAGGAGATAGCAATTTCCATCTTAAGTGAAATTCTTTCCGTTGTAAATAACAAAGAACCTTTGCTATTAAAGCATAAAATGGGTAACATCCATAGCTGAACCATGCCCAAATCCATAACCATTTTAATTTTGGCCGCTGGAGCCTCCATCAGGATGGATGGGGAGATCAAGCAACTATTGCCATGGGGAAGTAGTACACTTTTGGAAAACGCCGTAAATCAAGCAACGGGCTTAACTGAAAATGTGTATGTAGTACTGGGAGCATATGCAGATGAGATTTTGGAGTCTGTATCCCTTAATGCCGAAGTAATTGTGAATTCTGAATGGCAAGCAGGGATGGGAAGCTCCATTTCATTTGGATTACAGCACATTTTGAAAAAAGAAAACCCAGATGCGTTGTTGATGATGGTGGTGGACCAACCTTTAATAGATACTACCTTTATTTCCCAATTGAGTATGGATTTTACCAAAAATGAATGTAAAATCACGGCAACCACTTATTCAGATGGAGCTGGAGTGCCAGCAATTTTTGATAATTCCCTATTTTCTGAACTTAAGGATTTACACTCGGATTTTGGAGCAAGAAAAATCATTAAAAAATATGAAGAGTCTTTAAACTTGGTAGATGCAGCTGGTAAAGAAGTTGATGTTGATACAAGAGAAAAATATAATCAAATAACTGGAAAACAATATTTTAAAAATGAATAAATATACTGTTACTTTAAGCCTTATTTTATTGATTTTTGGTTCTAATCTGAAAGCTCAGGAAATGAGTTTTGAAGAATATAATCCAAAATCCACTCTGGTCGTACCCGAAAATCCTGTAAGTAAAGCCAAGTTTCCATTTATAGATGTGCATAGTCATCAATTTCGGATGGCAACGCAAGACTTATCTCAATTGATAAAAGATATGGACCAGCTCAACATGGGCGTAATGGTCAATCTGAGTGGTGGCACGGGAGAAGGTCTTCGTGCCATGTTGAAAAATGTGAATGACAATTATCCAAATCGATTTGTTGTCTTCGCAAATGTTGATTTCAGCAGTGTTGGCAATTCCAATTGGGGGGAAATGGCAGCTGCTCAACTTGAACTTGACGTGAAAAGTGGCGCAAAAGGATTAAAAATTTATAAAAGCTTGGGGCTTCGAAACAAAGATATCAATGGAAAGAGAATTGCTATTGATGACCCAAGACTTGACCCTGTATGGGATAAATGTGGAGAACTTGGTATCCCTGTATTGATTCATGCCGCCGACCCAAAATCGTTTTGGGACCCCATGAATAAAGACAATGAGAGATGGCTAGAGTTAAAAACTAGACCTCGAAGAAAACGCTCCGCCTCTAATCCAGCGCCGTGGCAACAAATCATAGACGAGCAGCATAGAATGTTCAAAAAACATTCAAAAACAAAGTTTATCAATGCCCATATGGGTTGGTATGCAAACAATCTGGATAGGTTAGAGGAGTTAATGGAGGAGATTCCAAATATGTCAGTAGGCATAGGTGCTATTATTGCCGAACTGGGTAGGCAACCCCGAAGGGCGAGGGAATTTTTTATCAAATACCAAGACCGAATTTTATTCGGAAAGGATAGCTGGAAGCCAGAAGAATTTCCAACCTACTTTAGAGTGCTGGAGACGGCGGATGAATATTTTCCATACTATAAAAAATACCACGCTTTCTGGGCTATGTATGGATTGGACCTTCCGGATGAAGTATTGGAAAAAGTATATTATAAAAATGCCATGAACTTGATTCCAGGATTGGATAAATCCCTGTTCACCAAATAATTTTTATTGTTCAGCACGGTTAGAAGGCTCTCTCCGCTGATGCTTGGAATTCTCCAAGTCTTGGAAAATTCCACATGAGATTTGTCGTTTGACCAACGATTTTAACTTTTTGTTTTTGACCAAGGTCTCGATTTCTCTATTTAAGAATTTCATGGAAAGGACATTTGTATATTCTAAACGAAGGTTTTGCTCTCATATTTTAACGGGTAACCGGCATTCTTTTTTCAACATATTCCAACACGGACATCCAATTCATTTTTAGGATCAAAGCAGCTGTTGGGGTATTATCCTCGGCAATAGCATCCACAATGGCTGAACTTTGGTGGTCAACGTTGGCATAAAACTCCGCATCCTGAATCAAACCGTATTCGTAAAAATGAAGTCTTGCCTTTAAATCATCCAAAATTTGCAGTAACACCGTATTCTGGCAATTGTTGACCAACAATTTATGAAATTCAAATTTGGCCTGTAATTTATCACCAAAGTTGTCGGCTGACTTTAATTCGGATTGCTTGGATTGTAACCTTTCTAGATCTTCATTGTCAAAATTTGAATGTTCCAAGGCCATTACTTCCAATTGGGCTATGGTTCCGTAAAGGTCTCGAGCTTCTTTTTGACTTAAAGCAGTTACCACAAACCCGCGATTGGGAATAGCGTTGATGATTCTGGCTTGCTCCAGTTGACTTAATGCTTCCCGAATGGGGGTAACACTAATCCCCATTTGTCTGGCCAAGGCGGCAAGATTTATAGTTTTTCCAATAGTCAATTCGCCCTTACGAATTTGGTCAAGCAGATGTGACCGGACTTTATCCCGGAGGTTGAAGGTTGATAGCATAGCTCTAATTTACAAATCGTATACGATTTTTAGGGTTTAATGTTGCAAATTGTCGAAACTTGGGTATAAACCCTGTAATTGGGTAAGGAATACGCTTCATATTTGGTGTTATTGCCGTATCATGAATTGAAAATTATTGCTTATTTTTCAAGACTAACTTTCTTGTGATACATACAACTGACTAACTCGCTATGAAATTAAACTCCATACTTATTTTATCAACCGTGTTCTTGATTTCTTCCTGTAAAAAGGAGATTAAACCTGTTGATAGTTTTTATGAGACCCAACTTTTCAAGGCTGTCCAATTGAGCGACACGTTTAAAGACTCGAAAACCTTTGTTGATTTGGTTCCAAAAAAAGATGTGTCCATTTTGGAATCGGAATATCTGTCTCAAAAAGACAAAGAAGGCTTCGATATTGAGTCTTTTGTAGCCCAAAATTTTGAGGATAGGTCTATGAAAGCCCTGGAGTTTGAAACCGATACTACCAAAACCATGTATGAGCACATCAATGTAATGTGGGACAAGTTGACCAGGGGCCCGGATTCCATAATCCTGCATTCATCAAGAATCCCTTTGCCCAAGAAATATGTAGTTCCTGGTGGACGTTTTCAGGAGATATACTACTGGGATAGTTACTTCACCCTTGAAGGCCTTATAGCAGATGGAAGGGATGACCTGGCAAAAGCCATGGTAGATAATTTTAGTTTTCTAATTGATACCATCGGCTTTATACCGAATGGTACGCGAGATTACTACAAAACTCGTTCGCAACCTCCATATTATGCTTTAATGGTAGATGCTTTAGCAAGAAAAGATAAAAACCTCATTTTATATTATCTCCCCGAGCTGGCCAAGGAATACGAATTTTGGATGGAAGGAAGTGATAAAGTAGTTCAGGCCAGACCGCAAAAACATGTTGTTGATATTGGACTTAATGTTTATTTAAATCGATACTGGGATGAAGGCGATACTCCCCGGCCAGAGGCATATAAGGAGGACTTGCATCTGGCAGATGGATTGGCATCGGATTCGTTGAAACAAGGATTGTACAAAAATTTAAGGTCTGCCGCTGCCTCAGGATGGGACTTTAGTTCAAGATGGTATGGTGAAAAAGGGGATTTTGGAAGCACCGAAACAACTTCAATTTTACCTGTAGACCTTAATTGTTTGCTCTATTTCATGGAAAAGATTCTATATAGGGCCTGCGTTCTGAAAGGAGATCAGACGGCACAAAATGAGTTTTCCAAAAGGTCCCAACTAAGAAAGTTGGCAATTCAACAGTTTTTCTGGAATGAGGAAAATGGCTATTTCCACGATTTTAATTTTAAAGAAGAAACCACAACTCCAGAAATGACCTTGGCAGGAGTTTATCCGTTGTATTTTGGACTAGCTACGCGAGAACAAGCTGAAAAGGTCAAGGAAGTTGTGATGGGTAAATTTTTAAAAGATGGTGGTCTGGTAACAACGCTGGACCATTCCGGTCAACAATGGGATGCTCCCAATGGTTGGGCGCCTTTACAATGGATGGCAGTTAAGGGGCTAATAAACTATGGATACGAAGATGAAGCCGTTGAGATCATGACAAGATGGTTGGCGCTTAATGAGAAGGTATATAAAAACACGGGGAAGATGATGGAGAAATATAATGTGGAAGACCTTACTTTACTTTCAGGTGGTGGCGAATATGAAACCCAAGATGGTTTTGGGTGGACCAATGGTGTTGCAGTAGGATTTAAGCAGCTTTTGGAGGATATGGAGCAGCAGAAAAAGTAAGCTTTGACCCCTTTTTCAGACCAAGTTAGAAAACAACTTCAATCAAAAAAATGTCCAAGTCGCTACTGTTCATCCCTGATATCTCCGGATACACAAAATTTATTCAAACAACGGAGGTTGAACATAGTCAGCATGTTATCTCAGAACTTTTGGAGGTTTTGGTGAATGCCAATACCCAGGAATTAAAATTGGCAGAAATTGAAGGGGATGCACTTTTCTTTTATAAGGAAAACGAAATTCCATCACAAGAGAATCTTTTGGCTCAGATTGAATCCATGTTCACTGCATTTTACAGTCATCTGAAAATGCTGGAGAAAAATAGAATATGTCCATGCAACGCCTGTGCAACAGCTCCAAATCTTGAATTGAAAATTATAGCACATAGCGGACATCTACAACATATTGAAGTACAGGGAACCCGCAAACCATTTGGAGAACAGGTCATAGAAGCGCACAGACTGTTAAAAAATTCTGTTGATAGTGATAACTACGTTTTAATCAGTAGAACTTTGGCATTGGACATTATGTTGTCACCCTATTATTCAAGTAAAATTTATAGATTCAGACAGGGTTCAGATGCATACGATGATAAAGAAGTGGAATACATTTATTCGCTGATTGACCCTAAAGAGTTGAAACTTCGAAGCTTTTCAAATCCAACCAAGGTGTCTTTTGATCATTCAGCTCCGGTAGCAGTGAAGGAACAATATCCGGTTTCGGCAGAAGCGCTATTGGAATACGTTACAAACTATTCGTTACGACATCTTTGGACAGAAGGAGTGGACCGATTGGATTTTAACGAACATGAAGTGACAAGGGTAGGGTCGGAGCACACCTGTGTAATAAATGGAAAGCATTTTAACTTTACCACAGTAACCAAAGAACCCAAGGAAGGAAGCATTATATACGGCGAGCTTTTGACCAATCCACCGCTTGTGGATGAGCTTTATCAATTCTACCATTTTTCACCAAAATCAGAAAATAGCAGTGAACTGGAAATAGAGGTATTTTGGAAGGTAAAGTCACCAATAAAAAAACTGATTGTCGCCCTTATAGGTAAGAAGCTGTTCCGGAAAAGTGTTGATAAGGCCCTATCCGGTTTGCTTCAATTTACACAAAATAAAAGCGGAGCTTAGTTGGTATCCAAATAATTTCCAAGATTGTCCAAAGTAGTATCCCAGAACTTCTCGTAAAAGCTTACCCACTCGGTAATTTGCTTTAAAGGCTTCGCATCCGCAATACAGAATCGTTCCCTACCACTTGACGTAATTTCCACTAAACCCGCTTGCTCCAAAGTTTTGATATGCTTGGTAACTCCCTGTCGACTAATGTCGAACTGACCAGAAATCTGGGAAATGGATAGGGCAGAGGAGGCAATGATCAAGGCGTGAAAAATTTCACGCCTTTTTGGGTCTGCAATAGCTTTTAAAACTTTGGTGATGTTATCCTGCATGCACTTCTTTAGTTAAGAATGAACTTAATTTGTTGATACAATCGTCCCATCCACCATTATAATCATTGAAGTATTTAACCGCTGTTTCTCCCGGGTATTTGGAGATTCCTGAATGCTCCAGATACAATTTTGTGCCCATATCCGTTTCAACAAGGTTCCAGCTTACCAAGGTTTCTGTTGTTGTGTTTTCCACCATCCAAGTATAGACCAGCGTATATGGAGCGGCACTTTTAACTTCTCCGGTAATATTCATACATCCATGATCTTCACTTGAGGTAAAGGTATACTGATAGCCTACTTCTGCCTTAAAATCGGCTTTTATAAACCAAGTTGATATTTCTTCGGCTACGGAAATGGCATTCCAAATTTTTTTAATTGGGTGGGCAAATACATGCTCTTTGGTGATTACATCTTTCATAATATTCGTATTTTAGAGTTAATTATGCAACTAATTGGTTGCTAATATACGAAAGAAATTTTAATGTGCAACTTTTTGGTTGCTATTTATTCATAAACTGTTGTTACCTTTAATCAAATTCAATATAGCTTCACCTTGAAATCATCAACCGGTTATTCAGGAACACCACTTGCCAAGAAACTGGGGATTAAGGAAGGTTTCATCATGCTTGCACACAATCCCCCCAAACAATATTTTAATTTGTTTTCAGATTTTCCTGATGATGTAATCATTATTGATAGACCAAAAGGAAACCCACTTGACTTCATCCATATTTTTGCAACAACATTTAACGACCTGCAGCAATTTGTAAATCAATACAAACCCTTTCTTAAAAAGAACGGAATGCTTTGGATAAGCTGGCCCAAAGCTTCTTCAACTATCCCAACCGACTTGAAACGAGATCCCATCCGGGAGTATTTACTTTCTCTAGGACTGGTCGATGTCAAGGTTGCTGCAATCGATGAAGATTGGAGTGGATTGAAATTTGTTTATCGACTTAAAGATAGAGGCTGAAAAATCCTTGCAGAACAAATTATTTTCACATTTTTTTTAGAATCAGGGCTAATGCTTTTGGTTATCTTTCAATGCTAATTCAACGAAAACCAATTCATATGAAATATTGCTCAAAATTAACCTATGTCCTAATCTTTACTTTTCTATTTTCTTTAAACTCCTTTTCCCAAAAACCAGACTCTACCACCTTCAAAGGTTTGGAGTGGAGAAGTTTGGGACCAGCATTGACATCTGGTCGGATTGCAGACATTGCCATACATCCTAAAAACGAAAGTGTTTGGTATGTTGCCGTAGGTTCAGGTGGTGTTTGGAAAACCAGCAACGCGGGAACAACCTGGAAACCAATTTTCGACAAACAAGCTAGTTATTCTATTGGCTGCGTTGCCATTGACCCCAACAAACCAAGTACCATTTGGGTTGGCTCGGGTGAAAATGTTGGAGGCAGACATGTTGGTTTCGGAGATGGAATCTACGTAAGTCATGATGAAGGAAAGACCTGGAAAAATATGGGGCTTACTGCCTCAGAGCACATCTCCAATGTTATCGTGCACCCAGAAGATTCAAACACCATCATGGTTGCAGCACAAGGTCCGTTATGGAGCAAGGGTGGACAACGTGGTTTCTATAAATCCACAGATGGTGGAAAAACCTGGAAAAAAACATTGGGTGATAACGAATGGACTGGTGTTACAGATCTTGTGATGGACCCCAATAATCCGAACATTCTTTATGCGGCAACTTGGGACAGACACCGAACCGTAGCCGCTTATGTTGGCGGTGGTCCTGGTTCTGGCATTCATAAAAGCACCGATGGAGGTGAAACATGGTCAAAATTGACGACTGGAATCCCAAAATCGAATCTTGGAAAGACAGGATTGGCTATTTCACCATTCAATAGTGATGTGATCTATGCAGCCATCGAAACCGATCGTAGAAAAGGAGGGCTTTATATTTCAAAAAACCAAGGCGCTTCGTGGAGTAAGCAATCTGATGCCATTTCCGGTGGAACAGGCCCGCACTATTATCAAGAATTGTACGCTTCGCCTCATCAGGAAGGTAAACTGTACCTCATGAGCAACTATGTGCTGGTTTCTGATGACCATGGAAAGCATTTCGAACAAATGAATGAAAAAGGCAAGCATGTGGATAGTCATGCGATGGCCTTTAAAAGTTCAGACCCCGATTATGTTTTGTTTGGAACTGATGGAGGTTTGTATGAATCATATGATCTAACAAAAACATGGAGATACTTCAGCAACCTTCCCATTACACAATATTATAAGGTTGCAGTGGATGACTCCGCACCCTTCTACAACATTTATGGAGGAACACAAGACAATGGTTCCCATGGAGGTCCAGTAAGAACACGTAGCAGCGCCGGAATCTTAAATTCTGATTGGTGGGTAACCCTTGGTGCAGATGGACATCAATCTGCCACTGAACCTGGAAATCCCGATATCACCTATGGTGAATTTCAACAAGGGTGGTTATGGAGAATAGACCAAACCACTGGTGAAACCGTATTTATTCAGCCCCAGCCGGCAGCAGGGGAACCGCATGAACGATTCAATTGGGATGCTCCAATATTGGTGAGTCCACATAATCCTACACGACTGTACTTCGCATCGTATCGTGTTTGGAAATCTGAAAATAGGGGAGATGACTGGACCGCAATCTCTGGAGATCTTACCCGAAATGAAGAGCGATTGGCGCTACCCATTATGGGAAGACAGCAAAGCTGGGACAATCCATGGGATGTCTTGGCCATGTCCAATTATAACACCATCACCTCATTGGCCGAATCGCCAGTGCAGGAGGGCTTGATTTATGCCGGTACTGATGATGGGATTCTTCAGGTGACTGAAGATGGTGGAAATACTTGGCGGAAAATCATGCTCGGAAACATTAAAGGTGTTCCGAACAGGGCTTTTGTAAACGATGTTCGAGCGGACCTTTATGATGCCAACACAGTCTATTTGGTTTTGGATAATCACAAAGAGGGAGATTACAAGCCTTATTTGCTGAAGAGTAGGGATAGAGGTAGAACCTGGTCCTTTATGAACGGAGACCTTCCAAAAAGATTGGTTACCTGGAGAATTGTTCAGGATCATGTAAAACCAGGATTATTGTTTGCTGCAACGGAGTTTGGCATTTATTTCAGTAGTAATGGAGGCGTCAATTGGTTGGAACTTGATGGTGGACTCCCAACAATATCCTTTAGGGATATCACCATACAACGAAGAGAAAACGATTTGGTAGCCGCTTCTTTTGGGCGTGGTTTTTATGTTTTGGATGACATGTCGGCTCTTCGTGACTTTGATACTTCAAAAATGAACGAAGCCGCATTATACTCGGTCAGACCAGCCTATTGGTATGTGGAGAAATCTGGAATGTACGCTCAAGGAAGCAATCAATATGTTGCAAAAAACCCGGCATTCGGTGCCACCTTCACCTATTATCTTCCAGAGAAATTAAAATCATTGGAAGCAACTCGGAAAGAAAAAGAAAAGAATCTAAATAAGAGCAAAAGCAATGTTTCTTTCCCAGGGTGGGATGCTTTGGATGCGGAAAAGAATCAAGATAAGCCATCCATTGTATTATTGGTAAAGGATAGCCAAGGTAATGTTGTCAATACCGTAAAAGGAACCAATAAGAAAGGGTTTAATAGAGTTGCATGGAACCTTACCTATGCGGATAGGACAGGGGTAAAACTAAAAAATCCAAAAAGTGATGACGATGATGATTTTTTCGGGTCTCCCTATTTGGCAACACCTGGCAATTATTCTGTTGAGTTATATCAGCGGGTAAATGGAGGTTTACAACAACTTTCCAGTGCACAAACATTTGAAGTAAAACCATTGGCCAAAGGAGCATTACCTGCAAAACCTACTGCTGAAATAGATGCCTTTAGGGAAATGTACCAGGCATACAGACAAGATTTATCTGCCACCAATTCGGTTCTTGGAAAAAGTTTGGAAAAAGTGGATGCAATGAAACGCGCCTTTGATGAAGCGGAAAGACCAACAGAGGCTCTCGCTACAAAAATTAACAATGCCAAAAGTCAATTACAAGAGCTGAACAAAGTCATGAATGGCAGTCCGGCCAGAAATGAAATAGGAGAGAAGACCCCGCCATCGCCTCAAGATGGTAGCTTCGTTGGCTTAGTAGCATTACGAAACACCTATGGACCAACAGGAAATCAAAAGGCGGCCGTTCAACGCGCCAAAAATCAATTGGAAAGCCTTAAAAGTGAATTAAGCGCACTTTCGAATGCTGTGTTGCCTGCAATTGAAGCTGAACTTAAAGCAGCGGGAGCTCCATGGATTGAAAGTCAAGGACTTATACAAGATTAAGATTATAAATGAAAACTCACCGTTCCTTCCTCTTTTTTACACTATTAGTAGTCATGGGACTCCGGGCCCAATACAGTAAGGAAGATTGGAAGGAACGCGATGAGTGGATGAAAACCGAAACTTTATTGGAGCTGGCCGACCTATCCGACAATGATAGGGTCGCCGATATCGGATGCCATGAAGGCTATTTGAGCATCCATTTGGCGCAAAAAGTGAAAAACGGACGTGTTTATGCCGTTGATGTCCGTGAAGATCGCCTAAAAACTTTGCGTGAAAATGCAGGTGACAGGAATCTTAAAAACATCATTACCATATTAGGGGATTATGATGACCCCAAACTGCCAGAACGAGAACTCGACATGGTATTTGTTATTGATACCTACCACGAAATGGATTCGCATGAAAAAATGTTAAGACTTATTCGACGCTCTCTTAAACCTGGAGGTAAGATCATGATTCTTGAAAAATTAAAGAATTGGGTAAAGGGTAAATCAAGGGCAGATCAGGTAAGTTCTCATTCCCTTGGACCTGAATATGTTCGGAAAGAGCTGCGACAAGCCGGATTTACCATAATTTCAGAAATAGAAGATCATGGGCCGTGGGAGCGCGAGGAGAACAAGCAAATGTGGGTGATCATTGCGCAAAAGACTCCTTAAAATCTCATTCTTTATTCAATTCCTCCTGCAATTGCTCATACGAAGCTATCCAACTATACAATTTTCCACCTAAACTGATAATAGGATTGGAAATGGAATCCATCTCTTCAGAGGATTTAGATAAAAACTTACCGAGCTGCTCCTTAACCTCAGGTTGCTCACTCAGTGAAACATTTCTGAAAAGATAATTGTCTACGGTAAGCTTGGAAACTATACTGTCACAAGTTGCGCAATTGGTGGTGCTGTAAATGGTAATCTGTTTTTTGGGTTTAATCTTAGGGGGTGGGATATCCAGTTTTTCATATTCCTTTTTCAACGCCCTACGTGAAAGGCTATCATTGACCTTCAGACTTTTGGTAAAAACAGGTTGTTTGTCCCTAAAAAGAATAACGGTTTTCAAATTCACTCTTGAGGTTGCGGGAACATGAATCCATCTAGGTCTGGCAGCACTCTGTCTGAAGTTCTTTCCCTTCACCTCAAATAACACATCGTAAGGGGTAAAGGTTTTGTTTACCGCATAGAAGGTAACCCGATTATTGGATTTTTTCTCTTCTATTTTAATTGGGTTTGCCTGTGAATTCAGCTGAAGTGAAAAGAAACCCAACAAAAGAACATGAAATATGAGCTTGTGCATCATCATAAGTTTTATAAATAATCCAACATGGGCATTATGGCCTCAAAGTATAGACATAGCTAAGTATACCAGGTAAATCATCTCCAATCTGGTTCACTAATTGACCATTGATTATATTAAAAGGGTTGGGCGCATCATCACCACTAAAAGACACCGAGGTTTGACTTGCACTCCAAATCCCAGTTGTTGAATTGGTCCCTGAGCAGTCAGCGAAAAATTGACCTCCGGTGATTGTGGTGACATTAATAACGGATTGTTCGAGGGTCCAAACCAAATCACCATCAATTAATAGCGTCCCTGAAATACAATCAACTTCATCCAACAGGTTAGTGGAAGCTGTTCCATCATTATCAATATCCTGTGCGCTGCTAATATTGACCTCGACCAAATCCCAGATACCGATTACGGCGGAGTTTAGGGCGTCGGTCCCGGCATCATCATCGGAACTACAAGATGAAAGGCCAAGGAATAAGGCCAAAACTGAGAGCGTTTTAAGCATTTTCATGATTCTATCTTTTTCAAACAATATTTACTGTAAAATAATATAATTTTTAGAAAAGCAGTGAAAAGCCCATTTTTTAACAGTTATGTATTTCATCGATTAGTAGATTCCAAAAACACTAAAAACAGCTGCTCTGCGTTCACCAAACGTAACCAAAACTTAAGTACTATGTACAGACTCACAAGAATCATCTCTTTAGTTTCGTTTTTAAGCCTAGTTTTAGTAGTTGTCCAAGGATGTAGCGAGGACGCGGCAAATCCTTTAGGCGATGGGCAAGAATTGACTCAGGCTGAGCTTAAAACCATATTGGAAACTGATGATATTACGGGATCAGTAGATACTGTTCTAACGGAACTTTTTGCAGGCAATACAACGGGTAAAATTACCCAAAAATCCAATGAATGCTATACCGTTGAACAAACCCAAACAGGGTATGTCGCCACTTTTAACAATTGTGTCCTCAATGGAACAGAAAATATTAATGGCACCCTTACCGTAACCTATAAACTTGAGGGGGAGACCATTTCCTATACGGCAACATACGCAGATTTTTACGTTGGAACCATAAAATTGAACGGTACCAGAACATTTGTTCTTGGTGCAGGAGCAGATCAGAGTTCAATTTCCTTTACCGTGACCAGCGAGTTGTCGATTGTAATGGAAGATGAGAGCGAAATTACCGAAAGTGGCACTAAAACTTTTAGTTTCACCTTTGGTGATGGACTTGAAAATAGCGGGTTTAGCATCTCTGGAAGCTGGACCATCACTGCCGATGGCAATACGTATAGCATAGCGACCGTTGATGACCTTCAAGGCAGCTTGGGATGTGAATATCTTACCAGTGGTAGCATGACAGTATCTAAAAATGGATTACAAGTTACCGTTGATTTCGGTGATGGGGAATGCGACAATGTAGCTTCTGTGACCTATCCTGACGGAACTGTGGAAGACATCGAACTATAAGATATCTCCCTTATAAAATAAAAAAGCATCGACCGAGGTCGGTGCTTTTTTTGTTTGTCGTTTTTTATTGGGATGCCAATTTCAAGGATTTCTTATATCGAATCAACCCAATGGTCTGAAAGGTGGCAAACACCGCTACCAAAAGGTTGGTGCCGATGGTCAACAAGGTTCCGCCCATGCTTATTTCGGAGGCGACCAAACTTAGGGTATACAATCCGAGTAGGACGTATAAAACGTCGAGGACAATGATTATCCAAACCAGAATGGTGGGTACCTTTTTCCGATAAGCGGCCAGCAGAACCATGCCTGCAAAAATGAAGAGTTGCAATGAAAGGGCCATGGGTTGCCCATTGGCCATTTCATTGATCGCAATAACCGTGCTGCCCAATATGAGTGTCACCGCCGCCATGGTCAACGAGAAAAATCCGTTGGCTTTGAGTGCGGTGCGTAGTATCGTTAAACCTTCCATATCTATTTTATTTTGATAACAAGGTTAGGGCACAAGCGTGGTAATCGCGTGTCTGTAGCTTTAGAATGACCCATTTTCTAACTCTGGATTCGGTGATGGTAATGAAGATCTTACATTTGTAGTATGCGGAACCATTTTTAATTGTGGAACACTTCTCCGAAATAACATTTGACCTTTGGTCGGCCCTTTTAATTTTTGGGCTATTGCAGGGAATATTTTTCTGTGTTGCCCTTATGGTAGGGTTTAGCGGAAGAAAATCGAAGTATTTCTTGGTCTCGCTGGTGATGGTAATCTCTTTGAATTTGTTGAATTACCTGATCATCAACACGAATTTATATACAACCCTGCCGCATTTGGCGCATATAAGCCTTCCCTTATTGTTTTTGATAGGCCCCTTGTTCCTGTATTATATCAAATCCAGCTTAACGGATCAATTGAAGCTCAGCGCTACGGATCTGTTGCACAGCATACCATTTTTGGTGGCGGTGGTGTTTATGTTGCCGTTCTTTGGATTGGCAGGGGAGACCAAAATTGAATTTTTACAGGCCCAGACACGGCCTGGAGGTCAGGAATTTGATGCGGCCAGCAAGGTGTTCACCATGGCGCAGATCATCCATAGTTTTATGTATGTGTTAGTGGCCATGCGCTTACTGAAAACAAAAGACTTGGCGACCCATTTAAAAGGTATGGACAGGAAGGTAGGCTGGTTAAAAAAGTTTGCGGTTGGATTCTTACTGTTCTGGGTTGTTGATTTCTTGGCGGTGCTCTGGTATTTTCAGCAGGGATATATTGATATCAGGGCCTATTATCTGACCATGTTCTGCTGTGCATTTGCGATCCATTTGCTGGTTTTTATGGCTATGGGTAGGAATAGGGTATTTATGGAAGTCTTTTTGGGGTTGACCAAGCCCAAATACCGGAATTCAAAGCTTTTGGAAGAAGATTTAAGCAAACATTTGATGGAAATCAGGGCCTATATGGATGCTGAAAAGCCGTATTTGGACCATGAATTTTCGCTCTCCAAATTGGCCAAGGACCTGAACAAGTCCAAATATTTGGTCTCACAAGTGTTGAATGTAGAGTTTGGCAAGGGCTTTTACGAATTTTTAAACGAGTATCGCTTCGAAGAAGTAAAACTGCGGTTAAAGGACCCACAGTACAGACACCTGACCATATTGGCGATTGCATACGATTCTGGGTTTAGCAACAAGAATACCTTTAATAAGGTTTTTAAAAAGCAAGCCGGAATTACACCCTCGGAATATCTACGGTCTGTGTCGTAACGGCTTAATGCAGCCATATCCTTTGTGGTTGCGATAAATGAAACAGTACATAAGGAGGGAATGAAAAACGGTGCGAATCTGGGTTACTGAATATTCTATTTTACATAATATGGATTATAGTACAAATGCCCTTTGTTCAGTTTTTAGCGGTTGGCATTAGATAGCTATAATTCCTCATTATGTAAAATATCCCTCGTGTTTTCGGTGTGAATCCTAAGAACTCAAAATTTATGCAATTTCTAAGGTTTAACGAAACGATTGTCTAAAGCACAATGTCGCGCATTCTTGTAATTGCCGCAGTACCTGGCGAAGTGGCCTCACGTAGCAATTCCTCTCTAAGATCCGGATTGACTCCACGTGCAGCTTCAAAGGGTCCTGACATTCGCCTGGCCAGCACTTCTCGTGCCATAGATATTGATGTGGTGCGTCTTTCGCCCTGTTGATCAAATAACAATGGGTCAAATCTGCGCAACTCCGGAAAGCGCAATCCTGTCAGTACTTCGATTGTTGTTAATCGAACCTGTTCCAGTACAGGTGCAAAATCTAGTGGGGTGTCACTGTCATAGTCACGTTGCCATACTAAAAAGCCTGCAGAACGCATGGCTCCATTCAATCTTACGGTAATTACCTTCCAAAACCCAGCAGGAATCCTGATTGGAACCTCATTGGGACCATTTGTGTGCTCTGGATCGTCTTCGGTAAACACAGGTCCTGTAAAGACGCAGGCACGTCGACCGTCGCTTTCAACACGTTCCAACATCCAATCTTCTATCTCACCCCATGCATCATCATGTAAATTTCCGTGTTGTGGTGCGATGTTGGACCACAAATCACTTTCGAGTTCGGCAATCGAGGCCTCGTCCCGGTCTCCCCAAGAAAGACTTTTGCGCCGTGCCAGATGCCCTCTATCCCATGGGTTAGGACCAAAAACACCATCACGACTCTGCCGATAACCACGGTTATTATCGACTTGAAGTGTGGCGGGTTGAATCTGTGGATCTTCGTCAAAATCACGACTGGTAAACTGAGCAGATGACAAGGTGGCACCGTCTATGTTGTGTGCGGAAACAAAAGCGAAACCACGTTCTTGATTGAATAGTATCGAATGTCGTGAATGGTGGATATAGTCACCCCCAAACGCCCTTGATCTTACGGAATCATTGGGAGTGGGAAGTGGAACAATCTGTTGACTGTCAATAAATTCTGGGTCGTATGGCATAATAAACTCTTTATATTAACAATTGGATACCTTTGGACATCCTCTACCTGTCCTGTAGCAATCACCTATTCCGATTCATCATCAAAGTCCAAGGTATTCCACCTTTTTATGAATTTGGGAATAGTACTTCTTTTATGCTCAATCAAGGGTTCTATATGAAAATTGTCAGTTGACAATTCCTTTTCGATTTGAACAACCCCGTCTTCATCTGTGGAAACAACGATTCTTTTGTCACGGTAGTTACTTATCAATTCAACGTTGAGCATTTTTTGGATTCGTTGGGTCCATTCCGGATCTGCAAATTTCTCTTTACCCCTTTTGATCGCAATGATATACTTTTCCATGATTTTAAAGATACGCATCCTTTCATACAATCCCTATTGCCACAAGCCTACACATTGGGCATTCCTTCTCCTTGAAATATGGGATTCATTCCAATGGATAGCGCATTCTTTCTCAGTAAGAACTTTGCCATTAAAGCTTTGGATTTGTTTCTGGGCATCGCCATGTATTCGTTTGATTTTGAAATTATCGCTGCCAAGGCACCACATACCAACGGACTGGCCATTGAGGTTCCTCCCATGGAAGCATAAGGCGCAGTCAATCCAAATCTTTCGGGTACTGTTGATATGATTCCCACACCCGGTCCTGCGGAAAAAATCTCAGCTCCAAAACAGCTGAAATTGGCATGATACAAATTGTCATCACCAAATCGAGCACTTTCCTGAGGTAGGCGCATAGAAGGTATACTGCCGTTGGGGCCCCAACCCAAAAGTCCAATAGCGGAAACCGCTATGGTCTCGGGGAAAGCTGCAGGGAAAGCTACTGGCCCGTTGGAATTACCGGCAGCACATATACAAAGTGTTCCCCTTTCAAGCGCATCAACTATGGCATCCCTCTCAATTTCAGAACCAACTGAAGCACCTAAACTCATATTAATTAAATCAACCCCTATTTCTTTTGAAAGTTCATCTACGGCATTTGCAATATCTCCTTGATTCGCGCCTTGTCCAGGAGGAAACACCCGTGCAGAAAATAAGTTTGCCCCGGGAGCGATTCCACCATATTCTTCTGAATCTCCAGTTCTTGCCCCTATGCTACCGCTAACATGGGTACCATGTGAATCAACGTCCGCACCACCCATTGGGTCAAACCCACCATCAATAAAAGAACCCACATCATTCGCATGAATTAGGTTTTGGTGAGGTCCTATGCCGGTATCTATAACACCAACATTGACGCCACCACCGAGGTCTTGATCAAATCGGCTAATTCCCATTTGACGATGCCACCATCCCTTAAAGGCACCAGCTTTAGGCAATACCGGGAGGGTAACCGTGATCGTGCGCTGCACCGGCCCTCTTATAACCATGGGCCAAAAGCCACCAGCCGGAACTACGATGAGTGCCGAAGGCATAAAAAAACTGGAAAATCTAAAGTTCACAATTCCGGAGGAATCCGTTATGAGTTCAATTTCCCTTCCACCTTCTTGGGGGGAACGAAGAAAGAGTATGACCTGTGCTCCTTCTACTGGGTTGCCTTTACCTCTGACTTTTACAGTAAGTTCATCCATATCACCAAATTCAAACGGGGCTAATAGTTCATTCCGATTACTCAAAAGAAAGTCCATGGGCCTGATGTTATCATTGAAATGGAGTATTTCAGGCTCAACAATGACATCATTCGGCAAATCATTTCTTTTGGCTTCAATTTCGGCAGGATTAGCTTCAAATACTATGGTCTTTCTGGAGGTTTCCTGTTTTGGCGCATTCTCTTTAATGATGCTAGACCCAAACATGAATTTACTTGTCTTAACCGTTTCAATTGAATTCCTTGATGCCAGTTTTTCATCGGTTTGAAACTTACCGGCCCTTCTATTTGACATGATATATTTTGCCATAATTTTTTATTTAAGGAGAATATGTATTTAAATTATCATAGCCCTGAAGCCATAGCGTAAACTCATTGCTTTTATACATGGTTATACGCACCTATAGTTGGATATTTTTCGGGGGAGAATAAAACAGTAAATCACTGATTTAGAACACTCTAATATAAAAAATGATGATTAAACCTCATTAAAGGAAAACCTTAAAAATTCTGGGGTTTTTGTGTTATTTCAGAGTGTTTTAGGTAGTTTTTATTAACAAACCAGGTTTTAGCCATTACACACACTCACCTCCCCCGCTCTCCTATTTCCCTCTTAAGCCTCGAAGGATTCGTTTATGGTTCGGCAAAACAGTATTCCATTCCCTTTTCAAAAGAAGTTTTTACAATAAATTTTTCAGAAAATGTGGTATAAACTTGGCCAGCGCACCACCTCGCCCCTACTTCAAAAGGTTTACAAAACCTTTTTCATTCGGCCGTACCAAAGCTCAAGTTACATTACGTAAGAACATTATAGTACAAATACCCTTTGTTCCGTTTTTAGCAGTTGGCATTCGATTTATTTATCCTTGGAAACACATTTGTTAAAATCATTAAACAGTGAAACCAAGGGCTTGGTTTGATACCGAAGTTTTTCAAACCTCTTTTTGGTGAAACTCTCACAGTATAGAGCATTCCACAATTGCTGTCTAAACCAGTTGTTCTCCGCTAACCCTCTATTATTCTTAAGAATTTTTCGGACATACTTATTTTCATTCGTTATACGTGTTGACGTCCGGTAAGGTTTATATACCAGTTGCTCTATGACACCATCTCCCTTTTTGTAAAAAAATCGGGTAAAATAGTTTTCGTGATAATAAAACAATGTTGCGCGGCCATCAACAAGTACCTCCAAAAAAAGTGTTTCCTCTACAAATTCAGGATTTTTGTCATAGCTTAAATGAATTATGCTATTGCTTGACCGGTCAATAGCTACCTTTTGTCTTGAATACTTAAACTCGCCTGGCACAGAAAATTCTTTGATTGATTCAATTGTTCCAATATTTTTTTCCGAATCTTTTGTTAGCTTGTATGCGATTTTTTTAGGTGCATAGCTCCAGCCTGCATTTTTAATATAACATTCTATACGCTCGCCCGAATTGTTCACAATATATCCTTTTTCAAATTCTATTTGCGAATGGGCAATTGTTGTCATTGCTATCAAAAGCAATGCTGTCAACTTAATATTCATAGTTGGGTTGAGTTTGTCAAATTTAATTGGACCGATACGTTTGCAATCATATGTGCGATTTTCTTTAGAAGATTTTTTGGTCATTATCTAATTAATTATGCAAAAATATCATGTCTAGAATAGTTACTATTTTCTATTGTTTTTGTCTTAGAGTGTAAACCCGAAAATAAAAGATAAAGTCTCATACTCGGAATTCCAAAACAAAGCATTGATTGCTCTTGGACTTCCTAAATATTTAATTTCCAAACTATATCGATTCATAACCTTAATGCCAGTACCAACAGCCCAATGCGTTTCTCTTCTAAAAGCCAAAGGGTCATTGAAATTGGAACCGTCTGATCTTTTGAAATCTACCAATGAATCAAAATCAAAATCCGCAAAATGATAAGAGGCATTCACAAATAGTTTGGTTGAATGATTTAAAAATAGGTAATGTCTTATACCTATAGGAAGTTCAATAGAATTATATTTTAGCGCACTTTGAATCATACCACCGGAAATATCTTCTGAATTAATGATCAAATTAGACTTATAGTATTGATAAGTTGGTTCAGCTATAACTGCCCATTTATTTTTATTAAAAGGTAATACGAATTCGGCCTCTAATCCAATCCTAGGGTTAGTTTTGCTTCCAAAATCTAAGTTTCTACGTGATTCGAAATTAGGATTACCCATACTAAATGACGACCTGTTAACCCCAATTCTTATTGATAGATTAAACCATCTACTATTATTGATTTTATTTTGAATTATTTCGTCACCATAATCCATAAGATCAATATCATCAAAGAAAACCGTCAATAGTGATTTGGAGCGAAGTTCAAAACTTTCAAGTTTTTTCCTAACAGAGTCCAATTTTTTTCTAGTATATGGTAATTGTTGTTTACACCAATTATCAACATAATGCAACCCATTATTAGCAAATATTTCCTCGACATACTTACTTCCATTTTTTTTCTTATGGAAGCACCCTTGATCTATATTTTTTCCAAAACAGCCCCTAGCGCTGTCATATGTATTTACAGTGTAATCTTTTTCATATTTTATATGTGAGTAGGACAATGTTGTGATGGTCATCGCCACCAAAGTCAGAAATCTAATATTCATGGAACACTTGAATGATGTCGGTTTGGTTCAGTTGTAGTAAAGTTTCCACAATTGTATTTCAAACTTACACCATTTATACTAAATTAATGTGAGATTGTTTATGATATTTTAACAATATTCCGCTTCTGCTCATACACTTTCACCTCCCCTACTCTTCTACTCCACTCAAAGAATTTCGAAGAATTCATTTGCGGTTTGGCAAAACCGTATTCTTTGCATTTTAAAGTGGGAATTTTAGCGCACCTTTTCAAAAAGTTTAGGAAAGCAACAACCCAAGAAAATTGTAGTACAACCGGTAAAAAAACAACCCCAAGCATTGCCTAGGGTCATTAAAATCTTATTATGTTTTTTTATCCGTAAAAAAAATAATTATTCTTTACCAAATGCAGGTACAACGGTTTCAAAAATGGGCTTCATAATTTTGTCATCATCCCGGTCATAACCAGAGATGACCATGGTCAAATCAAGTTCTTCCACGACAATAACACGCTGTCCACCGCCTCCCCAGGCCAAGGTCATATCATAGCTTTTGTTACCAACCTGTACTGGTGTGTGGTACCAAAAATATCCATACAGATAATTCTTGGGCATCCAATCTATCGCTGGTCTTACAATACCACTGGTAGCTTTTTCTAGATAGGCCGCAGAAATGAACTGTTCCCCATTCAATTTGCCCTTGTTTTCCACTAAATGCCCAAATTTGAGCATATCGCGAGGCACAATGCTGGCCTGCCATCCTGCTTGTGGCAAACCGCTGGCATGTTTGGACCATTCATAATTGGTAATACCGAGTTTGTCTAGAAACTCTTCCTGTATAAAGTCCTCAGCTGTTCCGGGCACCACGGCGTCAATAACCGTCATGACCATCATGGGATTAAAATTGCCATACAAATAGGTCTGGGTCTCCTTGGTAATGGGCTCACTACGTTCAAGCAGTGTCTGCACCAACCCCTTCCCTTTTAGTGTAACGGAATCGTTTTCAACTTCTTTCCATAGTTCCCGGTCAATCGTCAATCCCCCTTGCATGGTCAATGCCTTATGAAGGGTGATTTTCTCTGTTCCCTTTGTGAATTTTTTAGGGTCTAAGTCTTTTAAGAAATCAGTCAAAGGTCTGTCCAGGTCTTCCATGGTCAGATACCCTAACTGTATAGCTCTTCCCAAGATCAAACTGGTATACCCTTTAACGGCAGACGCTTGTCCGTGTGGTAAATTGATACGGCCTTTTTTATAATAAGACTCAAAAACAAGCTTGTTTTTGTGCGAAATCAGCAAGGCGTCGTAGTTTCCATAGTTGCCTTCAAAAATTTCTTGGGCAACATTTAGGATTGCGTTCTTTTTATTGCTGTCCATGGATAATTCACCAACGGATATCCCATCTTCCCGATCCTCGGGAGCTGTGCTCACAAAGGCATTATTAAGGAGGGGGATTTCCCGGAATGATGCCTGGTAGTCCGCAACTGCAATGTGGGACATCGAGGATGACAACCAGGCGACACTTTCTACAGCGATCCTTGGGAAAGCCGTTCCGTGATCACCTTCAATGGTTTTGCTCTGCACAGATACCCTTAATTTTGTTCTAGCCCTCAGTAAATCCTTAAATGCCTCCGTAGTTTCGTCCCTTCCTTCCTCCAAGGTGCCGTAAGCCATAAATACATTGGCATGCAATGTCTTGCTCTTATCCGACTCGGCAGCTACAAGTTTGTCATTGATCTCCGATAGATAGGGTATTATACTTTCGCTCAATGGACTGCCAAGAATATAATTATCAAAAGTATCAGGCTGGGCAAGTAGTATGTAAGCACCGAATGCACCGCTTAGGGAGTAACCGAAATAGCTACGGCTGTTGGGATCGGTTCGATAGTTTTTATCCACATAGGTAATCACGTTGTTTCGAATAAATGCCAAATGATTTTCGGCTTCGCCAAATTTCAGTTTGGGATGATTGGGGTTTGACTTTTTCCAAAACGAATAATCCGTAAATCGGCTAGCATGCGCCCCATATTGTTCCTTTAAATCTTCTGCCACGTCCTTCTGCCAGGAAATTCCGACTAGAATAACATCTTCCAGCATAAACTCCGCGGCCCCGGATAGCATTTCGAGATGCCACATAGCATCGGCATAATAAAGGACAGGATAGGTTTTATTAGGGTTCTCAGCATAATCTTCTGGCAACTCAACATAAAGTTCGTAGTTCCTTGCTGTGTTGGTATCTTTTATCGGGACAACCTGGATCTGTGGCAATACCAAGGAAGCACTGTTTGTTGATGGGGTTCCTTTTGCGCCATTCTCCTGGGCAAAGGCAGTATTTATACTAATTGTTAGCGTTAGCACTACTAATTTGATGACTTTCATTTTGAAATTCTTTTTGTTGATGATATATATTCACCTTTAGCATCCAACTAAATGGCGTCTAAAATTATGTCTTAGTTCGTGTCGGATTTTTAGAATTGTATCAACGGATCAATTAAATGATGAAATGATTTCATCATAGATATGCTGCATTTATACAGAAATTATGAAACCTTGAATTTCAACGCAGTATCTTTATTCCGTTTTTAAACCCCCTCGGGAATGCTGATGAAAAAATCTTTACGCAATACCCTGCTCATTAATATAGGTGCCTTTGTATTGGTGCTCATGCTTGAGCTATTAGGTGGTTGGATGCTCGTAGATAAATATGATACGCTTTATTCCTTTTATTTATGGGGGCTTAGTTTTACTATCAGTATTATGACAGTTATATGGATAAATCATTTTATTCTTATCCCATATTTTTTTGATAAGAAAAAATATTTTTTATACGTATTCCTACTTATTGGAGCCATATTTCTTGGAGTCAGTATAAAAATATATCCGAAGTTTAGTTGGATAGGTATTACTAAAATGTCTTCTTTTCTTATTTACACTACAGGTACTGGAATGGCCGCTTTCTTTTTAAGGAGAAGTGTACTCATGCAAAGACAAAAGGAAGAAAAAGAAAAATTGCAAAAAGACATGGAGCTCAACTATTTGAAAGAACAGGTAAATCCGCATTTTTTATTTAATGCATTGAACAGTATTTATGCATTGTCGAGACAACGATCCTCGGAAACTCCTGATGTTGTCATGCAGCTTTCAGATTTAGTGAGGTACCAATTGGAGAGTTCTAAAAAAGACACTGTACTACTAAAAGAAGAGCTTGAGTTTATAGAAAATTATTTACTGCTTGAAGAAAAAAGGTTAAGTAAACGTTGTACGATTGAGTTTTCGATAGATGGCGATGTATTGGGATTGAAGATCCCTCCCATGTTGCTTATTCCATTTGTGGAAAACGCGGTCAAACATGGTGCCCATAGCACGAATGAACAGAGTGAAATCACTGTTGTTGCCGCCATTAAAAGTGCCGTCTTTCATTTTCAGATTACCAATTCCAAACCCAGCAACTATACTACATTGGACAGAAAAGGCTTGGGTCTTGAAAACGTCAGAAGGCGTTTAAACCTGTTATATCCCAATTCCCATACATTGGAAATCAAGGATACGGAAAAAGCATATTATGTAAATTTATCCATTGATTTAAAACAGACCCAGGAGTACACCACGAATGATTAAAATTGGTATCATAGACGACGAAATACTGGCACGTAAAGTGTTGGAGGAGTACTGTTCCAAAATCAACAATTTTCAATTGGTGTTGAGCACAGGCAATCCACTTGAGTTTATCAATTTCGTACAGCAAAACGAGGTCGACCTTATCTTTCTTGATATAGAAATGCCAGAACTCAACGGCATGGAAATCTTGCGATCTATGATCAAACCACCTAAAGTTATTTTAACCACGGCCTATTCTGAGTATGCTTTGGAAAGTTATAATTATGGGGTTGTAGATTATTTATTAAAACCCATAAAAATCGAACGTTTTTTAAAGGCCATAAATAAGGTGGAGTCTTCTAAAATAGAGGAGTTCAAAAAAAATAGCTCCAATGAAGAACTGCAAATAAAACATGATGGTGTTCTGGTAAATATCCCACTTAAATCCATACAGTACATCCAGAGTTTTGGAAACTATTTAAAGATCTTTACGGATTCAAGAATGTACCTGATCACGGAAACACTTATCAATATCACTATGTTGTTATCTGATAATTTTCATCGTACCCATAAATCGTACATCGCCAATTTGGACAGGGTTACAAAGGCAACCAGGACCTATTTATTGATTGAAAACAATAAGGTTCCCATCAGCGCTATGTATAAGATTGTTGTCTTGGAAAAACTGGAAGGTTCCTGCAAAATTGTAAAATAGTTAGATTCCAATCCTACACTTGCTCGTTTGATTTAATTTACTACTCATTTGGAGCGCTATTGCTCCGGCACAAGGCGGATAAGTCTGCCAGGACCCTCTACTGCAATGTAAAGATAACCGTCAGTTCCCATTTGTGCATCACGTACCCTACCTATACCATCCAATAGCGTTTCATGGCTAACAACTTCGTTGCCATTCATTTGTAAACGATGAAGGTATTCGAACTTAAGGGAAGCGACAAAGAGGTCATTTTTCCAATTGCCATAAAAATCGCAAGATACAAATGTCATTCCACAAGGAGCTATGGAAGGCGTCCAATAATGTACGGGCTGTTCCATGCCAGCCAATTCGGTGAGGTCGGTAAATGTGGTGCCATCATAATTGATGCCGTATGAAATCACGGGCCAACCGTTGTTGTCTCCAGCTTCCAAAAGATTGATTTCGTCTCCACCTTGGGGTCCATGCTCGCCCTCCCAGATTGCTCCAGTCTCTGGATGCAAGGTCATGCCTTGGGGATTACGTGTTCCATAGGTAAAAATTGAATTGAATGCTCCAGCTGTATTATAAAAAGGGTTATCGGTAGGAATTTGACCATCGTCATGGATACGGTGTATTTTTCCGATGGCGTTGTCCAATTCCTGAGGGTATACATCGCGATATCCACGATCCCCCACGGAAACATATAGGTACCCACTGTTGTCGAATACCAATCTTGAACCGTAGTGGTGGGAACTATTGAGATACGGAAGCGCCGTAAATATGTTCTCCACATCAACCAAGCTGTTTCCCTGCAGCCTAGCTCTTGCAACTGCTGTGGTACGCTGGGATCCATTATCTGGATTGGCACGGGAATAGGATAGATAAACATATGCGTTGTTTTCAAAATCCGGATGTATGAGCACATCCAACAATCCACCTTGCCCTTGCGAAACAACATCTGGAACTCCCGTAATTTCCGTTAATTGTTTATCGGTACTCACCGAATACAGTCCTCCCCCACGTTCGGTCACCAAAATATTACCATTGGGCAATTGTTCTATCCCCCAAGGAACACCGGGAATGTCGTCGGTCATGGTTTCCAACCGGAAGGTTAAATCGTCCGATGTGATCAAACCGGACAAATCGGGATTGTCCTCCTCTAACATCGCTTTTGTTTTTCCGTCGATCTCGGTAAGAATATAGTTGGTCAGGTCCTCGATTTGTTGTGCGGTTAGGGTTGAACCATAGGCTGGCATGCCATTGCCCGAATACCCATCAGATATGGATGCTATGACATTTTCTGCGGAATTTCCATAAGTCCAATCGCGTTCAACAAAAGAGGCCAAATCTTGCCCATGGCAGCCACCACATTGATTTCTGTACGTAAGGGCCACATTTCCTGGATCAACAATTTCATCGTCCGGGTCATTTCCTACTTCGGGCGAATCGGGGTCCTGTGAATTGTTGCAACCAAAAAGTATAAACATGAAAGACAGTACCACAAATTGGGTTGTTTTCAACCCTTGACAGGCATACTTGAATTTGAATGTAATTTCAGAAAACGGATTGCAGGTGATTGGGGCCATAACACTTTGTACATCAACGTTATATAAATATAACGACGTTTGCTGAAATAAAGTATGGGGTTGGGATATTTGATAATAAAGTAAACAAGTGTAATTAAAAGGCTATTATTGGAGTTTCAATAAATTTGCGATATTTTGATAATAGACTTTTTGCAAAACTGCTTTTGAAAGACCTAGGCCCACCGTTTTTTGATTTCGTATTTCCAATGAATCCCTACTACTCAAATACCTCCATTTCTGACTGTAGGCCTCATGGAGTTCGTTGCGCTCTTTTTGAAAGGCATCGGCGCTAAATAAATCTTGGGAGCTGTTGTTGCCGTAGTCTGTTCCGAACATGATTCTATCTTGATATTTTTCAAAAAAGGTTCGAACTTTTTTTGAATCTTGACCTGCTAAATCACCAAATCTTGCCGCTGGCTCGACATAAATATTCTCAAATTTGTCCAAGCGTTCCGCAATCATATCAACGTCATGTGACATACTGCCCATATGGGCACACAATATCTTTAGATCGGGGTTTTTGGAGATCCAGTTATCCCTCGCTGAAATAATTGTCTCATAGTTTGGAATTTCAGGATGCTGAAAGGCATGATACTGAGGGTTTTGAGTATAATAGCCATAGTGGGGATTGTTGGGGTCGTCCAAGGGACGCCATGCTTGAACAGGTTCACCTATATGGGCCATAACGGGTATTCCCTTTTCCTTCAGAAAATCCCAAATAGGTTGTAACCGCTCATCATCTATCTGAATGAAAATTCCATTGGCATCTTTGGTTACCATACCGAAATTCTTCCAAACCTTGACCATTTTGGCGCCTTGCTTTATTTCCTCAGTAAGACGCGCAATCTCCTTTTTTGCAAAATCAGGGTCACTTATTCCGACTCCGATCAGTGAGGAACATAGCCAGAATAATTCTGGTCTGGCTTGGGACAATTCAGTGTACTCTTGCCAACTTCTTCTAATGCCAGTTGAGTCTTCGATAGCTACATCGACCAATATCCCCTTCATGTTCCATTCTTTAAAAAAATCTTGCAGATAATCACGATCGTATTTATAATGAGCGTGGACATCTATTTTTTGTATTGATTTCTCATCAAGGTTTACGGCTTCTTCTTTCTGATGATTATTGCTCGACTTTTCCTTACAGGAAACAATAAACATCATGGCTATCAATAAATAGACATAATTTTTCATTGGATTGGTTTTTGTATGTGCATTCAGCTTAATCCCTATTCAAAACATTGGATGACAAAGGATATCGGTGGTAGGCTTTAGCCTGCTATAATTTAGCTCATTTTTTAATACGAGTAAAATGAACGTTCCTACCAATTAAACCAATGTGTAAATTTCAAGGTAAGGGACCAACTTTTCCCCACATTGGGATCCAATAATTGCGTATTTGTGTAGACGAGGAACAGGTCGGAAGCCGGTTTGTACCTCCATTGAAATCTGGAATTTAGATTAAAATTCTTCGACTGTTCATTGTACTGGAATAATGTGGCAAAGAACAACTTATTGGTAAACGTTATATCCACCTCCGAACCTATAAGCCAAAATTCAGTATCGTTCCAGGGCGCTGGCAGGCTTATATGGTTATAACTCAGATTGGTATTTAAACTTACATAAGGCTGAAAGCGATATCCCAGTTCTCCACCTAGATTAATACGTTTACCATCCAAATAATAACCTCCAAAACGGCCAGCTACCGTATAGGTAAACATGCTTTGTGGTTTTGATCCGTAATCAAAACGCAAGGCATTCCAACGATGTTTGGTTCCGATGGCCAAAGAATCCTTGCCGGATCGGGTAGGGTCAAAAGGAGCCAGTAATTCCACATATTCATTGATAAGTCCTATTTCAAAACTGCTACGATTTCGGAAACTAAACAGATATTCCAGTTCGTTCAGGTTATCAGTTCGTTCCAATTTTTGATTGAAAAAATAGCTGCTGTTCAATTTTGGCCCATGACTCAACACCTTGCCTTCCATATTCTTTGGAAAAAAAGTATGTCCCAAAAAGGAATTTATATTTATGTAGTCTTTGCGCGGCACAAAACCGACTTCGGCCGTATAATTTTCCGCCACCGATTGTTCCTGTATCCCCCAGTTCCATTTACGGCTTTTGTACTCTAGGTGGCCAGCTTGGGTAATCCCGTTGCCATCAATTCTGCTTGGTGTAAACGATTTTAAAATGAAGGCCTTACCTGTCCATAAATTATTGGAGGATGCCAAATTATATTCCACTCCCAAATTACGATTGAATCTGGGAAATTGTGTACGCAGTGAATCGGCTTCATGTGGATAGCGCAGTGATTCCTTGTCCACAAACATCAAACCAATACTAGATCGACTAAATACTTTACGCTGAAGGGATAAAACCGCAAAATTTTGGCTAGGCCGACCTATATCTTCAACCTTTGCAGTCTGCATATCCATAACGCCCAAGCGCCATTTCTCATTCAAGTTCCCACTTAGCCTCGCTCCTGCCCTTATGGGGACGCCCAAACCAATTCTTCTGGAAAAAAATGGTCGAATTGTTGGATACCCAAAATTGGCAAACAAATCCGCATTTTCAAGGAAAAATTGTCGCCTTTCAGGAAAGAACAGTTCAAATCGGTCCAAATTGGTTACTTGACGGTCCACTTCAACTTGTGAAAAATCAGGATTGACCGTCAAGTCTAAATTAAGCGAAGAACTTAGGCTGACCTTTACATCTCCCCCAATCCTTTTGTCAAAATCATCTTCCCCATCTAAATCTTGAACAACCTCTCCTAAAACATATGGAATCACCGAAATGTTTGTTCTGGGTGCTGGCGGGGGCTGATCCCACACCAGTACTCCGGTATACGCCAAAGAAGCTGTGGGAAATTGCCTTGGTATTGGGGTCCAACTAGATTTTTCGCTGGATTTTAGATCCAACCTGCTAAAGTTGATGCCCCATTCGGTTACACCATCTTCATATCGAATGGATTTAAAGGGAATGGCCATTTCCACCACCCATTTGTCGGGATCTTGCTTTACTTTCGACACCCATTTGGTATCCCAATTTAAATCGACCCTTCCTCCTCCAAACATGGTGCCATCCCATTGTGCCCCAGCAGCATTAGATCCAAAAGAAAACCCGGTTGTTTGATTGTTAAATGGATCTATGAAGAGCAAAAAGTTGTCGTTCTTTCCAAAGGAAAAGTCCCGACGTAGCGACTCTACATAATACCTACTGGGCATACTGTTAAAAAAAATAGCCGCCAAGTAAATGTTATTATCGTCATAGGTCATTCGAATCTCAGAAGTCTCATTGGCCTTTCCGGTATCCATTGGTAAAACCATAAAGAAATCTTTCGCCACATCGGCTTCTTGCCAGGCTTTCTCGTCCACTATCCCATCAATAACCAGTGGTTGTGTCGTTTTTTGAATGTGATATCGAAAGTTTTCATTCTTTTTTTGGGCATTGCCTATAAAAACATCAAGTCCTAAAATAAAAATTAGGACAACAATTTTTAGCGGTTGGTAAAAGGTATTGTTGAATTTCATGGCTAACTGCTGATGAAAATAGAGCTTTGACCATGTAAACTGCCCACTTTTTATCCGAACGACATTGTTCTGCTCATAAAGAACAGAATTGCCCATCACGAACATTGGTGCTTTCTGGTTACAACTGAACCAATCCTCAAATTTGTGATAAATGGCTCTCCTTGTTCCAAGAACAGGAAGAGCCTGTAGTAAATTTTCAAAAGTTTTTATTGAATACTGGCCGTGGTCCCTGCCTTTTGTTTCATAGCCTCTTCCCACATCGGTATAGCCTTAAAGGAAGTTACCATATCATAGTCAAGACCTATTTGACCAGGCCCACCATCCATGGGAGTTTTTCCATCATTGCTCTGAAACCATTTCATCCAGTCCTGAGATCCTGGGTCGTAAATCTCAAGTGTATCCCCTATTTGTTTTGGTGGAAACGGGGCAGGCAACAAGAATGACTTACTTTTATATTGTGCACTACTATGGCACCCAAGGCAACCCACAGTTGCCACTGCATCATATTTTACCTTGGTGGTTGTAATGGCCGGTGCAATTACAGCTCCGTCATTTGGTCCTGACAAGCGTCCATCCCATCCCAAGGTACTCCTGGCATAATCGGGAGTGTCCATATTGATCCAATTTTGAGACAGGTTGGAGTTGACGGTAACAGGAGGAATCAAAGCAGATTCACTCAAGTTTATTACGTCAGGATTATCTCCCCAGGTGGCCCCAAGCGGAACCATCTTGTCCCAAGCATCATTTCCTGTGGCATTCTTATCATACACCAAGGTACTGAATACCCAACCTGTTTGCGGAGCAGCTTCGCTGTCTTTTACAATAATATCAAACTGCATAAGATATAGATCCATCATCTTTGGTTCCCCTCCAGAGCGGCTTCCAGTAGCAGGATCAACATCAGTATAAACCGTCCATGTAGCAGCGCCTTCCATTGGGGGCCATTGTTCACCGGATGCAGTTACAAATGCAAATTTTACAATCACACTTCCTTCAATGTATTGTGCTGCATCAACATCGGAAAGGTTTGGATTCTCCGCACCATACAGATCAGCACCCCAAATTCTATTGAGCGTCACGGCCGAAGTGGCATCATATAAGGTATACACAAAAGTGGTAAGATTGACATCTTGTTCCGCCAGCGTTCCCGCATTAAATTCTGAACCTACGTACATTCCGTGAATTGGCTCCCGTTGTGTTCCCAGCCATATGGATTGCCACCAGGGCATAGTTTTATCGTCCCAATTATTGTAATCAAATATCAGTTTGTGCATATCTCCCGAAACATATTCCTTCAATGCGTTTACATAGTCCAATGAATTGTCTTGGGTTATTGGTCCATTATTGGTGACCTTTTTCCATGGATAATCAACTGGAGGTGGGGCCTCTACGGGATAATCATGTTTGAGGTCAAAAGAAGGTCCAGTATAACCTTCGGGTAAGGTGAGATATGAATTTGCAAAGGGATCTATTTCATTTACATAGGTATGTTGGTTTATTCCTCTTTTACCAACCAAGGCGACGGTTTTAATTTCATCTTTTTCTTCTTGGACTTTGTCCACTTGTTTGTCTGCCTTGGGTTTACAGCTAAAAACCAAGCAAGACAACACTATTAGAATTAATGATTTTGATTTTGTACTAATCGTAGTTTTCATGATTTCTGTTTTTAAGGTTGGTTATATGCCTAAATTGCACAAATACTATAATTACCTGCGCTGGTTAGCTTACTTATAATTGGGGAAACAAAACTGTGAGGGGTTCAGCAAGATACTGATTATCAAAGCAAAAGAATTGCATCAAAACCTTAAAAATTCCGGGGGTTTTACCCATTGCGGATGGGTTATTTCGATTTTGATGAAAAAAATAGAGGCCGAAGAAATTTCGGTGTCGAAAGAAACAAGAGTTTGAAATGGGAAGCAGTTCCTTAAGTTAACGCCAGCGAATCAAAGAAAAACCGATTCCAACTGTCGTCTGTTTGTGATTATAGTCAATAAGATTTTCACCATAACCATGAAACACTTGGGCATGTAAGTGTAAATAATCCAAAATACGAATTGCATAATCCAAGCGTAGGCTGCCCATACTGTCATCCCCTCCTTTTAGTGAATGCCTTAGGGCCAGGCTAATGTTGTGCCGGTTTTTGGAATAGGCTGTGAGCAATTCTGCACGGCCCACATAGTTTTCAATATTTGGGTTATTGTCTTCTATTTCATCTTCCTGAATTCGTATCCATGGATTTAAGACAATACTCCAATCTTTGGTTTCCCAGCCTGCCTGAAAGGTAACACGGTTCCAACTCCTTGAAAGTGGATTTGATCGCCCATTGCTTTGATGATTGAACCCCATGCCAAAATATACCCCGTCCAATCCAAGGAACTTATAATTTACAGGTAAAACAATAAGTGCTTCCGGTTCGTAATTGGTTTCCCTGAAAGGTCTTGAAATTAAAGCGTTATAAAATTGCCATTTGGATAATTGGGTATAGGCCACCCACAGATCCACTTTTTGTTTCTTGTTTTTAAACAAACGTACCATTCGGGTTTTAAAGCTCAACTGAAAGGTGAGCTCGGCATTAATGAATTCCGAAGGTGTTGTAACAACGTTCAAGGGATTGTCACTCTGAGGTGAATTGTTTATGTTATCGGTATAGTTTAGACCCAGCACATATACAGGTTTGTAAGGAAGTACCCTAAATGTTTTGGCACTGTCATTTTCAATCAGCCATCGGTCCCTCAAACTTGAGCCATCCAATGAAATCAGGGACTGCTGCCCATACAAATAACCACAGGGCAGCATTGCCAGTAAAACAACAAAAAGTTTTTGCTTAATAGTTTGACGCATAAATCCAAAAATTCACTTGTTTATCTTTGATTATTCAGGCCATTCCATTTTATTATAAATGGCCATATAACGAGGGTCTTTTACTTTTCTAAAAGGCTGCAACTGGTATTCCGTTTTAAACCAACAAGTCTCTACCTCCATACGATCATGGGACCTCTGTAGCCACTCAAAGGCCGTATTGTCATCCCCTATATACAAATAATACATGGCCAAAAACCATGCAGGCGACCCAGCGGTGCCATTATCATATTGATGCATTAACATGTCCAGTCGCTCCTGTATTTTTGTCGGTTCAGCACCATCATAGGTCATCTCCACAGCATCATAATACAGATGTACGGCAGCCTTGTCCAAGAAGTTTGTATTAAGAATGTTGTTCATATTTTTAAAAGTGTCCATATTGCCCATGTTCAAATGTACCATGGCCACATCCCGCATATAAAATTGGTCATTTTTGAACTTGACATCATAACGCTTCATAAGGCTGTCTGCCTTTTTTACTTGACCTGATAAAAAATGTGCCCTAATCAGCTGTGCAAAACCATTACCGACCTCCGGAAAGCGTTTGACATATTTTTCGGCATAACTGATGCTCTCATCAAATCTCCCCATTATATTACAATAAACGGTATAAAAAGCACCATCTGGAAAAGAAGGTAAAATGGCCACCAACGATAAATGCTCATTTACATACCCAAAGTTTTGCTCAAAGAAAAATTTAGTGATCAATAAAAATTGGGAAGCTTCCAAATTGGGCTTTAATTCTATTGAACGTTGCAGATTTTCCTTGGCCTTGGTAGCAGCAAGCTCCTGATTAAAAACACCCCAAATGATTCCACCCATGGCATAAATCCTGCCAAGTCCCATATATGCTTCGGCAAACTCAGGGTCAAGCTGAACAGCCTTTTCATATAAGGGTATGGCCTGATAGAAGGATTCCTTGTCCATTTTGTCAGTAAAGGCATTTGCCTTGAGCACTAATTCATACGCCTGTTTATTTTCGGTGATCACTTCATTGTTCTGAACATAGGCCGTCTGCTTAACATCTTCATTTAACTTTGAAACGATCTCGTTGCCAATCATTCGTTGTATTTCAGTTTTATAATTCGCTCCAGAAATATGTAGGTATCGCCGCGACCAGATATATTTTTGTTTTAAGGGATCCACCAAGCGCATATCCAAGCTGTACAAACTGTCGGAATGGTGCAGGGCACCCTCCAAAATGTAGCGTACCTCCAATGCATTCGCCAAATCCTTTAAAGCTCCTCCTCTATCCAGAAAATCATTGACCAAGGAATTGGGCACCACCTTTCCGAGCTCCGCTGTGTTGGACAACTGCTGCAAAAGCTCCCCGGTCAAAGATTCGGTCAAAACATCGTTCTGGTCCATGCCCGATAAGTTCTGAATGGGCAAAATGGCAATGGAACTTGAAAGGGTTGAGCTTTCCTGCGCTTCTTTAGCACCGGAATTGGAGTTTTTATAGGTAAACAGCAAACCTGCTGTTACCACGGCTATCAAAAAAATAAATCCTGCCAACCTTAGGAGCTTACCTTTTCTGTTGGTGTTTGAAGTGCCATCATTTAAAGCAGCTTCCTCTTCGGAGTTACCTTGGGAATCCTCATCGACTACTTCGGGGACATGGATAGCATCATCCACCAGGGCAAAAACAGGAACGGCATCCTTCACGTTTTTAAATTGGAATACCTTAAGGTATTTGGTTTCGATTTTCTTGTGGCTTCGCAACTGGTCGTTCACATGACCAGAGAAAAACACAGCCCCAGGTTCGGCGACGGATTCAATTCGGGAAGCAATGTTCACCGCATCGCCAATGATATCATTCTCCATAAAAACAATATCGCCTACATGAATTCCCATCCGTACGGGTATCACAGGATCTTCGAGAAAAGCCTTCTGTAATTCCAAAGCGCATTCCACCGCATCAACACAGCTGTCAAAAACGGTCAAGGTACCATCACCAAAGTATTGAATGATCTTCCCCCGATGGCTTTTGGTGCATGTTTCAAAAATGTCGCGATGGCGATTTCGAAGTTTGATAGCATTTTCTTCATCGTCTTGCATCATAGCGGTATAACCTTGCATGTCGGTAAACATAATGGCCGCTAATTTGCGATGCTTGGTCATAGGTTGATACGGTTTGCAACCCTAAAATAAGGAAATGACACCACAAAATGGTTTGCACCAATCTAATTCACCAAAAAATGAAGCCGTCTATTTATTTTTCTTTCGATATGAAGATGGGGTCATACCCTCAAATTTTTTAAAGGCACTGTTGAATGAAGATAAACTGCTAAAACCAGAATCAAAAGCTATGGCTGATATGGTGTACTTGTCATTTTCATCATCCAATAGCATTTTTTTGGCCTCTTGAACCCTATGGTAATTTACAAAATCGTTAAAATTCCGCTTGGCATATTGATTAATTACCTCAGAAACCTTTTGAGTGCTTTTCCCCATCAACTTACTAACACTGGAAAGGGACACATCAGGTTCAAGACCCAACTTATCTTCCACAATCAGTTTAGAAATTTCGTTGAAGAATGCCATATCATCATTCTTTTTGAACGTATTGCCATCAACATCGGTTACTTTTAATTGAAATGCCTTAAAGCTCAAAAAGTAGACAACAATTGAATACATTATAGGCCCAATGATGTACGGAACAGTATCTTCAATAATGTTCAGGAAGTAGGAAATCCAGATGAGAATAAAACCAATTACCACAAGTTTCAACCAAGCCAAAATTGTTTTTTGGGATTTGGTCCTTGATGCCTCAGGATAGTTTTGCCTTACCATTTTAACTGCCCTGGCCGCGAGAAAAATATAAAAGGCAAAATGGAGGTAAATAAAAATCAGGACGCTCCCAAAGACCATAATAACTTCCCTGCTATTGGTCTCGAACCAGCTTTTCGTCACAAAAAGGCTGGCCGCAAAAAGCAGGGCAAAGGGAACCATTTCCAGAAAATAAAAACGAGGTAGTTTATATTCAACCGTGGTCATCCCGGCAATATACCATCTTAGCAAGGGGCCAATCAAAAGCATAAAGCCCAATCCGATAAAAATAAAGGCCGGCTCCAGATCATTGCCAAAATTCAACAGTACCGACTTCCCAATTCTGAAGGCCATAAACAACAGAATCAATGCCAACAAGTAGTTGTGAAGTGTTTTTTTCTTCTTGGCAAAAGCGAGATAAATAGCAAATGCCGTACCATGTAAAAGGCCGGCACTGCTAACAATAATAAGTAGTATCTCTGAAAGCCCCAAGCGGTTGTTTTATCAAATTTACCTATATTTTTTCGCTTTTGGATTCGCATTTTTTGGCAAACGAAACCAAACCTATTAGTTTGGGAAAGTCACCCAGCTCACCCTTCATTACAGCCATTATGCCATGTTTTGCCAATAATATTCTGTCCATCGCTTTCTTTTCTTTTTGCAGAGTCTCAATCATTTGCTTGGCCTGTTTCTTGCCATGTTTCTCGTAGGCCAACAATACTTTCATGGCATTTTCCTCGCCTGTCAATTCCCGGTGCTTTGGTGTGTAGCCCATTTGTTTGATCATACCTTCGGCCATACTCCATGTTGACCAGGGATTTTGTCCGGTTATCAGATTATTATCATGGCTGAGATTATCCAAATACATAGGGCCCTCATTAAAATTGGCACCTTGTTCCACCATCTTATCCTGTAAAAGAAAAGGGAATATTGTTTTTGCATCGGAAATCAAGAGCAATTCCTCTTTGTTGGTAAATCCACTGACGGTTTTGTTTTTCAAAAGTGGGTGTCCATTGTCCAAAGTTACATTGACCAAAGCTGAAGGCCCATGGCAAACCGCACCAATGACTTTGTTGGTCTGGTAATAGTTTTTCACCAAGGATTGAATGGCCTCATTATCAGGAAAATCGAACATGGCCCCTTTTCCCCCCGCAAAAAACACAGCTTCATAATCTTCCGCAACAACATCTTTCATGGGAATGGTGTGGCTCGTCTTATACTGAGCTATCGAATCATTTAAAAATGCATGATCAAAAGCGCCCATGTCTTCATCGTCAATAACCACTGGCGGCTCCCCTCCCAATGGGCTTGCAATATCCACTTCAAAACCATTGGCCTTAAACACGTAATAGGCCCGCGCCAGTTCGGTAAGTTCATAACCTGTGGTTTTATCACTGTTTCCCATGATATCCGTACTTGTTACCACAGCAAGTATCTTTCCCCTTTGGGGAACTATATTTTCCGATATGTAGGGAAGGTCTTTTACTTGGGTCAGCTCCAAGCATTTATCAAATGGTGGTATCAAACTTTTGAACCAAAACCAAAAGCACACCACAAAAACAATAACACTGACAATAAAAAGGGATGTCCATTTCAGCACCCGATATTTTTTAAACATGATTTTTTATTTAAAGTTGGGGCTAAATAAGGGCTGGAAACCGACAAAAGCTGTCGAAATGATAATTCCGTCAGAATAAAAAATCACAAAGGAATCAAAAAAGTACCATTAACCTTTGAAGAAGGTTTATTAGATAATTTTTATATGCTGACTACGCCTAGGTCCTAACCAAATTCTGCTGAATATTATCAGGAACTACCTCGAAAGAAGAAAACACGGAATTGAATGTGGCCTTTCCCTGGGTCAGCGAACGCAGGTTGGTGGAATACCCATACAGCTCTACCTCTGGGGTATTGCATTTGAGGATTTGATAGCGATCCGCATTGTCTATCCCAAGGATGACTGACCTTCTGGACTGTAAATCGGTCATTACACTGCCCACCATTTCTTCGGGCACTTTTACCGTTAATTCCCTAATCGGTTCCAGCAATTTGGGTTTGGCATTCAAAAATGCAGCCTTAAAAGCGTGGGCACCGGCAATTTTAAAAGCGATGTCATTGGAATCTACGGAATGCATCCTGCCGTCGTAGACCATGACTCGTACATCCCGAATATATGAACCTGTGAGTGGGCCCGATTCCATCACCTCTAAAATCCCTTTTCTAATGGAGGGCAAATATCTAAGGTCTATCACCCCTCCCACAATGCAGTTATAGAAAAGTAGTTTACCGCCCCAGGGAAGTGATACCTCTTCCTTTCCCCTAATATTGAACCCTTCGGGTTCAGGCATGCCTTCAAACCAAGGCTCTATTTTTAGGTGCACTTGGGCAAATTGCCCAGCCCCACCCGATTGTTTTTTATGACGGTAATTGGCCGTTGAAGAACGTTTTATGGTCTCCCTGTATGCAATCTTTGGTTGTTCAAATTCCGCTTTTACCCCATAGCCATTTTCAAGTATCCATCCTATGGTTGCCAAGTGCAGCTCACCCTGACAGCCCAAAATCTGTTGCTTTAATTCTTTGGAATAGCTAACCACCACCGTGGGATCTTGACTATGGAGTTTCTTTAAAGCATCACTCAGTTTTTCTTCATCGGCCTGCTTTAACGCCACTACAGATTTACGGGTTCTGGGTTCTGGATAAATTATGGGCCTTATGGTCAACTTATGCCCTTGTTCGTACAAAGTGTCGTTGGTCTCTGTATGCTTCAGTTTCAATGTGGCACCAATATCACCGACCATCAGTTTTGAAACGGGTTCCCGTTTTTTTCCATCCATAATAAAAAGCTGGTGCAGGATTTCGGTCTCTCCAGTTCTGGAATTCACCAGTTTATCATTGGCATTGACCTCACCAGATTTTACTTTAAAGAATGTCAGCTGCCCAAGGTTGGGCATGTGTACGGTCTTAAAGACAAACAAGGCCGTTGGAGCCTCTTTGGTGCGCAAAACAGTTTTGTCTTCCACGCTTTGCTCAGGTTTTAAATCTGCGGCGGCGGGAGCCACATTGTCAATGAAGCCCATTAACCTACCGCTGCCCATATCTTGAAGTGCTGATACGCAGAAAACGGGAAAAAGTTCATGGTTCAGCATCCCAGCTTTGATTCCCTGGCGCATTTCGTCCTCGCTCAGTGTTCCTTTTTCAAAGAATAGTTCCATTAAATCCTCATCGTTCTCTGCCGCTTTTTCCACCAGTTCATTGTGCAATTGGTCGGCCAGCTCTTTTTGATCTTCCGGTATGGACAATTTTTCAGGTTTTCCGCCTTGCGGAGGAAATTTATAGAGTTTCATTTTCAACACATCCAAAATGCACTGCGCTCCATCAATGACCAAGGGATATTGAATCTTGACCGCATTATTGCCCACCAATTCCTTGATCTCCTTAAAACTATCCTCAAAATTGGCACTTTTATGGTCTATCTGGTTTACGACAAACAAGGTGGGTTTATTGTAATGATCAATATGGTTCCAGATGATCTGTGTACCAATCTCCACCCCGTGACGGGCATTTACAACGGTAACAATGGTATCCGCCACCCTGATGGAAGAAAGTATCTCACCAATAAAATCATCCAGGCCCGGAGTGTCTATAATGTTGATCTTATAATTGCGCCATTCGGTATGCAAAGGGGTAGCAAAAACAGAAGCACCTCTCTGGTGCTCTATTTCATGATAATCCGATACCGTATTTTTACCTTCCACCGTGCCTCGCCTATTGATCAGGCCGGCCTCAAAAAGCATGGTCTCGGCCAAGGTGGTCTTACCGCTGTTGTGGGCACCCACAAAAACAATGTTCTTTATGTGTTTGTCATCGTATATCTTCATAACCCTAAGTGTTTAGTGTATAAAAATCCCAATTTCTTTATTCTTAAAACATGACATTTAGCACCTCTTTACCTGAAATAAAAAGCGCTGTTGGCATAAAGAGGAGTGCTGGAAAATTTGGGTTTATTGGATTCATTATCAATATAATAAATATCTGAACAGCATACAATACAAGATCTAGGGCCAAAGCCTTAAGAAAGTATTTTGGTTAAAATTCAGTAGAAATCGGAATATAATATAATTTCTTTTCTTACAATTTGATAAGATAATTCGTAATTATTGTTAACTTACTGACAATTAACTTCTAACAACACTTTATGTCCAGCGTTACTGAATTATCCGACCAACTCACCAAAGATCTTTTAAGCATAGATCAAACGGCTCCAATTGTTAATAATCCGCTCCAATCCGATTGGATCTTTCTCAAAGAAAGTGAGATTCGATTTATCGACTTTATGAAAGACAAGCCATTACCTTCAGATGGTAATCTTGAATATGGCCCCGCACTCTATCTATTACATCAATTTCCCAAGTGGGTTGTGGACATTCTAAAATGGATGGGAATGCCCAATACCGACATCCATAAAACAGATTGGGACATTTGGATGAAAAACGTAACCAATGGTCCCGGTGTGGTAGCTCCTGATGGCACACTGTATCTGGAAACACTGTACGCACAATTGGATTATCGTTGGACCGAGGCGTTGGTATATTACCTGTATTATAGATGGGACAGAAAAGCGGATGCAACATTTGGCACAACTCCCGTGACCACCAAGATTACGGGTCAAGACCAACTTACCATTGCCATTATGGGAGATTGGGGTACGGGAATCTATAATGATCAAGGATTTCCATCGCCCTCTTCTTTGGTGGGCAATGCCATTAAAAATCTACCCCCTGAAGAGAAAGCGGACATAACCCTCCACCTTGGCGATGTTTATTACGCAGGCCTGGGCAAAGAAGAAATGAACAAGCTTCTAAAACATTTCCCCAGAAGCAAAAAGGCAAATTTCACGCTTAACTCCAACCATGAAATGTATGACGGTGCCAACGGATATTTTGACATGGCATTAGCTAATCCCTTGTTCCTAAAAGAGCAGAACAATACCAGTTATTTTGCCATTACCTTTGGTAATTGGGTCATTTTAGGGTTGGATACCGCTTATTATGATAGCAGCAAACTGTATATGGACGGAGCTTTGTACGATACCCATCAAATAAACTTCATCAAAAGTTTGAACATTGCTGCTTCGCAAAAAATTATTTTAATGACACACCATACGGGTATGACCGCCGATGGGAAAGACCTTACCCCACCAACCTACGATGGCACCAGCATTAAAAAACCTTTGTTCACCCAGGTCATCAATGCCCTGGGGCGTGCTCCGGATTACTGGTACTATGGCCATATTCATAATGGTATTGTGTATAGCGACCAGTCTGTGTCGGGTAAATATAGATGTCCGTCGGGTGAAAGTCCCAAACTGCGTTGTGTTGGCCACGGCGCCATACCTTTTGGTAAAGGAACATCATTGCATACCGGTGGCAAGACCAATCCGGAGATAGACTATTTTTCCCAAACACCCATGCCCAATAGCACTCCCCCAACCAAATTGTTGGAGTTTAGGGTGCTCAACGGTTTTGCAACCATAACACTTGGCTCTAACGATATCAAGGAACAATTTTATGAAGTTTCGGCCATAACCGGCACTTCCAAAGTATGGAACAATGGGTAGTGGATAATTTTAGGATACTTCTTTTGGGCCTGCCCCACCCTGTTCCCCACAAATTGTATATTTGAAATATGAACGTCCGTCTTACCAAAGAACAGAAAATTAAGATCTTAAATTCTGTTGATATCTACTTTGTAATGCAGCAGATATTGCTGCGCGAAAACAAGATCCGCCGCAACCAAGAACATTTTTGGGTGGTGGGGCTCGATACCAAGAACAAAGTTCTTTTTATAGAGTTGATTGGCCTTGGTGCGGTAAACCGGGTAAATGCCGACCCGCCCGATGTGTTCCGTATGGCCATTTACAAACTGGCCGTAAAGCTGATCTTGGTGCACAACCACCCCAGTGGCTCCGTGGATGCCTCTAAAGGGGACCTTGAGTTTACCGACCGTATGCTAAAGGTGGGCAAGTTGATCAATATTAAAGTGGTGGACCACCTGATCATTACCGAGGACAGTTATACCAGCTTTGCCGACGCTGGCATTATGGACGAACTACGCAACTCTGGCCTGTTTGAGATCATGGGCCCCGAAAAAAAGGAGCTGGAACAATGGAAGATCGATACCGAACGAAAAAGGGCAGAAAAACAAAAGGCCAAGGATATTGCTAAGAAAATGAAAGCGGATGGTGTTGATGCTGAAACGATTAAAAAATATACGGGGTTGAGTGAGGCAGCGGTGGGGAAGTTGTAGGTTTTTATTGTTTGATTCCGAATTTATTCCAAAACTCAATCACGAATCTCAAGGTCTCATCAATTTCCAGATATTTATTTTTTGCAAACTCATATTTATCAATAAAAGATATTAAGGCAACACAGTTTATGACTCGAATATTATTTAAGGTTGTGACGGTGGTCTCAATGTTAAACGAATCGTATTTACTCATTTTTCCCTCATTTAACTGAATCATTGCAATAAATTCTGAATGCGCATAATTTGAATATAATTTAAAGACTCTATCAAATAGATCAGTTTTTAAAACGCTTTGCTTTATAAGAGATGACCAACTCATTAACCTTGGTAAGCCGAATTTATCTAACTTCCACAAATCTTGCTTTTTAAGGTTTGAATAAAATGGGCTGGTTTTAATTGTCGCTTTTAAATCTTCTATTTCGGATTTTTCTCTTTCTAATTTGGAAATGAATTTCTCATTTTTTGTTATGCCAAAATCTTGCCTTGACATAAAACCTGATATTCTCCAAAGGTTGTATCTAAATATTTGCTCATCTCTAGTTAAATCGTTAAAATACAGATATTCTAAAGTCAAAAAAGCTTCAATAACCGACCTTGTCAAAATATACAGAGATGATCTATCAATAATTGCCGGTCGGTCATCTCGATTTAAAATACCAAATTCAATTCCTTTTGATAATTCTAGGATACTTCTTGATGTAAATATTATTTTGATTAAAAGTGTTTCTTGATAAACCTCTCCTGTGTCCAACTTTGGGCTTGAATCATATAACGATTGAACAACAAATGCATTTGCTTGCAAAATGTTTTCAAGACTCGGAATAAGTGAAGAAATATTTAGACTGTTAGCTTCACTTAAAAGAATTTTTATTTTTTCTTTTTCATCCATATCCTCATTTTGCAAATTGGAGCCTCAACACTAAAGTGTTGTGCTTCGGCCCACCGACGCCTGTACTTCGGTATTTGCTTTTTTGGCGGTAACATCAGAATGTAGCGAGCCAAGCCTTTAATTACCATTTATGCTAAATACCGCCTTGCTTTTATGAAAAAGGGAATGAGATTGATACCATATAGCATCAACTTCCACAACATCTCCTTTTGCATCCAATGCATCTATTTTAAAATAATGCTTGCGGTAAGCAAAAAATGTAAAAAGGTATTCGCCCTTTTCAAAATTGGGGTTCCACCTCTTCTTGACCCGTTCATGGCTACTATAAGTCAAGTTTTTAGCGTCCAAAAACTTATGGATTCGCTCCGTTGGCAATTTTGAGTTGCCCAAAACGGTCCAATAAATTAGAGCGATACTACCCCCTATAAACAACAAGCTGATAATCGATTCCATTAAATTTCAAATTCGGTTAAAAGGCTTGCATTGTTTGGTCCAAAATACTTCATGATATGTTTATCAAAATTCCTTTTACTCGTTTGCCTCAAAAACAAGAATGGTTCTCTAAGTAAGTAAAAACAATAGTTATTGCAACACCAGGGATCAGAGATATTGCCATAGAATAAAACGCGTAATAGTTTATCCTTTTTATGTCTCCCTTATTTTTTACCCACATTCCATCCGTCAATCTACCGTGCCAAACGGCATAGGGTTCTTCATGGAAAATCATTCTAAATGTATTGGTTATTAGTTTGGATGAGAGCAAGGTTATTAGTGAGGAAAAAGACAAGAGGCCCAAATTGTATTTACAAAAATATGTCCAGCCTATCAATTCAATTACTATTCCACTGCATCCAACAATCAATGATAGCAGTAAATAGGTTTTAAATATCTTTTTACGCTTTAAATCTTCGGTAAATGCTATAATCAACAGAGCGAAACACAAGTACAGAATAACTACTATGTAAAAATAAGATTCGGAAAGCGTCATTTAATACTAATATACTTAAAGAATCAATACCAAAATTTCGTATGCTTTAAGAATTACGCTTTTGGATCTCCGCAAACAATTGTTGATAGGTTGGAGCATCAACATTAAAGTGTTGTGCCGTGGTGACCACATAACCTACCAAAGCCTGTATTTCAGTATTGGCTTTTTTGGCGGTAACATCAGAATGTAGTGAAGAGGTTGCTGCAGGGGGCAGACTTTCCAATTTGGCCAATACCTGTTCGGCCATATTGCTGGAGATAATAATGCCCTTTTGCTTTGCAATCTGGGCCACTTCATTGACCAGGGCAATCACGGTGTTTCGTTTGTCGGTGTCGGCAACTATGGGGCCTACAGGCTCGTCAAAATAGGTGGTCGCCGTGGCAGTCACGGAGATAAAGACAAACTTTTCCCAGATTACCTTTTCAATCTGTGGGGTCAGGGTTACTTCTACCCCAGCCTCTTGGAACAGCTTTTCCAAGACCTCCAACCGGGGATCGGAAATGCCTTCCACCCCAAAAAACAGTTTTTTAATGTTGCCAAAGTTCTCCACCACCCCCGGTCGAGATAGTCGTGCAATAATGTACACACAACCATCGCACACCAAGTTGTTCGGCAATAGTTTTTGGATACGTTCCCTACAGTCCACCCCATTGAGCAGGGGTAAAATCACGGTTTGCGGGCCAATACAAGGCGAAAGCTGCTGTATGGTCTGCTCCAGATCATAACTTTTGGTGCTAACTATAATATAGTTAACCTCACCAATTTGGTGTGCATCGTCCGTAGCCAACTTAGGAATGGCTACAAACTGCTCATCGCCTTCAATAACCTGTAATCCTGATTTTTGTATTTGCTCCAAATGTGCCCCACGGGCCAAAAAATGGACTTCCACAGCTTTGCTGTCCTCAAATTGTTTGGCGAGCAGGCCTCCAAAGAAGCCCCCCACCCCTCCTATTCCGGCAATCAATATTTTTGTTGTGGCCATTGCTCGGCTTTTAGCAAACTGCTTTTGGATTTGGATAATTGTCCGATTGATCTTCGTTGGTCTCATCCATACAGACAAAATCCTTTTCCACTAGCAAAAACAGGGTGTTTCCATTGTTCAAGGTCACCGTATGCTCAAAACCTACCTGATTGTTTACGTTCCAACCTTTGCAGACCGCTTCGGGCACGATCAACGTAATGGTATTATCCACAAATTCGGCATCCATATGGGTTTTGGTCTCCGATATTTTTAAGGCATAGATAAAGGTTCGGCCGTTGAACTCGGTGGTTTCGGCAAAATGACCTGTATCGCAAAAAGTTTCCACCTCACTTTTAGTAAGTCGATATCGGACGGAATTCCCTTTGATTCTTATTTTCATCTGTTATTTTTTTGTTTCTTATTAGGTCTCGCTAGCTCCTTCGAGAACACTTCGACAGTCCTTCGACAAGCTCAGGATGACATTGCTCAGTGTGACATTTCTCAGGATGACAGCTCGACCTGACATTTTATTCAACATTTCAACTTAACCATAATTAAGCTGTTTCTGATTCCAGTACTTTCTTTTTCTTATATCGCAACTTGCCCAGTTCTATACCGATGGAGGTTTTTGCCAACATGGTAAACACAAAGGCACCCATGGCCCAGATACCCAAAGTTACCCAGATTTCAATCCAGGTGGGGGTGTATTCGGCTATTTTTCCGTAGGGTCCGGGAATAAAGCCGGGAACGATCAAGCCGAATCCTTTTTCTATCCAAATGGCCACAAACAGAATAAAGCAACAGAAATACAAGACCTTAAAGTTATTGCGAAGTTTATGGAATGTCAATAAAACGGTTGCTAAAATATTCAAGGGGATGGCTGTCCATATCCAAGGCAGCAATGCTGTCTTTCCTTCCAATCCAAAAAACAGGTAATAGGCACTTTCGCTATGGTGCGTAGGGGCATAAAACTCTTTAAAGAGTTCCGAAACGAGCATGATCAGATTGATCTGCGCCGCTACGGTTACGATCATCGCTATTTTGCTGATGGTCTTATTTTCTATTTTGAATTCTGAAAACTTTCGGATGGCTGCCAATACCAGAATGATCAATGCAGGACCGGCGGCAAAGGCCGATGCCAAAAATCGAGGTCCCAAAAGTGCATTGTTCCAAAACGGACGTGCCTGAAGTCCTTCGTACAAAAAAGCAGTAACCAAATGGATGCCCACGGCCCAAAGCACGGACAAAATGGAACCGGGAATATATATTTTGGATTTTGCCTCTTTTCCTTGATAATGCCGAAAGAGAATGTACAATGGAATGGTGATATTGATAAAGAGGTAACCATTTAGCACGATAACGTCCCAAGCAAGCATGGAGTTGGGGAAATTAAAGACCCCTATTCCCGGAATCATATGCCACAATACCGAAGGGCCTCCCATATCGGCCACCACAAAGGCGAGACACATAACAAGGGCGGCTACGGCCAATCCTTCCCCAATCAAGACCGCTTGTTTAAAATCAATGTCCTTTAGGACATAGGTGGGCATCACCAGCATTACGGCCGCGGCGGCAACCCCGACCAAAAAGGTAAAATTGGAAATATAAAGTCCCCAGCTTACACGATCGGTCATTCCGGTTACGCTCAGGCCTTCATCCAACTGAATGGAATAGCAATACATGCCAATAAGCATGATCACGGTTAAAAATATCATCCAAATATGGTAGGTTTTGGACCCATGGGTAATGTAATCCAAACTGTCCTTCACCATATGTCGAAATGCCCTAAATGTTCCCATTCATATTGTTTTTTCATTAAAGGGTGAAACCCTGCAAGTTTTTATTTGTCATTTCGAAAGAGCGATCCCGATACTTATCGGGTGAGCGACGAGAAATCTAATCAATCATGAGATTCCTCCTCGTACCTCATTCGGAATGACGCCTTTCATCCATATATTACTCCGCACATCATTTTTAATCCATAAAATACCAGAACTTGGGTTCGGTTCCCAAGTCTTCTTTTAAGCGAAATACCTGTTTGTTCTCCAATACCCATCTGATTGTGCTATCGGGGTCCAATAAGTTGCCAAAGATTCTGGCCCCGGTGGGACAGGCCTCAACACAAGCAGGGTCTTTCCCCGATCTGGAACGCTGTACACAAAAGGTGCATTTTTCCATCACCCCTTTTTTGCGCAATCTATTCCCCAGATAATGTTGGTTTTTATTGATTTCATCTTCGGGTACTTCGGGTTTGCTCCAATTAAAGCGTCTACCATCGTAAGGGCAGGCCGCCATACAATAGCGACACCCAATGCACCAATCATAATCGATTACCACCAAGCCGTCTTCCTCTCGCCATGTGGCTTCAACTGGGCACACTTCTACACAGGGTGGATTGTCGCAATGAAAACACTGCGTGCCCATATAAAAATGTCCTTCTGCTGGTACTTCGTGGTAATAATTGTCATCCGCTTCGTTAAATTTAAAGCCTTCCCCATCTTTCATCTCATGAATGCGGATATATTGCATCTGCGAATTGCGGTCTTGGTTATTTTCCTCTACACAGGCACTTACGCAATCCATATACCCTTGGCATTTTGAAATATTGAAGGCATAACCGAAGAGCACATCTTTTGACGCATCCGTAGCCGTCATTTTGATGTTTTCTTTTTTCCGCAATTGATATGATCGTACCAAGCGATCTACGGTAGCTTGCTTTTCATCCTGGGTCATCAGTTTGTAGTTACCCTTAAACTGTTCTTCCCAATCCAATTGTGCTTTTTCCTTCGCTTCTTCACCAGCGGTGACGCTACAGGATGTATGCACAGCTCCAGCACCTACCATCAAACTTGCGGTCAGTTTTCGAAAGGCCGTCCTTCTATCCATTTTTACATCGAACACCTGTTGAAAACCATCTTTACGGGTCTGCCCAACCATGGTTTCTTGGGTAAGCTCTTGCTCTACGGCAGCATCAAATTCCGCTGAAGAAATCGTGTGCTCAGTTTTTGGAGGTTCCGCAGCATGGGAACCACAACCTCCATTTGTTTTGCCGCAACCGCAGCTACCGGCCACAGCTTGTTTTTTGTTGAGGCCCAGATCCAATTGAAACCATTTCTTTTTGTCTCCCATGATGCGTTTATTAAATGGTTATTTTCTTTCTTTTACTTTTTCCGTGTTGAACCTTGCAGGCCATTTTGAGGCTATCTGAGGTTCATGTGGGTTATGACAATTCACACAGGTAAATGCCGCCCTTGGTTTTGCCCAACCGCCTATATTCTTGCCATGGGCACCGCCCTTCCAATCTTCAACCTGATTATTATGGCATTGTGCACACGATTGATAGCTCTGGTTAAAATCCACAGTATTGCCCGTTAAGCTATGCAGATTGTCCATGTCATTTCCGTTATGACAGGTAGCACAGTTCATGGCATTTGCATTGGCATGATTTATTTTGATATCCCAATGCGCCTTTTGTTCCCCTGGCTCATTTTGCATTTGTTCCAAAGGTTTGGAATGGCATTCGGTACAGGCATAGGATTTTATCTGACTTTTGCGTTCGGGAATCAAAAACGTATGTGCTCCTTCTGTTATTTCGATGGTGTTAATGTCACCGATGTAGGCTTCGGATGAAATTCCCGGGTCTTGGTAGTGTTTGCCCTCTTCCTCTATTTTTTCCTTTAGACTATGGTATTCGCCTTCTTTGTGCTTGCATGAAAACATACCGCACAGCATGATGAGACTACAAACTATTCCAAGCTTTTTCATTCTACATTGGTATTGGCCCTTACGAACAGTTCTACATTTTTTACTTCTTGAGCCTTGGGCACATGGCATTGTCTACAATTGACCCGTTCCGGATGGTCTATCCAAAGCTCTTTTACAGCTGCAGGCCCTGCGTGGCATGAAATGCAGTTCTCCCGCATCTGCAATTGATGTGGAATGGCGGGAGGACTTCCTGGCAAGGCGTTATTGACTCCTACTTCGGGGGCTGGTTTCTTGTAAAAATTAGTGGCCACAAAGGTTGATTGTGTTTGTTGTTCCACATGGCATTGCTTGCAATTGATCATTTCTGGATGGGGCGTTACCGGTGCATAGGCATTGAACTTTTCCACAAAGCCTCCATTTTGATGACATTGCAAACAAATATTACCTCCCATTCCCAGTTTTTCCTTCACTGGATGTGGAATGCTCGGTGGCGCTCCAGTATAAGCCCTATTATTATAATAGGTGTCCAAGGTTCGCTGATGGTTTTCATCCACAGGCATGTTTAGATAATCCAAGGCATACCCAGATCGCTCAAAGACTTTTTTCTCCGAAGGAATAACAGGTATATCACTAGCCTCATGAATGGGAATGTAGGCTTCTTCCAGACCTTGATAGTAGCTATAGGTCCAGTTAGCCAAAAACCCGATGAACAAAAGGGCAAAAACCAATAAGATGCCGACTCTTTTTTTCATTTTAGGCTTTTTCAACTTTTACCGCACATTTTTTATAGTCTGGTTCTTTGGAAATGGGACAGAATGAATCCAGAGTGATGTCATTGATGAGCATATTCTCATCAAAAAAGGGCACGAAGACCTGCATGGGTGCCGGTACTCCTCGTTCATTAACCGAAGCAGGTAAGGTAATTTCACCCCTTCGCGTAGTGAGCTTCACTTTATCCCCAGTTCGTATCTGCATTCGTTTAGCATCATCTGGATGTAATTCTACATAAGCATGTGGCATAGCCTGATGCAAGACGGGAATCCGCCTTGTCATTGATCCCGTATGCCAATGCTCCACTACCCTTCCGGTTCCCAGCCAATATGGGAATTCGGCATCAGGTTCTTCCGCAGCAGGCTCGTAGGGGCGTTGCCAAATGATGGCCTTTCCATCTTTCTTTCCATAAAAATGGAAGTCCTTTCCATTGGAACAAGCGGGATCATACTTGGCATTGAAACGCCATTTGGTCTCCTTGCCATCAACATACGGCCACATGGCTCCAGGTTGGGATTTCAGCACCTCGAGCGGAGCCATATTATGCTTTTTGTTGTCGTGATGCCTTCGGTATTCGGTATAGATTTCCTCAATATGGGTCTCGTCCTTGTAGTAGAATTGTTTTTCGTAGCCCATGCGTTTCGCTACTTCAATAAGTTGAAGAGTATCGCTCATGGCTTCTCCCGGCGGCTCTACCATCTGCTCAAAATATTGGGTGCGGCGTTCTGAATTCCCATACATTCCTTCCCGTTCCACCCACATAGCAGAAGGTAAAATCACATCGGCTATATCCGTAGTGGGTGTCGGATAAATGTCCGAGACGACAATAAAGCGGCCTTCCTTTTTGGCACCATCACGATACCTTTTCAGTTTGGGCATGGTGACCATAGGGTTGGTAACCTGAATCCACATAAAACGAATATCTCCCCTATCCAAAGCCCTGAACATTTCAACAGTATGGTAGGTGGGTTTTGGGTCGATGTTTTCAACCGGAACATCCCAAATTTTCGCAGCAAACTCTCGATGCTCTTTGTTCATCACTACTCCGTGAGGCAATTTATGGGTTAAGGTGCCCACTTCCCTGACTGTTCCACAGGCACTTGGCTGGCCTGTTAAGGAGAAGGGACTGTTCCCAGGGCTTGAAATTTTTCCAGTAAGCAAATGGATATTGTACACCAAGTTGTTTATCCAAGTTCCCCTGGTGTGCTGGTTCATTCCCATACACCAAAGCGACATTACCTTTTTATTAGGGTCTCCATAATGCGCCGCCAAATATTTGATATCCTTGACAGAAACCCCAGAGAGTTTGGAAACCTTTTCGGGGGTATAATCCTCTAAAAACTTCTTGAAGTCTTCTAGCGTTATAGGTTCTGGCTTATCGGTGAATTTATAGTTGTCTTCCAGACCATATCCCATATTGGTCAGGCCTTTTCTAAGATTACAATGCTCCTCCACAAAGGCCTTGTTCATCCAGCCATTGTTGATTATCTCGTAACAGATAGCGTTTGCAACGGCCAGATCCGTTTGCGGTAAGAAGATGATCGACTTATCCGCAGCCATGCTGGTCCGTGTGGTGCGGGTAGCAAAATCTATGATCTTTACGCCTCTTTTTAATCGCTGGTCCAATAATCGAGAGAACAAAACAGGGTGCATCTCGGCCATATTATTGCCCCACAGTACAAATGTATCTGCATGATCCATGTCCTCATAGCAGCCCATGGGCTCATCAATTCCAAATGAAGTCAAGAAACCGGTAACCGCACTGGCCATACACAAACGGGCATTGGCTTCAACATTGTTGGTTCCGATACATCCTTTAAAGAGTTTCGATGCGACATAACCATCGGGTATGGTCCACTGACCGGACCCATAAATGGATACGGAGTCCTTGCCATGGTCCTTGATGGTTTCCTGCATTTTGGAAGCGACCAAATCCAACGCTTCTTGCATTGAGGTTTCCACATACCTTCCATTCTTTTTCACCAAAGGTTTCGTCAAACGGTCTTGCCCATACATCGCCATGATGGAATGGTAGCCCTTTACACAGCATAATCCTTTGTTCACAGGCGATTTTGGGTCACCTTTTACGGCAATGGCCTTTCCTTTTTCAGTTCCGATGAGTACTCCGCAGCCAACACCACAAAAACGGCATGGAGCTTTTTTCCAGTCAAGGTTGGCTTCAGCTGGGATTCCCTCTTCCTGTTCTTTGGCGAAGATAATTCCCGGGAACATACTGGCCGCAGCTGTCATTGCTGACAACATGGCCATTTTTTTAATAAAATCGCGCCTATTGGTGTGTACGGATTGATACATACTATGCTTTTTTTGGAGTGTCAAAGCCGGACACCATGGCCATTAGCTTTATATCACTTATTTGTTCTAGTTTTTCCTTTAATTCTTGTTCCTCCTGTTTTGAATCGGTCTCAGTGACCAAAATCAGTACTTCTTCGTTTTCAGCTGGCAATACCTCACAGTGTTCCATTTTGGACAGTTGCTGTGCCAACTGGGCTTTTTTTCCTTCTGATGGATGCACTAAATAACTTTTTATCGGCATGCTTACTGATCTAGGTTAGTTTGAAATAATGTCGGTTTAATGGTTATCATAACCCAACCCCAATAATTGGAGTTGTCATCAAAATTGTTCTTCAGGAATTCCATTCCTTCGGAAGCAAATAAATGGGAATATCCGGCTTTGATGTTGACATCTTTTTTAAAGTTGTAATTGAGGACGAAATCTGCTTCTACCCCCAACTGTTTGGAATCCGTTGTTGCTAAATCAGCAGCAGCAGAAAAATTATGGATACGTCCACTGAGGGAGGTCTTTTCTCCTAATCCTATTACAGACCCCACATATACATCCAAAAGCCCCACATTACTGCCATGGTTGCCTACAAAAAAGTAGTCCATGAGCCCGTTGAACTTATGGTTGGTTCCGTAAAATGGTGTAAAGGCCTTATTTTCACCGTTGGACGGTGCTCCATTATCATTGCCACTTATCAGTTCACCTCCAAGAATCAAAGACCACTTGGGCTCTATTTTATAGCTTCCTTCAAGCGCCAACAAATAGGCACTTAGGTCATTATCACCAATATCCTTTCCAAATTGATAATACAGATTGGCGAACCATCCCAATTTTTCTTCAGAACCTTTAAGGTGGGTACCAATGGTTTGGCTGAATCGTGTTTCATTATTATCCGCATTAAAAGCATCGATAAATTGTAAACCATTGTTCAAGAACAGAAAACTGGCGGATACCCCATCCCAATCCTGATGAAACCAGCCATATTGTATGCTCTTATAGGTATTGGTTGTAAGTATATTATTCAGGTTGGCTTCCCCATCTTGATTAAAAGCTGCCCCCAGATGAAAACCGAAGTCATCCTTTTTATACTTCAATACGGCAGCATCGTGACTTCGGGCTTGTTGCGCCCATGCGACACCACCAAAAATTCGCTGGTCATCGTAGTTGAGCACTTGTCTACCCATTTTTAGGGAAAGCTCAGGAGAAAACAATAATTCACCCCACGCTTGGTGGACACCGAAGCCGTTACGATCAGCCCTATTCAATTGGGGAACGTCTCCCCATACTCGTATGTCCTGGACACTCAGGTAAAAATTTAGATACTCATTTTTATACCCCGCATTCAATCGAGTTCGTTGCGAAACAAATGCAGATGGATCCGCATTGTCTGGAAAGAGCGATTGAAAACCATGCCTGAATTCAAAACGGGGCCTTATCTCTGCATCAACCTTAACCTGAGCACGCGTTGCCAGCGCCATAAATAAAAGAAGGAACAAACAGGCAGCAGTTCGTATCATTTGGTTGGAGGTTGAAGATTGTGATGATTTGTTTGAATTTACAACATTTTTGTAGAAAAATTCCATCAAGGTCGAAATATTAAGGGTTTATAATTCGGATGGGAATTTCTGATTTAAAAAGGATTCAAAACATGACGTTTGTCATGTTTTATTGAATTGATTTATATACTTTCCAACAACTGCAGTACCACTGAATACCAAATAAAATTGTAGTGTCAACCCCATTTTAACAATCTTTTTAGTGAGTGCAGTCATGTCTTACAAATACATCTGAACACCAACCAGGCGGTCCATATAATTAAGTTTTCTTTAAGAGCACCCTCTTACCTATCCAGAAAATGTTTCATTATTTTTACAACAAGATTTAATTTAAACTCTGCCAATCCAATTATAGCATGTCCGCCAGCAAGTATGACCTAAATCAACACATAACCGTTGCAGTGGACTGTATAATTTTTGGGTTTGATGGTGAAAACCTCAAATTGCTTCTTTTTAAAAGAAAGGTGGAGCCTTTTCTCAACTCTTGGTCCCTTATCGGTTCCCTGATCAGAAATTCAGATTCACTGGATGACGGAGCCAAGAAAGTCCTATACCGACTAACGGGCCTCAGTGATGTATATCTACAACAGCTTAAAACCTACGGTGAGGTTGAACGAGATCCCTTAGAGCGTGTAATATCAGTTGCTTACTATAGTTTGATTCGGATTGAGCAGTTCCATTTGGACTCCATTCAAAGCAATGATGCCCAATGGTTCAATTTAGATGAGATTCCCGAACTTATCTTTGATCACGGACAAATGGTGCAGGATGCAATACGCCAACTTAGGGCGCAAGCAAGTAACCAGCCCTTTGGTGTTGAATTGCTCCCTGAGCTTTTTACCCTGTCCCAATTGCAGACGCTGTACGAGAAAATCTATAGCACCGAATTTGACTCGGGGAACTTCAGAAAAAAAATGCTGTCATTGGACATTCTCATCAAAACGGACCAAAAAGACAAATCCTCTTCTAAAAAAGGAGCTTTTCTGTATAAATTCAAAAAAAGAGGGTCTGCTTCTTCGGCCATTGCTTACGAAAATTTTGATTCGTTCAGGCCTGTGGTCCGTTATTAGGAAAATAGGCCGACATTGCCTGAATTAAGCTGCTGCTATCCCAAAGATTCGTCTTTCTTGGGCTCTGCCGATTGCCTTTCCTTAAAATAAAACCCTATGATAAACCCAAGGGGACCAGATAGAATTGATGACACCGTGGTCAATAGGTCTTTATAATCATTTGTGCCAAAATCTTGGGTGTTGTACCCAATCAAGAAGGTCACAAAAATCACACAGAAGAATAGCACCACAAAAACCATGGCCAACACGCCGCGGTTTTTTTCCCGTTTTTCGTCCACATTGGGTTTGATCACAATGTTTTCCAATCGTTGTCCTATATTGGATAGTATATTGCCTTCCATGATTGCTTATTTTTTTTGGATTTTATAAGTAGGATATTCCCGCTCCAGTTCATTTTTCAAGTCTTCCTGAATCTTATCCATTTCTTGTTCATCTGGTGTGTTTAGGTCTTTGTCCTTGTTCATTTCGATAATTCGTTCTAAGATTTTCTTAGTCAATCTTAGTTCGTACTCCATTTCCAATCTAGATTTTCTTACCATAGTACTCTAATTAGTATTTTCAACTGTGTTATACCAAAGATTTGATCAAATTGGGATCGTTGACCGTTTCTTTCTTCGCCAGACCGGTTTGTGTCAAAAACTCGTTGGAGAATAATTTTTGCATATCATTGCTCAGTAGTGCGCAACGGTATTCACGCCACGTTTTGGCATCCTGACCGTACATATGATCAATAAGCCCAGGAAATGCCCAATCTGCATTCTTTCCCCAGTGGATGGTAAACGGAATATTGTTGTCCTTTAAGGCTTGAATCATTTTTTTGGAAAAGCCTTTCAGGGTCCCAATATTCTTCTTCTCGTTCCACAAAACCCCATCAATTTCAACCATGCAGGTTGTTGGAAATCGCGCAAAGGATAGTGTAGCTTTTGATTTTTTGATAAAACGCATGGCAAAAATGCCCGGTATCGGTCCTTCGTCAATGCTAACTTTCGTAAGAACCTCTAGGGCTTTTTTAGAATTTTTATGATCCACTCCGAAAGAGCAGGCATAAGCAGGTCCTTGGTACGGTGCATCCCAAAAGGTTTCGGCCAAAGTACCTGTTGATTCCTCATTGACCTTTGGCAAAATTGAATTTTTAAGCGCATTGATGAAAAGTGGGATGGTGCTTGGAACACGAGAGCCGATCTCCACCGCCAGATTGACCAAATCCCGATAAATGGATTTTTTAATCACTGGAAACGGATCGGGATAATTCAATTTAAAGGGCTTTTTGTACATCAGTTCAACCACATAGTTGCCATTATCCTTGTATTGGTTGACAAACACTTTGTAATGGTAGGGCATATTTCCGTTTCCGGCCGAATCCAATTCGGAAGGAATGGATTTAAATCCTTTAAAATCCATGCTCTCAGCCAAAGCAATGGCCTTTTCTTTTTTTAACTCCCGCACATAACGCTTAATCAAAAACAGATTTTGCGCCTCTATGACCACCCCATGGATAAATCCGAAAGATCCCAATCCTACCAGTGCCGCATTGAAAAGTCCATCGTTTCGTATGACCCTTGACCTTAATTTTTGCACAAATACGTCGTTCAATGCGGGTTTTGTATGTCGTTCCAAATACACAATATCCCCTGGATCAGGGCCGATAATAATGTTCAATCCAACCACATAATCCTGAACAGAGCCTACATTGATTCCGGACCCATGCACCCCTGTAGAAATGCAACCCGCAATGGTTTGTCCGTTACTTGCACCAGACGTCTTTAACGATTTGCCGTGCCCGGCCAGCTTTTCAGAAATCTCCTTGATATTGTTTCCACATTGAAATAGAAACAGATTGGATGCATCATAGCCCGATAGGGCATGCAGGTCTTGGTCCATAAAGGAGAAATAGGTGTTCATATGCGCATTGTAGTGCATGCTGTCTTTTTGATGTGCAATTTTGGACATGGACCATGCCGAGCCATAAGCTCGGAATCCCTGATTCTTATTTTTGGCTTCCTTGATTAATTTTTGGATTTCTTGGGCAGCATCATTGTACCGATCTAGAGTTGAAGGCATTAATGCCGACGCTTCCAATTTGGTTTTATAAAGTGTTTTTAGTGGGAAAGGTCCGTTGGCGTGGAGTGTATCCCAGTCGCTGAGCGAAAGTTTTGTTGTTCGGGCCATACAATTTGAATTATGGATTTTTCATGCAGACATACTTTATTTTCACCAATCGCTTACGACCGAAGGTCACAGCGCTCAGAAGAACCCCACCCAAGGTATTTCGGTACTCTATGGTATGCAGTTTTCCTGTAGGGCATTTATCGGTAACCTTGATCAAATAGGTAAAATCCTTATCTGCAGCACCAATGGTTATGACCGTATCCAACTCTATCACTTCCATATCGCGGTAATAATCGTCACGGACAATTGGGGCAGCAGGGTTATAGGCACCCTCAACACTTCGTAAACGTACGGAGTAACAGGAATTGAATAATAAAATCAGTAAACATAGGCACAGAATAACTGTGATGACATGCCTTTTAATATTCATAGGATGTACTTTTTAGTAAAAACTTTGGTATACAAAACACACTTGCAATGCAAGTTGACACTTCTTTACTATAAAAGGGGGAAGTTTAGTTCAAGATGAAATTCTTGAACTTTAAATGTATGAAATTATCGGCACACCCCATTGCAGAAAAACCTTAAAAAAATTAAGGTTTTTCTTTGATTGCTAGGATGTTACAAACAATTAGATGCTACTCAAAAGGATATCCATAAACAATCAAACACTACACTTTATGGATGTTGGTGCTTAGGTCAACACTATTTTATGATTAAGTTTCTTCAATGGGATGGTATCCTCCCAAAAGGATTTAAACTATGGTTATTTTGTTTTTAAGCCTTCGGAATTCGGAAATCTACCCGTTACCAGCCAACCACCAAAGTCTTCGGAAACAGCTAAAAGTAAGGTGTTCTTTCCTTTCTTTAAATCCAGATAAATTGCGTCAAAAAGACCTATGGTTCCCAAGTATCGATAATCTCTTGACTGAAATCGATTAGTTCCTTTATAAATGGGCTGGCCATTGAGAATGGCCACTACTCTATCGCTATAACCAAAATCAAAAAGTTTGATTTGATCTTTGTCCGAAGTTATAGTCAACCTTGCGAACACTGTATTTCCAGGTGTATCGTTCCGCAATTCAACCGCTCTGGAGATATTGGCAGCGACACCTTCCTCCACGAAAATTTTTTTGTTCCATTTTAAGCGAGAAATCAAAGAGCCAATGTTCTCTGTGGCCTCCAGTTCTTTTTCCTCGAATTTGTCAGATACTGTCCACTCCCCTATAACATTCTCAATAGGTTCCCTGTTTCCAGGCTCAAAGTTTTGGATGACAGGGGTCTGTTGGTCAATTTTAATGTTGGCAATATGAAAACCGCGAACAAGCCCGCCTGAAAAACTGATGCCTCCTGCTTCGGGCTCATGGAACAACTGCCAAGAAAGATGGGGTGTTTCCGAATGATCCAAAAATATCTGGGCCCGACGGTCGTTGACCACAATTTTTACATGGGTCCATTTATCAAAGGTATATTTATGTGGAAAGGAATACTTTGGGCCAAAATAAAACTGCCAATTAGAAAGCCCATTGGTTACCGGATTAGCTTGGTTGGCATCCGGGTTTCCAGACTGATGTGGCCGGATATAAAACTGTTCCGCGTTCCCATCATTTATTCTGAAGTACACTCCAGGAAATCCACGATCTTCGGTTAAATAAATGTCATATTCAATGGTCCCATTTAAAAATGAAATATCCTTTAAACCAACTGTTCCCCCCTTAAAATAAATGGTCTTATGTCCTTTGAAATCCTCAAAGATGTACGACTGCGTATTCATTTCCAGATGAACTGTATCTAAGGAAATAGCTTCTTGACTGAAACCAAAGAATAGATTAAAAAGAAAGAGAATGGATAAAATGATTGTTTTGTTCATGACTTCTTATTTTTTGATATTCCAAAGCTCCAACAAGAGACGCAAAATGCAAAAACAAGTTGGTTCAAGTTGGTTCATTCGCATTCAGGCTGCATTTTTTTTGTGATCTTTGTTTTACAAATCCTAGAAATGTATCCCGAACGCCACTTGGTACAAAAATGTTTATTACAGATTGAGGAAACCCTGGGCTGGGGTACCTCAGATTCTTGGCATAACGACATGTTTTTAGAATTGAGTGACCGAATCCAACAAGACACCAAGGTACTTTTGAGTCCGGTGACCTTAAAAAGGGTGTGGGGTCGCATCGATTATAAGAGTAAACCCAGTATTACCACATTGAACACGCTTGCGCAATTTGCCGGGTTTGAAAATTGGAGGGATTTTAAAGCCAAAACTTCAACTAAAAAAAAGACAGGTATTTCCAAAATGATCAGTGCCAATCTTGGAGTGATCATGTTGAGTGCCTCTGTAATGACCATCATTTTTATTTCGTTTTTCTCTTTAAAAGGCCCAAACGATAATGCCGTGCACATAGACGCTTCCATAATTGGTTTCGAAAGCAGACCTCTTGCCAAGGGATTGCCAAATTCCGTTGTTTTTAATTTCGATTTGAGTGAAATTAAATCTGATAGTATCCACATTCAACAATATTGGGACCCAACAAAGACCATAAATTTAAAACCAGGGCAAACGCAAGCTACCGGACAATATTATTTTCCAGGTTATTTTAGAGCGAAGCTTTTGGTTGACGGGCAGGTCATAAAACAACATGATCTTTTTATAAAAACCGAAGGTTGGTTGGGCACTTTGGATTATAGACCAATTCCAAAATACATCGAATCCTACGACATTTACAAGGATAGGGTTTCCATGCCCGAAGCTATAATCTCCGAAGTGGCGGCAGCAGAAGAGCCCATAAACACCACTTTTCATATGGTGAAAGACTTTGAACCTATTTCCGGCGACAACTTTGAACTTGTATCCACCATTAAAAATATCTATCGCGATAAGTGGGCTGTATGCCAAAAGTCATACATCATCATTTTGGGTACCAAAGGCGCCATGGTCATCGCATTTGGTATTCCCGGTTGCGCTTCGGAATTATATGTGATGATGAACGATACGTACTTAAACGGTAAAGAGCACGACCTTTCACAGCTCGGTATGGACCTCTCCGAGGCCAAGGATATCAAAATTCAGGTGAAGGATAGGCATTTGACCATACTTTTAGAAGGCGAGAAACTCTTTTCCGGAAGTTATAACGAAAGTATTGGTAGAATTGCCGGGGTGCGTTACCGTTTTTTAGGTGCTGGAGAGGTTTCACAAAGTAAACTTGCCAATTTGACGGGCAGTACCAGCATCGATTTTCTGGACGAAACTGTTGTGATCAACTGAGTCCGACTGTTCCAGTTTGTTGGAAATGCCACTTTCTTTTCCATTTTTGGAGAGTACTTCTTTATTTTCCGCACAATGCCTAATATTGATGTGCAATAACTTTAGAAAATGAAAACATACAAGGTCTTGGTGGTTGGATGTGGCAATATGGGAACTTCCCATGCAAGGGCATATCATAAACTGGAACAATTTGAGATAGTGGGGTTGGTAAGTCGAAGTCCAGAAAGTAGAAACAAATTATCCGATGAGTTGGGTGGTTTGCCCACTTATGCGGATTTTGAGGAGGCTTTAAAACTAACAAAGCCAGACGTGGTTTCCATCAACACCTATCCCGAAACACATGCGGATTATATCCGTAAGAGTTTGAACGCCAAGGCACACGTTTTTGTTGAAAAACCCATTGCTACCAATGTTAAGGATTCAATGGAGTTGGTGCAACTAGCCAAGGACAACGACCTGAAATTAGTGGTTGGTTATATTTTAAGGGTACATCCTGCATGGAAAAAATTTGTGTCACTCGCACAAAACTTGGGAAAACCTTTGGTCATGCGTATGAATTTGAACCAGCAAAGCTGCGGAGTTCAATGGGAGACACATAAAAATTTAATGAAATCAATGTCACCTATTGTCGATTGCGGAGTACATTATGTAGATATTATGTGCTTGATGACACAGGCCAAACCGGTTAAGGTAAGCGGTATTGGCGCAAAACTATCCCAGGAGATAGGCACTGAAATGTACAACTATGGACAGTTGCAGGTTACGTTTGATGATGGTTCTGTGGGGTGGTACGAAGCCGGATGGGGACCTATGATCAGTGAGACGGCTTTTTTTGTAAAAGATGTAATCGGGCCAAAAGGAAGCGTGAGCATCGCAGAAAAAACGGATACAGCATCCCAAAACATAGATGAACATACACAAACAGGAGCATTACATCTGCATTTCAGTGATATGGATGAAAGCGGGAACTTTATTAAAAAAGATGAGCAAATTCCTATTGACAATGAACCATCCCATGACGAACTTTGTCAGTTGGAACAAGAATATTTGTTAAAGGCCATTGAAGAGGATTTGGATTTATCTCAACACTTGGAGGATGCCATAAATAGTTTGAACATTGTTTTGGCCGCTGATGAATCGTTTAGAACCGGAAAAACGATTTATCTAAATTGAGTTAGTTTTCTAAAATGAAACAATCCACATTTGGATGCAACCACAAGAACGTAGCCGGACATTCTGGGTCAACTTTTTTGGATAAAAATTGTTTTTTGACATTTTCTTTACCCTCCCCTGAAATCAAAAGTAATATTCGTTTGGAGTTTAAAATCTCCTGTATCCCCAAGGTCATTCCGTAAGAAGGTTTTTCGGTATGAGTTGCAACCATTCCATGATTTTGTGATGATGGAGTCAATCTGGCCACGTGACATTTTTGATCAGCTGAAGCTGGAGGTTCATTGAACCCGAGATGTCCATTTTTTCCCAACCCTAATACACAAAGTCCAATCGGCCCCTCATTATTTAACTGGTTCTTTATCCTACTACATTCCCCTTCCGGGTCTTTGGTTTCCGCATCAAAAGCGAAATAGTTCGTCTTGGCAATTTTAAGCGGGTTGATCAATTCCTTTTGCAAATACGCCTCGCAGCTTCCAAACATGTTAGCTAAACCTGCCCATTCATCCAATTTCAATATCCTAAGTTTGGCATACCGCTCCGGATTCAACTTGAAGTCCTTGACCAAATTTCGATATACCGGCAATGGTGAATTTCCCGTTGCTGTGCACATTAGTAAGTTTGGTTTTCGGTCTATTTCCTGAATCATTAACCCAGTGGCTTTCGAGGTAAAGGTTTTTTTGTTTTCAAAATATTGAATTCTCATGCTATTCCTGGGTTTTCACTTTTTCAACAAGTTGAAGTGTAAGCCATCCACTGACCAATCCAACAATTAATAAAGCCAATGCGTATAGATACCTTCCCAAAACTGCATGTCCCACACTAAAAAGAATGCTGTTTAAAAAGATAACCCCAAGTACGAATCCCATCCAACTCTTTCCGTTCCCTTCTGAATCTACTTTATTAACGGTCATTTGCGATGAGACTGGACTCCACCATCCTTTGGGATTGACTTTTTTATAGAAGGCAATCAGGGTACCATATTCCACCGGTTTGGTCATAAAGGTCACAACCAGACTGATTGCCGTGCATAACAACAGAATAATGGTTGCCCGAATCAGAGCATGCTCGTCATTATACCAAAAATTTATTTTGATGAGAAGCGACTCTCCTATCCATCCTATTTTATGAGCTCCCATGGCAATTAAGTGTCCATTGGCAAGTACCAAAGCGGATATCATGGCAGTTATTTCAGACCAGGCATTAATGCGCCACCAAAACCATCGTAGCATTAAAATGATAGCGATTCCAGAAACAATTTCAATGATATAAATCCATGCTCCGGCAATACTGTCCATTTGCCAAGCTGCCATAGCCGAAAGTAACAACAACACCGTAATTCCGATACGTGAAACCATTAAATAATGTGCCGGGGTGGCTTCTTTTTTTATAAAGCGTTTGTAAATATCGTTCACCATATATGACCCTCCCCAGCAAAGATGTGTATCAACAGTACTCATAAAAGCCGCCATGAATGCGGCAACCAAAAGCCCTTTTAATCCGGAAGGAAGAACTTCTAAAATCATCATGGGATAGGCCAGTTCTGGGTCTGCCAACAATGCTTCAGATGCTTCTGAAATAGGTAAGATCACTATTGAGCCCAAACCAACCACTATCCATGGCCAGGTTAAGATTACCACCCCGGCAACTGCAAACCATAATGAGGCTTTTATTGCATGTTTCTCAGTTTTGGCCGAGAAGAGTCGTTGCACAATGTAACCATCCCCTTGAGCTTGTCCCAACCACAATATTCCAATAAGACAGACAAAAGCAACCATTTCTGTTGGTCCGATATGGGAAAGATTGGGCAACATATCCATTACTCCTGCAGGGGCATCTGGCTGTGATGCAATTTGTGAAGCCAATTCGGTTGGGCCTCCAATTTGCACCAAAATCAAAATTGCCAAAAGTATGGTGCTGATCGTACCTGCCGAAAAGTGAAGCATATCCAAAATGACCACTCCCTTAATACCAGATAACAAGGTATGTATCAATGCATAGCTACAAGTTATGACCAATGCAAATTCGGCACTCCATCCTAACATGATCTGGGAAAATTTCAACATGGCCAGCATAACCCAGCCCAAGGTGATACAATTCTTGAAAATTCCGTAGAAAGCAGCGGTGAATCCTCGAAGCACAGAAGCGGATTTACCACTGTATCGCATTTCAATAAGTTCGGCATCGGTTAAAATTTCGGCTCTTCGCCAGTATTTGGCATAAAAAAATACCATCATCATTATACCAATTCCCAAATACCACCACAACCAATTTCCATAAATTCCTTTGCTTCTTACCAAAGCCGTTACTGCCAAAGGGGCATCTGTAGCAAACCATGTTGCGGCAATTGAGGTTCCCAACAACCACCAAGGCAAACTACGCCCCGCGACGAAAAAATCCGTGATATTCTTGGATTTGTGTTTGGCAACGAATGCACCAATAGCAATTGTAATCAGCATATAAACCACAATGACGACCCAATCGAGCGTTTCAAGCCCATGATTTACCTGATTTATTTGCTGAGCTGAATCTACCATTAGCATAAGACCGGTAAAACTTCGCTTTGTAATTCCAACATTTCGTTGCACATGGCAACAGCGTTTCTGTATGAATCGACCGTGGGTTCAATTAAAATGGCCTGCAACAATTTATCCTTCGATTTTTTCTCATATGCTTCTACCAATAGTTGATGGATGCTTGCGTGCAAACGAATGGTGGCAGCTATAGCCTCAGGCATGGGTTGAAGCTGAATTCCTTGGATTCCATTCGCATCACAATACGCAGGTACCTCAACCACTAAATCATCGGGTAAATTGGGAATGGCACCCTTATTCGGAATATTAACTGCTTCCAACCATTGTTTCTGTCCGGTGACCATGGCTTCCATAATTAGTGTGGCTATTTCTCCAGAGCTTTTAAAACTTCCGTCCTCATTTTCCAAAACAATTTCTTCCGTACTGCCAACCGGTAATAGTTTTTTGCTCCAGTCTTTGTCCCAAGAGCGATCGTAATCTACCTTGTCCACAGTATACACTCCTTCGGGAATCTGGTTGTTTTCCCACGGATGTCCATCATAAGGGTCATAAAAAAATTGCAGCTGCGGAATCACAAATTCCTCAGCCCAACGTATGTACTCCCCATAGTGGTTGGAAGCTGGTGAAGGCCATTGCCCAAACCTTCGAAACAATATCCTTCCTAAAGCCAGCTCGTGCCATTTGGCCAACCAATCTCCTTTTTGCTCCATTTCCTTCAGTTTGGGATAAAGGTCCTCCCCTGTAGGTTTATGTTTGATTTCTTGGAACCAGGTAAAATGATTAATCCCACAGGCTTTTGTTTGCAATTCGTCCAAGGGAACATCCAATAATTCCGATAATTGCTCACGTCCCATAAAAACGCCGTGACAGAGTCCAACCGCCTTTACACTGGTCAATCGGGTGATTGCTTCACATATTTTATGCTCAGGATTGGAGAAATTTAATAAAAGTGCCTTGGGACAAAGTTTTTCCATAGCTCTGGCCAAATCCATGATGACCTTAATGTTCCGCAGGGCATGAAACAGGGAGCCAACTCCTCCATTTTCACCATAAACTTGTTTAAACCCGTACTTTCTAGGGATATGAAAATCCTGTGCCCAATAGACGTTACGGTCTTTTTCAAGTGCACATATCACAAAGTCAGCATTTTTTATGGCCTCATTGCGGCTTGTCCCAGAACTAATCTTAGCGTTGCGTTTCAGTTTACTGTTTACATAGTCGGCATGGGCATGGACATGGGTCAAATGCGATTTTTTAATATCCATAAGATGGATTTCCAAACCCCTGGAACATAATTTTTCGCTTAACAAGATATCTTGAACTATAATCGGGCCAAATTGAAGACTTCCGGCTCCGATGTATGCAATTTTAATCATGTGGTCGCTTGTATTTTGGATGGATATGACTTCAAATTACAATTTGATTTGAAGTTAGGCTAGTTAAATAAAATAAATTGAACAAAAAGGATAGAAAATGATGTATAGTCTTTCCTCTTTATCAAATGAAAACTACTTCTTCCCACAAAGGTTACCCATTGTGCCAAAAATATTTATCACATTGATTATAAAGGTTTTGAGAAGATTTTTTGAAGTAACTCATTAACCAGTTCATATCGCAATAACGGACCATTTTGTGACCTACTCTGATTATTTAGCATGGCTATACTTACTTTGCTCACTGGGTCGTAAAACATATAGGAACCGTAGCCCCTCATACCTCCGGTATGGCCCCACATGGACTTACCAACAAAAGTCACCTCTCTTATACCTAGTCCATATCCTGTGGCAATAGGGTCTCCAAGGGGTGTGAAATTCAACATTTGATTCTTGGTTTCTTGGGATAATAAAGTGCCATTGAACAAGTGTTGTGCCCACATGGAAAGGTCGGAGGCTGTTGAAAATACGTCTGCTGCGGTATAAAAAATGCTATGATAGGCTGGTCCGAATTCGTCGGATATATCTTGTAGGGTTCCATCTCCATTACTATCGCGCCACGGAGTGGCAACCGGACCTATTAAACTTTCATTTGCTGGGAAATAAATGTTACCCAATTGCAAGGGATTAAAAAGTTTTTCACGGAATACTTCGCCCACGGTCTTTTGCGTCACCGACTCAATAATCAACCCCAACACCAAATAATTGGAGTTTGAATATTCATATCTGTCCCCAGGATTAAACACTGGCTCCCCGACATAATCGGCCAACTCAATGGGCGGTATTGCAGTTGTTAAGTTTCCTTCTACTCGAGGCCAGATATCTGGATGTCTAAAATACCCGAGCAGCCCCGCGAAATGTCCAAGTAGTTGTTGAACGGTTATGCTTTCATCAATATTGGGTGAATTTAAACTGAGCCACTTGCTAATTGGATCATCCAATGACAATTCCCCTTCCTCTGCCAATTTTAGCACAGTAGCAGCAACAAAAGTTTTTGTAATGCTGGCTATTCCAAATCGCATATCACCAGAAACTGGTGTTTCAGCATTGGAAATTCCCCCTTGTAGTTTCCATCGCTCTTCCCCATCGACCCGAATTGAAATTGAAGCTCCAAGCAGTTTATCGGAGCCAATTTTAGAATCCACCACAGCTTGTAGTTCTTGCAAGAATATTGTCTCTTCATCAACCGGGACATCCTCTTTAACCTCATCTGAGGAACAAGCAACTAACAACAAAGTCCAAACTAGCATTTTTAAAATCTTCATAATTCGAGAGTGTTACATATTTAATCTATCCATCATTTTTGAATAGGCTATATTTAAAAGTAAAGCATATAAGTGTTTGGTTTATAAATATTTGTCGGTTTTTACACAATCAACACAACAAGCTACAAGTTCATTTGACGGCCAAATTGCCGTTTGAAGCTATAATTTGTCCAAATATTTCTCTGGAATTTTGCTCTCTTCAGTTTCAGTTGCCCAGGTTGTGCTGGCAATCCACCATCTACCATTCACCCACACAAGTTGATAACTGTTTATTCCCTTTTTATCATAGGTCCCCTTTAAATTTTTGGAATGATAGGACTGGAATGCGTTTGCAACCCCATTAAATTCGTTGATGCTCAAACCAAGTACTTTTTCATCGAAACCATCCCGGGCATATAATGGGCCTACATAACGGATGAACTCTTCAATTGTAAATGAACGAACCTTATTTGCGGGGTTTTTGGCTTTTGGGCTACGCATAATTTTTTGGGCCGTTGGTAAAAACAAATTTCTGTACTCCTTCCAGTCGGGCTCTTCGCCAATATCCACAGATATAATTTCGAGCATTTTATTTACTGTTTCCTCAACGGTTTGATACTTGTTGTTTTGTGCAAACACCGTATTTACCAGTATCAAGGAAAACGTTGCAATCCATATTTTTTTCATTATTCGGTTTTATAGGTTAAACTTTGCCAGGTCATTTCCAATGTTGTGGAAACCATCTTATCGGTTACCCCAAATTCATTGTCGAGTTTTATTTGAATGATTGTAGAAAGACTGTTGTACAACCATCTCATAATCAAAATGGGATGTGTATCGATAAGGATTTTGCTAGATATTCCTTCATGTACTAGGTCAAATGCGGTTTGATAGAAAGCCCTTGCATATTCTCGCAATGAATTGGAAATCAATGGAGAATAGCTATAAGTGTCATGAAATCTGAATCTGTTTGGATATTTGATGTAATAATTGAAACCCTTCATCCACAACAGGCTGAATCTTTCTTTAAAATCCAAGACGGTTTCGTCCGCTGAAAAGGCGATGTGTTTTCCCAAATCATCCAATATATAGAGGTAAACCCCTTCAATAAGTTCTTCCTTGCTTTTAAAGTGATGATAGATGGTTCCTACTGCAACGCCTGACTTTTCAGAAATCTGTGCCATAGAGGTCTTTTGAATACCTTGATCTACAAAAAGGGATAAAGAGGTCTCCAACAAATCGATTTTTTTAGTGATAGGTTTAAGCATAGACCGAATATTCATTCGGTAAGGTATTAAAAAATTTCAAAAATAACATCGATTTTACATTTCATGGACTCTACTGCCTGTTTCCTCAACTCAAAACAGGCATCTATCAATTGAATGAGTTGACCGCTAAAGAATAACAATAGCTTGGTTTAAAATTCATAAGAAAATGACTACGCTAGAGATTATAAGTGGATTACAAATATTTAGTTTAATTCTATCCGCAATCATATTATATATGATCGGCTTTCTACATGGTATGAGTTGGAAAAAAAGGAATGGGATATGAAAAGTTATCGTTTTATATGGCTAATACTCCTAATTACCTATTCCTGTGAAAATTCAGGAACAACCAAAGATTTAAACAAAGTTGAACAGCAATTAATCCAGGCACCAAAACATGTTAAGGCTGAAGCCAACCAAACAGAGCAGGAAATGGCACTTTTAGAACTCTATAAAAATGTAAAAGCCAATCTCATTCTTTGCGATAATTTTGAATTTACCATTAGAATTGACCGGCTTGTAGACAACTCGATAAGGTACGTCTGTTGGAAGAAACCAAACTCAACCTCAAATGCTCCAAATCTCATTATCAAAAATGGAGTTTCCGTAAAAAACACGCCTGCGGATAGGCAAGAGTACGTTTTCTCGCAAGAGGACTGGAATTACGCAGTTGAAAAAATAATTTCTAATGATGCACGTGGTATCAACCATATTTTCTTGGAGATACAGGATAAAGAGGGGAAGGAAAATTACGCTTGGAAAATGCGGGATTTAACTCATCACAAATACACCGATATTAGATAGTAATACTTACCTACAAAAATCTTTGCAGCTTTTTTTTAAAGAAAGCTGCACTATCAGAAATACTTTGGATAGAGTTCTTTGCAAAATTTCCCCCTTGCTCCAAATAATAATACCGTAAACCAGATTTGTCCAATTTGGGAAGCATATCAACATAGTCGATGGATCCTTGTCCCAATTCAGAATAATCACGAGTAACCTTATCCATATCTTTGATATGCCACATTACAAAACGGTCGGGTTGATCCGCAATAATTTCAATCGCGGTCTTTTTTGAGGAATGCATCACCCAATACAAGTCGATTTGCAATTTCACCAAGGAAGAATCTGTACCTTCGACCACTATTTCATATCCGTTTGTTCCACCTAGGTCATCAAATTCAAAGCCGTGGTTATGGTATGCAAACCCTAAACCAGCTTTCTTTACCTGCTCCCCTATCATATTCAGTTTATCCACCAACTTTTTAAATCCTTCTTCATTCCTAAATTTCGGGTCTAGCCATGGCCAGGTTATATAGTCCTGTTTTAGTTGGGTTGCTCCTTCAATACATTGATCTACATAACGCATCAATTCAGTTTCTGGTTTGTCAAAGAAGTTCATTAGACCGTAGTGTCCACTGGAAGTCGTTAAATCGTGATCTTCCAGAATTTTTCCAAAGTCGGAAGTTTTATAGCCATAGTACGTATCCTTCTCCCCATCATATCCGTAAATCTCAAGATCTTCATAACCCAATTTCCTTACGGTTTGCAAGCTTCCGATTGGATCCTTCTCCATTGCATCGCGTATGGTGAACAATTGAAGCCCCATTTTATATTTGGGTTTTGACTCAATGGAAAAACCGGAAGCTGAAAGCGGAAGGGTTGTGCTAGCCATGGCCAATGTAGATTGTTTTAAAAAGGTTCTGCGCTGCATGATAAAATATGTTTGTGCTAAAGGATATTAATTATAGGTCACTCGATATATGGCATCACCAAAATCATCTGATATCAACATTGAGCCATCTTCCAAAAAAAGAATATCAACCGGTCTTCCAAAAGCTTCCTGCTTTTCTTGATCTAACCATCCATCAATAAAGGTTTCATAACCTACGGCTTCATTGCCTTCCAATTTGACCAAAGAAATTCGGTATCCGACTTTAGTAGACCTGTTCCATGAACCGTGTTCAGCAACAAATGCGTAGTCCTTGTATTTTTCAGGAAACATCTCCCCCCTATAAAATTTTACAGCCAACGGAGCCACATGCGCACCCATGGGCTGCACCGGAGAAATAAAATCAGAACACGGAAATTTATCTCCAAATTCCGGGTCCTTAACTGTTCCACCATGACAATACGGATATCCAAAATGTTGGCCAATTTCTGTTGCCCTGTTCAATTCACATGGCGGAATGTCGTCACCCAACATATCACGACCATTGTCGGTAAACCAAAGATCTCCAGTTTCTGGGTGCCACGTATATCCAACGGTATTTCGAACACCTTTGGCATATATTTCTCTATTGCTGCCATCGGGATCCATTCGGGTTATGGTTGCAAAACGTTCATCCTCGTCCGTGCGCTCACAAATATTGCAGGGAGCTCCAACCGGAACATAAAGCTTATCGTCAGGACCGAACGCTATATATTTCCATCCGTGGTGAAACTCGGTTGGATAATCATCATAAATCACTTCTGGTTCTGGCAAATCGGATAATTGTTCTTCAATGTTCGAATATCGTAGTAAGCGACTCACCTCAGCCACGTATAGTGCACCATCTTTAAAAGCAACTCCATTGGGTGCTTCAAGCGTCGTATCCAAAACCATCACTTTTTCGGCATAAAAGTCCTTGTCCAAATCCTGTAGTGCATAAATGGTATTTTCATTTCGGGTGCCAACAAACAAAGTTCCATTATCGCCCATTGTCATAGACCTTGCTCCATCCAATCCCTCAGCAAAAACATGAATCTTAAATCCTGGTGGTAAATTTAAATTTTCAAGAGGCAGACTCGTTTCATGGCTTACAGCTTCTTCAGATTGGTCTTGCAGATTATCAGCTTTGTCTTTTTCTTGATTTTTTTTGCTATTACAAGCAATGGTCAATAGTGACAAAACAATCAAAAAAGTGGTTTTTCTTGACATATTTTAGGTTTAGGTAATGTTGTTTTTTGAAAATGCAACCATAACTTGGTCGAAGGATTTGCTGTTCTTTACAGGAGATTTATTGTGATTGATTCGATTCACCTAAAATACATAAAAACAAGCGCATCTTCTATAGCTATAAAAGCTTTGTTTTTAGCTTCAGGTCCATTTCACAAAGAATTGATATGGTGTTAGAGTTTAAGCCAACGGCAATTTCATGCCGTTTCAAAGCAGTTTCAAGACAAAGGGCTGTACAAAAGCAATTTAAATCTGTTTAATATTCCTTTTTTGTAACATCATTTAAAATACGGACAGTAATGAACAGAAAAACATTTTTAAGGCAAAATTTACTCTTAGGTGGCGCGCTCACAGTAGGAACAGGCACTTTGATAGCGGGACAGCGAAATGCACAGGACGATCTTTTTGATCAAGAATTAATTTTAGAATTCGTATTCGCCGCCCATAGAAGTTTGGAAGAAACTAAAAAAATACTGGACAAGTATCCACTTTTGCTTAATTGCACAAGTCAGTTTAAAAAAGGAGATTTTGAAACAGCTGTAGGTGGTGCATCCCATATGGGCAGAAAGGATATCGCCGACTTTTTGGTAAGCAGAGGGGCCAGATTGGATATTTTTAATTATGCGTTTTTGGGTTGTGATGATTTTATAAAAAAATGGGTCACTGATTATCCAAATTTTTTAAATGCTCCTGGGCCACATGGGTTTACCTTACTTCATCATGCTGAAGTGGGAGAACGCAAAGAGCTGGCAGCATGGTTGAAATCCAAAGGATTGAATGAAAAAATGCTCAAAGGAGTTTTTGGTTAGACTTAAGTTTTTTATCGCGCCATTTGGTATTATTTGGTAACTTACATGAATACTTTTTAATTTTCATTAGCGTGTTGATTATTCGAAACGAAAAAAGGTTTTTGTACCTATCGGCAATTGTCCTACTCGTGATTTTTGCCATTACCTTGGTTCAAAATATTATTAGATATAGCGACCATGCAAGTTATAGCATATGGGTATCTATAGTTTATCTATTCGTTTCCGTGCTTTTTTTCATTCCAGTAATTGCGGTTTCTTTAAAGATTCAGATAGCAATACGCAAGAAATATCCACATGGGTATTGGGGTCTGGTTTTACTTATGGCACCCGTTAGTCTTTTCCTTTTTTATTTGATCTCAAATGTGGTACTGCACGGACTTGGCTATTTTGATTACTTTATTGATATGGAATATGCCCGGTATTACTTTGGACGCGAGGCCCTTTATCATTTGATCATGCTTATGGGATCTGCAGTTTATGTCCACCTTAGCCAACAAAAGTTTCCGACCATTGATGTTTTTAAAGGACGTAAATTAATGACCATAGACTTGCAGAGCGTGGAATGGATTGAAGCTGATGGACACTATGCAAATTTTTATGTGGCCAACGAAACCTTTATCAAAAGGGAAAAGCTTAGCTTATTGGCAAAATCCCTTGGTCCGGGTTTTATCCGAATTCATAGAAAGTACATTGTCAATAAAAGTCAAATAAAGTCCAAAGAGAAACAAGGAAGGGATGAATATCTTATCCTGTCTTCGGGAATACGATTAAAAATTGGACAATCGTTTAAACCAATTAATTGGTAAATCTCCCTATTCCAAGCTATACTTTGATACGGTGCCGTTGTACCAAATAGCTGTTCGATGCGTGCTGTTGATATTTATAGTACTCGATTTATCAGGTAGCAATTGCGCTGCAACATCAAACGCCTCGGGACCATCACTGATTCTAAACTTGACGGTATATCCGGATGTTTTGTCATTGGGTATAATTTCAAAATCCCTAGGAATACCTTCAAACCGAATACCAGTATTGTTTGAATTATAAGGCGCCGACATTTGTCGCTCTCCATAATAAGGAAGATCAGCGGCCACACTATCCCCTACAACCCTCAAATAGCTCGACATACCGGTAAGATCAATCCTACTAACATTGCTGCCGGGAGGCAAAAGACCAGAATTGGCCACTCTACTCACAGACCCCGTCGCCAAAGGTCTGGCTGCAATCACATCAATCACAAAAGATTTATCGGCAACCAAAGTATTCAATGCTTCCATTTGTGAAGCAGATGGAACAATTTGTTTCTGTGGACCACAAGCTAAAGTCATCGATAAACACAATAAAAAGGAAATTCTTTTAAATACGGACATGGCATAATTTTCAGCCTATACAAGATACACGATCTTCAAATAATTTCCGATATAAACAGTATCTTTAACTTTTAACCCAACCAACATTTATGAAAGTCCTGCTTTGCTGTGCTGTTTTTTTTTCAGCCTTATTTTTTTCTACTTTATCAGCGCAAAAAAACTTAAATCAAGATGCAGAACAGGTGCGACCTCAATATTCAGCCACTGAACTTGAACAAGGGCCAGAAGTTGACGGTGAAATATTGAACGATCTTATTTGGCAAAGTGTTCCGGCCATTGAAAATCTGGTTCAAATAAGACCCAATTACGGTCAGCCGGTTTCAGAAAAAACCGAAATACGAATTGCCTATACTTCCAAAACATTTTATGTTTCCGTGGTTTGTTATGATACAGACGCGGCCAATATTGTGGTCTCCGATTCCCGCCGCGATGCCAGCTTAAACGACGAGGACAGTTTTTTGTTTATCATCGATACCTATAACGACCAGCAAAATGGGTTTCTTTTTGGCACCAACGCCCAGGGAATGGAATATGATGCACAAATTGATAACGAAGGAAAAGGAAACTTTAATACCAACAGACAGCAAGGAGGGGTTATTGGCGGCACAAATCTAAATTGGGATGCCACATGGACTGTTAAATCCCAACTTGGGGATTATGGTTGGAGTGCTGAATTTGCCATTCCATTTCGTTCGCTCCGGTTTGCTCCGGGAAAAAACAAAACCTGGGGGCTCAATTTTAGAAGGAACATCAGCAAGAACACAGAAACAGCTTATTGGACCTCTCTGCCACTTGGTTTTGATATGAAACGACTTTCATTGGCCGGAAAACTCAATGCCCTCAACCTGAAAAACCCGGGAAATCTAAAACTGATTCCATATGCTCTGGGGCAATTTGTAAACGATAACTCCGTATCGCCAAGTGAAACAGATTCCAACTTTGAGGTAGGTGCAGATATTAAGTACAGTATCACTCCTAGTTTGACTCTGGATCTTACCTATAATACTGACTTTGCCCAGGTGGAAGTTGATGACCAGCAGGTAAATCTGGATAGGTTCAATCTTTTTTTTCCAGAAAAAAGGGCTTTCTTTTTGGAAAATGCTGGACAATTCAGTGTGGGCAGTCCAGGAGAGGTGGATTTATTTTTCAGTAGAAGAATAGGGATTGGAAACGATGGTAGCCTGGTACCCATTATTGGCGGGGCGCGTTTGTCTGGAAAGGTTGGGCAAACCAATGTTGGACTGCTCAGCATGTTTACAGAGGATGTGGAAACTGCGGGCATTGAAAAAAACAATTTCTCCGTAGCCAGGGTCAATCATGATTTTCAAGGCACGAGGTCTTCGCTGGGCGGAATCTTCATCAACAGGGCCGGACTTGGAAGTATGGACAACGACTACAATCGGGTATATGCCATGGACGGAAAATGGGGCATTGGCAACAAGGCGGAAATTAATGGATTTATTGCCAAAAGCACCACTCCGGGGATTGACAGTGATGACCATGCCTACAAAATTTTGGCAAATTACAATTGGAATGGATGGGATTTAAGGGCTGGTTATACCGAAGTTGGCGAAGGTTTTAATCCGGAGGTTGGTTTTTTACAACGTACTGCTTTCCGTAAGCCTGAATTTTTAATATGGAAGGCACATCGCTTAAAAAATGCAGGGAAACTTCTAGAAATACGCCCCCATGTTTCGTATCGTGGGTATTGGAATTTTGATGATGATCTTATCACCGGGTTTTTGCATGTGGACAATCACTGGGAATTTAAAAGCGGGTTTGAGGTGCACACTGGGATAAATTTCACCACGGAACGGGTACTGCAGGATTTTAATATTTCCGATGTGACGGTCCCCGTAGGCAATTATAAAAATGAAGAATTGCAACTGGTACTCATTACCAATCCCAACAATGCCTTTTCACTGGATACCCGAACGCTCATTGGAGGTTATTTCAACGGAAAACGCATCACCAATAGTGGTACTGCAAGATATCGAATTGGAGACCGTTTTAATTCTTCGCTGATATTTAGTCACAGTGACATTCAATTGGATACCGGAAACCTGACCGCACTGGTTGGCGGGTTACGACTCTCGTATTCGTTCACTCCCAGAATGTTTGTGCAAAGTCTGGTACAACGTAACAATGTATCTGAAATTACTTCGGCCAATGTTCGATTTGGATGGCTTCAAAATGCGAATACAGGCCTTTTTGTAGTCTTCAATATTGTAAAGGATGATAATGATCTGGATTTGTTGAACAATCAAATCATAACGGTCAAGTACACGCACCGCATCGACGTACTAAATTAACCCGTTGTGCATTACGCAAATAACTTATGATAAACCGTCTGTTCGAGTGATTTTGAGTGGTTGCTGAGTGAAGTCGAAGTAGAACGAAAAAATCGTATCGAGAACCTCGAGGAAGTTGAAATTCTTGTTTTCGATACAAACTTTCTCATTTGATAAATGTAAAAATTCACTCAAACTGACGAATTTCATCCAAATGCACCACAGATTTAAGCAGTCTTACTGAAAATCACTTTCTGAAACGGGCAAAAATGGCCAAGCTCTTTTTTGTGTTTATAAAATAAACACCGGTCAGCAAAACCACTGCTGCAATTATCGATTGCATAGTAATTTTCTCCTCCAAAAAGTACCAACCCAAAATTAGGGCCACTATGGGGTTTACATAAGTAGATGTTGCCACCTTTTCTGGAGAAACGGTTTTTAACAAGTAGTTGAATGACGTAAAAGCCAAGATACTACCAAAAATTACCAAAAGTACCATCACCAACTGCACCTTACCACTCCATTCAACCGGAGAAGACCATTGTTCACCAAAGCCAACACTCATCATGGCCAAAATTATCCCACCCGTAAACATTTGATAGCCGGTGTTTACAAAGTAATTGGATGGCAGGTCTGCTTTTCCAACAAAGAGACTGCCATACCCCCAGCTCAGCATACAGGCAAAAATCATGATCATACCCATAACGGAACCCTCTTTGGTAATGACCTGTTTTTGGCTCACCAAAAGATAAATTCCAACAAAACCCAAGATTACACCGATAATGGACATCGGCTGAATCTTTTTTCCTTGTAAAATCCACATCAATAACAAGATGATCAGTGGCTGTGCCGATATTTCCAACGCTGCGAAGCCTGTATCTACATATTTAAGGGCCCAAACCACTACCCCATTACCAAAACTTAAAAACAAAAACCCCGCAATAATAGTATTGACCAGTTGCTTTTTGGTAATGAAAATCTTTATGCCAATAATCTTGGCCCAGATAAAAATTAGAATCCCGGCGGTGGTGAACCTAAAAGAAGCCAACATAAATGGAGGAAGTTCCAGTACCGCAATCTTATTGAGCAAATAGGTTGACCCCCAAATCACGTATATGGCAAAGAAAGCCAAGATAACCGAAGTTGCATTTGAGGATTTCCGCATTGAAGCCTGATTGATGCCTACAATATTACGGATGTTTATAGGAGTAGAAAATAGATGTTCGAAGATTTACCTAAACTTTCTGATTGATTTTAAAAAAGGGTTTTTAAAAGTATTGATTAGTATCCAGAACATAAGCTGCCATGTCTTTTTCAAGTTCACCGAACCGCTCCAAATGTTTTTTAATGTCAGCATTAATTTCAGAGGTAAGTTTAGGTTTGGTTTTTAAAAGGGCCATGAGCCGCCCTTGATGGGTATTGAACTGCTCAAAGTTGTGTTTTAGAACATAAAGTTTTTCAAAACATGCAGAATCATGGGGTTCACAGGTATAGGAATTTAATTTCTTGGACAATTTTTGAATTATGGTGTTGTTTCGATCCATTCGAATCAACAGTTCTTGGATTTGTCCCGTGTTTTTTTGAGTTAAATTTCCCATGTCGTTTAGTTTTATCTCAATTGTTATAAAACTCCCCTTTAAGTTACTAATTATCCTACAATATGCAACGAATTTAACGCTAAATTTAACCTCAAAACGATTTTAGGTTCAATCTGACAATTACATAATAATTTTATAATCAAAATTTTACAAGTAAAACATCGCTTGATCAATATAGTGTCTTGGTAATCCAAGAATCGTTTCAAAAGACTGTCAAAACTTGGGTAATATGACGTTTTGCAAAGGCGTGTAAGTATCTTGCAGTACCAGTGACCAATTAATTATCTTGGAAATATGCCGAAAATGAAATCATTCTTAACCTTTTTTATACTTCTTGGCTTAGTTTTGGCTCCTACAAACTTCCTAGCCCAAAAGGCTGAAATTACCAAAGCTGAAATTTCTTTTGTCTTTGTTTCCAAGAATGTAAATGGTACTTTTTCTGGATTTGAATCCACATCCCATATAGATTTGGACAATCTAGAGGATTCTGTTTTTCAGGGTTCCGTACTTTCCAAAACCATTGACACCAACAACGGACTTCGTAATTGGTCGTTGCGCAGTGGTAAATATTTTGATGTAGATGACCATCCGAAAATCAAATTTCAGAGCACGGCGGTTTATCTTGATGGCAATGAAATAAAGGTAAAAGGCCAATTGACAATCAAGGAAACCACAAAACCCATCGCCATTACCTTTAAAAGAGTCCAAAATAAATGGATTGGCACAACTTCGCTGTATTCCATGGATTACGGCATCAAGATCAAGAAAAAAAGGGAAGACAATTTAGTGAAGGTCAAAATGGTTTTTGAAACAAAATAGTTTCTTCAGATTTCAGATTTCAGATTTCAGACATCAGACCTCTGACCTCTGACCTCTGACTTGTGGTTAAAGTTTAAGTTCAAAACCAAAGTTCAAGTTCTACCCTTTCACCCTTCATCCTATACCTTTTTGCCCTTTACCCCATTACCAAAAAGCATAGCATAGATTTTACCGACCCCCCAATTCCCAAGTGGAAAGTACAACGCAAAGAAAAGCGCCATCCCCAAACTGAAATTACGGATGTTGAAAAACTGGTCCAAAATATTATCTGGGAACGCGTATGAGGTTTTTAGGGCGTAGCCACCAAATTCCAGCAGCCCCATTGCTACAAGTCCGTAGGCGTACTGTGCATGAAACGGAAGTCCCCGCAACAAGAGCGAAATTGGAACCATATATAAAATATAACAGGTAATCACCTGCCACCAATAAGTGAATTTTGCAATTTCGACCTGGGTGCCAAACCAATCCATACCCATTCCCCATAAAAAATAGACCATACAGTAGATAATGATGAGTCGTTTATCCACCTGTAGTTTTTGTTTTGCGTAGTTGATGAATTCTTTCATAAGCTGTTTTATGTTTTGAATAAAATGCGTTTGCTAGCAAAGATTTCTCGATACTCTCCCTTGACTTCAACTGTCCTTCGACAACACTTCGTCAACACTTCGACAGGCTCAGTGTGACAGAAAAACTCAAAATAACGTAGTTATTTGTCCGCTATTTTGGTGTCGATAATTTTAAGCGCATCATTTACCGTTTGCATGCCATCCATATCCTCATTTTCGAGCATTATGTCAAAAGCGTCTTCTACATCTAAAACAATATCTACCAAATTTGCAGAATTGATATTGAGCTCTTGGGTAAAATTACTGTCCATGGTAATGGACTCCACCGAAACATCATCGGGTAAATAGGTGCCAACGATTTCCCGTAGTTTTTGATAGCGTTCTTCATGCATAGCTTTTATTAGTTTGATTAAAATCGTGTTAGAAACCTAATCTCCATAATTTTCTTGACTTCGACAGGCTCAGTCTGACAGAAAAACACGAAATGACGGTTTAACCTTATTCATATTTTTTAAAAATAACACAGGCATTTACATCTCCAAAACCAAAACTGGCCTTGGCAATAATTTTTGGGGCAATGTTCAAGGTCTTGCGAGGAATTTTAGATTCGTCCACCACCACAAGGATTTCTGGGTGAATATCTTCGCAATTCACATTTCCAAAAATCTGGTTTTCCTGAAATTGCAATAAGGTTCCCACACATTCAATACTTCCTGCGGCTGCCAAACAATGCCCCACCAAACCCTTAAAGGAATTAATATATGGAAAATGTTTCCCGGAAAGCCCAAGTGCGTTGCTCCAATTTTGTACCTCAATTGGGTCCTTTGTGGTAGCTGTAAGATGTCCGTTAATACTATCCAATTGTTCGGGACTTACTTTAGCATCTGTTACTGCATTCTGGATACATTTTATAACCGCTTTGCTGTTGGGAGCTGTCATAGTTCCTCCTCCTCTTTGTCCTCCACTATTTACGGAAGCACCAATAATTTCACCATAGATTTTTGCACCACGCTGTAGCGCACTTTCCAAGGATTCCAAAACTAAGGCCCCCGCACCACTTCCAGGAACAAATCCTGCTGCGGAGGCGCTCATGGGCCTACTTGCTTTCTCGGGATCATCATTGTAATTTCTGGGAAGGATGCGCATGGCATCAAAGCCACCCCAGATATAAGGTCCACTATCACCGCAACTTCCCGCTAACATTCTAATGGCTTTTCCTTGTTTAATACGTTCATAAGCCATTAAAATAGCCTCGGTTCCCGTGGTGCACGCTGAGGAATTGGTCGTAACTTGGTTACCACAACCTAACATTCCACCTAAATATGCGCTAATTCCACTTGCCATGGTCTGAACCACCGATGTACTGCCCAGACGCCTTACATTGCCTTCATCTACTTTGTAGATGGCTTCCCTAAATTTATCAACGCCTAGAATTCCGGTTCCAAAGATGATACCGCTGTCCCAATCCGGATTTTGATTTTCTGCAGGGGACAATCCAGCGTCTTTCCATGCACCTTGTCCTGCAATAACGCCATAAACCAATCCGCTTGCGTTTAATCCTTTTAATTGAACATTTGTGAAGTATTCATTTAAATTGACGGTATCAATATTCGGTTTTCCAGATACTTGACATGAAAATTTTAGTTCTCTCAATTCTTTTTGAAAACGGACACCACTACGTTGGTTTTTCAGATTTTTTGCAAACTCGAAAAGTCCAACCCCATTCGGAGCGCAAACACCCATTCCGGTCACCACTACTCTATTTTGCATGGGCATCTGTTTTAATCATTCCCGCCAAAGTCCCTTGGCAGACCAATTTTTCCTCAACATTGAACATTTTCACCTTGCATTTTAATTTATTAAAACGGAAGTATTGCTTCTCAGAGACCACTTTTACAGTTTCACCAGGCCATACAGGCAGGTAAAACTCCATCTCGGAGCTGGACATGGCAATTTGCAACTCCTCGCTCTCATCAAGCTTCGCGGTTTTGTTCAACAGATAAATTCCTAAGCAAACCAAGCCTATTTGGGCACAACATTCAGTTAGAATGACTCCCGGTGTCACAGATTTGTTTTTAAAATGACCTTGGTAGAAATCCATTGTTTTTTTAAAAGTAAAACTACCTTCAACTGAGTTTTCATCAACTTTATCCAGTTCATCCACGAAGTGGAAGGGTTTCGAGTAGGGTAATTTTGCAAGTATTTTATCCTTATTGATCATTATTGCAAACTTTCCCCTCCATCAACTTTTATCACTGTACCCGTAATCCATTTAGCTTCCGGTAATGTTAATAAATAAGCAGCATTTGCGACATCTTCTGGAGTGGTCAGTCTGTTATGTGGATTCCTTCTCAGAGCCTGCGCTTTCAATATGTCACTATCAGGAATCATTCGCAACGATTTTGTGTCAGTCACGCCTGCTTGAATGCAGTTAGCGGTTATTCCCAAATGGGCAAATTCCAAGGCAATATTTCGTACTATTGACTCCAAAGCCACTTTTGCGGCGGATACCGCCGCATAGTTTTTCCAAGCTTTTGCATTTCCTTCGCTGGTGTAAGCTATAATCCGCGCATCAAGAGAAAATAATTTTAGACCAACCATTTCTCTCACCCAGTCATATAGATTTATCGCCATGGCATCGATGGTCAAATGAAAATCCTGATTCGTCAGTGCATTTTCATTTTGGGCATGCATTGGCTTCAGGTTTCCTTTTGCAATGCTATGTACCAGCGTACTTATATTATTTTTTCCAATTAGTTTTATGATTTCTTGAAGAATTTCCTCTCTTTTTTGTGGGTTTACGGCATCTACATTAAAACTGTGAAACTCAGAAGTACTTAGGGCAATTGAATCAAACTGTTTTTGGATTTTTTCAATATCCACTTTTCTGTCCCTGTGCAAAACAATAATCCCAAAATGGTGATGCGCAAATTTTTTGGCAGTGGCCAGCCCAAGTCCACTACTCCCGCCAATTATCAAAGCCCATTTTTCTTTCTTATTCATACAATTACCATTCGAGCAACACCCGCTGTGCCGAAAATCCAGGACCAAAACTCAAAACCAAGCCCTGTTCCCCTTCTTGGATGTCTTTTTCCAAAAAACGTTCGAGAACATATAGCACGGTAACGCTACTCATATTACCAAAGGCACGAAGGATCTCTCTTGTGTCGTCAATATTCTTTCCCAATTTACCAAACAAATCCTCAACGGTCCTTACAATCTTTTTTCCGCCAGGATGAAAGATAAGATGAGCCACTTTTTCTATAGAGGTTCCGTATTTTTCCAGGAATGGGTGGACAATATTGGGAAAATGGTCGGAAATAACTTCTGGAACGTCCGGGTCCAAAATCATTTTGAGTCCTGTATTGGTCAAATCAAAACCCATAAGATGTGTTGCTTCTTTAAAATGATACATTTCTTCTCCTAGAATCTTGGGGCCTACCGCTTTTTGTTCAGAAGATAGCAAAGTACACGCAGCTCCATCGCCAAAGATTGCAGCACTGACCATATTGGCCATAGAGTAGTCATCCAATTGAAATGTGGCGGTTGGACTTTCAACAGCTACAATTGCCGCGCGTTTCCCAGGATTGGCCTTTAGAAAGTTCTTCGCATAAATCAATCCGGAAACTCCGGCGGCGCATCCCATTTCAGTTACAGGCAATCTTACAACATCAGTACTCAATCCCAAAGCATTTATAAGATAAGCGTCTAAAGAAGGAATCATTATTCCGGTGCAACTTACGGTGATGATAAAATCAAGTGATTCTGGTTCCCAATTCGCCTTGGACAAGGCCTTTTGAAGCACTTTTTCTCCTAACTGTTTTATCTCCCTTACATAGATGTTATTCTTTTCTTCAAACGATGTTGCCATAAAAACCTCTTCAATATCCATTATTCCATACCGATGATCTACACCTGCCCCTTCAAATATCTTTATCACCTTTCTTCGAAAACGATCTTCTTGACCAGAAAGCCAGAGATTGACAAAAGGAAGAATATCCGATGTTTTTCTATGGTATTTTGGCAGTTGTTTGGCAACCGAAACTATGCGAACCTGATTCATTGATTATTTGGGATTGAGTTTCATTATCCAGACATATCGAAAAGCCCATTTCCATCGGATGTCGTGTATAACATCTGGTATTTTTTTTGAGAGTGCAACAAGCTCACGTTTTTTAAAACCTTTTAGTATGGACACCAAACCATCGTACCGAGCCACTTCAGTCCTAAGGAACAAATGACTAAATATTTTGAAAAGATGATATGCCAATCGGCTACGATGCAGATCATTGATGACCACCCCTTGCCTAGCCAATTTGACAAATTGCGTTAAAAAAGCACCGATGCGCTCTTCTTCAAAATGATGCATGGTCAACGTATTGATGACTATATCGCATTCAAAGCTAGAATCAGCCTTTAGAATGTCCATTTTCCTGAATTCAATGTCTGGGTAATGCAGGGTGTTGTCCTTGGCGATTTGCAGAACATCATCTCTTAAATCGATACCAATCATATGGTGTGAAACATGATGTTTATTAAGAAAATTGGATAATTTCAGCAACATGCTGCCATCTCCGCAACCCATGTCCAAAATCGTATACGATTTTTTTTTGTCCGTTTTGACCAAATCCCATACTGCATTGATGGTTATCTTGTCGCCACCCAACCATTTATTGCATTTGTTGATGTCCTTATATGCATCCTGCAACTCCTCAAATTCCATATTTGGGTCGTCCATCTTTTCATATGTCCTGCTGCGCACTGTTAAATCCATCAATCTAAAATTGGGTTGCCATGTGTGGTTCGAATCATAGTTTGAACCAATGTTTTTGATTTAGCCAAAGTGTTCATTCCGAGATTAAACCATTTGGTATTCATCATTAGGGCTTGTAATTGTCTTCCCATCCAAACCCTTCTATTAAAATGAGCTGTCCATAGTTTTTTATAGTTTCCCTCCATATCTCTTCTGCTAAAATTTGGTTTTTCCAGGAACGAAACTACTTGATCGGCTGCCAATTTTGCACTATGGATAGCCATGGCCATTCCGTTTCCGCATAAGGGGTGTATTAACCCCGCTGTATCACCGCACATTAACATATGATTTTCCACTGGTTCTTTTTTATTAAATGAAATCTGCGCTATGGCCAGGGGTTTTTCAAATAAGGGAGTGGCATTGGCTAAAAATTGCTGAAAAAATGGGTTTTTGGAAACTACTGCATGATTGAACTGATCAATATCGGACGTACTTTTAAAATTTTCATATTTCACAAGATAACAGCAATTGACCACGCCTTCCTCCACTTGTGACAATCCTCCATAACCTCCGTTAAAATTATGAAGAGAAACTACATTAGCTGGTTGTTGGGCATTCTTATAGTGGCATTTTATGGCCAACCACGGGGATTTCTGTTGGGTAAAGCTTCGCTCCATCTTTATATCAAGATTGGAGCGTTTACCAAAAGCACCCAAGACGACATTGCTTCGGATGACCTCTCCATTTGATTGTATAACTTTGAATTCATTCCCATTAAAATGAACATCAATAATTGTTTCATGAAGAAATCGAACTCCTTTGGTTAGAGCAAGTTTGTAAAGTTCAAAATCAAATTTGTATCGGCTAATTCCAAAACCACCCAAAGGCAATTTCACCGTAATGGTGTTTCCTTTACCTGAACTAAGTTGCAATGTATCAATTTGTGGAAGGTTAAAATCATCCAGACGAACGCCAAGCTTCTCCAAATAGGGAATAACTTCATTGGAAACATATTCACCACAAACCTTATGATCAGGGTATTGGTTTTTCTCGATTACCAAAACTTGCTTTCCCAGATTGGCCATATCCAGTGCGGCGGTTAATCCAGCAAGTCCTCCCCCAATAATAACTACTTCAAATTGATTCACTTATTGAAGATAGTCGATCAGAAACAAAAAAACCGACATAAATATGTCGGTTTTAACAAATCGTCAGTAAAGTGTCCGATTTATCCTTTTGTTTTTTCGTAGGCTTCTTCCTTGAGCTCGTCACTTGCTATGATAGCTAATTCCACTCGTCGGTTTTTGGCTTTACCTTCAGCAGTTTCATTGCTTTCTCTTGGCTGGGTTTCACCGTACCACTTTGTGGTAAACCTTCCGTTTGAAATTCCTTTACTTACCAAATAAGTGGTAACGGACTCTGCTCTTTGTTGGGACAAGTTCCAATTGTACTCTTCGCTTCCGGCACTATCGGTATGTCCTTCAACCAAAATAACTGATTTTGGGTATTCCTTGAAGATTCCTGCCAATTTATCCAAAGTAGTTGCCGAAGTACCTTTTACATCAGACTTATTTGTATCAAAATATACACCAGCATCTTCGTTGAAGGTAACGTTGATTCCTTCGCCTACCCTTTTTACTTCAGCTCCAGGAATCTCTTCCTCAATTCTTTCAGCTTGACGATCCATTCGATTTCCAATATATCCACCAGCGGCACCTCCAACTACAGCTCCGATGATGGCTCCAAGGGCTGTGTTGCCTTTTTTGCCCACATTGTTCCCTATTATTCCTCCAATCACGGCACCACCTGCAGCTCCAATTGCGGCACCTTTTTGGGTGTTGTTAGCATTTTTTACGGCATTGCAACTTACAATTAGGCTCAATGCCATTACAAATGCCATATTTTTGATCAGTATGTTTTTCATCTTATTATTTTTTAGTGAATTGGTAAACGATTGTAACTAGTTCTCCATCTACAGATACATTAGATTTTAGCGTCATTGATTGCTCATTGATATTGGCAATGTTCAAACGATAGCCTGCACCTCCGGAAATGTCCTTTCGTTTTTCATCAATAAATTTGAATTGTAGTTGACTACTATAATTTTGGGAAGGTTCTACAACAGACCACCTAAAAAAACGATCTCCGCCTTGGCATAGTGTACTTTGGGAAATGGTATATCTACCCGTGCTGTTGTTATCTCTGAAGAACCAATCACTTCCCTCAAAGCAGATATCCTCCGCATCATTGAAGATTACCGATTTAAAATTTCCTGTGTTGTTCTCGTAAGACACATCGTTCAGGGTCCAGGAGCCGCTGAAAAGGTTTCTTTGGGTTCTTGCACTTTTAGAAACAGAGCAGGACATCAATAAAACCCCAATCAATGCCGAAAAAATTAGTGTTTGTTTTGCCATAAGAATTGGTTTTAAATTTTAGTATATACGATTGAGACACCATATCTATCGTTTCGTTTTGTTAAAAATTTGTTAAAACAAAAGATCAATAGGCAATGAGCTCCAATAAAATGGCTTCGAATCTTTGTTTGGGAAGGTAGTTTTCCTCCAATGCTTTTGCAAAAGGGACAGGGGTTTCCAAACTTCCCACTCTTCGGACCGGTGCATCCAGATACTCGAAGCAGTTTTCCATGACCATCGCAGCAATATCGCTCGCAATTCCACCAAAAATGGTGTCTTCATGCAAAACAATCAATTTTCCTGTCTTCTTCACCGATTGGTAGACAGTATCAATATCAAGAGGTTGAAGTGTTCGCAAATCTATAACATCTGCGTCAATTTCCGAATGTTTTTCCAAAGTTTCCAAGGCCCAGTGTACTCCGGCACCATAAGAAACAATAGAAACTGAGTTACCCTTTCTAAGGACATTGGCTTTTCCAAAAGGCAAAGTGTAATAATCCGTAGGAACATCTCCATATATACTTCGGTACAACCCTTTATGCTCAAAAAATAGAACCGGGTTCGAATCGTTGATTGCGGTATTTAAAAGTCCCTTTGCATCATTTGGAAAGGCTGGATACACCACTTTAAGGCCCGGTGTTTTGGTAAACCAGGCTTCGTTGGTTTGCGAGTGAAAGGGTCCTGCTCCAACTCCGCCGCCACAGGGCATTCGAATAACCACATCTGCATTTTGCCCCCATCGATAATGGACTTTTGCCAGGTAATTTACAATGGGATTAAATCCAGAGCTCACAAAGTCAGCAAATTGCATTTCTACAACTGCCTTCATTCCATTAATAGAAAGACCCATAGCTGCAGAAACTATTGCGGATTCGCAAATTGGTGTATTTCGCACTCTGCTTCTACCGAATTTTCCAATAAAGCCATCGGTTATTTTAAAAACCCCTCCGTATTCGGCAACATCCTGCCCCATAATGATGAGTTCGTTATACTTTTCCATGGATTGTTCCAATCCTTTAGAGACAGCGTCAACGAATCGAATGTTTTCTGAGTTTGAATTATCCTTAATATGCTGATAATTAAATTCTTGAAATACTTCTTTTAATTCTTTAGTTTCAACATAATTGACAGGAGGTTGGTCAAAAGCCAATTTCAAATTGGAATTGATTTCCCCTGTGATTTCTGCCTTAAGATTATCAATTTCCTCCTGAGAAATAATCTGTTCCCTCAATAAAAAGTCCTCATAATTGGTTATTGGGTCTTTTTTTGCCCATTTCTTCATCAATTTCTCCGGAACATATTTGGTTCCACTGGCCTCTTCATGACCACGCATTCTAAAGGTTTTGAACTCAACCAGTATAGGTCGAGGCCGTTTTCGAATGGACTTGCACAGTTCGTTTGCCTTGGAAAATACCTCCAAAATATTGTTTCCATCAATTATCCGCGATTCAATACCATATCCTCTGGCCCTATCCGCCAGATGTTTACAGTTATATTGTTCATTGGTAGGCGTAGAAAGGCCATAGCCATTATTTTCAATACAGAATAAAACAGGTAAACTCCAAACGGATGCTATGTTCAAAGCTTCATGAAAATCCCCTTCACTCGTTGCCCCTTCTCCAGTAAAAACGGCGGTAACTCTTTTCTTTCTTCGTAACATATCGGCAAGTGCAATTCCATCAGCTACTCCAAGTTGAGGACCTAAATGCGATATCATCCCAACAATTTTATATTCCTGGGTGCCGAAATGAAAACTACGATCCCTACCTTGGGTAAAACCTCCCGACTTGCCCTGCCATTGTTCAAAAAGGCGGTGCAACGGGATGTTTCTTGATGTAAAGACTCCCAAATTTCGGTGCATTGGTAAAATATACTCTTCAGTTTTCAAGGCCTGGGTCACGCCAACAGAAATGGCTTCCTGCCCAATTCCACTAAACCATTTGGAAATTTTACCCTGACGCAGCAAGACCAACATTTTCTCCTCAATCATTCTGGGCTTAAGCATTCCTGAATATAAGTCCAGTAGTTTTTGTCGGTCCAATCCACCAATATGATATCTCATTCAATATAAATTCAATGGGGCTAAATGTAATAAAAAAGCTATCGATGGCGAGTTATATTTTCAGAAAGGTTTCTCAATATTCTGTACTTTTGGGGTAACGTAAATTTGATATTATGAGTGCAATACCAAGTGTTGATCTAAGGGATTTTGTTTCAGGGGATTCCACAAGAAAGGAAAAGTTTATACGCGAAATAGGCGCTGCATTTGAAAATATTGGTTTTGTAGCCTTAAGCGGGCATTTTCTGTCGGACGAGCTCGTAGAGCGACTTTATGAAGAAATTAAAAAGTTCTTTCAATTGCCGCAAGAGGTCAAAGACAGCTATGAAATAGAAGGCATAGGGGGGCAAAGAGGATATACATCCTTTGGTAAAGAGCATGCTAAAGGCAAAAAAGAAGGTGATCTAAAAGAGTTTTGGCATTTCGGTCAATATGTAGTGGACAATCCAAAATTGGAGGCAGAATATCCAGATAACGTTTCGGTAAGTGAACTCCCTGATTTTGACGAGATTGGAAAAGAAACCTATAAGATGCTTGAAAAAACCGCACAGTTTGTGCTTCGAGCCCTTGCATTGCACTTGGATTTGGATGAAAACTATTTTGACGAATGGATCAAGAACGGAAACTCCATTTTAAGACCTATCCACTATCCACCGATTACCAGCGAACCCAAAAATGCGGTTAGAGCGGCGGCACATGGAGATATCAATCTTATTACATTGCTTATGGGCGCACACGGCAAAGGGCTCCAAGTTAAAAACCATCAAGGCGAATGGGTCGACGCAATTGCAAGACCTGACCAACTTATGATCAATGTAGGAGATATGCTCTCAAGACTTAGCAACAACAAGTTGAAGTCGACAATTCATCAAGTTGTAAATCCGCCCAAGGAGCTTTGGGGCACATCAAGGTATTCCATCCCTTTCTTTATGCATCCAATAAGTGAAATGTCCTTAAATTGCTTGGAAAACTGCATTGATGATGATCATCCAAAAGGTTTTGAGGACATTACGGCGGGTGAATATCTGCATGAAAGGCTCATTGAACTTGGATTGGTAAAAAAGTAATTAATGAATCTTCAAGATCAGCTTAAGAACCTCTTCCCGGATCACGTCCCGGATGATTCAGACACACCCAAGGAGGAAAAACCCAAATATTGGATGCAAGAGGCACCCATTATCTGTAAGTATGAAAAAAGAAAAGGCAAACCTGTGACCATTTTAGAAGGTTATACAGGTGCTGATGGTGATTTCAAGAAACTGACCAAAGACCTTAAATCCTATTTAAGTGTTGGAGGCAGCTATAAAAATGACACTATAATTATCCAGGGCGACTATAGAGATAAAATCATGAATTTTTTAAAGGACCAAGGTTTTGCAGTAAAAAGAGTTGGAGGCTAAGGTGTTTTTCTGGCAATTTCATTAGTATTTTCCATACTGTGTTAAAATTTAGTGCTGACAATCAATGTTTTACAAAAAAATTTTTGTGTTCTTGGTTTAAATCTTACTTTTAATTCTTCTAACCGACGAAAACCGAACTGAAAATGAAATCACTGTTGCATATTACCAACGGGGACAATTTCACGTCAAAACTTCAATCATTAGATCTTAAGGGGGATATTATTACGTGGAGGGAAATGCTTTGCGAAGGAAAAACGCTTTGCAACGTTGGGAGTGAATCTTTTTGGAAGACGCGTTTTGAATTTTTGAACAAGAACTACAAAGTATCCAAATCGTGGTTCGTTGAAAAAACCTTAAAAGAATACCGATCACTATGTAACCACAAGCAACAAGACCAGATTGTGCTTTGGTTTGAATATGACCTTTTTTGCCAAATAAATATGCTAGCGGTTCTTAGCTGGCTTAAAACACATAGAAGACACGCGGAAATATCATTGGTGTGCAGCGGGAATGAGGATGAAAGCGATAAACTATATGGTCTTGGGGAGCTAAGCGATGAGCAATTGATGCTGCTCTATGAAAAGAGAACCATTTTATCACAAGATGACATTGAATATGCAGACTACGTATGGCAGCTATACTGCAGTGACAACCCGATACGACTAGAAAATCTTATCAACCACAACAATTTCCAATTTGAGTACCTTTCTGATGCCTTAAAAGCTCATTTAAAACGGTTTCCAACCATAAAAAATGGACTTAATGCATTGGAGAATCGCGTTTTGGAGACAGCAATGTCCAAAAAACCGGAAACCAGAAAGCAATTGCTAGGTGAGATCTTAACGGATCAGGGATATTACGGCTTCGGGGATACGCAGTATGATCGTATTATTACCTCATTAAAACCACTTTTTGGTTCTTTTAACCCGGTAAAACTTACCAAAAAAGGCAGTGACATCCTAGAAAACAAGGCTAATTATTATTCACAAATACGTGATAATCAATTATATCTGGGTGGTTCTTTAAAGTATAACTTTTTATATAATACTGCAACAGACCGCATCTTAAAACTCTAATATGTCCACATTAGGCGACTCAGAACTTATTCTGAATCCTGATGGCAGTATTTACCATCTTAACCTTTTACCAAAAGATATTTGCTCTACTATTATAACGGTCGGAGATCCAAGTAGGGTTCCTATGGTGACCAAATACTTCGATGCCATCCATGTTGAAAAGCAAAAACGGGAATTTTTCACACAAACAGGCACCTATAAAGGGAAAGATATAACCGTAATCTCCACGGGAATTGGCACAGACAATATTGATATTGTTTTAAACGAATTGGATGCCTTGGCCAACATTGATTTTGATACGAGGAGTGAGAAAAAGACCAAAACCAAATTGGATTTTATCCGTATTGGAACTTCGGGAGCAATACAATCTGATATTCCTGTAGATTCGTTCTTGATGAGTAAATCTGTAATTGGTTTTGAAGGTCTTTTACATTTTTATGAGACTGGACAAGCCAGAAATAAGGACCTGGAAGAACAACTAAACACTTTTTTAGGGTGGAGCAACCACAATATTACTGGCTACGCCGTGGATTCCGATACGGAATTATTGGCAAAATTCAATTCAAATCGTATACGATTAGGAATAACAGTCACAAATTCAGGGTTTTATGGGCCACAAGGAAGGACATTGAGACTAACCCCCAAAGTTCTGGACTTTAACACCAAACTTGCGGCTTTTTCCTATGAAAATCAACCTATAACTAACTTGGAAATGGAAACATCAGGTATATATGGCCTTGCCAAGTTGCATGGACATCGGGCAATTTCATTAAATGCCATTTTGGCCAACCGGGCAACTGGTGAATTTTCACAGAATGCATACAAAACGGTAGACAGTCTTATCAAATATGCCCTAGGAAAAATTGTTTCCTAGTTGGTAATCCAATATTCAACTCAATAATTTGAAACCCAAATGAAAACCGTCAAAATTATTGGTGTACCGGAACATTTCAACCTTCCATGGCATTTAGCTATAGAAGAAAATGCTTTTGAGCAACGGGGAATCCGATTGGAATGGACAGATATTCCTGAAGGAACTGGAAGAATGTGCCAAATGCTGCAGGAGGGCGAAACGGATTTAGCCATTATTCTCACTGAAGGACTGGTTAAAAGCATTTCGCAGGGCAATCCATCCAAAATTGTTCAAGAGTTCATCTCGTCTCCGCTACTTTGGGGAATCCATGTGGCCGCAGAAAGTGCACGGACTTCTATAAGTGAACTTAAGAACGATAAAATAGCAATAAGCCGTATGGGAAGTGGCAGCCATCTAATGGCGTATGTAAATGCCCAAAACCAAGGTTGGAATACTGCCACTTTGGAATTTGAAATAATCAACAATCTAAATGGTGCCATAGAGAGTCTTGGTTCTGGGTCCGGGGCATATTTCATGTGGGAGCATTTTACCACAAAACCATTGGTGGACAAGGGTGTCTTTAAAAGACTTGGGGACTGCCCCACCCCATGGCCCTGTTTTGTTATCGCAGCAACGAATACTTTCTTAAGCGTTAATTCCAATCTCTTAAAACATATTCTCGAAGTCATTAATCTATATACCTCAGAATTTAAGAGAATTCCAAGTATTGACAGAACCCTTGCCAACAGATATGACCAGAAACTTGAAGATATAAGGGAATGGCTCACCAAAACTAATTGGGGACAGAAACAACTTTCAGAAGAAACATTACTTGATGTTCAAAAAAGGCTGCAAAGTCTCAACCTAATAGAGGAAATCAAAAACCAAAAGGAGTTCCTTTTTTTTGATTCTAAGTGAAGTACTTGTTGATTAATACCCTAAATTTTAAATCAGACAAGGGCTTTTGCGCAGTATCTTTTACATTCGGGTTTGCAAGAGCCAGTGCTGTTGTTTCCTCCGTATCCAGGGCAGTTAACATGACTACAACCACATTTTTTTTGAAATTTTCGTCGAATTTACTTTCGTAAATATCCAAAAACTCCCAGCCATCCATCACAGGCATATTGGTGTCTAAAATAAGTAAGCACGGCATATTTTCATCTTGGGGTGCCTGCTCCAAAAACTCAATGGCCTCTTTCCCGTTACAGGCTGTGTTCACGGTTAGGTTTGTATCAAGCTGTTTTACAAAAAACCTGTTCAGAAAATTGGTGGTGTCATCATCATCAACAAGAAGTACTGATTTGAGTCTGCGCAAAATATAAGAATTTTCCTATACGGGGTTATTTTCTTAAACGTACGAATTCTTATTATATTTTCAGAATTTACTTGCAAGAAGTAATTCACCAACTTATCAACCGTTTCCCCATTTGCGCCAAAAGAACATTGGTCTTGCTAAAATGCTGGTTTCCAAACCAAAGCCCTCGGTTCGCACTCAAAGGTGATGGATGACCCGAAGTAAGAATGTGATGTTTGGTATTATCTATCAAAGTGGACTTTTTCTTTGCAAAACCTCCCCAAAGCAAAAAAACAACGCCTTCCAGCTCCGAAGAAATTGTTTTGATCACGGCATCAGTAAACTGTTCCCACCCTTTCTTTTGATGGCTGCCAGCTTGATGTGCCCGCACAGTTAGGGTGGCGTTTAAAAGAAGTACCCCCTGCTCCGCCCAGCGTTCAAGATTACCGCTTTTGGGATACGGTTTTTCAACATCCACTTTGATTTCCTTAAAGATATTGACCAATGATGGTGGATGTGCAATCCCATCTTTAACAGAAAAACACAACCCATTGGCTTGATTAGGTCCATGATATGGGTCTTGACCAATCACTACCACCTTGGTATCATGAAATGGACAATGATCAAAAGCAGCAAAAATATCTTTGCCCTTCGGATAACAGGTGTACTGTTGATATTCCTGTTTCACAAATTGAACAAGCTGTTGAAAATAGGGTTGGTCAAATTCTTGCTGTAAATAGGGCTTCCAGCTTGGATCTATATTCACATTCATTAATACGCTTCTAATTTCTTTGGATAAATCTAAAAATAATATCTTTCCTGTCCACTAAAGATTGATGCCAACCTATGTCTCTTTTCAAAAAAGTAAAATTCCCAACAGCGCACACCATTCTTTTTATTATTGCTGCAATTGTTTGTCTGCTTACCTGGATAATTCCTGCTGGTGAATATGATCGTTTGTCCTATGATAATGAAAACAAGATATTCATTGTTCAATCACAAGAGGGAACAGTCACGCACCCATTGACACAAGAAACTTTGGATGAACTAGCCATTCAAATTCCATTGGAGAAGTTCACTAACGGCGCCATTTCCAAACCGATTAGTATTCCGAACACCTACAAGAACCTTAAAGGCCAACCACAAGGACCGGTTGGGTTTATACAGGCGCCTTTAAAAGGAATCATGCAATCTGCGGATATTATTTTATTGGTGTTGATTATCGGAGGGCTTATTAGCATTGTAAACGCCACCAAAGCTTTTGAAGCTGGAATCGCCTGGCTTGCTGAAAAACTAAAAGGCCGCGAATTCATTCTCATTATTATGGTGACCACTTTGATCGCTCTTGGCGGAACTACTTTTGGCCTAGAAGAAGAAACCATCGCTTTTTATCCCATTTTAATTCCCATTTTTTTGGCAGCCAAATATGATGCGCTGGTTTGTGTAGCTTCCATCTATGTGGGTTCATCCATAGGTACTTTAGCCTCAACTGTGAACCCGTTTAGTACAATTATAGCTTCGGATGCCGCTGGGATTAATTGGACCGAAGGCCTAAATAGTCGCTTGTTTATGCTGGTTCTTGGACTTATTATATGCATTGCCTATATCATTAGGTATGCTCAAAATGTCAAAAAGAACCCCAAACGCTCGTTGATTCATGATCAGAAAGAAGAAATAGAAAAACAGTTTATGGGGTCAGTGGCATTGGTTTGCACTAAGCTCAATGGTAAGCTTAAGCTGGTGCTTATGGTCTTTGCCAGCACTTTTCTAATTATGGTTTATGGTGTTTCACAGTTAGGGTGGTGGTTTTTGGAAATGACCTCTGTATTTTTGGCTGGAGCTTTGTTGATTGGTCTCATTGCAAGGATAAATGAAAAACAATTTGTGACTCAATTTATGTCCGGAGCTAAAGATTTACTCAGTGTCGCTTTTATAATTGGTATAGCTCGAGGGATTACCGTATTGATGGAAGACGGACAGGTTAGTGATACTTTATTGTATTATGCCTCCGAATTGACATCTGGGATGCATAAAGGACTTTTTATCAATGTTACTTTTGCCCTGTATAATGGACTAGCGTTTTTTATTCCATCCTCATCCGGAATGGCGGTACTTACCATGCCCATCATGTCCCCGCTTGCTGATAGCGTAGGTATCGCACGTGATGTTATGGTCAATGCTTACCAATTTGGAGTGGGCCTCTTTAAATTTATTAGCCCAACAGGTATTCTTTTGGCTTCCTTGGCGTTGGTCAATGTGGGTTATGATAAATGGCTTAAGTTTATTATGCCCTTAGTCATCTTACTTGCTATTTTGGCTATGACAATGCTTACTATTGGAGTATATTTTTAAAAATTAAACGACAAGATGAAGATTCTTATCATAGGAGGAAACGGGACTATTGGAAAAAGAGTAAGCACTCATTTCTCAGAAACCCATGAAGTTTTAATTGCCGGAAGAACGAATGGAAATGTCACTGTGGATATTGCGGATGGTGCCTCCATAGAAAAAATGTTTCAGCAAACTGGCAAACTGGATGCCATTATCTGCATAGCAGGTGAAGCAAAATGGGCGGACTTTAATGAGCTTTCAGAAGAAGATTACTACATCGGTATAAAAAGCAAATTAATGGGACAAGTCAACCTTGTGCGTATCGGACAACATCATTTAAACCCCGGTGGTTCAATAACATTGTCCACTGGTGTTCTGGCCGACAACCCTGTTCCAAAAACTGCCAGTGCAGCCATGGTCAATGGCGCATTACACAGTTTTGTACAGGCGGCAGCTTTGGAAATTGAAAATGGAGTTCGGCTAAATGTGGTTTCGTTGGAACTTGTAATTGATGCCTATGAGAAGTACAAGGACTATTTTCCCGGCCATAACCCCATTTCCATGGAAAAAAGTGTCAACGCCTATGTCCGTAGCGTAATGGGTCGAAGAAATGGTGAGGTCATTCGGGTTTATAACTAAAGTCGTTTTATTTTGAAACAGGGCCTTTACATCGCATTGATTCTTGGATCAATTTTATTTTTGGCCCATTGCAAAAGGCCACAGCCCAAAGAGGTGTCAATGGAAACTACACCCAAGGCCATCCCAACGGTCAACGCTTTGCCCACAGAAGTTATTCATCCAAAAGATAACCCTGCATCCAAGGCAAAAGAAACTCTAGGGAAATTATTGTTTTATGACCCTATCTTATCTGGCAGCAAGGACATATCCTGTGCAACTTGTCATCATCCGGAAATGGGATATGCTGAGTTTCTGGACATCTCAATAGGAACCAATGCGACCGGTCTTGGAAGCAAGCGGAAGTTTAATAAACCAAACAATATTCCATTTGTAAAAAGAAATGCGCAAACCATATTGAATTCCGCTTTCAATGGTCTAGAAAGTCATAAGGCGTATATCCCCGAAAATGCTACCATGTTTTGGGATGATCGAGCTAAAAGTTTGGAGAAACAAGCACTGGAACCCATTAAGGCATTGGAGGAAATGCGTGGACGCAATTTTGCCGAGGATGAAATCTTGGAAATAGTTATTGAGCGATTAAAAGCTATTCCTGAATACAAAAAGTTGTTTGCCGATGCATTCAACCAACCAGAATCGGTAACAATCGAAAACCTTGGTAAAGCCATTGCCGCTTTTGAAAGAACGCTCGTTGCCAACAATTCTCGTTTTGACCAATATAATAGAGGGGATAGCAGAGCTATTTCCATCAGTGAAAAAGACGGTTTTGAACTATTTAAAAAAGTCGGATGCATAAATTGCCATAACGGACCCATGTTTTCAGATTATAAAATGCATGTTTTGGGCGTACCAGAAAATACTAAACTGCCCGCTGCGGATATAGGCGTAGCTGATATTAGAGCCAAGGACAGTTTTGCATTTAGAACACCTACGCTTCGAAACCTAAGATTTACTGCACCATATATGCACAATGGCAGCTTTATGACCTTGCGTAGGGTATTGGAATTTTACGAAGACATTTCCAACAATATGCAACGTAACCCCAATGTGGATCCAGACCAATTTGATCCCTTTGTTCGTGAACTTAGACTGTCGGTTAAGGAAATGGCATTGATCATTTCATTTTTAAATACATTGAATGACGAAGAATTTGATAAATCCATTCCAGAAAATGTACCAAGTGGTTTGCCTGTCGGAGGTTTAATAAATTGATTATTGACTTTCCTTGTTACCTGAATTGAATAGCTATCTTTGCCCCGCCAGTAGAGGAAAATGCAGAACATTCATCCCAAGACACTTCAAGATTTAGAATTTCCAACGGTTTTGGAACAAGTTTCCGCGCGTTGCAATACTGAATTGGGTAAAGAAAAGGCATTGGAAATTCAGCCACTTGCAGACAAGGAGCTGTTAATGGATGTGTTGGGGCAAACTTCTGAATATCTCGCTTCATTTTCCAATGATAACCGGATACCAAACCATGGCTTTGACAGTATCAATGCTGAATTGAAACTGTTGAAGATTGAAAATACCACTTTGGAGATTTCAGGTTTTCGAAGAATCGGAAACATCTGCAAAACGGTCACATTACATCAAAAATTCTTTAAAAAATTCAAGGAGTACTACCCCCTACTCTTCAATCGCTCAGAAAAACTTGAGGTGAATATTGAAATTCCAACCGCTATTGACCATGTCATTGACAAATTTGGGGAAATACGGGACGGTGCTTCCGAGGAACTACGTAGCATACGGATGCAAATCAATGAAGTGCGCTCAAAAATAAATCAAAGCTTTGCTGCTGCGCTTACGCGCTACCATTCCTCAGAGTTGCTTGATGAAATAAAGGAGTCTGTGATGGAAAACCGTAGGGTCTTGGCAGTTAAGGCCATGCACCGAAAAAAAGTTAAGGGCACGGTTATGGGTAGCTCCAAAACCGGCAGTATTGTATATATCATTCCTGAAGCTACACTGTCGCATACCCGTGAGTTAAGCAACTTGGAATTTGAAGAGAAAGAAGAGATTCAACGCATTTTAAATGAGTTGACGGACACTATACGCCCTTTTGATTACCTCTTATCATCCTACCAAGCATTTTTAATACATATTGATATCACCGCTGGAAAGGCAAAATATGCCTTGGACATGAAAGCTCTTCTACCAGAAATCAATGATAAAAAGGAAATGTTCCTTCGGGATGCCTATCACCCCCTCCTCTATTTGACCAATAAATTCAAAAAGGAAAAGACCTGGCCGCAGACCATTCAACTGCACCAAGAAAATAGGATTATTGTCATTTCCGGGCCCAATGCCGGAGGAAAAAGCATCACTTTGAAGACGATAGGTTTGCTTCAAGTAATGCTTCAATCTGGGCTTCTAATTCCCGTTCATGAAAGGAGTTCTGTTTGTTTATTTGATAAGATATTGACAGATATTGGGGATAATCAATCCATAGAAAACCATTTGAGCACCTACAGCTATAGATTGAAGAACATGAATCAGTTCTTAAAGAAATGCAACAACAAAACCTTGTTCTTGATTGATGAATTTGGTACAGGTAGTGATCCAGAATTGGGCGGTGCCCTTGCAGAAGCCTTTTTAGAAGTGTTTTATGAGCGGGAAGCCTATGGTGTAATAACCACCCATTATGCCAACCTAAAAGCACTTGCGGATGAACTTCCCCATGCCACCAATGCCAATATGCTTTTTAATTCAAAAACATTGGAACCTACATTTCAACTGATTTTGGGTGAAGCTGGTAGTTCTTTTACGTTTGAAGTAGCTCAAAAAAATGGAATCCCCTATTCGCTTATAAATAAGGCCAAGAAAAAGATTGAACGCGGCAAGGTACGTTTTGATGCCACCATTGCCAAATTGCAAAAAGAGCGTTCCAAAATGGTCCAGACGGGTTCTCGATTACAAGATGAGGAAACCAAAGCCCGTGAAGAAGCAGAACGTTTGGAAAAGCTGAATGCGAAAATCAAATCCAAACTGGAGAATTATCAAGAGTTGTATGACCACAACCAGCGTATGATCCAATTGGGTGATAAAGTCAATACAGCTGCAGAGCGCTATTTTGTGGACAATAAAAAGCGTTCCCTGATTTCGGAACTCCTTCGTATTGTAGAAACCGAAAATAGTAAGCGCAAAAAGACCACGGCAAAGCAGACCAAGGCTAAACAGGTACAGAAAAAGCAAGTCGCCCAAGAATTGGAAAAGAAAATCGTCAAGGTCAGGCAAGAGAAGAAGATTGAAAAGAAAAAGGCCATTCAAAAAGAAAAGAACAAGCCAAGACCAGTATTTAAAGTCGGCGACAGAGTGCGTTTACAGGATGGAAAAGCTGTTGGCAGCATAGACACTTTAGAAAAAAACAAAGCCGTAGTCAACTACGGCATGTTTACCACGAATGTAAGTGTAGATCAGTTGGAACTTGTAGAAGCTAAAAAGTAACTCCATGTCAGGTCGAGCGCAGTCGAGACCTAAAAAGAAAGATTCCCGCCTTCGCGGAAATGACAATCAAAATAAAATAACAGCCGGCATCAGGTTGTTGAACCCAACCTGAGCGGCCAGCTGCATAGATTGTTTATTCTTAATTACATTTTACACTTTGGAATGTGTACTGCGTACAAAGACCTAAAACACGTTTAGAACAATAGGCCTCATAACAGTATTCCTTATCCAAATACCCAAGGGTTGTTTCCCCAAGGGTCCTCCAGACCAAATCCCAGTACTGGAATTGAATCTTGACATCATGTGCGCCCTTGGGTGGGGCCATGCTAAAGAATATGTTCTGTTTATCCACTTTTTCCCATTCGGTCTCTTTTACCGTCTGCGTGCCCTTTACTTTATAAGAGAATCGGAATCGTACATCAACTAGAATCTCTTTTCTAAGCTTTGCATTCTTATGGACATACTCAAATGTGGTGCATTTTTCAACACGATAGTCGGTATTGTATCCCATTTTCGCAATTCTGTTGTCCTTTAAATACTTAACGGTATAACCAATTGGTGCTCCAGGGTTATCACGACTGTAGAGCGCTCCTTCTGAAATGACATAGTTAAGGCCTCCCTTGCCTTCCTCTATTTCACTGCCTGTGATTACTTCCGTGGCTACTTGGGCGTTTCCACCAATAGTCACCACATTGATGGTCGATTCTTTGATAATTTTCTCATATTCGGCATTAATTTCAACAGTGGCGCCTTTTTTAGCGGTTTTATACTCCAAAACAGCTTCTAGATTAACATCGGTTTCTGTATCCGTGGTTTCCATACGCATCATAATAATTCTTCCATACTGCACCGAGCTGACATAGGCCGGTGGATTTTCATTGGAAAGAATGGACCGTGCCGTTGCCAGATCTACATCATTACCAAAAACGGCAGCAGGACTATCCGGGGTCTCCATGACCACGTCGTAAAAAACCTGTCTATACAATAGCGTTGCTACTCTTTTCTCTGTGGTCTTGGTATAATCAAACTGTGATTCAAAAGATGATCCTTTGGACCATTCCGTGCTTACACCCAGATCAAGGCTCATTTGTTCCCGACTATATGCGGTAGTTTTCTCAAAATATGTGTCCGCATCGATTTCATATCCTTGAGGTTGGATTTGTGCATTCCAATATTCCAGAGCCTCATCGATACTCGCTTGGGTATTCTGAAAGGTGGGGTTATCAACGGTAATATTACCTCCGTCTCCTATTCCTGGTAAATCTACCCTAAGTTTTGTCGGCGCCTTGGAAACTTGCAAGGGCAATGGAGCTCCATTCAATAATTCTCCATTTACAACAACCAAAGCTCCGGGATAAATTACACCTATGGTCGGATCAAAGACCACAACGTCCTCAAAATTGGAGCGGATATTATAGTCAATGGTTCTACATTCTGTAGTCCAACCCAAATCCGTATTTTTATTGGTCCGGTCATTGGTGGGTTCTGTACCGGTGGTGCTTTGAACATTTAAAATTTGTTCGGGATCATAGCTTAAGTTGGCTATCGCCTCATTGATTGCATCAAGATCTGGATTGTTTTCTGGCTCTGGAGTTTCCTCCTCTGGATTTTCAGTATCAGGATTTTCTCCTCCACCGGTTTCAACGGGTGGTTCTACGGGCTCAATTTCGCTACCGCAAGAAATTACACCGAATAACGATACACTTACCAGTATTATCATAAATACTCTTAAGGTTTGGTGTTTTGTTTTCATAACTTTTTGGTTTTTAGGATTCAACACTCCAAACCTAGACGAGAAAATTCTCCAGCCCTAATTTTCGACATGGACAAAGTATGGACAAGTCTTCTAATTTTGGCTTAAAACCGCAATGGACAATGGTAATTTTGAAAAATGAAAAACATAGTTCAAATATCTGATTTTAAATTAGTTATAGGTTATATGGTTTTTGATTACTGTCGTAAAAACATGGACAATCTATGGACATTCGAAAAAACCAATAGTAAATCGCCCCTTTAGGATTCTCGTCTTTTAATCTATCTTTAGAGAAGTCAAAACCAACAACCTATGAACAACCTCATTCGTTTTTGCATTCTTTTGTTTGTGTTTTTTCCAATCATTTCCGCTGCACAATATGATGCTACGCCCAAACAGATAGATAGTTTGGAAAATTTATTGAGAATTTCACCACGGGACACAATACGGACCTCGATTTTGACCAATCTTTGGCGTGCCCATATTCACAACGATATTGAAAAATCATTTTTTTATGCCGATGAGTTGATTCGGTTGGGAAAAGATCTAGATCACCTACCCGCAGAGTATACTGGTTATCAGCGTATGGGGATTTCTTATTCTTACATTGACGACTACGAAACATCAAATGAATACTATAGAAAAGGAATCAAGATTGGACTTGAAAAGAATGAATACAGTTGTGTTGCTGCAATGCATTATAATATCGCGGCGAACTTCAATATGATAAGTCAGGAAGACAGCACTATTTATCATGCGGAGCAAGCAATACCCGCGTTTTTAAAAATGACCGATTCTATTGGTTATGCAAGTTCCAAGTTATTGATAGCTTCGGTATATTTCAGAAAAGGTCATCATCAATTATCATTGGAAAATGCCATTGAAGCAATGCACACCTATAAAAATTATGACCATTATAGGGCAAGGCAGAATGAGGTTGTCGCTATGAACAAAATCGCCCAGAACTATCTTAAAATGGGAGATACAACCTTGGCCTTAGAATACTTGACAGAAGAATTGAAGCTACATCGAACACATAATGATAAACGTGGCGCCATGGTGAATCTATACCAAATGGGGCTTATTTACACTAACGAGAACAACAAACAGACAGAGGCAAAAGGGATGCTCAACGAAAGTAAGGGACTGGCCGGCGAATTGAAAAGCCCCAGTGGCTTATTAAACGCAAACTACGGCCTTGGGCTTTATCATGAAAAAACGAAAGAATATGAGCTGGCCAAGCAACATCTGCATGAATCTTTACGGTTATCAGATTCATTAGGCCAAACTGCGAATAAGATCAGTTCAAATTTGGCTTTGGCACGAATAGCGAGCAAAAACAACCATATGGGCACTGCACTTCAACTGGCGCATCGGGCAAAATCCATGGCAGATTCAATTGGGCTGCTTGAAGATCAAGTAGAGGCCTACAAGATAATTTATACTAACAATGAGCGTTTGGGAAATCCTTCAGCAGCATTGGACAACCACAAATTATTTAAAGCTCTCAATGACAGTATTTATAATCTAAAGACAAGTCAGAGGATGTCTGAACTCAAGACCATATACGAAACTGAGAAAAAAGAAGCCGCACTTGCCCTGCAAGAAGAAGAAATCAAAACCCTAAATGAGAAGGCAAAAGTGGACAAATTGACTAAAGGACTCTATGCCGGAGGTATGACCTCTGCCCTAGCCCTTTCCGGGCTTTTGGTGTTTGGATTCCGGCAGCGCATCAAAAAGAATAAAATCGCTCGCCAAAAACAGGAAGAAATCTATAAACAAGAAATAGCACACAAGAAAAAAGAACTGGCAAGCCAGACTTTACATCTAGTGCAGAAAAACACCTTTATCCAAGAGCTTAAGGAGAATCTGGAAAACCTTAAAAACTCCCCAGAAAAATTTAAAGTGGAGTTTAGACGGATTGTAATGCTCCTAAAAAAGCAGAATGCCTCTGACAAAGATTGGGAAGTTTTTAAATCCTATTTCTCAGAGGTACATAACGACTTTGACCAAAAACTAAAAACGCTTTATCCTGATATTTCAGAAAAGGAGATACGATTAGCGGCTTTTCTCCGCATGAACCTAACCACCAAAGAAATTGCAGCTACACTAAACGTATTGCCAGATAGTATTTTGAAGTCGAAATATCGATTAAAAAAGAAATTGGATTTGGATAAAGAAACCGACTTAACCACATTCTTGAATACTTTATAATCGTCAATCTGTGGTTATGGTAATTCCTAAAGAGGTGTATTCATTATGAATAGCAGATAGCAGTGAATACTCATCAAAAGAATCTTGGCCAAGCTCCCAGATCATTATTCCTCCCAGGTTCTCGTCATTTGCCAGACCAACCTTAGCTTTTATGGTCGGAATACCGTTATAATAGGCATTTCCAATTTGGTCCAAGTTGGCATAACTCTCATCCATTTGTACCATATCATTGTATGCAAAGGCACTGGCTTCTGTGGGGCTCGTAAATTCATACCCATAGAAAGGCACACCAAGATTCAATTTTTCTTGGGGAACACCCTGATTTGTTTTCCAAAAATCGACACCACTTTTAGCATACTCCAATGAACTATGTTGCCCTGCTTTGGAGGGGTTCCAAGGACCGGTGGCGTCATAAGACATGATGTTTACAAAATCAAAAACAGCCAAGGCTTCGTCCGTAATGTTTGCAAACCTGGTTTGAGGCAACGCAACTGTCAGTATTTTATCATGAGCGTCCAGAGCGGTGTTCAAAGCCAATACAAATGAGCTATAGCCAGAGGTGACATTATCCCATTCCAAATCCATATCAATACCATCAAGATCATTGTCAACGACATAATCCACAATTTTGGTCACAAAACCCGGGATATTCTCCTCATTGTCAATCAAATTGGACCAATGGGTGGCCTCTTCTGCTTTTAATACCCCGCCGGCCAAGGATAGGCATATAACAATATCGGGGTTGGCCGTCCGTGCATCCAACAGTACCGAAGCAATACTCGGCATAATAAGATTTCCATCACTATCTGGATTGGCAAAAGCCAAATTGAGATGGGTCAATTTTTCATATGAAATGCTTTCACTCAGCGCAAATCGACCAGCTGGCAAATATCCCACAATGCGGGCCTCAGAGGTTCCCTGTTCCGTGTCATTATCTTTTGACGGTACCTCCTGTCCATCTGAATTACAGGATAGGCCGATCATAAAAAGTAAACACCATACTACTCTTATCATTATTTTGAGTTTTGGATTGCTTAAATTAACAATTCTGAAAAACCACGGAATAAATTTTAGCCCAATCGCACTTTTCAAGAGCTATAGGGTACTGAAAAGACCTAAATTTTTCATCCTCAATCGATTGACTGTAAAGGAAATTTCGACGATCTTAGCCCAGCTCTTACCATCAATTATAGAAACCGAACAAAATGATCCAAACCAAAAGAAACCTTCTGCGCCTACTTCTACTGTTTTTTCTGACGCTTAATTGCTTTTCACAAAGTAAACACAACGGTGAAACCCTCAAAGTAATGAGCTATAACATTTGGAACGGCTTTGATTGGGGCAAGGACAATGACCGAAGAGAAAAATGTGTTGACTGGATCAAGAGCAAAAAGCCCGATGTGGTGGCGCTGCAAGAATTATGTGGTTATACTGAGGAAATGCTAAAAGAGGATGCCTTAAAATGGGGACATCAATACGTGCTATTGTTGAAAACAGCCGGGTACCCGACAGCATTGACCTCCAACAGACCAATCCAATTAAAGGAGCGGAAATTAAATGACTTCTGGCATGGCGTACTGCATTGTGAGACTTATGGCATAGATTTTTATGTTGTGCACCTGTCCCCTGCCGATGCCAAGTTCAGGCTTAAAGAGGCCAAAATGATTGTACGGGATATTCAAGAAAGTGAGCGTGATAACTATGTTATCCTTGGCGATTTTAACGCCAACTCTCCTTTTGATGCCTATGCCCTCGAAAAGAACAATGGTTTAAGGGAAAAATATAGACCCAAGAGCGCTGATGCCAAACACTCCAACCTTTTGAACGGAAATTTTGACTACTCCGTGATTGGTCAGTTTTTGGCCTGCCCAGCTGTGGACCTCGCCTTAAACAAAGTGGATTTAGTCAACAAAGGCTATACTTTTCCCTCTCCGGTCTTAGTTGGCAAATATGACCATAATGACAGATCCATAATGGAAAACCGGGTGCGTATCGACTATATTTTGGCTAGCCCACGTTTAGGAGCAACCTGTGAGGGCTTTGAAATCTTTAACCAAAAAGAAACGCACGGATTATCGGATCATTATCCAGTGATGGCTGAGTTTAAACTGTAAGAACGATAACGCAGTCTATCTTTGTGCGCGGTCTTGGTATGACTTTTGCGACCAGCATGTGCTATGCATGTAATTTTAAGCAGAACATTCTTTTTGTTGGCTCTTTTATTTTGCCTACAAACTCTATCGGCGCAGAACAAATCCTTTAAGGAAGGCTACATTATTGAGCACAGCGGCTACACCATAACAGGTTTTGTCAAGGATAAGTCTGCAGAACCCTTTGTATCACTTTATTCCAAAATCCGATTTAAGCAAGAGGGCTCATCTAGACTAAAAAAATATGATGCCGATGATATTTTGGGATATGGTTTTGGTGAAAATCATTTTCTATCCGTTCCCTTTAGGGAAGAGCAAGAAATGTGGGTCATTAGGTATTATTCAGACTTGGGAGCGCCCCGGAAGTTCTTGAAAGTAATCAAACAATCAGAAAATCTGGTGTATTACGAGCAGTTGTTTGTACATGACGACAACTTTTATTTGGACTCCATTCCTTTTTTTCACAAACCTGGCTCCAATCAAATGGTAAGGGTTACCCAGGGCATTTTGGGGTTCAAAAAAAAGAGATTGCTCGAATATTTTTCCGAGTGCCCACAGATGATTCAAGCTTTATCTGCCAAAAACTCCAGCACTCCCGATATTGTTGGGCTTTACGAATTTTATCTGGAGCACTGCCCTCAATAGCCTAATTTAAACATATAATTTTTGCAAAAAGCATAAAATACCCCCTGACATACCTTTGTCATTACACGGTTCTATTTTTGCGCATCATAACTAAAAACCAATACAAATGGAAATATTTGCTATCGTAACACTGATACTTTCTGGTCTTTTATTGTTGATGGTCGGCATAGCACGACTGAGCAACCCTATAAAGAACTACGCTAAAAACTCCGGAATTACCATTACCAACGATGTTGACCTGTTGAATGAGGTTAGAGGTACCAGCGCCGATATGCTGATCGGTGCAATTATCGTTCTCCTGGGCATCTTTGTCCCCGAAGTGACCCTCACCTCACATGCAATTGCCATTTTGCTCTTTTTGGGCTTTGCTTTAGGCAGATTTGTGAGCATTGCCGCAGATGGCCAACCCAATAAAAAAATTAAACAAGGTATTGTGTTCGAGCTTGTTTTGGGAGCAGCGAATATTATCTGTTTGGTTACATTGCTTGGATAGTTTCTTTCCTCCTAACTTCCGAAAGATTGTATGCCTTGAAAATAGATTTACAGCTTATTACTGATTTGCCTAACTTCAACCCTTAAAGGCTATCATTTTAAACAGTAACAAACCTACATTTGACAAAAAGAGAACTTTATTGGTTTTTGGGCACTTTGGGTCTGGTATTTCTAATTACCGTACTGCTCTTCGGTTTGGATGGGTTTGACCCAGATGCAACTTTCGATATCAATATCCATGACACCTATTTGGTAATTTCCAAGGTTCAGTTCACGCTTCTTATCCCTGTTTTCGTATTCTTTACAATCTACCTTTATAGAACTTTCCGAAACGGTTTTAAAAATTTAACCATGAACATCATTGCTATGGTCGCCACCATTGTAATGCTGTTGGTCTTGGATGGTTTTGTTTCATTTATGGATGCTCTCATCACTCCATACGACCCTATGGAACGTGAGCTGCTTTCCAGGGCAAGTTATCCCGTTGAACGAATGATGTCCGTTCTTTTAACCATGATAAAGGTATTTCAGGTAGTACTTTTGGTATTTCTTGGGTATTGTGGTTTTAAAGCTGGACGAAATTATCAGGCCAAAAAATGAGCTTTAGAATTCCCCAAGGTCGTATCTTGTAATCCTAAAAACAGAAATGATTCGAATCCTCTATAATTGGAAAGTAGCGCCTGAAAAATTGGACCTTTTTATTGAGATCTGGAAAAAAACCACCAACAATATCCACGAAACGGTAAAAGGTGCCAGAGGCAGTTTTATGTTACAAAATGATAAAGACCCTACAGAAATAAAGACCATAGCACGGTGGGATTCCCTCAAAGATTGGGAGCAATTTTGGCAGGATAGCAATCCCAGCCAAATGGGCTCTATGCACAATCTGGGCGAACGTGTTTCTGTGGAGATATTTAGGGAAGTGGATGATTTTACAAAGTAACACCCATATTATAAATCAATATGAACACATACTTTTTAGCTGCTGGGATTCTTTGCATACTATTGGGACTCGCACATTCCATTTTTGGCGAGATTCTAATATTTAATGGTAAAAGGAATAAAGGAAGTATTGTCCCCACTAAAAAAAATCCAGGATTGAGAACAAGGCACCTTCGCATAATTTGGGCCAATTGGCATTTATCCTCTGTTTTCGGATGGTGTTTGGGTGCAATACTTATAAAGATTGCCTTAACCTACAACGATTTGAATCACGAAATTGGGACATTCATAGTTAGGGCCATAATTTGTACCATATTTACAGGTTCCCTACTGGTTTTGGTCGGGACAAAAGGAAAACATCCCGGATGGATAGTGCTATTCGTAATCGGAATACTATTGATAATTGGGAGTTAATAAACATTTGAATGATGTTCATATCAAAGTAATTGGCCGAGAAATTAAAACAGCGAAATACACTGAGAAAGACAATGAGTCTACAGACGGATGTATTTGTTTGCAAATACAGGCTAGAGGACCTTATGAGGTTTGGTACAAGGACATTGTGCTAACCCAGAGGAAATAAGATTAAATCATGACACAAGATTACGCCCACAAATCAATTTTACGCACGTCCGATTTTATTCTAACCATTATTATAGTTATTGGAGGGTTGGTTGAATATTTTTTTATTTGGCATTGGTCGCTACCGATACCTGAATACCTCAGAATCATATTGGGAACCGTATTGCTCCTGTTTGGTATTTCATTGATTGCGAAAAGCAAATCAGAATTGGATAAAGCAGAACAACCTTCCGAACCAGGGAAACCAACCACTCAAATCATACAAACGGGAATTTATGCCCTAACCCGTAATCCCACTTATTTTGGATGCGCAATTCTGTTGCTGGGGCTTGGTATTACTTTTAATTTTTTTACTTGGGCAATCGGCTCTCTATTCGCTTTGATTTTGATGCATATGCTCCTAGTATTACCCGAGGAAAAATATTTGACATCAAAATTTCCCAAAGAATTTTCAGAATACAGGAAAAAAGTCAGAAGGTGGATATAATCTCGTTCCCGTAAGGTTGCATCTTGTGGGCTCCTCTTCTATCTTTACTAGGCTTTGATCTTCAAGGGACGTATCTTTGTGTTATGAAAACAATAGATTCCCACTTTAGTGGGAATGACATAGAAAGTAAGAAGATTATCTTGTTTGACGGAGTCTGCAACCTCTGTAATGGAGCGGTTCAATTTATTATTAAGCGGGATAAAAAGGATGTGTTCCGCTATGCGGCCCTGCAAAGTGAGGTTGGAAAACAACTGATCGCAGAACGTGCCATTGATACGTCCAAAGTGGATTCCATAATCTTAATTGAGCCTAGTGTCGCCTATTTTACCAAATCGGACGCAGCAATACAGATAAGTCAAGATTTTGGTGGGCTTTGGAAAGCCATGACCATCTTCACCTGGATCCCCAAGATATTTAGAGATGGGATTTACGACCTGATTGCAAAAAATCGTTACAAATGGTTTGGTAGAAAGGATGCTTGTATGATTCCCACCCCGGAGCTGAAGGCCAAATTTTTAGGGTAACTTAAAAGTCACCTCGAGCGAAGTCGAGAGGTATTATAGCACCAATTTCTCTGTTTACAGGTCTCGACTCCGCTCGACCTGACAGTAAATGGGAAAATTCTACAACCACTGACATAGGGCTGTCACCCACTCGATTTAGTTTTGCTTTCAAACAAAATAACAACAATGATAGCAAACAAATCAATCCCAATTATTTGCCTGGCATTGGGCCAAGTATTAACAGGTTATGGACAAAATTCCGGACACTCTCCTAAAGTGCCTTTGGCCTCGGATTTTGTTTCCAGTCCACTCAGAAATAGCATTGAATTAGAACTGAATGCTTCGACCACAGAGGTTTGGGAGCTAATTGGAAAACTAGAACGAATGCCAGAATACAGTAGTGGATTAAAAAAAGTGGAAGCCAAGTATAATGACTCCAATCATTGCCAACGTTTTACCTGTACCTTTTTTCCCATGGAGGAAGGAATGCCAGAAACCACCCATACCGAAATCATGAAATGGTATCAACCCAATGTTGGTTTAGCTTCAATGGCGGAAGAGCCCAACGCACTGGGCCTTAAAAACTCACTGGGTTTCTTGCTGCTGAAAAGTGAGGGTGCAAAGACAATACTTCTATGGAGTCAGTATTTTGATGCAGACAGCGAGGAATCACTAAAAATGAACATCGAAGGCTTTAGGTTGGCACTTAACGAGGACATTGCCAACAATCTAATCCGAAAGTTTGGAGGCCGAATATTGGAAAATTATGTACAGCAATTATAGTTATGGCAGAACTTTTTAAAAATATTTACAATCCGGACTTCTTTAAACGATTTACGGAATGTATGGAACAAGTATTTCCTGAATTTGATACAAATACCTTTTTAAACGCAATTTATAATGATGATTGGGACAACAAGGAACTAAAGCAGCGGATGCGCCATATAACCCATGTGATTAAAGACCATTTGACAGCCGATCTAAATACCAATGTGAAGCTATTGCTCAATCTTATTCCCATTTTAAAGCAAAATGATTTTAGATCGGATAATCTGGAGTTCATTTTCCTTCCAGATTTTGTGGAAATCTATGGAGCCGATGATTACGATATTTCCATAGACGCATTTGAGGAGATTACCAAGTTTGTAAGTTGTGAGTTTGCTGTGCGGCCATTTATCATTAAGCATCCGCAAAAAATGCTACAACAAATGATACGTTGGTCCCATCATGAGCACCCTATGGTACGACGGCTTGCATCCGAAGGATGTAGACCACGATTACCTTGGGCCATGGCTCTACCTGACCTTAAAAAAGACCCAACCCCCATACTTCCCATTCTTGAAAAATTAAAATCCGATGAATCGGAATCTGTTCGACGCAGCGTTGCCAATAATTTGAATGATATTTCGAAAGACAATCCCAAAATCGTCATCCGCCTGGCCAAAAAATGGAAAGGAAAAAGCAAGGAAGTGGATTGGGTGGTGAAACATGCTTGCAGAACATTGCTAAAACAAGGTATTCCAGAAGTAATGCAATTGTTTGGTTTTGGAAAGACCAACAACATTAAAATTGAAAAGTTTGAGGTCCTAACTCCGGTTGTGACCATTGGTAAGGATATGAATTTCTCATTTTTACTGAACAACACCAATCGGAAAAGCACTAAAATCCGTTTGGAATATGGTCTGTATTACCAAAAGGCCAACGGTACTCTATCTAAAAAAGTGTTCAAAATCAGTGAAAAGGACTATGATGGAAGTTCATCTACTCCTATCTTGCGAAAACAGTCTTTTAAAATAATTACAACCCGAAAGTTTCATGTAGGATTGCACCAAGTTTCACTAATTGTAAATGGGGTTGAGTTGGATAAAAAGGATTTTCAACTGGTAAGGGAGTAAGACCTCTCGACTGCCTGTCCTCCGGACGAAACTTCGGAAGGCGCGGCGCTCGAGGTGACACCCAAACTTGGTTTACAATACTTTTGAGTGTAGTTCTTCAGTGCTATCTGAAAAACTTTCGGTTTCAATACCCAATCTATTCAACATATTCACAAATAAATTGGACATTGGTTCTTCGTCAAACTTCTCATAAGTGCCATGGTTCAAGCCCATATTGGCACCTCCAGCCAAAATCGTCGGATAATTGACAGCATTATGGGTAGTACTGCAGGCACTTCCATAAAGAATCATGGTATTGTCCAATAGTGATCCGTGCTCATCATGTGTATTCTTCATCCGATCAAGGAAGTACGCAAATTGTTTGGACAACCATTGATCGTAACGCCCCCACTCTTCCCAATGTCCGGTACTAAGATCATGACTTATGGTGTGGTGGCCTTTGCTAAGCCCTAAAGCCAATTTGGGGAAGTTCTCGCCAAGACCTAGCCCATCTTCCCGGGCCATCATATAGGTCATTACTCGAGTAAGGTCTACTTCCATACCCAAAACCATTAGATCAAAGGTGGTTTTGATGTATGCTTCGGGGTCTACTTTGACATCTGCATTGAAATTAATGTGGCCAGCATCAAAATCTTTCATCGGAATGTCTAACCACTGTTCATTTCGCTTTACTTGTTCCTCCACAGAGTTCAAAGAATGCATGTATTCATCCATTTTGGTCTGATCGTGCTTTCCTAAACGTTTATGCAATCGTTTGCTATCCTCCAGTATCAAATCGACAATTTTCTTGTCTTGCTGAATACTTTTTCGACGTGCTTGGGTGGTTGCCCCACCTCCGGGCGCAAAATAGCGTTCGAAGATTTCACGATGCCTATGCTCTGACGGGATAGGTTTACCTGATAAATCAAATGACAAGGTCGAAACCCTTGATTTATAGCCAATTCCACCATCAGTAGACAAGGCCAAATATGGATAACGCGTATGTTTACTGAATTTTTGAGCCACCAACTGGTCAAGGGAAATACTGTTCATATAGGCACTACCTCTTACATCACCTCCTGTTAACCAGGTGTCGCCCGCCAAATGGCCCAGCAATGCTCTACTTCTAGGGTGACTGAGTCCACCAATTATGGACATGTTCTCACGATGTTCTATCAAAGGTTTTAAGGTTTGTGTAACTTGATAATCTCGACCTTCTCCCATGGGAAACCAGCTCCATTTCTTATGAAATGAACTTTCGACTGGAGGTAGTCCGACACCATTCGGAAAATATACGCAGCAAAGCCTTTTCATTGCCTCGCTGGGTGTATTTGTGCTTTTTAGCATGGTTCCCATTCCCATTGCTTCCATATACGGAATCATGCAACTAACACCCAATCCTTTGACGAATGTTCTTCTATCTAAATGCCATGATTTGCGAGCCATAGTCTAATTTTTAAAAATCACCAATAAACGATTTGCTTGTAATAATATGTTCAAATACAGATTGAAAACGATAGCCATCTTCCTTAATGGCGCTAACTATGGATTCAATTTCGGGTTCATCAACAAAGGTTATATCGCGTCCGATTGCATAGGAGAACAGATGTTTTACCAATGAGCGTGTAAAGTCGTCTATTTTCTCATTTAAAATATACGCTTTTATTTCGTCAATTCCATCAACAACCTTACCATCAGGCAGTTCCGCCTTTACATCGATGGGGTTTCCGTTGTTGGCCACTGTTTGGAAAAGTCCGACCGCATTATAGTTTTCAAACACGATTCCGTAGGGATCTATCTTAGCATGACAATCCATGCATGAAACTTTATTTCGATGTAAAAAGAGTTGCTCTTTCAAGGTCAACTTTTCAAAACCGGGCGTCTCGGGATCCAGTTCTGGCACGTTTGGCGGTGGATCTGGTGGACGGTCGCCTAAAATTCTAGAACGGAGCCATACCGCACGTTTTATAGCGTGTGCTTGTGTTCCATCGGAATGTCCGCTTAGGAAAGAACCTTGTGAAAGTAATCCTCCCCTTTTTGAATCGGGTGCCAAAGCAACCGGCCTAAAGTGATTGCCTTTTACATTCTCGATGCCATAGAATTCTGCTAAATTTTGGTTTAGCATGGCAAAGTCGGATTCAATCAAATTACCGATGTACATGTTACAATTGAGCACATGGTGCACAAATTGATAGGTTTCCTCGGCCATATCCCTTTTTACAAATCGGCTATAAGCTGCATACTCATTTACATTGGTACTCATGGTTTCGTGTCGGTCAAGACGAAGCCATTCTTTGGAGAAATTACGGACCATTTCCCAAATTTTGTCGTCTTGGAGCATCCGCTGCACTTGTTTTTTCAACTCTTTTTTGCGATGAAGTTTTCCTTTATCGGCCAGTGCTAGCAATTCTTGATCTGGAGGAGAATCCCAAAGGAAATAGGATAAACGTGAAGCCAAGAAAAATTCCATTTCATCATCGGATGTGCCTTCTTCCGGTTCGGCCAAATAGATGAAGCTAGGCGAACACAATATCGCTACAAGCACTTCTTTGACGCCATCTTCATATTGTTCGTAATCGCCCTTAATGCTTCTCCAAAACTCTAGATAGGGCGTTATTTCTTCTTTTTCCAAAGGACGCCTAAAAGCTCTCTCCATAAATCTGGACAGTATTTGTGCCGTGTACTTTTCTTTATCGGTACTATCTGGGGAATCAAAAAATATGGCAGTATGGCTTTTTGGTGGCCATTCTGCATAATACGGGGCTTCAAATTCCAGTTCATGGACCAGCAATGGCGGACCGGAATCTCTGTTATCTTTCACCAAATAATCGTTCCAGATTCCCATCCCCATAATATTGGCCAAGATTTCGGTTTCCAAGGTGTCTATCACTGGAATGGGCAAATCTTCAAGTCTTCCTTTAAATATGTATTGCCTTGGGGTTTCAGAATTGATAACATTTCTAAAGTCATCAAAGTTCTTATAATCGATGCCATCATCCGTTCTAGAACCAGCAAATACCCGCATGATAGGTGAAGCCATCTCATATTTCAACCTACTTTCTTCTTCCTCATTGTCCAGCTGTATGGAGACTGGATGATCATCCGGGAACGGGGTCACGATTACTTCGCCAAAACCCACGAAAAATCGACCGCCAATTTCAAGAGTATGTTTTCCTTCTTCTAAATAGGCCAAGGTCAATGGAGTAATCATGTCCTGTTGCCCATCTTCCGGTTTTATCAAGTGCAGCCGCTCTTGCAAACGGAATTGATCTAACCGAATATTTACAGAGGGCATGCCATCTTGAGCTGCATAGGGGTGCGTAAAATCAAACTGATAATATCCCGTTTTGGGGGCAAAAAAGGTGGTTTTTGCGTAACTGTATTTGGTCAAGTCCTCGGCAAGAGTATACTTGCCTTTGTTCACGAGGTTGGTTTTATTTGTAAATGCATTGGACCGAAGTGATATGGTGCTTTCCAATTTCTCAGCAGGAACAGGTGTTCTTAGACTGATCAAGCCTTCTTTTTTTACATGCTCTTGGTACCCTTTGGAAGCTTTTACTCGAAACTCAAAGTCTCCTTCCATGGGAAAATGGTCCTTGACCAATAATTTTAGGTTTGGTGAAGGGCCCTGCCATGACTTTGGGCTTACCTCTTTGTGAGGCAATGCGGAATATAGGATAATCCCATTTTCGACCACTTCGTAACGATCTGCATGAGATCCCCGCATTCCTATTCCAATGTTTTTTTTGATTTCGGTATATAGGGCTTCTTCTATACTGTCCGTTGGCTGAACTGGTAATCCATTTTCGTCCAAGATATCAACTATAAGATCATCTGAACTTATTGGGGCACTCTGGTACCCTCCAATCATGGCAGAGGGCAAGTCTACGCCTATTCCTTTACCAAACTTGATTCTATAGTGTGTGGCCCTTGGCTTTTCAACTGGTGCAATGGCCTTATCCAATGCATCACGAGCTATTTTTTTATAGTATTCTATGTGCAGCGGAGAAATTTGCAGTTCATGTCCGTTGTTGCTGAAACCCATTTCAGATTTTTCATCATCGGGAAGCACCTCACCAAAATCAACGGTAACATCCAACAACTGATTTAAAGAGTTGGTGTACTGTTTTTTGGTCAACCTTCGAATTACCGCAGTTTGATTGGATTTTTTAATTTTTATCGCATTCTGCACCGAAGCCGTAACCCAATCCACAAGCATTCTACGTTCTTCGTCCGTAAGTTGTTCCTCCTCTTCAGGAGGCATTTCACCACTATTGATCATATCGAGCATTCCACGCCAGGTGGCTGCATCTTCCCCGTTTATCAAGTCCGGGTCAATCCCATCCAAGCGAAGACCCGCTTTTTGTTCTTCTGATCCATGACATTGCACACAGTATTTTTCAATAACAGGGTTAATATCCGTATCGAAATCATAGGCGCTAAGGGTTTTGTTCACTTTGGAATTATCCATCGCCACCAACCCTTTTAATGCATAAGGGTCATCCCCAAAGAATGAACGGAAACCATCTGGAAGATTTTTGGTTAAATAATCTGAACCATGTGTGACAGAACCACCATAATGCCCAGCGATGGTAAGGAGAGCAACATTGGTAAAAAGGGCAAGTTGATATACTGAGAATCGTCCTATTTTTTTTGTTATTTCCTTTTTATGGATCACATAAAGCCAAATGCTTAACAAAGCGGTAGCTAAGCCAAACCACTTGTGCAGCGCAAAAACATCACTCCCATAACTACCAGAGGCAGCCAAGAAAGTTCCGGCCAGTACTGAAGGTATGGCCGTAACAACAACAAACTTTAAAATTACACCACGGATATGCGACATATGTGGCTTTGGCACCACTATTTCAAGAATGAAAAGACACAATAGGGCACCTATAGGCAGATGTACCAAAATAGGGTGGAATTTTCCAAAGAAATCTAAAAACCAAGGTATTTCACCACCTTTTATAGGTAAGAAGGGAATTGCCACAAGCACAATGGAGAGCGCTACAATATAAATCAAGCTATTGCTTTTCATCTAGGGTCAAGTTTGTTAGAATCGTCCAAATTTGAATTCAAAGTCAGATATAAATGACTTATTGTATCAAAATTAATCCAATAAAACGCTGTGCTTTACCAAAATACTTGCATTATTCAATACTTAAATTGCAGAGTGGCAATAAAAAAGTTAAAATTTGAACAAAATTGTAGTGTTCGGTGTTACCATTCAACTTTAACCAATTTTAATCACTCAACCAGAAAACTACTTCACCTAACAACCGGCTTGGTTCACACATTTTAGGTTTGAATACGAATAGTTAGGGTTTAAGTTCACCAAAACTTTAAATCCAACAGTCATGAAAAAACTACTATTCTTATTGGTCCTTTGTCCTCTTTTGACACTTGGGAATGACAAAAAGATTCCATCAACAATAAAAGATGTAACCGTTTACCTTAGTGGAGCTCAAATTTATCGTAAGGCCCAATGTCAACTTAGAGAAGGCAAAAACAAGCTTGTGTTCACCGGACTTTCCCATAAGGTAGACGAAAGCAGTATTCAAATCTCAGGTTTGCAATCTGTTTCCATTTTATCCATGTCTTACGACTTGAATTATTTAGAAAAAACTGAAAGTGACCCTCAAATAAAAAAATGGGAAGATGAAATTATTGAGCGCCAACATCAAATAACAATGCACAACAATTCAATTGCAGGATTGGATGAAGAAGAAAAGGTCATCACTACCAATAGGTCCATAAACAATAGGTTACAGGCTTTGGATTTAGAAAAAGTGAAACAAGTCAGTGCTTATTACAGGGAGCGCATCACAGCAATTCGGAACGAAATTTTTAAAACGAACCTGAAAATCAATGCGCATAAATTAGAAATCAACAAGCTTCAAAAACAGCTGGCTGAAATCAATAATGCTCCTGAGGAAGAACAAGGTGAGCTAACCATAACCTTTGATGCTCCCCTATCTACCAACTTAGACCTATCAATTTCTTATTTGGTTAGGGATGCCGGTTGGATTCCAAATTACGATATCAAGTCAAAAAAACTCAATGCTCCCATAGATTTGGCCTACAAGGCACACGTATATCAAAAAACCGGAAAGGACTGGGACAACGTAAAAGTGACGCTTTCCACGGGAAATCCAAATATCAACGTGAGCAAACCAAACTTGGGCACTAAGTACCTCAACTTTGTAAGCCGCTATGTTAAGCGCAAAAATATTGCTCCAAAACGAAAGGGATACGCATATAACCCATTGGTTCGAAAAATTACAGGAACTGTTGTTGATGCTTCCGGTGCCCCACTTCCGGGAGCCAACGTGGTTGTAAAAGGAACATCAAAGGGAACCACAACCGATTTTGATGGGAATTTTGAGCTCGATGTGGCATCCGGAAAAGACCTTTCCATTTCCTATATCGGTTTTGTAACACATGAAATTCCCATTTACTCATCAGTCATAAATATACAAATGGAAGAAGATGCTTCAAGGTTGGACGAGGTGGTGGTGACCTCACTGGGTACGTCTCAGAGAAAATCTTACAGTTATAGTGCGTCAGAAACATTGAATGGAAGAGTAGCAGGGGTCAACATTAGAGGTCATAACAGTATACCGAAAATACAACCTCCATTATATATTGTAGATGGTGTTCCTTTGACTGGATTTATGGAAGATGATCTGGATGAAAATGAGATTCAAAATGTTGAAGTCTTAAAAGGAGATGAGGTGACCGGTATTTATGGAAGTCGAGCTGCCAATGGTGTAATTTTAATAACCACCAAAAAAAGTATGGTACAGGATGATTTGACAAATACCAAGTTCATTATAAAGAAACCGTATTCAATTGTCTCGGATGGCGATATCACTGCCATTGAAATCAATACCTTTCAACTACCCGCGGAATATGAATACTTTGCCGCTCCCCTTGTGAATGAAAATGTTTTTCTAACGGCCAGTTTAAAGGATTGGGAAAAATTCCAGTTGTTACCCGGAGAAGCCAATATTTATTATGAAGGTGGTTATGCCGGAAAGACCAACATTGACCCTTTTACAGTTAAAAAAGAAATGACACTTTCTTTAGGCATTGATCCAAATATTACCGTAAGCCGTAAGCAACAACGTAATTTTAAAAGTAAATCCTTTACAGGCAGCAACCGAATTTTGGATAGAACCTACGATCTCGAGGTCAAAAACAACAAGAACTTGGCCATAAACCTAAAGCTAATGGATAGGGTGCCAATTTCCCAAAACAGGGAAATTAAAGTTGACGATATCGAACCACAATTGGCCGAGTATGACAAAAAAACCGGATTGTTGACGTGGCATCTGAAATTGGACAGCCAAGAGAGCAAAAAAGAAAGCTTTTCTTTTCAAGTTAAATATCCCAGAGGAAGATATATTTCGCTTTAGTTTGTTTTTTGTTGAATGCCATTCCGATTTAGGACCCTAATTTGGAATGGTATTTTACTTTAGATTGTTCAAGATAAAATCCAAAGTAGGGTTGGTGTTCAATTTTTGGTCAAAGGAAAGTCCTTTATGCGTAATCGGCTGTGCCAATCCCAATGTCTTTAAATATTTGATGATTTCTTCATCTTCCAAGGCCACCTTACCTGTCAATAAGGTGTCGAGACGTTCTTCACGTTGGTACTTTTTATAAATCTTGCGAAGGCCGCTCAAATACAACCGGTCTTTGGTAAATCCACCTCCGCGATGGGCTCTTAATGTTATACCGAAAGCTTCGTGCTTGTTCAACTTATATTGTCCATGAATCAAATCAAAGGTATCCGCAAAGGAATACCCTTTAATCAAACTGTCTGCCGCCAAAACACGATAGGCAAGTTCTTTTAATCTTTTTAAGTTCAATGCACCTCCCATATACTCACTAAAGACTGCTAAGCCCTCTTGGGTCTCCACATTTTTAGGCAAGCCATTGGAGAAAATCTTTAGTGGTTGCAACAATCCGTTATAGGTGGTTACCAAATGAACCCCAATTTCATGATTGGCCAAAGTCAATAATTGATTTTTGCTGAATTTAATATTCCGTTTAATCAGAAGTGCCTTTTCACTATTGCTTACCATGGCCTCGGCAGCCATGTTTTTGGAGAACCTGATATTCAACGGGAAATGATATCGTTTCGAGAAATCTTCAAAGTATTCGCAAGCCTCGTCTGGCGAGAATATTTTTTCCATATCCGAAGAAACCGGCTCATCCTCAAAATGTAGAATGAATCTAGCATTTTGGACATCCCGCTCCGTAGGTGTTCCATAAATCCGTAACGAATTGTAATAGAATTTCTTTCCTCTACCAATGGTTTCGATACACTGGATCATGTTGGAGTAGTGATAGATCACTTCCTGGTACAATCTCCGGATTCGTTCATCGGTTATACGTTCCAAACGTTGCGAAAAGAACAGTCTGTGCAATTTATAGGGGTCAAACTTCAACTTTGGGTACTTGAATTCAGGTTCGATGGAGAATTTTGATGTAAAAAAACGTTGCTTCTCCTTTTCAATGTTCAAAGGATTCACATAACCAAGCAATTCTATGCGGCGCACCAGACGATCTAGATTGGCATCTATCTCAAACAGATGCCCATATTCCTTTTGCAAACCCTGTTTTTCTTTCTCTTGTATCATAAGGTCTGCCGTTCAAATTCCTGCACCATTTCAGGAATAAGTTTTTTTAATTGATTTTCTACCGTTTTGACCACTTCAGGGAATATAATTCCTGTAAGCTCATCGCAGTATATTTTAGAGATTTCGGTGGCCAGTACCAGGGTATTCCTAAAATTTTGGGTGATGTATTTCAAAAAGTATCCATTACCAAAAAAGGTGTCATTAATTTTTGCTGATGAGACTATACCGTTGGAAAATTGGATATCCTCTAATCTTCCCCTCCAGCTTTCAACTAAATCACCATATCTTCCATTGTCGATATTTGTTGTACCAAGATTCCAAACAGGCACTTCCCTATCCCACCGTTTCCAGTTATAACTGTGCATATCAAATACAACCACATTTTGGAATTTTGATTCCAATTTTGCAATCAGGGCATGCACTACCTTGTAGAAATTTCCGTGTTTGGCAAGACTGTGTTGTTTTTCCTTTTCGGACAAAGGTTCTTTCCACAGTTGTTTGCCCCAGGCTGTATCAAAAATTGCTGTTTCAGGAGGTCGGTTCAAGTCATATTCAAAGCGGCTGTCGCATCCTGCGATGACAATCGGGAAACCTTGAACCATTTGTTTGGTACATGGGTCCTCTTCATACCATCTTTCATATTCGGTATGTAGGCAATTATCCCAGAGTGATTTTCTAAACTGATGGCCATCATGCACAGCACCACAAATAAAAGGTGTGTATTGCTCAATCTTTATGGTAAATGAATAGTCCTCAGAAACGGCTTCAAAACAAGTTTCCTTTTCAATCAACCCAATGATGTCTGCAATGCTATACTTATGCATTTTCCACTTCACTTCGCAATCTTGACCTTCTGTCAAAGGCCTGCAATTTATCAACAACCTTACTTTCAATAAAGTCGATTACTTTACATTGGGCCTTTGTTTTATATACTTTGTTGATATAGGTAATTCCACCGGGAGACATAACATTGACTTCAACCAACTTCCCCCCAATCACATCAATTCCCACAAAATACAGCCCATCTTTAACTAGTTTTGGGCCAATTTGTTTACAAAGTGCTTTTTCCTCTTTGGACAAGGAATGTTTAGCAACAGAACCCCCAGCAGATACATTGGAGCGATGGTCATCTGATCCCGGTATTCTGCGCATGGCCCCGATCGGTTCTCCATTTAAGAGTAGGATCCTAACATCTCCTTGGTCTGCACCTTCAATATATTCTTGCAGAATTACATAGTTGGAAGAACCATCCGCGTTGGTGACATAAAAATCCAACAACGACTTTATATTGGACATTGCAGATTTTTCAATAAGAATAACTCCTGAACCTCCAAACCCATTTAATGGTTTCAAAATCATTTTATCCGCTGCGGATTCTTTAATCTGCTGAACCAAATACCTCTTGTTTTTGGAAACATGGGTCACTGGAATAATATTACTATGACTATCCCCAAAGGCGGCCGTATATAATTTATTGTTCGCTTCGCGAAGCCCTTGAAGGGAATTTACAATAAACACATCGTCCTTTACCGAATCTAAAAAATTGAGCATTATTGGGTCCAGGGGTGGATTGGCTCGCATAAAAATAACGTCGAAACCTGCCAAAGGCAGCATTTCTTCACGTAAGGAAGCCTGTTTGTAAAAGGTCTTAAGACTGCTCGAAACTTTGTCCATGCGGTTGATTACTGTGCAAAAAGCACTGGTAACACTATTCCGAATGGTCAAATTTGCAGGTGTGCAGAGTGCCACTCCATGATTTCGTTTCACACATTCGTGAATCAACGCCAGACTGGTATCATTTTCCGGCTGAATCTCTTCCCAAGGGTACATTAAAAAACAGATGTTCATAACGTATACTTTTTGATTGCTTATCTAACTTCGTCCAAATGGTCGTCCCACTCTTTTACATTAGGTTTTCCCAACTTACCAACAGATTTTGCCACTATCATAGAAACTGTAGCATCCCCGGTAACATTGACAACGGTTCTACACATATCCAAAGGTCTGTCCACGGCAAATATCAAGGCCAAACCTATCGCAAGCTTATCCGCTGGAAAGCCAATGGCTTCCAATACGATTACCAACATCACCATTCCAGCTCCAGGTACAGCTGCTGAGCCAATGGAAGCCAATAAAGCGGTCAATACAATGGTTAATTGGTCTGCAAAGGACAAATCGAATCCCAAGGCCTGTGAAATAAACACAGCGGCTACTCCTTGGTACAAGCTTGTTCCATCCATGTTGATAGTAGCTCCAACGGGCAATACAAAACTTGACACTTCTTTATCTACCCCAATATGTTCTTCCACTCTTTCCATGGTTACAGGCAAGGTGGCTGCGCTGGAGCTAGTCGAAAATGCCAATAATTGAGCCGGGCTAATTTCCTTTAAAAACCAAAAAGGGTTCTTTTTGGTAAAGGTAGATACCACAATGGTATAGAAAACTATCATTAGCAATAATCCACCAACAACTACACCTGTATATTTCAATAGGGCGACCAAAAGGTCAGGGTCACTGGAAGAAACTACAACACTTGCCAAAAGTGCAAAGACTGCATAGGGTGCACTAAGCATAATCAAATCCACCATTTTCAATACCACATCGTTCAAGGAATCAAAGAAATCTTTAAGTGGTTTGGCTCTTTTCTCACCAATAAGCAGCATGGAAATACCTAAGAAAATCGTGAAAAATATCACTTGTAACATCAACCCGTTATCGCTCATCGCAGCGAGGGCGTTGTCGGGCACCATGTCCACCAAAAATTGAAGCGGTCCGCTCTCCTTTTGGCTCATTGCCTCATTCATTTTGGAAGTTACCCCTTCGGATGAAGCATAGGTTTGCGTCATTTTGATTACTGTTTCTTCGGAAATCCCATCTCCTGGTTTCAATATATTCACCAGAACCAATCCAATAGTGATTGCAACAACTGTGGTAAGAATATAAATACCTATAGTTCTGATACCTATGTTCCGGAACTTAGATATATCCTTTAAATCTGATATTCCCTTAACCAAGGAAGCTATTATCAGCGGAATGGCAATAAGTTTAAGAAGTTTTACGAAAATAGTACCTAGTGGTTGAATCCAATCAGAAACAAAATCCTTTCCCCAATCTATTTGGATCATTACAAATCCAAATATTATTCCCAACAACATCCCAATAAGGATCTGCCAGTGCAGTTCGAGTTTACGCATGTGTAGTTTTTAGGAAAGTAAGATACTATTTTGATTGGAAAATCCAGTATCCCCTGCCTAGATTTTGTTAGAACGCGCCAAAAGGCTGTAATCGGCCAGTACAAGTGCGACCATTGCTTCTACTATGGGCACAGCTCTTGGAACAACGCAAGGGTCGTGTCTTCCTTTACCTTGGGTGGTTACTTTTTCTCCTTCCTTGTTGATGGTCTCATACGATTGTAACACCGTGGCCACAGGTTTGAAGGCTACATTGAAATAAATGTCCATTCCATTGCTGATACCTCCTTGAATACCGCCACTACGATTAGTGCTAGTTGTACCGTCATTATTATAGGAATCGTTGTGCTCACTACCTTTCATTTTCACTCCTTCAAACCCACTCCCATATTCAAAACCTTTAACAGCATTGATAGATAGCATTGCCTTGCCTAACTCCGCATGTAATTTGTCAAAAACAGGTTCTCCAAGGCCAATGGGAACATTTTGAACGACACAGGTTACAATTCCTCCAATAGTGTCCCCTTCTTTTTTGATGGATTTGATATACGCTTCCATCTTTTCGGCAGTTTCTTGATCAGGACATCGAACTGGATTGGATTCGATTTTGGAAAAATCAAGATCTTGATATTTCTTCTCCATTTTCATATCTCCAACTTGGGATACGAAAGCATTGATCTTTACATCACCTAAAAATTGCTTTGCAATGGCCCCAGCCACTACCCTACTTGCCGTTTCTCGGGCTGAACTTCGACCACCTCCACGATAATCCCTGAAACCATACTTTTTATCATAGACATAATCGGCATGCGAAGGTCTGTATGAGTCTTTGATGTGGGAATAGTCTTTTGATTTTTGATTGGTGTTGTGAATCGCAAATCCAATCGGGGTGCCGGTGGTCTTTCCTTCAAAAATGCCTGAATAAAATTCAACCGTGTCGGGCTCTTTTCTTTGAGTAACTATGGCAGATTGACCCGGTTTTCTTCGGTCCAATTCCATCTGTATTTTTTCCATATCCAATTCCAAGCCAGCTGGACAACCGTCTATAACACCTCCCAGCGCCCTACCATGTGATTCCCCAAAAGATGTTAGCTTAAAAAGTTGTCCAAAAGTATTTCCTGCCATATGGTAAATATTGAATGCGTTTCAAAGGTAGATGTTAAAACTTATTTCCAAAAACAATTAGACCACCAATGCCTCCAACAAGATGGAAACTGGATGTTGGGCATCCCTATCCGTACCATCTTTGATTTGATGTCTGCAACTGGTACCATTTGCCGAAATGATTGTACTCTCGGAACTCTTCCGTACTGCTGGGAACAATTTTAACTCACCCACCTGCATGCTTGTTTTGTAATGCTCTTTTTCATATCCAAACGAGCCGGCCATTCCGCAACACCCCGAAGGGATTATGGTTACCTTGTAGTTTTTGGGCAAATTCAAAATATCGAACGTTACTTTTTGATTTGACAATGCTTTTTGATGGCAGTGATTATGAATTTTAACCTCTTTCTCGTCCTTGGTAAAACTGTCCGATGTAATATTTCCTTTTTCCATCTCTGATGCCAAAAACTCCTCAATCAAAAAAGAATTCGATGCTAACTGCTCCACTTTAGTTTTATCATCATGGAGTCTTTTGTATTCATCCCGAAAGGACAAAATTGCTGAAGGCTCCAATCCAACAATGGAAATGTTTTGTTCCAAAGTTTTATCCAATTTTGAAATGTTGGAGGCCACCAACTTCTTTGCTTGTTTTAAAAATCCTTTTGATAGATAGGTTCGGCCACTCTCTCCATAAAAGAGTTGGACATCATAGCCCAATCTACAAAGCAATTCAATCCCATCTTTTCCAACTTGAATATCCAAGTATTGGGTGAACTCATCAATATATAGGACAATCTTTTTATTTGGGTCGACTGAGGTTTGGTGTTTTTTCAAGTGCTCGCCAAAATCAAAGTTATGCACATTAGGAAAGCTCCTTTCTTTGGCAACTCCAGAAGCGGATTTAAGCCAACCCCCAAGAATATTGGATTTGTACACCGCATTGGTCAAACCAGAAACTTTACTTCCCAACTTGTTCAACCTTGTGTTGTGGGCAAACAGTTTACTCCGCAGTGGGTATCCGTTCGATTCTTGATATTGATATAAAAATTCAGCCTTAAGCGTAGCTACATCCACATTACTGGGACATTCGCTTGCGCATGCCTTGCAGCTCAAACATAAATCGAATACCTCTTTTAATTCTTCTTGGTCAAAGCGATTTGGCTTTTCAGAATTGGTTAAAAATTCACGAAGTGCATTGGCCCTACCCCGCGTGGTATCCCTTTCATTTTTAGTGGCATGGTAACTAGGACACATTCCACCCGACATGGTGTGGCTTTTTCTACAATCTCCACTGCCATTACATTTTTCCGTAGCCTTCAGAATACCTTCGCTATCTGAAAAATCCATTAAGGTTTTTACTTCTGGTTCTTTTCTGTCAATTTCATAGCGTAAGGATTCATCCATGGGAAAAGCTTCTACAATCTTCCCAGGATTAAAAATATTATTGGGGTCGAAGGTGGCTTTTACTCGTTTGAGCAGTTGGTAATTGGCATCTCCAATCATCAAAGGAATGAACTCAGCACGTACAATTCCATCCCCATGCTCTCCACTAAAGCTTCCTTTGTATTTTTTCGTGAGCTTTGCTACATCGGTTGTAATAGCACGAAACAAGGAAACATCCTCCGACTTCTTTAAATTTAAAATGGGCCTGAGATGTAATTCACCTGCTCCCGCGTGGGCATAATAGACCGCTTCTTGGTTGTACCCCTTCATGATTTGGGAGAATTCCATGATGAAATCTTTCAGGTCTTCCAAAGCAACTGCTGTATCTTCAATACAGGCCACGGCCTTTCTATCACCCACCATATTTCCCAATAAACCTAAGCCGGCTTTGCGCAGTTCAATCGCCTTATTGATGTCTTCCCCTTTTAACACAGGATTCGCATAACTCAATCCGGATGTTTCAATGGTTTTGAGCAGTGCGGTCAATTGTATATCCAATTCTTCTTGGGTATGCGCTTTTACTTCCAACATCAAAATTCCGGCTGGATTCCCATCAACAAAAAATCGGTTGGCGAGTTGTGCCCTGTTGTTCTTTGTGCAATCCAAAATAACCTTATCCATCATCTCACAGGTGTGCAAACTGTGCCGCATCACTGGGGCAACATCGCTCAAACAATCTTCCAAGGTTTTATAGTGAGTGGCCACCATTGCGGACAAGGGTGGCGGAAGATCATCCAATTGCAGTGTGATTTCTGTAGTAAATGCCAAGGTGCCCTCACTACCTGAAAGGAGTTTACAAAGATTGAAATCAGAAGCGCTATCCCCAAAAATCCCATTTTTCAGGAGCTCATCAACCGCATAACCTGTATTTCTTCGATGTATGCTGGTTTTGGGAAATTCTGTCTGGATATTCTTTATATTATGCGCATTGGAAAGTTCTTTACCCAACCCGGCGTAGATTTTCCCTTCTAGGGAATTTTGGTTTTTCTTTATTTGGAAAACTTCTTTGTCCATATCTCCAAAAAAAGCTTCGCTCCCGTCGGAAAGTATACAGGTCATTTCAACAACCTTATCCCGGGTAACCCCATATTGAATGGATGTGGTTCCAGAGGAATTGTTTCCTACCATCCCTCCGATCATACAACGGTTCGAGGTTGAGGTATTGGGTCCAAAGAAAAGACTAAACGGCTTTAAGTATTGGTTGAGTTCATCCCGAACCACTCCGGGCTGCACCTTGATTTGTTTTTTCTCTTCATCCAATTCCAAAATTTGGGTGAAATGCTTCGAAACGTCAACAACAATACCATCGCCAACACATTGACCTGCCAATGAAGTTCCAGCAGTTCTTGGAATGAGTCCTATCCCATTTTTAGTAGCAAAAGCCACCAAAATCTTGATATCCTCAGCGCTTTTTGGATATGCAACGGCCATAGGAATCTTACGATATACAGAAGCATCGGTTGCATAAAGTGCTTTACTCAAACTGTCAAATAAAAATTCGCCTTGTAGTTTTTTGGCAAGCTTTTTTAAAAGAGATTTATCCACAATGGAACAATTTTTGGTCGTCAAAATAGTTTATTGTCAAGAAGCTTTGCAAAGCTATCTTTAATTTTTAACTAAACACGAGACATATGAAGATTACCACATTATTTACGGGTGTTTTTTTATTCGCAACAATTGCTATGAGTGCACAGGATATTTCTGAACATGCACTTGGACTCCGCTTGGGGGACAGTGACGGTTTTGGTGCTGAAATTTCGTATCAAAAATCCATTGGCCGCTACAATCGCGCAGAATTTGACCTGGGTTGGAGAGACAGTCGCAACTTTGATGCTTTTAAACTGGCCGGAATTTACCAATGGGTGCACCAACTTGATGGAAATTTTAACTGGTACTACGGCGTTGGCGGCGGTTTAGGCAGCGTTGACTTTGATCCGGGACTTAATATAGAGGATGAAGATGGACTCTTTGTATTTGCAGCCGGAGACATCGGGGTTGAATACAATTTTGACATTCCGCTGTTGCTGTCATTGGATTTTAGACCAGAAATAGGCATTTTGGGCTACGATGGATTTGATAATGACTTTGATTTTGATATCGCCTTAGGGATCCGTTATCAATTCTAACAATTACATAATTTACTAACACCCTTTACGTTCATGAATTGGATGTGAAGGGTTTTTTTATGCCATAAGTAATGAATACCTTAGCACTTTAAAACGCAATAAATGAAAAAGATTTTTGGATTTGCATTTGCAATAATACTATTGGCCTCTTGCGGTTCCGGTTCTGACGGATATGCGCTTAAAGGAACTATTTCAGGAGAGCTGGCCGAAGGAACACAAGTTTTTTTGAAAACTACGGACTCTCTTAATAAGTTGATTGAAATCGATACTGCCACTGTACAAAATGGAAACTTCAATTTTGTGGGTACCCAAACCAAACCCAAGCTTTACTACATATTCTTAGGCACAAATCAAGGAAGCATCCCTTTTGTGTTGGAGAATGGAGCTATCGATATGAGGTTCCAAAAGGACAGTCTCAGGTATGCCAAGGTAAAAGGAACGGTTCAAAATGACCTTTTCAACGGTTTTCAAGAAGAATCTAGAAAATTGCAGGAGAGGTTCAATTCCATGAGGGATGATATGCAAGCTGCTTCGCAGCAAAGGGATACTGCCACGGTAACAGCGTTACGAGAAGAGTTTTTGGAGTTACAGGAGGAAGCCAAGAATTTTCAAATCAATTTTCCAAAGGAAAATCCGAACGCTTTGATTTCTGCACACATCCTAGGTAATCTTATGGCACAAAGAGTGCTTTCTGAAGATGAGGTAAGGGAGATTTTTGAGACCTTCACCCCGGAAATCAAACAATCGGAGCCTGGAGAACAACTTCAAAAACAGTTGGACAAACTCAAGAACACACAAATTGGAAATGTAGCTCCAGAATTCTCAGCGCCAACGCCCGACGGAAATACGCTCGCCCTAAGTGAAGCGAAAGGAAAAGTTACACTCATCGATTTTTGGGCCGCATGGTGCAGACCTTGCCGTATGGAAAATCCAAATATCGTTTCCGTATATAACAAATACCATGATAAGGGGCTTAATGTAATTGGTGTTTCGCTTGATGCCAGAGCTGAAGACTGGAAGAAAGCAATTGAGGCAGATGGTTTGGTGTGGAACCATATTTCCAATCTAAAACGATTTCAAGATCCCATAGCACAGTTGTACAATATCAACGCCATCCCAGCCGCCTTTCTTTTGGATGAAAATGGCGTTATCGTTGCCAAAAATCTTAGAGGGCCAGAATTAGAAGCAAAAGTAGCGGAGTTGTTGAACTAAAAAATAACCTCGAAAAGATAATGGCCAGGGAATATTCCTTGGCCTTTTTGTTTTCTATAGCTTTCCCATCTTTTCAAGAATAAAAAGAATGACAATCGGAATAGCCAGTAACACCACAATCCAAGTGTCCGTGACAAAAAGTTCTGGTTTAAACAATAAGGTAATGGCATAACCACCTATGGCCCCACCAAAATGAGCAGAGTGTCCAATATTTCCCAACCGGCTTTTCATTCCATAAATGGAATAGAGCAAATAGGCAATTCCCAATACATAGGCAGGCAGTGGAATGGGAATGAACATAATACCCAATTGCATACCAGGATTTAACAAAATTGCGGCATATAAAATTCCGGTGACCGCACCACTTGCCCCCACTGCACTGTAGAAAGGCTCATTTTTATGAAAGAACAATGCCAATAGACTGCCGCCTAAAAGACTTATAAAATAAATGATCACAAATTTCGAAGCGCCAAAACCATTGATGACAACATTGGCAAAAAAATAAAGCGTGAACATGTTGAAGAACAAATGCGAAATATCAACGTGTAAAAAACCGGAAGTTATGGTTCTTTCTTGCTGCCCAGCCTTAATACCTCCAATACTGAACTTGTATCGTTCAAAAAAACTGGAATCGGAAAAGCCTCGTAATGAGACCAATATATTTGCAGCGATAATCGCAATGGTTGCAATATGCAAATTGTACATAAGCCTTCAAATTTGGGGTTAAATATAGCTATATTTGCCCACAAGAATTACGTATGCAGCTAGCTGTTTTTATACTTGTTTATCCCCTACTCTGGTTGATTTCCAGATTACCTTTCAAACTTCTTTACCTCATATCGGATGGTGTATATCTATTGTTGTACTATCTAATTGGTTACCGCAAAAAAGTGGTCCGATACAATCTTGAACTCGTTTTTCCAGAGAAATCTTATGCTGAACGCCTTAGGATTGAAAAGGAATTTTACAAGCATCTTTGCGATATGTTTCTAGAAATGGTAAAGACGCTGGGCATAAGCGATGAACAAATGCGTAAAAGATATGTTTTTACCAATGTTGAAGATATTCTGAAGTTGGAAAAAGACGGTAAAAATGTAATGATAATGATGCCCCATTATGCTAGTTGGGAGTGGGTTTTTAATTTAAATTCTTTTATCAAAGCCAAGGCTTATGCCATTTATCAACCTATAAACAATAGGTATTTTGATAAAATGGTCAGGGATATACGAAGTAAGTATGGTACAACCCTAATCAGAACCTTTGAAAGTAGAAAAATTATAAAGGCCGCAAAAGAGGCAAACGAACTGGTAACGGTAGGAATCATCAGCGATCAATCTCCTATGCTGAACAGAACAAGACATTGGGCAAAATTCATGGATATTTTGGTGCCCGTTCATGTTGGTGGTGAAGAAATTTGTAAGGAACACGACATTGTTCCGGTTTATTTAAAAGTTAAAAAAACCAAACGGGGACATTACCAAGGTACTTTTAAGGTTCTTACCGAGAATCCAAATGAAGTTGAAGGATATGGGATTTCAGAAGCTTTTCTCGAAGAAGTGGAAAAATCAATTCGTGAAGCTCCAGAGTTTTATTTCTGGACACACAAAAGATGGAAACACAAGGACAAAGTACCAGCAGCTTTTCAAACAACTTGAATAGATCAACCGCTACGGTCACTTATCCAATACTGATCAAACTTTTGTAAGCGTCCCATTTGCTGGTAGCTCCTAATGGGCTGTTCGTCTAAATTTTATTCTCCCCAATTCTATTTTTCCATAATATGCCAATATGGAAATTTTATCATCTTTATTCGAGGAGATCATTGGGTTTCTTGGAATCACCCAAGCGCTTGAAATCTTTAAAACCGGCGACTATTCAGTTTTTAAAACCTATGAAGGGGTTGCTTCCTTGATCTACCCTATCATTCCTTTTTTATTGATTCTGGAGTTTGTTGCTGGCTTGATCTATAAAAAGCCACAGATCAAGGTGTATAAAGTTAATTTCCTAATCTACATTTTCAACAGATTTGTAGGTCGCTTTATCGCAATTGCCATGGTTGCCTTTTGTATTGGATTCTTTGAACCCTACACCCTATTCAAAACCAGCCCAACATGGTATTGGTTTATTTATGCCTACGTTGTTTGGGAGTTGGCACATTTTGTTTATCATTATCTGGGTCATAAGGTCAGGATTTTTTGGTGCTTGCATTCAACACACCATGCGCCAGAGGACATGAACCTCTCTGTTACCCATGCCCACTTCTTTTTGGAAGCCCCTTATGCCGATGTTATACGAACAACCATTTGCATCTTATTGGGCGTTCCCCCTGAGGTGTTGTTTGCAGTAATGTTTATAGATGGTACCTATGGCGCCTTTATCCATGTGGGTGAAAACCTGATCAAAGATGCCCGTTTCGGTTTTTTGAATAAGATCATGTTGACTCCATCACATCACCGGGTGCACCATGCTCGAAATCCTTTGTATATGGACACCAATTTCTGTAACCTTCTAAATATTTGGGACAGGGTGTTTGGAACCTACCAAGAGGAGCAAAAAAGTATTCAAATTGAATATGGAATAACGAGGGAAATGGACTCAGGAAATTTTATTGACGTCTATTTTGGGGAGATTATTGCACTTGTCAAAGATGTTGTAAAAGCACCCGGGCTCATGAACAAGTTGCGCTATCTGGTAATGCCCCCAGGTTGGAGTCATACTGGAGAGCACAAAACGGCCAAACTGGTCAGAAACGAATATCTTGAGAACTTGACCAACACTTAAATTTTTCTAAAAGTCTCATCCTTAATTGTTTTTGTTTCATAAATTGTTGCTAACTCAACAATCAAAAAATGAAACAATCCCTATTTATTCTGTTTTTTTGTGTTTCCTTTATTTCTTTTGGCCAACAAGGAAATACTGTATCCGATAGTGTTATTGAGACAATAAGAGATGATGTCTGGATTCCATTTATGGAAGCTTATGCCCAATTGGATTCCGACAAATTAAAATCCATTCATTCCAAGGATATTATTCGAATCACAATTGATCAAAACCGAATTGAAACCGGGTCAAATTACCTTGAAAATTTTGGAGGTTTTCTGGACCAGATGAAACAAGGTGGGAATGAAATGGCCATCGCTTTTGCCATATTGTCAACAGCAATTGACGAAAGTGGAAGTCTTGCGTATCAAACGGGCTATTATCGCTATAGCTCAAGACGCACTGGTGACGAAAAACTGACACCTCGCGGATACGGCTATTTCAACGTGGCACTCAAAAAGGAAAACGATACATGGAAAATAACGCTAGATTCTGACAAACGGGTTGATATATCTGACGAGGACTTCCGCGAACAGAAAATCTTATATGAACTGATGAAATAAGTTATGCTATCCCAGCTATTTCTTTTATTTCGCCAATAATTCTATCCGCCAGTCCATCTGCTTCGCTCTGCGATTGGGCTTCTGTATAAATTCGGATAATCGGCTCCGTATTGGATTTACGTAGGTGTACCCAGTTTTCTGCAAAATCAATCTTCACCCCATCAACAGTGGACACTTGTTCGCTCTTATACTTTTGGTGCATAGCATCCAGAAGTGCATCGACATCCAATTCCGGGGTAAGTTGAATCTTCTTTTTGCTCATAAAATAGCTTGGATAACTGGCCCTCAACTCAGCAACCGTGCCTCCTTTTTCGGATAACAGCATCAAAAACAGTGCGGTACCCACCAAAGCATCCCTGCCGTAATGACTTTCAGGATAGATGATTCCACCGTTCCCTTCACCTCCAATGATGGCATTATTGGCCTTCATTTTGGTTACCACGTTCACCTCTCCGACGGCAGCTGCCTCATACGAACCTCCATGTTTTTCAGTAACATCACGAAGTGCCCTAGTTGAGGATAAGTTAGATACTGTATTTCCTTTGGTTTTGCTCAATACATAGTCAGCACAGGCCACCAAGGTATATTCTTCGCCAAACATTTCCCCATCATCGCTAATGAATGCCAAGCGATCTACATCGGGGTCCACAACGATTCCAAAATCGGCTTTTTCTTTTACGACCAATTCACAGATATCGGATAAATGTTCTTTCAGGGGTTCTGGATTGTGCGGAAAATGACCCGTAGGGTCACAGTATAGTTCAACCACTTCCACCCCCAATTCTTTCAACAACTTTGGAATAGCAATGCCTCCAGTTGAATTCACACCGTCAACCACAACCTTAAAACCTCCTTTTTTAATCACTTCCTTCTCCACCAAGGATAGGTTGAGCACTTCTTGAATATGAATATCGATATAGGCATCGTTCTTTGTTATGCTTCCTAAATCATCTACTTCGGCAAAATCAAAATCCTCATTCTCGGCCAGTTCCAAAATGAGTGCACCTTGTTTTGCATCCAAAAACTCACCTCTTTCGTTCAACAATTTCAAGGCATTCCATTGTTTTGGATTATGACTTGCTGTAAGAATGATCCCTCCATCCGCTTTTTCCAGCGGAACCGCTATTTCAACCGTTGGTGTAGTGGATAGCCCTAGGTCAACAACATCAATTCCCAATCCGACCAAGGTTGACACCACTAGGTTTTGAATCATTTCGCCCGACAAGCGCGCATCACGACCGATTACAACATTCAATTTGTCCTTTCCAGAATATCCTTTTAACCAAGTTCCATAGGCCGCGGCAAATTTAACAGCATCTATGGGTGTAAGGTTATCATTTGTGGCCCCTCCGATGGTACCCCGTATTCCAGAAATTGATTTGATCAGTGTCATAGTTGTTGAAAAGTTTTTGCAAATATAACTGCCTACCTCCTATTCCATGTTTCGAATTTGTAAATTTCACAAAGAAAACAAAATTGTATCGGTGAACTTTCTGGCCCATATTTATTTATCCTTTGATGATCAGGAAATTACGCTCGGTAATTTTTTTGCCGATCATATCAGAGGGAATAAATTCCATCATTTTCCGGAAAAAATCCAAAAGGGCATTTTATTGCATCGGGAGATCGACACTTTTACCGATTCACACCCCATTGCAAAGCAAAGTAGCAAACGTCTACACAAGAATTACAGCCATTACAGTCGAGTAATTGTTGACATATTTTACGATCATTTTTTGGCCAAGAATTGGTCTGTCTATTCAGAAGTTCCCTTAGAGGAATATGTTGATAATTTCTATGATCTATTAGAGGATAATTACGATATACTCCCTTTGGGAACCCAGCGCATGATGCCCTATATGATTGCAGATAATTGGCTTTATAATTATTCTAACCTTGCCGGAATATCGAGGGTACTCAATGGAATGAACCGCAGAACCCAAAACAAATCCAAGATGAATTATGCCATTGTTGACCTCGAAGAACATTATGAAGCTTTTGAAAAGGAATTCACTGATTTTTTTGAAGAATTGATTACCTTTTCCCGTCAAAAACTAAAATCCCTATGCGAAGACTAATTCTTATTCTTCCCCTTGTCCTATTTCTACATTGTAAAAAGCAACCTACAGCGCCAACTGGCCTTGTCACCGAAAAAGCTATGGTGGTCTCCGCTAGGGAAGAAGCCTCAAAAATTGGTTCCGAAATCATGCAAAAAGGAGGAAACGCCTTCGATGCCATGGTGGCCACCGAATTGGCTCTGGCCGTAGCCTATCCCTATGCTGGTAATCTCGGCGGTGGAGGTTTTATGGTCTATCGGAAAAGTGATGGTGCTATTGGAGGATTGGACTATAGGGAAAAGGCACCTTTATCCGCACACAAAGACATGTATCTTGATTCACTTGGCAATGTCGTTCCAAATATGAGCACGGTGGGTGCCACGGCAGTGGGAGTTCCTGGTACTGTAGCAGGTGTGGTCGAGGTACATAACAAATTTGGCTCACTCCCCTTTTCAGAAATTCTAGCACCGGTTATAGCATTGGCAAAAAAGGGAGTGGTTGTTACCGAAAAACAAGCAAAAAGATTGGAACACCATAGGGAGCAGATAATTGAAGTAAGTGGTGATAGCACCAAATTGGCCTTCAATTTTAAGCCAGGGGATACCATCAAATATCCTGAATTAGCCAATACCTTGGAGAAAATACAAAAATTTGGCAGAGAAGGCTTCTATAAAGGTGAAATTGCCCAAAAATTAGCTGCTTTCATTCAGGAAAAAGGAGGATACATTACAGAAGAAGATCTAGAAAAATATGAAGCCAAATGGCGACAACCTGTAGTTTTTAATTATAAGGACCTCAGATTAATCTCTATGTCTCCTCCCAGTAGTGGTGGAGTGACCATCAATCAAATTTTTAAGATGATCGAGCCCTACAACATCTCAAAATATGGTCACAATTCAACAAAATCCATTCAATTATTCACGGAAGCAGCCCGAAGAGCCTATGCGGACCGTAATTATTTTTTAGGAGACCCCGACTTTGTAGATATTCCATTGGATACACTTTTGACTGATGCTTATTTAAAAGAAAGAATGCGGAATTTTTCCTTTAAAAAACCAACGCCATCATCCGAAGTTTCGCACGGAATCGTGGAAATAATAGAGAGCGATGAAACCACACATTATTCCATTATCGACGATCAAGGAAATGCTATTTCCGCTACAACTACCTTGAATGGAGCCTATGGTTCTAAATTGTACTCGGATGAACTAGGGTTTTTCTTTAACAATGAAATGGATGACTTCAGCGCTAAACCGGGAATCCCAAATATGTTTGGATTAATTGGGGCGGAAGCCAACAGCATTGCACCTGAAAAACGTATGCTGAGCAGCATGACCCCAACCATAGTTGAGAAGGATGGAAAGTTATATATGGTGGTTGGCACCCCTGGTGGTTCAACAATTATTACCGCTGTTGCCCAGACCATTTTAAATGTTCATGAGTTTGACCTGAGTATGCAGGAGGCAGTAAATGCTCCTCGGTTCCATCACCAATGGCTTCCTGATGTGATTGTGTTTGAAGAGGAGGGTTTTTCCTCAGAAATCAAATCTGAATTGGACAATATTGGTTACGAAATTCATGAAGGTAAAAACAGGATTATTGGCAAGGTCGATGCGATAAGAGTGCTCCCCGATGGAAAACTGGAAGGTGGAGCGGACAGACGTGGAGATGATACCGCTGTAGGATTTTAAACTATCCCTATGTTTGATGTTGTAGTGTTGACGGATTCAAGGTTTATAAATCCGAAAAAATCAACCCAACTTATTGAAAATGCAATTTTAGAGGACCAATTGGTCATTGATTCCCTTAATAAAATAGGGCTTCGTACCATCAAAAAAGCTTGGGATGACCCGAGCTTTGATTGGAATACCACCAAATATGTCATTTTTAGGTCCACATGGGATTGTTTTGAGCGCTTCGAAACATTTGCTCCCTGGTTTCAGCGGACAAAGAACTTGACCCAATTTATCAATTCATACAAATTGGTGTCCTGGAATATGGATAAACATTATCTGCAGGATTTGGAGCAAAATGGAATCAACATCCCCAAGACTTTGTATATCGAACCAGATTCACGACTCAATCTGAAACAGGCCATGGATCAAGCTAGGCATCAGTTAGGTTTCGAATCTGAAAATCTGGTCCTTAAACCGTGTATTGCCGGTGGAGCTAGGCACACGTATAAGTTCCATAAAGATGATTGGAAAAAATACGATGCGGTTTTTCAAGAGTTGACGGCAGAGGAAACCATGATGTTGCAAGAGTTCCAAAAAAATATTGTTGAACAAGGAGAAATTTCCATGGTACTGTTCAACGGAAAATACTCGCACTCCATTTTAAAAATTGCCAAACCAGGTGATTTTAGGGTACAGGATGATTTTGGTGGATCAATTCAAAATTATCAACCCTCAGTAACCGAAATTGAATTTGCAACTCAAGTACTTTATGCCAGCCCGGAACTACCCATATATGCAAGAGTAGATATTTTCAGGGACAATGATGGGAACTTGGCATTAGCTGAATTGGAAATTTTTGAGCCAGAGCTTTGGTTCCGATTACATCCAAAAGCCGCAGATAAATTGGCCCATAGTATCAAGGAATCTCTTTTCGTTATTTAGGGGTTGACATTCAATCCAAATTGATTGAGGTCATTGTCCAAAAAAGGCTTCAATACTACTTTCGTTACCAAAACAAACGAGATGAATGATTTTATGAAATCTGTGCTTTTAATCTGTTCAATTTCAATTATTACTACAGTGCATTCCCAAAAGGGAATGGGAGAACTAGAAGGGGTGTCAAGGAATGGCTCTAAATACGAACTTGTTACTTTGAAAGGTACCGTAACCGAGATTAAAAAAGAATCCTGTAAATACACAACTGGCAAGTCACTTTCTGGAACACATTTGATTATGAATTCCAACGATACAATTCTTAATATACACTTAGGACCAACAAATAAGGTCCATAACTTTGTAATTGATAGTAAAGGAGACCAGATTCAGATTGTAGCTTTCCGCACAAAGAAACTACCAAAAGGTCATTTCATTGCCAAAGAGCTTGACTACAATAACAGCCATCTTGAACTAAGGGATAAAAACCTTAAACCATTTTGGGCCACCAATCGAGGTCGTAAGCGCTGGCAATAATTAAATATTGAAAAGTATTATTTTAGTTAAGGGCTTCAAAATTAGGAATCCAAGATATTATTCCAGCAATCTTAAAAAGACTTCAAGTGCATGATTGCTGGTTTTCTTTTTCCAAACCGCAAAAAGTTCTGTTTTAAAAGGCTCTTTCTCAAGTTCAATAAAATTGACCTTATATTTTGTGGCCAAGGTCAAGGACTTGGGTACAATGGAAATTCCCAAACCACTCTCCACCAATTTGAATATGGCCGGGCCATGAATGGATTGATGCGTGATATTGGGTACAAATCCATGACTGGCACAAAGGCTGATAATTTGATGATAGTACGATTGGCTCTGTTGGTTGGGAAAAAGTATGAATTGTTCTGAAGAAAACTGTTTTAAATTTTTGAAGTTTTTGATTTCTATGGCATGGTCCTTCGGTAACACAAGACACAGATTTTCTTTGGCGACCGATTTAAAATTCATAGTATCCGGCACCTCGTTGGAGCGCATGAGGCCAACATCCAATTGATTCCGCTCCAATAATTCCAATTGGGCTTGATTGCTTCCTTCTTGCAAGACAAATTGAATTTTGGGGTATGCCTGATTCAATTCTTTGATTTTTCTAGGTAAGAATTCCTGAATCGCTGAGCCGACAAAGCCAATTTTTATTATTCCCGAATGTCCTTCCATTACAGTATTCCAGCGCTCCATGGAGGTTTGCATCTGTCCTATTACAATTTCGGCCTCTGTTTTAAAGAATTTACCGGCCCGACTCAATTCAACCTTACGATTGTGCCTTTTAAATAGTGGCTGTTTTAGGATTACTTCAAGTCGTTGTATTTGTTGACTCAAAGCAGACTGTGAAATTAGCAGACGTTCTGCAGCTTTACCATAATGTAATGTGTCGGCAAGTGTTAAGAAATAGTGGAAATGCCGAATTTCCAATTGATTATACAAACTAATCATTTAATATAAATTAATAATTAAAATCGATTAAATATACAACTAGTTTTGGGCCCAATTAGTACAATTAAAACTGAGATTATGAAATTTGACGACAATACTCCCTTGGACATTATACTAAAGTCAATCTTTGAGCCCTATAAAAAAAATGTGGATGATGTTGAGATAATAAGCGGAGCCATGATAAAAAAAGGATTGATTTCCAAAGAAGAGAATATTATTAATGATCATATTGCATTTAGAACTTTGGGTGTCCCCAATTTGGGTATAGCTTCATTGGAGAAGATATTTCTTGCCCATGGCTACCAAAGAATGGACGCCTATTCTTTTGAAGAAAAGAAATTGAATGCATATTGGTACGCTCCACCCAAACCTGATTATCCGCGGATTTTTATTAGTGAGTTAAGAGTAAATGAATTGTCCTCAGGTGCTCAATCCATAATCAAAAAATATACACAAGATATCACAACCGACCCCATAAACGATCTAAACTTGGAAAACCCAAAGGAAGTGGGACAATTCTTTTACAAACCCTTATGGAAAGTTCCTGCTCTCGATGATTTTTTGCAGCTCGCCAAAGAAACAGAGTATGCCGCTTGGGCCATTTACAATAGATATTATTTGAATCACTACACCATTAGTGTGCATGCGTTACCGGAGCCTTATAACACCTTAAAGGAATTCAATACCTTCTTGGAAGAGATTGGAATTGTACTAAATACAGCAGGAGGTAAAATCAAAACCAGTAAAGATGGCCTTTTGAAGCAAAGCAGTTCAGTAGCTAAAATGGTTAATGCCACTTTTGCAAATGGCGAGGAAATGAAAATTGCCGGAAGTTATGTTGAATTTGCCGAGCGGTTACCGCTTCCAGAATTTGAGAAAATGAATAAACAACTGCTAAAGCGTGAACATCTACGTGAAGGATTTGAATCAGCTAACGCCGACAAGATTTTTGAAAGTACATATAACGAACAGGTACAAAAAGTGGTTAATTACTCTTAACCTGACCCACTTGTTTTTTTAATTCTTCCATGGATTGCTGTAGTTGTCGCAGCAACCCGGTTTCTGTTGTGGCATCCACATTAAAGGTAAGCTTGCTGCTCACTTCCCAAATTTCTTGGATCTGAAAAGGTTTGATATCATAAGGTGGATAGGTTTCATTAAGTGAAACCAAAGTAATATTGTTGGAGTTGGGCCGTTTTTCAATCTTTTTTACCATTACCGAATCCTGAAGTACAACTACGTACATTTTGTTGGAACTTACATGGTCAATATGCTCAATTGCCCTGGCCAAAATCCATTCTCCAGGCCGAAGATTGGGCAACATACTATCCCCTTCCACCTGAAATCCGCGATAGGTGGCGTTTCTAAATTCGGGAATTGGCAAATCAAAAGCGGGGAGCTGTTGGTACCAGCTTGTGTCCTGGATGTTCTGCGGATAACCAGCTGCGGCCTTTGCATTTACGAGTACCATATTATCCTGGTCAGAACTATCTACGGTCACTACTTTGGGAATGACACTGGTTTTTGAAGTTTCCAAATGCTTTTGGTCACTTTCCCCGAACAACCAGAGGGGATTTACCTTAAACTGTCTTAAAAGTTCCGCTACAACTTTCCCAGAAAGCTTGGTCCGACCTCTTTCAATATCCGCTGTCGTATTCGAAACTCCCAACAACTTGGCGAACTCAGCTTGCGTATGCCCCAGTTCCCTTCGTATTTCAGTAAATCGTTTTAAAGTCAGTTCATTTTCCATTGTCGTGCCCTTTGTCATCCTTTTTATATCCTCAAATATAACTAATTTGGATTATTTCCAAAAAATATTTTGGATTATTTCCATTTTTGGGAATAATTCCATAATTTTGGATTAATTACAAAATGGGCGGATTATGAAAAATTCAACTACACTAATTTATGATGGCAGCTTTAACGGTTTTCTCTCGGCTGTATATGTTGCTTTTGAAGAGAAAATCAATGTGGCCGATATTCAAAAAAATGGGAATGGCCAAAAGGGTCTTTTTTCGGAGACCAAGACCATTTTCACCCATGTTGATACTGCAAAAAGGGTTTGGGAGGGCATTCGGAACAAAAGCCACAATGCCATTACCAATATCTATTTTTCGTTTTTGAGCGAATCTGAAGGAATAGAACTTATATTATATAGCTACATCCAAAAGCTAGTGGAGGCCAAAACAGGAAGTTATTTGAATTATTCCGACGGCATTGTCCAAAGAGTAAATCAATTGGCCGGTTCCGTTCGCAGGGAGAAGCAACGGACAGAAAATCTGATGGATTTCCAACCGACCAAAGATGGGGTTCAATTTGCTTCCATTACTCCAGAATCCAATGTCCTGCCATTAATTTCAAAGCACTTTAGAAATATTTATTCGAACCAAGATTGGTTGATTTATGATATAAAGCGTAAATACGGTATTTACTACAATCAAAATCATGTTGAAATGATCTCCTTAAACCTACAGGACATTAGCTTTGGTGAAATGGGTAAAAGTGATTCTTTTTTAAATCGTACGGATAATCACCAAAGTTTTTGCAACAATGACATAAGAAATGCCAAGATTAAATCCTTGATCAATGGCAAGCTACATGCAAGTAATACTTCAAATAGAAACCGGTCATATAGTAGAGTAGAAAAAGAAGCCGTGTAATAATATTACTATTTTGACCGCTCACCTACGAACTGATCGCTTTTATTTTTGAAAAGCACGTTGAAGGAGGTCAAACTCCCATAAATCCTTGTGATGTATTGCTGAAGATCAATTTTATCCTGGTCGTCCAAGGTTTTGCTACTGTTTATTTTTTGCTCCATCACCCTGATCCTATCCCTAACCATAACTATTTTATGAAAAAAAGTATCAATGGGCATTTCCTTTGGCGACAAATCCCCAACAGGATCCAAAATCAATTTCCCGCCTTTCCATTTGTCGGCCAAGGCAACTTTTTCATGGGTATCACTCCATTTTTCAAGGATTTTGACCAGAGAGCGCTCCACATCAAAGAAACTGACCGTATCCACATCGTCCTCTACCCCTTCAATTACTTCAAATTCGGAATCCAAATCAATGGTTTCAAGTCCATTTTCCAAAAAAGTGACCCAATAGTGTTTCGAGGACACATTGGTTATAACGCCTTTTCCATATTCCGGGTGGTCAATTCGAGAGCCGATGCCAAGTAATTTCATTCTTAAAAACTTATTATGTGAGGTCGAGCGCAGTCGAGACCAACTAATTTTATATATAAATACCTCTCGCCTACGCGCGAGAAGACTTGAGTTTTGGTATCTCAAAAATAAGTCAACAATTGACAAAAACGAAACTTGAGCTGGCTTCCTTTTTAACTGTCAAATGGTTATTTTTGAAGTTTTGCTATAATTTTTATGATTAACTACGAAGAACATATTGAGGTTAAGGGAGCTAGGGTCCATAACCTTAAAAATATTGATGTGACCATCCCTCGGGAAAAGCTCGTAGTAATCACTGGACTTTCCGGCAGTGGAAAGTCGTCTTTAGCTTTTGACACCATTTATGCTGAGGGGCAACGCAGATATATTGAGACCTTTTCTGCCTACGCCCGACAATTTTTAGGTGGATTGGAACGCCCGGATGTTGACAAAATTGATGGACTTTCCCCAGTAATTGCCATTGAGCAGAAAACTACATCAAAATCACCCCGCTCAACAGTGGGTACCATCACCGAAGTATACGATTTTCTGCGCTTGCTTTTTGCACGGGCCGGGGACGCATACAGCTACAACACTGGTGAAAAAATGGTCAGTTATAGCGATGAACAAATTAAGTTGCTGATCATTGATTCCTATCGCGATAAAAAAATCAATGTTTTGGCTCCAGTGGTCAAGTCAAGAAAAGGACATTACCGAGAATTGTTTGAGCAAATTGCGAAGCAGGGGTTTGTAAAGGTTCGAGTAGATGGTGAAATTTTGGATATTACCAAAGGGATGAAAGTCGACCGCTACAAGACCCACGATATTGAAATTGTAATAGACCGGCTCAAGGTAAACGAGAGTGAAGACTTTCATAAAAGACTCAATGAGACCATTAACACGGCAATGTACAGTGGCGATAATGTACTAATGGTCTTGGAAGAAGGTGAATCCGAGCCACGCTATTTTAGTCGGGACCTGATGTGCCCATCTTCGGGTATTTCCTACCCTACTCCCGAACCGAATACGTTTTCCTTCAATTCACCAAAAGGAATGTGCCCTGTTTGTAATGGTCTTGGTCACGTGCATCAAGTCAATGAACAGAAAATTTTCCCAAATACAAAGCTTTCAATCAATGCTGGTGGAATCGCGCCTTTGGGAGAATACAAAAAATCGTGGGCATTTAAGCAACTTGAGACAATTGCGCAACGCTATAAATTCAATCTTTCGGATCCTATTTCGAAAATTCCTTCTGAAGCCATGGATGTAATTCTGAACGGTGGCAAAGATAGTTTTGAGGTTGATTCCAAAACCTTGGGTGTAAAAAGACAATATAAAATTGACTATGAGGGTATTGCCAATTTCATTAAAACACAGTTTGACGAGGCCAATTCCACCTCTATCAAACGTTGGGCAAAAGATTTCATGGACAAAGTTTCATGTCCAAGTTGTGAAGGTTCAAGGTTGCGAAAAGAATCATTGTATTTTAAAATTGGAAATAAAAATATCGCGGAATTGGCTCAAATGGACATCGCCGAATTAGCCGATTTCTTTGAACAACTGGAAAATGAACTGGAGGGCAACCAAAAGAAAATAGCCGAGGAAATCATCAAGGAAATCAGAACTAGGATTCGATTTTTGTTAGATGTTGGTCTGGATTATCTTTCCTTGAATCGAAGCTCAAAATCCCTTTCCGGTGGTGAAGCCCAACGAATACGATTGGCAACCCAAATAGGATCTCAACTTGTGGGAGTCCTATATATTTTGGATGAACCAAGCATTGGGTTGCACCAACGTGATAATGCACGCTTGATCAACTCCTTGGAATCGCTTCGTGATATTGGTAACTCTGTTATTGTTGTAGAACATGATAGGGATATGATCGAGCATGCAGACCATGTCATCGACATTGGGCCAAAAGCCGGAAGGCATGGGGGCGAAATCATCTCCGAAGGATTACCGGCAGATCTAAAGCATCATAAAACACTTACTGCTCAGTACATTTCGGGGGAATTGGAGATTCCAGTTCCATCAAACCGAAGAAAAGGCAGTGGAAAAAAGATTGTTTTATCGGGTTGCACGGGCAACAATCTTAAAAACGTTACTGCGGAATTTCCCCTTGGAAAACTAATTGGAGTTACTGGTGTTTCAGGTAGTGGAAAATCTACTTTGGTCAATGAGACCCTCTATCCTATTATGAATGCACACTATTTTAATGGCGTCAAAAAACCAATGCCCTATAAAAAAATTACTGGACTGGATCACGTTGACAAGGTGATTGATATTAACCAATCCCCTATTGGCCGCACACCAAGATCCAATCCCGCTACATACACTGGTGTTTTTAGTGAGATCAGGGCATTGTTTGCAAAAACCACGGAAGCCACTATTAGAGGCTATAAGCCCGGCCGTTTCAGTTTTAATGTTGCTGGAGGTAGATGCGAAACCTGCCAAGGTGGCGGTTTAAAAGTCATTGAGATGAATTTTCTGCCGGACGTTTATGTTGAATGCGAAACTTGTAATGGAAAACGTTTTAATAGGGAAACTTTGGAAATCCGATACAAGGGAAAGTCAATAGCCGATGTGCTGGAAATGACCATTAATCAGGCTGTAGGTTTTTTTGAAAATATTCCAAAAATCCACAGAAAACTGAAGACCATAAAAGATGTGGGATTGGGATACATTTCCTTAGGACAACAGTCCACAACCCTTTCAGGAGGTGAAGCACAGCGGGTAAAGTTGGCGACGGAGTTGTCCAAAAGAGATACCGGAAATACCTTTTATATATTGGATGAACCTACAACAGGTCTCCATTTTGAAGATATTCGCGTGCTGATGGAAGTTTTGGACCAACTGGTGGACAAAGGAAATACCATCTTGATCATTGAACACAACATGGATGTCATAAAAATGATGGACCACCTCATTGATATAGGCTACGAAGGAGGTCGCGGCGGTGGGATGGTCGTTGCAAAAGGCACTCCAGAAGAGGTGGCCAAAGACAATAAAAGTTATACTGCCAAGTTCTTGAAAAAGGAGTTGGACAATTCCAAAAGAAAAATCGCCCCTGCGGTCTGATAAAAAAGTAGAGATATGCGTAAAGAACAACACCATAAAGGTTGGAATGAAATAAAGACAAATGACTCTTGGGCCATTTTTAAAATCATGGGCGAATTTGTCAATGGTTTTGAGAAAATGAGTGCTATTGGCCCTTGTGTTTCAATTTTCGGGTCAGCACGGACCAAACCTGGGGAAAAATACTATGAACTCTCCGTAAAAGTCGCCAAAAGTGTGGCCGAGGCCGGCTATGGAATCATCACTGGAGGTGGGCCTGGTATCATGGAAGCTGGTAACAAAGGAGCAAGTATGGCAGGGGGAACTTCCGTTGGATTAAACATAGACCTTCCCTTTGAACAGCACGACAATCCTTTTATTGATGCTGATAAAAGTCTCGATTTTGACTATTTTTTTGTTAGAAAAGTGATGTTCGTCAAATATTCCCAGGGCTTTGTGGTCATGCCAGGAGGTTTTGGCACATTGGATGAGCTATTCGAAGCAATTACCCTGATCCAAACCAATAAAATACACACATTCCCAATTATTTTGGTCGGTACATCTTTCTGGTCAGGACTTTTTGATTGGATCAAAGACACTATGTTGACTGCTGGCAACATTAGCCCAAAAGACCTTGACCTAATTAAAATTGTGGATACTGAAGCTGAAGTGGTCCAAATCATTGATGCATTCTACAAAGGACGAAATTTGAGTCCCAACTTCTAACCCCATTGTCTTTGTTGAGCAAAAAGTTCTTGTTACATACCATTCTCGTGCTTCACTATTTGTGTTGTGGTGTCCTTATGGCTCAGCATACCAATGAAATAAATGCTACCTTGAATGGCGTTGACAAAGAAATCCAGATCAAGCAAAAGTTCACTTATGTCAACGATTCAAACGATGGGCTTACTGTACTCTATTTCAACGACTGGACGCACGCCTATTCAAATAAAAATACAGCTTTAGCCAAGCGTTTTGCCGAAGAATTCAAACGAAGTTTACACCTGGCCAAAGAAAAAGAAAGGGGTTGTACTGGAATAATGAGCATTGTGGATGCCGACTATGCCGGATTGGAGTGGGCACAGAACAAAAACCAGGATATACTTCGTATTAAACTGAACGAAGTACTACCACCAGGGGACTCCATCCAATTATTTTTCACCTACAGCGTAAAACTGCCGCACGAAAAATTCACATCCTATGGATACACTCCGGGTGGCGGATATTATTTAAAAGATTGGTACCTGACCCCTGCAGTTTATGATAAAGAGTGGAAGCTTTATAATAATATGGATCTTGATGATCTTTATACGGATGTTGCCAATACCACTATTGATTTTAAATATCCAAAAGGCTTATACCTCACCACAAATTTTGATGGTCATGGCAATTCCAAATTCCCTGGAGGGCAATATGTTAAGCTCAGCGGGCACGATAGAAAAAGTTGTGAGGTCATTCTTAGCCCAAGGGAAAAATTCACCAAACATGTCACCAGGGCACTAACGGTGATTACCGATTTGGATTCCAACAAATACGATAATATTTCCCAAGGTATTTCCATCAACAAGATTACCGACTTTTTGGATGGAAACCTCGGGCATTTCCCTCATCAAAATCTATTGGTAAGTGAACTTGCCTATAATAAATCCCCACTTTACGGAATAAATCAATTACCCTCTTTCATTCGGCCATATGAAGCTCAATTTCAGTTTGAGATGAAATTTCTGAAAACTGCACTCCATAGTTTTCTAAAAGAAACACTGTTCATAGATGCCCGCAAAGAACGATGGGTTACGGATGCCATCAGCAATTATCTTATGATAAAGTATGTGGAGGAACATTACCCGGGACAAAAACTGGCTGGAAAGCTTTCAAAAATATGGGGATTCAGAAGTTTCCATTTGGCTAAAATGGACTTTAACGAGCAATATGCCCTACTTAGCATGCTCTCTGCACGTAAAAATATTGATCAAGCGCTGACCACCCCCAACGACTCCCTTATCAAGTTCAACCAAAAAATTGCCAACGCCTATAAGGCCGGTCTAGGGATGTCCTATTTAGCAGAATATTTAGGTAAAGAAGAGATAGATAGTAGCATTGTATCCTTTTATAAGACACATATTCTGAACCCCAACGTAAATGCAGCAGATTTTAGAAATGAGATCGAACGTTTTTCTGATAAGGATATTAATTGGTTCTTTGATGAATATGTTTCCACACGCAAAAAAATAGACTATAAAATAAAAAAGGTTGAAAAGACTGAAGATTCCATCACCTTTGTTTTAAAAAATAAAAGAGGCACCAAGGTTCCAATTTCATTGTTTGGACTTCAAAAAGATTCTGTTGTGTCCCACTATTGGTTTACCGGTGTGGATACTTCCAGAACGTTTACCATTCCCAGAAAAGGCGAAGACCGTTTGGTTCTTAATTATGACCAAAAGATTCCAGAATTCAACCAACGTGATAATTGGAAAACCTTAAATGGTTTCTTTTCCAGCAACAAAAAGCTGAAATTTCAATTTTTCAAAGACACGGAAGACCCCAATTACAATCAGGTATTTTATGTGCCTGTGGCCAACTTTAATGTTTATGATGGAATAACCCCAGGGTTGAGAATTTACAACAAAACCTTTTTAGAAAGGCCTTTTCAATATGATTTTGCACCCACTTATTCATTTTTGGAAAAAACTTTGGTGGGTAAAGCCAGTCTTCGTTATAGAAAGTACCATGGTAAAAGTGGATTGTATGTCTCCAATTATTCCTTTTCGGGTTCTACCTCTCACTTTCAAGTAAATTCTAGATTCACCACCCTAACCCCAGCCATTAGTTTTGGGTGGAGGCCCGATGACCTCATTTCCAACCGTAGGCAGTCCCTGCTTTTTAGATATCGAAGTGTTTTCAGGAACATTGACGATGCCATTGCCGACCAAATTGATACAGATCCAGATTATGCAGTTTTCAATGTAAGGTTCCGTGATGTGGACAACAATATTCTCAATTACTCCTCTTGGTTTTTGGATGCCCAGCATTCCAGTGAATTCACTAAACTTGCCTTTGAACTGGAATATCGCAAGTTGTTTCAAAGCAACAGACAGCTCAATGTCAGGTTTTATGCAGGAAAGTTTTTAAGGAACAAAACCAACTCGGACTTTTTCAGTTTTGCACTGGATCGACCCACAGATTATCTTTTCGACCTTAATTATTTAGGTCGTTCCGAAGATTCCGGTATCTACAGTCAACAGATTATCATTGCCGAAGGTGGTTTTAAATCCCAACTGGAAAATCCTTTTGCCAATGATTGGATTACAACCATGAATGCAAGTACCAATATTTGGAGATGGATCGAGGCTTATGGAGATATTGGCTATATCCGAAATAAGGGTGAAAATGCGCGTTTTGTGTATGACTCGGGCATACGATTAAATTTGGTGACCGATTATTTCGAACTCTATTTTCCCATGTATTCCAATAGAGGTTGGGAAATTGCGGACAAGGACTACGGAGAGCGTATCCGTTTTGTGGTGACGATCAGTCCAAGAACCCTAATAGGTCTGTTTACCCGAAAGTGGTTTTAATTGCCAAATTCCCAAAAAAGAACCTTAATAAAACACAAAGTTTGAAATATTTGTTTCGAAACACCTGTTTTGTTATCAAATTATCACATTATTAACATAGGTCGGTATTGTTAATACGGATGTATTTTCCTATTTTTGCACAAAATCCTGCATAGCTTATGAAACCCAACTCCCAAACAAGCAACGATATCTCCTTTGATGATTTTCAATCGCTAATACTTAAGGATTATAAAGTTGCCGTCACTAGCAGGGAATGTAGTTTGTTGGGGAGAAGGGAAGTTTTATCCGGCAAAGCCAAATTTGGGATTTTTGGAGATGGCAAAGAATTACCCCAATTGGCAATGGCACGCGCTTTTCAGGATGGGGATTTTAGAAGTGGCTATTACCGAGATCAAACCTTTATGATGTCTTTGGACCTTCTTGATCCCAAAGAATTTTTCCACGGACTTTACGCCACCACTGATTTAGAAAAAGAGCCCATGAGCGCCGGCAGGCAAATGGGAGGCCATTTTGTGACACACAGTTTAAATGAGGATGGTACATGGAAGGATTTGACCAAACAGAAAAACAGTAGTGCCGATATATCATGTACCGCGGGTCAAATGCCTAGACTTTTAGGTCTAGCTCAGGCATCCAAAATATATCGAAACCTTAAAGGCATAGATCAAACCAATTTTTCCAATAATGGAAATGAGGTGGCATGGGGCACCATTGGCAACGCAAGTACCAGCGAAGGCCATTTTTTTGAAACCCTTAATGCTGCCGGGGTAATGCAGGTTCCCTTGGTCATGTGTGTTTGGGATGACGATTATGGCATTTCCGTACCTTCTGAATTCCATACCACCAAGGGTGATATTTCTGAAGTGCTTAAAGGTCTTCAAAGAGATGAGAACAACGACGGTTATGAAATCCTAAAAGTTAAAGGATGGGATTATACAGGGCTTATTCATGCCTTTGAAAATGCTTCCGATATTGCTCGGGAAGGTCACGTACCGGTATTGATTCATGTTACCGAGCTAACACAACCTCAAGGGCATTCAACCTCTGGCTCACATGAAAGGTACAAATCTCAAGAACGTTTAGAATGGGAACGGGAAAATGACTGCAACAAAAGGTTCAGAGAGTGGATTATTGAAAATGGTATAGCTACCGAAGAAGAACTAAAAGCTCTTGAAAGGGAAATCAAACAGAAAGTTAGGGCCGCTAAAAAAGAGGCATGGTCCGAATTTCTCAAGCCCCATACAGAAGCAAAGAAGCAACTGGTAAAACTTTTGGAAAATGCAGCCAACCAAAGTCCAAATAGAACGTTCATTTCAAAAGTTAAGAATGACCTGATTGCAATAGAAGAACCACTCAAAAAAGATTTGGCCTCCAATTCAAGGAAGGCATTGCGATATCTATTGGGTGAATCTTCCCAAGAAAAGCAAGCGCTACTGCAATGGATATCCCAGTTTTTGAGCGTCTCCCAACCCAAATTCAGTTCGCATTTATATAGTGAATTGAAAAACAAAGCAACCACAGTTCAAGCCCTGCCACCGGAATACTCAAACGAAACAGAGATGGTGGATGGCCGAATTATCTTGAGGGATAATTTTGATGCGCTTTTTGGCAAACATCCAGAGACGTTGGTATTCGGTGAGGATACCGGAAACATTGGTGATGTAAACCAAGGACTTGAAGGTTTGCAGAAAAAATACGGGGATTTACGAATTTCCGACACCGGAATCCGGGAAGCAACAATTGTTGGTCAGGGAATAGGACTTGCCCTTAGAGGCTTAAGGCCTATTGCAGAAATTCAGTATCTGGATTACATCCTTTATGGACTGCAAACGCTGAGTGATGACCTATCCACATTAATGTACCGTACCGTTGGGAAGCAAAAAGCTCCGTTGATCATTAGAACAAGAGGACACCGTTTGGAAGGTATTTGGCACTCCGGTTCCCCAATGGGTGGATTAATTCATTTGTTACGCGGGATGTATATTTTGGTTCCAAGAAATATGACACAAGCTGCAGGTTTTTATAACACCCTTATGAAAAGTGATGAACCCGCACTTGTTATTGAAAGTTTGAACGGTTACCGACTCAAAGAAAAGAAACCTCTTAACCTAGGGGAGTTTTGCACCCCAATCGGGAAAGTTGAGGTTATGAAAGAAGGTACGGATATCACTTTGCTTTCCTATGGCTCTACCTTGAGGATTGTAGAGAAGGTTGCCACCGAACTTTTGGAAGTGGGTATTGAAGCCGAGGTGATAGATGCACAAACACTTCTCCCATTTGACCTTGAACATGATGTGGTGAAAAGTTTAAAAAAGACCAATAGACTATTGATAGTTGATGAAGATGTTCCTGGCGGATGTTCGGCATACTTGATGCAAGAAATATTGGAAAAACAAGGAGGTTACCAATATCTTGACAGCGCTCCCCAAACCCTTACAGCCAATGAACATAGGCCAGCTTATGCATCAGATGGGGATTATTTTTCCAAACCCAATGCAGAAGATATCTTTGAGAAGGTGTATGCCATCATGAATGAAACCAATCCCACGGAATACCCAACACTACGATAAAAAATAAGCCCGCTTTAAGCGGGCTTTCTTTTTTTAATTCTTTATCTCGGTTTCCGGTTCTTTCACCGCTGGGACTATCGGATTTCCATCAGCATCTATTTCAATTATATTATCGAAACCCAGTTCGTCCAATTTACTCGCAATCTTGGCCCTATCCCCTACCATAAACCAATTTACAGCTTCTGGCTTCACTATTTGGGTACTTACCTTACGAACATCATCCAATGACAGGTTACGGACATTTTGATCATAGGTTTCATAATAGTTGTCAGGTAGATTGTATCGTAAAAGGTTTCGTATGGAAGTATTTACTGCGCTATTGGTTTCCCATTGTCCCGGCAAACTCAAAACCTGATTTGTCTTTACTTTGTCAAGTTCTTGTTGCGTAGCAGGGCGGGTGGATATAAATTCGGAGATTTCCTTGCGGATTTCACTCACAGATTCCGAAGTTTTGTCTGTTTGCACGGGTGCATAAACGATAAATGGTCTTTCTTCCTTCGATCCTAAAACAAATCCACCTGCACCATAAGACCAATGTTTGTCTTCACGTAAATTCATATTGATTCTTGAAGTGAAATCCCCTCCAAGGATGCTTACCATTTGTTCCAGGGCAATTTCCGAAACTCCACCATACTTTTCAGTCAAATGCCCAGCAATGATAACGGATTGTTGTGATTCTGGTCTGTTCATCAAATACAAGGTGTTTTTGGTATTCGTTTTGGGTTCGTTAAACGTAATTGCAGGAATGTTTCCTTTTCTCCACTTGCCCAATGTCTTTTGAAGTTTGGATTTTAAATCATCCATTTCAATATCCCCCGTAACAATAATCGTTGCGTTATTAGGTTTAACCCACGTATTGTAAAAACTGAGCGCATCTTCCCTGGTAAGTGCTTCCACAGTGTTTTCGTATCCAGTTCCTGTATAAGGATTACTATAGGGATGGTCTTCCCCATACATATATTTGTTCATGACCCTTAAAGCCATTGCAACCGGCTGTGCCTTTTCATTTTTAATGTTGTTTATCTGTTCATTCTTTAGACGATCAAACTCTGTTTGCGGAAAAGTGGGGTTTAACACAACATCAGAGAATAGTTCCAGACTCGCATCGAAGCTTTGTTTTAGGGTTGTCATAAAAACATTGGACTGATCTTGATTTGAAAAAGTGTTCAAGCTAACTCCTAAAAGTTCGGACTTTTCGCTAATTTCTAAGGAGTTCAGGTCTTTAGTTCCCTCATCCATAAGATTCATGGCCAATTGAGCTGTACCTGGGCTACTTAAATAGTCGGTTTTATATCCTGCGTTTACTACAAGGTTCACCACAACCGTTGGAACTCCCGTACGTTTGGCCAAAATAATGTTCAACCCGTTGGATAGCTGCGCTTTTTCCAAAGATGGAAACTTGGAACTCTTTTGTTTCCCCAATTCTGGAAGTTTGGAGCGATCTACAGTACTTTCTTGGACACTATACTCGGGAAATGGCTTGCACACTAAAACATGTTTGCCCATGGACAACCACTTGTTGGCTGTTTTTCTAAGATCTTCAACCGTGGCATCCTCAATAAATTTCAATCTGGTTTTGTAGTAGGAAGCGTCCCCAAAATAGGTTTGGTTAGAGGCTAAAATATCAGAAACTCCACCAAAACCACCAATTCGTTCAAGTCCTTTAATGAAATTGGCAAAATAGGCTGCTTTAACCCTTGTCAGTTCGCTTTCAGTGGGCCCTTCAGCCAAGAATTTTTTGATTTCGGCCTCCAGCTCACTTTCCAATTTATCGGCATCCTGGCCTGGCTTCACATTCAACCAAGTAATAAATCTACTCGCTATTTCGCTTGATGCTTGAAACGAGACCACTGAACTGGCCGATTGATCTTCATAAACAAATTTTTTGTACAATCGAGAGTTTTTACCACTTGTGAGTATGGCAGATATCAAATCAAAATGTAAATCTTCTTCCGCTCCAAACTGTGGTGTATTCCAAGCAAACAACACCCTGGTCTCAGGCACCCTATCCTCATAAACCTGATAGGTATCAAAACTGCGTTCAGGAATGTTGACCTCTTGTCGTTCAATGGTTGGCCCTGCAGGAATATCCCCAAAATATTTTAGCACCTTTTGGTATACATCTTCCGGGTTCACATCACCTGCCACGGCAACCACGGCGTTTGCTGCTCCATAATACGATTTAAACCATTCCTGTACATCTTCTAAAGACGCGGCGTTCAAATCTTCCATTTCACCAATAACGGTCCAAGAATACGGATGTCCTTTGGGATACATGGCCTTGGTCAAATAATCCCACTGCATTCCGTAAGGTTGGTTCTCTCCCTGTCGTTTTTCATTTTGGACCACCCCTCGTTGTTCATCCAATCTTTCTTGGTCAACAGCGCCCAACAAATGTCCCATCCGGTCCGATTCCAAAAAAAGTACCTGATCCAGAGCTGACACGGGCACATTCTGAAAATAGTTGGTTCGGTCGGTGTTTGTGGTTCCATTCAAATCGGTTCCCCCAATGCTCTCCAAAGCTTGAAAATAATCCTTGTTGTAATTTTCGCTGCCGTTGAACATTAAATGTTCAAATAAATGTGCAAAACCGCTTTTACCGGGTTTCTCATTCTTAGAACCCACATGGTACCACACATTAACTGCCGCAATGGGAGCTTTGTGGTCTTCGTGAACAAGCAGCGTTAGTCCGTTGGGCAAACTATAATGCTCATACGGTATTTCTATCTCGCTGGCTTTGAATTGAAAATTCTGCCCTCTTTGCGATTGAATGCAAAACAAGGCCATGGCAATAAAAAGGAAATTTCTTTTCATGACTGTGATTTTATGTTTTTGATTGAAAAATTTAGTGCCAAACAAGGTAATAATAAGTTTTAGTTTTCCCAAGCAACAGAAAATCTTATCCAAAGAGAAACTTAGTTTTCAATCATTTTTTTAAGTTATTCGGGACATATTTTATACTTTCACAAGAAATTAAAATCCCCCGTCATGAAAAATAATCTTTTAATCCATCTAGGACTGGCGCTCCTTAGAATTGTTCCGTCAGCACTTTTGATGACCCACGGATATCCAAAACTTCAAAAATTAATCAGTGGTGATACGGAGTGGTTAAATCCTATCGGAATTGGACAAGCACCATCCCTCTTTTTGGCAATGATCGGTGAGTTTATTTGTCCCATTCTGATTATAATTGGGTTTAAAACCAGATGGGCCGCCATACCTTCTGCCATTACCATGTTTGTGGCAGCATTTATTTATCATGCTTCCGACCCTTTGGGTAAAAAAGAACTGGCGCTTGTCTATTTCACCATTTTTGTGGTTATTTTTCTATTGGGCCCAGGTAAATACAGTGTGGATAAAAAATAATCTAGTCAATCTGAACCAGCAATTCTTTCAATAAATCGGCTTGCGATAAATTGTTGGCATCAACACCTTTACTCTTTAAATCGAGCTGTCGAAGCCCCGAGACAATTCCACTGACCCGCTTCATGGGATAGTTTTTAGCGGCGACGGTGAATTCATTTACGAAATAAGGATTGATTCCCAACACCTTCGATACATTCCCCGGTGAGTGGTCTTTTAGACCATGGTACTGCAACAATTGTGTGAAAAATGTGCTCAGCAACGATATGGTCACTACAAAGGGATTATCCTTTGGATTTTGCGCAAAATAGTCCATAATACGCGCAGCTTTACGAATGTTTTTTTCGCCGATCGCCTTTTTGAGCTCAAAATTATTGAAGTCCTTACTTATTCCGATATGCTTTTCTATCAATTCTGAAGTAATTTGGGCACCGTCAGGAACCACCATCACCAACTTGTCCAACTCGTTGTTGATTTTGCTAAGATCCGTACCCAAATACTCTACCAATAATGCCGAAGCCTTTGGCTCAATCTTGTATTTTTTTCCGTTCAACGTTCGGCGGATCCATTCGGATACTTGGTTCTCATATAGTTTTTTGCTTTCAAAGAGTTCGCCGTTTTTTTGAATGGCCTTGTACAATTTCTTCCGTTTGTCCAACTTCTTGTACTTATAGCAAATGACCAATACCGTAGAAGGTTGAGGGTTCTCCACATAGGAAACAAGTTGTTCAATAGCCCGGGATAAATGTTGTGCTTCCTTCACAATCACAACTTGGTGTTCCGCCATCATGGGAAACCGTTTGGAGTTGGAAATTACTTCGTCCACACTAATGTCTTTCCCATAGAGCACCATCTGATTAAATCCCTTTTCCTCTTCCGAGAGTACATTATCAGCAATGTATTGCGAAATCTTATCAATATAGTAGGGCTCCTCACCCATTAAGAAATATACAGGCTTTGGTGTTCCCTGATCAATCTTGCCAACTATTTCCTTAATCCGGTCCATTCAGAAAAAATCATCAAATTTGTCCAATGCAACCATTGAACTTTCCAAAGTATACGTTTAGAGTCAAAAATAGCGAAAATAGCATCCATATTTTCGACTTGATCCGTAAAAAATTTGTGTTGCTTCAACCAGAGGAATGGGTGCGCCAACATGTACTCCATTTTTTGATTTTCACCAAAAATTATCCAAAGAGTCTAATAAATGTTGAAAAGCAACTAACGATTAACAACCTAAAAAAAAGGTATGATATCGTAGTTTTTAAACCAAATGGAAGTATTAATGTTTTGGTGGAATGCAAAGCACCAGAAATAAATATTGACCAAACTACATTTGACCAAATAGCACAATACAATTTAAGTTTGGAGGCAGATTATCTTATGGTCACAAACGGAATGGAGCATTATTATTGCAAAATGGACTTTAAACGTGAAAAATATATGTTTTTAAAGGAAATTCCTGATTTTAGCCGTTAATTTGCTGCCGTTTTGAAAGTCGCCATAGTCATATTAAACTGGAACGGTAAAGCGTTGTTGGAAAGATTCCTTCCTTCGGTGGTTGCCCATTCCGAAGATTCTGACATTTATGTAGTGGATAATGCCAGCTCCGACGGTTCTGTAGATTTTTTAAAGAATCAATATCCATCAATCGGTGTCGTTTGCAACACTGAAAATGGCGGTTTTGCAAAAGGGTATAACGATGGTTTGCAAAGCATTGATGCCGATATCTATTGTCTTTTAAATTCAGATGTTGAAGTTACCCCAAATTGGCTGGGTCCAATACTTTCCGTATTTAACAACAAACCAGACTGTGCCATTATTCAACCCAAAATATTGGACCTCAATCGTAAGGAGTATTTTGAATATGCCGGAGCTGCCGGTGGATTTATCGACATGTTGGGTTACCCTTTTTGTAGAGGACGGATTTTTCAGGCCTTGGAAAAAGATTCTGGACAATACGATGATATTAAGGAAGTATTTTGGGCCACTGGGGCTTGCATGTTCATAAAAAGTGATGTCTTTAAATCGTTGCAAGGTTTTGACGAGGACTATTTTGCGCATCAAGAAGAAATTGATCTTTGTTGGCGGGCCAAAAATGCAGGTCACAGGGTTTATTATGTTGGAAAGAGCAGAGTTTACCACATGGGCGGTTCAACCCTCAAAAACATGGATCCCAAAAAGACTTTTCTCAATTTCCGGAATTCGCTCTACTCCATCACCAAGAATCTACCAGGCAAAAGAGCCTTTTCAATCATCTTTTTGCGGTTACTATTGGATGGCATAGCCGGGTTACGTTTTATATTTCAGTTTAAATTCAAGCACTGTTTGGCCATACTTAAGGCGCATATCAGTTTTTATATTAATTTTAGAAAGATTTACGGTAAAAGGGAAAAAGCTAATTTTTTGCAAAAATACTATTCAACGACATCCATTGTCTGGTCCCATTTCGTACATCAAGTAAAGAATTTTAACATTTTAGTAAAAGATTAACTAAGCCTGATCACCCAAACATTGCATTTTATATAATTTTGATCTCGTTTATAATCCAAAAAATCAAACATATCTATAATCTATTACCACAATTATGAAAAAAATTTTCCTCGGAACACTGTCCATGGCGGTTTTATTGACTTCTTGCGTATCTCAAAAAAAGTATGCGGATCTTGAAGCCAAGCAAAAAGAAACCCAAGACCTGCTAAATTCTGCAACAGTTAAACTTAATGACTGCTTGGAAGAAAAGGCTACAGCCTCGTCTAGATTAAAAACCCTCGAAGATCAAAATGCTTTCTTGAAGGCAAACAATCAAGAGTTGATCAACAATATGGGTAATTTAACCACCCTTACCACAAAAGGAGCCGAAAATTTGGAAAAATCTTTGGAAAGCCTGCGTGAAAAAGACCTTACCATTAGAAAATTACAGGATGCGGTTACCCGAAGAGATTCGGTGAACCTTGCTTTGGTACAAAGCCTTAAAGGAGTTCTTGGAAATTTGGATGACGAAGATATTGAGGTTAGCGTAGAAAAAGGCGTGGTATATGTATCTATTTCTGATAAATTGTTATTCAGAAGTGGAAGCTATAATATCACAAGCGCAGCTAGAAACGTTCTTGGCAAAGTAGCCAAGGTGGTCAACAACAAGCCTGATTTTGAATTTTTGGTTGAAGGGCACACGGACAATGTACCTTTCTCTAGTGGTGTTCTTGTTGATAACTGGGATTTGAGTGCGAAACGTGCCACATCGATAGTTAGAACGTTGCAAAACGACTTTAATGTAGATCCCAAGCGTATGACCGCGGCTGGAAGAAGTTACTATGTGCCATTGGCGTCAAATGATTCTGCCACCGATAGAGCTAAAAACAGAAGAACAAGGATTGTGGTGCTACCAAAAATTGATCAGTTCTATAATATGATCGAAGAAGGAATGAAAGACCCTGCAATAGGCGGTTCTGGAAACTAACCTTTCTTGTTACAATATGAAAAAGCGGCTATTTCGGCCGCTTTTTTTTGTTTCAATGTCAGGTCGGACTTTCATCCTGAGCCTGTCGAAGGATCAGTCGAGACCGTATTCAAAAGGCAACCCGCATAGACTTCTGGACTGCGCTCGAAGTGACAGTTTCCCATTGCTATTTAAATCTAAAAGTGAATAGGGTTCGCTCTTAATTTTTTCGCTAGAAAATATCCAGGCTTCCTTTACCTTCCCTGATGACTTCAGGATATCCTTCGGATAAATCCACCACCGTTGAAGCAATATTTCCACCATATCCCCCATCAATCACAACATCTACAAGGTTTTGCCATTTCTCATAAATCAATTCTGGATCCGTGGTGTATTCCAGAATGTCGTCCTCATCACGGATTGAAGTGGATACAATCGGATTACCTAATTCGGTGACCAAAGCTTTTACAATGGCATTATCTGGAACCCGGATACCCACGGTTTTCTTTTTTTTGAAGTCTTTAGGGAGATTGTTATTTCCAGGAAGGATAAAAGTGTAGGGGCCTGGCAATGCCCTTTTTAATATTTTAAATGTTGCTGTGTCAATCTGCCGTACATATTCGGAAAGATCACTTAAATCAGGGCAAACAAACGACCAATTGGCCTTTTCCAATTTTATTCCTTTTATCCGTGCTATTCGTTGCAAGGCTTTTGAATTTGTAATGTCACAGCCCAAGCCATAAACGGTATCGGTAGGGTAAATAATCAATCCTCCTTTTCGGAGTATTGCCCCAATTTTCTCAACCTGTTTTGGATTCGGATTTTCCTCAAAAAGTTTTATGAGTTCGGCCATCAAACAATGTGCATTTTATACAAAGTAACGAAGATTATGTTCAATCCTGTTTTTCAACGCACTCTGGTAACCAATCTAGTTATCCAAAACCTCCAATTTGGCAAAGCGAAGCAGTAGTTTTTTTATATCTCCCCTATCAAATTTGATTTCTGCCTTTTTATCGTTGCCCACTCCTTCAATCTTAAGCACCTTTCCTTTGCCAAACCGTGTGTGGTTTACCATTGAACCTTCCGTTAAATTAGGGTCGCTGGTATTTGTATTGTTGGTTGGCGATGAAATCTCTGGCTTCAATTTTCTAAGTTTGCGCAATTGGCTTTCGTTGGGTCTTTGAACGCTCGGAGGTGTTCCACTCTTAGGTTTTATTTGCCTAAGTTTACTTTTGTCCACCTCGCCAAAAATGTTAGCGTCGATCATCGATTTATAGCGATAACCATCACTTACAGGAGTAAGGTTTTCAACGTATTGCTCTTCTATTTCCTCTAAAAATCGACTGGGTTCTGCATCGATAAGTTTACCCCATCGATATCGGTTCTGCGTATAGGTCAAATACGCTTGTTTTTCCGCTCGGGTCAAAGCCACGTAAAACAACCTTCGCTCTTCTTCCAATTCACTGCGGGTATTCATACTCATTGCTGATGGAAAAAGATCTTCCTCCATACCCACAACATACACATATGGAAACTCCAATCCCTTTGCAAGGTGAATCGTCATCAAAGCTACACGATCATCATCACCTGTATCCTTGTCCATATCAGTGGCCAGCGCCACATCTTCCAAAAATTCGGTTAAGCTTCCCGTGGCATCCGCCAGTTCTTTTTGTCCTTCCACAAAATCTTTGATCCCGTTCAAAAGCTCCTCAATGTTCTCCATACGGGCAATTCCCTCAGGGGTTCCATCTTTTTTGAACTCCAAAAGCAATCCTGTCTTTTTGGACACATGTTCAGCAAGGGCAAATGCATCCGAACCTTCATTCATGATCTGGAAACTCTTGATCATGGTTACAAAATCTTGCAGTTTGCGCTGTGTACCCGCATTGATTTTTAACTCGAGCTTTTCCAAATGTTCCATCACTTCAAAAATAGAACGCCCGTAATGATTGGCAGCCACCACCAATTTATCAATGGTGGTCTGCCCAATACCACGTGCCGGAAAATTGACAATTCGCTTTAGGGCTTCCTCATCCTTCGGGTTGATGACCATACGCAAATATGCCAATACATCCTTGATTTCCTTACGTTGATAAAAGGAAAGGCCTCCATAGATTCGATAAGGTATATCACGTTTGCGCAATGCATCCTCTATGGCCCTGGATTGTGAATTCGTTCGATACAAAACGGCAAACTCACCATTTTGCATTTGCTGTTGCATTTTATTTTCAAAAATGGAACTTGCAACATACCGACCTTCTTCAGCATCTGTAATACTTCGGTGGACTTTTATCTTATTTCCCTCGTCATTGGATGTCCAAACCACCTTTTCCAGCTGGTTTTTGTTCTTGGCAATGATGGAATTAGCTGCGTTGACAATATTCTTGGTGGAACGATAGTTTTGTTCCAACCGATACATCCCAACATCATCATAATCGCGTTGAAAATTGAGGATGTTATTTATATTGGCGCCTCTGAATGAATAAATACTCTGAGCATCATCGCCCACCACACAAATATTCTGGTATCTGTCCGAAAGCGCTTTTACAATTAAATATTGGGAATGATTGGTATCTTGATACTCATCCACCAAAATATATCGGAACCGATCTTGGTATTTCATCAATACTTCTGGAAAACGGGTCAAGAGCTCATTGGTGCGCAATAAAAGGTCATCAAAATCCATGGCTCCCGCCTTAAAGCAACGATCTACATAATTTTGGTAGATCTCGCCTAATCTGGGCCTTTTGGCCATAGCATCGGCCTCAACCAATTCAGGGTTTTGAAAATAGGCCTTTACGGTAATCAAGCTGTTTTTATAGGACGATATCCTGTTCTGAATCTGCTTGTACTTATAAATATCCTTGTCCAATCCCATTTCCTTGATAATGGCAGCAATCAAACGTTGGGAATCTTGGGTATCGTAGATGGTAAAATTGCTGGGGTAGCCTAATTTGTCCCCATCAAAACGTAATAATTTGGCAAAAACGGAGTGAAAAGTTCCCATCCAAAGATTCTTTGCCTCCGAATTTCCCACGATGGTGGCGATACGCTTTTTCATTTCGCGTGCAGCCTTGTTGGTAAAGGTCAATGCCAAAATATTAAAGGAGTCCACCCCTTGCTCCATCAAATGCGCTATCCTATATGTGAGAACCCTAGTCTTTCCAGAGCCTGCACCCGCAATAACCATCAACGGACCATCTTTGTGCAATACCGGAGCCCGTTGGGCATCGTTCAATTCATCCAAAAAAGTACTCAAACCTTTAGGTATTTTAAAATAGATGTGAAATTAGCCAATAATGGTTTCATGCTAAAATGATGCAGTTAATACTTATAAACACTGGACAAGTTTTCATCTGAATTGAATATATTTAGGAAATCAAAAAAATATGGAACGACCCCTGCTACCATTTCTTTTTTTCTGTGTATTCCTTATAGCCGAAACGGTCGTTTGCCAAACCCCAACTACAGGCCCCATCATTGACGATTTTGGCAAGGTTTATAAGATAGATAACCCCGATTTTAAAGTCCATCCAGATAAAACTTATAAAGCAGTTATTGATGTAACTGGTAAAAATGATTCGCATGATGCCAGAAACCCATTAATTGAAACTGCAGCCCGTTATTTAAATATGCATGCCCAAAGTGGAGTCCCCGCCAAGCAACTAAAAGTTGCGTTGGTTGTTCACGGGGGTGCATCAAAAGATGTCATCTCCAATACAGCCTATCAAAAAAGATATGGAAAGGACAATCCAAATTCCGATTTGGTCAAATCGCTACTGAATATTGATGTTCCTGTAATTATCTGTGGGCAATCAGCGACCTATCACGGAATCGACAGGTCAGAACTTATTGAGGGGGTACAACTTTCATTATCCGCCATGACTGCCTTGGTCCATTTACAAGACGAAGGTTACCAATTAATAAAATTCTAAACTCAAAATACATATGTACAAAACTTTGACATTTACGTTCTTGCTAGCAAGTTTATCTGTTTGGGCCCAAGGTCCAAATTTGGAAAAGGATTATTCCGCTGTTGAAAACAAAGTAATTGAATGGCGAAGGGACATCCATCAAAATCCTGAACTCAGCAATCGAGAGTTTAAAACTGCCGGAAAAATTGCCAAACATTTAAAATCGCTTGGAATTGAAGTGCAAACAGGAGTTGCAAAAACCGGTGTGGTTGGTTTGTTAAAGGGAAATCAACCAGGAAAGGTGGTTGCCCTTCGGGCAGATATCGACGCACTACCTGTAACGGAACGTAACGACCTTCCTTTTAAGTCCAACGTAAAATCAACATTTTTAGGAAAGGAAGTTGGTGTAATGCATGCCTGTGGCCATGATACCCATACGGCCATTTTAATGGGAGTTGCCGAGGTTCTTTCCAAGAACAAGGATAAAATCAATGGAACGGTTAAATTTATCTTTCAACCTGCTGAAGAAGGTGCACCTCCGGGTGAGGAAGGTGGAGCCTTGCTCATGGTAAAAGAGGGTGTGCTCACAAAACCTGATGTTGATGCCATTTTCGGTTTACATATCAATTCACAAACCCCAGTGGGTACCATAAAATACAAAGCTGGTGGTAGTATGGCCGCTGCTCAACGATTTGTTATCAATGTAAAAGGAAAACAGACACATGGCTCACAACCTTGGGGTGGTGTAGATCCCATTTTAATCAGCGCAAAAATTATTGATGGTCTTCAGACCATTATTAGCAGGGAAACAGAATTGACCAATGAGGCAGCTGTAATCTCCGTTGGTAAAATAACAAGCGGGGTGCGTTTTAATATCATTCCGGAAAGTGCCGAGTTGATTGGAACTATACGAACTTTGGATTATGAAATGCAAAAACACATCAACAAGCGTATGGAAGAAATGGTGCCTGCCATAGCTCAAGCTTACGGAGGAGATGCCACGATTGATATTAAAAGTTCAACTTCCATTACGTTCAATGACCTTGAACTGACCCCTAAAATGGTTCCTACTCTTGAAAGGGTTGCAGGGAAAGAAAATGTACAAATCCATAAGGCAATTACAGGTGCAGAAGACTTTAGTTATTTTCAGGAAAAAGTTCCTGGCCTCTATTTCTTTTTAGGTGGAATGACCCCCGGAAACACCGAGTCCTTTCCGCACCACACCCCAGATTTTAAAATTGATGACAGTGGCTTGTTGTTGGGCGTAAAAGCAATGACCGAATTGACGTTAGATTATTTGAATATGTAGATGGAAGGAATACTGGATTTTTTCGGGTCGATTTCTTGGTGGGCTTGGATTCTGATTGTTTTAGTATTGGTGGCCGTACGGGATATTTTCTTTCAGAAAGCCCACACCATAAGCCATAATTTTCCAGTGGTTGGACATCTACGGTATTGGTTGGAAAGTATTGGCCCCGAGATGCGCCAATATTTTGTGGCCAACAATCGTGAAGAGTTACCGTTCAATAGGATTGAAAGAGGATGGATCTATGCATCGGCCAAAAAAGAAAACAATTATGAAGGCTTTGGTACCGACCGTGACATCTATGCACACCAACATATTTTTGTAAAAAATGCGATGATAGGGTATCAAGCGCCTGAAAATCATCCCAACAAACACAACCCATATTTCTTACCCTGCGCCAAGATTATTGGGGCCTACAACAAACGTAAAAAGCCTTATCGCCCAGCATCGATAATCAACGTTTCGGCCATGAGTTTTGGTTCCCTGTCCGCGACCGCTGTGGAGTCCATGAATAAAGGGGTGCAAAAAAGTGAGGCCTATCATAATACCGGAGAAGGCGGGTTATCTCCCTACCATAAAAATGGAGGGGACATCATTTTTCATTTTGGAACCGGATATTTTGGGGTACGATCTCGAGAAGGGAATTTTTCCATGGAAAAAATGAAGATTTTGGTAGATGAAAACCCATGTATCAAAGCCATTGAAATCAAACTTTCCCAAGGGGCCAAACCTGGTAAGGGCGGTGTGCTTCCAGGGGCCAAAATCTCTCCCGAAATTGCGAAAATTCGGGGTGTTGAAGTCGGTAAAGATGTACTCTCCCCTGCTACGCACAAAGCTTTCAGTTCTATACCCGAGCTTCTTCAACTTATTGAAGATATTGCCCAAGAGACAGGCCTTCCGGTCGGAATCAAAGCTGCGATTGGCAAGCTTGACCAATGGGAAGAGCTTGCTGATTTGATGAAAACATCGGGGAAAGGCCCCGACTTTATTACTGTTGATGGTGGTGAAGGAGGGACAGGAGCCGCTCCGCCAAGTTTTGCGGATCATGTTTCACTGCCATGGGTGTATGGTTTCTCATCTGTTTATAAAATTTTTCAAGACAGAGGATTGACAGGGCGCATAGTTTTTATTGGCAGTGGAAAATTGGGCTTTCCCGCCAAAGCGGCCATGGCCTTTGCGATGGGGGTGGATTGTATCAATGTAGCTCGTGAGGCCATGATGAGTATCGGGTGTATTCAGGCCCAAATTTGTCATACCAACAGATGCCCCGCAGGGGTGGCCACCCAAAGCAAATGGTTGCAAAATGGCATCAACATTCCCTTAAAATCGGACAGGTTGGCCCAATATTTCAAGACATTCAGAAAAGAATTTTTGGAAATCACCCATGCTGCGGGCTACGAACATCCCTGTCAATTTACCATGTGCGATATTCAGGTGAATGTAGACGACGACTACCTCAGCAGTGATTTAAAAGCTGTTTATGCATATGAAAAAAATGAAGTCCCTTTCAATTCTATGCAAGAACTTCACGATTGTGTTTATTTGGGCGGAAAGCCAACTTCCGAAAAAACATCCTAATTTAGGGGCATCAAAAGAGAACCAAATAGTACTTACTTATGAATAAACTTTTACCCCTCTTCCTGTGTTTGTTGATTTCAACCATAGGTTTTTCACAGAAAAAAAGTGAGCTGTTCGCCGAAATTGAAGAGCTAAAATCCAAAATCCAGGATGTTGAGCAACAACTGGCTGAGAAAAAACGTGAAGTTTCGTCGAGCACGGCAAAAGCGGAAACTTTGGAAATTGAGAATATTGGTTTGCGTGACGCCAATGCCACTTTGTTAAAAAACTTGAGTAGTTTCTCCGAGCTTTCAAAAAAGAATAGTGAGAACGTAAATAAAACCCTTGCGGCTCTTGAGCGAAAGGAAAAACAATTAAGTCTCCTTAACGAAATGATTGCCTCCAATGATTCTACCGCCATTGTTTTGTTGTCAAAGGTGAAACAAACCTTGGGCGAAAACGCAAATGCCGATGTCAGTGGAGGAGCCATTGTAATATCTAACAGTCTCACCAACTTATTTGGTTCTGACACTTCGGTTGATTTAACAGATGAGGGCAAAACCTGGCTGGCGAATGTTGCCAAAGTTATCATCGCCAATCCTACCCTTAAAACAGAAGTTGAAGGACTAAACATTACCGGAGAATTTGGAGTTACCTTAGATCAGACAGCCTCAGTTTCCAAAGAATTGATCAGTACTTTGCAAGTTCCTTCGGATGCATTGCGTGTTTCAGTTAAAGATGGGAACTTTAAAGAAGGAATTGTAATTAAGATGCAGCCCGACCATAAAGGGTTTTATGACAGAGCCAAAGAACGCTTGACCAAGGGACAATAAGGATAAGATAAAACCTGCAATACTTTTTAGAAGAATCATTCGTTGTAGTTTCTATAAAATCCAAAAACAAACTATCCAATGACTGGAGATCAAATCTTTCAACTTTTTGCTTACCTATTGCCAGCAGTTGTGACTGGTGCAGTGGCATTTTATTTCTTTAGATTGCATACACGAAATGAAGATGGGCGTAGACGTTTCTTATTGCATAAAGATTCCCAAAAGGACACACTCCCCATCCGATTGCAAGCTTATGAAAGAATGGTGCTTTTTTTGGAACGGATTGCCATAAATAGTCTTGTGGTACGTGTAGCGCCAAAAGGAAAAAGTAAGAGTGATTATGAAAATTTGCTCATCAAACAAGTGGAAACTGAGTTTGAACACAATCTTTCCCAACAAATATATATGTCCGAAGAATGTTGGAACATCATCAAAGCTGCCAAAAATGCCACCATTCAGATCATTCGTTCCGCGGGGATGAGCGAAACTGATTCTCCGGATAAATTACGGGAGGATATCCTTAACCAAACTATGGAAAAGCAATCACCCTCAGCAACGGCCCTCGCTTTTGTGAAAAAAGAGGTGAGCGAACTGTGGTAGTTATCTATCCATGTGATCCGGATCTATTGGACTGGTTTCCTCATTTTTGTTCTTAGCGTACAAATAACCCCTTTTCCACCATAATGTCATTCGTTCTTTGTTAAAGACCAATGAATTTGTAGTCAGAATGGTCGGGGTATAGTAGAAATTGATGATAGCATCTTTTTGATTGGCGACCAACTTACCAATTCTGACATTCTGATTTTCAATCCTATCGAGCATAAAACTAAAAATTGTAGTTATAAGCTCAAACGGGTTTCTTGCAGGCATTCTATTTAGATAGTTTACTTCGGTATGGAGCACCACAACATCCACTTCTGTAGCTCCCCGACGAATGGCCTCTTCAATTGGAACTAAACTTCCTAAACCACCATCGGCATATTCACATCCGTTACGTCTGGCCAAACTCATAAAAGGGGTATAATTGGATGAAATCCAAATCCAATCGCAAAACTCTTCGTAGGTACAATCGTTTATGGATTTGTATTCTACCTGATTCAATGAAAGGTTGGAAACAGTGACCACAACATCTGTCCGTCCATGTTTTAGTTCTTCAAATTCCTCTGGAGTAATCGACCTTCGAATAAGTTTACGCAGATTTTCACTTTCCCCAAATGTCTTCTTCCCTTTGATGAAGTTTTTGACCACATTCCAGTGGTTAATTACAATTACTTCTACCCCGTGTTTCTTTTTAATAAGAAAAGGGCAATTGTTGAAAATGCTATTTTGGTTGACGTTGGAGTAAATCTCTTTGATTTTATCCAATTTGTTCAAGGCTAAGTGTGAAATAAGCAGACTACCTGTGGACGTTCCAACAAAAAGGTCGTATTCATGTTTTGCTTCTTGAATCAAGAACTGGGCAACCCCGCCAGCAAATGCACCCTTGCTACCTCCTCCAGAAATTACCAATGCTCTCATTTGCCCAAAGTTTTGTCTATATACTGCTGTTGTTCCAAACTGAGGGTCGGATATATGCCCATCAGCCTCTCCCTATTTTTATCTTCTTTTAAAAATTCTTTTAGCATTTTTCTGCACGATTTTTTAAAATGCCACACATGGTGATCACATGCTTCCACCAGATTTTTAACGGTTTCGTCGCTAAATGCACCGATACTTTTCAAATATTGGAATGCCAAAAGCCTGACCTCAAAATGGTGTTCAGAACTGGTATACCCACTTAGCTCTTTAAAATAGTTGGGCTTTAACGCCTCGTTATACTCCGGAGTCACCAAAGCCAAGGTCAGCCATAAAAGACGGATATTCTTGTTGGGAAGGCCTAAAACCTCCGAAGTGCTATCCAAATATTGACTTCGAAGATCCGGAAAGTCCGACCACAATCGAAACAGCGCCGCCTCTATGGTTTTATAACTCTTATCCTCAATCAAGCTCTCAAACTCCTTTTGAATGGATTTCGGTACCTTTTTCAATGCGAGAGCAATGGCCTGTCTAACTTTAAGGTCTTCGTTTTCCAAAACCCATTTTAAAAATCCTGGAGACAACTCGTTGGAATAATCCAATAGTAGCTGATACTTTAAATAATTCGACGTGAACTGACTCCATTGTTCTTTAAACAGACGTTCCGCAAAAGTTGTCATATCCCCGATACTATCCTTAAGCTCAAAATAAGCTCGGATGGAAGGATTCTTATGAATCAAAAACTCCTTTACCTGAGCAAAAGGAAACTCAGATTCCTGCAACCATTTTTCTTCAAAATCACTCAGTTTCATGCCGGACGCTTTTTCCATTTCCCACATAAAATCTGCAATGGTCACATTTTTAAAAGAATATTTATTCAAATAATTCTTAATCCCCTGTTTAAAGTTGTCATCCCCTACTCTATCCCGCAACATCAACAGGGCCCAGGCCCCTTTTTCATAAAAGGTTAAACTTCCAGCACTGGGATCTATTAATGCTTCGCCATTGCCTTCCCCAGAAAAATTGTCCAAGGCCCTGGCCGTTTCCAGCAAATGCCAATAGAAATAATCATCTCCAAAAATGTCTTTTTCAGCCAAATACGCGTAATAGGTGGCAAACCCTTCATGCAACCAGTGATGCTTGCCGCTTTGCTCTGTTACCAAATTTCCAAACCATTGATGAGCCATTTCGTGGGCATTTACATTGACAAAATTCTTATCAACAAAGGCTATCGAATCCACCATAAAAGTGTTGGAGAAAATGGTGGCACCCGTATTTTCCATTCCTGCATACAGAAAATCTTGAACGGGTACCTGTTTATAGTTTTGCCATGGGTATGGTATGCCGATTTGGTTTTCCAAGAAATCAAAGATTCTTTTGGAATAACGATAGGTAGGTTCAACCTTTAAGCTGTCTTTGGGCTCGTAATACAATCCGATAGGAACACCAGATGTGGATTGAAGTTCTATTTTGTCGAAATTCCCAATGGCAAACCCCAACAAATAACTGCTCATTGGATTTTGCATCTCAAAGGTTGAATAAAACCCTCCTCCATGATTATTTACAACCTTTCTGGATCCATTGGCAATAACATTTGAACTTGGAAAACTCACATCAAACTCCACCTTTTCATTCATATCGTCAAAACTGGGCAGCCAATGACTTGTATATTTTCCTTGTCCCTGCGTCCAGATTTGTTCATTGCCTTCAACATTATCCTCATAACCTAAAAAATAAACGGTTTGTTTGGGAATTGCCTTATAGGATAGCACGATGAAATGGGTGTTTCCTTTTTTAAATTTCTTCCTAATTGAAATTCTTCTAGCATTATTTCGATAATTCACTTTTTTTAAATCAATCATAACAGATGAAAAATCCATATTATGGGCATCCAAAAAAATGGAGTCAACATCTTTTAACACTTTGAACTCATATCGAACAGTACCTTTTATGCTTTTTTCCTTTGGAAGAGGTTCAACAAAAACTTCAGCCCGAATAAAATCCACTTTATCCTGAATTTGAGCACCCAAGAGCTGTAGGGAAAGAAAAAAAATAAGTGTGAGGCCAAGCTTCATATTGGGGATGTATCAAAAGTCCTTCCAAATTACATATTTTAGTTTGATGAATCCCAATTTTCTACAAACTCCCATCCCCTATCTCAAAGGAGTTGGCCCCAACAGAGCTGAAACCCTTCGGACAGAATTGGGCATAGAAACTTATCAGGATTTATTGCATTTATTCCCCAACCGATATCTGGACAAAACCCAGTATTATAAAATCAACCAGCTACAACCTAGCGGAGCAGATGTTCAGGTGGTCGGTAAGATTATCAACATTAAAACGGTGGAACAAAAACGCGGAAAACGCCTGGTGGCCACCTTTATCGATGAAACCGGACAAATGGAATTGGTCTGGTTTCGAGGACATAAATGGATTCGGGAAAATCTAAAACTCAACGAGCCCTACGTAGTTTTTGGGCGGACCACTCGATACGGCCGCACGTTTTCAATGCCCCATCCCGAAATGGAATTGTTGTCGGAACACCAACAAGGGTTAAAGATTGCCATGCAGCCCATCTATCCTTCCACGGAAAAGTTAAGTGCAAAGGGCATCACAAATCGAGTCATTAGTAAAATGGTGCAACAATTGTTCTTGGAATGTAAAGGTCAATTTCCAGAGTCATTATCAGCTTCAATATTGGACGAATTGCGATTGATTTCTAAAGGTGATGCGCTCTTCAATATTCATTTTCCAAAGAACCAAGATCTATTGGCCAAGGCACAATTCCGGTTAAAGTTTGAAGAGTTGTTTTTTGTGCAACTGCAATTGATTTCCAAAAAAATGCTTCGGAAGCATAAAATCAAAGGGCTTAAGTTTGATCAAGTTGGAGCTAATTTTAATGGTTTTTTTAAGGAGCACCTCCCCTTTGAACTGACCAATGCACAAAAGCGGGTCATCAAGGAAATCAGAAAGGATATGGGCAGTAATGCCCAAATGAACCGCCTACTTCAAGGAGATGTGGGTTCCGGAAAGACCATTGTAGCACTTATGTGCATGTTGCTGGCCATTGATAATGGGTTTCAAAGTTGTTTGATGGCCCCTACCGAGATCTTGGCCCAGCAACACTATAATGGCCTAAAGGAATTATTGGGCAAAATGGACGTGAAAATCGCCCTGTTGACCGGTTCCACCAAAAAATCGGAACGCACGCTATTGCATAATCAACTGGAAAATGGCAACCTAAACATTTTAGTGGGAACTCATGCAGTGCTAGAAGATAAAGTACAGTTTAAAAATCTTGGATTGGCGGTTATTGATGAACAACACAGGTTTGGTGTAGCCCAACGCTCCAAACTATGGCATAAAGGAAGCCCACCCCTTATCCCTCCTAAAGGGAGGGTGAATGAAATTCACTATAAATATCAAACAGCTCGACCTTCAATCTATGGACTTTTAAAAGAATTTCAAAAGGAGCGAAAAAAACAAACCACAGAAGCAGAGAGGGTACTGTGGGAGCAATTAAAAACCAAACAACTTGATGTAAAATTCAGACGGCAGCATATCATCGATGTATTCATTGTAGACTTTGTCTGTCTATCTAAAAAACTAATTATTGAAGTTGATGGAGAATATCATAACAATCCAAATCAAAAAGAAGCCGATGAAATTAGAACCAAAATCTTAAACGAATTTGGGTACAAGGTTATTCGCTTTTCTAATAATGAAGTAATCGGCGGCATTGATATCGTACTCAAAAAAATAAGAACAGTTTTGGATAGTCTCCCCTTTGGGGAGGCTGGAGGGGCTCTTCCACCCCATATTCTCGTAATGACGGCCACTCCCATTCCAAGAACCTTGGCTATGAGTTTATATGGTGATTTGGATATCTCGGTAATTGATGAACTCCCACCAGGTCGCAAACCTATTAAAACAGTGCATCGATTTGATGGAAATCGGTTAAAGGTTTTTCAGTTCATCAAAGATGAAATCAAAAAAGGAAGACAGATTTATATTGTTTATCCCTTGATCAAAGAATCCGAAGCTTTGGATTATAAAGATCTAATGGATGGTTATGAGAGTATAGCCAGGGATTTTCCACTACCAGAATATCAAGTTTCTATTGTTCATGGTAAAATGAAACCTGCGGACAAGGATTATGAGATGGAACGCTTTGTAAAAGGAGAAACACAGATTATGGTTGCCACCACGGTTATCGAAGTTGGGGTAAATGTGCCAAACGCATCTGTAATGATCATTGAAAGTGCGGAGCGCTTTGGGCTTTCGCAACTGCATCAATTGCGCGGTCGTGTGGGACGAGGTGCAGAGCAAAGCTTTTGCATTCTCATGACCAGTCACAAACTATCCGAAGATGCCAAAACGCGCTTACAGACCATGGTACGCACCAACGATGGTTTTGAAATTGCCGAAGTGGATTTAAAATTACGTGGCCCAGGGGATTTAATGGGAACCCAGCAAAGTGGACTACTCAATCTAAAGATTGCGGACATTGTAAAAGACAACCAGATTTTAAAGTCAGCACGGTATTATGCCATTCAGTTATTGAAAGAAGATCCTAGATTCGAAAAGACGGAAAATGCCGCGATTTTGTTTTCATATTCTAGAATGATGAAACAATCGAATATCTGGAATTATATAAGTTGATGTCTTTGTTCATTGTTCATTGTTCATTGTTCACTGTTTACTGACCACTGACCACTGACTACTGACTACTGACCACTGACTACTGACTACTGACTACTGACTACTGATTAAAACCAACAAAAAAACCCGACCGAAGCCGAGTTTTTAGTTTTTAAGGTATCTAGTATTGGTTAATTGATTCCTTCTCCTTTTTCGGCTTTGGCCAAATTGGCAGCCACTCTATCCTTATTTGCCTGAGCAGGTGCATTCTCCATAGCAATTTTCAAATGTTTTACAGTGGATTTGTTATCTCCCAAAGCAGAATAGCCTCTTGCCAAACCATAATGAACAGGCCACGTATCTTTATTATTCTTGGCGTTCCATTTAAAAATTTCCAAGGCTTCATTATTCTTGCCTTGTCCAATTAGTTGCCTTCCGTAACCATGTACTTGGAAAACGGTGCCCAAGGGAAGTGCTTCATCCATTAAGGCTTCTGCTTCGGCATTTTTACCTTGTTTCGCCAAAATCTGTGATTTTATGCTCAGGTTATTGAACGTTTTTTGACTAAAGAATTGTCCCGCAATAGCAGCATCTACCCAACCGAGTGCCTCGTCGAGGTCTCCTCCATTGTTTTGCGCATAGTTTGCTGCTTGCTCCCAACTTTGTCTACTGAAACCTGGTGTGGTTTGTAATTGTTGACGGATTTTGGCCAACACATTATCGGTAACACTCGCTTCCACTTTAAATGGAATCTGCTTTTTCTCCCAGTTCAAGCTAACCACGGCAGAAGTTGCATCAACATTATCAAAGCTATATGTCAATTGTTCAACATGGGGTCCTTCCGCAGTTTCCACATCAACCCGGAGTACATCCTCCTCAGGTTTATAAAAATAACTTCCCCAAGCATCGTGGTTTTTAGAAAATATGATCGTTGCCGTATTGTTCTCATTAACAATCATATGCAAACCGTACTTTCCAGCGGGCAGTGTTTTACCTCCAATGGTCAAATCGTGGGTAGTTTTAAAAATTGTATTTTCATTGGCACCAGCTCTCCAAGGAGATTCACTGGCCGTTCCAAATCCCAAATTGTTCATGCCATAAGGTACTAGGGCGCCCCATACTTCCCTATCATTTACACTAGGTCTTGAGTACACAACAGTAACATCAGTAGTTCCAATACGTTGGGAAACTTTTGCCATTTGGCTACCACGCGGCAAAAAGGTCAATTGCCCAAAAGAGCTGCTGGAAATTAGAAATACTGCAATCAGAATCATGGCCGAAATGGCCGGGTAACTTTTTTTCATTTGTTCGTTTTTAGATGAGTTAATGAATAAACTTTTAGGTCGTTCCCCTAAAGTAGGGAGCTCACTGTTTCCATTCCGTTACAGCTATGTTAAAAAAGGTGGAAACATGTTAAAATTCAATTGCTTGCCAAATTTTGAGCCATCAGAATACGTCAAATAATACAACTTCTCAAATGCAATAAGTAAACATGCATCGGGAAACTGTCCTTCGGTCAAAAAATTTAAAAAAACATCTAGATTTTATCAATACCATCACATTTGACAACATTGTTCCTGTATTTTGTTTCAAATGGCAAATACTCACATTTTATCTACTGCTTTGGATCAAAACTTGTTTTGAACATCGTAATTTTCACCCCAAATCAATACGCGTTTTTTTTTCATATTTTAAATTTACCAGCTTATATATTATTGCATACAGTTATGAGTAAAACACTATTTGATAAAGTTTGGGATTCACATGTGGTACAACACATAGAAAATGGTCCCGATGTACTTTTTATTGATAGACATTTGGTCCACGAGGTCACTAGTCCAGTAGCTTTTCTTGGATTAAAGAACAGAGGCATCAAAGTACTCTATCCAGAGCGCACCTTTGCCACCGCTGATCATAATACCCCAACCCGTAATCAGCATTTACCGGTTAAGGACAAACTCTCTGCAAATCAGTTAAAGGCTTTGGAAGAGAATTCCAATGCACATAACATACCCTATTGGGGACTTGGACATGAGAAAAATGGGATTGTCCACGTAATAGGTCCGGAAAATGGGATTACCGTTCCTGGGGCAACCATTGTTTGTGGTGATTCACATACTTCTACCCACGGTGCTTTTGGTGCCATTGCTTTCGGAATTGGAACCAGTGAGGTAGAAATGGTACTTTCCACCCAGTGCATCATGCAGCCCAAACCAAAAAGTATGCGCATTAATGTAAATGGAACATTGAATAAAGCCGTTACCCCAAAAGATGTTGCACTTTTCATCATTTCCAAACTGACCACCTCGGGTGCCACAGGCTATTTTGTAGAGTATGCCGGTGATGTGTTCCGAAATATGAGCATGGAAGGTCGAATGACCGTATGTAACCTTAGTATAGAGATGGGTGCCCGTGGTGGCATGATCGCTCCTGATGCAAAAACCTTTGACTATGTGCAGGGAAGGGAATATGCACCTAAAGGTGAGGCATGGGATAAGGCCATGACCTATTGGGAAACTTTATATTCAGAGGACGATGCCACTTTTGATAAAGAACTCACGTTTGATGCCTCTGAAATAGAACCTATGATCACCTACGGAACCAATCCGGGCATGGGTATGGGAATCAAAAATGATATTCCACAAGCCGAAGCTGTTGAAGGTGGAGCTGCTACCTATAAAAAATCGTTGGCGTATATGGCCTTCAACGAAGGAGATGCCATGATCGGCAAACCTATCGATTTTGTATTCTTGGGAAGCTGCACCAACGGTCGAATTGAAGATTTTAGGGCTTTTGCCTCCATCATTAAAGGAAGGAGAAAGGCGGATAATGTCACAGCATGGTTGGTTCCGGGCTCACATCGTGTAGAAGAAGCAATCAAGGATGAGGGTATTTTGGACATTCTACATGAGTCTGGTTTTGAATTGAGAGAACCCGGATGCTCCGCATGTTTGGCTATGAACGATGATAAAATCCCAGCCGGAAAATATGCAGTTAGCACCTCTAACCGAAACTTCGAAGGTAGACAAGGCCCTGGTGCCCGTACCCTTTTGGCAAGCCCATTGGTGGCAGCCGCTGCGGCCGTAACCGGCAAAGTGACCGACCCAAGAGAATTGATGGAATTGGAAAACGCTTAAAACTAGAGATTAGATTTAAGACGTAGGAATTCAGAAAACTGACCACTGACCACTGATAACTGTTAATTGCAAATTGTACACTGATAATTGAAAATTGAAAAATGGCTTACGATAAATTCAACATACTAAAAAGTTCGGCGGTTCCATTACCGATTGAAAATGTGGATACTGACCAGATCATCCCCGCTCGATTTTTAAAAGCGACAGAACGCAAAGGTTTTGGCGATAATTTGTTCCGTGATTGGAGATATAACACAGACGACACCCCAAAAGAGCACTTTGTACTCAACAATCCCATTTACAGTGGAAAAATTTTGGTGGGAGGTAAAAATTTTGGCTCCGGTTCGTCTCGGGAACATGCCGCTTGGGCCGTTTATGACTACGGTTTCCGTTGTGTAGTGTCCAGTTTCTTTGCAGATATCTTTAGAGGCAACTGCTTAAACATTGGCGTACTCCCCGTTCAGGTGAGCCCAGAATTTTTGGACAACATTTTTAAGGCGATTGAAGCCAATCCAGATACCGAATTGGAAATCAACCTTCCCGAGCAAACCATCACCATCTTGGAATCAGGGGAAAGTGAAAGCTTCGACATCAACGATTACAAAAAAGAGAACATGCTCAACGGGTTCGATGATATCGATTACTTACTGAACATCAAAAACAATATTGAAAAGTACGCAGAAAATACTCCGCTATAAATCAAAATATTCGTGATAATTGGTGTGATTCGTGTCGGATTAGATTCAAGATTTTGAAGTTTAGGTTTTAAATGTTGAATGTTGAGTTGAAACTTGAAAAATTAAGGAGTTTCGTTCAATAAAAAATTAAAATAAAAGCTCCTTTCCTTGTCATCCTGAGCCTGTCGAAGGAAGGGAAAGGTGTCCCTATGGGACGGAAAGGGTCGTAACATTTGCGAGGCCTCTGAAATTAGTACCAAGTTAATGAAAAAAAGGACTGTGGAAATCATGGATACCACCCTTCGGGATGGTGAACAGACCTCTGGGGTGTCCTTTTCCGCTTCGGAAAAGCTCACTTTGGCCAAATTGCTGCTGGAAGAGCTCAAGGTAGACCGCATTGAAATTGCCTCTGCCCGCGTGTCGGACGGAGAGTTTGAAGCCGTAAAAAATATCACCGATTGGGCCAAAACCGAGGGTTTTCTATCCAATGTAGAGGTGTTGACCTTTGTGGATGGCGGTGTTTCCCTTGAATGGATGCAACAAGCGGGTGCCAAAGTACAAAACCTGTTGACCAAGGGTTCGCTTAATCATTTGACCCATCAACTTAAGAAAAAACCAGAACAACATTTTAAGGATATTCAAAATGTAGTGTCAAAAGCCGAGGAACTGGGCATCGACACCAATGTGTATCTCGAAGATTGGAGCAACGGCATGCGAAATTCGCCAGAATATGTGTTCCAATATCTGGATTTCCTCGTCACTTTGCCCGTAAAACGAATTTTATTGCCCGATACCCTTGGCGTGCTTACGCACCAAGAAACTTTTGGGTTTTTGCATCAAATTGTTGAACGTTATCCCAATACACATTTCGATTTTCATGGGCATAACGACTATGATCTTAGTGTGGCCAATGTGATGGAAGCCCTAAAAGCGGGTGTCCGTGGATTACATTTGACCGTGAACGGCATGGGCGAACGGGCTGGTAACGCTCCATTGGCAAGTGTGGTGGCCGTGGTGAACGATTTTATGCCCGAAATTTCCATTGGTGTAAAAGAATCTTCACTCTTTAAAGTGAGCAAATTGGTCTCCGCCTTTACCGGTTTTGGAATTCCGGTGAACAAACCCATTGTTGGAGATAATGTGTTCACACAAACTGCTGGAATACATGCAGATGGAGATAGCAAAAAGAATCTTTACTTTAATGATTTATTACCCGAAAGATTCGGCAGAAAACGGAAATATGCGCTAGGAAAAACATCGGGCAAAGCCAACATTCAAAAGAACCTTCAAGAGCTCGGATTGACGTTGAACGATGAAGAACTAAAAAAGGTCACCGAACGCATAATCGAACTAGGAGATAAGAAAGAAAGGGTCACTAAAGAAGACCTTCCCTATATCATTTCCGATGTACTGAACAGCGAACTGCACCAGCAACGTGTTTTTGTAAAATCATACGTGCTCACCCATTCCAAAGGATTAAAACCTTCCACTACCCTTTCCATTGAAATTGATGGAAAATTGTACGAAGAAAATGCCCAAGGCGACGGGCAGTTCGATGCTTTTATCAACGCCTTGCGAAAAGTATATCAAAAAGAAAAACGGGAATTGCCCAAATTAATCGATTATGCGGTGCGAATCCCTCCGGGAAGTAACTCCGATGCCCTTTGCGAGACCATAATCACATGGCAGACCAAGGACAAGGACTTTACCACCCGCGGATTGGACTCCGACCAGACCGTATCTGCCATCAAAGCAACAGAAAAAATGCTCAACCTTGTTTAACAATGATCAATACACAATCGGCAATAAACAATTTACAATGAACAAATACCTCCACTTTTACCCTTTTACTTTAACCTTTTAACCTATAACCATTCACCCTTTACTCAACTGATAACTGATAATTGACAACTGATAATTGAAAAAATGAAACTCAACATAGCCCTTTTAGCCGGAGACGGAATAGGTCCCGAAGTTATAGACCAAGCCGTAAAAGTATCCGATGCAGTAGCAAAAAAGTTCAACCATGAAATCAACTGGACACCAGCCCTTACCGGAGCCGCTGCCATCGATGCCGTGGGCGAACCCTATCCTGACGAAACACACGAAGTGTGCGCCAATGCTGATGCCGTACTATTCGGAGCCATTGGACATCCACGGTTCGACAACGACCCATCAGCCAAGGTGCGTCCGGAACAAGGATTGTTGAAAATGCGTCAAAAACTCGGACTTTTCGCAAACGTACGCCCAACCTTTACCTTTCCATCGCTGATTGATAAGTCCCCCCTAAAGCGCGACCGTATCGAAGGCACCGATTTGATTATCCTTCGTGAACTTACCGGAGGTGTGTATTTCGGGGAGCGTGGTAGAAAAGACAATGGCGATACCGCTTTTGATACCATGACCTACCAACGTTTCGAAATTGAGCGTTTGGCCAAAAAAGGTTTTGAAATGGCATTAAAACGAGGCAAAAAACTCTGTTGTGTGGACAAGGCCAACGTTTTGGAAGCCTCCCGTCTGTGGAGGGAAACCGTTCAGGCCATGGAAAAAGACTATCCCGAAGTGGAGGTCACTTACGAATTTGTAGATGCCGTCGCCATGCGACTGATCCAATGGCCCAAAGGGTACGATGTGATCATCACCGCAAACCTTTTCGGCGATATTTTGACGGACGAAGCTTCCGTAATCTCCGGATCTATGGGATTGATGCCCTCCTCCTCATTGGGAAGCGATGTCTCACTTTACGAGCCCATCCACGGATCATACCCACAAGCAGCCGGAAAAGACATTGCCAATCCGTTGGCGACCGTTTTGTCCGCAGCGATGATGTTCGAGGATTTCAATTTAAAAGATGAGGCCGAGGCCATCCGTGCGGTGGTCAACAAATCTTTGGCCGAGGGCATCGTCACCGAAGACCTCTCCGAAGGAGGAAAAGCCTACAAAACCAGTGAAGTGGGTGATTGGCTGGCGGCTAACATCTAAAAACAGTATTTGTCATTTTGAACGAAGTGAAAAATCTCAACACAGTTTGATACAGACTTGGAATTTGGATTGTTAGATTTTTAGAGTTTGGGATTGTTGGAAGTCCGCTGCTCGATGTCTAATGTCTGATGTCTGATGTCTGATGTCTGAAGATTAGTGAAATCCGTACAGTTCGTGTCAAACAAAATATAGATTGCTGGAATTTGGAGATTAAAATCTGAATATTGCCACGCACAAGCTCCTCCCCCTGTCCAGGGGGAGGTGTCCCGAAGGGACGGAGGGGAGTTTCCCTTTTTAACTTCTTGAATACAATCAATACCACCCTGTGCATTTGCATGGGGTTTTGTTTTTAAGTACAAGCTCAAATCAAAAGTTCAAGTTCAAATCCATTTTCAATTTTTCATTTTCAATTTTCAATCCACAATCTACCCACTCTTCGACAAGCTCATTGCGACATCCCTTCACCTTTCACCTTTCACCTTTCACCCTTAACCTATCCCAAAAAACTCAAGTTCAAATCATAAGCGCAAGTTCAAACGCAACCCACTTCCATCCATCCAACAATCCAACAATCCAACCATCCAACAATCCAAAAATCCCACACAACCCTCTCGGCTACCCCTTCGACTCCACTTCGACAGGCTCAGTGTGACATTGTTCATTGTTCATTGTTCACTGTTCATTGCCCATTGTTCATTGTTCACTGTCCATTGTTCATTGTTCATTGTCCGAAGCCTTGGCGAAGGACAACATCCATCAACCCAAACCCCCCATCCGTCAATTGGGGACCCTTAACCCTTCGGTCCATTTCTACTTTTGATAGCGATTGCCGTGCGCGCCATGGCGTCCAGAACCAAATAGCATGTTTAATCAATCTCAAAAATCAAACCCTCCTGCCATCGGGCCATTCCAAAACAAACTCAGGTTATAATGAAAAGGACCACCAGAAAAACCTGTTGGATGGCTTTACATAACGCAATAGTAAATCACAAATAGTAACCTTTTAAACATCATTTAAATATGAAGAGAAAAACCATTGTCACAAACCGAAACCGCTTTTTAAGCATTAGCACACACCTTAATTCCATATAAATGTTATGAAGCAATTATTCTATTTTACATCGTTCCTGTGCATTATGGCGCTACCGTTCGGCGGGGCCGCACAAGGTTCGGATGCAGCTACAAACCCCGACAACTCCATTATAATTGGAGCAAGGGCCGGGGGCACTTTCAGCCAATTTACCCAGCCCGGTACGGTAATTTCCGGCAATATCGGTGCATTTGGCCGCTATCAGGCCCTGCCCTACCTGCAGGTACAATTGGATCTGGGGTACGACACCTTCGGTGGGGGCCGAACCGACCTTAACCGTGAGCTTGCCCCACTGCCCGAAAGCGTGGAGGGCGTTCCCAGCGGACTATTGACCCGCTTGGAGTACCTAAACCGCCAGGTGTTCTTCCATTCGGCAAAGGGCCAGCTTTCCGCAAGACTGTCATTGCCCGAGCTCAATGGCGCACCCGTACAGCCACAGTTGATCGTGGGGGTAAACGGGGCCTACATTTTTCGGGCGCGGGAAAACCGTGATCAGTACATGGTATTCGAGGACGGCTCCCGCATCATCCTTTCCAACGATTGGGAAGAGGTCGGCGCCGACTACACCAGCGTAAACGTAGGGGCACATTTGGGCCTTGCGCTCGACTTTAACCTGCAAAACGGCGAAACCTTCACCGTGGAGTTCACCTACGATCGTGGTTTTACCGACCTGAACAACATTATCATTGGCCAGCCCGAAAACATTGAGGTGCTACGCACCCACCGCTTCGGTATTGGCTTTACCTATACCATTTTACATTTTTAAGCTATGAGAAATAAACAAAAGAACAAACAGAAACCCATTTTCAATCCATTTAAAAACCCGAATACAATGAAAAACAGAAACATTCTTTCCGCCCTGCTCGTGGTACTCGCCTGCGGGGTATTTGTGAGCTCCTGTAAAGATGAGTTCGACGAATTAGACGTACTGACCCACCAACGAGAGCGGGCCGACCAGATCGCCGCTGAACAAGCTGCCAAAGAGGCCGCCGAAAAAGCCGAAGAAGAGGCACAGGCGGCAGCAAACGCCGCTGCCCTTGCGGCCGCCGGAGTGGCGCTGGACTATACTGTTACAGCACATTCCGACGACGTGCCCGTAGCTGGTGCCACCGTTACCCTTACCAATGCCAGCGACGGCTCTACAAATACCGCAACAACCGATGCCAACGGTAATGCTGCCTTTGTTGACATTGCACTGGGCGGACATACCGTGGCCATTGCCTCCGACGATCATTTGAACATTTCCTACATCGTAGACTTTGGCCGCGCCACGGAAAATATTCATTATGAAAATATAAACGGCAATATTGTCCCCATTGAGACCTCCGAGGCCTCCAAAGTGGAACTTTTGGCCCTTGCCGGTACACAAACGGCCACCATTAAAGGTAAGGTGGAAATCGAGACCGATCTTACCAATGATCTGCCCGAAGTACCACAGAACATTACCATCCGTGCCAATTTTGATGATACCTTTAACGCCTCCCACTCCAATGTGGAAAGTACAAACAATGGCTTTCAAAACTCCATTTTCGTGGCAAACTCTTTCTCTTTTACCGAAGGTGATATAGGCGTGGCCACTGTGGACAATACCACCGGCGAGTACAGCATGGTGGTGCCCGCCACCGAAGAAGGTACCGATATTGATCTGTTGCTCCCCTTGGTGGAGGCCGACCAAACTTTGGCGTGGACGCAAGAAAATGGAGAGGACGTAGGCTTTAACCTGGGCGCACAGCCCGCCCTTTTTGGTACGGACATTACCTCCACCGGCACACCAGACGTAAATGGTGCCCAAGCAGTTTTTCCAGAGCCTGCCCCTGCTGGCCGTGGCTTTGCCATAAACAATTTTATGCCTATGGTGCGTGGTATTTTGGAAGAAGAAAATGAGTCTTCTATTGATGATTTCCCCATAGAGAATCATTTTGACTACATGAAATTCAGGAGCAACCCGGGATCCGATGACTTTCAGTTAACGCCGGTAATCACAGTAAGTGAACCCGACCTACCCGTGCATGCAGGTGATACCGCCCTTATCGAAGCCTGGATGGACTGGGATTTTGATACCTATCATATTTTGACCGAAGGGGAATACGAATCGCAATCAGATGTACGGGTCCATTTAGTAATCGTTGATGATCAAGACAATGAAATACCGATTTTTATTGAGGATATTACGACTTCTTTTACTGGAAGGTTACCCTCTGGGAATGCGAATGGTGCAGTAAGGCCTTTCGATCTTGGTATCATATATACTCCGTATGTGGTCAAAGATGTTTTTGTAAGATTTACACCACTTGGTGGTGTTACCACCCCAGCCACCGCGGGCGATTATGAATATAGCGGTAGCATCAGACAATTTGAGATTTTAAACTCCGGCGATGGCTATAACAGCATACCTACCATTACCGTAGGCCCAGAGGGCAACCCAAGTACCCCGGCAAGTTTGGAGATTACCGATATGGCCTTCCAATACCAATTTGATCTGGACAATAGCGGGGTGACCAATGGCTATGTGGTAAAACCAAACATTGGCTATGAGTACAACAGCACCCCGGGCACCATAGAGACCGCCTCTGCTGTTCAAGTATTTGTATTTGATGAAGACGGCCGTGTAGAAAACAACCCCGCACCTGAAACTCGTGGCGCCTTGGAGCAGATCATGAAGGTAGAGAACGGCAATTTGGTTTTTGATCACGACAATGCCCTGGGCACTACCGATATTGAGGGAGCACGTACCTCTGTATACTCCTTTGCCACCCCAAAAGGTTTGCTCATAGAGCCAGATCACGAGCCGGCAACGGGCATAGTCATAGTGGATAGCGGAACAGGGGAAGTAACCGGTATGGCCATTACCAACACCGGATCTGGCTATACCGAGCAATTTGAGGTTACTATAGAGAGTCTTTTACCTAATTCTGGGTCTGGTGCGTTGTTTGAGATTTCAGGTTTTACGACCACGCCCGCTACCGGAGAGGTAAGCTGGAACGGTTTGGCCATTCTGTTGGAAGGAGGCTCCGGGTACACCAACAATGTTAACATTAACCAAGAAGGTTTTGCAGGCGCTACCTCTGTAAATGTTAGAAACGGAGAGACCAAGATCATCAACTTTAACTACGGTACCGGCGACCGCGTTAACGACATAGATTAAGGCTAACCACAACCCATATTGTGGATACTTGCCGGAAGAGGGGTCTTTTTTATTGGGCCCCTTTTCTTTTTTTAGAATTAGTATTGAGACTTGAGATATTAGTATTGAGATGTGAGTAATGTCAGGTCGAGCCGTCACCCCGAGGGCAGTCGAGGGGGCAGTCGAGACCTAAAGCTTGGATTTTGGAGCCTGGAATTTGAATCCTGGCAACCACAAGCTCCTCACCCTTGTACCCTGAGCGAAGCCGAAGGGAGGGGGAGGTGTCCCGAAGGGACGGAGGGAGTTAAAACCTGAAGTCAGAAGTCAGAGGTCTGAAAATTAGTGAAGTCCGTGTAATTCGTGTCAAACTGGGTATGGATTATACGATTGTTGGATTTTGGAATTTGGGATTTGGAGTTTGAACAACAGTATTTGTCATTTTGAACGAAGTGAAAAATCCCAACACAGCTTGACACAAAACTTGGAATTTAGAGTTTGGAATTTGGAGTTTGGAATTTGAACACTGGCAAGAACAAGCTCCTCACCCTTGTACCCTGAGCGAAGCCGAAGGGAAGGGGGAGGTGTCCCGAAGGGACGGAGGGGGTGAAAATGGGATGCTGATGCTCGATGTTGGATGTCTGATGTCTGATGTCTGATGTCTGATGTCTGATGTCTGATGTCTGATGTCTGAAGATTAGTGAAATCCGTGCAATTCGTGTCAAACTAAGTATGGATTATACGATTGTTGGAATTTGGAATTTGGGATTTGGAGTTTGAACAACAGTATTTGTCATTTTGAACGAAGTGAAAAATCCCAACACAGCTTGACACAGACTTGGAATTTAGAGTTTGGAATTTGAATCCTGGCAAGAACAGGCTCCTCCTCCCTATTTAGGGAGAGGTGTCCCGAAGGGACGGAGGGGGTGAAAATGGGATGTTGGATGCTCGATGCTCGATGTTGGATGTCACACTGAGCTTGTCGAAGTGTCGAAGGACTATAGAAGTGTGTGCCTTCCGAAGTCTCGAACGAAGGAAGGGAATTTTGGAAATTGACAAATCAGATGTCTGACTACTGACTACTGACTACTGACTACTGACTACTGACTACTGACTACTAACCACTAAATATTAAAAAAATGAAGAAGAAACATAACACCTACAAATCACTGGGAATAGGAATCCTGCTCTTGGCGTTTTCGTCCTGTAAGAACGATTTCTCCGAAGAGGCACTGATCGCATCCCAACAACAAGAAAAAATAGAAACACCATCCGAGGATCCCAACACAGATCATGAAGATGCAATAACCGCCATCAATCTGGCCGGGCAAATGCTCGATTATACCATCACCCTTCATGTTAACGATGTTCCCGTGGATGGAATAACCATAACGGCCACCAACCAAACCGATGGCGAAACGGTTTCCGCAACCAGCGACACCAACGGCAATGCCATTTTTGCCAACATGCAAATGGGGGCCCACACAATTGCCATTACTTCTGCGAACCATGTGGACCTCTCTTACCTTGTGGATTTCGGCAGCCCCAAAAGAGGGGTGCATTACGAAGTAATTGACGGGCAAGTACTGCCCATACCCACTTCCGAAGCCTCAAAAATTGAACTTTTTGAGCTCAACGGCATACAGACCGCCACGCTAAAGGGCAAGGTGGAAATTGAGACCGATCTTACCAACAGTACCCCCGAAGTTCCCCAAGGTCTTACCATCCGGGCCAATCTGGATGTGGCGGTCAACGCATCACATACCAATGCTGAAGAAGCTTCGGGAGCACCCCACTCCATTTATGTGGACGGTTCCCTCACCTTTACCGAAGGTAACATTGGCCATGCCACCGTAGACGGGACTACCGGAAACTATACCATGCAGGTGCCGGCCACCGAGCAAGGCACAAAGGTAGACCTGCTCTTTCCTGTGGTAGAGGCGAAACAACGTTTGGCCCATAACCGGTTGAACGGCGAGGATGTACCTCCGGGTATTCGGTTGTTTCCTGCACTCTTCGGACCCGATATTGAGGCCATGCCCACACCCGAGGTATCCGGAGTTTATGCCGAATTCGATGCCCCGCCCCCACCCGGTCGCGGATTCACCTTTGATCCCATTCCGCTTCGTAACACCATTCTTCCCGGAGATCTAGACGATATTATCGACCTTCCGGTGGACGAAGAACACAATGCCCGCTACGTGGGCACCTCCGGTTCGGGTTACAAAACCTCGCCCATTGTCACGGTAAGCGATCCCGATACGCTGGAAGATGTGAAATTGGCAGAAATGCATGCCGATATGCGTTGGGATTTTAAATCTGTCAACATCACCGATGGAGGTAGCGGATATGGAGCTGGTGAAGATGTATTGGTCATTGCCCGTTTTACCCAACCGGACAACACCCTCGCTGATGTTCCTTTAAAATGGATCAAGGCCGATGGTTCCGGTTCGCTTCCAACGGGAATCATTGATGATATTGATCCCGGAATTACCCACGAAGTAATTGGCGTTGAGGTTGCCTTTGCTCCGGTTGCCCCGGGCAATCAACCCGTAGCCACTTTGGATTATTCGGGAAAAGTGGAAGCTTTTGATGTTACCCACGCTGGTTTTGGGTATACATCCATTCCACAATTTACCATTACCGGGGGCGACCCTATGGAACCAGCTACGCTGCAAATGACCCATATGGCATTTGAACATAGAATAGTGCCCAATAATGCCACCATTACCCAACCTTACGTAATATTACCACAGATACAATACACCTATGAAAAAACATTACGAGTTACCGAAATTGGACCTGACCAATTTGTAATAGGTACGATAGACGACGAAGGCGATTATACAAGTGGTTGGCCACTATCCGATCCTATACATGATCACATCAAGGTGGTCCATGGCCAAATTGAATTTATCGACCCTGGTCCTGCGTACATCAACCATTGGAAAACAAAATATGGAATTCATGGGATATTAGACAGTTATACCTACAGAGCGCCTGAATTTCTAATTCAAGAACCTGTACATGTACAAACCACCGCCGATGTGGTCATTGAAGATGGAAAGGTGGTTGGTCTTGACAATATTGTCCCCGGAACGGGCTATAACTCCGAATATAACGTTACCATAAAAACGGTGGAAGGCCTGCCCGGATCAGGAGCTGTGTTAGACCTTACCAATTTTTTGACCAACGACATCACCACCGAAGTAGGTTGGTTTGAAGGTTATACATTGATCTCTGGAGGCTCCGGCTACACCACCGATATCAATATTGATTCCGAAGCCTTTGAGGGAACAAGTTCCATAACCGTAAGAAATGGCGAGACCAAGATCATTAATGTGAACTATGGCACGGGACGCTCCCAGGCCGATATTCAATAATTCCATAGTGTTTAGTTGTATTTGGATTAGGCCCTTCGGGGCCTTTTCTTTTTAAAGCTGAAATGGGATATGAATATTGAGATGTGAGAAGTTAGATGTCAGGTCGAGCTGTAACCCCGAGCGCAGTCGAGGGGGCAGTCGAGACCTAAAGCTTGGATTTGGAGCTTGGAATTTATGATTTGAATATTGACAAACACACTGTCAATTGTTCATTGTTCATAGCATACCGACAACCCCAACTCGTCATCCGAAGCTTTAGCGAAGGAAGACCCTTAACCTTTCATCTTAAAAGCAAAAGCTCAAACTCAAACTCAAAACCTAAGTTCAAGCTCAAGCCTATCCCATTTACAACTTGCCATTTTTCATTTTTAATTGTCCATTGTTCATTGTTCATTAAAACCCTACAACATTCACCTTTTACCTTTCACCGTTCAACCTTCACCTTTTAACACTTAACATTCAACATCCAGCATCTGACATTCAACCCTTCACCCATTGTCAGAAGCGAAGCGCAGGACAACCCAAAAACCCCATCCATCAATTCAAAACCATCATTCGTCAATTGAGCCCTTTTGACAGATAAAACCACCTCTACCTTCGCTCCATAACCCTTTAAAATTCAATTTTATGAAAACCTCAAAATTTATAAACAAGCTGATTGTTTTTGGCCTTGTTGTCTTTTCTATGTCCTGCAGTAAAGATGATGGCTGCGAACAGCAAACATTTTATTTTGATGGTGACGGTGATGGCTACGGAGTAGCATCCAACACCAAAATGGCCTGTGAGGCACCCAAAAACTTTGTCGACAAAAGCGGTGATACCGATGACAGCGACCCAAACAATTACCCCGGATGCCCAGAAACCACCTTTTATTTTGATAAAGATGAGGACGGCTACGGAAATCCCGACGCAAAGGAAGTTGGTTGTGTGCCCTCCGAAGGTTTTGTGGCCCAAGGCGGTGATTGTGATGACGAAGACGATCAAAAACATCCTGGAGTAATGGTTACCTACTATAAAGACATGGACGGGGATAATTTTGGTTTGGAAAATGAAACTATCCAAATATCCGTTTGTGATCCAGAACCTGAAAATTACACCAAAAACGATATAGCTTTTGACTGTGATGACAACAATGAAGGTGTAAACCCAGATGCAAATTTCAGGTATTACGAAGATGCCGATGGAGACGGTTACGGTAATCCCGTTCGTTCAATAATTGAACTGGGGTGTAAAACGGACCTCGAGGGATACGTTGTAAACGCCGACGATTGTGACGATGCGGACCCCAATATCAATCCAGAAGCCGTTGAAATCGCCGGTGATGGCATCGATAACAACTGTGATGATATTTCCGGATTTATCTGGGATGGTCCCGATATGGTCTTTAGCAAAGTGACCAGCGCGGATTGGACCATTAAGGAAAATCGAGATCGTTTGACAGACAATGTTTCGTTTGCACGTCAAGATACTGGCCCCATGTACAACTACCAATGGTGGCAAAATGAATTTAAGGAAGACGCCATTCACATTAACAGTTTTGATTCTGACCTTAATGCCGACTTCTGGGACAAGGAAGATGCTACAGACCGGGATTTTAAATTCTCTGGCGGCACCAAAGGTGTTCGGTGGGCGCTGTTACCGGATAGGGATAATCCTTCAACCAATATAGGCTGGGAAACCTACCCCTTCTATGCCACCCTTGGCAAGCCCGAAGGTTTTTATAGCTTTCATAATATTGTTTCCATCATTACCGCTTTGGAAGATGGTTTTGAAATTGATGGTGTAGCTGACGATTTTAACATTTTACTAAAAGGACAGCCTGGAACCGACGATGTGGAATTCGACGACATTATCGGCGTAAAATTGGGCGTATGGCTGGTCGAAGAAGATATTTACCTGACCCTCAGTTTTACCGAATGGGCGTCCGGTCAACAAGGTGGAGGTGCATTTTCATACACGCGCTCCACACCCAACAATTAATGGTTCAGTTTAGTTAGTTTTTATCAATTTCCATTAGTGTTCTTCACTTTCTCCAAGGTCCCGGGGTTCTCCCGGGGCTTTTTGTTACAGAATACGCTAAAGCTTCAAGTTTCTCAAGAATGTTTAATACTCATTTTTCACAAATAACCCATCCGTCAATTCAAAACCTATATCCATCCATTTGCCCAATAAACCAAGGAAGTCCCAACGTAATTTTAGTGCAATTCAAATAATCGGGATTCGCCTTTTGCAATTCTTTGATAGCTAAGGTAATGCAAGGTACAGGCAAGTCCATTCTAGTAAAAACAAAACTTATGAAAAAAACTAAATTATTATTCAATCTCGTGTTCCTGACAGTCACGGTCACATTTGTTTCATGTAATGAGGACGAATCACCTCCATGTGCTTCTACATTGTACTATTATGATGGTGACGGCGACGGTTATGGAGACAGAAACATCTCAGCTAAAGAATGCATACAACCCGCTAAGTATGTAGTGGATAGCTCAGACCCAGATGATACCCAGGCAGCCGTAACGCCTATCTGTGAGAAAAAAATCTATTTTGAAGACAGTGATGGCGATGGCTACGGAAATCAAGGAGAAGCCCGTGTTATCTGCAATGGTGCGAAAATCCCAGAAGGGTTTATTCTCCAGAACGCCGATTGTGATGACAATAACCCGGAAATCAATCCGGAAACCCAGAACACTTTTTACGAAGATTTGGACGGAGATGGCTTCGGGAATCCAAATGTTTCAATGGTAGGAACGGCTTGTCCCGTGCCTGAGGGCTATGCCTCCAATGCCTTAGATTGTGATGACACTGACAGAAAAATTCACCCAGGAATTATCGTATTCCAAGATAGTGATGGGGATGGATATGGAAATCCTGAAGTTCCCATGGAATTGGCCAATTGTTCAGATTTAGGTAATGGATATGTCATTGACAGCACAGATTGTAATGATACCAACGCCAACATGAATCCTGGAAATGAAGAAGAAATACCGGGTGACGGTATCGATAATAATTGCGATGGCATTTCAGGAATAATCTGGAATGGCGAGCCAATTGAGTTTTCCAAAGATGCCTTGGCAAATTGGACATTGGCCCAAAACCAAGATCAGATCACCAAAAGTGTAACATTCACACGTCAAGATTCTGGTCCTCTGTACAACTATGCTTGGTGGCAAAATACTTTTGCATCAGATGCAGAACATATAGACGGGCAAAACTCGGATCTCGTGGCGGATTTCTTTAATAACGATCAAGCAGCTAAAAAGGATTTCAATGTGATTAATCCCTCCGGTGGCACCAAAGGAGTTCGCTGGGCTATCATAAAAGATTCCATTGCACCCCTTAGAAACCCAACATGGGCAGAATTCCAATTTTATGGCACCCCAGGAAATCCAGAGCATTTCTATAGCTTTAATAACATAGTAAACATGGTCACGAATCTGGACAACCGCATCAAAACCCATATCATTGTTGATGAATTCTCAACTATAGCAGGAAATGGAACTGTAAAGTATGACAAATCCATAAACATGGGAGCTTTAATAGGTAAACAACTTATGGCGTGGTCACAAGAAGATGATATCTATTTTTACCTGATGATTACTGAATGGGAAGATGGCAAAGATGGTTTAGGAGGCGCTTTCAGTTATGTACGCTCCACCGAGTCTATTGAAGAATAGATATTCAAATTAAGTTGTTTCATCAAAATGCCCCAGAGTACTTCTGGGGCATTTTTTGGTAGCTATCAATTGATACGGGGCAACCATCAATTCTCATCTGGCCCAACACCTTCTTTTGGATAATTTTAATCTCATTCATATATTATGAAAAAAGCCATTTTAATAGTCTTTGCCAGTCTGCCTTTTATTTGTATGGCGCAAAAGAAGGTCAAAACCATCAAAAATCCTGTGGGGTGGTACTATCAAATAGCGCCTGAAACTCCATTGGCAGAAAATCTAAAAAACTACCAAATCAATGTTAAGACCGATTTGGATCCCATGGATTTTTGGGACGAGGTCAACTGGAGCATCCAAGTAAACGAGCGTAACCCCTTAAAACGCCGCGCCAAATATGAATCGGACATACAGGACACCATTAATAAATGGGCAGACAATTATTTGGCTTTGAAGGACATGTCCTATACGCGAAGTAACCCGCCCGATTTCACCATTACGTTGCACACAGATCAGTTTACCATGGAAAATGTGCAGACGGACATTGACTATTCCAATCAAGAAAGTCTTTTGGGAGAAATCAATGTTTCTGCAAACTTAAAAGTAGAAACTTCCAAAAAGGAAGTACTCCTGAACGTGGACATCCCTTATTATATAGATGATGAAAATGGCCAGACCAAAAGCTTACGGCTTAAACATTTTGCTGTAAATCCTTCGTTTAAATTGAAGCTTAAGATGACCAAAAAGCCAGAAAAACGTGAGAAATTGCTCAAAAAACGCATCAAAAGGTTTGAGGCCGATATTCTGGAATATTTTATGCAAGAAGCGGGTAAAATCCTCCGTAACAAATATTTGACCCAGCAAGAAAGGGTGATCAGCTGTCTCTTTGGGATAAAAAGCAAAGAATATGATGCGTTGAATACCGTTGGCGAAAACACAGAAACCGCCATCAATTCACTTTCAGCTTTGAGCAAAAAGAAAAGAAAGACCCTCGAAGAGATTACTCCAGACCTACAAAACGCAAGGGATTTCTATACCGAAGCATTGACCAAGGCCACCGACCCGGATGTCCAAGACATTTTGAATCTCAACCTAGCCACCGTGTTGCTCTTGCTCGATGATGTGGATGCTGCAAAATTCCAAATCCAGAACATTCCAGAATTACAGGAACTCGGCAGCAAAACCATTTGGGAAGGCAGTTTTACCTTTTACTTACAAGTTCTTGACCAAGCTATTGGGCTTAAGCAAAAGTATAAGGACAGAGCTACCATTCATGAATTCTAACCTTTGGGCAAGAGAGTTATAAAATATAATCCGTGCTTAAAAAATTGCTCACTTTGGCTTCCAGCAATTGCTCGATGGTCTCATTATTCAGATCATTGTCCTTAAACGCCACAAAAGTCCGAATTGAAAACGAGCGTAGGGCATCATGCACACTTAACGTGGATTGTGCGGAGTCTTTGCGACCCGTAAACGGATATACATCCGGTCCGCGTTGACAGGAACTGTTCAAATTCACCCGGCAAACCAAATTGGCAAGTGTATCAATAAGTGGTGACAGGGTGTACACATCCTTTCCGAACAAACTTACTTGTTGCCCGTAATTGGAGGCGGCCATGTCATCCAAGGGTTCCTCAATATCGGTAAAGGAAACTACTGGAATAATGGGGCCAAACTGTTCTTCTTCATAAACCCTCATGTCTTTGGAAACTGGATATAAGACCGCAGGCCAAATGAAATTATCGGTACGTTGTCCCCCATTTTTATTCTGGACTTTTGCCCCTTTTGCAGTGGCATCCTCCAACAATTCTTGAATATAGTCCGGTTTTCCAGGTTCAGGAAGCGGTGTCAACTGGGCACCATCATCCCAAGGATTACCAAATTTAAGCGCATCAACAGCTGTCGAGAATCGTTTTAAAAATTCATCTTTTACATCTTCATGAACATAAATGACCTTTAAAGCGGTACAACGTTGTCCATTAAAGGATAAAGTTCCTGAAATACATTCTTTTATGGTGAGGTCTAAATCCGCATCAGGTAAAATTATGGCTGGATTCTTGGCTTCCAATCCCAATACCAACCGAAGTCGGTTACTTTTTGGATGTTGGTCTTGCAACGCATTGGCCGATTTGCTGTTTCCAATCAATGCGAGTACATCCACTTTTCCGGTTTTCATAATTGGAGCGGCCACAGCCCTTCCCCTACCGAATAAAATGTTCACCACGCCTTTCGGAAAACTACTTTGGAATGCCTCCAACAATGGGGTAATCAACAACACTCCGTGTTTGGCAGGTTTGAATATTGCGGTGTTTCCCATGATTAAGGCAGGAATCAACAAAGCAAAAGTCTCATTCAATGGATAATTGTAAGGTCCCAAACATAAAACCACGCCCAAAGGTCCTCTTCGGATGTGGGCATACACCCCATCATGCTTTTGGAATTTGGCCGAATTGCGATCCAATTGTTTGTAATCTTCAATGGTATCGTAAATATATTCCACGGTACGGTCAAATTCTTTTCTGGAATCGGGCAGGGATTTGCCTATTTCCCACATCAACAATTTTACCACTTCATCGCGTTTCTCTTCCATTTTTTTGACAAAAGACTGCATGCATTCGATGCGGTCTTTTACTTTCATGGTGGGCCAAACACCTTGACCTTGTGCATAGGCATTTGTTGCCGCATCCAAGGCTTCCATGGCTTCAGCTTCACCCATATCAGGTATGCTTCCCAAAGCGGTATATGCATATTCGTCTGTGGATGATATGGTGGAAATGACCTCAGAGTTTTTGCCATTCCAAACTTTTAATTCACCATTGACCAAATATGTTTTTTGATGAATCTGTTCTTTAATCTGAAATTCTTCTGGTATTGCAATCAGTGTCTGCATAACCTTAATTTTTTAAATAGTTAATCCTTCGGCATTGTCAAATACAGCACAAAACTAACACAAAAAAGCTTGAAAACTCCTTTATTTACAATGGTTTACCTACGCAAACGTTTTAGTGGGACTATTTTAAAAAAAGGAAAGCTCATTGTGATATGAATCACACCAAATATTGAAATAAGTCCGGTTTGTCGTTCAAATAATCCCCAAAAAAACCATTGGATTTCATGCGTCGAATCAAGGGCTCAAGGTCTTCGGATGATTTTAATTCAATCCCAACAACAGCCGGAGCATTTTCCCTACTCGATTTTTTGGAATATTCAAAGTGGGTAATATCGTCATTGGGACCTAGAATATTGGCAACAAATTCTTTTAAGGCACCTGGACGCTGCGGAAAGCGAACAATAAAATAATGTTTTAGATTGCTATAGAGCAAAGCCCGTTCTTTGATTTCCGCCGTGCGGGTGATGTCATTGTTACTGCCACTTACAACACATACCACATTTTTCGCTTTGATTTCATCTTTAAAATTATCCAAAGCGGCAATGGTAAGTGCCCCAGCAGGTTCCACAACTATGGCATCCCTGTTATATAGCTCCAGTATAGTCTGACATACTTTCCCTTCGGGAATAGTTTCCATTTTGTAGAGATGGTCTTTGCAAATGGGAAGGGTATATTGCCCCACTTTTTGAACCGCAGCTCCATCTATGAACTTGTCTATCTGCTTTAATTCGACCACTTCTCCCCTTTCCAAAGCTGTCTTCATGGAAGGTGCACCTGCAGGTTCAATCCCAATGATCTTGGTTTTTGGTGAAAGGGCCTCGACCGTGGCACAGAGTCCTGCGGCCAAGCCACCTCCCCCAACGGCCACGAACACGTAGTCGATTGGTTTTTCTGACTGATTGAGCAATTCCAAACCAATCGTTGCCTGCCCTTCAATAGTTTTTGGGTCATCAAAAGGGTGTACAAAAGTCTTATTTTGGTTTGTACAGTAAACTTCAGCAGCTTTTTGAGCGTCATCAAAAGTGTCTCCTGCCAAAACAACTTCTACCCATTCACCACCGAACATCTTGGTCTGGTCAATCTTTTGTTTGGGGGTTACCATGGGCATATAAATGGTTCCCTTAACTTTCAAATAGTTGCAGGCAAAGGCAACACCTTGGGCATGATTGCCGGCACTGGCGCATACAACGCCTCTTTTTAGTTCGTCTTTGGAAAGTGAGCTGATTTTGTTGAAAGCGCCCCGAATCTTGTAGCTACGAACACGATGCAGGTCTTCACGCTTTAAAAATATGTTGGCCTCGTATTTTTTGGAATAGCGGATACTTCGCTGCAATGGTGTTGGGTCGGCTACTAGTTTAATAGTTTGCGCAGCTTTGTAAATATCCGCTATTTCCGGAAAATATGTTGTCGCTGTTCCTTTCATAAGGATGGTATCAGCGTGGTTTAATAAATATTAAACAATGGGTTTCATTGCTGTCATGGACTCGCGCAACCTAGCTCCTACAATCTCAACTGGGTGCTCGCGAAGCGCCTTGTTCACCGAAATCAGCTTTACATTGTCCACGCCATTGTCACTTCCTTCACCATAATGCTTGCCTATTACGTCCGTCTCAACAGTCTTCATAAAATCGGTCAACAATGGTTTACAGGCATGGTCAAAAAGATAACATCCATATTCCGCAGTATCAGAAATAACACGGTTCATTTCAAAAAGTTTCTTTCTGGCAATTGTATTTGCTATCAAAGGCGTCTCGTGCAAGGATTCGTAATACGCCGACTCTCCGATGATTCCTGATTCCGTCATTGTCTCATAGGCCAATTCCACTCCTGATTTAACAAGGGCTACCATCAAAACTCCATTGTCGTAGTATTCTTGTTCTGAAATTTCATCACTTCCAGCTGGTGTCTTTTCAAAAGCCGTTTCTCCGGTCGCCGCTCTCCAATCCAATAGGTTTTTATCTCCATTGGCCCAATCTTCCATCATTGTTTTGGAAAAATGACCGCTCATAATGTCATCCATATGCTTTTGGAACAACGGACGCATAATGTCTTTCAATTCTTCGGCCAATTCAAAGGCTTTTATTTTGGCAGGATTGGACAGTCTGTCCATCATATTGGTAATTCCACCGTGCTTAAGCCCTTCGGTAATGGTCTCCCATCCGTATTGAATCAATTTTGAAGCGTAACCTGCATCAATTCCTTTTTCCAACATCTTATCGAAACACAAAATGGAGCCCGTTTGCAACAAACCGCATAAAATGGTCTGTTCTCCCATTAAATCTGACTTCACTTCGGCAACAAAAGACGATTCCAATACGCCTGCTTTATGTCCGCCAGTACCCGCCGCATAAGCTTTTGCTTGTGCCAAACCTTTACCTTCAGGGTCATTCTCAGGGTGAACCGCAATCAATGTTGGCACTCCAAAGCCTCTTTTGTACTCTTCGCGAACCTCGGAACCTGGGCTCTTTGGTGCAACCATTATCACGGTTAAATCGTCACGCACCTGCATACCTTCTTCCACAATATTGAATCCATGTGAGTAGGAAAGCGTGGCCCCTTTTTTCATCAAGGGCATCACCGTACTTACCACATTGGTATGCTGCTTATCGGGAGTTAAGTTGATTACCAAATCTGCAGTTGGAATCAATTCTTCATAGGTTCCAACATTGAAATTGTTTTCTTTGGCATTTTTATAGGATTGTCTTTGCTCTTTGATTGCAGCTTCGCGAAGCGCATAAGAAATATCCAAGCCTGAATCCCTCATGTTCAATCCCTGGTTCAATCCCTGGGCTCCACAACCCACAATTACAATTTTCTTTCCTTTGAGTGCAGTTACACCATCGGCAAATTCGCTGGCGTCCATAAACCTGCATTTTCCTAGTTGTTCCAGTTGATCGCGAAGCGACAGTGTATTAAAATAATTTGTCATTTTCGATTTTATATTTAGTGCTATTTTATTGATTTTGAAATTCTTCCAAGATATTCGTAATTGGCATTTTAGCTTTTGTCACGGCTATACGCCCGGAGCGAACAAACTGCATAATGCCGTAAGGTTCTAGTGCATCGTGCATCTCATCAATCTCGTAACGGCGCCCTGTTTTGGCAAGAACAAAGAAATCTCTTGCCACCGTAACAATTTGAGAATTATGCTCTTTAATAATATTTTGGATCTGACGTTCGTCAAACAACAAATCTGATGCTATTTTAAACAATGCAGATTCCTGATAAATGGTCTCGTCATCGGTATGATAGAATGCCTTTATCACCTCGATTTGCTTTTCTATCTGCCCCGAAATATTGCGAACCCAATCTTCTGTTGTAAAAACAACGATAGTAAATTTTGATACATTCTCAATCTCTGATTTTGAGACATTTAAACTTTCAATATTAATGTGTCGCTTTAAGAATATTCCGGATATCCTATTTAGAAGTCCGACATTGTTTTCGGAGTAAACCGATATGGTGTACCACTGTTTTTCCATGCTATTTTAATCTTATGTCTGAAACTGACGCCCCAGATGGAATCATCGGGAAGACATTATCTTCTTTTTCAACTTTAACTTCTAAAAAATAGGGGTCCTTCGAAGCAATCATTTCGCTCACTGCATCCTTTAATTCAGACCGTTGTACAACTCTTCGTGATTTTATATGATATCCTTCCGCAATCTTCACAAAATCGGGATTGGTCATTACGGTGGACGCATAACGTCTTTCAAAGAAAAGTTCTTGCCACTGGCGCACCATACCTAAATGGTCATTATTGAGCACCACTATCTTAACCGGAACATTGTGCTGGAAAATAACACCCAATTCTTGAATGGTCATTTGATATCCTCCATCACCAATTATAGCTACCACTTCTCGTTCCATGGCACCCATTTTTGCACCGATGGCCGCTGGTAGCGCAAAGCCCATGGTTCCCAATCCACCTGACGTAATGTTACTTTTCGATTGTTTGAATTTTGCATATCGGCAGGTAATCATTTGATGTTGTCCCACATCTGTAACCATTACTGCTTTGTGTTCTGAAGCAATATTGATCTGTTCAATTACCTCGGCCATTGTCAAACCATCCTTGACAGGTGTTATATCTTTTTTGATTACTGTATCGTATTCAATTTTGTATTTCTTTTCAAACTCAGCCCGCCAAGCTTTGTATTCGTTTTTATTGATCAAAGGAAGTAACAGTTCCAATGTCTGTTTGGAGTTCCCCAATACAGCAACGTCGGCCTTGACATTTTTGTTAATCTCAGCAGGATCAATCTCAAAATGTATCACCTTTGCCTGCTTGGCATAGGTATCTAAACTTCCTGTTACCCTGTCGTCAAATCGCATGCCTATGGCTATCAGCACATCACATTCATTGGTTAATACATTTGGCCCGTAATTGCCGTGCATACCAACCATGCCCACATTTAAAGGATGATCTGTATCCATAGCAGAAAGCCCTAAAATGGTCCATGCAGCGGGAATCCCTGCTTTTTCTACCAAAGCTTTTAATTCTTCTTCTGCTTCTCCCAAAATCACACCTTGACCGAAAACGATATAAGGTTTTTTGGCATTGTTAATCAGTTCGGCCGCAGCTTCGATAGCTTTTATGTCCGGTTCTGGGACTGGTTTGTAACTTCGAACCCCTGTACATTTTTCATATACAAAATCGAACTCATCGAACTGGGCATTTTTAGTGATGTCAACCAATACAGGTCCTGGTCTTCCTGATCTGGCAATGTAGAACGCCTTGGCCATAATCTCTGGGATTTCGCTGGCCTTTGTAATTTGATAATTCCACTTTGTGACCGGAGTTGAGATTCCTACAATATCTGTCTCTTGAAATGCATCAGAGCCCAGCAAATGTCTGGGAACCTGCCCCGTTATGCAGACCATAGGGGTGGAATCTATTTGAGCATCTGCCAAACCTGTGACCAAATTGGTGGCTCCTGGCCCCGAAGTGGCCATAGCAACTCCCACTTTACCATTAACACGTGCATATCCTTGTGCAGCGTGCGTAGCGCCCTGTTCATGTCTAGTTAGAATATGGGTCAATTTGTCTTGAAACTTATAGAGTTCGTCGTAAACCGGCATAATTGCCCCACCTGGATACCCATAAATTAAATCGACACCTTCGGCCAACAAACAATGTATAATGGCTTCCGCTCCCGTTATGCGTATTGCCGTTTCTTTTTTCTTTTCTGCTTTTTGTGCTTTCAATGTTTCCATAAACCTTATTTAAGGATTATTTGCTCCCAAACTTTGGGAAATATTTTATATTAAATCGGTAACACATCCCTGAGAGGCTGATGATACCGTTTTGGCGTATTTATATAAACTTCCTTTTTTAACTTTTAATGGAGGCTGTTGCCAGTTCTCTTTTCTTTCGGCCAATTCCTCATCTGAGAGAGCCACCGTTATGCTGTTTTTTTCTGCATCGATAGTAATAACATCGCCATTTTTAAGCAAACCTATTGCACCACCTTCTTGTGCTTCTGGTGCAATGTGGCCTACAACAAACCCATGTGTCCCTCCGGAAAATCTGCCATCGGTAATCAGAGCAACATCTTTTCCCAATCCGGCTCCCATTATGGCTGCCGTAGGTTTTAGCATTTCTGGCATTCCGGGTCCTCCTTTGGGTCCCTCATAGCGAATCACCACTACATCTCCTTTATTTACAAGGCCATCCCTGATTCCATCATTTGCTGCAAATTCTCCTTCAAAAACCTTGGCAGGTCCGGAGAAATGCAACCCTTCCTTTCCTGTGATCTTGGCAACGGCCCCATCTTCGGCAAGATTGCCGTAAAGAATTCTAAGGTGCCCGGTTTCCTTAATGGGATTGTTCAAATCCTTCATTACCTGTTGCCCTTCTGTCAAATCCGCAACATCGGCAAGGTTTTCGGCAATGGTTTTACCTGTTACCGTAAGACAATCACCATGAAGCATGCCCTTGTCAAGCATAAACTTCATCACCGCGGGAATTCCACCAACATTATGTAAATCTTCCATGAGATACTTCCCACTTGGTTTTAAATCCGCCAAGAAAGGTGTAGTATCACTGATCTGTTGGAAATCTTCAAGACCAAAATCTATTTCTGCGGCTTTAGCGATAGCCAAAAAGTGAAGCACGGCATTTGTGGAACCACCCAAAATGGTAATTAGCCTAACTGCATTTTCCAATGATTTTCTGGTAATGATATCACTGGGTTTAATATCATTTTCCAATAAGTATTTTAACGCTTTTCCGGAATCAATACAGTCTTTCTTTTTGTGGTTTCCAACAGCCGGATTGGAGGAACTGTAAGGTAACGACATCCCCAAAGCTTCAATTGCAGAGGCCATAGTGTTGGCCGTATACATTCCGCCACATGCGCCCGCTCCCGGACAAGCATTCTGGATCACACTTTTGTAATCGGCTTCGTTCATGGTGCCCGCTACTTTCTCCCCCCAAGCTTCAAAAGCGGAAACGATGTCCAGTTTTTTATCTTTTACGCATCCCGGGGAAATGGTGCCTCCATAAACAAGTACTGAAGGTCTGTTCAAACGAATCATAGCCATTAAAGCCCCTGGCATATTTTTATCACATCCAACAACGGTCACCAATCCATCATAGTTCATTGCCTGCACCACTGTCTCCATAGAGTCTGCAATAATATCTCTAGATGGAAGTGAATATCGCATTCCATAAGTTCCCATTGAAATTCCATCACTTACACCAATCGTATTGAAAATAAGCCCCACCAAATCACCTTGTTTCGTTCCTTCTTTTACATAGGTGGATAATTCATTTAAGTGCATGTTGCACGGGTTACCTTCATATCCCGTACTGCCAATACCAATAAGTGGCTTTTTGAGGTCGTCCTCGGTCAATCCAATAGCGTACAACATGGCTTGGGCTGCCGGTTGTGTAGGGTCTTGGGTTACATTTTTACTGTATTTGTTCAATTCCATTAATAACTTTCTTTCTAATCTAAAATTCTATTGAATTTACTCCAGTATCCAAAGATAGATGTTTCAAATACCCAATAATTTTAACAGTTTGAAGGGTTCTAAATCCATTGACATAAATATCTATGTATTTGACTGAAATTCAATTATTTAAATCATTTTAAAATCCCATATTCATTTAGTTTCAATGCGCATAAAAAAAGCCTGTATCTTGGTCGATACAGGCTTTTCTAAATCAATAACAAGTCTGTATCATTCCCTTAGAGGAATAATAATGACCGTGCTATTGATTACATTGTTTTGTTTCACGCTTCAATAGTACAAAAAAATATTTTAGTGACAAATAGGTTTGGGTATCTTTAGGCCTATGGAAAAAAATGTCACCGAAGCGATACACTATAGGCGATCTGTCCGAATCTTTAAAAGTGATGTGGAACTGGATACTGAAAAGGTGAAAAAGTGTATTGAAAATGCAGTTTTGGCACCAACAAGCAGTAACCTCCAACTTTGGGAATTTTATCATATCACCCAAAAAGACCTTTTAGATAAATTGGGAACTGCCTGTTTTGGGCAAAAAGCGGCAAAAACAGCAAAACAAATAGTTGTGGTGGTCAGTCGCAAAGATTTATGGAGAAAACGGATAAAAGCCAATCTTGAATTTTTAAAATCATCTTTTGGGGATAAACCAAAGGAAGAATACAGCGCTGCGGAGAAATTCGCTTTGAATTATTACGAGAAGATAATGCCCACCGTTTATTTTGACATTTTTGGTATAGTGGGATGGCTAAAATATTTCATGTTCCAAATTATCGGCGTGTTCAAGCCTACTTATCGCCAGGTAAGACAATCGGATATGCGCATTGTGGCCCACAAAAGTGCCGGGCTGGCTGCACAAAACTTTATGATAAGCATGGCCGCGATTGGATATGATACCTGCCCAATGGAGGGGCATGATTCACTGCGTGTGAAGAAAATTTTGGGACTACCAACTGGTAGTGAGGTAAATATGGTCATTGGTTGTGGTGTTCGCGAGGAACACGGGGTTTACGGTCCTCGATTTCGAGTTCCTTTTGAAGAAGTCTACAAGAAATTATAATAGTTTGAAGGTTAAGGAATCTCCTGATTTTTTCTGGGCCAAAGTGCAAATGGCTTCTTCCGTAAGTTGAAGAATTCTAGGATACCCTCCGGTTGTTTGGCCATCTTTCATTAAAATTATCAATCTTCCAGCAGGTGTAAATTGTACGGTTCCAGGTAATGTCCCCGAAGTCAACATGGAACTATGATGTCCGGCTATGAGTTCTGAAAGCTGATAGGCCATTCTGTTATTGGCTTTTGATACGGTAAAAGGTTTTGCAAAGAGTGCTTCCAATTGTTTGTCGGTCAACATTTCATACTCTGGGCCTTTATCCACTTCTATATAATCTTGTTCAAAGTGATTTTTAATCTTCACTTCGGGTATTGGAGCTTCAAAGGCGATGGTCTCCTGAAACGGAATTTCATCTCCGTCCTTGATACATTTCCTATTGGTAACTGGAAAATATTGTGATCTACTTCCTAAGACCTTTTTAGTTTTAAAACCACCTTTGACCGCTAAATAACTTCTAAAGCCACTTTCTAACCTGCCGTAGGATAAAATATCACCTTTGGAAACTTTGATTACTTGATAGTTATCGATTGGAGTATTATTCAGGGTTGCGCAAAGTTGAGCTCCTGTGATACATATATAAGTAGGAGCTTCGAATTGTAGTGTTGGACCTGTCATGGTAATTTCAAGGACAGCGTCGTTTGCATCATTATCCAACATTTTGTTGGCCCATTTTACGGATATTGAATCCAATACGCCCGACACAGGAACCCCAATATGTCTATTCCCAAAACGTCCAAGATCCTGAATGGTAAGAAAAAAACCGGATTTTAAGACCTTAAGCATTTAATGGACTTTTTTCAAGTTTATAAATACCCACCTCGGTCTCTATTTTACGCAAATCATATTCAGCTTTTGATATTTTGCAAAACTGGATTTTATCGCCGACATTCACAAAACACGGATGCTGCTGTTGGGCATCGAAAATTGGAATTGGACAGCTTCCAATAATATTCCACCCACCTGGTGAATCTTGTGGATAAATTCCCGTTTGCATTCCAGCCAAGCCAACAGAGCCTTTAGGCACGGATAATCTAGGTTCTTTGCGCCTGGGGATTTCCAATTTTTCAGGGAGACCTCCCAAGTACATAAAGCCTGGCAAAAACCCGATTCCGTAAACGGTATATTGATTCGAGGTGTGTAGGTCTATAATTTTTTCAGCTGATATGTTCAAGGATTTTGAAACCTCCTCTAAATCCATCGCAAATTCCGAATCATAACACACTGGGATTCGCCATAAATATCGATTACCTCTGTCTTGGGATGCAACCCTGTTGTTATAGCAATCCTTTATAAGAAGTTCAATCTCTGAAAAGTCAATTTTTTCAACATAATTGACCATGGTAAGGGAATTGTATGCCGCGGACATTTCCCAATTGGGCAGGTTCAATTTTTTAAAGCTATGGGTAAAATCCAGAATGTCCTCTAAAATGGATTCATTCACCTGCTTTGGCCATTCGATCAAAACAGCACATTTTCCAAAAGGTTTAATGTTGATGGAATAATTCTTCACTTCAGTTGTATCCCATGATTGGGTAATTGTTGTGAAAGATACGTCAATATTTGCAATGCGGAAGGGGTGTCTCCGTGGACGCATAAAGTATCGACCTGTATTGGAACGGACTTACCGGTAATGGTCCTGACAAAACCTTTGGTTATCATCGAGAGTATATGTTCCAATACTTGATTGGGGTTCTCAAGTAGTGCGCCATCCAATTTTCTGGACACCAAACTTAAATCAGGATTATAGTTCCTGTCCGCAAATGCCTCGTAGATAATTTTAAAATCTTTTTCCATGGCCAACTTGGCAATTTCTGAACCAAATGGCACATATAGATAGGTGCTTTTTCGATAAGACCCAATGGTTTCCAGATACAATTTGGCCAACTCTACATCTTTCGCCACTTGATTGTACAAGGCTCCATGTGCTTTGATATGGTGTAATTGTGCACTTTCAAACTCGAGGGCACGATCAAAGTTTGCCAATTGTTCTTGTATACTGGTTTTTAGATCTTCATTGGAAATGGACATGACCTGTCTACCAAAATTAACCTTGTCTGGATACGAAGGATGCGCACCAATTTTTACGTTGTGGGTTTTGGCCATTCGAATCGTTTCACGCATCGAAGTAAAATTTCCTGCATGACCACCACAGGCAATGTTGCATGAATTGATCAAAGGTAAAAGTTCAGCTTCGTTCCCCACTCCTTCGCCAACATCACAATTGATATCAATCTGCCGCTGCATCATTTAAAATAATCCTATAACCTTTAAAATACTTTTTACTCCAAGAAAAATAGAAAAGCCCACAATAGAAAGTCCAAAGATATTTTGGGCAATGCTGTTTGTATGTTTCCCCATGACCGATTTTTTGTTGACCACCCAAAGCAATAAAATTGCCATTATGGGTAACAATATTCCATTGGCAACTTGTGCAAATTGAATTATTTGGATGGGTTTAATATCAAACGACAGGAATGCAACCCCTAAAATGAGCACAATGGCCCAGGTCAATTTGAATTTCCAATTCTTCATCCCCTTATCCCATCCAAAGCAGCTACTTGCCACAAAAGCTGCGGCCAACGGAGCGGTTATCGCCGATGTGATTCCGGCGGCCAATAAACCTATCCCCATAAAGTATCGGGACATTCTTCCAAAAAGAGGTTCCAACCCCATTGCCATGTCCAGCACGTTTTCCACATTGTTGATGGGCGCCGCAGATGCGGTTATCAATATGGCCATTGACACAAAACCACCTAAAGCAATAGAAAGTATGGTATCCCACTTAACATTATTTAAATCGTTGGCCGATTTCCATTTTTCCTTGGTCAAGGAAGCGTGCAAAAACAAATTATAGGGAACCACCGTCGTACCCACTAGAGCAATTACGGTAAATAAACTACCTTCCGGTAAACTCGGCACAAACATGCCTTTGAATATTTCACCCATGGAAGGCTTGGTGATGATTGAGCTAAGCACAAAACAAACTCCCATTACCCCGACAAGTCCCACAAATACCTTTTCCAAGGTTTTATAACTGCTTAATGCCAATAAAAGGAAGGCAAATACTCCAACTATTAAAGGATAGAAAGGTTCTAATGATCCATTCCCAAAAAGCCCTTGCAATCCTAGGGTTGCTCCACCAATATTACCTCCTTCATATGCGGCGTTTCCTATAAGAATGGCTGCAAGTACAATTCCCAATACAAGATTTCTTATCCAAGGGGCCTTAAGTTCTCCTTTTATCACATCAACAAGTCCTGTTTGGGAGACCACTCCAATACGTCCAGCCATTTCTTGGAGGATAATAGTTGCTATTATGGACACCAATACCGCCCAAATGAGGGCATATCCGAAGTTGACGCCCGCCAATGTACATATTGTAATCGTACCTGGTCCAACAAAAGCGGCGGCCACCAATACTCCTGGACCAATTTTTTTAAACATATGGTGTTTTTTACTTGGTAAAAGTTAATGCCTTTTGGCAAAAATTGTGCGTTTCATCTAAAAAAATGTATTTCGTCTAAAAATGGGGTGTTTTACATCGAGTATTTATACGAATACAAAAATGTGAAAGTTATAATAGTCCCAAATCATATTATTGACCAAAACTTGACCTAGTACTCATGACTTGTAAAGATTGTGAAAAAAGTATCGGGCGTGAGCAATACAACGCATCGGTGGATTCCTTGGGCGTTGCTCTTTGTGAACGACATACCCGACTTATCAAAAAAATAATTTTAGATAACAATACCCCTCTTGAAGCAATTCAACTTTTTTATTCCCTTAAAGAAGCTGGAGCCCACCCTATGTTGGAATGGTGGGATGGAAAAAAATCGGTTGATATTGCCATTTCCAGGGTCAAGCTAAATATTGAAATTGACAAGGATTACAATATGATTACGCATGAGCAGGCCATCAATGACCTTGAAGAAGCCATGCATTCCTTTAAAAATGGGTTTACAACCTTACGTATTCCGCATTTGGCCGTGAAGTATTATCTGGAAGATACCGTGCAGAACATTCTGGGAATCATCACCGGACTAAAAGCAAATATTAAGGCAATCTAGTCTGAAAAGAGCAGTTGCTCAATATCGGTTTCTTTGTACTCCAGAATATTGATTGCGATGGTTCTATCACCAATGTTTTCCAAATCATTGGTATAGTTCTTTCCTTTAAACTCCCAATATTCGGTGTCCCCAGGCTCCAATTTGATCATGCTTATCTTGCCATCCCCATGACGGGTCAATGCCAAACCACCGGTAACACATACCCAGTTATAGTTGGTATTATGTTTTCTGAATGGGATTCGCTCACCTGGCTCAAGACGTATATCCCAGAGCTTTACCGTTTCGTTTTCAAACACTAAACGTTCACCCAATGATTCTTTAATTTCTTGATGAAGTAGCTCATCTATCATTTCTTGTTCCCATGGGTCAAAGTTGCCCACCGGGTTCAATTCCACACATTGCATAACTCAATTCTCTAAAAATGGGGCGCAAATTTACAACCAAAGTAATATTGATGCTCTTTTATTGTAGGATTTAACTTAATTTTTTAATTATTGAAAAAAATGAAGCCAATTTTTTAACGTATTGATTATTAACTATCTAAGAAAATTCTGTTAACCCAACCAACCTTCCCTATCCAAACTTCTATATAATATGGCTTCTGAAATGTGATTTCCGGTTATGCTATCAGAACTTTCTAAATCTGCTATAGTACGGGCAACTTTTAATATTCTATCATACGCCCGTGCGGAAAGATTTAACCTCATCATGGCATTTTTAAGTAATTCTTTTGAAGGTTCATCCAATACACAAAACTTTCGTATTTGCTTTGTGTTCATTTGGGCATTGTAATGCACATTCTCTAAAGTGGAAAATCTGTTGGTTTGGACTTCCCTTGCAGCAACTACCCGATTTCTAATCGAACTACTGGTCTCGCCATTGCTTTCATCGGACAGCTTTTCGAAAGGGACAGGGGCAACCTCAATGTGGATATCAATTCTATCCAGCAAGGGACCTGAAATCTTATCCAGATACCGTTTCATTTCCATTGGAGACGAAGTAATCGGAGCATCGGGGTCATTGAAATAACCCGAAGGACTAGGGTTCATACTCGCCACCAACATAAAACTGCTTGGGTAGGTCACTGAAAATCTGGCCCTGGAAATCGTTACCTCACGATCTTCCATCGGCTGACGCATTACTTCAAGAACTCTTCGTTCAAACTCCGGTAATTCATCCAAAAACAACACCCCATTATGTGACAAAGAGATTTCCCCGGGCTGTGGGTAACTGCCACCGCCAACCAAAGCAGCACTACTAATGGTATGATGAGGACTTCGGAAAGGTCTTTGGCTCATTAATCCAACATTCTTTAGTTTGCCTACAACACTGTGGATTTTTGTAGTTTCCAAGGCTTCATGAAGCGTCATTGGTGGTAAAATGGAAGGCAATCTCTTGGCCAACATGGTTTTGCCTGCTCCAGGTGGGCCTATCAAAATAATGTTGTGTCCACCTGCTGCCGCTATTTCCATGCAACGTTTTATGCTTTCTTGGCCCCTTACATCGGAAAAGTCAAACTCGGGAAAATTGAGGTGTTTATAAAATTCAATTCTTGTATCCACTTTGGTTGGAGTAAGCCTTTTTCCCTTGTCAAAATAATCAATTACCTCTCTTATGTTTTCCACTCCAAACACCTCTAAATCGTCCACGACGGCAGCTTCCATCGCATTTTGTTTAGGGAGTATAAACCCTTTGAAGTGCTCTTCTCTGGCTTTAATAGCTATGGGCAAAGCTCCTTTTATAGGTTGCAAGCCTCCATCCAATGAAAGTTCACCCATGATGATAAACTTATCAATGTCGTCAGATTTGATTTGATTGGATGCCGATAAAATTCCCAATGCTAAGGTCAGGTCGTAAGCCGAACCTTCTTTCCTAAGATCGGCTGGCGCCATATTAATGGTTATCTTCTTTCCTGGGATTCGAAATCCATTATTTTGAAGAGCAGCAGCAATACGATAATTGCTTTCTTTAATGGCATTGTCAGGCAGGCCAACAAGGTGGTACCCTATTCCTTTATCAATATTGACTTCAACCACAATGGTCTGGGCCTCGATACCAAAAACTGCGCTACCATAAATTTTTATGAGCATAGTAAGAAAAGTTCGGTTAACTATGCCCAAAAAGTAGGGCAGTATTATTTAACCACGAACCTTTCTTTGATGGATACCGGGTTTCCATTTGACGTAAACCCTTCTACAACCAACTCGTATTCCCCAGGTACATCTGAAGTATAGAAAATCACCTCTTCCTTTCCACTGGAAACATCAAGTTTGGGGTTCCAAAGTAATTGATAACGAAAATCCGGAACCCTACCATTACTTTTGTCACCATCATACACCTGATTGAAGTACATTTTTTGAGGTTGTGGCTTAAATAGCTCAACGTTTTGAATGTGTGGGGCATAAAAATCATTGTAAAAGTCGCCTTCGATGGTTTTAAAGAACAATACGCCTTGAAAAGTCTGTGAACCTAACATTACTTTATCCCTTGAAAAGCTGATCCTTTCAATTTTTTTAGCGCTGTAATCCATAAAGTCCTCATGCCGTTTTATAAAAAGACCGTCAACAAAAACCATTGGCAACAAACTAAGGTCAGTAAAACCCACCTCTGGTCTTATTTCGAATACCCTATCACCACTATTTAATCTTCTGACAGAGACTTGGTCAACCACTTCTACAATAGTTTCTTGAATACTGTTGAATCGGGTATAGTCATCTAAATTGTAATTTGCTGCATAGTCTCGATAATAAGGGGCTCTATGCCTTGCTGGGAGAATAGAATCTGATCTTCGTTCCTTATATGCATTCTCAATTTGGTTTTGAATGCTTTTCTCAAGGATATAATCCTTCATTTTTTTAGAGAGTTTGAAATCTGTATGACCAACATTTTCCAAGTTAAGGTCATGGGAATCCAAGATGACCTCAAACTGATCCCAGTTATCGGAAAGTACTTGAAGTGCTGCATTTACATTGTCATATTCCCTTTCAGCGATGAATTTAAAACGGCCATTTACATCTGAAGTGGCTACTTTAAGCAAAAAGTTATCTCCTGGCATAGAAAGTGAAATGCGCGCTCCTTCTTCAGGGTTTTTGGTTTCTTTGTTTACAATAACTCCAGAAATCACTTCACCCCTTAATTCAGGCAATCGCTTCACGGCTGTCCTGTTTGCTGAGCTATTAATCCCTTTGAGAATATAATTATTGAAAAAGGACATGGAAGAAATTTTTTCTGGAGATGGGATGGGGTCTATCTTTCTTACTGAAATCGCATAATCTCCCTGTTGTGCCGCCAGATTTTCCGCAGAAACATTCGCAACCATTTTTTCTCTTTTCCCGACTTCGGATTTATCAAGATCCAAATTCAAAAAAGCACTGCTAACAGCTTTAAACTTTGGAAGATCCATTGGTTTTGACGCTAAAGCAGCCATTGCTTCCTGCACGGAATCCAACTTGGGCTCCAAATAAGAATCTGAAGTAACTTGATATGGGTTTATTATATGGATATCGGTTTGAAAAAAACCAGCATCTTCAAAGTTTTTCATCCATTCTGAATAGCCAAGTAACTTATAACTTCCGGTAGGTATTGCTGTAGGAATAAAGAAATCTCCATATCCCGAACCTTGATCTAATCGTACTTTATGAGTGAACACAGGCCTCCCATTTTCATCAACAAGTGCCACGTAAGCTATTTTGCTTATTTCACTTGCAACCTTGGTGCTCTTATTTATACAGTGTAGCTTATATCTAAGGTATTCTCCTGAAAACAATAAGGATTCGTTATGGTGAACATACACATGCTCTTTTGGCAAGTTGCTGAAAGAATTTGCATCTCCTATATTGGAAAACTGACCAAAAGTGATCATTGAACTCAATAACAACGCTGCTAATACGATACTACTATTTTTCATAATTCAAATTTATTCAATCCAAAATTCAGGGACTTCCGAAGGGCCCAAAATGGTGCAGTCTCCACAGACCTGTGGCACTGTTATGTATGGACCACTCGTATATGAGCCAAATTCCCCGTCATTATCTTTTATATATTTAATCAAATCCCATCGAATCAGATCCAACAGTCCATTAAATGGGGCAGATTCCTCACATGGGTCTATGTAAGGCGGTAAGGATTCTCCTGGATAAAAATCTTCATAATTGAAGAAAATTCGTTTTTCTTCCACCGCCACCACATCAAAAAAACCTAACACTTTGTCATTAGCATTATCTTCGGACACAATATTGCCCTGCAAAAAACCGGGTTGGGTCTCGGAAAAAAGACTCTCACTGGCAGAAAATTCATTTAAGGTCTCCAAAAACGAAAATGCTTCCAAGGTGTGGGTATATTGTCGTACCAAAATGCTATATCGATGTGATAGGATGTAATCGTCACTGTTAATAAAGCGGATAGGAAAATTGGATATCCTACCTGCTTCAAAATCTTCTGTATCAGTAAGAATCAGGTCAGTTGACAAATTTGATGGGTAACACACCCGTTCTTCTAATGGTCTCTCTACTATTATTACGCTTGGAGGAACTGTTTCCATAACTTCCAGTTCCTGTGGTATCCATCGAGGTGCTATTACCTTGTAGGTTTCCTCATATTCGTACCTATAAAAATTAGTGCTTTCTGAAGGGTTCGAGGTATTCACAAAAATTCCCATACCATCTTCACCAAAATCATTGGTGACCCGTTTGGCGTATAAACTGTCCAATTGGCTGGTATTGGGCAACTGCATTACTGAAGAGCTGTACCGCTTGCCTGACGCCGATGTAATCAACAATTGATAATCCGTGTCCGGGGCGGCAGCAAACGGCGCATTGGAACGATAGTTTCCAGAACTTGTTTCCTCAAATGCATAGTTATTGCCTTTATTATCCATAACTACCACGGAAGCTCCAGATTCTCCGGATGGTCCATCATCCTGGAATCTAAAGGTTCTGGTTAAATTTATCTCTTGTTGTTTCATTTCATCTGTTATTGTGGCATCTACCACAAAAGCGTCTTCAAATTCAATAAATTCAGTTTCAAACGGTTCAATACAGCCTCCTAATGTTCCCAGAATTAGAACAGTAAGAATGGCTCTATATTTGGTAAATACCTTCACTCAATCCAAAATTCTGGGACTTCTTTAGGTCCCAACACACTACAATCTCCACAGACACGGGAAACAATAAAATATGGTCCTTCTCCTAGCTGCATATCATCATTATCTCCAGCATAAACTCCAGCTCTTACTTCAATTATAGGTCTTACAATACAGCCCCCAAAACTTGCAAGTGGAGGTGCACTTGGGTTACAAGGTTCTACATACGGGGGTAATGGTTCTCCAGGGAAAAAATCATCATAATTAAAGAAAATCCGCTGTTCGGAAACTGTACTTACATCAAAAAAGCCCAAAACCCGTTCTTCCTCTGAATCTTTTGAAAAAACATTCCCTTGCAGAAATCCGGGTTGAACCTGGGAAAACAAACTTTCAGAACTGGAAAGCTCGTTCAATCGTTCGAAAAAGGTGAAAGCTTCGTTGGATTGTACAAACTGTCGCACCAAAATGCTATACCTATGGGATATGATGTAGTTGTCCCTTGGAACAAACCGTACCATAAAATTGCTTACCCTATCTTCGTTCAAATCTTCGGTGGAAGTTAGAATGATAGTGTTGGAACTATCCGTTGGATAACAGGTTTGCTCATTGATTTCATTATTTACTTTGACAACACTGCATCCACTATCTGGCGCAGGATCACCGATCAACATAGTTGGGTCCCAACTTGGTGCTATCACCTTATAGGTCTCCTCATATTCATATCGATAATTTCTTGAATTATCCTCAGGATCAAAACTATTGACCCGAATAGCCATCCCCTCAATACCGTCATCGTTGGTGGTTCGCTCTGCGGACACTTCACCTATGTTGGTTCCCAATGAAAAGGGTACGGAACCTGAACCATAATTTCTCCCATTTTGGGTGGTAATCGAAAGTTCATAAGCCATTCCGTCCTGAGCGGCAAAGGCCTGCTGCGACAAGTAAACTCCGCTTCCAGAATCTTGAAATATAAACGTATTGCCAGATGAATCGCTCACACTTACATCGGCATTTGATTCAGCTGTAGGGCCATCTACTTCAAATTCATACGTCCGAGAAAGTACTATTTGCTGTTGTTTGAATTCATTGGTAATGGTTGCCTCAATAACAAGTGCGCTTTCAAAATCAATGAAAGTGGTCTCAAATGGTTCAATACAACCACAAAATAAGATGCTTGTTATGATAAAAAATGCTTTTTTCAAATTTGTTTCAAAATTCATTGTTACTACTTTGCAACCTTACTCTTCAATCCAAAATGCTGGTGGAGTCGGGTTTCCTATTTCAGAGCAATCTCCACAAACATTAGGCACCGTTAAAAAAGGCCCTTCTCCTGGTCCTGGAGTTTCATTTAAATCAACATATCCCACCAAACCCAATTCTACCTGGGTACTCAAAACACATCTTGGAGGGACTGATCCGGATACCAATGGTGGTGAGTTTATCGCACATGGGTCAACATAGGGTGGCAATTCTTCCCCAGGATACAAATCTTCATAGTTAAAAAATATGCGTTGTTCAGTTACCGAAGCTACTTCAAAATAGCCGAGTACTTTCTCATTTCTATCTATATCGGAAAAAACATTTCCTTCTAGGAATCCGGGTTGTGTCTCAGAAAACAAACTTTCATTTCCGGAAAACTCATTCAATGTTTCGTAGAATGTGAAGGCCGCATTGGATTGAACCAGCTGGCGAACCAAAATGCTATACCTATGGGATATAATGTAGTTATCACTAGAAATAAACCTGACCATAAAATCATCTACTCTATCCTCCGCTAAATCAGAAGTGTTGGTCTGTATAATGGCATTGGATAAATCCGTTCCAAAACATATCTGCTCTGATCTAACATCTGGTATCGCCCTAACGTCGCATAGGCGTGTTTGTTCTTCCAAAGGCACTTTTTCCAAGTCAGTTGGCGTCCAGAAGGGAGCAATTATCTTAAAAGTCTCTTGATACTCATAACGGTAGTTCACAGAACTTCCTGTTGGATCAAAACTATCCACCAAAATGGCAACACCATCGATGCCCTCATCATTGGTAATCCTTTCTGCCCGAACTTCATCAATTTGTGTTTTGGAAGGCAAAACCATCGCATCTGATGAATAAGTTCTCCCGTCCTGGGTCTCTATTAGCAGTTGATATGTTGTATTTGGCTGCGCTGCAAACGCCATCATTGACCTATAAACCCCAGGTGCAATCTGTTGAAAAACAAAGGTATCGCTTCCACCAGTTACGCGTACATTGGCATTGGATTCCGGGGTGGGTCCATCAGCCTCAAACTCAAAAGTCCTTGTAATAAACACCTGCTGCTGTTCCATTTCATCCGTAATGGTAGCTTCGATAACAATTGCACTTTCAAAATCAGTGAAAGTAGCTTCGAAGGGCTCAATACAGCTAGAAAGCAATGCGAATACGAAGTATAATTTTATGTTAGTGAATATTTTCATGTTCTTATTCTATCCAAAATTCCGGAACTTCTATTTTACCTAATACCGTACAATCGCCACATACCCTGGGAACCACAATAAAGGGTCCTCCATCTGATTGTGGTCCAATATAATTTTCATTATCCACCACATATCTTATTAAGTCAAGATCAACCAAGGATGCCAAAATGCAACGTGGTTCGGGTCCGTGACCAGCGGCTACTTTTGGTTGTGATCGCTGGCATGGGTCTGCATAAGGCGGAAGGTCTTCCCCAGGAAAAAAATCGTCATAATTAAAAAAGATTCTTTTTTCGGAGATGGAAGCAACATTAAAATAGCCTAAAACATTATCGCCACCGTCAGTATCTGAATGAAGATTCCCTGTCAAAAAACCGGGTTGCGTCTCTGAAAAGAGACTTTCGGAGCTCGAGAATTCCTTTAATCGGTCATAAAATGAAAATGCTTCATTGGATTGTACATGTTGCCGCACCAAAATACTATAGCGGTGAGATAAAACATAGTTGTCCCTGTTCACGAACCTGATCATGAAACGTTTCAATCTATTCTGTTCAAAATTTTCGGTGCTGGCCAGTATAATTTCATTCGAAATCCTTGTACCATAGCACACCCTTTCCTCCCGCTCACGATCCACCTTAATGGTTAAAGGGCAAACCGGCTGGGGTGTATTTTTCAAGGCAACGGCATTCCAATCTGGAGCAATGACCTTATATGTTTCTTCATACTCGTACCTGTAGTTTTTGGCCTGACCTTGCTCATCAAAATTATCGATAAAAACTCCCATCCCTTCTTCTCCTGTGTCAGTAACGATTCGTTCAGCATACAGACTGTCCAAGGCCGAACCGGTGGGTAAACTAGTATTGTCCGAACTATAGTTGCTGCCGTTGCTCATCGCAATCTTTAGTTGATAGTTGACATTGGGTTGCGCTTGAAAAGGTGCGAGTGAAGTATAAACTCCGGGTGCTGATTCATTGAACACGTACTCATTGTTGGAATCATCCAATATTCTTACCTGCGCATTGGTCTCCGGTGCTGCAGCTTCATCATCAAATGTAAAGGTCCGGTTCAAGTATATGGTTTGATGTTTCAATTCATTGCTTATGGTAGCTTCAACCACCAGCAAATCTTCAAAGTCGTTTATTTTTGGTTCAAATTCCTCCACACACCCCATGCAAAGGGCCAAAATGCCATTTGTTGCCAAAATGAACGGGTATTTCCTTTGCAGCATCATGCCGTTAAAACTTGAAATTGTAAGTTATTGTTGGGACAGGAATCGAAAATATTGAGCTTTGGTACGCTTTTATATCTCCATCTTGGGTTACAAAAAAGACAGAGTACGGATTATTCCTTCCCAAAACATTGTAGATTGAAAAGCTCCAAAAGCTGTGTGCAAATTTCTTGATCTTATGGTTGCCCTCCATATTGAAACTTAGGTCCAATCGGTAATAATCAGGAATTCGAAACTTGTTCCTATCACTATAAAAAACAAACTCTGAATTATTAAAGGCAAAACTCCCAATGGGGAAAGTCACAGGCCTTCCAGTCTGATATACAAAGTTTGCCGAAGCACTAAATCTTCTGGTAAATTTGTAATTGGCCACCAAACTAATATCATGGGGTTTGTCGAAGTTGGATGGGAAAAATTCACCATTGTTCACGCGTTCTTCATTAAATTCACTGTCCAACTTAACAAAAGACCTGGAGTAGGTGTATCCAAGCCAACCATTTAATTTACCTTCGTTTTTCTTGATCAGGAATTCCACCCCATAGGCTTTACCGTCGCCTTGCAAGACTTCAGTTTCTATAGCTTCATTCAACAACAATTGTGCGCCGACCTTATAGTCCAGTAGATTTTTTTGTTGTTTGTAATAGCCCTCCAAACTGAGTTCATATTTATTCCCTTCGAAATTTTTATACAATCCAAGCGAAGCTTGATACGCTTCTTGGGGTTCAATGTTCAGGTCGGATAACTTCCAAGTATCTGTAGGAGAAACTGTGGTGTTGTTTGATAGGGTATGAATGTATTGATAGGCATTGTTAAGACTTGCCTTAACAGAAAAATCAGGGGCCAGGAAATAACGGGCAGACAGCCTTAATTCGGGGCCTCCATAGGTTTCAATCACCTCATTTTTATCAAAGTCCTGTGTTTCCACCAAGGTTCCGTTATTTCGTGGAGCGTTATCTTGATAAATTCGCTGCTGTGAAGCTCCCAACGCAGCATAAAAAGAATAACGCAGTCCTAAATCAATTAATAACTTATCATTGACCTCATAACTATCTGATAAAAAAACCGCGGATTCAAGACCTCTTTCCTCCGGAATGGTCAATGCGGATACATCCGATGCACTGCTTAGGGGAACTATATCTCCAGGATTTACAACATACAGCTTGCTGGATATTCCGTAATCGAATTTGTGCTTGTCGCTATGCAAGTACTTCATTTTAATCTTGAATTCCGTTTCGCTGTTTTTATAACCCAAATCGAAATCATCATTGGACTCGCCATCGAATTCAATACCAAATTTATACTCACTATTGGACAGTATGAGACTCCCTGTTGTCTTCTCACTGAACTTGTGATCCCATTTTAACGACACCAATCTGTTGCTATAATCAAAAATGGAATCGGAGGTTATACTAAACTCATCCCGACTGAAATAGCCCGTGGCCTTAATCTCGTTTTTATCATCTATGGTATGGTTGTACTTGGCTACCACATCAAAAAAGGAAGCGGTGCTGTTGTTCAGTTGCTCATCATCAAGAGCTTTTAATATCCAATCGGAATATGTGGCCCTTCCGCCAACCAATAAGGCAGATTTATCTTTGACAACTGGAGTTTCAAGCACAATATTACTTGTAACAGGGCCTATTGATGCTTCTCCGGAGAATTTTTGGGTATTTCCATCCTTGGTTGTAATATCAAAAACCGAAGAAAGCCTTCCCCCGAACTCTGCTGGCACATTGCCTTTATAGATTTCGGCAGATCCTGTGCTAAACGGGTTTATCGCCGAGAAAATCCCAAAAAAGTGGGCTGGGTTGTAAATTACCCCGTTGTCCAATAGTATCAGGTTTTGGTCTGTTCTACCTCCCCTTACATTGTAGCCTGCCGCACCTTCACCTGCGGTGGTAATACCAGGCAGGGTAATGGCAGCTTTTAGAATATCCCTTTCGCCCAAAACCAAGGGAATATTTTTTATTTTTTCCACTTCTATCAAGGTAACCCCTGTGAGTGCTGTTTCAACATTTCGGTCCAAGTTACCTTGAACAACCACTTCGTCGAGTGCCTCGACACTTTCATTAAGTTGAAAATTATAGGTTCCATCATTATACAACACCACCTTGGTTCTTGAGTCCTGAATACCCAATCCTCTTGTTTGGATAATATTTTCCCCGATGGGAAGTTCCAAACTATAGTTTCCATTGGCATTCGTTGAGGTACCAATATCCTTTCCTTGTACAATGATGGCCAAATCCGGAATGGGCTGCCCATTTCTGGTATTGACCACTTTTCCATTAAGTGTGAAGGTTCTTCTACGGTTGTTTCGGTTTTCCTTACCGATCTTTACCACTTGCAATCCTCTATTGGCTCCATTTTCATCCGAGTTGACAAACAGAGGGCCATAATCCTGTAGGTCGTCATAACTTGGCTCATCATCGGCCACCTGCTCTTCATTCCCAAAAAAATCGTCTGGCAAACTGTCGTAGATTTGGTTGTTCTGCAGAAGAAAAACCTGGTCATCATCCGAAATATAGAAGTTTAAAATGGTATCCTTGAACAGGTCGTCCAAAACTAGGCTTACTTGTTCGTTCTGGAAACTTCCAGTAACCTTAATACCTTCCAGCCAAGATTCCAAATAATAAAACTTGTAATTGGTCTTACTTTCAATTTCCTGAAGTGCCTCGGACACATCAACATTGGCAAATGAAACCGAGATTCTTGGGATTTCTTGAGCCACGACAAATTGCATGCTTGCAAGAAGCATGGCTACAGCGAAAACTTTTTTCATTTTTCTGATTGGTTTGCTTTTTGGGATAGGAGTATTTCAATGCGTTTCATGAGGCTGATGCGAAAACCATCTGGATTGGATTTTCTAAGTGCCCTGGCAACATTATAAAATCTATCTATTTCTCTTTTGAGGTCGGGAAACAGTGCGACAATATCCTTTTTGGACTTAATGATGTGGTATGCACCATTATACAATAATACATTTTCACTTTGTCCCTCTAAAAATTCATAGTAAATGGATTTTCTGTCTTTTCTATCAAAACTCTTTTTGGTGTGCTTGGTAAAGAGTGTAAAACTTGCACTTTCGAGTGCCACTTCGTAAAAGCCATATGCATTTAAGGTCGGTGCGTCTTTTGGCAGAATCTTTATGAAATCATGTCCCTCTATTTGAAAACTTTCAACATAATCTTTCACCAACTTAAGGGTTCCACCCCCTACTCTGCCTACCAAACGGATTAAAACCGCATCTTCATAGACATCGTATTTCATCTCTAAATCATAATAGCACTGTCCATCATAGCAAACACTTCCTGATTGGAATTCCCTGGTTTTGAAAAATTGGGTTTTTTCATTTATGGTACGATACTTATCAGTATAGATAACACCTTGGTAAAGACCAGTGTTTTCAATGCCTACATTATCGTCAAAGGAATTATAATATGCTATTTGAGCTTGGTCTTGTCCGAAAGACAAAAAGATTCCACCCAATGCCAAACAGGGCATTAAAGCAGTCCTAATAAAATAAAACATAATATTAAATGGTCGTATTAAGGATGTTTATTGATTAAATGAATTAGCAGAATCTAAAATACTATTAATAATCACGAATCCTATGAAATTCTCAGAAAATGATCAAAATATTAACGATATCATTAAATATCAGTCATTTATATCCATCAAAATGAGAGAAAACTAAATACGAACTGAATAGAAAGTTCCCTAGAACGTGATTCTTAAATAATAGTCCATATTCGTGGCTGGAAGAATTTGAATAAATCTACTGATTAGGAGTGAAAATCAATATTGATTGGGCGTTGTCTTGAATTTCCTGCTGATTCATCATCATCTTTCTGAACTGTCCATTGACAAACAATTCAGCTTGATCTTCATAATGCTTGCTAAAAGGATTGCCCGATTGGCCTGTTGGAAGTATGCTGATGCTATTTTCAATATCCGAAAAGTCAATGATCCTTCGTGTTGATGGGCCAGAGTTCACCTTATAGAAACCGGTGCTATCGTACGGAAAGGCCATGTTGTTGATTACCTCCCTTGTTCCTTCTACTGGAAATGGGCCCACATTAAAAAACTCTCTAAGACGTTCCACTTGACCAATAGGGTGTTGATGCTCTAAAGTATGCACCTTATCCCAAGTCCATTGCGTAGGGTCTTCCCCAAAGTCCTTTATTAGTGACATCCATGCATCTGAAAAAGATTTCAAAACAATTTGGTCCCTAGTTTCCACTACCTCAGAGGTGTTTACATTGTCCCACCATTTGCCCTCTATCATTTTGGCACCCCAAGCAATCTGGCGTTTGAGTATATGCGTGCCCAACAACTGCTGAAACTGTTCGGGGCCAAGCTCATCCTCCATGGTATTTTTGAGCATGTAATACTCACACCTGTGATATAATGTTGGACTAGTACTATCCAGGGTATAACTTCCGTTCCAGTTTGTAAGGGCATCAACCTGCACAAGCTGCTCATCGGTCAAACTAGATACATCCAGTAACTTGATCAATTCGGTAATTAAGTCGGGGTTGACTGAAGATGTGACATCCAAAATCATTTTTGAGGTGGATTCCTTGTCCCAGTCATTTTTGTCATCCAGTAATTGCACAATTCTCTTACCTCTATTTTCTGGCAAGTAATATCCAGGATATAACATTCCGGCAATGGAGTCAGGTTGATTATTAGCGGAATAGACGTAATGCCAAGGTGGATTAACCGCACTTGGATTTTCTGAAAAATCCAAATATCTAATAGGTTCGTTTTCTCCTGTGGTGCCATCCAAAACAAATTTGGTGGAAAGACTATCTGGCATCTGATATAGTTTAGCCGTAGCCCACCAAGCCACATTGCCTTCTGCATCTCCGTACATCACATTGAGGCCAGGGGCATGTATTTTCGGTAATGCACCTTTAAAGTCATCAATGTTTTTGGAATGACTTATTCCATAAAGTGCATCCATTATCTCATTATTGACCTTGGTATAAATCCAAGACATTGCAATGGGTCGTTCTCCCTTTATTTGTTTGGCAATGTTGTTGAGTACAGGACCATGTCGTGTTTTTTTATAGGAAAATGCAAGGGTCTCCCCATCCTTCACCTTGATTTCTTTTGAAACCACCTCATAGTTCTCCCAACCATCTTCGGTTTTGTATTTTGTGCTATCGGATGGATGGGTTTCTTCATAATAAAAATCAATATCATCATTCTCGAACATGGTAAGTCCGTAGGCCAAATTCCTGTCATGTCCCAACAAAGGAAATGGAACCCCGGCAAGATGATATCCATATTTTTCGTAATTGGGCGTAGTCACATGGGCCTCATACCATACGGATGGTTGTGCAAAACCAATATGCGGGTCGTTGGCAAGGATTACTTTCCCATTTTTTGTCTTCTCCGGAGCCAACACCCAACTATTGCTTCCCTCAAACAACGGCACAGGAAGATGTTCTAAAGCTTTTTTAATGTTGAATGCCATGGTGTTGCCAAGGGTATCGGCAACGGTGTTCTTATAATTTTTAATCCAAACTGTGGATGTGTCGGAATCAACAGCAAGGTTGGATATATATTCTTCGCCGAGATTATCCCGGATGTTGGTTAACAAAGGATCAGTTTTATGCGCCATGGCAAAACTAAATGCCATATATCCGACAACATTATAGATGTCTTCCATGGCAAAAGGCTCCTTTTTAAGTCCAGTTAGGTAGAATTCTATTGGTGTAGGGCCTTCTTCAATAAATTTATTAACGCCTTCAAGATAAGCATTGGACAAAACAACCATTTCATTTTGTTCATCCAGTTTGGTCACTGTTTCTGTTGTATGCTCATCTATTCCCAGCGAGAGGAAAAATTTGTCAGTTTCAACCAAATCTTGTCCAAAAACTTCAGAAAGTCTACCTTTTGCCAACCTTCGCAACAACTCCATTTGCCAGAGACGGTCTTGGGCGTGCACATATCCCAATGCCCTTAAAGCATCAGGTTCGGATTGGGCATAGATGTGCGGGATGCCATAGGCATCAAAATACACATCCACCTTGTTTTCCAAGCCGGGCAGTGCTTTTTTTCCGCTGTAATCGGGTTTAAGACTTTGAACAAAAAGAATCGAACCAAGAATAAAAAGTATAAGCAGGCCGGCAAGTACAAGAAGTACTTTCTTGAATTTCTTCACTGTGGGGATCTTTGGTTAATTGTAAATAGTTAGTCTAAGTTAAACTATTTTCCAAAAAGCATGAAAAGAAACTCGGGTTATTGCTATTCCTGATTCATGGATAGATGATACTTTTCCAGACCTGATTTCAGCCATTTTTCGTACACATCGATATCCACATATTGTACCGCATCGTTCAAAATCTCGAGATTTGGAGACAGTAATACGTAATACGGTTGTGAAGCTGCGTTGAAGTTTATTGTCTGGAACGTGCCCCATTTTTGGCCAATTGTTTCAATGGCCTTTATTCGACCTGAATCGTATTGAAAATCGAATTTTTGTGCTTCTGGGAGTTCTTTTCTGTCATCAACGTACAAGGAAATAAGTACGTATTCATCGCGAATCAAAGGATAGATATTTGAGTCACTCCAAACATTTTCTTCCATTTTTCGGCAATTCACACAGGCCCATCCTGTAAAATCCAGTAATATGGGCTTATTCACTTTTTGGGCATGGGCGACCCCTTCATCAAAATCTTTGAAACAATCCAATCCCAGTGGACAATCACTTTCCGTTTCTTGTATGCTGTAAAAGTCCGGTGGAGGAAATCCACTCAGCAATTTTAGATTGGTCAGATTGAATAGTCCTAAAATCAGATACACTGAGAATCCAGCACTCAATAAACCAGTAAATTTCCGTGCAGTCGATAATTTTTGCTTTGGGCCATCGTGCGGAAACCTGAACAATCCGAACAGATATAATGCCATCAAAACAAAAAGCACTATCCAAATTCCCAAAAAGATCTCTCTTTTGAATATTCCCCAGTTACCCACCAAATCGGCATTGGAAAGGAACTTGAATGCCAAGGCCAACTCCAAAAAGCCCAAAACTACCTTCACTGTTGTCATCCAACCTCCCGATTTTGGTAATGAGTTGAGCCATGCCGGAAATAACGCAAAAAGTGCAAAGGGCAATGCCAACGCCAGTCCAAAACCGACCATTCCTGCGGAAAGGTTGGTAGCAACATCACCTTCGGCCAGGGTAGTGCTTCCCAACAAACCACCCAAAATAGGGCCGGTGCAAGAGAAGGAAACAATGGCCAGTGTAAGTGCCATAAAAAAGATACCCAAACCGCCTCCAGCTTTAGTGGAAGCCGCATCCATTTTGTTGGCCCATGAGCTGGGCAAGGTGAGTTCGTAGTATCCAAAAAAGGAAAAAGCAAAGAATACAAAAATCAAGAAGAAGAACACATTCAACCAGATGTTTGTGGCTATGGTATTCAAAATTTGCGAATCCACCGAATCAAATACATGGAAGGGAAGACTCAACAAGAAATAAATCAACACGATGAAAAATCCATACAAAATGGCATTGACCACACCTTTGGACCTATTTTGCGATTGTTTGGTGAAAAAAGAAACGGTCAAAGGAATCATTGGAAAAACACAAGGGGTCAGTAAGGCGATAAGTCCTCCCAAAAAGCCCAAACCAAAAATCATCCAAAGACCAGATTTTCCGTTTGCATCGTTTAGTCCTCCTTGATTGAGCAATTCTTTGTTCTTTAAATCCAGTTTCAAGGATTTGCCCAAAGCTATGCTGTTTTCATCGAGTTCTTTTTTGGTTTCAACAAAAGCACTGCCATCCAAAGAAACTTGGAACAGTTCATCCATAGGTATACAAACTTCCTTGCATATTTGGTAAAAAAGATTGACCGAAATCTGCTTTACATCCGGATTTAGCAGTTTGATTTTTTGGGTGAAAACTGCTTCATGTTTAAAGAAGGTTTCCTCTACCTCAAAAATATCGCTGTACTCTATTATAGTCTCGCTTTCTTCCGTTTTGCCCAATAATTCATAGTCCTCGCCGGCCTTCTCAAATGTAAACTCGCTGGGCAATGACCCTCCTTCGGCCGTGTATTGTGAATATACATGCCATCCTTCATGAATTTTACCTTTGAACACCAATTCATATTCGGAATCGGCGACTTTGTTCACCTCATGGCTCCAAACTGCCGGTTCATTTTCAGATTGACCCATTAAGGGTGTTAGGGCCAAAAAGAAACCAAATAAAATGGATATCAATTTCATACTGAAAATGTAATTTTAATAATATGCTTCGTGGAATCATCCACCTTAAATCTATTATCGGAACGCATTCCCACCACCCAAGCAATTTCATTATCTGAACATAACAACCATTGCTTTTCCTTGGAAAACACATCTACTTTTTCATCTTTGAAATACTTGGAAAGCTTCTTTTTCCCCTGCATTCCAAAAGGATAAAAATAGTCGCCTTTTTGCCATCTTCTTAACATTAACGGATAGTTTAACTTTTCCTTATCGAAAAAGGCCACATTTTTAGGGCACTTTTCCATGGATTTAACTTTTTCTATTTTAATGTTTATGGGACTGTCCATTTGCTTTGTTCCGTCTTCAATCAAGAAAAAATCATGGCTTTCATTTTTATTTGTTGAAAGTATTAGCCATTCCCTGTCCTTTAGCAGTCTATGGGTTTGGGATAAAACTTCTTTGCCGCTGGTGGCGTTCAGTAAATCTTTTAGGCCAACCCAATCCGTAAAACCATATTCATGAAAAAGCTGATAGAGATATGCTTCGATTGGTCGAAGTTTCAAAAGTTCCTCTACCTTGACCTTTTTTTCTCCTTCCTTCTCTACGAATACGTTTTTTTTGATGGAATCCATATGGTTTTTTACCAAGGAATCCGTTTGCTCCAGGTAGGCTTGGGTCTGCATAAAATTGTTTAAAAAGGTGGGATGCATTTCTTTTAATCGTGGTACAATTTCATGTCTCACCTTGTTTCGCAAGTATTTACTTTCCTTGTTACTGCTGTCCTCCCTCCAGGTAATCCCTTCCAATTTGGCATGTTCCAAAATTTGAGCTCTCGAAAAATTGAGTAATGGTCTAATCACCTTGTTGTTTTGCCAAGGAATTCCTGTAAGCCCTTCAATTCCTGACCCTCTGGACAGATTAATCAAAAAAGTTTCAAGGTTATCATCGGCATGGTGCGCCGTCAGCACATAATCATATTCTTGGGTTTTCATCAGTTCGTCAAACCACTCGTATCGAAGCGCTCTGGCAGCCATTTGAACTGACCCTCCATTTTCTTGTATATGTTTTTTGGTGTCGAATGATTTGGTAATGGAAGGAACCCCTAATTCCAATGCTAATTGTTTTACATAGGTTTCATCTTCGTCACTTTCCGAGCCTCGTAAATTGAAATTGCAATGGGCCAAGGTAATATCCAAATCGGATTTGAAACACAAATGGGCAAGAATCACGCTATCCAATCCGCCACTGCAAGCCAGCAATAGTTTACCTTCCTTTAGAAAAGGCATATTATTATGAAGATTGATTTTAAACAGCTCCAGCATAGTGCAAAAGTAACAATTAAGCCTAGCTACCCTCTAGGACGTTTCGCATGGCCTTTGCTTTAAGTAGACATTCTTGATATTCACTTTCGGGATTGGATCTTGAAGTAATGGCACTTCCCACAGAAAAGGAAACATATTCGCGTTTGTTATTGTAGAGTATACTTCGGATAACCACGTTAAAATCAAAGTTTCCTTCAGGGTCAAAGTAACCCACCGTGCCACTGTACAAGCCACGTTTGGTTTCTTCCAGTTCATCAATAATCTTCATCGCCGAAATTTTGGGTGCTCCGGTCATGCTACCCATCGGAAAAGTTTCTTTGATTAGATCCAAAGGTTTTTTGTCAATGGAGACCTTGGCAGTAATGGTTGATATCATTTGATGCACTTGCTTAAAGGAATACACCTTGCACAGTTCTGCTACTTTTACACTTCCTTTTAATGCGCTTTTGGAAAGGTCGTTTCGAACCAGATCTGAAATCATGATATTTTCAGCTCTTTCTTTCTCATCTTTTTCCAATTGAAGTTTGAGTTTCTCATCAAATAAGATATCCTCCCCTCTGGCAGCGGTTCCTTTAATGGGCTGGGAGATGATGGTTTGCCCCTCTTTTTTCAAATAGCGTTCCGGAGAGGCACATAACAAATACTTTTCATCTAATTTTAAATAAGCGGCAAAAGGAGGTTCAGAGATTTGATTGAGGTTCTTGTATGTTTCCAAAGGGTCTATTGACGTGTTCTCAGCGTAAAATTCTTGGCAAAAGTTTGCTTCATAAATATCGCCACGGTGAATATGGTCAAGAAATTTTTGTGCCTTTTCAAAATAGGCATCTTTGTGAATACGCATTTTAATACGAATCGATTGCGAAGGATGGTTTTTGGCAGTATTGGCAAACACCAATCTTTTAATGTTTTGAAAATCACCCTCAATCTCATGCTGTAATTCGTTCAGGTACAAGAAGTTTAATGTTTCACCCTTAATAGTGATTATTTTCTGAGGACAAAAGAAGTAAAGTTCTGGAAAGCCTAAACCGTCAAAATTGTTGGAATCAAGGTCTTCTATTTCATTTTTAATATCGTATGAAATATAACCAAACAACCAATCTTTCCCTTTATCGATGGTTTTTTGTAGTTCATCGATGTTTTTATTTGCAAAATCGGACTTATCGGTCTGTCTCGATATTGCAAGTATGGCATCGTACGAGCTGTACTTATCTTGATGTTCGTTGCTATCCAACCAAGCAACAAGTTGGTTCTCTTTAGACCAATCCAAAATGGCATCTTTGTACTTGGAAGGAGACGAGATTTTAAAGGAACGATGCCTACGCAATGGGTTTACTTTAGTGAGTCGAGCAAAATTTGTACTACATCCTGATGTTGGTTTCTTAATTCCTCATCAATAATACCTTTTTCATTGTCAAAATTCTGGTGAAATGAAGGCAATGAAAATTTGGCGACAATCTCGGCTCCAAAACGAGGCAACATTGCCTCTACAACTGCCAAGGAGCCTACTCCTCCCCTTCCACCTGGGGAAGTTGACATGAGCAGTACTTTGGTGTCTTGTAAAAATTTACGTTCCAAACGAGATAACCAGTCCAAGACATTTTTAAAATATGCTGAAGGGTTTCCGTTATGTTCACTTACGGAAAGTACAATTGCTTCGGCTTTTTGAAAATCATTCTTGAGCTCCACCAGCGAATTGGAATATCCGTTCTGTTTTTCCTCCTCTTCGCTAAACATTGGAAAAGGGCATTTTGACATGTCAATTAGCTGTATTTCACGACTTTGAATCAAAGAAATGGTATGTTTTACCAATTCATAATTGACGGATGTTGAAGAATTACTCCCTGCTAGTGCCAAAATTGCAGCCATAATGGAAAAAGTTTAATTGTTTCGCTAAAATACCGTAATTGCATATTACATGCGAGTATTTTGGCTAATTTTGACCCCGGAACATCCAAACATACTGTATAACAAGTATATAGGATAATCGTTTAAATAATAGATGAATTCTAAAACCGCCAGATTGTTCTTTATTGATGCCATGAGGGCATGGGCCATTTTGATGATGCTCCAAGGGCATTTTATAGATGGGTTATTAGACCCTGTTTTTAGGGATCAGGACAATATGGTTTTCAACATATGGCTATACTTTAGGGGAATTACTGCTCCTGTTTTCTTTACCGTCTCTGGTTTTATATTTACTTATCTCTTAATAAGGGTACCCCAAAAAGGATTTGAAAACCCGAGAGTAAAAAAAGGAATTCGCCGTGGACTCCAACTTTTGCTTATTGGCTACCTCCTCCGGATGAACATTTTTGGGCTGTTCAGTGGGCAGATTTACGATTCCTTTTACTTCGTTGATGTGCTGCATTGTATTGGGCTATCCATTTTAGTGTTGATAGGAGTCTATCTGTTCGCCGCGGAACGAAAAAAATACCTTTTTCCTTCCCTTCTTTTAGGGATTACAATACTGCTATTTTTATTTGAACCGATTTACAAGCAGTGGTCTTTTGCATTTTTACCCGATGCTTTGGCCAATTATTTTACGAAAGCCAATGGTTCTGTATTTACTATAATCCCATGGCTCGGGTATGCAACCATCGGGGGCTTTATCTCGGTTTTGTTCACAAGGTTTAAAAATTACAGGTATTTGTATCCTGCGGGAATTTCAATGGCAACCGTAATTGGATTGACCTTGATTTTTTATTCCTCATTGGGATTTGTAGCCCTTTATGACCTTAGTGGTGTGGAATTGTTTAAACTGATAGAAACCAATAACTATCTCTTTATACGTTTAGGTGATGTTTTTGTGGTATTCGCCATTTTTATGTTGTTCCGCCAATTCATGACCAATAAAACGGTTTTAAAAATCGGAGCAAGCACTTTATCCATTTACGTGATACACTTCATCATCCTTTATGGAAGTTTTACAGGATTGGGCTTATACCGTTTTATGCACCATTCGCTGGAACCAAATACGGTTATTTTTGGAGCATTGGCATTCATGTTTGCTTGTACTTTCTTGGCATTGCGTTATAACAAACACGAAGCCGAAATCAAAACGCAGATTTCACAAACCACGGCTTTTGTAAAAACCCAGACCTTGGAACTTAAAAAGGCATCTACTCCACTGGTACGGGAAGTTTCAATAAGAGCAAGGGTATTGCTCAGAAGATTGCTTAGAACAGTTCGTGGTTAAAATGAAATGATTTTCGTTTAGCCAATATAATTATTTGTCAGGTCGAGTGTCATCCTGAGCTTGTCGAAGGGCGAGACCTAATAAAGCAGATTGAAGCTTAAAACTTCTCGACTCCGCTCGAAATGACAATCGTCAAATTTCCAAATCCGATTAAATATGAATCGCCCTATCATCCGTAGCGGCTAAAGCAGCTTCTTTAACAGCTTCAGCATAGGTTGGATGCGCATGACTCATACGTGCAATATCTTCAGCAGAAGCCCTAAACTCCATTGCGGTGACACCTTCAGTAATTAAATCAGCACAGCGTGCTCCAATCATATGGACGCCTAACACCTCATCAGTAGCCTTGTCTGCCAAGATTTTGACGAAACCATCTATGTCCATACTGGCTCTCGCTCTCCCCAATGCTCGCATTGGAAATTGGCCTACCTTGTATGCAACCCCGGCCTCTTTAAGTTCTTCTTCTGTTTTTCCGACAGCTGCAACTTCGGGCCAAGTGTAAACCACTCCTGGGATAAGATTATAATTAATATGTGGCTTTTGTCCCGCAAGTAATTCTGCGACCATAGTACCTTCTTCTTCCGCTTTATGGGCCAACATCGCTCCTTTGACCACATCTCCAATCGCATAAATGTTGGAAACATTGGTTTGTAGGTGCTCGTTCACCTCTACCTTGCCCCTATCATCCAGTTTAACACCAGCGGCTTCAACATTTAATCCATCCGTATAAGGTCTTCTTCCTACGGAAACCAAACAATAGTCTCCTTTAAAAACAACTTCCTGTCCTTTTTTGTCATCCGCTTTCACCACTACGTCATCACCAATCCGTTCCACAGATTTTACTTTATGGGAAAGGTTGAATTTCATCTTTTGCTTCTTCAAAGAACGCATCAAGTCTTTGGAAAGGGCTCCATCCATACCTGGAATGATCCGATCCATGAATTCAACCACTGTAACCTCGGCTCCAATACGTTTGTACACTTGACCAAGCTCCAACCCGATAACTCCGCCACCAATAACAATCATGTGCTTTGGAACCTCTTTGAGCTTCAACGCTTCGGTAGAAGTGATTATCCGTTCCTTATCAATTTTGATAAATGGCAGCGTAGAGGGTTTGGATCCTGTGGCTATAATCGTATGTTTAGCTTCAATGGTCTCGGTTTTCCCTTTTTCATTTGTAATATTCACATGGGTCGCATCTTTGAAACTTCCCAAACCATGGTAAACATCAATTTTGTTTTTGTCCATTAAAAACTGGATGCCTTTTGTTGTTTGGTCCACAACGCCCTGCTTCCGGTTGATCATTTGTTCCAAATTAACCTTTACCTCTCCCGGGATATCGATACCGTGCTCTTCAAAATGCTTGATGGCATCTTCGTAATGATGTGAGGAGTCCAACAATGCTTTGGATGGAATGCAACCTACATTCAAACAAGTCCCGCCAAGGGTATTGTACTTTTCTATTATTGCAGTTTTCATTCCCAGTTGGGCACAACGGATTGCCGCTACATATCCTCCAGGTCCTGAGCCTATAACGGCCACATCATATTGATTCATATTTCTATTTTAGAGCTATTATTTTGTTCGATAACAGGAACAAAAATAACAATGTTTATTCTAAAAGGACCGGTTCTTTTAGGTTTTGATTTTCTTTTTATTTAAGCGACTTATAAATCTATCTTAAAGTTGAATTCCACTTTTGACAACATCCACAATTTCTAATTACATTTGAGAGATGCGTGCATTGAAATTGGATAAGGAAATGGAGGTGTTTATCGCCGGACTTGGGGCAGCCCAAAGTTTATTGATATCGGTTTATAGTTTTTTTGAAAGGAAAAAAGACTTCAGGAATTTACTTTTAGGGTTGTTTTTTCTGGCTATCACACTCCGGTTGACCAAATCATTGCTTTGGGTTTATCTTGACACCACGCCACTTTGGTTGATTAATCTTGGTTTTATTGCACACAGTATTTCCGGGCCGGTACTTTTTCTATACATCCTTCATTTTTTATTTCCTAGAAAATGGTCCAACTGGAACTTGCTTCATTTTGTTCCCAGCCTTATTTTATTCTTGTATGCTGCAATATTAACATTGGATAATTTTTGGTATGCTGGAGGATATTCCGCATTGCTATTTCAACAATTGGCCTATAGTTTGACGGGGCTTGTCTTATTGGGCATCTATTTTAGCTCTAAAAATAGAAGCGTATCATTGAGTAAGGCAACAATTATTTGGATTGGTTCTTTGATATTTGGAACGGCGGTGTTGCAGTTTTTATATTTCTCCAATTATATTTTAGGGATAACCCCCTATTTGCTGGGTCCCATAAGTTACTTTCCGTTCGTATATTTTTTGGTCTTTATGCTGTTCAAGAACCCTTCACTATTGCAGTATTCAGTCCAAAGAAAACAACAGAATATTCGCTTGACCGAGACCCAGATGAACGTTTACGCTGTTCAAATGAAGCAATTGATGGAGGACGAAGGCTTGTATCTTGATCCCAATTGCTCACTCAGCAAAGTTGCCAAAGCCATGAACCTTCCTTCCTATCTTATCTCACATATTGTCAACAATACCCTTGACAAAAGCTTTCCCGATTTTTTGAACGGATATCGTATCGAAGCGGTTAAAACAAGATTGCTTCAGCCTGAAAATAAACATGTAAAAATTGCCAGTCTCGCCTACGATTGCGGATTCAACACACTATCTTCTTTCAACATTGCCTTCAAAAAAGCGACGGGAACCACACCTTCAAAATTCCTTAAAGCCCACAGTATTATCAAATAGGTTTTTATAAATCCATCAGACCTATTCCTTAATTGAAAAGCCTAGCGACAATTATCGGTTGATATTCGGTCCTGAACATTTTGATTCAGCACTGTTATGGCACATTCATTTAAAATTTCGATATCAAAATTGGCCAGATCTAACAATGCCCAACTTGTAGCCTGCTCTTTTGTATATTTCTTCTGTCTGTTGTGTTCATATTTCATTCTAAGGCCATTACGCGATGAAATGGGAATTGTCAACGGCGCGGTAAATATGCAGTGGTTGTTCACCGGAACCTTCATTGCCATGCTTTGTATTGTTCCGATTTTTGCTTTGCTAACGGCAAAAATTTCAATAAAAAAAGTGTTGCTTTTTTCATACTCCTTCTTTTTAGCCACTATTTTCTTATTCTATGTCCTGTTCGATTTGATTGGAATCACAAAAACCATCGCCATCTCTTTTTTTATTTGGCTAAGCGTTTTTAATCTTTTTGTGGTCTCTTTGTTTTGGAGTTTTATGGCAGATGTGTTCTCTGGGCCAGCTGCCAAACGTTTTTTTGGCATCATTGCTGCTGGTGGCAGTTTGGGAGCTTTGACGGGACCTCTTATTGTAAATTATCTGGGGCAACAAGCTTCAATGGGCCCTTTATTATTGGCAGCAGCATTCTTTCTTTTCATGTCGCTCTGCTGTATATTTTTAATTCTTGTTTTATCAAAAAAAGACAACGACGCTAAAATTACGGCGAGCAAAGGATTGAATACAAAACGACTTTTCGCAGCAATTCATAACATCTCAAAATCCAGATATCTGCTATCCATTGTGCTTTTTATTTTGCTATACACGACAATTTCCACAGTACTCTATTTTGAGCAAGCCCACATTGTAGAGCGTACACTGACGGAGCGAAGCCAGCGTCTAAGCTATTTCTCCAATATCGATTTTACAGTTAATACCATTGCAATAATTGGACAGTTATTGTTGACGGGAAACATTATCAAAAAATTTGGTTTGGCCAGAGTGCTTGCCTCCATCCCATTTTTAATGGGTTTAGGCTTGTTTTTGTTAGGTGCAAATTCATCACTATGGGTCATCGCTGTGTTAATGGTTCTGCACAGGGCCGGTAATTTTATGCTGCTTCGTCCCTCGCGTGAAGTGCTGTACACTGTTACTTCATTGGAAGAAAAATACAAGGCAAAAAACTTTATAGACACTGCTGTTTATCGCGGAGGTGATGCTCTCATTGGATGGCTATTCGCTGGACTGCTCGCCATTGGATGGGGACTTGGTGCAATCGCGTTTTTGGCCATCCCTCTTTCTTTTTTATGGAGTTTTATTGGCCATAACCTCGGAAAACAACAGTATAAAAAAGAGAAAACCCTAACTTTAAACAACAAGATTTATGAAAACAGCATTCAATCGTAGAGAGGTCATAAAATTGTCCTTATTGGGAGGTCTTGGTTTTTCTATGAGTCCAATTCCGAACACATTGATTCCATTGGCTAAAATCCGTACCAGAAACATTCCTTCGACGGGAGAACCATTACCTATTGTTGGCCTTGGCACATGGCAAACCTTCGATGTCGGTAATTCCGCACAAAAACGAAAAGTATTGACCCAAGTACTTTCAGAATTGAATGGTTTGGGTGGAAGCGTTATTGATTCATCTCCGATGTATGGTTCATCTGAAAAGGTAGTAGGTGATCTCACCAGCAATCTTGCTTTTCAAAACAAGCTTTTTTATGCTACCAAGGTTTGGACATCGGGAAGAGAAGCGGGTATTAGGCAAATGGAAGCCTCCATGCGTAAAATGCAACGAAAAAAGATTGATTTGATGCAAATTCACAACCTAGTGGATTGGAAAACCCATGTGAAAACCTTGAAAACATGGAAGGAAGAAGGCAAAATCAAGTATTGGGGCATTACACATTATGTGGACTCATCCCACGATTCTTTAGAAAAAGTAATAAAGATTGAACGTCCAGATTTTGTACAATTCAATTATTCCATACGATCAAGACATGCAGAGAATTCTCTATTTGATACCGTGGAAAAATATAAAGTTGCCACATTGATTAACCAACCGTACGAAAGTGGCTCTTTATTTCGACATGTAAGGGGCAAATCGCTGCCGGAATGGGCTCAAGAAGCAGACATAAGCAGTTGGGGGCAGTATTTTTTGAAATTTATCCTTTCCCACGAAAATGTAACCTGCGTAATTCCCGGCACCTCAAAACCCCATCATATGATTGACAATATGAAAGCTGGACTTGGCAAGGTGCCTGACCAAAAACTAAGGGGTGAAATGGTTTCCTATCTCAAATCCATTTAAGGCCTATATGGGAGCCAATGGAAATTTATTGGCACCGTGATATCCTATCCATATGCCAGCCAGCAATGAAAGGTGCAATCCAGATTCGAACCAAAAAGGGCCACTCCACTGACCACATAGCACGGCAAAGGACATTTTGCCAACTATAAATAGGGAAATTGCAAAATGTGGCCAATAATTGTCACGTACAACAATTAATGAAGCCAAAAATCCTGCAACCACAGCTGAAGCAAAGGTAGCCAGGCCTCCAAAGAACAATTCTGTACTGTAAGATGTACAAAAGCTAAGGTTGTCCAATAAAATCTGTTGTGACAATGTGGTGTACAGCATAAGTGATAATCCTCCTATTATCGTTGCTGTCACCGTGAGCAATATGCGTGTACGGGAACTCATTGGTTAAATGATGTTTTTTGATTGTAGTTCGTTTTTTGGTAACGAAAAATTAGAAAGATTCGTTCAAACCGAACATCTATTTAACATGGATTTACGTTAAACTTTGCTAAATATGTACTGAGGGGCTGCTTTTTACTTCCTTAATGGAAAAAGAACTCTGGGTGCTTCCTATATTACTTATTGCGGTTAGTTTGGTGACCATAAATTCGCGATATTCCTTCATGTCCGCCACGTTTACCTTTAGCACATAATCATAATCCCCACTCACATGAAAACATTCTGACACCTCGTTCAACTTTAATATTTCCCGCTCAAACCGTAGCACATTTTCTTTGGTATGTTGCACCAATCGAATTTGGCAAAGCACGGTGAAATTTCGTCGCACCTTTTCTTTATCAATGAGTGCAACATAATTGGTCACAATACCAATTCTTTCTAAGCGTCGAATGCGTTCGTAAACAGCGGTTTTGGATAAATCCAAACTATCGGCATATTGCTTGGTGGTCCTTTTGCAATCCTCTTGTAGTAACCGTATGAGCTTCTTATCCGTTTTATCCAACTCCATGCTGATATATTTTCAGTTTAATGTATCGTTTGATATCAAAATTAGACATAAAATCTAAATTCATATAGTATTATAGACTTTTATTCTATATTTAACTAATTTGATTGACTTTACATCCAAGACCATATAATTTTATCGAAAATTAAAACCAATGGACTACAAAGCATCAGAACAGATTCAAGGCCTTCAATATTTTGGAGAGTTTGGAGGAATTAATCCATCCATATCCGATTCTTCAACCTATACTTTTCTCTCCGCAAAAACCATGTTCGATACCTTCGAGGGCAATACCGAAGGTTGCTACCTATATAGTAGGCATTCATCACCATCTAACCTCTATTTGGGTGAAGCAATGGCCCAATTGGAGGGCACGGAGTCTGCCAATGTATATGCTAGCGGTATGGGTGCGATAAGTTCTGTGATTTTTCAACTATGCGATGCGGATGAACATATAGTCTGTAGCAGAACCATTTACGGTGGAACCTATGCTTTTTTGAAAAACTTCGTAAAGAAATTCAACATCTCAACCTCGTTTGTGGACATCACCGATTTGGATGTGGTTGAACAATCCATTACCCCAAAAACAAAGATGATTTATTGTGAGGCGATAAGTAATCCTCTCCTTGAGGTAGCCCATATTGAATCGCTTTCCAAACTAGCGAAGAAACACGGGATTCCGCTTGTAGTTGACAACACCTTTTCTCCCTTAAGCATAAACGCATCCAAATTGGGGGCTGATATGGTAATACACAGTCTTACCAAATTTATCAACGGAAGTAGCGATTGTGTTGCCGGTGCGGTTTGTGCTTCAACAGAATTTTGTTTGAGTTTAAAAGATGTCAATGATGGGGCAGGCATGTTGCTCGGTAGTACTTTGGATAGTTTTAGGGCGGCTTCCATCCTTAAAAACATGAGAACACTTCATATCAGAATAAAAAAGCACAGTGAAAATGCACAGTTCTTGGCGAATCAATTTGAAAAAGATGGCTTAAGGGTGGTTTATCCAGGCTTAAAAAGTCACCCTGGACATGAAGTCATGAAATCCCAAATGAACTCGGAGTACGGCTATGGCGGATTGATGACACTTGATGTGGGATCATTGGACAAGGCCAATGCTCTAATGGAATTGATGCAAAAAGAAAAATTAGGATACTTGGCGGTAAGTTTAGGATTCTATAAAACCCTGTTCAGCGCTCCAGGCACTTCCACCTCTTCTGAAATTCCATTGGAGGAGCAGGAACAACTGGGGCTCTCTCAGGGGCTTATCCGTTTTTCCATTGGTTTGGACAACGATATTTACAAAACCTATTTGGCAATGCGTTCTTGTATGGAACAATTGGGAATCTTGGAAACCAAGACAGCTTTGGTATAAAGTGACTTAAATATTGGTTTGGAGAACAAGTGTCAAAGTTGTAATATTACCTTCAAACAAAACCAGATTTCATGCCAAAAAAAGAGGAAAAGCCCAAGTACAGACAAGATGAGCATATTGTAGAGAATAAAGAGTTAAGTATTTGGGAGGCACTGATTCCTGTTTTTGCCTTGGTAGCGATGCTCGCCTATAATGTCTATGTTTTTGGGGATGATGCCCTAAGTGGTTCCAACCAATTTATTTTATTGCTCGGAGGTGCTGTCGCTGCAATTGTTGGCTTCTTCAATAAGGTATCCTATAAACAAATGATTGCTGAAGTTGCCGAGAATGTACGGTCAACCACCGGAGCTTTGCTTATTCTTTTAATGGTAGGTGCTTTGGCGGGGACTTGGTTGATCAGCGGAATCATTCCGGCCATGATATACTATGGGCTTCAAATATTGAATCCAACCATCTTTTTACCCGCTTGTGTAATAATTTGCGCCATAATATCGATTGCCACTGGCAGCAGCTGGACCACAGCCGCTACCGTAGGAATTGCGCTCATAGGTATTGGGGAAGCACTTGGGGTTTCCTTGGGAATGACAGCTGGAGCCGTACTTTCTGGAGCCTATTTTGGTGATAAAATGTCTCCTTTAAGTGACACTACAAATCTTGCGCCAGCTATGGCTGGGGGAGAATTATTTTCCCATATCCGATATATGGCGTTCACCACCATTCCAACTATATCGGTCACCCTTGTTGTTTTCATCATTCTTGGGTTTACCTTGGACACCTCTGGGGTGGCAGATACAGAATCCATACTAAAAAATATTAGTGGCGCTTTCAATATTAACGGCTGGCTCTTTATAGTTCCTTTGGCCGTGATTTTTATGATCGTAAAGAAAGCTCCTCCCCTTTTGGCTTTGCTGATAGGTACCCTTTTGGGTGGGATTTTCGCCTTAATTTTTCAACCTGACGTGGTCACCACCTTAGGTGGTGGCAGTTCGCTTACTTTCGAATCAGCTTATAAAGGAATTTTAAATGCAATAACAGTAGATACTTCCATCGCCACACCTGATCCAGCTTTGAACGATTTATTCTCTTCAGGTGGGATGGCAGGAATGCTCGGCACCATCTGGCTTATTGTTTGTGCTATGGTGTTCGGCGGAATTATGGATGGTATCGGAGCATTGGAACGCATTACTGAATCTTTATTAAAAATGGCAAAAACCACTTTTGGGCTTTTCGCAAGTACCGTTGGAAGTTGTTTGGCGTTGAATGTTACCGCATCCGATCAGTATCTAGCCCTGGTTGTTCCAGGTAAAATGTTTTCAAAAGCATATAAAGACCGGGGGCTTGCTCCTGAAAATTTGAGTCGAACCCTTGAGGATTCTGGAACCGTGACTTCCGTCTTGGTACCTTGGAATACTTGTGGAGCATACCATAGCGGAGTTTTGGGCGTAAGTGTTGCGGAATACTTCGTTTATGCAATTTTCAATTGGTTAAGTCCATTTATGACCTTGCTTTTTGCAGCTTTCAGAATAAAAATCAAACAATTGACCGCACTGTCAACTGCTTAAGGTCTCCCTTAAATTCTGGTTAAATATTTGGTGGAATGTATTTCATTCAGCATTAATATTTTTACCTTCACAGTTAAATTAATCTAGACTAAAATGGCATCAATAACTTTTGGTGGAGCACCTGCAAATACGGTTGGCAATCTCCCCGCTATAAACACCCATGCTCCTGATTTTAACTTGACAAAACTTGACCTTACCCAAGCTTCCTTATCGGATTATCAAGGTAAGAAGTTGATCTTGAATGTTTTTCCGAGCATTGGCACAGGAGTTTGTGCCCAATCTGTGAGGCAATTTAATCAAGAGGCCGCGGAATTGGACGGGGTCAAAGTACTCTGCATATCCAAGGACCTACCATTTGCCCAAAAAAGTTTTTGTGGAGCAGAAGGAATTGAAAATGTGGAAATGCTTTCCGATTATAAAACCGGTGCTTTTGGGGAATCCTACGGAGTTACTTTATTGGATAGCGCTTTTGAAACCCTGCTGTCAAGATCCGTAGTGGTAATCGATGAAGCAGGCAAAGTATTGTATACCGAACAAGTTTCGGAAACTGGAGATGAGCCAAATTATAAAGCCGCTTTGGAAGCATTGATGGATGCCTAAGGAATCTTTTCTCATAAATAGAATACGTGGTATCGGTTACGCTTTAAAAGGATTGTTCCTCTTGTTGCGCACCGAAGCCAGCATCAAAATTCAATTTGTAATTGCATTGCTGATGACAGGAGCTGGATTCTATTTTGAAATTTCAAAATCGGAATGGATTGCCCAGCTTTTGGCCATTGGTATGGTCATGGGCATTGAAGGGCTCAACACCGCCATTGAGAAAATCGCAGATTATGTGCAACCCGAAAACGATCCTAAAATTGGTTTTATAAAAGATGTTTCGGCCGGCGCTGTAATGATTGTTTCCATTATTGCCAGTATCGTTGGCCTTATCATTTATGTCCCAAAATTCGCATAAGTAACATCCACCTGTGTCCCAAGCATCGTAAATTTGTAAATTAGCCCCATATTAACAGATGAATGGCAAAAAAAAGGACTAAATCCAAAAAACCTACACCCGCCAAAAAAAGAGTTTCACCGAAACGCTCTAAGCAAAACAAGATTATTTTTGGTAGTCTGTTGATTGTACTCAGCATTGCTTTGTTTTTCTCTTTTATGTCTTATTATTTTACTTGGCAGGAAGATCAGAGCATTCTGTCAGACTTCAACAATAGAAATATTCAGGCAAGCAACTTACTTAACAAGTTTGGGGCCAGCATCAGTCACTTTTTCATGTACAAAGGTTTTGGTTTAGCCTCATTTGTATTTCCCATCTTGTTGGCAATAACAGGCCTTTATCTCTTTTTGGGATTACACTCCAAAGGACTTATTAGCAAGTGGATATGGGGATTGCTTGGAATTATATGGACTTCCATAACCTTAGGTTTTTTTGCTATTGAACAACCATTGCTAGGTGGGTTGATTGGCTATGAAATGAATGATTTCCTTCAGGATTATACAGGCAAAATAGGCGTTTTCCTCTTGCTTGTTTTTGTTTTGATGGTTATTCTTGTTAGGCTTTTCAATTTTACCCCTGAAGGGATTGCCCAATTTTTCCGTTCCCAAAAAAAACAGTTAACATCTGACTTAGTTAAAAAAGAACCCACTCCAGAGATTCTTTCCGTAGATGGAAGCATTGAACTTAGCACCGAAGACAACATTCCTGTTAAGGTGGATACATATACCCATAAAAATGACATCCCACCACTACAACAAGAAGCCGGATTGGATGTTAACCTGCCCCAAGAAGAAGTTCCAGATATTGACCTAAAGGTTGAAAAAATCACGGAGGAAAAGGAAGAAAAAGATGTAAAAGCTGCCAAATTGGTCAAGGATTTTGGTGAATTCGACCCAAAACTGGAGTTGGGGAATTATAAATTCCCGCCTCTTGATCTTTTAGATCAACATGGCGCAACTGGCGGCATAACCATAAACCAAGAGGAGCTCGAAGAAAACAAAAACCGGATTGTAAGCACACTCAAAAATTACAAAATTGGTATCGCACAAATCAAAGCCACCATTGGCCCAACCGTTACGCTTTATGAAATTGTTCCCGAAGCCGGTATCCGAATCTCCAAAATTAAAAACCTGGAAGATGATATCGCTCTTTCCTTGGCTGCGTTGGGTATTCGTATTATAGCGCCAATTCCCGGCAAGGGAACCATCGGTATAGAGGTGCCCAACAAAAATGCCACCATTGTTTCCATGCGCTCCGTAATCGCTTCCAAAAAGTTTCAAAATGCTGAAATGGAACTTCCTATTGCTTTTGGAAAGACCATTAGCAACGAAACCTTTGTGGTGGATTTGGCCAAAATGCCCCATATGCTCATGGCGGGTGCAACCGGTCAAGGAAAGTCTGTGGGGTTGAATGCCGTGCTTACCTCCCTCCTATATAAAAAGCATCCGGCGGAGGTCAAGTTTATTTTGGTAGACCCCAAAAAGGTGGAATTGACACTATACAATAAAATTGAACGTCATTTTCTGGCTAAACTACCCGATTCCGAGGACGCCATTATAACAGACAATACCAAGGTAATTCACACATTGAATTCTTTGTGTATTGAAATGGACAACAGATATGAGTTGTTGAAATTGGCCATGGTCAGGAACATTAAGGAATATAATGTCAAATTCAAGGCAAGAAAACTTAATCCGAATGATGGGCATAAATTCTTGCCTTATATCGTATTGGTTATCGATGAGTTTGCTGATTTGATTATGACAGCTGGAAAAGAGGTTGAAACCCCTATCGCCCGATTGGCACAACTGGCCAGGGCCATCGGAATCCATTTGATCATTGCTACACAAAGACCTTCGGTAAATGTAATTACAGGTATTATCAAAGCCAACTTTCCGGCTAGAATTGCTTTTAGGGTAACTTCCAAAATAGATTCCAGAACCATTTTGGATACGCAAGGTGCAGATCAGCTTATCGGTCGTGGTGACATGCTCTTCACCCAAGGAAACGATGTTACCCGCTTGCAATGTGCTTTTGTGGATACTCCCGAAGTAGGTAAAATAACTGAATATATAGGTTCACAACGGGCTTATCCCGATGCCCACCTCCTGCCAGAATATGTGGGAGAAGAATCTGGCACGGGTATTGATTATGACATTGCGGACAGAGATAGCATGTTCCGACAAGCTGCAGAAGTCATTGTGACAGCGCAGCAGGGTTCGGCTTCTTTGATTCAAAGAAAATTAAAATTGGGCTATAATCGCGCAGGTCGGATTATTGATCAATTGGAAGCTGCCGGAATTGTCGGCCCCTTTGAAGGAAGCAAGGCACGTCAGGTTTTGGTTCCAGATATGATAGCCCTGGATCAACTATTAGAAAACGAAATAAAATAAGATAATGCTCAAAAAATATTCCCTTTTAATCGGACTGTTTGCCATCAGCGCTTTTACATATGCGCAAAACTCCTCCAAAGCCAAAGTATTATTGGATGAAGTATATGCAAAAGCTACAAGTTATGACAATATTTATATTGACTTTAAATCCTCTTTGGAAAATACTGAGGCCAATATTAAACAAGATACCAATGGCAATGTAACACTGGCCGGAGACAAATATTTGCTTGACTATTTGGGTGCCCAACAACTTAACGATGGTAAAAAAGTATATACTATTGTTCCGGAGAACGAAGAAGTGACCATAGAAGACGTTACCGAAGACGACAATACTGTTACTCCGTCCAAAATGTTGACCTTTTATAGGTCTGGACATAATTATCAATGGGATATTCTGCAGAATGTTGGAGGAAGAAAAATTCAATATGTGAAATTAATCCCCATTGATTCCAATGCAGAGATCAAGTCCATTCTTTTGGGTATCGATATGCAGACCAAGCACATCTATAAACTCATTCAAACCGGGGAAAATGGCACAAAAACCACGTTAACTGTTAATTCTTTTAAAACCAATCAGCAGCTCTCGAGTACACTTTTTACCTTTAACGAGAAAAAGTACGAGGACAAAGGGTACTACATCATAAGAAACTAATGCATTGAAAATACTAGACCGGTATATATTATCCCGATTTCTGTACAACTTCTTCAGCGCCTTTTTTATCCTGATCGTTATCTTCATCTTTCAGGGCATTTGGCTCTTTATTGATGATTTGGCGGGAAAAGGTCTGGGTATTGTCATCATTGGAAAATTCATTTTCTATTTTATTCCCACATTGGTGGACAAGGTATTGCCGCTAACGGTTTTGCTTTCTTCCATCCTCACTTTTGGGACCTTTGCCGAAAATTATGAGTTTGCAGCTATGAAAGCTTCGGGCATATCACTCCAAAGAGGAATGCGTAGCTTGATCATTTATGTCATTTTTTTGGGAGGGGTCACTTTTTTCTTTGCGAACAATGTGATTCCGAAGTCTGAACAAAAAATGTTCAACCTACGTAGAAATATTGCCAAAGTAAAGCCCGCCGCTGCAATTACCGAAGGCGTATTTAGCGATTTCGAAGGCACAGGTGAAGGCATGAACATTAAAGTGGATAAAAAATATGGCGAACAAGATCGCTTTTTGGACAATGTCATCATCCATAAAAAAACCAAACAGAGTGTAAACAATACCGTGATCAAGGCAAAATCTGGTGAATTGATCAGTAGCGAGGATTCCGATATCATTCAACTGGTGCTAAAAGATGGCAATTATTACGAGGAACTAAAACCAAAGAGCACCAAAGAGAAACGCAAACACCCATTTGCCAAATCCAAATTTGAGACCTATACCATTAACATTGATATTTCTGAGCTCAATAACCAAGACCTGGAAGAAGATGGGAATATCACCACTGACAAAATGAAGAATGTGGTTCGTTTGATCAAGGACATTGATTCCTTGGGCAAGAACAATTTGGAAAAAGTAGAGGCCTTTTCCAAAAACATTACCAATCGAATGGGAGCCTTTCCCGTTGCGGTGAAAAAAGATAGTTTAAAGGAAACCGCCTCCAACATTCCACCATCAAACAGGTTGTTGCAAGGAAAACTTAAAAAAAGGGATACTATCAAAACTGTGGGCGATCTGCTTGAAAGCCTTCCCGAATGGCAACGGACACAGGTGGTGAAAAATGCCAAAAATTCTGTTTCCGGAATCAAAAACAGTGTGATTGCCAAGAAAGATGAGTTACAAAAGCGATTCAAGTTCTATCGAAGCCATATCCTATCATTGCACAAAAAGTACGCCCTTGCCTTTTCATGTATTATCCTATTTTTCGTGGGTGCACCTTTGGGTGCCATAATTAGAAAAGGTGGATTGGGGCTGCCCATGGTGGTTGCGATAATCCTATTTTTAACCTATTATTTTATTGGAGTGTTTGCCAGTAATTATGCCAAAGAAGGAAATATTGATGAAATGTTAGGAGCATGGCTTCCAACTTTGATCATGCTTCCGTTAGGTATTTCATTGACCCGAAGAGCAACTGCCGATAAAGGATTGATTGGATTTGGGCATATATTTGACGGCATTAAAAACCTCTTTAAAAAGAAAGATAAGAACACAGAAGATCAATGACCACCAATAAAGAAGGAAAAATAAAGCTCAATGCCATTGAAGATGCCATTGAGGACATACGTCAAGGAAAGGTTATCATAGTTGTTGATGATGAAAATCGGGAGAACGAAGGAGATTTTGTGGCGGCGGCAGAGTTGATTACCCCAGAAACCATCAACTTTATGGCCAAACATGGGCGTGGTCTCATATGTGCACCTCTTACCGAAGGGCGTTGTGAGGATTTGGGACTCCATAAAATGGTCACTCATAACTCCGACCCCTTGGAAACGGCTTTTACGGTTTCGGTGGATTTACGAGGCAATGGTGTCACAACCGGAATTTCTGCTTCCGACCGGGCCAAAACGGTTATCGCACTCACAGAGCCGAATACCAAACCTCATGATCTGGGACGACCTGGTCATATTTTTCCATTGATAGCAAAAGAAGGTGGAGTTTTAAGACGAACCGGACATACTGAAGCAGCTATTGATTTTGCAAGATTGGCAGATTTAAAACCTGCCGGGGTCATTGTGGAGATCATGAATGAGGATGGCACCATGGCACGGCTTCCACAACTGGTCGAAGTAGCAAAAAAGTTTGATTTAAAGATTGTTTCCATTGAGGATTTGATAGCCTATCGCATGGAACATGACAGTTTGATTGAACGCAAAGAAGCCTTCGATATCAAAACCCGTTTTGGGGATTTTCGTTTGCGCGCCTACAAACAAACCACCAACGACCAGGTTCATATTGCATTGGTCAAAGGAACATGGAAAGTGGGTGAGCCCGTTTTGACACGTATCAATTCCACGCTCATCAATAACGACATTTTGGGCACTTTGACCAACAATCCTGATGAATCCTTGCGAAGAATGTTCGATGTACTTAATGCGGAGGAAAAGGGTGCCATGATATTTATCAACCAAGGAAATCAATCCATGAACCTTTTGGGTCGATTGGCCGAACTCAAGAAGTTACAGGGCCAAGGAATTCACAAAGCGCCCAAAATTGACATGGATACCCGCGATTTTGGGATTGGTGCGCAGATTCTACATGACCTCAATATCTCTAAAATGAAATTGTTGACCAATTCTAGACAAACCCGAAGGGTTGGAATGGTTGGTTATGGTTTGGAGATTGTGGAGTATGTTACTTACTAGATATGAGTATTGAGTATTGAGTATTGAGTTTCAGGTTCTGGTTTGGTCGCCTTCCATTAAGTCAATTAACTCGTTAACCTTTTTCAATCTGGGAAAAAGTTCTTTTTTAACTGCTCTTTTATTCAACCAATAGGTAAACACACCAATAGCAGTGAATAGTGACAAGCTAATCCATACCTTTTTTATTTTGATGATTTCTTGGAAAGGTTTGTTGAGCAAATCCAATATGCCGGCCATCATAACAACGCAACCCATTAAACCAGGAAGAATGTACCAATACAATACATTTTCAAGCAATTTCTTTTGTTTTTCCAAGTAATTCTTGCTCTGCCTTAAATATTCGAGATAGGAACTAGCCTCATTAGGCTTTTCTTTTTTAACCTTCAAAAGTTTGTAGATTACAAATCCACAGTAAATAACTATCCAAAATGCCCCAACTTTTGCCAACACATTAGGTAACCTATAGGCTTGATAAAGAAAAAATGGTATCATAAGAACCGCTGCACTGATTTCTATGAAATCACGTCGCTTTACACCGCTATCAAAGCTGTCCAACCTTGCCTGCACATCCAACATCAATTTGGACTTTTCAAATTTTATCTGCTCATGTTTGGGTGAGGATTGCCAAATGGCAATCAGTTCATTCTCTATCATAGCTTTTCATTTAAACAGTTCAACAATTTTTCTTTGATTCGTTTAACCCTTACAGCCACAGTATTCTCCTTCAATCCGGTAATTTTGGAAATCTCTTTATATGGCAGTTCTTCTAAAAAAAGTGAAATAATGGCTTTGTCCACCTCATTGAGTTTTCTGACGCAGTCCCTAAGCCAATGAAGCTGTTTTTCATTTTGATTTTCCTCAGAATAGGATTCTACCCTTTCAATTGTAATGGCATCCAAATGTGGAAATCGGATATTATTTTTTATCAGATTGGCTTTATGCCTAAGACTTACATTGATGGTAATTCGATAAATCCATGTAGAAAGTGCCGAATTTCCTTTGAAATTTGGCAACGACTTCCAAATATTTACCAATACTTCCTGAAAAAGGTCCTTGGCCTCCTCGGTATCTTTTGTATATGAAACGCAGATACGAAATATTTTTTCTTTCGAACCTTCCAACGCATTTAGGAAAACACTTTCTAAATCTTCTTTCATAAAGATTACCTTGTCTATATTCTTTTAGTTACAGACAATCTCAAATTATGACATAAAAACTTAAAAAGGGATTAACTTTCTTTCAAAGGCAAGTATTCGGAAATGAAAATATGGTTAAGTATTAGTAACCTCTTGAAGCGCTTTTACCATTTTTTTTGCCCGGGCATGTACTTCTTCCTCCGTCCAACCTAATTTAATCAAACAGGAAATATTTCGACCCACCCAATGGTCTGAAGCCGAAAAATCGATTTTGGAATAATCCGGAAGTAAGTCAAGTACATCCTGTGGCAGCTTGCCCAGTGATTTAAGTTCGGTGAGGTGCTCCCATTTGCGGTAATAATGCCAATTATTATCGTACCAGTAAAAACAGCCGTCCACTCCTTCTTTACCCAAAGCTTTTTGAGCGTTTCTAGCCATTTCTTCCGAAGGAAGGAAAAAACTCAAAAAAGAATAATTTTCCTTTCCCCCATCTGGAACTCCTCTAAACACCACTTCTGAAATTTGGGATAACGCATCTCGTAAAATGCTATAGTGTCTTTTCTGAATGGCTATGAATTCATCCAATCGTTCGATTTGTGCCAATCCCACCGCGGCGTTAAGTTCCGATATTCTGAAATTATACCCCAAAAATGGATGTTTCTCCGCTCCCCTATCACTTCCAATGTGGTCATGGCCATGATCGGAATATTTATGGGCGTTTTCATAAAAGCTCTCGTTATTGGTAATTATAGCCCCGCCTTCCCCACAGGTGATTGTTTTTACATAATCAAAAGAAAAACAGCCTAAATCGCCAATGCTTCCCAAAGGTTTTCCTTGGTAACTTCCACCTATGGCCTGACATGCATCTTCGAGCAGCAAAAGGTTATGCTTTTCGCAAATAGATTTCAAAGACCCCATATCGGCCATGGAACCGCACATATGCACTGGCATTATCACCTTAGTTCTGTTTGTGATGGCAGATTCCACCGCTTTAGGGTCAAGTGTGAGGGTATGGTCTACATCTACCAATATAGGAACAGCTCCCAAGGCCAAAATAGATTCAAAACTGGCTACAAAGGTAAAAGTGGGCATAATTACCTCATCACCAGCCCCAATTCCTGCGCTGGCCAACGCTACTGTTAGGGCAGCCGTTCCGCTACTTACCAAATGGGTATGTTCCACTTCCATTTTTTGGCAAAGGGCAGCTTCCAGTTCCTTGGCCTTCCAATGTCCGTTGCGCATACCATCAAAACCATAACGCATCAGCACTCCTGAGTCAAGTACATCTTGTACTTGTTCCCGTTCTTTATTTCCAAAAAGTTCAAATCCAGGCATATTTCTGTGGTTAATGGTTAATGGTTAATGGTTAATGGTTAATGGTTAATGGAAATTATGAAATCAATGAAGTTTTAGCCATTGCTTTAATTACACAAACTCTCAAACATATTTTCACATAAAAAATTCGTCAATGTTTCTCCAAACCATAATTTGATTGCCATAGCAATGACCATGATGATTAAAAATGTTTTTATAAATCCATCTCCCTTGTTGACAGAAACCCGGCTGGAGACCCATCCTCCTGCTCCGGTACCAATGGCCAAGGTGAATCCAGCCAGCCAATCTATCTTGTCGTTGATAATAAAAACAACCAAAGCGGACAGGGTATAAGCTAGTACTACTGAGACCTTGGTGGCATTGACTCTGACCAAATTCATTCGGTTTACATAATGTAAAAACAAAATAATAACAAAACCTATTCCCGCGTTGATGAAACCGCCGTAGATTCCGATAAAAAAGAACGCTATAATTCCTATCCAAAGATGTTTTCCGGTTGTTCGCTCTGCAAGGTCCTCCACATTTATCTTTGGTTTAAAAATAATGATCAACACCACCGCCAACATCACTATGGCCAAAATTCGGTTAAACGTTTCACCTTTGATATCCACTGCTATTTGAGCGCCAATGATGGCGCCAATCAAGGCTGAGATCCCCAAATACACATTAAAGGGAAAAGTTGAAACTCCTTTACTTTTAAATCCTGCCGTGGCCAAGGATGTCTGAATAATAATGGCAACTCTATTGGTGCCATTGGCAACGCTGGGCGGAAGTCCCAAAAAAATAAGGGTTGGCAATGCAAGTAATGAGCCCCCTCCAGCTATAGTGTTAATAAAGCCAACAACAAAGCCCACAACAACCAATAAAACATAGTGATACCATTGATCCATAATGGCAAAAGTAGCAGGTAAAATTGGAATCTAGACACTTAAAAAAATAAAGTATTTAGCCTTTATAGAAATAAAAAAGGTTAGTATATTTGCACCCGCATTGGAGGAATGGCAGAGTGGTCGAATGCGGCAGTCTTGAAAACTGTTGAGGGTCACACCTCCGGGGGTTCGAATCCCTCTTCCTCCGCTGAGAGATACCATCTCAAAACAAGAAACCCTGTAAATTATTGATTTACAGGGTTTTCATTTTTTATGGTTTTAAATGACACCATTTGAAATCATGTTAAAAAGTGCCCGTTTCGGGGTCAGTCAGAATTCTTGGACCAACTGACACCTATCTACATATAATTTACTGTAATTCAATATCTTGCAAGGATGACACTTTAATATTTTTTTCCTAATTTGAAGGGAATATTCGTTTAAATAGGTGTCACTTTATGGTTTCTCTTCTATTTTACCTCAAAAAAAGCAAGGCCGATAGTGAAGGTAGGGCTATGATTTATCTCAGAATTACAGTAGATGGTAAACGTTCCGAACTCAGCACTGGCCGCAAGACATATCCACATAAATGGAATGCTGCCACTAGTGTGGTACAGGGTTTTTCACCTGATATACGCCAACTAAATATTTATCTGAACAAAATGCGAACTGAAATCTATAAGCATGCTGAAAGGATAAAAGAAAACGACCTACCACTTACATCTGAATCTTTACGTGATGCCTACCTGGGAAAAGATCAGAAACATAAAATGTTGCTGGAGATATTTCAGGAACACAATGACCAGGTAGAAAGTTTGGTGGGCAAGGATTTTGCAGAAGGCACTGCCGAACGCTATAAAACAGCCAAAAGTCATTTAGCCGAATATCTTCAAAAAGAACTTCGTAAAAAGGATATTCCAGTTAAACAGGTAGACCATGCTTTCATTTCTGGCTTTGAGTACTATTTAAAGACCCAAAGAAAATGTAGCCACAATACCGCTATAAAATATGTCGTCAACTTTAAAAAAATTATACGAATCGCTTATGCCAATGGATGGATAACCAAAGACCCTTTTTCCAATTGGAAAGTAAGATTGAAAATTGTTGAACGTGAATTTTTAACCTCGGAAGAACTGCAACAACTGATGAATACACCTTTTATGGCCGAACGTTTGGAACACGTTAGGGATGTATTTGTGTTTTGCTGTTTTACTGGTCTGGCCTATGCCGATGTGAAAAAATTGACCCATGATGATTTTGTTACAGGTATTGATGGGGAGCTTTGGATCAACACCAAACGTACAAAGACTAAGACAAAAAGCAATATCCCAGTCTTACCAACTGCTATGATGATTTTGGAGAAATATGAGGATAGTCCCTTCCTGATGAACGGTAGGGTTCTTCCTGTTTTGACCAACCAAAAGATGAATGCCTATCTCAAAGAAATAGCTGACCTCAGCGGCATTAAAAAACATTTGACAACCCATTTGGCCAGACATACTTTTGCGACCACCGTAACCCTTTCTAATGGCGTCTCCATTGAATCGGTAAGTAAGATGTTAGGGCATAAATCACTTCGGACAACGCAGCACTATGCCAAAATCTTAAATCGGAAGGTTAGCGAGGATATGCAGTTGCTCAAGGAGAAATTGCGGGTAAAGGATAAAATACATAAATCTAATCAACCTTGAATTGTTAGAAATAATTCAAGGTAAGTAACGCTTTTAATCAACTACATTTGAAAGGTATATTCCATATACACCTACCGAACAGTACTAATAATACAGCATGAGCAATAATAGCAACATAGAGATTTACCAAAGTTCTGATGGTCAAACTAAAGTCGAAGTAACTTTTGATGATGAAACCGTTTGGCTAAGCCAAGAGCAATTAGGTCTACTTTTTGAACGAGACAGAACGGTTGTAGGCAGACATATAAAAAATATTTTCAAGGAAGGTGAATTGGAAGAAAAAGTGGTATGTGCAAATTTTGCACATACCACTCAACATGGTGCTATACAAGGGAAGACACAGACTAAAACAACAAAGTACTATAATTTAGATGTTATTATTTCAGTGGGGTACCGAATTAAATCCATTAGAGGCACCCAATTTCGGCAATGGGCAAGCAAAAGATTAAAAGATTACTTAATCAAAGGGTATGCCCTCAATCAAAAGAGATTGCAACAAACGAATCAGGAAATCCAAGTGCTTCGATCAGGAATTCAGATACTTGGTAGAGCTATTGAAGATAAAGCGCAAGAGCAGGGTCACGAATGGCTTGGTCAGTTTACAAAGGGACTTGCGTTACTGGACGACTATGACCATGAAAGACTAGATTCAAAAGGACTCACCGTAGCAAAAACAACATATCCAACTAAAGAGGAATACCAATCCCTAATAGACCAAATGAAAAAGGAATTTGATTCCGATGTTTTTGGACTAGAAAAGGATAAAGGATTTGAAAGTGCAATTTCCCAAATATCAAAAGGATTCGGGAATCAGGACTTTTATCCCAGTATAGAGGAAAAGGGGGCTGCTTTACTGTATTTGATTACCAAGAACCATGCTTTTACAGACGGTAATAAGAGAATCGCAGCAGCATGTTTTCTTATGTTTCTTGAAATGAATGGTATGTTAATGAATAATGGAATGCCAATCATAAGCAATGAGGCCCTAGCCAGTCTTACCCTATTTGTAGCAGCAAGCAAGCCCGATGAAATGGAAACAGTTAAAAATCTGATCGTGAGCATTCTCAATAGAAATAAAGCTAAATAACAGTCTAATCAGAAATGTCCCATTTCTTACCCTTAAACTTTGCGCTGGGATCCTGTTTCGATTTTATAGTGTTTGGAAAGATAAGCGTTAAGTAAAATTGAAATAGGGCGCACCTGCCATATCTCAAATATCCTTTTCCCATCAAAAAAAGGAACCTTCAAACTACCCCAAACAATGTCAAATTTGATTTAACGAAAATAGTCTGCCAAACGGAAACAAACTGAGGCAACAAATATTTTTTACTGTAAAAAATTATTGTGTTTATTGGGCCTACCGAGGTTTTTACAGTAAAAACTTTTTTTGATGAAATTTTATCTTCACATAATTGATTGAAAATCAATCAACTAAAAAACGTAACATCGCGTTAGCGTGTTACCCTCTTGCTTTACATTCCTCGTCCTGCTGGCAGGACAAAAAATGTAAACACTTAGTGCCTTTCGCCTCAATCATAATTAACCAAAACACTCCAAATTTCACTAACTCCAAAAATTAATGAAAATCAGATAGTTAAAAATAAAATATAAATCTGTTTAGCATTAATTGAAATCAAACTGCTATAAGAAACTGAATATGGGCATCGAACTGTCCCATAAAAGGTGTATTAACGAGAATACTAAAAAAGACCAGAATTGGTACTCCATTATCCAAAGTTCTTGCCTATGGCAAAAACGTCTTATAAAACGGCCTATTTATAAAACGGTCTCATACCACCCTACAACTACTGGAATGTTCCAAATTCTTTCCAATCTTTCTTTAAAACGGTAGTTAAAGTTGACCAAACTGCCATCCACACATTTTGAGCGGCATTCCATATATTTCTTTGTATTTCAATAAATTGAATCATTTATTTTTAGGAAGTTCAATAGAGGTATTTCCAACTGTAAGACAAAACCAATCGAATGACTCGAATTTTCCTAGCTCTCTTTCTTTTTTACGGCACAATTGGCCATTCACAAAATGTTGCCCTCAAACCAAGACAGAATGACGGCAAAATCATTTGGGCAGGTTCGATGTTGGATGTAACGAAAGGTAGTATAATCACTGACGTATTCGTAGTAGTTGAGAATGGAACAATTATAAAAATTGACAGTGCTTCCCAAAAAAATCGATACAAAGGTGAAGATATCATTGACCTGTCAGATTACACTATTTTGCCAGGGCTGATAGATTGCCACACGCATTTGACCAATCCCTACTTTGATGGCACCATAGATGTTTACGAATTGCCTATTGCTTCTTATGGCATATTGGGAACCGTTTACGCCAAGCAAACACTTCTGGCCGGTTTCACAACGGTAAGGGATGTGGGAGGCTATCTTTATAGCGATGTTGCCCTCAGGGATGCCATCAATAATGATTGGGTCGCGGGACCGAGAATGTACGTGAGCGGCAAGGCGATTACCATGACAGGAGGGCATGGGGCATGGGGAAATTGGATGGCACCGCATCTTGAACTTGAACCCAATCCAGGGAATCCGGTCGACGGCGAGGTCGAGGTCCGAAAATTGGCCAGAACATTGATTAAAAATAGAGTCGACCTTTTGAAAATCAACGCAACCGGGGGTTTTGGAACGGCAAATTCCATACCCGGTGCCGCTTCGTTCACTATTGATGAAATGAAGGCGGCCGTGAACGAGGCAAGGAAGCGCGGTATCAGGATTGCCGCGCACGCACATGGAGCAGACGGTATAAAAAATGCCGTTAGGGCCGGAGTGAACTCTATTGAACATGGAACATTTCTAGATCAAGAGTCCATAGATTTAATGATAGAAAATGAAGTGTATTTGGTCATGGATCTACTCGCCGCCCATGTCAGCCTTCTCGAGAACAAAGATGATATCAGCAAAAAGGCAATCGACAAGGGGAATCAAAAGGTATACGACGATTATGCAATAAATTTTAATGAGGCTTACCAAAAGGGAGTCAAAATGACCTTTGGTACTGATGCTTCCATTTTCGAGCATGGAAGAAATGCCGAACAGTTTTATCTGATGGTCAAAGCGGGAATGAACGAAGTGGATGCGATACGGTCTGCTACCACTGTGGCCGCCGAACTCATTGGTATTGAAAAGACTACCGGGAGCATTGAAGAAGGCAAATGGGCTGATATCATTGCCGTGAAGGGTAACCCGTTAAATGACATTACTGTATTGGAAAAAGTTGACTTTGTAATGAAGGATGGGAAAGTCTACAAAACACCTAAAAAATGAAAAAGCCTTTATACTTTTTCCTTGTTGTTTCTACCTTGATTTCTTGTCAAAACGAAAGTAGAGAAGTCTTCGACCTAATCATTTCGAACGTCAATCTGATCGATGGAACGGAAAATGCAATACAGGAGAATGTGACCGTATTCATAAAAGACTCCCTAATTGTGAAGATAGATGACGCACAGCTCGGCGATGAAACGGTTTCTGAAATTATCGATGGAGAGGGAAAGTACCTGATTCCCGGCCTGTTCGATTCTCATGCACATACCGGAGATTATCAGGGCGACTTTCCCAGATTCATGCATTATGGGGTGACTTCGGTATTCATTACTGGGGGAGGCACCTGCACGAATGAATACTTTCGTCAAATGCGGGATATGGGTGCACAGGATTCAATTCCGGCTCCAAGAGTGTTCCACACAAGTCAGCACTTGATAGTTGAAGGTAGCCACCCAGTGAAGACTTATAGCAGTAGCGAATGGATAGAGGGAGAGTCTTTCTTCATTATGAAAGATACTGCGCAAATTTCCCAATTGGTGAAGCAGGTCTCCGAATATCCTATCTCAGGAATTAAGTTGACGATCGAAGATGGACCCTACCCTCCCTACGTGGAACGTATGCCACAAGAGTTTGTGGATCATGTCAACAAAGAGGCTATAAAGAATGGCACTAGGGTGTTCGCCCATGTAAGTGATAATATTGAACTTAAAATGGCCATTGACGCGGGAGTCAAGAACTTGCTGCATTATACCGGCGTGGATTTGGATTTCGAGAAGGACAAAGAGCTTATTCAAAGAATATATCGTGATAGTATTTCATGGGTGACCACCCTAATGTTGGACAAAAGCATGATGTATCCTAAAAACCCTGAATGGTTTGAGGTGGAAGGTCTAAAAGAGATGTATCCTGCCGAGGAATTCGAAAAAATGAATGATCCTGATTATATTTTCAGGGCCGAGGAATTTGTCAAGTACTTTCGAGAATATTACGGTTTCGACAATCCAACACTGAAGCAAGTGGTAGGTTTTCAAGTTGAAGATTTTATTGAACTAACTAAGAATGGAGTGAATATGGTTCTTGGAACGGATACTGGGAATGATTTCATTTTACCTGGGTACAGTTTACATGAAGAAATGCAACTATTGGAACTCGGTGGTATGCCCGCATTGGATATCATTAAAATGGGCACCTTAAATGCCGCTAAAATGCTGGAAGTTGAGGACCGACTTGGGTCTATTGAAGAAGGTAAAATAGCAGATATGGTACTATTAGATGGGAATCCTCTAGTATCAATCAGCAATACCTTAAAAATAAATAGCGTGTTTAAAAATGGTAAAGCTCAAACTCGGATTGAATGATTAATGGAATGGCTTTGACAGTAATTAAAAGTGTATGAATCGAATTCTATAAAACCAACGTTTCTTGGGACAACCAATTTACTGTGAAGTAATTAAACCCACTCATCAATAAAATGGAATTTGATTTTGCGATTTAGTCAATAAAAATGGCTGATTGACCGAACCTTTTATTTTAGTAAAAATTCTTTTTTGAATCCACCAAGCTGTTGCCCATACCGCAAACAAAGAGTTATCTTTTGGAAGGCCATATTGCGTACTGAGAGGGAATTCCAAACAACAAACCTTGCAAAAATAAGATTTGCAAGGTTTGTGCGGTCTCCATCACTTACTTCATTTTGCAACATATTTGAACCGCTGACCACCAATAGAGGCTTCATACATCAATCCACCTTTGGTCATGGTAAAGACCGCAACCCCATCTTGGTAGGCAACATCAAATGAAGCTCCTCCCTTTAATGCAACAACCGAGGCTTGGGCATCTAATTTCAGCTTTCCATTTTTGAATTTTTCAAAAACTTCTTCGTTTTCAAAAAAGATGATCTCGATGTATTGCTGACCACCAAGTTGGTACCCTACGTTTAATTGCTTCAAACGTGCCATACCAATAGCTTGATGATCCTTATAGACAATCCCATTGCCCAAATCTACACCCACTGTGGCGGCCGCTTTGGTAATACTTGGGAATACGGCATAACCATGGGCCTCATCCTTATAAGATTCCAGTTTGGGCATTTTTACCAGAATGGTATCCAACGCTTTTTTTGCATCGTTTTCCAATTGTGGATTCCAACCGCCTTTCTGTGCGCTGACAGTAACTGACAACATTAGTGCCATTATCATGCTCATTAATTTTGACATTCTTAATTGACTTGTTCCCATGATATTTATTTTTAGTGTTAATACTATATACTTTGCTTATTTAGAATTCTATTTTATAGCTGATGTTGGGAATTACTATTCCCGTAAACTTTCGTTCAATACTTTGGGTATTGGTATTGAAAACATCCCTTTGAAATTCCTCTGTCGCTCCAGCATTTAAGACCTGCAAGCTCCAGACTGAAGAATGCTTGGGTTTGTTCTTTCGGTAGGTCAGCGTAAAGGAACCAATGGGCAGGTCCTTGTACTTTTCCGAAAAGGAGATTTGATTTCCCGTTTCACCATAAACCACGTCCTGATTCATTATGGAAGCTTCGGAATCAATGGCCTCTATCCTGTTTCCGCCCAAATAGTTCAACCGGAAATTGGCTCCAAGGGTGTTGTTCCCATTTTTACCCACCTGCCATTCCTTTCCGAACACCGCATTTAAAACATAGTTCTTATTGTATCTGGTGTTGCGCTCAATCCCATCGTTTGCGGTATACTTGGAATCAAATATAGAAGTGGTAAATAGATAGTAAAATCCATTATTGAGATAGCGTTCAAGTGTCAGATCAACCCCAATATTTCTTCCAGTCCCGTTACTGACCAAGGCTTTGCCAAAAAAAAGATTGTCTTCAATGTTCAGGGTTGTTATATATCCATTGAGCGCAACAGGAACATCGTACAAGGCTTGGTAATACGGTTCCACACTCAATCTTGTTTTGTCATTGATTATGGTATTGAATGACAGCACAAAATGATTGGATTTCATCAGTTCCAAATTTTCATTTGGTTGAAATCCCTGGTCATCTTCTACAAAGTATATGGACAATGGTTCAATTCTGCTATGGAAACCATAACCAAGGGCCAAATTACTTTTGAGACCCAATTTATAGTTCAGAGATGCTCGTGGCTCCAAGGTGAGTTCCTTGGTCAAACCAAAATATTGGGAATGGAATCCTGCATTGAGCGTCCATTTTGGGGAAAGATCAAACTTGGATTGACTGAAAAATTGAAACAAGTAAGAGCTTCCATTCTCTTCAACGATGGTCCGCGGTGCCTCTTGGACCGTTTCTGAATCATCAACTTTCAAATCGTAGGCCAATCCGTTAAGATAGAACCCAGTTCTGTTTGTGTGCCCTTTACCGAAATAGGAGGTGAGATTTGACTGTAAAGTCAGCTTAAAATTATTCTTTCTCGCATCCGACTGAGGAAGTGCCTCAAGGTTATCATCCACATATTGTTCCTTAAATGAAGTACCGTTCCCGGAAATGGACAAGGTCGAGTTGATTACTGTTCTGGAGCTTATAATTTGTTTATGATTCAGACCAGAAGCAAACATATATAATGAGGTCTGGGAATTTTCACGGTCGTCCCTGGATTCCCATTCCTCCATATCCTCCACCTCGGTATCAACGGCATCATAAGCGCCCACCCCCCATAGGGAAAAAGTGCCCAATCTCTTTGTCGGCATATCCATCTTGAATGCTAAATCCTGATACTTCAACACTCCGGCATCGCTTGGTAAAAAGGAACCTATCAGCCCAAGGGTGGAATAACGATAATTGAACAAATAAGTTGCATTCCCACCCTCTTTGAATGGTCCTTCGGTAGCAAAGTCCAAACCCAAAATACTGGCTTGAAAGGTATACTCCCTATTTGTGGTATTGCCTTTTCTCAAATTGATATCAAAAACTCCGGACATGGCATTGCCATATTCTGAGGGAAATGCACCAGTATAAAAATCGCTGTTGTCCATCACCTGGCTGCTTAACACTGTCAGTGCCCCGGCACCGGCTATGGTCAAATCGGCAAAATGGTTAGGACTTGGGACTTCCACTCCCTCTATCCGCCACAGTAGGCCTGATGGGCTATTCCCTCGAACCGAAATTCCATTGCTGCTTACCGAGGGAGCGGCCACACCCGCAAAGGAAGATACCAATCTTCCAGGGTCGTTCAATCCACCAGCATAGCGCTGGGTCTCCTCAACCGTAAACTGCCGACCGCTTACCCCTGCCATTGTATTTATTGCTTTTTCCTTATTCCGCCTATAGGCTACCACCACCTCTTCTAGATTGGTGGTGGATTCGCTAAGTGCGATATCCAAGATGACCTCCTTTCCGGAACCAACCAATATCTCTGAAACCAGAAAGCTCTCATATCCAACCATCCTTACTTCAAAATCTTGCCTCCCGACAGGAACTTGGCTCAGCACAAAAGCACCATCCAAGTCGGTAATTGTCCCCAAAATTGGGTTGGACTCTACAAGGGTTATGGTAGCTCCAACCAATACTTCGTGGGTGTTTTCATCGGTAACGACCCCTTTTACAGTCTGTGTTATTGTTTGCGCACTGGACCAGTTGGCAAAACCGATCAAAGACAATGCGATTGGTATTAGATTTTTCATTGTATTGTTTTTAGGATTCATTAAAAATTGCATTAGGGTTAGTCCCCGACCTTTCTTACCTCTCCAGAACCTCTTATGGCAGAGTTGACCGCTGGATTTCCTCTGTACAACACATCCCCACTTCCATTGATTTCCGCATCCAGTGTATCTGTACAACTGATTTCTATGGAGCCTGACCCCCGGATCTCCAAGTCAGCATTATTGACTAGGAAGTCAAAACCCTTGATATCTCCGACACCCTCATTAAAGCAGTCAAGATTGTTTGAGCTTCCCGAAATAGTGATGTCAGCATCGCCAGAATTTGTAAGGAAAAAGTTGTTTGAATCGACATTGCTGGCAACAATGTTCCCAATACCGGAGTTGTTGATACCGTTTAGTTGTTCTACGATTATCCGTGCCCTTAGCGTGATGTTTTCATAATTTCCGTCGGACAATTCCAATCTTAATTCACCATTTACAACATTGGTCCGCACACGTCCAATAATATTGTCATCTGCCGTGATTTCCACAGATTGGGAATCTCCTTGTGCAATGTTCACCTCAAAAACTCCTGTACTGCTTAATTTGGTAAACGCTCCGACCTCTCTTGTTTCGGTTGCTATGTTTTGGGATCCTATATTGATATCGTCATCCTTGTCACATGATGTGAAAAGGGAAAGTCCGCAAAAAAGTAGCAAGGAGAACCAAAGGTTGATTTTGTTGTAGTTCTTAAATGGAATCCAATTAAAACCAACCGGGTAGTAGAACTTTTTTACTGTGTTTTCCCTATCTAAAAGGAAAACCTGGTTTTCTTTTTGATACACATAATTCGTTGTAGATACGCTTGCTTTTGTTTTCATGATATTTATATTTATTGACTGTTATTTTTTAGGTATTTCCACTGCTTTCCTGATTGCAGAAAATAGGTGCTGTCGCTCTTGACCAAGAAAATGGAGAATGCGATGAGAAGGCCCGTTTGTATTACCTTGCTCATGGGTTCGGTAGCGAAGATTTCATTAAATAATCCCGCTGAAATATGAAAGACTATGGTTGCCAAGATGCTCCTATTGCACTTGTAGTAAAGCCAGTTCATTATCAGGACAAAAGGAAACAGGCTCACAAAGAAATTGATGGAGTAAACAAGACCTGTTTCCACCAAATTGCTGTGATAGTAATCTTTAATGAACGATAACGGTAAATGCCACAAGCCCCAAAACAAAGCGAACAACAAAGACGTTTTAAGTAAACTGAATTTGTTCATAAGCGAGTCAGTTCCGTAAGAATGCCATGCGAGCTCTTCAATGGTTGGAGCCATTATTAGCATAAACCAAACTGGGAAAATTCCGGAGGAGAATGTAAATCCTTCCCTAAATTGAAACTGTTCCGGACTGTATCCAAATAGAAGCGAGAGCAGTTGTGCCGTCAAAATGCTAAACGGCATCAAGAGAAACACAACAATTAGGTATTTCTGCCTTACCCTTTTGAGATTAAGAACTCTTCCAAACAGGTCCTTTCTTAGCTTCTCGTCCGGAAGAATCAACGCTAGGGCAATAAACAATGGCGCTAACAGACCCAGCAAGCCTCCCAAACTGGTCCAAAGGATATATTCATTTGGAAATGCATGGCTTATGTATGCCACGGTAAACCAAATAATCCAAGGGATAAGTATGGATAGGAAGTAAAATAAACCAGCGTGTCGGTAACGTCCGATTTTTATTTTGCTTGACATAACTTTTAGTTTTATAAAGCAAATGGACGAGGTTTTTATGCACGAATCGCCCGACATTATGATGTCGCACTATTTATAGGTGCAGCATTATAGGATTGGACCTTTACCGATTGTTTGTCAGAATGTTACGATAAAACAATTTACCCAATTTAGGCCTTGGAAGAATGGTGTGCCATGTACTTAGAGGGTGTGACACCTTTGTGTTTTTTAAAGACTGAATTGAACGTGGATTTGGAATTGAAACCTGAATCCAGGGCCAATGCCAAAAAACTAAATTGTGTATCCTTGGAGGCCCGTTCAATAAATTCTTCTACACGGTATTTGTTTACAAAATCATTGAAGTTCTGTTTTTCAAATTGATTGATTATTTGGGAGAGATGGTGAAGCGACAAATCCAATCTGTCAGCCATGGTGTTTAGCGTAAGGTTTGGTTCTAAATAGGGTTTGTCCTCAACCATCAATCGCATGAGCTCGTTGTGCTTTGCAAGTGCTAAATTTTCGTTAAGGCCAGAATTTTTGTAGGTCGATTTGTGCCTATTCCTATCTTTCAAGACTTTGTTGTCTGCAAAAATATTTTGATGTTTGATTCCAAAATAACCGAGACATAGCACACAAAAGACAATCATTGAATAAAAAATAAACTCAGGATTAAAGGGATATTCAACTCCCATAATGTCCCTCGATATAAGGACAAGTGCCACGGTAATGAATATGAGGCCAACCCCCAAAATGAAGCTTCTTAGCCAGTTGAGATTTATTTTTTCGTCATTGGAAAAGTTATCATCAATAAGTCTCTTATGTCTTTTCAACAACCGGTAAGCATATATAGCGTATAGAATTGCTGAAGCTATAATCACCACTACCAAAATAAGACCAAACAGGCCAAAATCGTCAACTTCACCTCTGTCTACGAGTCTTTTTTCATGAGGGGAATATAAAAAGTAAAATCTGGACATGTACAAATAGGCAAGAACAAAGGGAACAAAATGCCAGTAATCCTTTTTTTCCAGTTTATCTCCCCCTTTTATGGAATAGACCACATAGGTATATAACAAAGGTCCGTACAAAAGTGGAAAAGGAGCGGTAATTCCAATTAAATGTGGATAGATATCCCAATAGCCCAAGGTATACAAATAAGTGCTGGCCAGATGTATCCCCACCATCAGCATCCAAAAAGCAAGAATGGTATCAGGTAGGGACTTGTTCTTCTTGCCGAGCAACAAAACAAAGAAAAACAAGGAGGTAAATATCCCTATGGTGAAAATCATGTCCATCCTATCACGATATTGAAATTTTTCAAATTGAAATCAGCAAAAGCAATATGACAAGTATTCCCTTCACAAGGGGAATATCTTACCCATCCAAACCGAACTTTGCCCATAGTGCAATTAAAAGGATGCATTTCAAAAAACTAAATTTTTGGGAAATGACCCTTTTCAGTCTATTTGGTCTTAGATATCCTGCGTATTAGTGAACTCATTGCGATTTGAAAGTTAACAATCTTATTAATAATATATATAGAGAACTTCTTCTTTATAAAAATTGCAATGTAAGGCTGACAGTTTGTAGGGAAGAATGATAAATATCATTCTTTGAATTTGGACAGGCCACTACTTTTGTTTCCAATCTCCAAGCTAATATTATTGAAATGCCAATGGTTGTATGGGTCCATTTCTATCCCAAATTCTAGAGATTTTGTTGCCGCTTTCACTGCTATTTAAAAGTAAAAGTATTAAGTAATCGATTTATTCTATCGCCAGTCAAGCAATGATTACCGTCGTACTTGAAAAATAACATCGGCTATGGGATAAACTTAAGAAGGGGCCTTTCAATGATTCGGACAGTTTAGCTCTTAACATATCGGTTAAGAGAAATGGAGCAATCGTCGGGGCTAAGGGAAAGCTATATGAAAATTCTCTTTGAATTGATTAATATGAAAAAGGTGTTTGGATTTTTGGCATTACCGTTGTGTGTTTATTTTGTTAGTTGTACAGCTACAAAAAGTGTCATTCAAAAAACTGTTGATTCCAGCGGTGTGGAATATACCCTATTAGGAAATGGATCTCCAACCTTGGTTTTCGAAACAGGAATGGGGCCTTCCATAGAGACCTGGGACAAAATTTTGGATTCCCTTTCCAAGCACACCAAGGTTTATGCCTACAATAGACCTGGTTATGGTAAGAGTAGTTTGGAAAATCCTCCACTGAGCGTTAGCGATGTAGCACGGAGTTTGCACGATAACTTAGTACAACAAAATATAGAGCCCCCCTATGTGTTGGTAGGTCATTCGGCAGGAGGGCTATATGTAAACATGTTCGCCCGGTTGTATCCAGATGAGACAATTGGTGCTGTTTTTATAGATGCCTCGCATCCACAACAGTTTGAATATTTCCGGACTGACCAAAAGTTCCTTTACAACATGTTGATAATGTCCACCCGCAAGGGCACTAGAAAGTATGAGTATGATATAGTAACCACTGCCTTAGATGAGTTCAAAAATGTACCAGAATTTCCCAATATACCTATAGCGGTCCTAACAGCGGGGAAATCCTCTCCAATAGAAAACAAAGAACTTAGAAAGAAATGGCTGGAATTTCAAGAGGAATTATCAAGTTTATCAGATAATAGCAGTCATCAGGTCGTTGCGGGAAGTGGTCACTATATTCATCGTAACGAACCAAATAGGGTAATAGATGAAATTTTAAGAATAGCTGGAAAATTGTAAGGCCTCGTTAATGATCGATACTACCTTAATTCTTTTCCAGTAAAGGTTTAGTGTTTGTTCCCATCAAACCAACGATTTTTAGAACTCTTCAATTAGGCTTAGACTGTATTGTTTTGATTTACAATCAAAGAACAAGCAAAAAGAGCACAATTGTTAAAGTTTAGTTAAACAAGTGTCCCTTTCGGTGTCAGTAAAAATTTCACACCTTGAGAAGTCCTAAAAATAGTGGATTTCACCAATTCAAAAAAGACCCTCTTCCTCCGCTGAGAGAAACCCTGACTAAAAAGTCAGGGTTTTTTGTTTGGAGTTATTATAGTTTGGCCAATCACATTGCTATTAATGCAATTCTGATACGTCATATATTTTTATGGATTTATTAAACCCTTTAATTTTGGTTCTTATACTTCCGATAGGCTCAATACAACCTGAAACTTTTTCGTATAGCGCCTCCGAAATCAAAATTTGATTGGGAATTGTCAAAGCTTCAATTCTGGATGCGATATTTATATTTTCACCCACAACTCCATATTTCATCCTTCGTTTGGACCCAATATTGCCCACAATAAGATTGCCACTATTAATGCCAATCCCCATTTGCAAAGCAGGAAGTCCACGAATTCTAAGTTTGGCATTAACATTTTTCATTCCTTTCTGCATTGCCCGGGCACACTGAATTGCATTGAGCGCCATATTGTTTATGTTATTCGGTGCTCCAAAAATCACCAGAATACCATCACCGAGAATCTCGTTGATATACCCTTCATATTTATGGATGATATCAATCATTTCCTCAAAATAGATGTTCAACACTTCAATTACGGTTTTGGCGTTGTGTTTCTCCGAAATGGGTGAAAATCCTCTTATATCACTTACTAGAACTGTTACATCTCTTTCTTCACCTCCCAATTGGGTTTCTTGCTTGTTTTTTATCACTTTTTCCAATAGTGATTCACTCATGTACTGTCCAAATAGTTGCTTATAGAATTGATTGGACTGCATTAATTCATTATTCAGTTCTTCCAAATGTTTTTTAGATTCCTTTATTTGCTTTTGAAGGTCAACAAGTTTATTCATTCTAATTCTCTCATTCAACAGCTTGCCCATCATTCTAAAAATTGATACATCTGACTTCTTAAGTTTTCTTGGAACCCTGTCCGCTATGCATAGTGAGCCAATATTATTCCCGGCTACACTGGATAACGGATGACCTGCATAAAAACGAATATGTGGTTCATTGACCACCATGGGGTTGTCATAAAACCTGTCATCTTTTAATGTGTCCTCAACAATCAGCAGATCATCTTGTAAAATGGTATGTCCGCAAAAAGATGTAGCCCTCTCAGAAGTATCAAAGTTCAATCCACAAGAAGAATGTATGTTTTGTTTTTCGCTTTCAATAGAAGAAATATAGGCTATAGGAACGTCAATACATTTGGATAGTATCATGATCACCCCATCAAATTGTTCTTTTCTGTCGGAGGTAGATAAATTAAGTGAAATTAAATCTGCAAGACGTTCTTCCTCGTTATCAGGAATTCGAGGTACTTTCATAAGTTAAACTTTCCATTTTCTTCATACTCGGTTAAGGTAGTTGTTCATCATTATTCGTAAAAACCTCATTTTCCAATCTAAACTATCTATAACCCTGAGGGAAAACAATAGCAAAAAACAAATTTTGTACTTCAAACGACACTTTTAAAAATTTCGGTCTGGAAATAGGATAAAGGGGGTATAATCAAAACTCGAAATTCATAGTGAAAAGTCAGATTAAGTAAGTTCACTGAAAAAATGCAGCAGAAACGTAACGGTATTAACTATATTAGGTGATATAATTTTTGACGTCAACTTTGAAAACACTTACCAAATACTGGTTTTTGGAAGGGTTTAGCCTTTTCAAAAAACTTGGAATGCCCACGATGATGAAAATGTGTGAGCTTTTGGAAATGGAACATGTTGACAAGGGAAAAATTATAGCTATTGGGAATCGAGATAAAAAGAGCATTTTTTTTCTTAAAAGTGGGGCGGTAAAAATTGTTAATTCCACAAACAACACAGCAAAATACATTGTAAAAAAAGGGAATATTTTTGGCGAACTTTCACTCTATGACCAAGAAACTGCCAATGAGGAACAAGCAGTAACCCTCGAAGATTCCGTTATTTGTTACATAGAATCCGATATGATGGAAGCCTTGATGGAGAAGCATAAATCCTTGAAAAATGGAGTTTTCAAAGTGTATGGGCTTCGGATCAAAAAATTGGAAAGAAGACTCGAAGATCTTTTATATAAGGACAGTAAAACCAGAATTAAAGACTTTATCTATAGCTACATAAAAGAGTTTGGCGAAGACAAACAAGATCGTGTGGAAGCCAAAAACCTGCTATCACACAAGGACATTGCAAATCTCACCAATACTTCTAGGCAAACAGTGAACAACGTTTTAAGCAACCTGCGCAAAGACGGCCATATCGATTATGATACGCGAAAAATATCTATCCCAAAATTGACTTTATAAGTGTTGTTGAACAAATGAGTTTTCTGCACAGATTTAATCCATTCTCCACTCGTATAGATATTAGTTTATACATTTTCCGTACTGCATTCCTTGAAACCAATAACTTGATTCATTACTTTTAGAAAGAATCAAGCATCAATGATTATTAATTTCATCCAGAATACAACCTTGATGAAGAATCTTAAACATTGCTATGCCCTAAAAATTTCAGAAACCCTTGGAGATTAATAAATTGATCCAGCAATGGTTTGCCCAATGGGAAAAGGGTGATTTTCTAAATTTACCCATTACCGACAATTTTAAACACACAAGCCCTTTTGGTACAATCAACGGAAAAGAAACCTACATTAAACTAGTGCAAGAAAATCGGGATAAGTTTTTGGGTTACAAATTTGAAATTCACGACGCAATTTACGCATCCAGCAAAGCCTGTGTTAGGTATAGTGCCAAGCAAGGAAATGACTTTAATTTGGATGTTAGCGAATGGTACTATATCAAAGATGGTCTCATAGAAGAAATTTTTGCTTATTACCATATTGGTGAAATTAATATAGAGCGTAAAATTGAAGACTACGGCAATTAAAATGGGTTTCACAAGTACCAAGGCTAATATGTTCAACATGCAAACCAATAAAAGAAAATCCAGGTTTATTGGCTGCATTTTTTGGGTTTCCCTAGTCTTGATAGGATGTCGGGAACCAAAGCCAAATATTCTGCTCATTTGCGTAGATGACCTACGCCCCGAATTGAAAAGTTTTGGTGCAGATCATGTGATAAGCCCAAACATTGATGGGTTGGCGGCTAGTGGCACCTCGTTTTTACGACACTATGTGAATGCCCCAAGCTGTGGACCATCCCGTTATACCTTACTTACTGGACTCTATGGGCCTCCGCAAAATAATGCACTTTTTCAAAGGGCCAAACAGATTGCAAACGACTCCATGCAGGTTAATCCTAGTATGCCTTCGTGGTTTAGAAGTCATGGATACACCACGATATCCGTTGGTAAGGTATCTCACCATCCCGGAGGAAGAGGCGGAACAGATTGGAATGATAGTTTGATTTTGGAAATGCCACATGCCTGGGATAAACAGCTAATGCCAACCGAAAAATGGGAACATCCCCGTGGTGCGATGCATGGACTTGCCCATGGTGAAATAAGGCATGCCGCTTCCGATATGGACGTTTTTCAAAGTGAGCCTGGAACCGATGAAATCTACCCCGATGGCAGTATTACCAAGGAAGCATTGAAACAGCTTAGTTCACTTTCTGCCGAAAACAAAAAACCCTTTTTTCTTGCTGTTGGCTTGATCAAACCTCATCTTCCTTTTGGAGCTCCCAAAAAATATTTGGACAATTATAATGAGGTTGTCTTCCCTCCTATTCTCAATGCAAAAAAACCGGAAGGAAAGACCACCTGGCACAACTCCAATGAGTTTATGAAGTACAATCGGTGGGGAAAGGATCCCAATGAAGATGAAGCTTTTGCAGAACAAGTCCGTAAACATTATGCCGCTTGTGTGAGTTATGTGGATGCACAGATTGGAAAAATACTGCAAGAACTAAAGCGAACAGGTGCTGATAAAAATACAATTGTAATCTTATGGGGAGATCATGGTTGGCATTTAGGAGAGCATGCCATTTGGGGAAAGCATAGTTTATTTGAAGAATCATTGCTATCTCCTTTGATCATCCATCATCCGGGTATAAAAAACAAAGGAAACAAGGTCAAGAGCATTGTAGAAACCTTGGATATATTTCCTACTTTATGCGAGCTTACCGGAATTGAAACTCCAAACTTTGTTCAAGGGGTATCATTAAAAAATTTACTTGAAACCGACGGGGACTTCAAAAATTCTGCTTTGGCGTATACCGATGACGCAAAGACCATTCGTACCAAAACACACCGATTGGTGCTTCATGAAAACGGAGATGTTGAACTGTATGATCATACCTCCCAACAAAAGGAAACCAAAAATTTGGCTAATTTCAATCCTGACTTGGTCGAAGAACTGAAGCATAAGCTTTATAAAAAATTACATCACAAAAAGTCACCCTAATTATGAGCATTTATGTCTTCCAACACTAAATTATTGGAAATATCCCCAGTCATGCCAAGTCAAGATATTGATAGAGATGTGGCTTGGTATGAAAAACATTTAGGCCTTCGACTTTTGCATAAAGACCAAATGTATGCGGTATTGCGAAGGAAAAACTTGTGCATTCATTTACAATGGCATGCCGATACTCCGGATGACCCCTTACTTGGCGGTTCGGTCATTAAAATTTTTGTTGAGAACATTACACCCCTTTTTCAAGAGTTTATTGAAAGAGGAACAGTTTCACCAGAAAAAATGCGTTTGAACACTCCTTGGGGAACCAACGAATTCGGATTTTACGACCTAAATAACAATGCGATCTTTATTGTGGAAGATGTTTAATCGGGAAATCTCAACATTAATACTATAAAACAACCAAAATATAACCAAATGCATAAGATTGTCAATTTAGGGTTAGTGATTTTAGCGCTTACTAGTTGCAACACCACCCCAAAAGAAGAACCACAAAATGTCCAAAAGCAGACTGAATTCAAGCCATTGGAGAGGAACACCATAACCAATCTTTATGATGCTTTTGGAGAGGATAATCCAGAGCTGCAAAAAGATTTTGGATTCTCATGTATAATCAATTACAATGGAAAAACCATCCTTTTTGATGCTGGGTCCAATGCCGATATCTTCAAAAAAAATACAGAGGCCCTGGGTATCGACCTAAAACAAATTGATATAGCCATTGCATCACACCCACACTTTGATCATATCAATGGTTTTGACCATTTACTGCAAGTTAATCCAGATGTGAAAATTTATTTCCCGTTTGATCTCTTTTGGGGTGCGAATTCAACATTCAATCTTTCTGGACAAGATTCGACGGCGGTTCACTCGCTAGAGAAGAAAATGCAATACTTTGGAGGTGATTTCAAGTCATACACCTTTAATCAAACCGGTCGATTCTGGAATGCTGATATACAATTTGTAAAAGAAAGTCTGGAAATTTCATCTGGCATGAAACTGATTTTCACAACTTCCCCGTACATGGGTTATTTCAGTAAATATCCCAAAGTTGAGGTGGACGAGATGCAAAACGATGATGCAAGCAATGCCAAGTTAATGGGATTAAAAGAGCTGTCCCTCTCCCTTACAACCGAAAATGGAGAAGTGGTCGTGGTAGGTTGTTCCCACAGTACCGTTGAAAAAATTGTGGCCGAAACCAAATCTTATACGGCAAACAATATTTCCATGGTATATGGCGGCTATCATTTGCTGCCGTATGATGAAAAAACATTGACCAACCTTTCAAATCGTCTTAAAACCGAACTTGGTGTGGATAAAGTCGCCCCAGCTCACTGCACTGGTCATTTGGCATTCAAAACATTGAAGAGCAGCTATAAAGAAGACTACATTTTTGCAGGTCTTGGAGAGCAGATAAAATTTTAGTTGGGTAAAATTGCTCAGAATCCCAAAATTTTCATAAAACATGGTCTAAAAAGCATCCTTTAGCCAAAAAAACCATCTAATAATAGGAACACCCGCCAACCTCTTGCAGGTTGTGATGCAATGTTCATGTGGTTTAGTTGGTTATTAAATGTTGGCGGGTGTTCTTTTTAAATAACTTAAATACTCCCATAATTATTTATAAGAATCTGGTCAGTCTCCTCTTTACCCTTAAAAACTTCAAAAGTTCTTCCCTGGGTTCGTAAGGCTCCAAGGGCATTGGCATACTTGGCTGCTCTAATGTAATTGTCCGGATTTCCCAATAATCCAAATCCCAGACCTCCGGCAAAAGAATCACCGCAGCCGGTAGTATCAATTACATGTTCTACCTTCACCGATTTTACCATTTCTTGGCACACTTCTCCCGCTTTGCTATAGAACACTGCACTACCACTGGAATCCAAGGTGACAATGAGCGATTTTAATCCATTTTGAATACAATGTATTCCAAACGGTTCGAGGTGCGAAGTATCTTCTTCATCAAAATGACCCAAATCTTGAAGCTTATATTCCTTTTGGAACCAACTGCATTTGGATTCTTCGAGATTCATTTTTAAAATATCAATATAGGGTAACCACTGATCACGGTCAATCCAAAATCGAATCTTTCTATCGCCAGAAATGGTAATGGTATTTGTAGGTCCGTGAGCATCAAAAATGACAAGGCCTTTGCTATTTTCTTTGATAAACTTCAATGTTTCCAAAGGAACTTCATAATCCGTGATGGGTACACAAACAAACACATCACAATGCAAAACACTTTTTAGATCGTTCGGTACAATAGGATTCATAAATCCCGTTTGCTTTTCCAGTCGATTGTTCTGATCAATAAATTTTAGACTTATTACATCACCTTGATCAGCATCCGAAGTAATGTGAGCTATGTTTATATTATCGTATTCCGAAAGCAACTCTTTTATTGGCCCTTCATCCCTTTTTCTAACATGTGAAACCAAATGAACCGTACCTTCTTTACCTAACAACTTGGCCAAACCAATAGCGGTATGCGTTGCGCAGCCATACTTTTCAATCTCCTCACCATGATGCGTTGTGATGTGATCCCTGGGTATCGGTCCAAGAACGGCTACATTGTATTTTGACATATTTGGCTTTTTAGTAACAACAAAAGTTATGACATTCTGGTTGAATCTTAAAATGAATGCCCAAGATTTAATGTGGATTGGAATTAAACCAAACAATCACAACAAATTTGTTAAATTTAGAAGGTATCCGAAATGCACAAAATATGATTTCCAAACAAAGACAATCCGAGTTGAGAAACAGATTATTCCGGCATTTGGACGGGATTGTAGTAGGACCTGCAGCGTTTACCCTTAAAGAGAACAAAGCAACTGACTATCTTTTATCCAACAGCTCGGTCGATGTGGACGACATGGCCTCCATCCTTGGTGCCAATAGCGGATATTTGAATGTGGCATTACGATCGTTGTGCTCACAGGGATGGTTGGAACAACATATTGACAATAATCAAAATCGCATTACTTACAAGACGAATGATTTGTCAGAAGAGGCGTTCAAACATTTCCACATGTACCAAGAACCTATAGAATTGCTGCAGATGTCGGAAAACTTCCATCCCAGGAAATTTGAAATGAAGCCTTTCTTGAAATTGGAAAAAACCTTTGAAAGTTATATAAATCGTTTTGGAGTTTCACTTTCCGGAGACACCGCAACAAGACATATTCAAGATCAAATTCTTACCCATATTGAAGGTATGATGATCGGGCCTACCCTGGTTCGACTTGGAATGAGCGGCATGTTCCATAAATACTTTATGGAAACCCGTTTCAAAGCCGAAGAATTCCATAGAGACCCAGAAGGGTTTGAGCGTTTGCTCAATATACTTACGCAGCTTAATTGGTTTGAAAAAGAAGGGGATTTTTACCGATTTACCGAAGATGGCCTCTTTTATGCTAAGAGGGCAAGTGCTTACGGAGTGACAGTTTCTTATATTCCAACCCTTAGAAAACTGGACCAAATTATATTTGGCAATCCTGTGTTGTTGAAAAACAGTGGCCCGGACGAAGAAGAAAAACATGTAGATCGCGAAATGAATGTTTGGGGAAGTGGAGGTGCTCATGCATCTTACTTTAAGGTGATAGACGATATCCTCATCGAAATTTTCAATAGACCAATTAACGAGCAGCCTAAAGGTATATTGGACATGGGATGCGGTAACGGGGCATTTCTAAAGCATGTATACACTGTAATCGAGAACCGAACCCATCGCGGAACAATTTTAGATGAACATCCATTAATGCTTATTGGGGCCGATTATAATGAAGCGGCACTTAAGGCTTCCAAAGAAAATCTGATTCAAGCCGAAATTTGGGCCAAAATAATTTGGGGTGATATCGGAAACCCGCAAATATTGGCTGGCGACCTCCAAGAAAAGTATGGTATCGCCTTAGAAGACTTATTGAATGTAAGGACCTTTTTAGATCACAACCGTATATGGGAAACGCCCAAACAAACCGACAAACTTAGAACAAGTTCTTCAACCGGAGCATATGCTTTTGAAGGTAAAAGACTCAACAACAATCTGGTTTCGGAATCCTTGAAACAACATTTTAAGAAGTGGATGCCCTATGTGAAACGATTTGGCTTGTTACTGATTGAACTACATACCGTACCTCCCGCCTTAATATCAAAAAACATAGGAAAGACCGCTGCCACTGCCTATGATGCAACACATGGATATTCAGACCAATATATTCTGGAAATCGATGAGTTTTTAAGGGTGATGAAAGAGGTGGGGTTAAAACCTGACAAAGACAAATCTTTAAAATTCCCCAATTCTGATCTCGCCACAGTTTCTATTAATTTGTTCAAAGCTTGACAAGGTAATAGGAATTGTACGACCTTCGCAACCGGAAATTATGCGTAATCGACTTTCCATGAAGGAGACCAGAATCAACAAATATTTGAGCGAAGTAGGCTATTGTTCCCGACGGGCCGCAGATAAACTAATTGACCAAGGAAGGATCACCATTAATGGTAAAGTTCCGGAAATGGGAACCAAGGTTACTGCCAACGATGAAGTTCGGGTTGATGGGGAGTTGATTTCCGAACCCAAGGACAAACCTGTTTATTTGGCATTCAATAAACCCGTTGGCATAGTCTGCACCACGGATACCCGAGTGGAAAAGGACAATATTATTGATTTCATCAACTATCCAAAGCGTATTTTTCCTATCGGGCGTCTGGACAAACCCAGTGAAGGACTCATTTTTATGACCAACGATGGCGATATCGTAAACAAGATTCTTAGGGCTCGAAATCATCACGAAAAGGAATACATTGTAACTGTAAATAAACCCATCACCCAGGATTTTCTTAAAAAAATGCGGAACGGCGTCCCAATTTTAGACACAGTAACCAGAAAATGTGAGGTGGAGCAAATTGGGTCGAATCAATTTAAAATTATATTGACCCAAGGTTTGAATCGTCAAATTCGAAGAATGTGCGAATATCTAGATTACAGGGTAAAAAAACTAAAGCGCGTCCGAATCATGAATGTCATGCTGGATGTTCCTGTAGGTAAATGGCGTCATTTGACCAGTCCTGAGCTTAAAGAAATCGACCACTTAGTATCAAAATCCTCAAAGACACATGATTAAGCTTAAAGATTTACGGTCAAAATGCAAAAAACATCGTTAATCGACATTTTTGCTCTTTTTAAATGTTAACAGAATAAAAAATATTCGATGAAATACGTATTTTAATCGTTATAATTTAAAAACTATGAGAAATTCATAGGTAATTCTCAAAAAACTTTCTTCAAATTTGTGATGTATTAACCCCCAAATCTATACATCATGACACGTTCGTTAACCTACATTTCGACCATAATGATTGGCTTGTTTTACGTAATTAACATTGCGGCCCAAAATCCAATGAAATTTGAAAATACCATAGCGGTTGCAGAGGATGCCAATACCAATGGACATTTATCCACTCTGGAGGGCTACATTCCTTCAATGTCGGTTACCCAAGATGGCAAAACAGCATATTTCAGCAAAACAAGTGAGCAAAAACCATTGTATGGGTTGTTTTCAAAGAAAGAGCGTGTTCATGAGGTTTATCGCGCCGAAAAAATCAACGGCAAATGGACCAATATTACGAAACTGGACGTATGCCCAAAATATGCATCGGCCAAACATCCCACGGTTTCAGAAGATGGTTCCCGACTTTTCTTTGCGTCAAACATGAAAGGAAGCTATGGAAAATATGATATCTATGTAGCCGATATCAATACGGACGGAAGTATGGGTATCTCCAAAAACCTGGGTCCAAAGGTTAACACCAAAGAGGATGAATTATATCCGAATATATACAACAGTACACTTTTGTTCTTTGCTTCTGAAGGACGCGATGGATTTGGCGGCCTAGATCTTTATGCTACACAAGTTGTGCAAAACAAGCTTACCCCTGCCGTAAACCTTGGAAGTCACATCAACAGTAGCAGGGATGATTATGCCATACAACTGGATATAGAAAAAGGCGAAAGCTATGTGGTATCCAACCGAGGTCTAAACCACACCATTGAGCAAGTAACAATCTCATACAGAAGACAACCTATGGATGGTTCCGTGGTAGCTTACAACGATAGGAATCTTGATGCCGCTTTGACTGCTGAGGCTTCCCACAAGTATACCAGTGCGTCTTTTGAGGATTAAGAATACAGCATAAATTGGTCCACTACCTGAAGATTATCTGATTTTGTCAAATACTGAATATTATTGTACTATGATAAATTAAACAGGGGGAACTGAATGTTATCATAGAAGCGGGTTGTGTTATTTCATCAGGACTGATTTACCACGAATAGGATGCTCCAAAAGGGCATCCTATTTTGTTGTATCTGGTAAACTCTTGAAGCTGGGTCATTTTTCGTTGCAAAAAAAGCAAAGTGCATTTGAACGAAAAAAACTACAAAAAATTTCCATGTAGGGAAAAAAAACTTAATTTAATTCTTGAAATAACATAAACCCAAATCTTATACTCATGAAAAAAGCTACAATTCTCAGTGCTAGATCAAGTCCCCCCAACTACAACAGGGAGCTCCTCTAACACGCTCGACACCTTTTCTAAACGCTATTGATTTAATCCTATTCAGGATTGTTATCAGCATGTCCGATTGCGACACTGGTGAAGCTTAGCATTGTTTCAGGTTCATAATTTGAAACACCCAAGTTTTCCTCTGTCAGTTAAACCCGGACATCGCGGACAGGATGCATTTTGGTTTAATCGAACTAAGATGAAGATGACTATGACAAAATCAGATAATCCAAAATCAGTAATTATGAAAACTGACCCATTAAAAATCGTGATCATTGACAATGATGAAAAACTACACCCTCTTTATCAACTCTATTTTAGTGATGTACCATCGTATGAATTGGTGGAAATATACACCTCGGTAAACAAATTTGCATCAAACGCTATGCGAACAAGACCTGATATTATTGTTTCCGAAGTTAATTTGACCGGAATTTCAGGAATTGACGGGATACAATACTTCAAAGAACAAAATATCCCTTCCAAAGTCCTGATGATAAGCCAGCAATGCAATTTTGAAACCATTAAAGAATCATTTAAAAAGGGAGCGAATGGCTTTTTGACCAAACCTTTGAGCAAAAGCAGGTTCTTCAGCGCCATAGAGGAATTGCATCAACATGGAGTAGCTTTGGAGCACGATGTAGCAAAGAAAATCATACATTCCTTCCAAATAAAAACGTTTGAAAGATTCTCTAAAAAGGAGAATCAAATTATTGAACTTTTTACCCAAGGATTCACCTATAAAATGATTGCTGATAGACTTTGTGTAACACCAAGTGCCATAAATTTTCACATTCAAAATATTTATGTCAAACTCAATGTGAACTCAAAGTCCGAAGCTTTAAAGAAACTGCAAGAGTTGGAAATTAGACAGTTGAACGCTGCGTAGATTTATCCATTTTTAAATAATAAAAAAGCCCGCAAATTGCGGGCTTTTTTATTTCCTTTCCCATCAATAAAAGGAAAAACCAACGCTTTCAAAAAAATTCTATCAATTCGAAATACACTTTCACAAATCCATAGGCCCCTGCTATCAACCAGCACCCATAAACCCATAATGCCTGTTTTAAATTCGGTGTTGAATGTTTGCCTTCAAAAACTTTGGATGTCAATATATCGTTCAAAAAAATCCAACAGTCCATACATTATGAAAAAAATCACTCTATTTCTTGCACTCACACTTTGTCTTCTTGCCCATGGACAGAGGTCAAAAAGCGAAAAAATTGAATTCAACTATATTCAATACCCAACAGTTAAAATGAATCTCACTTGGACCTACATCCCTAAAGTTGTGCAGCAAAACAAAGGCGCTATTTTGGAAGAACAGGAAGCCTATTTGCAAAACCTGGAAAGAATTAAAGATGAGTATTTGGCAGAGGTTGAAGCTTATGAAAATTATACTGCCGCCGAAAAACTTATTGCGGGCAAACCCCGAAAACCTATGCTCCCCGGGCTCATTTATGAAAGTTTGATCCTGGATGAAGCTGTGGTCGCCAATGAACACATAAAAATTGATGGATTTAAAAAGGTCATGGACAATGCTGATTTCACGGCCGAAATAGTACTCAGTGGATTTCAAATGGAATCCAAGTTTGAAAAAAACAAGGAAAATGCCGTATTCTTTTATGATGTGATGTACAAAAACCCAGTATCGGTAAACATATATGATAAAGACGGGAAGGCCTATCTAAATGAAGTGGTTGAAAATACAACCTTGCACAAAGAAACCCCAAAGAAAGATTCCTCCGGAGAATTAAAAGCGTATTGGAAAACCAATGAATCGGCATTTATACAAGAATTGGAAAAAACATCTTACAATGCAGCACTCGTCAAAGGTGCGAACTTTATAAATGATGCTTTGGGATATCAAGAAAAATCTGAAACCATACAAATCAATACGGCAAAAGGCAAAAAACACACATATCCCAAACTAGACCAGACAATAGAAATCATGCGAAGAGCATTAATCAGTTTTGGTGATGGCATGAGTCAAAGTTCGCTGGATGGATTGAAAGAAACCGTTCAAATATGGGAAAATGTGCTCCTTGAAAAGGATTTAAAGGATAAAAAGGCAAGAATCAATAAAAAAGTAGCGGCTGGAATCCATTGGAACTGTGTTTTAACCTATTCCATTCTTAATGACTTTAACAAAGCCACTGCCCATCTTAACGAACTAAAATTGATTGGTCGTGGAGCGTCTGGAACCAATGCCGAAAAATTTATGCAGAACTTTATGGCACGGAAAAGATGATAACCCACATATGGAACAAAAAAAAGCCCGCAAATTGCGGGCTTTCTTTATTTGAACACTTATACTTATTTTACTTTTTCCACCCTTCGACAGGCTCAGGGTGACAAATAAATCTGAATTACTTAACCTCTTCGAAGTCTATCCTTCGACCTTGCTCAGGACGGGCTACTTGACTTCTTCGAAGTCTACGTCTTCAACATTGTCTCCTTCTGCAGCATCACTTCCGCCAGCTGCACCTTCTGCTCCAGCAGCATCTGCGCCATTGGCCTGAGCTGATTCAGCTTGAGCCTTGTACATTTCTTCCGAGGCTACTTTCCAAGCTTCGTTGATTTTCTCCAAAGCAGGCTCAATTACAACCACATCTTTGGTTTCGTAAGCTTTCTTCAACTCTTCCAAAGCTTCTTCGATTGGCTTTTTCTTGTCATCGGACAGCTTATCGCCAAACTCCTTCAGCTGTTTTTCTGTTTGGAAGATCATTCCATCGGCCTCATTCAACTTATCAGCCGTTTCCTTGGCCTTTTTGTCAGATTCGGCATTTGCTTCAGCTTCAGCTTTCATTTTTTGGATTTCCTCCTCTGTCAAACCTGATGAAGCCTCAATTCGAATATCCTGTGTCTTGTTTGTAGCCTTGTCGGTGGCAGATACCTTGATGATACCATTTGCATCAATATCAAAGGTCACTTCAATTTGAGGCGTACCTCTTGGCGCGGGTGGAATACCATCTAAATGGAACCTACCAATAGTTTTGTTATCCGCAGCCATAGGACGTTCTCCTTGCAATACATGGATTTCAACCGAAGGCTGATTATCTGCAGCGGTAGAAAACACTTGTGATTTTTTAGTAGGAATTGTGGTATTCGCCTCAATCAATTTAGTGAACACACTTCCCATGGTTTCGATACCCAATGAAAGTGGAGTAACATCCAAAAGCAATACATCTTTTACATCACCTGTCAATACACCCCCTTGAATGGCAGCTCCAACAGCCACTACCTCATCTGGATTTACTCCTTTAGAAGGTTTCTTTCCGAAGAATTTCTCCACAGCCTCCTGTACCGCCGGAATACGTGTAGAACCACCTACTAAAATGATTTCATCAATGTCACTTTTTGAAAGACCCGCACTTTTTAAAGCTGTTTCACACGGCTCGATTGTTCTTTTTACCAAATCATCGATCAATTGCTCAAACTTGGCACGGCTCAATGTTCTTACCAAGTGTTTTGGACCAGAAGCGGTAGCAGTAACATATGGTAAGTTAATTTCTGTTTGTGCGGAAGAAGACAATTCAATCTTTGCTTTTTCAGCAGCTTCACGAAGTCTTTGCAACGCCATTGCATCTTCCCTTAGGTCCATTTGTTCTTCACTTTTGAACTCCTCGGCCAACCAATCAATAATTTTTTGGTCTACATCATCACCACCTAAGTGTGTATCGCCATCTGTTGCCAATACTTCAAAAACACCGTCACCCAATTCCAAGATGGAAACATCATGTGTACCACCTCCAAAATCAAAAACTACAATTTTTTGATCTGTATCTTTTTTGTCCATTCCATAGGCCAAAGAAGCTGCAGTTGGCTCGTTAATGATTCTTTCAACGGTCAATCCGGCAATCTCTCCTGCCTCTTTTGTAGCTTGTCGTTGTGAATCATTAAAGTATGCTGGAACGGTAATAACGGCTCTAGTTACATCTTGACCCAAGTAATCCTCAGCGGTTTTCTTCATTTTTTGAAGAATCATGGCTGAAAGTTCTTGAGGTGTATATAAACGCCCGTCTATATCAACTCTTGGTGTATCATTATCTCCTTTCTCTACTTTATAGGGAACGCGGTCTGCTTCTTTTTTAGATTCAGAGAATTTGTTCCCCATGAATCTTTTGATAGAGTAAATGGTCTTATTTGGATTGGTGACCGCCTGTCTTTTGGCGGGGTCCCCTACCTTTATCTCACCACCTTCCACAAATGCAATTACCGAAGGTGTTGTGCGTTTACCCTCTGCATTTGGGATTACTACGGGCTCGTTACCCTCCATAACGGAGACGCAGGAGTTGGTCGTACCCAAGTCTATGCCTATAATTTTGCTCATCGTATTTAAAGTTATATCTGTTGAAAATTCTATTATTAGTGTCGCTCTACCAATGTCAATGATTATGCCATGACAAAGAATATGACAAGGTGTCAGCCAAATGCAATCAAAAGATTGCTTCAGTTTGGTCATGTTTTCATGAGCTACATTGCCAATTTTATCTATTTTGGCTTTCCAAATTGAAATGCAAAATCTAATCAATGGAATGCATTAGTGTTTTTGATATGCTCAAAATAGGCGTCGGCCCCTCAAGCTCCCATACTTTAGGGCCCTGGAGAGCGGCTGAACGCTGGATTGGGGAATTAAAAAAACGGGGGCTTTTCGAAGAGGTCTGTGAAATCAAAGTGAGTTTATATGGCTCGCTATCCTTGACCGGAAAAGGGCACGCCACGGACATTGCCGTGGTAATGGGCTTATTGGGCACAGATCCAGAAACCGTTCCTACGGAAAACATAGATGCCGTAATAGAAAATATCAAATCCACTAAAACCTTGGTTTTTGGCGGAATCCGTGCCATTCCTTTTCATATGGATGAAAGCATTTCTTTTAAAAGAGAGTTTCTTCCTTTTCATTCCAATGGTATGCAATTCACAGCCAGTTTTGAAAATGGAAGTTCACAAACTGAAACCTATTATTCCATTGGGGGCGGTTTTGTGGTGAAGGAAGAATTATCACACTCCAAGGAGAACAAAGCAACGTTCAAGACCTTTCCTTGTCCCATTAAAACTGGAGAGGAACTTCTTTTTTATTGTAAGAAAAAAAAGAAGTCCATTTCAGATATTGTTCTACAAAATGAACGGTCTTTACGTTCGGATGTGCAAATTGACACTGAACTAAAACGCATATGGAACACCATGCTGGAATGCATGTATACGGGCTGCCATACCCAGGGAATGTTACCTGGTGGGTTGCACGTTAAGCGTCGAGCTTTTGACATGCATGAAAAATTGAAGGGTGTACAGGCCTATTCCAATCCGGAAGAATGGCTAGAAAGTATTCGGGAGACTGAAGTGAAATTTCGTCAAATCATAAAATGGGTAAGTTGTTTTGCATTATCCGTTAACGAAGTTAATGCAGCCTTGGGAAGAGTGGTTACTGCACCTACCAATGGAAGTGCAGGGGTAATTCCTGCTGTTCTTATGTATTATCTGGTCATTGAGAATCACGATGGGGATTTTGAGGATATTAAAAAATTCTTACTGGTGGCTGGCGAAATAGGAAGCATCTTTAAAAAAGGAGCGACAATTTCTGCAGCCATGGGGGGGTGTCAGGCAGAAATAGGGGTGTCTTCTGCTATGGCGGCTGGTGCACTTACAGAATTAATGGGTGGTACACCGGAACAAGTGTTGATGGCTGCCGAAATTGCCATGGAACATCATTTAGGACTTACCTGCGACCCTATTGGTGGCTTGGTTCAGGTTCCGTGTATAGAAAGAAATGCCATGGGAGCCATAAAAGCTATCAACGCAGCCGAGCTGGCTATGGACTCAGACCCGAGAGAAGCCAAAGTTCCACTGGACAAAGTGGTGAATACCATGTGGGAAACTGCCAAGGACATGAACAGCAAATACAAGGAAACTTCAGAAGGAGGTCTAGCCGTGGGTGTCTTTTTAAGTGATTGTTAATCAAAAAACCAAGACGTCTTCCATGGACAGGCAAAGAAATCCGAAACAACCCCAACCCAATAATCCATTACATGGTGTAAAGTTGGTTGACATATTGGAACTCTTGGAAGAACATTATGGTTGGGAAGAAATGGCGAGAAGGGTCAACATCAATTGTTTTAAAAAAGACCCCTCAATCAAATCCAGTCTTAAATTTTTAAGAAGAACGCCCTGGGCCAGAGCTAAGGTGGAAGCACTGTACCTTGAATTAATGACAGGCCGAAAATAAAAAGTCACCTAAAACACAATAAAACAATCACTATATACAATATTTCAATCCAAAACTGCTAAATTTATTACTTTGGCCACTGATTAACAGTAAATTATAAAAAACATATAGGGCCATTTTTTGACCTAAAAACACCCTCTGAAGGTACAATAACCTTGAGAGACGAACAGCTTTCCCTCACTGGTTCGTCCAATTGAACATTAATAAGAAAACTGACAATTGAACATTATGAAAACAAAATTAAGCTTGGCCATATTGGTTCTGGCATTATTGACTGCCGTTCACTTTTTGACAAAAGACACTACGAACAATACATTTAAGAATCAGCAAAAAGCCTCATTCAGCTTTATCAAGTGTACACCGACCACCTATTTATTAGAGGTAGTGGATTCCACACAGCAAATCGCCCCGCTATTTGAAAACTTAGGGGATTTGAATTATACCATCACCACCAAAAATGAGAACGCACAAACATTTTTTAACCAAGGTTTACGCCTCACCTATGCGTTTAACCATGCTGAAGCCCATCGTTCTTTTATGGAAGCCTCCCGTTTAGACCCTACCTCGGCAATGACGTTTTGGGGGCAAGCCTATGCTTTGGGTCCAAATATTAACGACCCCCTTCCTCCCGAAGAGCGTAAAATTAAAACCAATGAAGCTTTGGCCAAAGCCAAAACTCTTTCGGTCACCGCAACCCCAAAGGAAAAAGCTTTAATTCAGGCATTAACAGCAAGGTATAGCGAAGACCTGACCAAAGATGTTGCCGAACTAAACATGGACTATATGCATGCGATGGACAAAGTATTACAGCAATATCCAAATGATGCCGATATTCAAGTGCTTTATGCCGCTTCGGTAATGAATACCGTGCCGTGGAATTATTGGAATGAAAATGGAGACCCCTCCCCTAATATTCCAGAGGCCAAGGCAGCTTTGGAAAAGGCTATGGAACTCAATCCAAATAACCCGGGAGCACATCACTATTATATCCATATGGTAGAACTGCCCAAGCCTGATCTAGGTGTTGCCAGTGCTGATAAATTGGGAGGACTTATGCCTGCAGCAGGACACTTGGTTCACATGCCTTCCCATATTTACATTCGGGTGGGTCGCTATTTGGATGCCGTAACGGCTAACCAAAAGGCAATCTTAGCGGATGAAGACTACATTTCCCAATGCTACTCACAAGGTCTGTATCCTTTAGGATACTATCCACATAACATCCATTTTCTATGGTCCGCGGCTAGTTTGTTGGGCAATAGTGATGTTGCCATAGATGCAGCAAAGAAAACTGCAGAAAAAGTGCCTGTGGGTGAATTCACAACCATGCCATTTCTTCAGGATTTTGCATCCACTCCCATGTTGGCCTATACCCGCTTTGGAAAATGGAATGAAATTTTAACTATTCCTGCACCTAATAAAGATATAAAGCATCTTAATCTGATACGTCATTATGCCAGGGGAATGGCATTCATTAGAAAAGGAAATAGCAAAGAAGCTCAAGAAGAATTAGATGCTATCGAAGATTTGAGAAAAGATCCAGAATTGGAAGATTTGGTTGCTACTGCAAACAATGCGTCGATTCATTCTGCAAATATTGCTTATGAAGTAATTGCGGGAGAGTTGGCTGCACTTAATGGGAACACTTCCAAAGCGATTGAACACCTTAAGAAAGCAGTGGAATTTGAGGATGGCCTCACTTATACCGAACCTGCTGCATGGCACATTCCAACACGGCAAAATTTAGGAGCAGTTTTAATGGATGCCAAAAAATACGAGGAAGCGGAAAAAGTTTATCGCGAAGATTTGGATGTGCTTCGGCAAAATGGGTGGTCATTAATGGGCTTGCACAACAGTTTAAAAGCGCAGGGCAAAATGGATGAAGCAAAAACCATTAAAGCTGAATTTGACAAAGCTTGGGAACATTCCGATTTGACCATTACAACATCTGTACTCTAAAATGACCTCGGCAGAATTGAAAAAATACAAACGGACCAAAGGGCTAATGGTTATTTTTACCGTTGGCCTTTTGGCCGCTTTTTATGCTCTTTCCCAAAGTGGCACCCAACTTCCGGTTTTAGGACCAAAAGATTTCAACCCGGAGTTGGTTGACATTAGTCTCCAACAAACCATCGAATCGCATTCAGTGGCTGATTTTGAATTGATAAATCAAAATGGAGAAATTATAACACAAGCGGATTATGAGAATAAGATTTATGTAGCTGATTTCTTTTTCACCCGCTGCCCCAGCATCTGCCCTATTATGTCAAATAATATGGAAAAGTTACAGGAGGCATTCCGAACAAAAGATGATGTTATGTTCCTATCCATGTCCGTTACTCCAGATATGGATAATGTTCCCATTTTAAAGAAATATGCCGATAGACATGGAGCCATAGATTCCAAATGGAATATCACAACAGGAGATAAAAAACATATCTACAATTTAGCCCGCAAAAGTTATTTTGCAGCTGTGGACCAAGGCGATGGAGGGCTACAAGATTTTATACATACCCCGAACTTTGTGCTGGTCGATAAGAAAAAGCAAATCCGTGGAGTCTATAACGGAACGGATGATGACGATATACTCCGCTTGAAGGAAGATATTAAAACGCTTTCATCCAGATAAGCATACAATCAATCTTCAAGACAACCTGCCCTGCCTCTGGTATCAATCAAATAGATGATTTTCCATTCACCATCAAAATTGATCAGTTGGAATGAATTGATACCACAATGGCTAAAATTATCATTGATCCAAAATTCATATCCCACCCAAGCATTCGCCATAGTCCGATCTACCTGAATGGAAAAAGATGTCAATTTTTCTTGAAAGTTGATACTATCCGGAATACTGGTAATGGACGTTATCAATTTTGAAAATTCTTCGGTTCGGAACATGGTTTTGCCTTCCTTGTTTCTTCCAGTAGTCTGGAGCACAACATGGTCGGCCAATGTACTTTTCATGATAACCGAATCCTGTTTATGAAATCCATTGAAAAAAGTCTTTATAACCTCTTTGACGGCTTGTTTGTCATCAATTTCTGGTGGATTTGGTCCTTGCGCATAAGAAATTGCCAAGGAAAATAAAGCAAGAACAAAGGATACGGATGTTTTCATTTTTATTGTTTTTTGATTGCCGTTCAATTTAAACAAATCTGCTTACATTTAGCGGGTAAAACCGAACATAATGTCAGTTGCAAAAAAAGAATATAAGCGGGTCACGGTAAAATCATTGATAGAAATGAAACAACATGGAGAGAAGATTTCCATGCTTACTTCCTATGATTATTCCATGGCCAAAATTGTAGATGCCGCCAATGTGGATGTCATTTTGGTAGGAGACTCTGCCAGTAATGTCATTGCAGGGCATGAAACGACACTTCCGATTACTTTGGATCAAATGATCTACCATGCCGGTTCGGTGGTCAGGGCAGCCAAAAGGGCATTGGTTGTGGTTGATATCCCTTTTGGGAGCTATCAAAGTGATTCCAAGGAGGCACTGCGATCCGCTATTCGGATTATGAAGGAAAGTGGTGCCCATGCCGTAAAAGTTGAAGGAGGTTCCGAAATAAAACAATCGGTTACCCGTATTCTTGAAGCAGGAATTCCGGTTATGGGGCACCTGGGGCTAACTCCCCAATCCATTTACAAATTTGGGACTTATACCGTCCGTGCGAAGGAAGAAGAAGAGGCCATAAAGTTAAAAGAAGATGCCAAAATGCTGGAAGAATTGGGCTGTTTCGGTATAGTTTTGGAAAAAATTCCAGCAAAGTTGGCAAAAGAGGTAGCCTCAAGTGTTTCCATTCCCATTATAGGAATCGGTGCAGGAAATGGAGTGGATGGTCAAGTCTTGGTAGTGCACGACCTTCTGGGCATGACACACGAGTTTAATCCCCGATTTCTTCGAAGATATATGAATCTGTACGAAGATATGAGCAATGCCATTTCACAATATGTCGACGACGTAAAGAGTCGGGATTTTCCAAACTCTGAGGAATCCTATTGATATTTGGATAACTGGATTTTTGGATTTTCGGATTGCCCTTTTTCAATTTTGACCATTTTCAACCTCATAAATTAGTCTTTAAACCATTACAAAATTAATTTATGCATCGATTTAAGAATTTGGAAATATGGAAAATGAGTAGGGCGTTTTGCTCTAAAATCTATAAGATTACCTCTTCTTTTCCGGAAACAGAAAAATTTGGCATAACCAATCAATTAGGAAGAGCTTCCATATCAATTCCGTCTAATATAGTCGAAGGTTCATCGAGAAAATCAAACAAAGATTTTTCAAGGTTTTTGGAAATAGCAGTAGGTTCTGTCTATGAAATTGAAACTCAATTATTGATTTCCTATGATTTGGGTTTTTTGCCTAAAACCAGATTGGATTCTCTTTTATCCGATTTAAGCGCCATTGTTAAAATGACCGTCAAATTTAAATCTACTTTGAAGTGAAATCTGATTTTTCCAAAAATCCAAAAATCCAAAAATCCAATTACTCTAATCTTCAAGTAATTTATGAAGACAACCATTTAATCGCTATCAACAAGCGTTGTGGGGATATTGTGCAAGGGGATAAAACAGGAGATTCCCCATTAAGTGATGTTGCAAAGCAATACTTAAAAAAGAAATACAATAAACCGGGCAATGTTTATTTAGGAGTTGTTCATAGATTGGATAGGCCCACTTCTGGAATTGTATTATTTGCCAAAACGTCCAAGGCCCTTCCCCGATTGAACAAATTGTTTTCCGAAGGAAAAACCAAGAAAATCTATTGGGCCGTGGTCAAGAATGCACCCAAGGATGAAAAGGGAACTTTAGAACATTGGCTTGTTCGGAATCCAAAACAGAACAAATCATATGCACATTCCAAAGAAGTCCCAAATAGTAAAAAGGCAATTCTGAGTTATGCTGTTCGTAAAAAACTGGATTCGTATTTCTTACTTGAGATTGATTTAAAAACCGGTCGCCATCACCAGATCAGGGCTCAACTGGCCGCAATAGGTTGTTATATCAAAGGAGATTTAAAATATGGTGCTGCAAGGAGCAATAAAAATGGTGGAATCCATTTACATGCGCGAAGATTGGAACTGGAACATCCGGTGAAAAAGGAAATTATAACATTTAACGCTCCTCCTCCCCAAGATCCGATTTGGGATGTATGCTAGCGTGTGATAGCCAGTGCTTTCTCGCGAATAATCTGCCCAACAGGCTTATTGTGCAAATGACTCTCGAGCCATGAAAGAATGTCCAAATAGAGAAAAGCTCTTTTCTCATAAGGGTGGTGCTCATATTTCTTAAGTTCGGTATAGAGCTTTTGAAATTCGTTCTTCAATTCGCTTGGGTAGATATCACCAAGGCTTCGCAAGAATTTGATCATCTCTTTTTGCACCGCATGCAGGTCGTTCATTTTCAATAAAAATTTGTAGGTGCTCTTAAGCTGGACTTCCAAATGATAATCCATACCTGCCTCATAATGTGCCACAAGACTCAACACCCGTGCAAAGCACATCAAATCCTCGCGCATTTTAAGGTTCTTGTTGGAAATGATTCTTTTTAAATAAACAATACAGTTTTTATGGTCACCATTTCCAAAATACAAACACGCTATTTTATAGTAGAGCAACATAATATGGTGCTCATCTATCCTATCCTTATGTTTTTTAATACCATATTCGATTATGTTGACGAGATATAATCCGCGATCAAAAGCCCCTTCCAAAAAATGAAGATTAAGTTTATTTGAATTGATATACAAAAATGCCAAAGAAGCGATGTTGTCGTTTTGGGGAAAGTTGGAACTATTTACCTGCGCCTCAAGTTTTTCAAGTGTTTCTTTAAACTGAGAGCTGTACTTCACAAAAAATAAGGACTCTAACAAATAATGGTTTCCCTTTAAGAAAAATACAGGGTTAAGGTTGATCATCTCTTCATTATCATAGAAAAGGTCCACCCATTTACTCGCGTATTTGTACGAAGACAAAAAGTCCTGAATCAACAAACTATACCACAAATGGGCTTTGTACAACCAGAGTTTTTCGCGAAACCCCAAATCTTCAAGCTTGTAGTCCGGAAGATGAGTCTCAAAGTAACTTTTTACTTCTTGTAAATCCTCATCGCTGCGCACATACCCCACCTTGAGCATCATTCCATACAATTGCAATGACAGATTGGAGAGCTTGCTGGTCATTACATTATGCTCTGAAAGCTCCTTGGCCTGACCGGTTAATTCTTCTGCCCTATCAGGAATACTCCGGGTGATATATTGCGTCTCAATAATCTTTTCGAGCTCCACAATCTCATAAGCAACGTTCTTCTCCTCATGTTCTATGGCAAAGTTTTTGGCTTTGTCCAAAATTTTCAAACTCTGTTTGTACAATCCTTTTTGATATAGGATGGTTGCAAAATCCAACTGTTCCCTAATTTGAACCCTAATATTTTGGTTGACCGGATTTAGTCTTAAGCTGACCAAAATCTGTTTGTACAGATGTGCTTTAAGATTGGATAATTGGGATTTTTTTACGATTCCACTGTCCAAAATTTGTTTTTCATCATACCTTTTCAACTTATCGAGCAAATTGAACAAGGCCAAAAATTTGGCATCGGTATTCACCCCAAGTCGACCCACATATAGCTTAAACTGTCGCTTTTCAGATTTGGAAAGTGATTTGATCAATACAAACAAAGTATCCTTATGGGCATTTGTCATCGTAAAAAATATAATTTAACTATTTGAATTCCAATTATTTAAACTACTTGAAATACAATTTAACGTTGTAATGGGTTTAGGGGCCATCCGGTTCGTGCAAACTCCTACTTTATCTTCGTATAGCTTAGACAAAACAGACTAGAATAATGGCTAAAGATAAGGTACAAATTTTTGATACAACACTGCGAGATGGAGAGCAGGTCCCAGGTTGTAAATTGGACACCGAGCAAAAGTTGATCATCGCCGAACGTTTGGACGTACTTGGTGTGGATATCATCGAAGCAGGTTTTCCCATTTCAAGTCCAGGTGATTTCAAATCTGTCCACGAGATAGCCAAATTGGTAAAGAACGCTACTGTCTGTGGATTGACCAGAGCTGTTAAAAAAGATATAGAAGTTGCAGCCGATGCTATAAAAATTGCAAAAAGACCTCGAATACACACAGGAATTGGCACTTCGGATTCACATATTAAGCACAAATTTAATTCCACAAGGGAAAAAATCATCGAAAGAGCTGTTGACGCTGTGGCTTATGCCAAAACGTTTGTTGAGGATGTAGAGTTCTATGCCGAAGACGCGGGTAGAACGGACAATGATTACTTAGCACAGGTTTGCGAAGCGGTCATTAAGGCCGGGGCAACCGTACTGAATATTCCGGACACTACCGGATATTGTTTGCCAGAAGAATATGGGGCCAAAATGAAATACCTAAAGGAGAATGTAACCGGAATTGATAAGGCCATTTTATCCTGCCATTGCCATAATGATCTTGGACTTGCAACGGCCAACTCTATTTCTGGCGTTATCAATGGAGCAAGACAAATTGAATGTACCATAAACGGAATTGGTGAGCGCGCTGGAAATACTTCTTTGGAAGAAGTGGTGATGATCATGAGGCAACATCCTTACCTGAATCTTGATACCGGAATCAACAGCAAATTGCTTTATGATACCAGTCAAATGGTTTCCCAAAAAATGGGGATGCCCGTACAGCCCAATAAGGCCATTGTGGGATCCAACGCTTTTGCCCACAGTTCTGGAATCCATCAAGACGGAGTGATCAAACAACGGGAGACTTATGAAATTATGGATCCAAAAGATGTAGGTGTAAACGAATCTTCCATCGTGTTGACCGCCAGGAGCGGTCGTGCCGCTTTGGCATACAGGGCCAAAAATGTTGGCTATGAACTCACCAAACTACAATTGGATGTGGTTTACCAGAATTTCCTGAGATATGCCGACCGTAAAAAGGAAATTGTGGACAACGATATTCATGAAATTATTGAAACCAGTGACATTTCAATCCAAAGTTTGGCTTAATCAAGACATACTGTACTAAATCCTCCTATAGATGAATCTTAACATAGCCTTACTGCCCGGAGATGGTGTTGGACCAGAGGTTTTGGCACAGGCAGTAAAGTGCCTGGAAGCGGTAGAAGAAACTTTCAACCATAATTTTAATTACAAGGAAGCACTTGTTGGAGCTATTGCAATTGATAGAAAAGGTGACCCACTTCCAGCCAATACCCTGAAACTTTGCAAAGAGGCGGATGCGGTTCTTTTCGGAGCTATTGGAGACCCTAAATATGATAACGATCCCAATGCGGAAGTTAGACCTGAACAAGGATTGTTAAAACTTAGGAAAGAACTTGGACTTTATACCAATATTAGACCTGTAAAGGTTTTTCCTTCCTTGATAAAAAACTCTCCCTTAAAAAAGGAAATCATCGCCGGCACCGACTTTACCATTTATCGTGAGTTGACGGGAGGAATTTATTTTGGTAAAAAGCATTTAAACCAAGAGGGTACTATCGCTTCCGATCTTTGTGAATATTCGGAGAAGGAGATTTCCCGAATTGCACATTTGGCTTTTAAGGCTGCAAAAAACAGAAGAAAAAAATTGACTCTGGTTGACAAAGCCAATGTTCTGGAATCGTCGCGATTGTGGCGAAGAGTTGTTACCCGAATTGGTGAAAGTTACCCCGATGTTACCTTGGAATACTTATTTGTGGACAACGCGGCCATGCAAATAATCCTAAATCCGAGTCAGTTTGATGTTATCCTAACCGAAAACATGTTCGGTGACATTATTTCGGATGAAGGAAGTGTTATTGGTGGGTCAATCGGATTGTTGGCCTCTGCATCAGTGGGTGATGAAAACGCCATGTTTGAACCCATACACGGTTCGTATCCGCAAGCAAAGGGAAAAGATATTGCCAATCCCATAGCCTCGATATTATCCGCAGCTATGTTGTTGGAACATTTTGGCCTTTTTGAGGAAGCCATGGCTGTACGCGAAGCTGTGGACAAATCACTAAAAAAAGGGATAGTTACCCAAGATTTGGATGGCACCAGTCAGTATGGCACCAATCAAGTAGGTGATTTTATTGCAGAAAATATTGTGGATAGTGAGGATGATTTCAATATGAATGATGAGAATATCGACCTAGGTAAATCTACCATTATTTAACGGCCTCATCTTCCCCAGCCGCTGTAAGTTCACGGATGGTCGTATCAAACTCCTTTGTAAAAGCCTCATACCTATCTCCCGTAGCCGGGCCATTAAAACCTGTATGGATTTTCTTCACCTCTCCATTTCTATCAATGTAAATGGTGGTAGGATACGATAATACATGATTTAGCATGGGCAACTTTTCATTGGCCATGCGCTTGTTTGAAGTTTCATACTGTGCCAAAAGCACCGGATAGGTCAATTTTTCCCTTTTAACAAGTCTATCTATACCCTGTTCTGCCTTTTCCTTGGTTTTGGCGTACTCAAAAGCCAACGCAACAATTTCTACGTCCAAATCCGGGTTTTTCTTGAAATAATCAACATAAAAACGGGTTTCATCCAAACAATTGGGACACCAGGTTCCCATAATCTGCACTAAGACCGGTTTGTTTTTGAAACGCTCATCGGACATACTGACCATATTGCCATTGGTATCGGGAAAAGAAAAGTCGAAGCGGTCGTAGCCCTCTTTTAAATAGGTCAAGGTGTTTGGGTCCGGCAATTGATAGGCTTCGTTTCGTTTGGCCACAAACTTTTCCACGGAGTGATTACCCGAATAGAAGATTCCATTTAAGGTACTGTCTGTAACCTTGGCCGTAAACAAAAACACATGGGTCCCGTCAAAAGTCGAGAGCTTTAGGCTATCTCCATTGACAACTCCTTCTAAAAATCTGTAATCTCCAGTTAAGGTTCTGAACGTACCCTTGATCAGATTACCATTTTGCATAAAAATTCCCATTCCCGGGTAATCTTCATCCGTATCGATATCAAAATGCGTTTCCCAAATCCCTGATATGTTTACTTTAGGTTCAGCTCCAATTTCAAACCGATCTCTTTTGCCATATAGTGCGCTAAAAGGCACTACGCGATCCAAACTCTCTTTCACAAAACTTCCTTGGATTTCCGTTTCGGTAAAAGTTCCGGTAACATAACCTTCAAAAACGGGCATATTAAAACGGATGGAATCACCTTTAAGTTCAATCTCATCTATCAGAATAACTTCCTCAGCATTGTACATCTCTATTTGATAATCCCCCACCGAATCTTTGGATAAATAAAAGGTCACTGGCAATGCATCTGTTGCCGATACGTCCATTTTGGCCCACCAATCTCCTATTGCCAGCTCCGCTTTTTCTTCCTTTTTACAGGAAATCAGAAACAACGACATCGAAAATGTCAAAAGCCAGATTCTTTTCATAGTTTGAAGAGATTTATCAAGTTTGATAAAAATACAACGTAAAACTTATACTATTAGTGGTTGTACAGAATATTTACATTGAATCTCTTTCCCTATTGTTATATATTTGTCCACTTTAAATTTGGGGTATGAAGATTTCTTACAACTGGTTAAAGCAATTTTTGCAGATGGATTGGGACTCCCAGAAAACCGGTGAATTGTTGACGGATTTAGGGTTGGAGGTTGAAGGTATTTCCCAGTTCGAATCAGTTAAAGGAGGATTGAAAGGTGTGGTTGTAGGACATGTGTTGACTTGTGAAAAGCACCCAAATGCAGATAGATTAAAATTGACCACCGTGGACATTGGCGATGAATCTCCCGTGCAAATTGTATGTGGGGCGCCAAATGTTGAAGCTGGTCAAAAGGTACCCGTTGCCACAATCGGAACTACTTTATATACCGCTGAAGGTGAATCTTGGCAAATAAAAAAAGGTAAGATACGTGGTGAGGAAAGTCACGGAATGATCTGCGCCGAGGACGAATTGGGCATTGGTGAAAGCCATGACGGCATTATGGTCTTAAGCGAAACCCTAAAACCGGGAACATCTTGTTCTGAGGTCTTCGAAATTGAAAATGACGAAATCTTTGAAATTGGCCTTACCCCCAATCGTGCGGATGCAATGAGTCATTTTGGTGTAGCAAGGGATTTAAAGGCCGGCCTTGAACAACTAGAGATTCAAAAAGGTTTGGTCACTCCATCGACCAGTAATTTTTCCATTGATAGTAGATCTTTAAAAATAGATGTTGAAGTAAAAGACAGTCAACTTGCCCCAAGATACTGTGGGGTTACCATAAGCAACCTTATTGTTCAAGAGTCTCCAGATTGGTTAAAAAATAGATTAAAGTCCATTGGTCTATCCCCAATAAATAATATTGTGGATGCAACCAATTACGTGCTGCACGAACTGGGGCAGCCTCTGCACGCCTTTGATGCCAACAAAATAAAAGGCAACAAAATTGAGGTAAAAACCTTGCCATCGGGCACCAAGTTTACCACATTGGACGATGTGGAACGTGAATTGCACGAGGACGACCTAATGATATGCGATTCGGAAAAACCCATGTGTATTGCTGGGGTTTTTGGTGGAAGTTTTTCTGGGGTTACGGAGAATACAACCTCCATTTTTCTGGAAAGTGCCTACTTCAATCCAGTTACAGTCCGAAAAACGGCCAAAAGACATGGATTGAATACCGATGCTTCCTTCCGTTTTGAAAGAGGTATTGATATCGAAATGACCGAATATGCCCTAAAAAGAGCTGCGGCATTAATTCGGGAAATTGCCGGGGGCGACATCAGTTCCGAAGTTGTGGATCTCTACCCCAAAAAGTTTGAGGAGCGCCATGTATTTCTCACCTTTGATAAAATCAACTCGCTAATTGGACAAGAAATTCCAAGGGACACCATCAAACGTATTTTGGCTTCTTTGGAAATTAAAGTGAACAATGTTACCGAATCAGGTTTGGGACTTACCATTCCAAATTATCGTGTGGATGTGGAGCGCGAGGTTGACGTTATTGAGGAAATACTCAGAGTCTTCGGTTATAACAATATTGATTACAAAGAAAAATTGACCGCATCAATAGCGACCTCTTCGCGATTTGAAAATCACAACATCCAAAATGTGGTGGGAGATTTGTTGGTGTCGCAAGGATTTTACGAAATTATGACCAATAGTTTGGTCGCCGCCGGTACCCAAAATGTTTTGGAGTCAGAAAAGAATATGGTAGGGATGATGAATCCCTTAAGTGCTGATTTGTCCGTGTTGAGAACATCAATGTTGTTTTCAGGATTACAATCCGTTAGCCATAACCATAATCGGCAGAAAACCGATTTAAAACTCTTCGAATTCGGAAAAACGTATCATAAGGAGGGTTCAAAAAATATTGAAAAACAGCATTTGTCCCTTTTCATTTCAGGAAATCGAACTGATCCGGGATGGACCAGCAATGCTGCTACTTCCGATTTCTTCTATTTAAAAGGAATGGTAAACCACATTCTTCAACGGTTGGGCTTGCAGGAAGCAGCTATTGAACCGTATGAGGGCACTATTTTTTCTGAAGGCTTAAGTTTAAGCAAGAACAAAAGGACTTTGGTCTCCTTCGGCCTTGTTGCCAAATCGCTATTGAAATCGTATGATATCAAACAAGATATTTTTTATGCCGATTTTGATTGGGACGCCATTCTGGAAAGTATCAGTACCCAGAACATTGTTTATACAGAAATTGCCAAATTCCCGGAAGTAACGAGAGATCTGGCGCTTCTGATTGATGACGGCGTTACTTTTAAACAAGTTTACGATTTGGCCTGGAATACGGAAAAACAATTGCTCAAAAAAGTAAATCTGTTTGATGTGTATACCGGTAAAAACCTTCCCAAAGGGAAAAAATCCTATGCCGTTAGTTTCACCCTACTGGATAGTAAAAAAACATTGACCGATAAACAGATTGATAAGATAATGACCAAGCTAACATCCCGATTTAAAAAAGAGCTTGGAGCAGAACTTCGATAATTACATCTGGGAAGGCTGAATCACACTATCTATTTCGTGGATTATGCCATTTTCTTGGTTCACATCAGCCACAGTGATTTTGGCCGTGTTTCCTGTGGGATCTGTGAGCACAATATCGATTCCATCCATATGGGCCCTTAATTTTTTTCCCTGAATGGTGGTGAAACTGGCCTTGCCATTTCCTTGACACAATGCCCTCAATATTTTGGATGCCGATAAATGCCCAGCAACAATATGATAGCCTAACAGGGATTTCAATTCGCTTTTATCCTTGGAATTGATCAACTCCTCCATTTTATTGTTGGAAAAACGTTCAAAAGCGGCATCCGTAGGCGCGAAAATGGTGAACGGTCCCGATTTGTCAAGAATGTCCTCCAATTCACTAGCCTTAACTGCAGCAAAAAGAACTTTATAACGGTCTGAATCGACATTGGATTTAGACGATGTTTTGACAGCAGAAACTTCGGATAATTCTTGAGCAGAAACCGTTAGGGTTAGGACAAAGCAGAGGCCAAGTAAGGTACTTTTGAATGGGGCTTTCATGGTGTTCTTATCTTTGGGACTTTCTGTTGGTTAGGGTCTGGTTTTACTGCTTTATACGTTCAAATGCCAAAAACTTCGATAAGATACACTTTTTTTGCAGAAAAGCAGCCAGAATAGGGGTTTGACGATTTATTTAACATTATGTTAACATATCCATTTTTAAAACCCAAAAAAAATACATTTTCAATTGCTTAAATTTGAGACAGTTAACCTGGATTGAACCGTATGTTTTGGGATAGGACCAATATTGAAATAAAACTTCAAAAGCTAAAGTCTGAACAGGATAGGGAGTTTGGGATTCTAGAAGAAGTCAGACAAATTCTAGAACACGATGTTCTACACGAAAAACGCATTTTAGATACAATTGGGGAGCGTAAAGCGGAACAGGTCAATCATTTTGATTTTGATTTGCTCGAGACCGGCAATATTTTTCATTTGGACCAAATAAAGCACATCTGCATTGATTATAGACTCCGGTTCTTGGACAGCCATTATTTTAAAGGGGAAATTCCGAAAGCTGCTATTTCAAAAATAAAGCGGTTAGAAAATACTCACCAGACCAAGCTTGACGGTTTCAAAATTATGGCTCCCTCCAAACTTTTCAAACTACAGGACAAGGACGACCCCCTACTCTTTGTTCCCATGGGCAACAATTACTTTTATCTTATCCACAAATGGGGAAATGACCTTCACCCCTTGCGAAAGTTGCTGGTTTGGCCTTTTAGAAATATTGTGAATCTTGCCCTTTTTGTGCTACTGCTAAGTTATTTGGTCACCCTGTTAGTTCCAAACGGGCTCTTTTCAAAAAATAATTCCGCTGCAGAATTCTGGATTATGTTTTTCTTTATGTTCAAGTGCATTGCATCCGTGGTGATTTTTTACGGATTTGCCCTGGGTAAAAACTTCAATCCAGCAATTTGGAACAGCAAGTATTTTAATGCCTAGTGCTACGAGACTGAAACAGCATAAATTTTCTCCTGCAACTCCTTAATGACTCACCATATTAGACTTAATCTGTTCAATCAGGTTCATTCTTACTTTTCTATTGGTAGTTTCCCATAATTTTTGGGCGATGCCCTTCTTCGCTCCACCATTTATCAACTCAAACAAGGCATTGATATATCGACAGAGAAAAAATCGGGATATGTTTTTCATTTTTAAGTCATTAAACAAAAACACATGCTTATGAAACTCAAAAACTTAGGTTTTCTTACACTTTTGGCCGTTGCTTTGGTCTCTTGCGATGTTGGAGAAGGAACTAACACTCCTAAAAACAGCACAAATTTAGAAGTAGACTTGCAAGAGGATCCGGCTTCTTTTATAACCAAATGGGAAATCCCGTCTCACAATTTTGAACTTACTATCGGTATACTTACCGAACTTAGTTACCAATTTGTCATAGATTGGGGTGATGGTACCGTAGAGAACCTTTCGAACTTAAATGAAAATCCAACGCATACCTATGCAAAACCAGGCACTTACTTGGTAGCCATTAATGGAAGTTTTCCAGCAATTTCCATGTATAATCTTATCAATGAATTGGAATCTGCTTCCGACTTGGAATCACAAAAAGCGTTTATAGGAATTATCCAATGGGGAGCTATCGAATGGGAAACTTTTGAATATGCCTTCTATAACACTGACCTTTCAGAATATAGTGCCAATGACCAGCCAGACCTTGGCAATGTTACCAATATGGAGTCTATGTTTTACGCAACAAATTTCAATGGGGATATTGGAGATTGGGATACATCTAACATCACTAACATGGATAATATGTTTTCATTTGCGTTCTTATTTAATCAAGATATAGGTGACTGGGATACTTCCAATGTTACAACCATGGAAGGTATGTTTGCAAGTTGGGATTCCAACTATAAAACCCAATTTAACCAAGATATTAGTGGTTGGAATGTGGGCAATGTCTCTAATTTTAGATCTATGTTTGTTTTATCCAAGTTCAATAGGAACTTGGCGTCTTGGGACATTACCTCTGCCACCAGCATGGACAGTATGTTCAATCTGTCGTCCATATCAGTCGAAAATTATTCCAATACTTTGATAGGCTGGGCAGCTCAAAATGTTCAGCCCAATGTTCCACTTGGCGCTATGTACAATCACCACAACTGTACTGCAAGTGATGCTAAAGAAACACTCGAAGCCAATGGATGGACTTTTCAAGATTTAGGCCCTGATCAAGATTGCCAATAAGAGTCATACATTCAATAAAGGAAAAAAAGCCGCGAATTTTACTCCGCGGCATTTTTTTATCTTACTAGTTCTTTTGGCACCATAAATATTGCTATTACCCGCCTAAACAGTCACGCTGTATTAACTAACTCACGGGCACAGCATACATTTTCTCCCGCTGCTCTTTTATGGCCTTGTCCGACATATAGTCGTCAAAGGTCAAGTAACGGTCGATACACCCTTTGGGTGTAATTTCAATGATTCTGTTTGCCACGGTATGCACAAATTCATGGTCATGGGTAGTTAACAATACGGTGCCTTTAAAATTTTTGAGTGAATTGTTGAAGGCTGTAATACTTTCCAAATCCAAGTGATTTGTTGGTTCATCCAATTGCAAAACATTGGCGCGAAGCATCATCATTCTACTTAACATGCAGCGCACTTTTTCACCTCCGGAAAGCACGGTACATTTTTTAAGGGCCTCTTCACCACTGAACAGCATTTTACCCAAGAATCCGCGAATGTAGACTTCTTCTCTTTCCTCTTCAGTTTTGGCCCATTGTCTAAGCCAATCCACAAGATTGATATCCTCCTGAAAATAGGAAGCATTGTCCGCTGGCAAATACGATTGTGTTGTGGTTACACCCCATTGGTATGATCCTGAATCGGCTTTGACCTTTCCATTGATAATATCATAAAATGCCGTGGTAGCCCTTGAATCTTTCGAAATAATGGCCACCTTATCACCTTTTGCTAGGTTGATATTTACTTCTTGAAACAGCAAATCGCCATCTTCCGAAGTGGCCGAAAGTTTTTCCACATTCAAAATTTGGTCTCCTGCCTCACGTTCCCGGTCAAAAATGATAGCGGGATATCTTCTGCTGGACGGTTTAATGTCCTCGACCTTTAATTTCTCCAACATCTTCTTTCTAGATGTTGCCTGCTTACTTTTTGCGACATTAGCGCTAAAACGTTGAATGAATTCTTGAAGTTCCTTGGCCTTGTCCTCGGCCTTTTTATTTTGTTGTGCACGTTGGCGGGCAGCCAATTGGCTACTTTGGTACCAGAAGGTGTAGTTACCGGAGAAAAGGTTGATTTTTCCAAAATCGATATCAGCAATGCTGGTACATACCGCATCCAAGAAGTGCCTATCGTGCGAAACTACGATTACTGTGTTGTCATAATTGGCCAAAAAGTTCTCCAACCAATTAATGGTTTCATAATCCAAATCGTTGGTAGGCTCATCCATCACCAATACATCGGGATTACCAAAAAGTGCCTGTGCCAATAGCACCCTTACCTTTAATTTGGAATCTAAATCTCCCATATTGGTATAGTGCAATTCCTCTGTAATTCCAAGATTGGATAACATGGCGGCGGCATCACTATCCGCGTTCCATCCGTTCATTTCTTCGAACTGTACTTGCAGCTCCCCAATCTTTTCTGCATTCTCGTCGGTATAATCAGCGTATAGGGCATCTATATCCTTCTTTATTTTGAACAAGGGCTTGTTTCCCATCACCACAGTTTCCAAAACCGGAAATTCATCATACGCATTATGGTTCTGTTCCAAGATAGACATCCGCTTTCCAGGTTCAAGATGAACTGCTCCAGAAGTAGCTTCATTCTGACCCGACAATATTTTTAGAAAGGTTGATTTTCCTGCTCCGTTCGCTCCAATTATTCCATAACAATTGCCTTGCGTAAAGGTTACATTTACCTCATCGAACAAGACTCTTTTTCCAAATTGGACCGATAAATTTGATACTGATAACATGCAGCTTTTAATTTTTGCGCAAAAATAGTCAAAACCAAGGCGTATTTCCAATTTAAACGCACATTATTAAACTACACGAAAACAAGCTTTTGCAACATTTAACTCGGTATTAACAAGGAAGGTTTTTAGGTATGCTTAATTTTGTTGGTCGAACATGATGGTTCCCTTTATATGACAAGACTTTTACTCAGCCTCTCACTTCTTTCAGTTTTGGCATGCTCCACGAAGTCGCGTGAGTGCCCTTCTGTTTTTTTCGGTGGTGAGATTGTCAATCCCACGAGTGATTATGTCGTGCTTTACAAGAACGATAGTTATATCGATTCTGTAAAGTTGGACCAGGGAAACCGTTTTGCCTTCAATCTTCAAGGAATCGAGGAAGGTCTTTATCATTTTGACCACGATCCAGAACTTCAATATTTGTACTTACAGGAAGGCGACAGCATCATTGTTCGCCTGAATACCAAGGAATTTGATGAATCTTTGGTTTTTTCAGGCCGTGGAAGTGAAATCAACAATTTTTTAATTGAGATGTTCCTGGCCCACGAAGATGAAGAGCCAATGATCTATGAATACTATGCTTTGGAGCCAGACGCCTTTTCAAAAAAAATGGATTCGCTACGGTTGGAAAAAATCACCCATTTAAAAGAATTGGAAGAGCATCTTCCGCTTTCGGAAAAGATAACTTCGGTTGCCTTGGCCTCTATAGACTTTAACAACTACTCCCATAAAGAGAAGTATCCTTTTAAACATAAATGGAAAAAGGGCACGGAAAGTATTCCCGACCTGCCCGACACCTTCTACGATTATAGAAAAACGGTGAACCTGAATAATGGGGATCTTGTCTATTTTAGGCCTTATCTGGATTATTTGAAGTATCATTTTGGAAATGTTGCCTATGTTACCTGCATGAAATACTGCAATGTAAAGGATAAACCCACCTATGATTACCTTCATTTTAATAGGCATACATTAAAATTGGTGGATAGTCTTGTACAGCAAGATGAGTTAAGAAACATACTCTTTAGGAATGTGGCCATGGCCTATTTATTAAAAGAACATAGTCCAAGTGACGATTGTGAATCTTTTATCGACAAGTATAGGTCACTCTCTACCAACGATAAACATGAAGAGGAAATTGACAAGCTTTACAAAGGAATTCAAAGGTTACAGCCCAACAGTGCACTACCCGATTTGTTGGTGACCGATATGGATAACAATGAAATTTCCATAAAGGAAATCAGTAGCAACAAGAAAACCGTGTTTTACTTTTGGTCGGCTTCGCAGAAAGGGCACTTTAAAAATGTACACAAACGTATAGCCAAGTTAAAAGAGAAATATCCAGACCATAATTTTGTGGGCATCAACTTAAAAACCGGCTACAACCAATGGCATGGGATGGTGCAAGAACATGGTATGGATAAGTCCAATCAATTTCATGGCGGCAATTTGGAAGAAATACAAATGGCCATGATCATAGACAACTTAAACAAATGTGTCATTTCCAAAGACACTATCGTGGTGGACGCCTTTGCCAACCTCTACACCTCATTATAAAAAAAGCCCCGAAATAACTTCAGGGCCTTTTCAGTTTCAATAACTTTATTTTTTTAGGAATTACCTTTGCGATAATCTGCCAAGAATTTCTCCAGACCAATATCGGTCAATGGGTGCTTTAACAATCCCATTATAGATGACAACGGCCCTGTCATAACATCCGAACCAAGTTTGGCACAATCGATCACATGCATGGTGTGTCTAATGGAAGCGGCCAATATTTGGGTCTCAAAAGCGTAGTTGTCATAAATCTGACGGATTTCAGCTATAAGATTCAGCCCATCTGTAGAAATATCATCCAATCTCCCTAAAAATGGAGAAACATAAGTGGCTCCAGCTTTTGCGGCCAAAAGTGCTTGCCCGGCAGAGAATACCAAAGTGCAATTGGTCTTGATTCCATTGTCCGAGAAATATTTCAAGGCCTTTACACCATCTTTGATCATAGGTACCTTAACCACGATCTGATCATGAAGTTTGGCCAACTCCTCCCCTTCTTTTACCATGGCATCGAACTCGGTTGCAACCACTTCGGCAGAAACATCGCCTTCTACAATATTGCAGATGTCAACATAATGCTTTAAAATGTTTTCTTTTCCAGTAATGCCCTCTTTGGCCATCAACGAGGGATTGGTGGTCACCCCATCCAAAACACCGAGTTGTTGTGCCTCCGCAATTTGGTCGAGATTGGCCGTATCAATAAAAAATTTCATGCTTCTTGTGCTGTTTTAAGTTGTAATACAATTCGTTGCGAATTTACAACAATAAGAAGCCTATACATCTAAAATAGAGTAAAATAATCTGGTGGGCTTAGTCCAAAACCTGAATTGTGAATTCCCTCACAGTAGATTCCCTACACGTTGGGCTACGATCGTATCCATGATAATCATATCCTTCCACAAAGAGTTCCACCCGAAATCGGTAGACGCCCGTTTCCTCTGGTATACCGAAAAAATCAATAGATCTTCTATTGGTATCATAGAAAATTCCCGGAGGTAGTTCTCCAATTACGTCAAAGAAATAATCGTAATCGTTGTCGTTGACCTCATTGCTGACCTCAGCGGTTATAAAGTCTTGGTACCTTTCACCAACCACGCCCACAAGCAATTGCTTTTGATGGATCTCTGGGTTGATATTAAAAACACACTCGTAAATCTCGTCGCAGCCGTAGAAAATAATCGCGAACGAAGCTGCTACAAAAACCCTAAATAATCTTTTTCTTTTCTCCATGTTTTCCAATGAATCAAAAAACATGCCATCGCGCTACAGCTTATAGTGATTGCGTAAAAGTTTCTCATACAGCTTACCCGGTAAAATGCGCTTTAAGAACAGTGAAAGCTTTTGCATAAATTCGCCCACGGGCTGATGTATCTTTGGATTTTTAGTTCGAATTATTGCATGGACTTTTTTTGCTACATCCATAGGATTTCCTCCTGCATCAACATGCTCATTCATAAGATCCAAGCTTTTTTGGTATGTTTCTTCATATGCCGAACCTTTTACCACTAGCGAATGGTAACGGCCAGCTGCAATATTGGTGGCGAAATCGCCTGGAGCCAAATTGGTTATCTCAATTCCGAAGCTTTTTGTTTCCATCCGCAAAGCTTCCGTGATCAATCCCAAAGCTCCTTTGGATGCAGAATAATAGCCCCTAAACGGCAATCCCATAAAACCGGCTATCGACGTTACGTTGATGATCAAACCTCCACCCTGTTTGCGCATCTGCGGCAATACAGCCTTCATCATGTGCACGGGTCCATTAAAGTTGATATCGAAAACATTCAAAATTTCCTCATGAGGAGTCTCCTCGACCGGACCGGTTATGCCCACGCCGGCATTATTGATCAATACATCCAGTCTACCCTCTTTCGAAATAACATGGGCAACCGCATTTTGAACACTCTCAGGTTGCTTTACATCCAACTGCACCAAATCAAAAGCGTCAAAATCTGGATAATTCTCTGGTTTTCTTGCAGTTCCGTAAACTTTAAAACCTTTGGAGGAAAGATGGGTGCCAATGGCCTTGCCCAAGCCAGAAGATCCACCGGTGATCAAAACAACTTTTTTATCCATGTGCGCAGCTTACTTTAAGAGATTGAAAGATACGTGATTATCAGAATTTAGGGCACAAAAAAAGGCAAGCTACCTACATCGCACCGCTACGACCACATACCCTTGCTGCGTTCCCGCCCTGGGGGATTTTGCAGGAGCTGGTCGTGTAGGACTTGCCAAGGACAAATATACGACCTTTTAAATTTGCTGCAATCCCATTTCATTCTTAATTTCGATGCAATGCGATAAATCATGAAACACAAACTTAGAACCATGGTCAAGCTACTTTCTATTTTTGGCTTTTTGCTCTTTTTTTTGGGATGCGGAGGTGAAACGGATCCATCAAAACTTTTTTCAATCCAACTGGAAGGGAAGCAGAACAAGTTTCAACAAAACCAAGAAGTTGGGGTTACCATTAAAAATAGGAAGGACATTGAAATCTCCAATATTAGTTATTCCATAGATGGGAAACCATTACCCTTATCCAACGGAAAAATAAAATTTGACCTACCCACCCTGGGAAGCAAAAATTTGGTGGCCAAAATTAGTCTTGGGGAAGAATCAGTGGAAATCAACAAAAAAATCAAACTTCTGGCTGCCAATGCCCCGAAAATTTATACCTACGATATTATTAACACCTACCCTCACGATCCAACCGCCTATACCCAAGGTCTGGAGTTCAGCGAGGGTATTTTATATGAAAGTACAGGTAAAAAAGGAGCTTCCACAGTACGCAAAGTAAATTTTGAAACGGGCGAAATCCTTCAAAAAATAGACATGGACAACAGTGTTTTTGGTGAAGGTATTACCCTTTTAAACAATCAGTTGTACCACCTCACCTGGCAGAGTGGACTTGGATATGTGTATGATCCATCCAATCTGGAAAAAATCAAAAACTTTAGCTATGGTGAAAGCCGTGAAGGCTGGGGCCTTTGCAACGATGGCAACAAACTGTTCAAAAGTGATGGTACTGAGAAAATATGGTTTTTAGACCCAACCACTCTTGAGGAGCAGGGCTATATTGAAACGGTTACCAACAAGTCCATTTTCAACAAGGCCAATGAGCTGGAGTATGTAGATGGAAAAATATATGCCAACGTCTACCAAAAAGAAAGCATGATGATCATCGATGCTACTTCCGGGGCCATCGAAGGTGTCATCAACTTTGGAGGATTAAAGGGCAAGGTGAAAAAAGGACCGGAATGGGACGACACCAATTCGGTATTGAACGGAGTGGCATACCATCCTGAGCGGAAAACTTTTTTTGTCACCGGCAAAAACTGGAATAAGCTTTTTGAGGTTAAAATCCGTAAGAAAGATTAATGCAGTCCTATACCGAAGTCTTCGCGGTTACCAAAGACGATCTGGATGAACTGAACCATGTGAACAACATCCGATATGTGGAATGGATACAGGATATCTCTAAAAAACATTGGCTCCAGGTAACTGATGAGGCTACTCGGAAAGGTCTAATATGGGTGGTGAAAAATCACCACATTGCATACCATCTATCCGCCAAACTAGGAGACACCATCCAAGTGCAAACCTATATTGAAGAAACCAAGGGAGCCATTTCAAAAAGAGTGGTGGCCATCAAAAACAATAAAACCAATGCACTACTAGTTAAAGGTATAACGGAGTGGTGCTTGTTGGACGCCATCACGTTTAGACCCAAACGGGTTCCCGAAGTCGTTCAACAATTATTTAACAAAACATGAACCGTCCCCTGATCAAATCCATAGCCCTGCTTGCCATGCTGGTACTCGCCATTTCATGGAGCTCGTGCAGAAAGGATTTTGATTATGTGCCCAGCACCGGAAATTTGGAATTTTCCAAGGATACCGTTTTTCTCGATACCATTTTCACCAACATTGGCAGCGCCACCTATACCTTAAAGGTATATAACAGAAGTAACGAAGACATCTTGATTCCGTTTGTAGGGCTTGAAACCGGCCAAACCAGCAGTTATCGTCTGAATGTAGATGGACAGGCCGGAAAAGAATTCAATGATGTTCCTTTGTTGGCCAAAGACAGTCTCTTTGTTTTTATCGAAACCACTTTTGATGCTTCACAAATTCCTGAAAACGAATTTTTATATACTGAAAGTCTCCTGTTTGGCAATAACACAAATCAGCAAATGGTGGAACTGGTCACCCTGGTCAAAGATGCTGTTTTTTTATATCCTGCCACGCTTTCCAATGGAACCAAAGAGACCTTGGTGCTGGGTCTTGATGAAAACGGCAATGAAATCCGAGTGGAAGGTTTTTTTCTAGAACCTGATGAATTACAGTTCACCAATGAAAAGCCCTATGTGATCTATGGCTATGCGGCCGTTCCCGAAGGGAACACTTTAACGGTGGATGCCGGGGCCAGGGTGCATTTCCATAATAATTCAGGGCTTTTGGTCAATACCGGAGCTTCATTGCACATCAACGGGCTCTTAAGCGAAGATCAAGAGGTATTGGAGAATGAGGTCATCTTTGAAGGTGACCGGTTGGAACCCACTTATGCCGATGTACCCGGGCAATGGGGCACCGTATGGCTTAGAGAAGGTAGTGTGGACAGCCAAATAACCCATTTGACCCTTAAAAATGCCACCCTTGGATTACGTGTGGAGGGCGATGGTCAATTATTGAGTCCTACACTTACCCTAAAAAACTCACAGATATATAATAGTATAAGCCATAATCTTTGGGCCATTTCATCCAGTATCGTGGCCGAAAATAGCGTGTTGGGAAGTGCAGGTGCCAGTTCATTTTATGGTAACAATGGAGGAAAATACAGCTTTGTACATTGCACTTTGGCCAATTATTGGAACAAAGGCATCCGCAATTGGCCCACATTGGCTTTGGATAACTTCACCTCCAATTCTTCCATTGCTTTGGAAGAAGCCAATTTTGTAAATTGTATCGTCGATGGTAATATGCGGCTCGAACTTTCCCTTCTAAAAGATGTGGATACCGATTTTAATTTCGGCTTTGAAAATTGCCTTTTAAAGTTCAATGATTCCGACAATCAATTTGAAAACAACCCATTGTACAATTTTTTGGATACCGATATATACCAGAATCTTTTGTTGAATGCAGATGCAGATTTTGCCAATCCTTTTAAAGATCAATTTTGGATTGGGGAAAATTCAGCTGCCATCGATGCTGCAAATTTTGCCATAACCCCACCCCTTCCGGTCGATATTTTAGGAACGGACCGAGGAGCAAATCCCGACATCGGTGCCTACGAAAATGTTATGGAAAATTAGTTTTTCTCCAAAGTTTATGGGAAAAATCACATGAAATGCCTGATTTTGAGGGAAATCCATAGTTTTTTTAAGGGAAAACTGCAATAGGTTTTTTTAACTCGTTAGTATCTTGCACCCAGTACGTTAGCTATGGATTATACCTATGCCATAATCGATTCCTGTGCTGCCTCAAAGCTTCAGTTGCAACTTCATATGCAAGAGTATGGAGATTTTAGCTGTGTTGGCAATGCCAGGGATTCCCGTGAGGGCCTGAACACCATTTTAAAGTTCACCCCCGATTTGGTATTGATCAACCTGAACGAAAATGGCATGGAACATTTTCAGATGGTCACGGAGCTCAACCAGTTTATGCCCACGCTTCCGTTGATCATAGGGTACTCCAGCTCTAAAAAATATGCCTACAACGCCATTAAAAGTGGTTTTTTCGATTATTGGATCACACCGCACAACGAGTTTGACATCCGCAAGAGCATTATGCGCTTGCGAAAACTGTACAACAAACAAAACATGCCCTCTACCATCTGCCTAAAATCGTACAGCGACTATCGGTATTTGGACACCAACGATATTCTTTATCTAAAATCGGACAACAACGCCACCGATTTTTTTATGACCAATGGCACCGTGGTCAGTGCTTTCAAGACCTTAAAATCTTTTGAGGCAACGCTTCCAGGATCCTTTATCCGTGTGCACCAGAGTTACATTATTAACAGTCGTTACGTGTCGGGCATCAACTACGGAAAGTCAACCTGCACTTTGCGTAACAACAAAAATGAGGAACTTCCCTTTACCAAAACCTACAAGGAAAAAGTGGATGTTTTAAAGGATATGCTCTCCAAAAATGCCTTAAAGACCCTTAATTAGGTCAATTCTTACAGATTCTCTTAAAATTCTAATACAATAGGTACAAACACTAAAATGTTTGTGCGCGCACCCGTCCCTTTTTGTGCTCTAAATATCTTGTCGGCGTTAACCAAAATTTCTAATCAAAAACATATATTATGAAAAAGACATTAAGCATTTTAGCACTAGCAGTTATGACCTTGGGATTCTTTTCTTGCGAAGCAGAAACAGATGTAGCTGAAACCGAAAATTTATTTGAAAGTATTGGAGATCAAGATTCTACTACTGGCAGCAATAACAGTGGTGAGGATGATGGAAGAAACTAATTCTTAATAAAATCTCTAGGAATGAAGAAAATAACCTCTATTATCGTTTTATTAATATTTGGTCTTTACATTTTGGCTTGTTCAGAGAAGAATATAGGGTCAAGCTCTTCGGTTGCTGAGACCACTCAATTATCAAAAGTGGATGCATCAGACATTGGTCAAAACAAGACAATCAATTTTGTTTCCTATGGTCATTATTCAACTATAGAATCAATAAACGATGACGAGAGGAAATTGTAGTCATTAGTAAACATAAAACATAGCCCCTAATCTCGTTTGATTTGGGGCTTTTTTTTTACCTTGTAGTAAAAGAAAACAAATAACCGCTTACTTTTAACCTATTACGTTGAAAAACAAGAGTTTAATATTGATTTTTATTCTTTTGACTAGCTGTGGGCAGCGACCCCAAGACCATGATGCTGATACCACTCCTGAGTCGGCCCTGGTTAACAAATGGATCAATATTGCCCGCGACAGCATGCAATTGTCCATGGAGGGCAGAAAAAAGTATTTGCTTGATGCAGAGGCAAAAGCCCATACAATTTCCAATGATACCATTCGTTTGGACCATTTATCGCGAATTTCCTTGGCCTATAAAAGATTGGAAGATTCTTTGGGGTTCCGACAAATGAACCTTAAGGTTCAGCACCTTTCCGAAGAAGATGGTATATATAAGGCTTTGGGTGAATCCCATTGGGATTTGGCGCATTTCTTTAATTCCCACGGAGTGGTTGACAGTGCTTATTTTCACTATAATAAAGCTCTTAACAGTTTTAATCAGTTACCTGTTGATTCAACCTCCCTTTCTCTAAAAAGTAGGATGCAATTAGGCATGGGTGGAATCCAGAAGCATTTTAAAGATTATTTGGGAGCAGAGATAAACACCATTGAAGCACTTAGGGTCTTTAACGATTTAGACGATTACCTAAGGATATATTATTGTGATAATCTTTTAGGTACTATTGCTAGCGATATGAAGAATTATCCCAAAGCTTTAGAGTATTATGAAAAAGCTAGGTATGATTTGGAAAAGCTAGACGGGGCAAGGCAAAAAAACTTTATACGTGAAAATCAAAATAACATAGCTGTTATATATTTAGAAAGTGGCCAATATGCCAAAGCAGAGAAATTTTACAAGGATTTATTAAAAAGTAAAGATTTCAAAGTAGAAAACCCACAACTTTATGGTAAGGCTTTAGTGAGTCTTGCGCATGCTATTTCAAATGGCAAAAAACAGCATGAAGAGGCTAAAAGCTTGATTTCGAAAGCTATTGCTCTGAATGACAGTACAGGGTTAACTATTGACCAGGCCCGTGCCAAACAGTATTACGCTGAGATTTTATTGGCACAGAAGGACACAACCAACGCAATTGAAGTAGCTAAAGAGGCATTATCCTTGGCCAAAGAAACCACCAACAACGACCACCATTTATTGATTTTAAAACTGCTTACCAACTTGGATAGTGGTAATGCAACGTCGTATTCCAATGAATACTATAATCTAAATGAACAAATTAGAGAAGAGGAACGTATAATCCGGGATAAATTTGCCCGTATCCGCTTGGAAACCGACGAGGTCATTGAACAAAATGTAGTGTTAACCCGCCAAAAACAGATTTGGTTTGGTGCTGCGCTGGGCCTGGTAGCGCTAGGTGTCGCATTTTTTATAATTGTGTCCCAACGTATCAGCAACAACAGGTTAAAATTCCAACAAAAACAGCAAGAGTCAAACCAAGAGATCTACAATCTCATGCTTTCGCAACAAGGTAAATTTGAAGAGGGCAAACAATTGGAGAAAAAACGCATCTCCGAAGAACTTCACGATGGCATCCTGGGCGAAATGTTGGGCATTCGCTTGATCCTGACCACCTTAAACGACCAGGAAGATGAAACTTCCATTCAACAACGGGCAGAACTCATTGAAAAACTACGCGAAGTGGAAGAGGAAATACGAACCATTTCGCATGAGCTGAGCAATGCATCTTACCAAAAAATTCATAACTTTATTGTATCCATCGAGGAGTTGATCAATACCACAAGTAAATCTGCAGGTATTGCATGTTCTTTTGAATATGATGAAGAGGTGGCTTGGGACAGTTTGGATGGCGATATTAAAATTAATGCCTACCGGATTGTTCAAGAATCCCTCCAAAATTGTGTTAAGCACGCCCATTGCAATAATGTGGACGTTAATTTTAGTGTTGATGAAAATATGCTAAAATTGGTGGTTGCAGATGACGGTGTCGGTTTTGATACCGGCAAGGGCAAAAAAGGTATTGGACATAGAAATGTGATTTCGAGAGTGGAGAAATTGAACGGAACGTTAAGTTTTGATAGTAAAAAAGGGCAGGGCACCACTGTTTCGGTGACGTTACCGGCCCAATTTGTGAATTTGGACAGCCCCGCCAAAATTGAAGAATACAGACAGGTGTTGAACGTATAAACCAACAACGTGAAAACAATTAAAATGAAGACACTGCGAATTTTAGCCATTGATGACCATGAAATGACAATGCTTGGGTACAAGTTTATCTTGGAGCGCATTGTTTTTGACGGATATAGTATAATCGTAGATACCGCAAATACCTTTGAACTGGGAAAAAGAATGATCGAAGAATCGGTCGATTCCTTTAAATATGACATTCTGTTCTTGGACGTACAAATGTACCCGCCCAATGAAGACCAGCCCCATTCGGGCGAAGAGTTGGGAATTTTGGCCCGTCAGTTGGTGCCCGAAACCAAGATTGTCTTTATGTCCTCTTTCGGAGATAACTTCCGGATCAACAGTATTCTTACATCCGTTGACCCAGATGGCTATTTGGTAAAGACCGATATAGATCCCAAAACCTTGGAGGAAGCCGTGAAGGTGGTTACCCTAAATCCTCCTTATTATTCTTCCAAAGCCTTGGCAGCAATTCGTAAAAAGTTGTCCAACGACATTAATTTAGATGAAAAGGACAAAAAGATTCTTTACCATTTGTCCATTGGAACCAAAAACAAAGATTTGGAAAAATTTATTCGGCTTTCCCCCTCTTCCATCGAGAATAGAAAACGTCATTTAAAGTCACTTTTTGGCACCGAAAATGAGAATGATCTAGCCTTGATTTTGGCCGCAAAAAACAGGGGATTTATATAAATCGGATTTTAACCGCCAATTAGCGGAATTGGAGAAATTTCTTCGTTTTTATCTCTTTTTCTTTAAAAAAAGGCCAAAACACGAGGAAACCCCCAGAATTTTTAAGGTTTTCCTTCAATCCCGAAAAAAAGATTCGTTTTAACTTTGGTAGAGAACATTATACCAATCTACCAAATATGCCATTCCAAAAGAAATCAGATTATAATTTTCCCCTCGACGGAATCAAGAGTTTTATTCTTGCTAGAGGGCTTGAAGAATTTAAAAGAGCGCTGGAAAAAGACTTTTTTGCAGAGGCTACCGTTCGGTGTCGGTACAACATTGAAAAGTTTAGGGCAGATCTAATTGTTGAACTTAGATGCAACTATGCGCTTGCAGAAAGTCTACATTACTACAACAAGGGAAACTGGGGTGGATTTGTACAAAATGATGGTATCAATTTGCCCATTACCCCGTTTGGGGAGTCCTATGAAAAGTTGTACTCGGTGAACAAAGGTGCCGTTGATATCGCCGAAATTACCTTGCATTTTAATGATACCTCGGTAATTGTTACCCGCATTTACGATCAAAGTATTCCAGAGCAACTCGGTGCGATCATATTCAAAATCAGTGAAGACTTTGTATATCTTACCAAAGGGTTGACCGAAATGCCCTATGAAATGTTTGTGCCCGTTTTTGAAGAAGCTCCCCTCCCATTAATGGAAAAAGAAAATACCGACATTACCTATTATGGCCATTGGGGCCTCTATTTTGACGATGAGGTAAACCATGATGCCATGGTATACAATCTTAAAACCAAAAAGCTGTTCAAAGAAGATTTTTTTCTTCTAGACTGAACAATTTTGATTTCCTTAGGCATTGGCCTAAGAACACCCTTAGTTAGTTTTAGTTATTGAACAAAGGTCTTGACTGCATAAGCTCATTGACCTTTGTTTTTATTTGGGCTATATGATCCAAGTTTTCTGGATCCATGATCACAGCATCAATAAAATCTACAATGGTTTCCATGTCATCCTCTTTCAATCCTCTGGTGGTAATGGCAGGTGTACCAAATCGAATACCTGAAGTAATGAATGGAGATTGGTCATCAAAAGGCACCATGTTCTTGTTTGCAGTGATGGCGGCAAGCTCCAAAGCTTTTTCTGCATCCTTCCCTGTGATGTTCTTGTTTCTCAGGTCAATCAACATCATGTGGTTGTCGGTGCCTCCAGAGATTACTTTGTAATCGCGTTTCATGAATGCTTTTGCCATGGCATCGGCATTTTTCTTTACTTGCAGCATATAATGTAAAAAGTCATCGGTAAGTGCCTCCCCAAATGCAACCGCTTTGGCTGCAATAATATGCTCCAACGGTCCGCCTTGGTTTCCAGGGAAAACTGCCAAGTCCAACAAGGCCGACATTTTTCTAAGGTTTCCGTTCTTCAAACGTATCCCGAAGGGATTTTCAAAGTTCTTGCCCATCAATATCAATCCCCCTCGAGGACCTCTTAAGGTTTTGTGGGTTGTGGTGGTAACAATATGGCAATGGGGAATTGGATCGTTCATTATCCCTTTTGCAATAAGACCTGCAGGATGCGAAATATCGGCCAGTAAAATGGCATTTACGCTATCGGCAATTTCCCGGAACCTTTTAAAGTCCATATCTCGAGAATAAGCTGACGCTCCCGCAATGATCAACTTTGGCTGCTCCTTGGTCGCAATTTCCTGGACCTTGTCATAATTTATGGTTCCCGTTTCTTCATCAACACCATAAAAAACAGGGTTGTACAATTTTCCTGAGAAATTCACGGGTGATCCGTGGGTCAGGTGTCCGCCATGGGAAAGGTCAAAGCCCAAAATGGTATCCCCCGGTTTAAGACATGCATGATACACCGCTGCGTTTGCCTGCGAACCCGAGTGGGGCTGTACATTGGCATATTCGGCACCAAACAACGCTTTGGCCCTGTCAATGGCCAGTTGCTCCACTTGATCCACCACTTCACAGCCTCCATAATAGCGTTTTCCCGGATATCCTTCAGCATATTTGTTGGTCAGTACCGATCCTGCCGCTTCCATAACCTGCGGACTGGTAAAATTTTCCGATGCTATTAGTTCTATCCCTTCTAGCTGTCTTGCTCTTTCATTCTCAATGAGTTCAAAAATCTGGTGGTCTCTTTGCATTTGCCTTTAAATTAAGAAGTCCCAAAATTACAAATAGAATGGTAAACCAGACCTAAAAAAATACCCAGCAATTGTGATTTTATCAAATGACAATTAACAACCATGCTTTACTTCAGAATTGCTAAAATTTAAACGATTTTTATGTATTTCATCGATATTATACTACCGATAATCCTTTTTCGTTACTAATGTGTAGGTTTTTGGCACGGCTGTTGGAAACCAACTAGAAACCAATAAAATCAAAATGCCATGAAAAAAATTATACTCTTTAGTTTTTTGATCGTTCTCGCTGCCTGCGGAGGGGTTAAAAAAACCCAGGAAGCCCTAAACAGCGGTAACTATGTTTCGGCCATGAACAGGGCCATCAAGAATTTGACCGATAACAAGACCAAAAAAGGTCATCAAAACTATGTTTTGTTACTGGAGGATGCCTTCGCCAAAAATGCACAACGCGAAATGGAGCAGATTACTTTTTTGAAAAATGATGGTAACCCAGCAAATCTGGAAACCATTTACAACAAGTATTTGCAGTTGAAGCAAATCCAAGAAAGAATCAGACCATTAATGCCGATTCCTATTTATGATGAAAACAGGAACGCCTCTTTCGACTTTGTAAACTATGATTCAAGGATAGTCTCTACCAAGAACAATCTTTCTGAATACTTATATAGCAATGCTTCAAATCTATTGACCACAGCCAAAGAGAAAGCCGATTATAGGGCTGCCTACGGTGAGTTGAAATATTTACAGGAAATCAATCCAGGTTATAAGGAAACCATTGCCAAAATGAATGATGCCTATGCTAAAGGGCTTGAATATGTAATGGTGGAAATCGGAAATGACACACAACAGATCATTCCTGAAAGACTGGAAGAAGAGCTGTTGGATTTCAACGGTTACGGATTGGATAACTTTTGGCTGGAATATCATGCCAATCCCCTGGCCGATATCAAATATGATTATGCCCTCAACCTGAATTTTAGAGAGATCAATATCTCCCCAGAGCAGGTAAATGAGAAGGAGATCATTAAAGAAAAGCTGGTCAAAGACGGTTTTGAATACGTTTTGGACGATAATGGAAATGTGGCCAAAGATAGTCTTGGTAATGATATAAAAGTAGACAAGTTTAAAAAGGTGACGTGCAATTTTTATCAGTTTACGCAATTCAAAGCTGCACAAATTGGCGCTAAAGTTAGCTTTACCGATCTGCAAAGTGGTCAGGAAATCAATTCTTATCCCTTGAGCAGTGAATTTGTCTTCGAACACGTTTATGCCAATTATAGAGGTGACAAAAGAGCATTGGAAACCGATTTGATCTCGCTCTTGCAAGTGAGGGCTGTTCCGTTCCCAACCAACGAACAAATGGTTTATGATGCGGGCGAGGACTTGAAGTTAAGATTAAAGTCCATTATTACCCAGAACCGGTTTGTTGCAGGGAATCAGTTCAACGATTAAATAGATTGTCAAATGTGAATCTTGAAAACATTATTTGAACACAACAAAAGCCCCGACATAAATCGGGGTTTTTTTATACATATTCCTCAAAGTTAATATCCGTAATGGCCCCATGTGAAGTATGGTAGGTTGCCTCTCCATTTTTAATGATCAATAATTGCGGGGATTGATGCATCACTTGAAAAGTAGATGCCACTGCGTTTGAAACGTCCCTGTGGGCATGTAAATCCAAAAAATAGACGTCTATATCTTCGCCCAAGGCATACGATGAAGTAAACATATTCAACACCATTCGGCTGATACCACATGTGGTCGAATGCTTGAAAATAAGCTGCGTCCGTTCCTTGGATTTTTCCTTGATTTCATTCAACTGATCCATAGCTACCAACGGTATCCATGGAACCTGTTTTTCTTCCTTTGTTGACTGTTCTTTATTTCCAAATAAGTTATTGAATATTCCCATGTTGCAAATTTATTATTTAAAATAAGTTCGCCTATTAAATTATGTTTATTGAATTGACAAATCATAATTTGTGATAGTGTCAGGTCGAGCGTAGTCGAGACCTACTTAAAAAATCCGCTTTTAAAATTTCTTGACTGCACTCGAAGTGACAGATTCCACAATTGTCAAGATTTGTATTGGAAAAACAATCACCTCTTATGTCGAACTTACATTAGTTCTGTCGAGCTTGGACAAAAAGCTTACAAACTGACGAAATGTCCTTTGTTTTCAGGGTTTTACCGACATTTTGACGGTACTTCACCAATGGTAAGGTTGTTGACATTAAGCAAATAAAACATTGAAAATGAACTTTAATAATTTCACTATAAAATCACAAGAGGCCATTCAGCAAGCACAACAGCTTGCACAAGGCCTAGGACACCAGCAAATAGAAAACGAGCACATTTTCAAGGCCATCTCGGAGGTAGATGAAAACGTATTGCCCTTTATTCTTAAAAAGTTGAACGTCAATATTGCCTTGATACATCAAATTTTGGAAAAAGAGCTGGAAAGTTTTTCCAAAGTTTCCGGTGGAGAGATCATGCTTTCAAGGGAAGCCGGAAAAGCATTGAACGAAGCTAGTATCATTGCCAAAAAACAAGGTGATGAATTCGTCTCTATCGAACATTTGCTATTGGCAATATTCAAATCAAAAAGTAAGATTGCCCAAATTCTTAAGGATCAAGGTGTCACGGAAAAAGACCTCACGGCCGCAATCCAAGAACTTAGAAAGGGAGGCAAAGTTACCTCTCAAAGTGCTGAGGATACCTATAATTCTTTAGATAAATACGCCAAAAATCTGAACCAACTGGCAGATAGTGGTAAACTGGACCCTGTGATCGGGCGCGATGAAGAAATCAGACGCGTGCTTCAAATCCTTTCCAGAAGAACCAAAAACAATCCCATGTTAGTGGGAGAACCCGGTGTTGGTAAAACGGCCATTGCAGAAGGATTGGCACACCGGATAGTTCAAGGCGATATCCCTGAAAATCTAAAAGAAAAGACCATTTATTCATTAGATATGGGAGCCCTAATTGCAGGAGCTAAATATAAAGGCGAATTTGAAGAACGTTTAAAAGCTGTCATCAAAGAGGTTACCTCCTCTGACGGCAACATTGTACTTTTTATTGATGAGATCCACACTTTGGTCGGGGCCGGAGGTGGTCAAGGTGCTATGGATGCCGCCAATATTCTTAAACCTGCACTTGCTCGTGGTGAACTTAGAGCAATCGGGGCCACAACGCTTGATGAATATCAAAAGTATTTTGAAAAGGACAAAGCATTGGAGCGTAGGTTCCAAAAGGTAGTGATTGACGAACCGGATACGGAAAGCGCCATCTCAATTTTAAGGGGAATCAAAGAAAAATATGAAGCGCATCACAAAGTACGCATCAAGGATGAAGCTGTGATTTCTGCTGTGGAATTATCCCAACGCTACATCACCAACCGATTTTTACCGGACAAGGCGATTGACCTTATGGATGAAGCAGCTTCGAAACTTCGTATGGAAATCAATTCCAAACCCGAAGAGTTGGACGTACTGGACCGAAAAATAATGCAGCTCGAAATTGAAATCGAAGCCATTAAAAGGGAAAATGACAAGGCAAAGTTGCAGGGTTTAAATCTGGAGTTGGCCAATCTCAAAGAAGAACGCAATGAAATTTTTGCGCAATGGGAAAGTGAAAAAAGCGTGGTGGACAATATCCAAAAAACAAAACAGGATATTGAAAACTTCAAACTTGAGGCCGAGCGTGCAGAGCGCAACGGGGATTACGGCAAAGTGGCCGAGCTGCGATATGGAAAAATCAAGGAATCCCATGAACGACTTGAAAAACTTCAGGAGGAACTGGCAGAACAACAAAGTTCTGGAACCCTTATCAAAGAAGAAGTCACCAATGAGGATATTGCCGAAGTTGTTGCCAAGTGGACAGGTATTCCCGTGACCAAAATGATGCAAAGTGAGCGCGAAAAATTACTTAAATTGGAAGATGTACTTCATAAACGCGTAGTAGGGCAAGAGGAGGCCATTGTTGCCGTATCTGATGCCATTAGAAGAAGTAGAGCTGGTTTACAAGATGCCAAAAAACCGATTGGATCGTTCTTGTTCCTCGGTAATACAGGTGTGGGAAAAACCGAGTTGGCCAAAACCTTGGCGGCATACCTTTTTGATGATGAAAATGCCATTACACGCATAGATATGAGTGAGTATCAAGAACGTCATTCGGTCAGTAGGTTGGTCGGTGCACCTCCCGGATATGTGGGGTACGATGAAGGCGGGCAATTGACCGAAGCAGTCCGCAGAAGGCCATACTCTGTAGTGCTATTGGATGAGATTGAAAAGGCGCACCCCGACACCTTCAACATACTGCTTCAGGTCTTGGATGAAGGTAGGTTGACTGATAACAAAGGACGTGTGGCCGATTTCAAAAACGCCATCATCATCATGACCAGCAATATGGGCAGCCAAATCATTCAAGAAAAGTTTGAGGATGCCCCTGATCTGGAAAGTGCAGCAGAGGTAGCTCGGACGGAGGTGATGGGTTTATTGCGCAAAACAATAAGACCCGAGTTCTTGAACAGGATAGATGATATCATCATGTTCACCCCACTGGACAAGTCCAACATCACGGAAATTGTACGCTTGCAATTGGATCAGCTCAAAAAAATGGTCTCCAGACAACACATTACCCTTGATGCCACCGAAGAAGCCATAGCCTACTTGGCTGAAAAGGGGTATGATCCACAATTTGGAGCAAGACCGGTTAAACGATTGATCCAAAAAGAGGTATTGAACAATTTATCCAAAGAGCTTTTAGCTGGAAAAATTAAAGCGGAAAGTATCATATTGTTAGACTCTTTTGATGATGAATTGGTCTTCAGAAACCAAAATGAGCTGGTGGAATAGTGTGCCATGTCATTTCGAGCGCAGTCGAGAAGTCTTAACAACTGAATGCCTATTATAGGTCTCTCCTATGCTCAACCTGACACGTAATATAAAAAAGAAAGCCCTTATTATGTTAAAATAAGGGCTTTTGCATTTTTAATATACCATACAGTATCTGTTTTTTATATATTAGCTAGAGCCAGCCGACTTAAAACCAACCCGAGCCACTATGACCAAAAAAGCAGAGCGCACCACTGCATACATCATTGAAACTGTAGCTCCCATTTTTAACAAATTCGGTTATGTGGGCACAAGCATGAGTGACCTAACCGAAGCTACTGGGTTAACCAAAGGAGCTATTTATGGGAATTTTGAAAACAAAGAAGCACTGGCCCTATCAGCTTTTGAACACAATCAGAACCATTTGCTCGCCGTAATAGATGGGAAGTTGGAGATTGAGGGCAACGCAATGGATAAAATACATTCCCTGTTACGTTTTTACCGCCAGTATGATGTTTTCACCCTTCCATTTGGTGGATGCCCCATCCTTAATGTAGGTGTTGATGCGCAGAACAACAACAAATTGCTTGCTGCTGCTGTAAAGGAGACCATAAAAACCATTGAAGGGAAAATTGCTTTGGTTTTGGAAAATGGGGTCAACCAAAATGAGATTCATTTGCCTGTTCCTCCCCTTCAATTCGCCAAACAACTTTTTACCATGATACAGGGTGCCGTGTCCATGAGCACCATGACCAGAGATCGTAAATACTTGATCAATACCATTGCCTACTTGGAACATTTGGTGCAAAAGGAGATTAAAAAGTAGACAGATACCAGATTCTTCCCTTCTTTATCGCTCTGACCATACCTTACCAGACCGAAGTCATAAAATTTCCTTTTATTTGGGATAAATGAACACGTACGAATATTTATTTTCACTCTTTTCCTTTCTGGCTTTTATTTTGGCCATCCTCTTATTTCTAAAGAAAAGAGGTGACAAAGTGGCCAACCGCTTGTTAGGTTTTTATGTACTTCTTTTCGGATACAACGTTTTCTACAATGCGTTGTATTGGTCCGGCGAGTTGTTTACACAACGTTTTATAAGTATTCTCTTTACCAACATGTTGGTATGGGTGCTTTATGGTCCAATTTTATTCTTTTACATCAGAAGGGTTGTTTACGGAACCAGATTCAAATGGAAGGATACCGTTCACTTTTTACCTTTTTTAATAATATTATTGAACTATTCCCGTGTGTACCTAATGAATCCTGAAACCAAGGTGGAATTGTTTCGGAGTGGCAGAATTGTCTTTTCTATCCATTACTTTAACCCGCACCAGACCAAGGTCATTATTGCACTTATGCTCTTATATTTTGGTTTGATTTTTTGGCAATTGATGAAAGGAGTGGTGAGTCGAAATAAGAAAGTTTGGCTCAAATGGATATCTTTTTCCTATCTGGGCTATGTGGTTTCATTTTCATCATTTTTCGTGTTCAATGGTTTGGGAGTTCTGACCACAAGCGGCGATTATCTTATAGGAGCGTCCATGCTATTTTTTATATCCATGCTCGCTTATTTTGGTTTTGTTCAACCTGAGGTGTTTGATGGGCTGCCCATGAAAAAGATTGTTCCTGTAATCAAATACAAAACCACCGGACTCACGCCCGATTTTTCCTTGGAATTAAAAGAAGACATGGAAAAGTATATGGACAACGAGAAACCTTTTTTGAACAACGAATTTAGATTGGATGATCTTGCGGATACATTAAACATTTCACGGCACCATTGTTCACAAGTTATCAATGAACACTTTGATTCCAACTTTTTTAATTTCATCAACTCGTATAGAATTGAAGAAGCCAAGAAAATGCTTCGAGAAGATGAAAAACTCAGCGTTACGGATGTGATGTACGCCTGTGGTTTTAATAATCGGGTCTCTTTCTACAATGCCTTCAAAAAATTTACGGGAACCACTCCTAAACTGTTCCTTAATTCCGATGGGAAAGAAACAGCTTAATAAACAAAGTCTTTCTTAACCGGGTAATTCTCACTTCAAATTGTTGTAAATCTTTATAAGAACTAATACCCCCTATACTTTTAATGTATTGATTTGCTTTACATAGTCATGGTTCTGCAGGATGGCTAAATCATGGTTTTGTAAAACGCTCAGAAAATAACTTAACAAATCTCAAGATGAAATTTCAAATTTATTCCCATATGAAAAAGATATTCTGTTTGCTGGTGATTGCGCTTATTTATTCCTGTAGTTCAAGTGATGGTCCCGGAGGCGAAGTTCCTAATGAAAATCCTGTACTTACAAGTATTACCATCAGTTCTTCAAACGGTAATCAACTTGACCTTTTTGGAACCAACACTACAACGCTAACTGCCACGGGAAAAGACCAATCTGGCAAAACCATAGCAATTTCAGGAAGCATTAACTGGTCGGCAAACAATACCAATGTAAGCGTAAATAGCAGTGGCCTTGTAACTGGACTACAAGTGGGAAGTTCTGTTGTTACCGCAAGCGTGGGGAGTATTTCAAAAACTTATTCTTTGACTATTGTGGATTCCGAGCCGCAATCAGGGACTTTTGTTTATGTAAGCGATGCTGTTGAATTTACTACAGGCCCATGGAAAATATTGAGGTATGATGAAAACGGCCAAAACGCAGCAACTTTTATCGATGATGACCTGGCCTGGCCACAGGATATCCTGTTTCTTGAAGATGAAGGACAAGTGCTCATCTCCAATTTAAGTTCAAATAAAATAAACAGGTATGATGCTTCGACCGGTAATTTAATTGGAAGTTTTGCAACGGGAATAAGCGGCCCTACACGCATGAAGGTTGGAGCGGACAACTTATTGTACGTGCTACAATGGGGAGGTAATGGACTTGTTCGCAGATATCAATTGGATGGAACTTTTGTGGATAATTTTACTGATGTAGCGGTTGACCAAAGTATTGGATTGGACTGGGATTCTGCGGGCAACCTCTATGTGTCCTCGTTTAAGGATAAATCAGTTAGAAAATTTGACACCAATGGTAATGACCTTGGATTGTTTATTAATTCTGGATTACAAGGTCCCACAAACATATGGTTCGATGCCCAAGATAACCTTTTAGCCAACGATTGGACAGGTAATAAAGTGGTGAAATTTGATTCTGATGGCAATCTTATAGGAGATGTGATCTCTTCCGGTTTAAATCAACCTGAGGGTATCGATTTTTTCTCCAATGGCGATATGCTGATTGGCAGCGGAGGAACTTCCGAAGTAAAATTGTACGACCGCAGCGGTACCTTTATTAAAAATTTGGTCACTTCTGGTGCTGGTGGACTAGTGCAACCAAATGCGGTGCGAATTAGGGTTATTGAATAAGAAATATAATACCCCAAATCTTGAAAAAGTACTAAGTAGGGTAGTTCTAATTCAAGTGGTTGCCAACAAAGTCGAAGCGATTGAATCTAATTTAATCGCTTCGCACCCTAAAAATCCATGTCTTGTCTGTGTATTTGCCAAAGAATTGGCTATCCCTTGCCCTACGGGCCTCTTGCATGGTGTTATAACGTTCTAAATACACGTAGTTGAATTTGTTCAAACTGCGATAAAACGATTTTGGCTCCAGACCCTTTTGCCTCAAAGTCAGCATAAAGCTCTCAAAATAACGTTTAGTTCCGAATACATTTGCAATTAGATAAAAGCCAGGTTCCAAGCCTTCGGCATTGGTTACCTCCTCGTATCTCTCGTTTGGCTTTACCTCAACTGTTTGCCGTTGGAGCCTCGCAATGCTATCCTTTTTTCTTTGTTCTTCTTGCAGTTTTATTGCGTCCATCCTAGCCTGTGCAATGGAATCTCTTTCCCTAGCTAGTTTTGCCAAAAGTTGCTGCTGTTGTTCAGCTTCCAATCTTTTTTCTTCCGCCAACTTTAGTTGTTCCTCACGCTCTCTTTGTTCCGCTGCCCTTGCTTCGGCTAATTTTTGGCCCTCACGTTGTCTTTGCTCCTCCTCTATTTTCATTCGCTCCAAAGCCAATTCCTCATCTGTTTCGACATCAAACCCTACCACTTTCTTTCTGTTATCGCTTTTTCCTAAGTGATAGGACGCGATAATCTCTAGTGTGGGATCCTCACCGCTTTGTGGCCATTCTGTTCCGAATTCCATCAAACCGCCAATCGAAAGCTTTTTGGCGAAGGTTACACCCGCTCCTCCAGAAGGACCATAAAAATTATTGAACCCACCTTGAACCCAAAACTTTGGTGTGGAAAACAATACGGTTCCGCCAAATTGCGTATCCGCCTCGTCAATTGCCCTAACATAGGCCAATGGTCTTAGCCAACTATTGCCCCAATTACTGAAAACGCCAAGAGGGAGATCATAACTCATGGTTCCGGTATAAACCTTCGTTTCGGCCTCATTTTCTTCAGTGCTATTGGATAAATTAAAATCCACAATGTTCTCCAAGGCCAGGCCTAGACCAAAACTCCCTGCCTGCAATCGAACCGAAGGGGAAACAGCAATAATGAAATCCTTGGTCGCGGCATCCGAAGGGTCAGGGTCCGGTGTTAGCGCATCATCTGCCACTTCTTGCTGAAATCCAAATACATTGACCCCAAAAAGCAGTTTTATATTATCCAAAGTAATGGAATGAACATAGTTCAAATTGGCTCCGGTGTTCAGGTAGATACCGGTGTTATGTTGCAAAAATCCAATCCCAAATGCAGAATTTTCATTGATCCCGTGCGTATAGTTCACAAACAAACTGGTAGGGTCTCCGTCTATAGTTTGCCACTGCCAGCGTGACCAAACAGCAATGGAATTCGGATTGTTCCAATCCATTCCATAAGATGGGTTAAGTAAACTGGAATTGAATTGGGTAAGGTTATGTTGCCTAAAATCTGCGGGCAAAATGGTTTCCTGCGCAAAGCAGAACGATATTGCCAATAAGAACACAAAAGAAACATGAGGTTTGGGCATACCAGAAAATGAAAATTAAACGTTACTTTTAGGTGCTGATACTGTAAAAAAAGGGGATTTTAGTCTAATTATTATGCGAACAACCAAACTTTTCATTGCCATTTCAATTTTAGTTGTTGGATTAACCAGCTGCAATAATTCCAATAAAGATAATGAAATTACCGACCCTGTAGTTTCCACATTTTATTTTATTAGACATGCCGAAAAGGATCGCACCAATCCTGAAAATCATGACCCCGAACTCAACCAGGATGGTTTGATGCGTGCGGTTAGATGGGCTGAAGTATTCGACCCCATAGCTATAGATGTAATCTACTCAACAAATTATGAGCGTACCTCTATGACGGCGGCCCCGGTTTCAGTCAAAAAAAATATCAATGTAAAGTATTACGACCCAAGGGATGTGGATATTGAAGCCTTTAAATTGGAAAACGAAGGAAAAAATGTGCTGGTCGTGGGCCATAGCAACTCAACTCCGACTTTTGTAAATAACATGCTCGGTATTCAGAAATATGAACAAATGGACGACACGGATAACAGCAGTCTTTTCATTATTCGGATAATAGATGGTGTTGCTACCGATATGCGTCTTAAAATGGACTAATTTTTGGTCACTTCGATTTCCGAGAGCTCAATTTTTGATAGTAGATTCAATTCCCCTTTTTCAAAAAGTTGCCCTATCTCCAAAATTGGGGTTCCCTTCGATTTAGGTTTGTAATTGTTGTAATCAACAAAACGAATTCCCTCTACAATGCGTTCGTTATAGGCTTCCCGAAAACGCTGTCCCCCCCCATTCACGTGAAAGTCATAGGCTAAATAATCGGGTTTGAACGTTTCTGTATTGAACCAATAGACATAAGTGTCATCAAAATCATCCCCACCGCCTTCTTGGTTAAAAGTCACCTTTATTTTATAATACAATGTTCCCTTTATGCTTTCCTTGCCCAACAATTCTTTATTCACAGCCTTGTCGTTCAGCCCATAAGGTAATCTGGCAAAATAGTGCACTGAATTGACTGAATTTGAATATCGATTGGAAATGGAATCTGGTAGGTTGATAAATGAATCATTTATGAACCTTTGAAAAGTCGTATTCGTCTTAACATCTGTAATGGTTATGGAATCCAGGACTGAAATCCGTTTGAATATTTTCTTTCCATCCACTTTTTTGGAAATATATTTTCTGTTTCGAAATTGAAAGGAGCTACCATGGGTAGCATAGAGGTCCCCCCCGCTAACGGCAATGGATTTGTCAACAATTTCCTGAACTGTAAGCGCTGTTTTGGCCTTTTCCTTGCATGAGATAACCAAAAGTAGAAGTACGCCAAAAAAGATTCTTTTCATCGGTCTGATTTTTGTTTACAATCGTAAAATACACCGTAACATTACAATTTTCTTTGCAAAGAGTTTCTATTTTTGCCAACAATGCAGAAAAATATCAACATAAAGAACAAACGAGCGCGTTTCGACTACGAGATTCTGGATACCTATACCGCCGGAATAGTGCTAGGAGGCACCGAGATCAAATCCATACGGTTGGGTAAGGCTTCCATTTCCCAAAGTTTTTGTGAATTTAATGAAATGGGTGAGCTTTATGTCATCAATATGCAAGTGGACGAATACAGCCATGGCGGATATTACAACCACAAACCGAAAGCGGAGCGTAAATTACTCTTAAACAAACGGGAACTAAAAAAACTCCGTAAAGAAGTCACAACATCAGGGCTTACCATTATTCCGCTCAATCTTTTCATTAATGAAAGGGGGTTGGCCAAAGTAAAAATTGGGCTAGCTAAGGGTAAAAAACTGTATGATAAAAGAGAAACTATCAAGGATAGAGACAACAAACGGAACCTATCTCGAATCAAGAAAGATTTTAAACGCTAGTTCTTGTCTTCCAATAAAGGCACAAAACGAAAGGCTCCCAGTTCCTGCTTTTCAAATTCTTTTTCTGATTTTCTGATGTAGAGTGTCATTACCTGCTCATCTACACCAACAGGAATTACCAGTCTTCCCCCGATTTTCAATTGTGCCATAAGCGGTTTTGGCACCATGGGTGCTCCGGCCGTGACAATGATTCCATCAAAAGGGGCCTCTTCGGGCAATCCTTTATATCCATCACCAAAAATCACTTTTTTAGGTCTATATCCCATTTTATTGAAAAAGAGTTTTGTTTTTTTAAAAAGCTCTTTTTGTCGTTCAATAGTGTAGACTTTAGCTTTCAAATGTAAAAGTACTGCTGTCTGATATCCACTGCCAGTTCCGATTTCCAATATTTTGTCGTTGGGTTTTATTTGCAAGAGTTCCGTTTGAAATGCTACCGTATACGGTTGTGAAATGGTCTGCTCTGCACCAATGGGAAAAGCTTTGTCTTGATAGGCATGATCTTCAAAACCACTGTCCAAGAACAAATGTCTGGGCACCGTTTTAATGGCATCCAAAACAGCTTTGTCCTGTATTCCCTTGGCAGACAACACCTCCACCAATTTATTGCGCATCCCTCGATGCTTCAATGTATCCTTCATGTTTTTGGTCTGGTACACGAATTTAAAAAGTTCCGAAGGATTTTATAGTCAGATGCCCTCTTATTTTTATGGAAGAATGATCCCATATCCGTATTTTTGACAAAAACCGGAAGTATGTTAAAAGTAGGTGTCCTTGGTGCAGGACATTTGGGTAAAATTCACCTTAGGCTCTTAAATGAATCCAATAAATATGAACTCGTTGGCTTTTACGACCCCGATGAGATCAATGCCAAAAAGGTAGCGGACGAATTTGGTTATTCCTATTTTGAAAACATCAATGCCCTTATGGATGCCGTGGATGTGGTCGACATTGTTACCCCTACCCTTTCTCACTTTGATTGTGCCAAAAAGGCCATTGAAAAAGGCAAGCATATCTTTATTGAAAAACCCATTACCAATACGGCCGAAGAAGCCGAAGAACTTCTAGAGCTATCCAAAAAAAACAATATAAAGGGTCAAGTTGGGCATGTAGAACGATTTAATCCCGCCTTTTTATCCGTCAAGGACAAAATTGAAACACCCATGTTCATTGAAACCCACCGGCTGGCGGAATTCAATCCAAGAGGAACTGACGTTCCCGTGGTTTTGGATTTAATGATTCATGATATTGATGCTATTTTGAGCGTGGTAAATTCTGAAGTAAAGAAAATCAATGCCAGTGGAGTTTCCGTAATCAGCAAATCCCCGGATATTGCAAACGCACGTATCGAATTTGAAAATGGATGCGTGGCCAATTTAACTTCGAGTAGAATTTCTTTGAAAAATATGCGTAAGTCCAGATTCTTTCAACGCGATGCCTACATATCGGTCGATTTTTTGGAAAAAAAGGTGGAAGTGGTCAAAATGAAGGATGCTCCTGAAAAGCCTGGTGACTTTGATATGATCCTTCAAAATGCTGAAGGAGAGAAAAAGCAAATCTATTTCGAAAACCCGGAGATTGAGACCAATAATGCCATTCTGGACGAGCTGGAAACATTTGCGGATGCCATCAACAATGATACTGAACCTGTTGTGACTTTGGAACAAGGTTCCAAGGCCCTTCAAGTGGCCCTACAAATTATTGAATCGTTTAAAAAATAAATTCGATGTCAGTTCGAGCGCAGTCGAGAATGACTTTCCAGCAAAAAAGACCGCTGCACTTGAGCCAACAAAAGACATAAGAAACTCAAACTAAATGAAAAACATAGCCGTAATCGGAGCAGGAACCATGGGCAACGGAATAGCCCATGTTTTTGCGCAAAGTGGATTTAAAGTAAATCTGGTTGATATTTCACAAGCATCCCTAGACAAGGGAATTGCTACCATTTCCAAAAATTTGGATAGAATGGTATCCAAAGGCGTTATTGAAGCAGATGTAAAAAGCAGCACACTTGGGAATATCACAACATTTACTGGTCTAAAAGACGGTGTGCAAAACACTGATTTGGTCGTAGAAGCCGCCACCGAAAATCTGGAGATCAAACTTCAAATCTTTAAAGATTTGGATGGAATCTGTGATGCAGATACCATTTTGGCTACCAATACCTCTTCCATCTCCATTACCCAAATTGCAGCGGCAACGCAGCGCCCAGATAAGGTCATTGGCATGCACTTTATGAACCCGGTTCCCATTATGAAACTCGTGGAGATTATTAGAGGGTACAGCACTTCGAATGAGGTAACCCAAACCATTATGGACCTGTCCAGGCAATTGGGCAAAACCCCAACAGAAGTAAACGACTATCCCGGATTTGTGGCTAACAGAATTTTGATGCCCATGATCAATGAAGCCATTGAAACCTTGTATAATCAAGTTGCTGGGGTCAAGGAAATTGATACCGTGATGAAATTAGGAATGGCACATCCTATGGGACCCTTGCAATTGGCTGATTTTATTGGATTGGATGTATGCCTTTCCATTTTGAATGTGATGTATGAGGGGTTCAAAAATCCAAAATATGCCCCTTGCCCCCTATTGGTAAACATGGTGATGGCAGGAAAATTGGGTGTAAAATCAGGAGAAGGCTTTTACGATTATTCCGAATCCAGAAAAGCAGAAAAGGTAGCTTCGCAATTTAATTAAGCACCAATGGCCCTGATCAAACCTTTTAAGGCCATTCGCCCAGCACCTGACAAAGCTGCTTTTGTGGCCTCCCGTTCGTACGAGAAATATTCAAAAGATGAGCTGAAATCGGTGTTGAAATACAATCCCTTTTCCTTTTTGCATATCATTAACCCAGGTTTCAAGTTCCACAAAAATATCTCGGGCAAAGAGCGCTTTAAGTTGGTGCACAATCGTTATTTGGAATTCTTGGAGGATACTATCTTTCAGAAAGATGACCTGGAAAGTTTTTATTTATACGAAATTACAAAAGGTAGCCTTACAACCTTAGGCTTTTTCTGTGCGTGCAGTGTTTTGGATTATCAAAATGATGTCATTAAAAAGCACGAAGACACCATTCAACATCGGGAAGAACTTTTTGCGGATTATTTGAATACGGTAGGCTTTAATGCCGAACCCGTATTGATGACCTATTCGGATGATGAAGGTATTGGTTTGATTCTGGAGCAAGAATCGGCCAAACGGCCAGACTACGATTTCACCACGCCGGACAAGGTAAGGCACAAACTTTGGATGGTCAGGGATTTGAAAATTATTGAAAGACTTCAGCGTGGTTTCGAAAAAATAAATGCCCTGTATATTGCCGATGGGCACCACCGAAGCGCTTCATCCAGCCTACTGGCCGAAAACATGAAGACAAACAACACTTCACATACCGGAGATGAAGCATACAATTTTTTCATGGCCTATTTGATTCCCGAATCCGATATTAAAATCTACGAGTTCAACCGAATGGTCAAGGATTTAAACGGATATTCCAAGGAAGAATTCCTGATTCAGCTTGATACTTATTTTCGAATCGAAAAGAAAGATGATGGCCTTTACAAACCTACGAGAAAGCACCATTTCAGCATGTATTTGGATGGAGATTTCTATTCGTTGTATCTCAGAAAGCGAGTTTATCAATTCACTGATGCGTTGAGCGAACTGGATACCCAAATCCTACATAAAACCATATTGGAGCCTATTTTAGGAATCTCCGATTTAAGAAACGACAAGCGCATTGCTTACGGCTATGGCAAACACAATGTTATTAAAATGAAAGATAGTGTGGATAAAGGAGATTTTGCGGTTGGGTTCAGCCTGGTGCCCATCAATATGAACGAAATCAAGGCCATTGCCGATGCCGGATTGGTGATGCCGCCAAAAAGCACCTATATTGAACCCAAACTCCGAAGTGGGTTGACGATTTATGAATTCTAATCTATGTCAATACAAGAGAATTTAAGACAGGTTAAGGAATCAATCCCAGACCATGTGACTTTGGTCGCAGTTTCCAAAACCAAACCCAATGAAGCCATTTTAGAGGCCTACGTAGCTGGCCATCGTGTTTTTGGAGAAAACAAGATTCAAGAAATGACCCAAAAATGGGAAACGCTTCCCAAGGACATCGAATGGCATATGATCGGGCATGTTCAACGTAACAAAGTGAAATACATGGCCGAATTTGTTTCGCTCATTCACGGAGTGGATAGTTTTCGATTGTTGAAGGAGATTGACAAGCAAGCTAAAAAACATGATAGGGTCATTCCATGTCTGTTGCAAATGCACATTGCAGAAGAGGAGACCAAATTTGGTTTGGACAAAGTGGAATTAGCTGAGATTTTAGGTTCCGACGAGTTTAAAATTATGGAAAATATCAAAATAGTTGGGCTTATGGGCATGGCGACCTTTACTTCCAATCAAAATCAGGTTCGTAAAGAGTTCCGTTTTTTAAAAACCATCTACGACGATTTAGCACAAAAACTTCCTGGAATTTCTGTGCTGTCCATGGGAATGAGTGGGGATTATACCATAGCCATTGAAGAAGGCAGCACAATGGTACGTATTGGAAGTAGTATCTTTGGGGCTCGAAACTATTCGTAATCAATATTTTAAATTTTCATGTACGCCATACTCGACATTGAAAGCACCGGAGGAAAATACAATGAGGAAGGTATCATGGAAATTGCAATCCATAAGTTTGATGGATATCAGGTTGTGGACAAATTTATGAGCTTGGTGAATCCTGAACGGGAGATTCAACCTTTTGTGGCAAAACTCACCGGAATAAACAACAAAATGCTTCGGACTGCCCCAAAATTTCACGAAGTGGCCAAGCGTATTGTAGAAATTACAGATGGAACCATATTGGTGGCCCATAATGCCCAATTCGATTATCGAATCCTTAGAACTGAGTTCCGCCGTTTGGGATATGATTTTCAAAGAAAAACCCTTTGCACGGTAGATCTAGCCAAAAAATTGTTGCCCGAAGCCGAATCGCATAGTTTGGGAAAATTGGTTCGTTCCCTGGGTATCCCCATGAGTGACCGTCATCGTGCCAACGGAGATGCCATAGCCACTTTAAAACTTTTTAAGTTGCTATTGGATAAGGATTCTAAAAAAACCATCGTACAAGAAGTGCTTCGGGAGGAGTCGCAGGGGGAATTATCCCCCACCCAATTGGATATTGTTTCGGCGCTTCCTTCGGAAACAGGAGTATACTACATGCATGACAAAGATGGTGAAATTATATTTCTGGCTAAGACCAAAGATGCCAAAAGAAGGGTCAATCAACATTTCACCAACGTCGGGCAGTTGGCAAGAAAACTGCAAAAAGAGACCAAAAAAGTTACTTTTGAACGTACCGGAAGTGAATTGGTCGCCATCTTAAAGGAATATGAAGAGCTTAAAAGAACAAAACCCAAGCACAACCATATCGCCAAAAGGAACCTTTTTTCCCATGTCATTAATTTTTCGAAGAACGGAAGTCCACATATTGAACTGGAAATTGTAAAAAGTAGGTTTCAGAAGAAGCAAAACATCGGTTTTAACGGTGTTCCTTCTGCTAAAAGTTTTTTAAAAAAAATAAGTGAGGAGTTTGAACTTTGCCCTGCCTCTCTTGGTCTTGATGCAGTTTGTGAACATTCAAAAAATGGGTGCCCCAATAACTGTGTTGCTTTGGAAAACACACGGGAATACAATGAAAAAATCAACAATGCCCTGCATAAATACAGCCTTAAAAACAAAACCGTGGCATTGCTGGACAGAGGTCGGGAATTAGGAGAGCACAGTTTAATATTAATAAAAAATGGCACTTTACAGGGCTTTGGATATGTAGCTCTCAATCACCAAATAAATAATATTCATATATTAGAATCGATTATTACCCCTATGTCCAGTGATGAAAACACCACTTTTATTGTTGAATCTTACTTGAGAAAAAATAGTAAGCTCAAGATTTTGGAGATAACAGCCACCCTTTGAAAAGACAAGAAGTACATTCTGGTTGGAAACACAGGCTACATGAAATTATTTATGAGGCAGACACCCCATTGGGGAAACTCTTCGATATAATTCTTGTCATCCTCATTGTTCTCAGTGTTATTTTGGTCATGTTGGAAAGTATTGAGGACATAGACCAACATTACCATAAAATTTTGCTTGCCCTGGAATGGGTGATCACCATTTTTTTCACCCTAGAATATATCGCAAGGCTCATTAGTATAAAAAAACCATGGAAATATGTTTTCAGTTTTTATGGGATAATTGATTTCGTTTCTACCATTCCACTTTATCTATCCTATCTTCTTGCCGGGTCACAAGTGCTATTGGCGGTAAGGGCGTTCCGATTGCTTAGGATTTTCAGGATATTGAAATTGGTGAAGTTTATGGGCGAGGCTTCACAATTAAAGGCCGCATTAAAGGCGAGCAGGGCCAAAATTGCTGTTTTTATTTACGTGGTTCTTATTCTTTCGGTGATCATGGGCACCATTATGTATCTCATTGAAGATGACGAAGCTGGTTTTACAAGTATTCCCAAAAGTATTTATTGGACCATTGTGACTTTGACCACCGTCGGTTATGGAGATATCGCCCCTCAGACCAATTTAGGGCAGCTTTTAGCCACCGTTATCATGATTCTGGGTTATGGGATCATTGCGGTCCCAACAGGTATTGTAACCGTGGAATTTTCACGGCACAGGAACGGTAGCAAGGCCAAAAGTGTGGTACATACCAATACCCAAGCTTGTCCAAGTTGTGCATCCGAAGGGCATAGGGATGACGCATCCAACTGCTATAAATGCGGCGAATTATTATGAGTTCCAAAATCTTGGTTGCGATTGTCGGTCCCACTGCCATTGGCAAAACAAGGCTGGGAATTGACTTGGCGAAACACTTTCAAACAGAGATTATCTCGGCAGATTCCCGTCAGTTTTTCAAAGAAATGAAAATAGGCACCGCCGTTCCAACAGCGGAGGAGTTAAAAGCCGTTCCCCATCATTTCATCCAACATAAAAGCATATTCGAACCATATTCTGTGGGGGATTTTGAGAAGGAGGCCATCGGGTTGCTGGACACTCTTTTCCAAAAGAAAGATGTCGTGGTAATGGTAGGCGGTAGTGGTCTTTATGTTGATGCTGTTGTCAAAGGATTGGATGAATTTCCAAAAGTCGATCCAAAGACAAGGGACTTTTTAAACCAAGAGTTCAAGGAAAAGGGATTATCATATCTTCAAGAAGAATTGAAGTCAAAAGACCCTGAATACTTTAAAATTGTAGATATTGAAAATCCGCATCGTTTGATTCGGGCATTGGAAGTCTGCATTTCGGCAAATCAACCCTATTCTTCCTTCTTAAAACAGGAAAAAAAACAAAGAACCTTTAACTCGGTGTATGTAGGAATCCATGCTGATCGTGAAACTATCTATGATCGTATCAACCAACGTGTCGACCTTATGATGGAAGCTGGTTTGTTGGAGGAAGCGAAGGACCTCTTTCCGCACAGAAATTTAAATGCATTACAAACCGTAGGTTATCGGGAGCTTTTTGAGTACTTTGATGGAGGTATTACTTTGGATTTCGCTATTTCCGAAATCAAAAAAAACACACGTCGCTTTGCAAAAAGACAGCTTACTTGGCTACGTAAAAACGAATCCATTTTGTGGGTAGACCATGATGCAAAACCCGCAGAAATCTCGAAAAAAGTGGAAAAACATCTGTTGAATACTACGAATGGATAGGATGACAAAGGTTTTGGTGGTCATGGGAGTTTCTGGCACCGGCAAGTCCACAATAGGGAAATTGCTTTCAGCAACACTCCAGGTTCCGTTTTATGATGGAGATGATTTCCATCCGGAGGCCAATGTAAAAAAAATGAGTTCGGGGCAACCATTGAACGACGAGGATAGGAAAGGTTGGCTTCAAACTCTGAATACCCTGGCCAAAAAACACAGGTCACCGGGAGCAATCATCGCGTGTTCAGCGCTCAAAAGGAAATATCGGAATTTACTTCTCGATGGAATGGAAGATTCCATGCGATTTGTCTATCTAGAAGGCTCATTTGAACTGATAAAATCCCGTTTAGAGCAAAGAAAGGGGCATTTTATGCCATTGTCATTGCTAAAGTCCCAATTTGATACGCTAGAACCACCATCGGATGCCATTACAGCCTCCATTTCTCAAAGTCCTCAACAAATTGTCCAACTTATTCTAGACCAAATATCATGATAGAAACGAATTTAATTATGGCCGTTGTGGGCGGTATCGCCGTACTGCTGTTTTTGATTTTAAAACTGCGAATCCATGCCTTTTTAGCGCTCTTGATTGGGAGTATTACGGTTGGTTTGATTGCTGGTTTGGATGCTAAGGGAATTATTGACACGATTCAAGAAGGAATGGGTAGTACATTGGGATTTGTTGCTACCGTGGTAGGATTGGGCGCAATGTTCGGAGCCATTTTGGAGGCCTCCGGAGGTGCCAAAACCATTGCCGATTTTATGGTTTCTAAGTTTGGTTTGAAAAAAGCCCCCTCTGCAATGGTCATATCAGGATTTTTAATCGCCATTCCCGTATTTTTTGATGTCGCCTTTATCATTTTGGTTCCTATGATCTATGCACTACAACGAAAAACTGGAAAGTCATTGCTGCTTTACGCCATTCCCCTTTTGGCAGGATTGGCCATAACCCATGCGTTTATTCCCCCTACTCCAGGACCCATTGCTGTTGCTGATATCATAGGTGCAGACCTTGGGTGGGTAATACTAGTGGGCTTTTTGGCAGGAATACCAACAGCCCTGATTGCTGGGCTTCTTTTTGGACGATTCATAGCGAAAAGAATATTTGTTGCCGCTCCTGATGAAGTAGCACATGCTATTCCTGAGGCATTGCCCCCGATTGGTCAAACACTATGGATAATTGCCTTTCCCATCGTTCTTATTTTATTGAATACTATTGCTTCAACAGGGGCTTTAGGGATTTCCTCCCCTTTTGTGTTGAAAACAATTGCATTGGTCGGACATCCTTTTTCTGCATTGATCATTGCCAATATACTGGCATGGTACTTTTTTGGGCTTCGAAGGGGATTCACCAAAGCACAGCTTTTTGATATATCGACCAAATCACTGGCACCTGCCGGTACCATAATTTTATTGACAGGGGCTGGAGGTGTTTTTAAACAAGTTTTAACCAACACAGGAGCTGGGGAGTTGTTGGCTACATCATTGAGTAATGCAGGGTTTCCAATCTTGGCCTTTGCATTTATTAGTGCAGCCATAGTGCGTATTGTACAAGGCTCGTCCACAGTGGCCATGATCACTGCTGCAGGATTGGTATCCCCGTTGCTGATGAATGCTGAACTCAGTCCTATTGAATTGGCCTGCATGGTTATTGCCATAGCTTCTGGAGCTAGCATCTTTTCCCATGTAAACGACAGCGGATTTTGGCTGGTTGGTCAATATTTGGGTATAACCGAAAAGCAAACTTTTAAGTCATGGACCATGATGACCACAATTTTGGCCATAACCGGAATGGCTACGGTCTCCATTCTATACGTTTTTGTATAAAAAAACCACCTTATAAAAGGTGGTTTCAAATTATATTGATAGAAAAACTTATTATTGGTTCTCAGCCTTAACGACCAATCTGAATCCTTCTCCATGAATGTTCAAGATTTCCACGACATCATCCCTCTTCAAATATTTTCTCAGTTTGGCAATGTAAACATCCATACTTCGGGAGGTGAAATAATTATCATCTCTCCATATTTTGGTCAATGCCAATTCTCGAGGCATTAAATCATTTTCGTGTAGGGCGAGAAGCCTTAATAATTCATTCTCCTTTGGAGAAAGTTTTATGGGCTCTTCATCCATATATTTTAGGAAACGAAGTTTTGAATTTAAGTGGAAATTTCCAACTTGAAATTCAAACTGCTTGCTGTCCGCCAAGGTACTGGATGCCTTTCTTTGAAGTATTGCCTTAAGCTTCATCAATAATACTTCAGAGTCAAAAGGTTTGTTCAAATAATCATCGGCCCCTGCTTTGTACCCCTTCAACACATCTTCTTTCATGGTCTTGGCGGTAAGGAAGATTATCGGAACATTTTCGTTCTTTTCCCTTATTTCCCGTGCCAAGGTAAACCCATCCTTGTAAGGCATCATGACATCCAAAATACAGACATCATAATTATCTTTTTTGAACTTTTCAAAGCCTTCCATACCGTTTTTGGCCAGAACCACATCAAAGTCGTTCATAGACAAATAATCCTTCAGCACAATCCCAAAATTGGGGTCATCCTCAACCAGCAATATTTTTTTCTTTTCTGTTTCCATAATTCTGTTTTTCTATATTAAAGGAAGTTTTAAATAAAAAGTACTTCCTTTTCCTTTTTCACTTTCGGCGTAAACTTCGCCTTGATGATCTTCAATAATTCTTTTTACATAGGCCAAACCTAATCCATGACCTTTTACATTGTGAATATCCCCAGTGTGTTCCCTGTAAAACTTTTCGAACACCTTCTTAAGTACCGCTTTGCTCATTCCAGCTCCTTGATCTTGGATCTTGATGATTATATTATTTTTCACCATTTCAGTAAAAACATCAATCTTTGGAGGCTCTGGTGAGTACTTTATGGCATTGTCCAACATGTTCACTATTACATTGGTAAAGTGCATATCGTTGGCCAAAACCTCTGATCTTTCGGCATCCAAATGGACATTAATATAGCCTCCCCTGTTCTTCACGATCAGTTCCACATGGGTTATAGCGTCCAAAACAATGTCATGCGCGTCTACCCTATCTTTCCGAATGTCCAACTGATTTTTCTCCAATTTGGAAATCCGTAAAACGTTTTCCACTTGCGCATGCATTCGTTTATTTTCCTCACGAATCATGCCCAAATAACGTAAAACCTTATCCTTGTCCTCAAAAGACTTTGGGTTCCGAATTGCTTCAACCGCCAAATTGATCGTTGCAATGGGTGTTTTAAACTCGTGCGTCATATTATTGATAAAATCCGTTTTTATCTCCGATATCTGCTTTTGCTTTATCAATTGATAGATTGCACTCGAATAGGCCACCAATATGACCAATGTAAAAATCAGTGACAGGAAGGCCATTCCCATTATTGAACCAAAAATGAACTTCTTCTGTTTGGGAAAGGTCAGCAACAATGAAAAATTGCTGTTCCCTTCACTATCCTTAAATATGGGAGCTTCATACATCTTCGATTCGGAAAACTTAAATCTTTTGGATTTAATTTTCGTAGGATAACCTTGGCTATACACTCCATATTCAAAATCGATATCGATGTTTCTATTGCGAAGTTCCTGGTCCAACAACAATTCCAATTCCTTTCTCGAAATCCTTTTATGAATTGGCTGGCTCTTGGCATATTCGGTAAACACATCTTCCAATGCAGCCTTGTCAATGCTGGACAGTCCTCCAATCTTTTCCGCCCTTTGAATGGGAGTTAAGCTATAACTCTTTCCATCCAAACCATATTCTTCCTTAAAAACTGCACGGGTTCGTTTGCTTGTGTAATTTTTAATCGTGGTGCTATCTTCACCACTTGAATTATCAAAGAACGTTGATGTTACATTGTAATCTTCTTCCAATATCCCATGGGAATAAAAGAGAATTTCATCGGAGTTCACATCTCTATCGACGAAAAAAAAGTTTCTGAACTGCGAAGTCTTGGGTTCCCCAATGCTGTCCGCCAATGAAGCAACACGATCAAGGTACAAGTTCATCTCACTCTTCTCCACCCTGCTCGCTACCTTGTCCAATATGTCCGTAACCGTTCTTGAGAATTGCTCCTCTTTATCGTCAACCGATGTTCTTATCCAATAAACCTGAACAAAGATTATTCCTGTGAGCGATAAACTCATCAGAATGACGAGAAGAACGAATAGCTTCTTGTTCATTGGGGTAAAATTAGAAATTTAACATTTAGGCCTTTCACCGTTTAACCTAACCTTAACAAAAATGTTAAAATTTTGAATTAGAGCTCGAGGCAATCTAGTCGGTGATGTAGTTTCTCCACCTCTTTTTTAGTAATGTCCAAATTGATGTTTTCAATACAGAAATCCGCCAATTCCCTTTTTTTGGACTCTTCCATTTGATTGCCCATACGGTCCAAAACTTCTTGTTTGGAAACTCCATCCCTGTCCATTACACGTTGCAAACGCAATTCAATTGGAGCTGTGATCAACAGCACATAATCATAATTTTTTTGCGCTTCGTTTTCAAAAATCAATGCTGTTTCTTGGATCACATAATTTGAAGTTTGATACTCCGCCCATGCCAAAAAATGGGTGCGAACTTCCGGATGGACAATGCTATTCAGCTCATTCAAGAGATCTGGATCTTTAAATACCTTGCTCGCTATATAACTTCTGTTTAAATCCCCGTCGGAATATGCTTTCTTACCCAGAAGCTCAATTATAGACTTTTTAATTTTGCTGGATGTAACCATCAATTGCTTTGCTTCCAGATCTGAATCGTAAACAGGGACCCCAAGTTCACGGAACATATTTGCCACCGTGCTTTTACCGCTTCCTATACCTCCTGTTAGCCCAATAATCATCATTTTTGCTCCATAACAAAGTTTACCTTATTCTCCAAAAGCCGTACTCCGTGGGATTTTTCCGGTTTTTTGGCGACCTGCAGAAAGAGTACGTTGTCTTTTGCATTGGTGAGCTGTGAATAATCAGCCACCACTTCAAAATCATTCTGTTCAATAATCTTCAACTGTTCAATCGTAGCTTTGCAAAGAACAGAAACTGATGCAGGAAAAGTTTTAATACTATATCCCTCTGGAAAGTTGGTAACCTGCACCGGGACTTCAAATACTTTTTCGGAAAACCTGGCCACTTTACCTGAAACATTGACCCGACTTAGCGAAAAAATACTGTTGGTCATTTCTTTTGGAAATACCAACGCAATGTCTTTGGAAAAATCAGCCGAAACATTACTAATTTCAATTTTGGAGGTGGATATATATTTCAAAGTATCAACCTCGTTGGGCGGCCCCTTTACAAGCACGGTTTTCGGTGCTACTTCTGGTGCCCCATCCATAATATAGTTTTGCTCAAATTGAATATCCAAAACTACCTTTATGGGCACTTCCTTTGTTGCAACCTTGTACATGTCAACAATCAATTCATCCCTATAAAGGTCCACCAAGGATATATTTTGGGAAAGCTGGCTTTCTATTTGTTTTTTTAGCGAATCCTCGTTCAGTTTGTACCGCCCATTTTCATGCAGAGATTGAGAAAGGTCTATACTGATTCTTTTATTGAACAGGTTGAAATAAAAATGACGAAACCCACTAGTCCTTATTTTAGCCTCGATAGATTTGGCCGAATTGTTGCCCAAAAGTAGGGTGTCTGGCAAGTTTTTGTAATTGAGATTGAAATTTGCCCTAGATTCATACGATTCGGATAGATTGCTTAAAAACCATGCCAAAAAAGAACATAGCAGAAAAAGCAAAAACACTTTTACTTTTCTATTATTTGCCCTTGTCAAAAGTTTTTTAAACACTTTATCGTTTTTTAAAAAACAACTTTGGAAATAGCTGTTCCGGCTCCTTTTTACTAAAAGTAAGCAACATTGTCGATTTGAAAAAACCTATCCCATATCCTGTAAACTGAATTATAGCCGCAAAAATTGCAAGCAAAGCAACTTTCATCTTATTGGTCTTGGCCAATGCATCAACAAACAACATAAAAAAGTATGTACAATAAAATAGTATGGGAAAATTATAATCTGCCATCAACAACAATAGGGATAGCAAAAAACCAACGATGAAAGCCGTTGGGAACCAGTAAGTGACTTTTGCCGTTCCTGGATGCCATTTGTTCAATATGGGTCGTACCATGCCAAACTTATTCACCTGAATATAGAATTTGTTCCAATCGATTCGTCTTTTATGGTAAACAAAGGCTTTTGGAAATAATCTGGAACTATAACCAGCTTCCCAAATACGAAATGTGAGGTCGGGGTCTTCTCCCGGGTGAATCCTTCCAAAACCGCCTACTTTTTCGAAAGTCTCTTTGGAAATTCCCATGTTAAAACTTCGCGGTTGAAACTTACCCACGGATTTGTCACCGCCACGAATTCCCCCCGTGGTAAAAAAGGACGTCATCGCATAGTTGATGGCTTTTTGTACCGTTGTGAATGATTCGTCGGCTGCATCAGGACCTCCAAAGCAATGCACAAAGTCACTGCTCAATTCTTTTTCAACTTCGGACAGGTATTGTTTGGGCAGAATGCAATCTGAATCCAAAATGATAAAATAGTTGCCTTTGGCCTTTTCCATCCCAAAATTTCTGGAATCTCCAGGGCCTGAATTCGGTTTAAAATAATAGGAAATCTGTAGTTTTTGCTGAAACTGTTCCACAACTCTTTCAGAACTTTCAGTGGAACCGTCCTCGACAATCACAATCTCAAAATCTTTTTCAAATGTTTGCAAACAGAGACTCTCTAACAATTCCCGAATTTCTTCGGGCCTGTTATACACCGGTACAATTATGGATATTTTCAATTCCATTTAAAAACACAAAAGCCATCCCTTAAGGGATGGCTTTTGTTAGTATATCTTTTTGTTATTCACTGAATTCATCAATAACTTCTTGACTTACACCTGTATTGGAGAAACCACCGTCATGAAACAAATTCTGCATGGTGACCTTCCTCGTTAAATCCGAGAACAAGCTAATGGTATAATCAGCACAATCTGCGGCAGAAGCATTGCCCAATGGGGACATCTTCTCAGCGTAATTGATAAAACCTCCAAATCCTTTGACTCCTTGTCCGGCAGTAGTTGGAGTTGGTGATTGTGAAATGGTGTTCACCCTTACTTTCTTTTCCTTTCCGAAGAAATATCCAAAGCTACGGGCCACCGACTCCAAATAAGCCTTATTGTCGGCCATATCATTATAATCGGGGAACGTACGCTGCGCTGCCATATAGGTCAATGCCACAATACTGCCCCATTCATTCATGGCATCTGCCTTAAAAAGGGTCTGCATTACTTTGTGGAACGAAAGCGCCGAGACATCCCAACCTTTGGCAGTAAAATCATATTTTTCATCCGTATAGGCTCTTCCTTTTCTAACATTCACAGACATTCCGATAGAGTGCAGCACAAAATCCAATTTCCCTCCAAGGATTTCCATGGATTTTTCCACTAAATTTTGCAAATCCTCCTCGCTGGTCGCATCGGCCGGAATGATTTCAGAACCGGTTTTCTTGGCCAGTTCATTTATTTGCCCCATTCGCATGGCAATGGGCGCATTGGTCAAAACAAATGTTCCGCCCTCTTCATGGACGCGCTCTGCAGTTTTCCAAGCAATGGAATTTTCATCCAAAGCTCCAAATATGATTCCTTTTTTACCTTTTAAAAGATTGTATGACATAGTCTATCTATCGTTGGTTTTGGCGACAAAGATATTTATTCTTATCGAGTTTTTCGTTTTTGATTTTATGGATTGAAATGAGGTCGGTTATTGCAATAATTGCTTGGCATGGGCCAAGGCAGATTCGGATAGTGCTTTACCCCCAAGCATTTCGGCAAGCTCGCTTATACGTTCATCCGAACTCAATTTTCTCATATGTGTTGTGGTTCCTTCAGCACTCTCTTCCTTGTATACCTTGAACTGTTGTTTTCCTTTGGAGGCCACCTGCGGTAAATGGGTAATGGAAAAGACTTGCATGGTGTTGCCCATTTGTTGCATAATTTCTCCCATTCTATTTGAAATCTCGCCTGAAACTCCCGTGTCGATTTCATCGAACATCATTGTTGGGAGTTGCTCATACTCGGCCAAAATGGATTTTATGGTCAACATAATTCGTGAAAGCTCCCCTCCCGATGCCACTTTTTTCAATTCTCCATAATCGGAACCTTTGTTTGCTGAAAACAAAAATGTAAGATCATCCGCACCATTCAATTTGAATGCATCTGAAGGTTGAACTGCAATATTGAAGGTTGCTGAAGGCATTCCCAATGCATATAAACTTTCTTGAAGCCTATTTTTCAGTTTGGGGATGACCGCATTTCGTGCACTTCTGATTTTTGCTGCCCAGTTTTCAACTTGATTCTTAATTTGGGCAACTTCGTTTTCCTTTTCCCTGATGTTGGCGTCGATATTGGCAACGGTATCTACTTTTTGGGAAAGACTTTCTCTTATATCGATGAGCTCAGAAACTGTGGAAACCTGATGCTTTTTTTGAAGGTCATACAGCTGTTGCAATTTGCCATTGACCATATGCAAACGTTCAGGGTCGGCCTCTACCCCATCTTTTAAATGTTCCAACTCAGAGGAGATATCGTCCATTTCGATAAAAACGGATTGTATCCGTTGATTCAAGGCTTCATATTCCCGTCCGTAATCAGATAGGCTTTGAAAAACTTGTTTAAGGTCCGAAAATCGACCAAGCAATCCCATTTGTTCATCATTCAGCAATGAATGTCCTTGGGCAAGCAGTTCCATAATATGCTCCACATTGCTCAACTGTCCATATTCGGTTTCCAACTCCTCCTGCATTCCTTCAGTTAAGGTAACAGCATCCAATTCTTGTAACAGGAAACTATTATAATCATGTTCTTTTGTTGAACTGGATTGAAAATCCAATAATTCCTGTAATTGGCTCGAAGCTATTTTATATTGACTTAAGTGTCCGGTATATTTTTCAAGATTTTCCTTATTGCCCGCCAGTGCATCCACTACCTTCAGCTGAAAATCGTTCTCGGTCAATTGCAAGGTTTGATGTTGTGAGTGCACATCTATCAACTGATTTCCAAGCTGTTTTAAAACATCAAGGATAACGGGAGAATCATTCACAAAAGCTCTCGATTTGCCACTGGGTAAAATCTCTCTTCGAAGTATGGTTACATCTTCATAATCGAGGTCACGCTCATCAAAAAAAAGATTCAATTTGTATTTGGAAACCTCAAATTCAGCCTCTATAATGCATTTTTGTTCCTTGTTCTTTAAGGATGAAAGGTCTGCACGCTTTCCCAAAACCAAGGAAAGTCCTCCCAATAGAATGGACTTACCTGCTCCAGTTTCACCTGTAATGGTAGTAAAGCCATCAGAGAACGAAACGTTTAGGTCGTCAATCAGGGCATAGTTCCGAATTGAAAGATTTGTAAGCAATGCTGAAGATTTTCCCCGTAAATATAAATCTCTTTGGAGAAATGGGCTAGTATTTTATTTCGTTCCAAGTACTGGAATAGAATGGAGCCACTTTGTTGAGTGTTTCTTTGAGCTGCACCACATCAATTTTGGGCCCATCGGAGAAGATATTTCTTATTTCTTCAGATTTGGCATCAAAGAACGTTTGAATCAAAAACGCGTTGGGTCTTCTTTTAATAAGCGTCTCGAACAAACGCATGCTTCCTGCTATGATTTGTTTACCCGTACTATTGTTGTCTCCTAATATATCCAATCCTTTTCTATGGTAATTGTACATCGCAATACGATATTCCCTAAAAGAATTGCTCAAAAGATTGTCCACCAGTTCAAAACGGCTTCTTTGTCCCGTTTCCTGGTTCCAACCTGAAGAATTTGACCCCTGCGCCTGGGTAACAATGTTCTGCGCCCTGCGGTACATATCGTCCCCGCCTTCCAACGAAAAAGTATCTGCATCCAGCCCCAACATTATGTATACGTAGTAAGAAATAACACTGACCAAATTGGACTCAAAGGCATTTTCATTGTAAGCCAAAGGTTGAAATTCTTGATATTGAAAATTAAAGACATCATCTTTATAATTAAAGATGGGGCTTTCATAGGAAGTGTTGTAAACCGGCCTTGAGGATTGAATTTGAATATTCGCCTCAAAACGGTCCGATTCATATTGGGTTACCGTAATAAACATTCTGGCATTTACCCTTTCATTTTCCCTATAGGTTCGATTGGTCCATTTGTTTTTGTTCACAAAATCATTCAATGAACGCTCAAGGGTCCTAAAAATTTGCTGATTGGTTTGACTTACCTGGTCTGAATTCACCGTAATGGCGCAATTCATCTCCTGGGCTAAAAATGCCTGAGAAAAGGACAACAAAAAAGCAACAATCAAAAGGTTACGCATGGACTCTGGTGATGATTTCTTCCCAAATATCGGAAGCCACCTCGGGCTTCGTCTTCAAACCAAACGTTTTTATATCCAAATTCTTATCAATAAAGGTGATTTTATTGGTACTTCCTCCAAAGCCTGCTCCTTCGTCCTTTAAGGAATTGAGAATAATGGCATCCAAGTTTTTCCGTTTTAGTTTTCCTTTGGCATTTTCGAGTTCATTTTCGGTTTCCAGAGCAAACCCTACCAAAAACTGCTTTGTTTTTTTCTCGCCCAAAGAAAATAGGATGTCCGGATTTCGTTCCAGTTCAATCTGTAAATCCCCATCTTTCTTTTTAATTTTCTCTGTAGCTACATTTTTTGGACGGTAGTCGGCCACCGCCGCAGCACAGATGGCAACGTCAACATTTTCATAGTACTGATGGCACGCATCGAACATTTCTTGCGCAGAAGTTACCCTGACCAAATCAATATTGCTGTTTTCCGACACAATTAAATTGGTCGGTCCTGAAACCAAAATCACATGAGCTCCCAAACTTGCAGCTTGTTTTGCCAACTCAAAACCCATGGTTCCGGAAGAGCGATTACCCAAAAATCGAACAGGATCAATCGCCTCATGAGTCGGTCCAGCCGTAATCAATACTTGCTTTCCGCTTAAAGGCAGATCCTTGGTCAAATCCTTGATAAGAAATTGCATTATCGCTTCGGGTTCGGCCATTCGACCTTCCCCATGGAGCCCACTGGCCAATTCACCGGTTTCAGCCGGAATCATAATATTGCCAAAAGATTCCAATGTATCAAAAGACGCTTTGGTAGATGGATGTTTGTACATATCCAAATCCATAGCTGGGGCAAAATACACCGGACATTTTGCGGACAAATAGGTTGCCATTAACAGATTATCGCATGTTCCATGCGCCATTTTGGAAAGCGTGTTGGCCGTGGCCGGAGCAATGATCATTAAATCTGCCCATAAGCCAAGTTCCACATGATTATTCCAAGACAAGCTTCCATCTTCTTCATTGATAAAATCCATTACAACTGGATTTTTCGAAAGCGTGGACAGGGTAAGTGGGGAAACAAAAGAGCTGGCACTCTGGGTCATTACAACTTTGACCTGGGCACCAGCTTTTATCAAAAGCCTAACTAGAAATGTGGTCTTATATGCGGCGATTCCTCCGGTAATGCCCAAAAGGATGTTTTTACCGCTAAGCATTTCTTAGGCGTCTTTCTCTGTGTTTCTATAATAGATTTTGTCTTCCAACCACTCCAACACGGCCAATGCATGTGGTTTTGGAAGTTTTTCATAGAATTTTGAAACTTCTATCTGCTCTTTGTTTTCAAAAACCTCTTCCAAACTATCACTATAAGTGGCGAATTCTTCCAACTTCTCCAACAATTCTTTTTTGATTTCCGAATTGATTTGGATAGCTCGTTTTGAAGCTATGGATATCGCTTCGTAAATATTATCGGTTTTTTCATCGAACTCATTCCTGTTATGGGTAACAGTGGAAACAGGTGCTTTGGTATTTTTCAAATCTTGCATGGACTGCGTGTTTAAACTATTTATTTGGAATTGGCATATGTTACTAACTCCTTTTGGATTTTGCTTGACAGGTTGTCAGCTTTCTTTTTAAATTTTGTATCTGGATAATAGCGAAAAAGATTGTTGTAGGCGGTTTGGGCATCTTCCAAACGTTCTTTCCTTTTGCTCTCTACACTGTTCATTGCCAAATTGGTCGTTGCCTCTATCTTATAATATAGTGCTTCTTCCCTATAAATGGAACCAGGGTTATCAGAGATAAAATTGTCCAATGCAGTGATAGCGGAAACCAAAATTGGGTAGTTAAACTGACCTAATTTGTTGAATTGCTTCGCAATCTCCAACTGCTTTTTCTCTTTTTTGGCGGTTAGCTCTTTAGCCATTGCGTTGGCTTCGTCAAAAAACTCCGACTCCGGATATGTATTAATGAACGATTGTAGCTTTACCAATGCTTTGTCCGTATCAGTTTGGTCCAAAGAATACGCCGGTGAAAGCTCGTAATAGCTTTTAGCTCCCAAAAAGGTGGCTTCTTGAATCTTATCACTTCGTGGATAGGATTTTATGAAACGTTCAAATTGATATCCAGCCAAATAGTAGTCCCTGGTCTTGAAATAGGTGTCCGCAAAAAAGAACATTACCCTTTCCCCTTGCGGTTTGCCAACATATCGTGGTGCAATCTGTTCGTAAAGTCTTTTTGCTCTCTTAAAATCCCCTTCATTATAATATTTTTGGGCCAAATCATATTTGGCTTTTACATCATCATTTTTAAGTACTTTCTGGTACTCATTACAGGATGAAAAGACAATAGCAACTAGAAGTAATAGGAATACGGACCTCATTCTCAAAAATATTTTGCAAAATTAGTGATAATCACCGGATATAAAAAATGGAATAATCACCGAAAATAAGGGCTTGGTTGTGCATCCGCTAAGGATTTAGCGAACATTTAACATGCTTCAGGCATAAACCTTGTCGAACGACTCCAGAAAATTGGCAATTCTACTCTTTAATGCGGGTGTTGCCTCCATTAATGGTAATCGGACCACTCCGTTGCCAAGTCCCAAGGTTTCAAATATCGATTTGATTCCTGCAGGATTTCCTTCTTCAAAAATCAATTGCATTAGCGGTTGCAGTGCATGATGCAATTGATAAGCTTCGTCGGAGTCGTTATTAATACCCAATCGAATCATTTTGGAAAAAGATGTTGGCAAACCCTGTCCCAACACGGAAATAACACCCGAACCGCCTGCCAGAACAGTTGGTAATGCGGTAAAATCATCTCCGGAAATCACCATAAAATCCTCGGGTTTATCCTTTAGGATTTTATCAATTTGAATCATGTCTCCGCAGGCTTCCTTAATGGCTACAATATTGTCAAAATCCTTGGCAAGACGCAAAGTTGTTTCAGGCAACATATTGCTCCCGGTCCTTGCCGGTACGTTGTACATAATTATTGGTTTTGGAGATGCTAGTGCAACAGCCTTAAAATGTTGGTAAATTCCTTCTTGTGTAGGTCTATTGTAATATGGCGATACTGAAAGAATGCCCTCAAAATCTGATAAATCGGTTTGTGAAACCTCATCCACTACAGCTGCAGTATTATTTCCTCCTATACCCAAAACCAATGGTAATCGGCCTGCATTTGCCCGTACAATAACATCTATGACCAATTGTTTATCTGCTTTTGATAGGGTTGCAGATTCGGCGGTGGTACCCAGTGCCACCAAATAGTCAATTCCACCTTGCACACAATGTTCCACAATGCGCTCCAAGGCCTCAACATCTACTGAAAAATCCCTATTGAAAGGTGTTACCAAGGCTACACCTGTACCAACAAATTGTTCCATTACAATTCTTTTAAAACCTTTAAATACTTTTTTAGTTCACTCTTGAACATCTTAAAATTGGCTAGGTCAGTATTTAGGATCAGATCATTTATTTTCGGGTCCAAAGCCCCAAATCCGACTTTCAATCTTGCCGGGGTTTTCACCGACAACAATTTCATCATTAAATTATCTTCTTCGTAATAATTGATCAACATATCATATTCTCTTCCCAAAAACTCCAGCACATATCCATTTTCTATGACACCTTTCCATCCCAAATCCTTATCCGAAAAAATTTGGATGGCGTAGGGTGAATTCTTATCGTATTCACGCTTGTAACCAATGATTTTTATGGCATTGGGTCTTAGCGAAAAGTCGTCGATAAGCTCGTAGAACACCTCAGCATTATGGAAGTTATCCACATCAACAATACAGCCAATACTGGTAATCCCGTGGTCCCTAGCGACCGTTTGGGGAGGATTTTCCAATGCCTCCCTTAAATATTTAAGACCTGATTTAACCTTAAATTTATCCTGGAACCCTTTTAAAAACATATTTTTTATGCATTTTTACAAAGGTAATTATTCCATAAGATTACAAGACAAAGATAAGCACGTGTATATTTTAAAATTAAAACAATTTGTTGCATTCGTAACTTTTTGTTTGTTCCTCTCCTGTCAGCAAGAGAAAGGACAGCTTTCAAAAATTCAAGGGAAACAGCTAAAAATAGATTCGAGTTTAACCGCTGTTGATTCTATTTCGGATTATATAGCGCCGTTCAAGAATCGAATTAATGAGGTATTGGACAGTACCCTGGCCTATGCTCCCGAGACGATTCCTCTTGACGATGCGAAGCACAATACTTCCATGGGGAATTTAATGGCCGATATTGTTCTTGCCGAGACCGTTCCACTTTTTAAAAAGCAAACAGGTAAAGATTTGGATTTTGTGGTTTTAAATAGAGGTGGCATCCGTACCATTATTTCCAAAGGAAATGTGTCCGCAAGAAATGCTTTTGAAATCATGCCTTTTGAAAATTACATTGCAGTGGTGGAATTAGACGGAGTCGCAGTCAGAAAACTTATCAACTACCTGATAAATGCCACCAAGGCCCACCCCATTGCCGGAACCCAGATTATCTTGGATAAAAAAGGGGATTTGGAATCCGTGGATATCCAAGGAAGTCCGTTTGACGAAACCAGAAATTATTATGTGGCCACTTCCGACTATTTGGTTCAGGGAGGCCCGAGTATCGGATTTTTTAATGATATGGTAAGTGTGACCGATACGGGCTATTTGTTGCGCAATGCCATTATTGACCATTTTAAGAAAATAGATACGGTTAAGGCAACTGTTGATGATAGATTTATTGAACTCAAGTAAATGAAAAGACGGGATTTTTTACGAAATACGGCAGCCACTTCAACTTTTGTTGGTTTGGGTGGATTGAGCTTGAATTCCTGCAAAGGATTGGGTTCAAAGCAGATTACCATCTTGCACACCAATGATGTGCATAGTCATATAGACCCCTTCCCAACGACACACTCACAATACGCAAACCTGGGTGGTGTGGCCCGAAGGGCCAGCTTGGTAGAACAAATTCGAAATGAAAACCCGAATACACTGTTATTTGATGCTGGCGATATTTTTCAAGGCACCCCCTACTTCAACTTTTATGGCGGTGAATTGGAATTTAAGTTGATGAGCAAGCTCAAATATGATGCGGCCACCATCGGAAACCATGATTTTGATAACGGAATTGATGGTTTACTGGCCCAGGTGCCCAATGCTACCTTTGAGCTGCTTTCCGCCAATTACGATTTTAAAAACACGGTAATGAATGGTTTTGTAAAACCCTACAAAACCTATCTTTTGGATGGAATCAAAATTGGAGTGTACGGCATCGGGATCAAACTAGATGGTTTGGTTACCCAACGTCTTTACAAGGAAACGGAATACCTGAACCCTTTTGAAATTGCTTTGGACACCGAACGTTTATTGAAAGAAGAGGAAAAATGCGACCTTATCATCTGTCTTTCCCATCTGGGGTACGATTATCAAAATCCTGAAAGGGCATCTGACACGCAACTGGCCCAACGTACCCATTTCACGGATTTAATCATTGGTGGTCATACCCATACCTTTTTGGACAAACCCGATGTGCGCACCAATCAACAAGGAAATTCGGTATTGGTAAACCAGGTTGGGGCCTATGGAATTAATCTAGGTCGGATTGATTTTTATTTTGACTCGGATAAAAATGCTTCGGCCAATGGGGTGAGTATTGCGGTGTAGATTCAGCATCATTTTAAACCTTTCTCTGCCAACAAAAAAACGCCAAAAACTATCCTTTTTGGCGCCTTCATCAAGTTCTAAAATCCATTAATTACATTCGGAGTCTCCCGTTATAGTCCAACCATGGTCATTGATCAAGGAATCTCTTGCCGCGACTCCATCATCGCAATAAATCATATCATCGGCACCAAGGTTAATATTCTGAGGAATATTTTGCTGTTCTGACCAACCTATTAAAAACCAATAATCCGCTTTTACGTGCATTTCATCGGTAAAATCACTTGGATTGAAAAAAACTGCTTCATTTACTTGTTAATTTTTTAACAATTTTTGTATTTTACGTGCGAACCTTAACATAAACATAACTATATGAAAGAAAAGACTACTACCCCACAAACCCAACAATTACCAATATTACTCTCCATCTTCCTAACCCTGTTTTTGGTTTCATTTTCCCAAGCGCAAAGCGAATATGCCTTGCCTGGGCCCGTTAGTCAGCTAACGGTGAACGAAAATGGAGATATTGCATGTAATATCCATTCACATGATGCAGTGGCCGTTGGCCACCATCAAATGGGAAGTTCCAAAGCGGGACTGAAGATGAATGGGGCACAAAAAGTTGCTTCTACATCAAAAAAAGCACCGAGCGGTGCTACAATTTTTGTTGACTATTACAACTTTGACCCTACTTTTCCTCAAGCAGATTTTATCATAGCAGCAACAGCTTTTCAGTCCGCAGTGGATGCTTGGGCAGCAAGTTTATCTTCTGATGAGCCTATTTTTGTGGCCGCTGTATTTCGACAATTGGATCCAGGTGTTTTGGGTTCAGCCGGTCCTACGCGCATCTATGCCAACTCACCAGGATTGGAACGAAATACTTGGTACGGAAATGCATTGGCAGATAAGTTAAGCGGAGAAGATTTAGGCCCAGGGCTTTATGATATCGTAGCCAATTTCAGCACTGTTTTCCCAAATTGGTATTACGGAACAGATGGAAATACCCCTGCCGGCGATTTCGATTTTAAAACGGTTGTTTTGCACGAGCTTGGACATGGTCTCGGTTTCTTTGGATCTATGTTTGTTGACAATGCAAGTGGTATTGGCGACTATGGTTTCGGGATTCCAAATCCAATATACCCGGCCATTTATGATCGTTTGGCCAATTCGGCTGATGGAAAGTCCATCCTTAAGGAAAACCGGTACGGCAACTTTACCACAGAATTGGGAGATGTATTGCTTTCTGGTCCACTTACTGCCAAAGGACCAAACATAAAGGGCGCCTCCAATGGAAAAGGTGCGCAACTTTTTACTATTCTTGACTCAGAGATATTTGGAGATATTCCGGGACTAACCGATGTTTGGTTACCTGGGTCCAGTTATTCTCATTTCGACTTTGTAACCTATGCCGGAGGACCTAATGGTCTAATGGTTCCGTTTTTGTTCCGAGGACTTTCATTTGCAGGTCCTGACGCACTTACCTTAGCCCTTTTTGATGACCTAGGCTGGAATGGCAAGGTAAACAGAGAGGTAATGGAAGACCGCAGCAACGATGGAAATGGTGGAGATGACCCTTTGGCTGGAGCTGAAAATGTGGTTTCACTATATCCAAACCCGTTTACCACAAACGTGAATATAACACTGGCAGAAGGTAGATCAATTAAAAAAGCTTCTCTCTCCGATTTCTCCGGAAGTCAATATGCAGTTCCGGCAGGAAAAATTAGAGGTGGGACAGACGCTACCATAGACCTTTCCAATTTCAGGGGAAGATCTGGACTATATATTTTACAATTGACCTATGACGACAATACGTCGGAAGTAGTTAAAATTTATAAGCAGTAACTCAAATAAACTAGCTGTTAAAGAAGATGCCGGGCAAATTGCCCGGCATTTTTTTATTGGTTTAATACATACTCAACCATTTGCTCCAATTCCTTCTCCAATGAACACGCGGGGAATGATCTGCCAGCCTGTCGATACCAATACCCCGCATTCCATTTATCACCTTCCTTCCGATGAAGGTACGCGTGAATCCAACTCCCCATTTCCGTGTGCAAGTCCTGAGCTATGTTGTGTGAAGCGTTCCAATTTCCTTTTGCATCCCACCATAAAGCTTGCAAAGCCTCTGGCCATTCTGCATTTGGTTTTGGAAAATCCATAGTTTCTTGAAAAGAGCTGTAATCCTTTGGAATCATTTTATAAAGTTATGGACGGAGCCAAGTATCAGGACTTAAATAGAACATTTTTTTCCAACCTTGAACGGCTTCCGAATCCTTTAAATGTACATACGGAAAAGGTGTGGTTATGGCATAATGAAGATGGGCCGGTTTCCCTTGTGCATTCCCCGTATTGCCCACCGTACCCAAAACCGAACCCTTTTTTATCGGTTTTAAGGGAAATGTCTTTATCTCATCCAGATGTGCATAATAGTGGAACCGCCATTTTGGCCCTAAAACCATAACAGATTTTCCTCCCTTGCCTCCTTCGTGTGTATATACCACAATTCCATAGGTTGATGCAATTACCGGAGTACCTTTGTCAGCAAAAATATCGATGCCCTTATGAGTGACAGAACTTCCCCAGGGATAGGCCCAAAAAGAATTTTTATCCCAACTATTTGTACTGGCGCCTTCTACGGGAATAATCATGGACTGGGGCAACAAAAATCCAATAAGAACTATAAGTAAGGGTAGCCAAAACCATTTTTTTATATAGCGATAGCGTACCAAAAAAGCAAAGCTGGTCAGGAGAAAATACCAAAAACGTCTGGTCGTATTGGTAATCATAAATCCAATTTGGACAAAAATTCTTGTTCTGATATGATGGGGACACCCAAATTCTCAGCTTTGGTCTTTTTGCTAGGCCCCATTTTATCACCTGCCACCAAAAAACTGGTCTTGGAGGATATGGACGAAGCCACCTTTCCTCCATTGTCCTCAATCAATTTCTTTAATTCGGTCCTTCCGATGGATTCAAATACTCCTGAAACTACGAACGTTTGTCCTTTTAATGTATCAGATTGATTTTGCAGCTGTTCTTCGGAAAGCGAAAATTGTAACCCATATGATTTTAACCGCTCTACGATTTCCACATTGGTTGGGTCCTCAAAAAACTGCACCACACTTTCAGCGATTCGTTCCCCTATTTCATCAACAGCTATCAAAGCTTCCTGCGAAGTAGCCCTCAAGGCATCAATATTTTTATAGGCCTTGGCCAGCTTTTTGGCCACAGTTTCACCCACATATCGAATCCCCAATGCGAAAAGCACTCTTTCAAAGGGAATAGACTTGGAAGCGGCTACCCCATTCACCAAATTTTCGGCCGATTTTTCAGCCATGCGTTCCAAGGGCATTACCTGTTCTTTGGTTAAAGTGTATAAATCGGCATAGTTTTCAATAAGACCCTCTTTAAACAATAGCTCCACCGTCTCACTTCCCATCCCTTCAATATCCATGGCTTTTCGAGAAATAAAATGTTGGATGCGTCCAGTTATCTGTGTAGGGCAACCGGTGTCATTTGGACAAAAATGTTGTGCTTCGCCTTCTTTGCGAATCAATGCTGTTTCACATTCAGGACATTGCTCAATATATTTTGTTGGGGTGGATGTTGTGGGCCGCTTTGTAAAATCGACCGCGATTATTTTAGGAATGATTTCGCCTCCCTTTTCCACAAAAACGGTATCTCCCTCCCTAATGTCCAACTTTTCAATTTGGTCCGCATTGTGGAGCGAAGCTCTTTTGACAGTTGTGCCCGCTAAAAGCACAGGTTCCAAATTCGCTACCGGGGTTATGGCTCCGGTTCGACCTACTTGATAGGTAATCTCATTTAAAACTGTGGATACCTGCTCGGCCTTAAACTTATAGGCCATTGCCCATCTTGGAGCTTTGGCGGTATAGCCCAATTCTTCTTGATATCTGAGACTATTCACCTTTATGACCACGCCATCCGTTTCATAGGGCAAGTCGTGTCGATGTACGTCCCAATGCTCCACAAACTGCATGACCTCATCGGTAGTTTTACAAAGTTTTGCCACCGTAGGCACCTTGAATCCCCAAGCTCGGGCTTTGTCCAAAACTTCAAACTGGGAGCTAATATTCAAATTTTTCCCTACGATACTGTACAATAAACATTCCAACGGACGCTCGGCAACCAAAGCGCTATCTTGTAGTTTTAAACTACCGGAAGCTGTGTTTCGTGGGTTCATGTAGGCTTCTTCGCCATTGGCGATGCGTTCTTGGTTCATTTTAGCGAATCCTTCAAGGGTCAGAATGATTTCTCCCCGAATATCAAATTTTGGTGGATAATCCCCTTGCAATTGCAAAGGCACCGATTTTATGGTTTTGATATTTGTGGTCACATCATCGCCCTGGTAGCCATCGCCCCTAGTGACCGCCCTGACCAGCTTTCCGTCTTCGTAGGTTAGGCTAATGGAAGCCCCATCATATTTTAGTTCACAGGTAAATTCAACCGGAACGTCTCCCAAAATGCGCTGGATGCGTTTTTCCCAATCTTCCAAATCGTCTTTGGAGTAGGAATTGTCCAACGAATACATTCGGTGTTCATGCTGAATGGTCTCAAAATTTTTGGTGACAGCTCCCCCAACCCTTAGTGTCGGTGAAGTGGCATCATAATATTCTGGATGCTCTTCTTCCAGTTTTTGAAGTTCCTTTAATTTTATATCGAACTCATAATCGGAAATGGTTGGTTTATCCAACACATAATAGTTATGGTTGTGAAGTCTTAATTCATCCCGAAGGGAGGTGATTTTTTCTTGGATGGTCATGGTTTCATTCCTTTAAGCATCCTATCGTTTCCAAATAGGTCTTTTCGCAGTTCAATTTCCAAAAAATTATGCGCTTCTAAAAGCGCTTTCGTCTGCTTTCCGAGATATTGGTTGATTTCAAAAAACAAAAAACCCTTATTGTTTAAATTCTCTAGGGCAAACTGGGTGATTTTTTTATAAAATAGCAACGCATCGTTATCTGGTACAAAAAGGGCCAAATCGGGTTCGTGTTCCACAACATTTTTTTGCATTTCCTTCTTTTCGAGCTCCCGAACGTAGGGTGGATTGGATACGATGATGTCAAACTTAAGTTCAAGTCCAAACTCAAACTCAAGTTCAAGTTGGGGGTCTAGGATGTCTCCTTTCAGAAATGTAACCTCTGCCTCATTTACTGCTGCGTTTTGTCGGGCGACCTTGAGGGCTTTTTCCGAAACATCCAACGCATACACTTTTGCATTCGGAAGGTTTTTGGCCAATGCGATGGCAATGCATCCGCTGCCAGTTCCAATATCAAGAATTTGTAAAGAATGGTCATTGAGCGGAGTCGAAATGACACTTCGGCTACGCTCAGTGTCCAAAATCCACCGTACCAACTCTTCGGTTTCGGGCCGGGGGATAAGTACATTTTCGTTTACTAGAAATTCCAAATCCATAAAATGGGTCTTCCCCAATATATATTGTATGGGTCTTTCTTGTTTTAACTGCGCCAATGCTTCAAAAAGAGGTTGTTCTTCTTCTTTGGTGAGGTTGAAATTAGGTTGAATTGCCAAAACAAACCGCTCCAACTTTAAATAATGTTCTATAGTCAAATAAAAAAATGTGTTTACTTCTTCTACCGAGTAGATTTTGTCCAGTTCTTTATGAAATATGTCCTTGATTTCCCGTAATAGCACCCTATAGCTTTTTAATCATCCAAACGGGGCAGGCATAATGACCGGTATCTCCCATTCTTTCTTCCAAATATTCGAAACCATTTTTGTTGTAGAGTTTTTGAGCGGCTTTCATATAGGGCATGGTTTCCAGATAGCATTGTTCAAAACCAAACTCCTTTGCTTTCTTTAGACAAACAGTAATAAGTTTTGTACCAAGCCCCATTCCCCTAGCTTCGGAAGACACATACATTTTTTGAAGTTCGCAAACATTGCCTTCGTAATTATCGAGTTGTGCTATGCCCGCGCATCCGATAATCTGTCCAGCTGCAACAGCTATAAAATAAATTGCTCGTGGAATATTGTAGGTCTCATACATATTATCCAATGCTTTATCAGCGTAGGCAGACCCAATTTTAGGCACTCCCATTTCCAACAAAACTTCACGTATCAACACGGCAACCTTTTCATTGTCCTCAGGGGTTATCTCCCGAATAACAACATCATCCATATTGCATTTTATTATCCTATTTTTGTCGTGTGAAGATACATGAAAAATACATGTTGCGGTGTATCGAATTGGGTAAAAAAGGACTCGGATATACGGCACCAAATCCCATGGTTGGCAGTGTTGTTGTGTATAAGGACAAGATTATCGGCGAAGGTTTTACAAGTCCCTACGGAGGCAATCATGCCGAGGTCAATGCAATAGCAAGTGTTACAGATAAATCCCTGCTTTCAAAATCCACTTTGTATGTCACCCTGGAACCTTGCAGTCACCACGGTAAGACACCACCGTGTGCTGATTTGATTGTGAAGCACCAAATTCCAGAAGTTGTAATAGGACTGAAAGACCCGCATTCGAAGGTTTCAGGAAGAGGCATTGAAAAATTGCGGCAATCAGGTTGTAACGTTCAACTTGGTATCCTTGAATCTGAATGTCGATGGCACCATAGACGTTTCTTGACTTTTCATGAAGAGCATCGACCCCACATAGTACTAAAATGGGCCGAAAGCAAAGATGGGTTTATTGCACCCAACCCTTCAAAAAGAAAAACCAGTCCACAGCCCTTTTGGATAACAAATTCGTACTCCAAACAATTGGTACACCAATGGCGAAGTCAAGAACAGGCCATTTTGGTGGGCACCAATACCGTTTTGGAAGACAATCCAAAATTGACAGCACGAAACTGGAAAGGAAATCATCCCGTTCGAGTGATATTGGATAGCGGGTTAAGGATTCCCGAAGAATTTCATGTGATGGACGGTAGCGTCAGAACTATTGTAATCACCCAAATAAAGAATAAAGAAAAATACTTTGATAAAGTAGATTACGAAGTAATCGATTTCTCGAAGCCTTTGGCTTCGCAAATTTGCAAAGCATTGCACAAACACAACATTACAAGTTTGTTGGTTGAAGGAGGCTCGCAAACGCTTCAAACTTTCCTTGAAGAAAACTTATGGGACGAAGCCAGAGTATTTAAAGGAACTACTTCTTTTGGAAATGGAATTCTTGCCCCAAAAATTTCAGGAAAACTAAAAGAAAACAATCTTATTTTAACAGACACTTTAGCCACGTATACGAATGATTAAGAACATTATTTTCGATTTTGGAGACATCTTTATAGACTTGGACAAACCTGCCACGGCGAAAGCTATGGAAAAATTCGGATTTGAAAACCTGACCCCAGAACTTGACACCATTTTTAAAGATTACGAAAAAGGATTGATCACTTCACCCAATTTCCTGGAAAAAGTGTCCGCTTTTTTTCCAAAAGCCACCCAGAATGAACTTATTGATTCATGGAATGCCATACTCAAGGATTTTCCCGATTCCCGTTTGGATTTTGTGGAGGAACTGGCCAAAGAATCCCATTACCGCTTGTTCTTGTTGAGTAATACCAATGACATTCACATTGAATATGTAAAACAATATATGGGAAGGGAAAAATTCAACCGATTTAAAAATGCATTCGAAACTTTTCATCTGAGTTATGAAATGGGAATGCGCAAACCCGATGCCGAAATTTTTGAATTTGTGCTGAATGCAGATAATCTTGTAGCATCTGAAACCCTTTTTATTGATGATTCTAAAGAAAATACGGATACAGCCTCAACCCTTGGGATTCATGTTTGGAATTTGCAGGTTGAAAAAGAAGATGTAACCGAGTTAAAATCCCGTCTATAATGCTGTATTTGGTTTTAAGCGTGCTTTGCACCACTATGATTTTTGTAATCTTTAAACTTTTTGCTGTCTACAAAGTGCAAACACTTTACGCTATTGTAGTTAATTATGTAGTGGCGTGTGCTGTAGGCTTGTTGCTTTCCGAAAGTTCATTTCATTATAATGAAATGGTTGGTAAGTCATGGTTTTTAGGAGCTGTGGCATTGGGTATGTTTTTCATAGTGGTGTTCAACCTTATGGCAAAAACCTCACAGGTTGCAGGGGTTTCAGTGGCATCTGTGGCCACAAAAATGTCTTTGGTCGTTCCTGTGGTTTTTGGGGTGGTAATGTATGAGGAAAAACTATCGGCGCTTCAGATTTTTGGAATCTTTTTGGCATTGGCCGCGGTATATTTTGCTTCGATCAAGGGAGGGAATGTTTCCATCTCAAAAAAAACATTGCTTTTACCCCTCTTGGTATTTCTAGGATCGGGAATTATCGATGCCAGTATCAAATATTTTCAAGCCAGTCACCTTGATTCTGAAGAAATTTCCATTTTTTCGGCCATGCTGTTTGGTTTTGCTGCGCTTACCGGATTTTTCGCAATTGGAATCAAAGCATTTCAACATGGATTGAAATTCAGTTCGAGAAATGTTTTGGGCGGAATTTTCCTTGGAATCCCTAATTACTTCTCCATCTATTTTTTGCTGAAGGCCCTTCAACATGGGGGATTGGACAGTGCGGCCATCTTTACCTTGAACAATGTGGCCATTGTTATGTTGACCACAATTGTGGGCATCCTATTATTTAAGGAAAAAATGAGCCCAAGAAATTGGGGAGGAATTGCTCTTGCGGTTGTAAGTATTGTTTTGGTGGCACTATTTTGATGAAGGAAGATACCTATAAAACACTTTTACAACCAGCTCCTGAAATCCTTTATAAGGATAGAAAGAGTAAATTCTATGGATATGCATTTCCGATTTCCGTGGAAGAGGATGTAAAACCCATTATCGAATCATTACGGAAAAGACACCACACGGCAAATCATGTCTGTTATGCCTGGCAATTGGGCGAAAAGAGCACAAAATACAGAGCAAACGACGATGGAGAGCCGAACAATTCTGCCGGAATGCCCATTTATGGCCAAATTCAATCTTTTGAGGTCACCAACGTACTTGTAGCGGTTGTCCGAATATTTGGTGGCACCAAATTGGGTGTTGGTGGATTAATTCAAGCGTATCGCTCTGCTGCACAATTGACACTGGAAGGTGCTTCGATAGTTCAAAAAACAATAGAAACTCGGTTTACATTGAAATTTGGCTATCCGGAAATGGATAAGGTAATGCGGACCATTAAACGACAAGACATCAATATAGTCTCGCAAAAAATGGAGCTGCAATGCGAATTGATTATTTCGGTGCGTGAAAGCGAGGCAGAACAAACTGCTCAAATTTTTGAAGAAATGCAGGGCGTGGGGGTTGTAGTGAAATAGTGGGTCAGTTCCAGATACCTTCAATACAGACATCAGACATCAGACATCAGACATCAGACATCAGACATCTAAAATTCCAGTTTTTCCAAAATATAGTCAGGACATTTTATGGGTTTCCTACTTTTCTTATCCATAAATGCCAAAACGGTGTTTGCCGTGGACAACAACTCATTTGATTCATTAAATATTTTGTAATCAAATTCAATCTTCACCAATGGCGGTTTTTTGATTGTGGTTTCCACTGTAAGTAGGTCATCAAACAGTGCGGATTTTTTATAATTAATTTGTAAGGAAATTACAGGGAGCATGATTCCATTTTCCTCCATCGCTCTATAAGAGGTTCCAACCGTTCTTAACCACTCTATCCTTCCCATTTCCAGATATTGTGCATAGTTGCCGTGATGCACGATTCCCATTTGGTCGGTTTCACCATATCTAACTCGAAAAGAAAAGGAATTTTGGCGCATATATTTGCTGAAAAATTATATATTTAATGTCTTGGTTACCGTTAAGGAAACATGAGAAAAAAAAACAGAATATTCAACCCTAAAATCATTTTTTTTTTCAAAGATTTGTTCACATATTTGTCGCAATCAAAAAGCATCTGATTCCCGTCCGATGTTTGAACCAAAAGCTTAAAGCTAACCAACAAAACTAAGGAAAGACTTTTATGAGTGTTACTGCAAATTCCGTATGGAACAACTGTTTGGCTTTTATCCAGGATAATATCCAACCGCAGGCATTCAAAACTTGGTTTGAACCTATTAAGCCTATCAAGTTAACGGACAAAGCACTTAGCATTCAAGTTCCAAGTAAATTTTTCTACGAGTGGCTCGAAGAGCATTACGTAAAGCTCTTAAAAGTTGCTTTGACCAAGGAGTTGGGAAATAATGCCAAACTCATCTACATCATTAAGATGGAGAACAAGTACGGAAACAAGGAACCGTTCACAGAGCAAATTCCAAGTTCCAACCGAACTGCAGTAGGCCCTCAAGAACTGGATGTCCCAATTACTTCAAAAAGTCCTGAGTTAAAAAATCCGTTTGTCATTCCAGGTATTCGAAATATAAAGATTGAATCACAGCTTAATCCAAGCTACAATTTTGAAAACTTCCTGGAAGGAGATTCAAATAGGTTGGCCCGTTCTGCCGGTATGGCAGTTGCCAATAAGCCGGGAGGAACGTCGTTTAACCCTTTATTGGTTTTTGGAGGGGTAGGATTGGGCAAAACACATTTGGCACACGCCATTGGTGTTGAAATTAAGGATAAGTATCCAGAAAAGACTGTACTTTATATTTCTGCCGAGAAATTTACCCAACAATATATTGAGTCGGTAAAAAAGAATACTCGAAACGATTTTATCCATTTTTACCAACTCATCGATGTGCTTATTATTGATGATGTCCAGTTTTTATCTGGTAAATCAGGAACACAGGATGTGTTCTTTCATATATTCAACCATTTGCACCAAAATGGCAAGCAGGTCATACTAACGTCTGACAAAGCCCCGGTTGATATGCAAGATATTGAGCAACGCCTGTTGTCAAGATTCAAATGGGGACTTTCTGCAGAACTGCAAAGCCCTGATTACGAAACAAGGGTTTCGATTCTAAAGAATAAATTGTATCGAGATGGGGTTGAAATGCCCGAAGACATCATTGATCATGTGGCCAAGAACATCAAGACCAACATTCGTGAACTGGAGGGTGCCATCATTTCATTGATTGCACAATCTTCCTTCAACAAAAGGGAAGTTACTTTGGAATTGGCCCAGCAAGTAGTGGAAAAGTTTGTAAAAAACACCAAAAGAGAAGTTTCTATCGACTACATCCAAAAAGTGGTCTCGGATTATTTCGAAATGGATGTGGCCACCTTGCAATCCAAAACCAGAAAAAGGCATATTGTTCAGGCAAGACAATTAGCCATGTTCTTTGCCAAAAAATTCACGAAGGCCTCCTTGGCCAGTATAGGTTCGCAAATAGGAAAGCGAGATCACGCTACGGTATTGCATGCATGTAAAACAGTTGACAATCTTGCAGAAACAGACAAACAGTTCAGAAAGTATATTGAGGATCTGAATAAAAAATTCTCCTAATTTTATTTCATGAAAACCAAAGTTTTGATGGTCTGCCTTGGAAACATATGCAGGTCACCTTTGGCAGAGGGGGTTTTGAAATCCAAAGTTGACCCCGACAAGATTTTTGTTGATTCAGCTGGAACAGCGGGTTACCATGTGGGAAATCCACCTGATGAACGGTCGATTGCCGTGGCTAAAAAATACGGACTTGATATAAGCACGCAAAAATGTCGGAAGTTTTCTGAGGCCGATTTTCTAGAATTTGATCATATCTATGCCATGGACAGAAGTAATTTTTCAAATATCATAAAGCTTGCTGGTAGCAAGGAAGATGAAAGAAAGGTCAAACTTTTGTTGGATGAAGTTGATTTTGGGTTGAGTGAAGTACCTGACCCTTATTATGGTGGTTCGGATGGATTTGAAAAAGTCTACGAAATGGTCGACCTTGCATGTGAAGCCATCGCAAAAAGATTGAACTAAATGGAAGAGGCAAAACCAAGTCTTGTTTCGGGAAAAGTTTATTTGATACCGACCACCTTGGGCGATAATGCTCCTTTGGAAGTACTGCCAATTTCCATTAAAAGGGCGATAGAGAACATTGACCATTATATTGTGGAAAATGAAAAAACCGCCCGAAGGTTTATAAAAAGAATAAGCCCTAATAAGCCCCAACCAAGTTTACATATTGAATCACTGAACAAATTCACCGACCCGGCAATAATACCATCCTATTTAGATCCATGCATACACGGTCACAATATTGGAATCCTGTCCGAGGCAGGTTGCCCCGGGATTGCAGATCCTGGAGCCGCGGTTGTCAAAGTGGCCCATGAAAAAAGAATACAAGTTGTTCCGCTAATTGGCCCCTCCTCTATTTTAATGGCCATGATGTCCAGCGGAATGAACGGGCAGAATTTTGCCTTCAACGGGTATTTGCCCATTGATACTGGGGAACGAAAGGCGATGATCAAAAGTTTGGAAAGACTTTCCAAAGAAAAAGGGCAGTCCCAAATATTTATGGAAACCCCTTACCGAAATGACAAACTACTTAAAGAGCTCATCAGAATTTTACACAAAAGCACCCGACTTTGTATTGCTTCGGATATCACCCTTCCCACGGAATTTATTCAGACCAAAATTATACATGAGTGGAAGGAAATTGAGCTGGATTTGAACAAGCGCCCTACTATTTTTATCATTCAAGCATAAAAAAGCCCAGAATAAATCCTGGGCCTCTAACCAAATCGTAAATACTTATTTAAACTTTTGCGTTTCTTTTTTGCTGGATTGTTGAAATGTCATATCCGGCAAATTTTCTCATGTAATATGAAATATTGCTACCATAAGCGTCCGCTACATCATCTTTGCCGTATGAGCGCAAGTATTTTTTAACGTTCCCGGCCCCGGCCAAATGTGCTGCTGCCAGAATCCCGGACTCGGTTATAACAACACCTCTGATTCTTTTTCCGTTAAAACGCTTAATATCGCGTCGCAATATCCATTTGTTTCGAGCAATATTGGTCTCGAAAGTTCTTTCTTGAAGTTTGGGGTCATTCAAAAAAGAATTGGCATTGTAAACACCCATAAGATTTAAAGTGCTCAATCCAAATTGATATTTTCCAAGGTAGCCCAAAGTGTTGACCACACCATATCTTCCTTGCGATTCCTTGAACGCAAGGGCTTCCTTAAAACCATTGTAAGCATTTCCTAAGTAGGGAGGGTTGACCAAGGTACTTTCCGAGGTAAGTGAATCCTGAAGCACAAAGACCTCTTGATTGGTCACAACTTTTAACGAGTCCGGAATCTTAAGATCCAACTGTTTTGTTGCCGTATAGGAAACAAAGCTCGTTAAAATTACAATCATGGCAAGATGTAAAATAAAACTTATCCATCTTTTCATAACTCAAATTTTTAATGTCTCATTGCCGAAAAACAATGAAATCAAATTTGGCCGGCAAATATAGGGGGAGACATTAGATTAACAAGGTCAAAGCTCCTAAGATTTTCTTAAATATGGTTCGAATTACGTTAAATAGCTGAAAATTAACGCCAAACAACACTATCTATATACTTTTTTAGCATTGAGCCATTTGATGTACTGTACCTTATTTCGGTTGTGTTGCGCTAAGGATTTAGCGAAAATATGGTATCCAAAGTTGGAAACATCGGCCACAAAGTAGAGATATTCGTGTTTTTCCGGATTTAAAACTGCCTCAATAGAGGAAATATCGGGCATGGTGATTGGGCCCGGCGGCACACCAACGTATTTATAGGTATTATAAGCAGATTCCATTTCCAAATCTCTATACAACACCCGCTTTATAATAGTATCGTAATTTCCCGTTTCCTTTTTGATGGCATAAATTACCGTTGGGTCTGCCTGAAGGGGTATTCTTTTCTGTATACGATTCAGATATACGCCCGCAACCCTTGGTTTTTCGTCTGTCTTAACCGTTTCTTTTTGAACTACAGCAGCCAATGACATAACTTGAGTAGGGCTCATATTCAATTGTTTGGCTTTTTCCATCCGACTTTCGTTCCAATACCTTTGGTATTCCTTCAGCATTCTGTCCCTGAAATCTTCGGCGCTGGTATTCCAGAAAAACTCGTACGTATTGGGCAGGTACATACATAATTTGGTGTCCTCATTAAATCCGGACGCTTCCAAAAACCCAACCTCACTGAAAGCATTGAGCAGCGAAAGACTATCGGCTTCAATTTGAAGGGAAATTCTACCCGCCAAGGTCTCCAATCGTTCTTGATTGTTGAACGAAACTTTTACCGGAAGGTTCTTACTCCGTAAGGTATTGATGATCTCATTGTTGTTCATGCCTTTTTTAATGGCATACTTCCCTGCTTTGATGTTTGAGGAATATCCCTTTCTGTCCGCCACGGATTCAAAGGTTGAAATATCCTTTAATAATGGTTCCAGACTTTGTTTTACTTCCATCATCGAAGCATCAGTAGCAATATAAACATAAGCCTCCTCATTGCTGAACTGTGTATTGGCGCTAAAAATGGCACTGTATATCTGGTATACCACAAATCCACAGATCAAAAGTCCTATAATGGCTACCGCCCAAAGTATTTTTTTAAGATACACTTGAATTGATTTTTTGGAACATTATTTCGTTTTTGAATCCATTACTAGTTCTGATCCATTCTTTTTTAAGTCCAATTTTTTTGAAACCCAATTTTTCAAAAAGATGGATACTTCCTTCATTTTCTTCTAAAATATTGGCATACAATTGATGCAGATCAAGAATTGTGAAAGCATAATTGCATAGCAGAGAAAGTGCTTCCGCGCCCCATCCTTTGTTTCTATCTTCGGATTTGGCAATAACAATTCCGATTCCTGCTCTTTTATTCTTCGGGTCAAAATCAAACAAATCAATGAGCCCTATGCAATTGTCTTTCATGTCTGAAATGCATAATCTAAGCTGTTTTACATCGTAAATATCACGATGGGCATTGTCTAAATACAGGCGTAGCACCTTTTTCGAATACGGCTTTAAAGTGCCGCTGATTTCCCAAATGGAAGTATCGTTCTCAAGCTGGTAGAGAAATTCAAGGTCCTTTGGTTCCAACGCCCTTAGGTAAACCTGTTTTCCTTTTAAATCTAACATTCCAATTCTCCTTTATACACCTGCTTGGCCGGTCCTTTCAAAAAAATGTCGGTATACGAACCATTTTGTTGTTTAAAGCTCACAGATAAATTACCTCCAGGCATATTGATTTTTACCCTATCTGAAGTTGTTTTTCCCATTTTATGCATGGCAATGGCCACAGCAGTGACCCCGGTGCCACAGGAAAGGGTTTCATCTTCAACGCCACGTTCATAAGTTCGGGCCTTAAAGGTATTGTCCTCTATTTGGGAAACAAAGTTTATGTTACTTCCCGGCTTTCCGTACATTCCGTAACGAAGCTTGGCGCCAATGGTTTTCACATCCACCTCTTCCAGATTATCAACAAGTTGCACGTGATGGGGCGATCCAGTGTCCAAAAAGGTATAGGTTGATTTTTCTTTGATTTCTTCAACATTTCCCATCTTCAGGTTCACCTCATCTCCTTCAATGGTTGCAAAATGCAATCCGTCAATGGCATTAAAAGTGGTTTCCTTGCCAATCATTCCCAAATAATAGGCAAAAGCAACTGCGCACCTTCCTCCATTTCCGCAAAGACTTTGGCTTGCATCAGAATTGTAATAAACCATGTTAAAATCTGATTTTTGGTCATTTTCAACCAAGATAAGTCCATCTGCACCTATACCAAATCTTCGATCACAAAGTTTTGCAATCAATTTGGTATCGTTTTTGGGAAAAACATGTTGACGATTATCGATTACAATGAAATCATTACCTGTTCCCTGATATTTGAAAAATTGAAGTACCATAATTGCTTACAAAGGAACAAATATAGGGTATTCTTTAAGGAATTTTTTGTAGTTAAAAACGAGTTAAACCGACCAAGTGGAAAACGAATTCATTTAATTTTGTTGAACCGGAATGTTAAATTATTATTGAAATATGAAGAAAATAGCCAGTTTGTTCCTTGTATCGTTATTTGCAGGGGCAATTACCTTAGGAGCATATAAATTATTTTTTGAAAAAAATACCTACGAAATAGTCGATTCAACGCAAGTAACCCCGTTCGTAAGAACGAGCACTGCGGTCACCTCTGCAAAAGGAGCCGGAATAAATGAGGTGGACTTTACCATAGCTGCCGAAAAGACGGTCAATGCCGTGGTACATGTAAAAAATCTAAGTATTAGTAAAGGTTCAGGAAGCCTAGCTGATTTCTTTTATGGATCCCAACGTCAACAAACCCCACAAATAGGAACTGGATCCGGTGTGATTATTTCTCCTGATGGATATATAGTCACCAATAATCATGTCATTGCAAATGCAAGTCAATTGGAAGTTTCTTTAAACAATAAAAAAACATACGAGGCAGAAGTCATAGGAACAGATACCAGTTCGGACATTGCACTTTTAAAAATTGATGTTGATAGACCACTGCCCTACTTGGCCTTTGGCGATTCGGACAATTCCCGTGTTGGAGAATGGGTATTGGCTGTTGGAAATCCTTTTAGCCTAACCTCCACGGTAACCGCTGGAATTATTAGTGCGAAAGCGCGATCTCTTACTTTAGGCCAACAGTCTTTTATTCAGACGGATGCTGCAGTGAATCCAGGAAACAGTGGTGGCGCATTGGTTAACACTAACGGAGATCTTATTGGAATCAACACCGCAATCACTTCCCAAACTGGTTCGTACGTTGGATATTCCTTTGCGGTTCCCAGTAATATTGCAAAAAAAGTGGTTGAGGACATTATGGAGTTTGGCAATGTGCAGCGCGGATTATTGGGAATTCGTGGTGGCGACCTAAACCCACAAAGTGCGACAGAACTTGGTTTAGATGAGATTGAAGGAGTTTATATTTCACAAGTTACCGATGATTCTGGTGCTGAGGCCGCTGGACTGCAAGAGGGTGATGTGATTAAAAGAGTGGATGATATTGACGTTCGTAAATTTTCAGAACTAACCGGTTATTTACGCTCTAAGCGTCCTGGTGATGTGATCAACGTTACTGTTGAAAGAGAAGGAAATAAGTTGACCAAAAAAGTCACTTTAAAAAAGGACCAGACAATCATTCTCCCAAATACAGGGTTCACAGTCAAAAACCTATCTGACAAAGACAAAAGAATCTATGGGACGAAGAAAGGGGTGAAAATCATTGATGTACCCCAAGGTTATGAACGATATGGCCTAGAAAACAAAATAATAATCGCTGTGGGCGATAATGAAATTGATGACATAGATGATGCCAAGGAGCACTTTGATGAAATTTCAAAATATGGAAGAACCAGTTTTACCATGATCAATGAAAAAGGCGAAAAAGAACGCTTAATTTTGCAATAGTATTATTAAAAACATAAGGAAAAATGGCACTCTGGATAGGGTGTCATTTTTTTTTATAACATTCTTTCACGAAAACGTTTGAAATATATAATTTTGCCGAAAATTTAAGGGAGACCTTCAACCAAAATCCATGAGTGATATTAAGTCTTACGAAAAGGAACTAGCATTTCAAGCAGATAGAAGAAAAGCTACCACAGAGTTTATTAAAATTATTAGCGACCTGTGGTATGACAAAGCCATTGAAGTTGTGCTTTTCAAAAATCAGATTATTGATAAAAATGTCAGTGACATTATCAATTTACATGAATATGCTGGTGAATTTGTTCAAAAGCCAATTTCTATTTTTGATTCTGTGGAAATTCTTAGGGCTATAAATGACATTAACCTTCCTCCTGCAAAATTGGATATTGGTAAACTAACCTATGAATACCACTCTGATGATAACAACCACCTAAATGTAAAGGCATTTGTTGTAGAGAAATTAAAAGATGCCCACTCTTCCAAGGAAATAAAACCAAAAGACGTAGTTCTTTATGGGTTTGGCCGAATTGGCAGATTGGTTGCTCGTGAACTCATGGCAAAAACAGGTAGGGGAAGCCAGTTAAGGTTGAGAGCTATTGTTGTAAGAGGGGAAATCAATGAAGAAATCCTTGAAAAGCGGGCAGCCTTATTGAAAACCGATTCAGTACATGGGCAATTTTTGGGAACTGTGGATATTGATGTGGAAAATGAAGCCCTAATCGTAAACGGAACCACCGTTAAATTTATCGTTGCTGATAAACCAGAGTCCATAGATTATACAAAATATGGCATTTATAACGCTCTAATCATAGACAATACGGGAGCATTTAGAGATAAGACTGCTCTATCGAGACATTTGGAAGCGAAAGGAGCTAGCAAAGTGCTGCTCACTGCTCCAGGAAAAGAAGTTCCCAATATTGTACATGGTGTAAACCAGAACGAGTTTGATCCCGATAAAACCAAGATTTATTCAGCAGCTTCTTGCACTACTAATGCCATTACTCCTGTTTTAAAAGTCATCGAAGATTCTTTGGGAATCAAAAAAGGGCATTTGGAAACTATTCATGCCTATACCAATGATCAAAATTTGGTGGACAACATGCACAAAAAGTACCGTAGAGGTCGTGCCGCTGCCTTAAATATGGTCATCACAGAAACTGGTGCCGGCGCAGCTGTTGCCAAGGCGCTACCTTCCCTAAAGGGAAAATTGACTTCCAATGCAATTCGGGTTCCCGTACCCAATGGATCTTTGGCCATTTTGCATCTTGAGGTAAAAAACAAGACCTCCAAAGAAAGCATCAATACCATTTTAAAGAAGTATGCCCTAGAAGGCGATTTGGTGGAACAGATAAAATATTCGTTGAGCAATGAGTTGGTATCCTCTGATATTGTAGGTGCCTCTGCCCCATCTATTTATGACAGCAAGGCAACTTTAGTCTCTTCGGATGGAAAAAGTATCGTTCTATATATATGGTATGATAATGAATATGGTTATTCCCATCAAGTAATTAGATTGGCAAAGTATATTGCCAAGGTTAGAAGGTATACCTATTATTAGAATTAAATTTCTCGCCGTACGAGTCGAGTATTCATGATTTTCTTTTGATTTTTAGTTTATTGGCGTAATTTCGCCCTACCCTTAATCAAAATAAAACACGCTTTGACCATGAAATGTTTACGAATTCTTTTTACCCTTACCCTACTAACCTCTTTTTGCACAATAACTGCCCAACAACAAGATGCCCAAACTACCAAAGATGAAACCTTGGTAGGCCAGTTTACAGAATTGGAGCGAAAATCAGGCAACTATAGGGCCAATGGTATTCGGTATGAAGTTGTTAAAATCGGTGATCTCTATAGAATCAAACAAAACATTTTTGATTCCATAAATACGGCCAACGCCACTATCAAGGATTTATCCGCTACAATTACCAGTAACAATTCGGAAATTGAAGATCTTAATTCCAAATTACAGGAAACCACAAATAATTTAAACAATGTGACCGAAGAAAAAGACAGCATGTCCTTCTTTGGAGCTTTGGTCAGTAAAGGAACGTATAAGCTCATTTTGTGGTCCATTATATTTGGTTTGTTTTTGTTCCTTATATTTTTCATCTATAAGTTTAGAAACAGTAATTTTCTTACGCATCAAGCCAAGACGGCTTTGGCTGATTTGGAAAAGGAATATGAGCAGCATCGCAGACGTGCTTTGGAGCGGGAACAAAAAATCAGTCGCCAATTGCAAGACGAACTGAACAGGCAAAAAAACAAATAGCAACCTAAGTCTCCAAGAACCTTTTTCAACCTGATAAAAACACAACACCTTAAGGTATCTTTATACTATTGGGGATTGCCTCCTACATTAATTACCTTTAAACATGCAAATCAAAAGAGTTTCCTTACAAGAGATTGAACTAATTGTTCCTCTTTTTGATGCCTATAGGGTTTTTTATGAGCAAAAATCCGATTTAGAAGCTGCGCGTTCTTTTCTGAAGGAGCGATTTTCTAAAGAGGAAACTGTAGTGTTTTTGGCTTTGGATAATGGGATTCCCGTGGGATTTACCCAACTTTACACAAGCTTTTCTTCAGTATCTCTTCAGCCATTTTTTATTTTGAACGACCTTTTTGTAGCTCCTAAAGCAAGAAAAAAAGGTGTGGGCGAAGCTTTGATTAATGCAGCAAAAAAACATTGCGAGCAAATGGGATACAAGGGTCTGGCTCTGGAAACAGCTGTGGATAATCCCGCCCAAAAACTGTACGAACGACTGGGTTGGACAAAAGATGAAGCATATCTTCACTATTTTTGGTCGAACACCTAAGTGTTTTTTAAACAATTTCTTCCATGCGGATAGATATCATTACCGTTTTACCTGAGCTTTTAAAAAGTCCTTTCGAAGCATCCATACTTAAAAGAGCTATAGAAAAAGGATTGGTCGAAGTTCATTTTCATAATCTCAGGGATTATTCAAAGGGGAACTACAATCAAGTTGATGATTATCAGTATGGAGGTGGAGCCGGAATGGTACTGATGATAGAACCCATTGACAAATGCATAACGAAACTGAAGGAAGAAAGAGATTACGACGAGGTCATTTATATGACCCCTGATGGCGACACGCTGAATCAAGCAACGGCTAATGAAATTTCGTTAAAGAAGAACTTGATCATTCTTTGTGGTCATTATAAAGGTGTAGATCAACGGGTAAGGGATTTATTTGTAACACGCGAAATCTCCATTGGTGACTATGTGCTTTCCGGAGGCGAACTTGCCGCAGCGGTACTTTGTGACTCCATAATGCGGTTGTTGCCTGGTGTATTAAACGATGAAACTTCTGCCCTGACGGATACTTTTCAAGATAACCTATTGGCACCACCAGTTTATACCAGACCTTCCAACTATAAAGGAATGGAAGTACCCGAAGTTTTATTGAGCGGAGACTTTCCAAAAATAGAAAAGTGGCGAGAAGAACAAGCCTTGGAACGAACCACTAAAAAGAGACCTGATTTATTACACTAATTATGGACTATAACGATTCAATTTATTATGCCCTTGGCAGTTTGTTATATGGAATTGCCAATCTGTTGATTATTGTTGCCTGTATTTTTCTTGTTATAAAGCATAAAAATATAGGCGCCATTTTAATGTTGATTGGAAGTATTTCAATCCTTCTATTTTCCATATTAAACATGATTTGGACACAGTTTGCAGCAAGAGATGGTAGTGAATCACTTTTACAAGCAACCAAAATAATGAATATTGCGGGGCCTTTACCCAATGTACTTTTTGCCATTGGCCTTCTTTTGTTAGCGGTTAGGTATATAAAAAAATAACATAAGGCCTAAAGTCGTTTCAAAAAAAGATAAATCCTCTTGTCAATTATAAATATTGCATTACTTTTGCAATCGCAAAATTAACCTCTGACGATATCCGTGAAAGTTGATTTTGTTAAAACTTTAAAACACAGCAAAATGGAATCTTTAATAAAATTTGTCGAAGACGAATTTGTTCCAAAAAAAGAATTTCCTCAATTTTCATCAGGTGATACCATCACCGTTTATTATGAAATTAAGGAAGGTGAAAAAACAAGAACACAGTTTTTCAAAGGAGTAGTTATTCAACGAAGAGGAACTGGGGCAACCGAAACTTTTACCATTCGTAAGATGTCAGGTACCGTAGGTGTAGAAAGAATTTTCCCTATCAACATGCCTGCACTTCAGCGAATTGAAGTAAACAAAAAAGGTAAAGTACGTAGATCAAGAATCTTCTACTTTAGAGGCCTAACCGGTAAGAAAGCCCGTATAAAAGAGATTAGAGGATAATTTATCCTTTCTTATCCCAACAAAAAAGCACCTTATAATAAGGTGCTTTTTTTATGAACAATTGTTAATAACCGTAGTTCATATTATGTTGATTTTTAATCCCTTACAAAATTTGGAAATCTGGGACTTTATTATAATTTAGTCAAAGAAATATGAAGGAGATTATATCAAATTTGTATTTTGAATTTAAAGTTGACGTTCTTTAAACTAATGACTCCCTTTTTAATTGGTAACACTACTAATCACAAAAGGAATTTCGAACTCAGGGGAACCTCGGTGAAACTGAAGAAGAAATAATGAATTTTATGTGCGGACGGGAGAGCAATTTTCCGTTTTGATAAAATTTAGGAACCCATTAGACACTTTACAAGATGTTGTTTAGTTGAAAAATTAAGGACATAGTGTTGAGTAAACGTCAAAGGGGCAACAGACGCAATCAATGATTGCGGTTTTGCGGCAACGCAAAATGATGTCTTTTAGCCCTTTTCAGAAAGCCATATCAATGTGCAAACATAGATATGGCTTTTGTTTTTGGTATTTCCTCAAAAAACCATCCCTTTTTTTAGCAATATCCCCTAGCATCGCAACTGCCATAAATCGTATATTTGCACCGCTCTAAAAAAACACCTTAATGGCTAAGATTTTTTATACGAAGACCGATGAGGCTCCAGCCTTGGCAACTCTTTCCTTTTTACCCATTGTAAAAGCATTTACCAATACCGCAGATATTGCTATTGAAACAAAGGACATTTCATTGGCAGCAAGGATTATTGCCGTTTTTCCTGAATTTTTAGAAAAGGAACAGCAAGCCACCGATGATTTGGCACTTCTTGGTGAACTGGCCAAAACTCCAGAAGCCAACATTATCAAATTGCCAAATATAAGTGCCTCCATACCCCAACTTAAAGAAGCCATTGAAGAATTACAGCAAAAAGGGTTCAACCTGCCCGATTATCCGGACGAGCCCAAAAATGATGACGAGAAAGCCATAAAATCTCGATACGATAAAATAAAAGGAAGCGCGGTTAATCCTGTCCTTCGTGAAGGAAATTCCGATAGAAGGGCACCAAAGGCCATTAAAAATTACGCCAAAAAAAATCCCCACACCATGGGAGCATGGGCTTCAGATTCTAAAACGCATGTCGCTACCATGTCCGAAGGGGATTTTAGAAGCAATGAATTGTCTACTACAATAGAAAATGCCGGTGATATTCGTATTGAACTAGTCGATTCAGAAGGAAATATAACAGTATTAAAGGATAAAGTAGCTCTTCAAAAAAATGAAATCATCGATGCCACGGTAATGAGCAAAAAGGCTTTGGTGAGTTTTTTGAAAAATGAAGTGGCTGATGCGAAAGAGCAAAATCTACTACTTTCACTGCACTTTAAAGCTACCATGATGAAGGTTTCTGACCCTATCATATTTGGCCATGCTTTAAAAACATATTTCTCCGATTTGTTTGAAGTTTATGGAGATACATTTGAAAAATTGGGCATCAATGCCAATAATGGGCTCGAAAGTCTTCTGGATAAATTGGAAGAACTTCCTTCGGAAGAACAAATAGCAATAAAAAAGGCTATCGCTGAAGGCATAGAAAATGGCCCAGATTTAGCCATGGTAAACTCCGATAAGGGCGTTACCAACCTTCATGTCCCCAGTGACATCATCATCGACGCTTCCATGCCAGCCATGATTAGGAATTCAGGTAAGATGTGGGATAAGAACGGAGCTCTTCAAGACACTAAAGCCGTAATTCCGGATAGTAGCTATGCAGGAATATACCAAGCCACAATCGATTTCTGTAAAGAACACGGAGCTTTCGACCCAACAACCATGGGAACAGTTCCCAACGTTGGCCTAATGGCGCAAAAAGCGGAAGAATATGGCTCGCATGACAAAACGTTTGAGATTTCAAGAGCAGGAAGCGTGCGTATAGTGAACAATAGTTCAAATGAAACTTTGATTGAACACAATGTAGAAGAAGGTGATATTTGGAGAATGTGCCAGGTAAAAGATGCTCCCATCCAAGATTGGGTAAAACTAGCCGTCTCAAGAGCAAGAGCAACCAACACTCCAGCGGTTTTTTGGCTGAATGAAGAACGCGCCCACGATAGAGAATTGATTTCCAAGGTTACCGAATATCTAAAAAATCACAATACTGAAGGATTGGATATTCGAATCCTATCCCCTATAGAAGCAACCAAGTTTACCCTTCAACGAATCAAAGAAGGTAAAGACACCATCTCCGTTTCTGGAAATGTGCTTCGTGACTACCTTACCGATTTGTTCCCTATTCTAGAAGTGGGTACCAGCGCAAAAATGCTATCCATAGTTCCTTTAATGAACGGGGGAGGTCTTTTTGAGACTGGTGCAGGCGGTTCCGCTCCAAAGCACGTAGAGCAATTTTTGGAAGAAGGCCACCTTCGCTGGGATTCTCTGGGTGAATTTTTGGCATTAGGTGTTTCATTGGAACATTATGGTGAAAAAAACAAAAATGAAAAAGCTTTGGTTTTAGCTGATGCATTGGATAAAGCCACAGAAAAGTTTTTGGACAATGATAAATCCCCTTCGAGAAAGGTAAACGAATTGGATACAAGGGGAAGCCATTTTTACCTAGCAATGTACTGGGCTGAACACTTGGCGAACCAAGACGCTGATGCTGCGCTGAAATCCATCTTCGGAAAAGTATTTGAAGCTTTAAGTGCAAAGGAAGCACAGATTTCCGAGGAGCTTATCAACGCACAGGGAAGTTCTGTAGATATCGGGGGTTATTATTTACCCAATGATGATGAAGCTTCCGGGGCAATGCGGCCAAGTGCCACTTTCAACGAAATTTTGGCAGCTATAGCTTAAATGATTCCCGCTTAAGAAACTGTTAAATCTTAGGGTTTTTGAAATGATGATTGTCTATTTTAGACTTTCATAGCTCATTAATCATTCGTTTTGAAGCAGGGTCTGTTCGTAATTCTTTACTTGTTTGCATGCGTTAGCTGTGAAGATGCCATTAGTTTGGACCTACCTACTTCCGACTCTAGATTGGTCATAGATGCCCTACTGGGGTACAATGAAAACAATGGAAATCCCATTATTTCTGGACAAATAAAACTAACCCAGACTGCTCCTTTTCTATCGGAGGAGGTTCCTCCGGCCTTAAATGCCAGTGTAACCATAATTGATGAGCAAACTGGCCAATCCTATATCCTTACGGAAACCCAGCCTGGGGTATTTGGAATTAATTTTCCAGAATTTGAATTTAATCGATCATACACCTTGGTAGTTGAACACAACAATCAAGTTTATACGGCGACCGAAGAAATGAATCATTCCCCAGTTATAGACAATGTGGCACAAGGTGATGGTTTTTTGTTTGAAGAAGATGAAACTGAAGTGGAGGTTACCTTCACCGACATTTCCGGGGAAACCAATCATTATCTCTTCTCTTTTGGATTCAATAATTTTTTGGTGGTCGATGACGAGTTTTTTAAAAACGGCCAGCTGACCTTTTCCTATTTTTATGAAGACGTAGTGCCCGGAGATTTGCTATCGATAACCCTCTTTGGAATTGATAAAGAATTCGCCAATTATGCTAACCTAGTTTTGATTCAATCGGGAGAAGACACAGGAAATGGCCCATTTTCAGTGCCCCCGGCTAACATCCGTGGTAATATCATTAACACAACCAACCCTACAAATATCCCATTTGGCTATTTTGCGATTAGCGAATTTGACACAAAGTTGTTGACCGTGGAATAAACGACCCATCAACAATTTTTATTTATCCAACCCAATGCGTAACTTTCAACAAATGGTTGCTATGTCCAAAAGATCTTTTGTTCTTCTTTGTCTATTGCTCAATCTAACCTTTCTTCAAGCGCAACAAAAGTATACGCTCAGCGGAACTATTTCGGAGGCCAGTAGCAACGAAACTTTGATTGGGGTCACCATTGCTTTTCAAAGTTTACAAACTGGTGTAACCACAAATGAATACGGCTTTTACTCCATTACACTTCCCAAAGGCACTTATGAAATAACGGTTAGTTATTTAGGTTATAATGACATTCAGGAAACTATAAACCTCAATAGGGACATAAAAAAAGATTTTAGCCTTAACGAAAAAGCTGAACAATTGGAGGAGGTAATTGTCACTGATGATGCCAAACAATTGGATATTAGAAAACCTCAGATGAGCGTAAACACGCTCGCTGTTCAAACCATAAAACAAATACCGGTCGTTCTTGGGGAGGCCGATGTAATCAAATCCCTTTTATTACTTCCTGGGGTTACTAGCGCTGGAGAAGCTTCCTCCGGGTTCAATGTAAGGGGTGGTGCGGCCGACCAGAATCTAATTTTACTGGATGAAGCCACAATATTTAACTCCTCCCATTTATTCGGATTCTTTTCAGTTTTCAATCCTGATGCTATAAAGGATGTGAAATTATTCAAGGGAGGTATCCCTGCCCGGTATGGTGGTAGAGTCTCCTCCGTCCTAGAAATATTTCAAAAAGAGGGCAATAGCAAAGAACTAAAAGTAAATGGTGGTATCGGGGCAGTTGCCAGTAGATTGTTGGTTGAAGGCCCAATAACGAAAGATAGAACAGCCTTTTTAGTGGGAGGAAGAGGTTCTTATGCACATTTGTTCCTGCCATTGTTCGATGTGGATAATAAAGCCTACTTCTTTGACCTCAACACCAAATTCAACCATAAAATAAACGATAGAAACAGTATTTTTCTTTCAGGATATTTCGGCAGGGATTTGTTCAGTATCAATGACAGCTTTGTAAACACCTATGGTAATGCGGTTGGGAATTTTAGATGGAACCACTTGTTTTCCGACAAATTATTCTCCAATCTATCCCTTATCTACTCCGATTATTTCTATGGCTTAGAACTGGATTTTGTGGGATTTGAATGGGATTCAGGAATTCAAAATTTCAATCTTAAATACGACCTGAAGCATTATATCAATGACAAGCTCCAAGTAAATTATGGCCTGAACAACATTTACTATGTCTTTAATCCCGGCAAAATAAAACCCAATAGGCCCGATTCGGGAATAGTGGAAGAACAACTTACCAAAAAATATGCGAACGAGACAGCTGGTTATGTCGATGTAGAACAAAAAATCTCAGAAAATTTGAGTATAAATTATGGATTAAGAGTAAGTCTTTTCAATCGTTTGGGTCAAGATGAGCTTTTCGTTTATGAAAATGACCAACCGGTTGTTTTTGACCCTTTTCAATTGGTATATCGCGAAGCCGTTCCTGTTGACACCATCAATCCTGGCAGAGGACAAAACCTATCCACCTTTACCAATTTGGAACCACGGGTTTCAGTTGCCTATACCATAAACGAAAACAATTCCATTAAAGGAAGCTACACCCGACTTGCTCAATATTTGCATTTGCTTTCAAATACCAGCTCTCCCACTCCATTGGATGTATGGACACCCAGTGGACCATTTGTGGAGCCACAACTGCTTGATCAGTATGCTTTAGGATATTTCAGGAACATCAATAACGGTGAATACAGTGTAGAGGTCGAAGGGTTTTATAAGGATATTCAAAACAGAATTGATTACATTGATGGAGCCGATTTAATTGCCAATGATGCCATTGAACAAGTCATTCTAAATGGTGAGGCCAGGGCCTATGGACTCGAGGTGTTATTTCGTAAAAACGAAGGAAGATTCCAAGGGTGGTTGGCCTATACCCTATCAAGGTCGGAGCAGCGAACACCTGGACGTACACCAACTTTTGATAATGGTCGTTCCAATTTGGAAACTGGTATAAACTTTGGGGAATGGTACAGTACTCCTTATGACAAAACCCATGACATTGCACTTTACGGAAGTTTTGATTTGAATGAAAGGTGGAATTTTAATGCCAATTTCGTCTATCAAACAGGACAGCCGACCAATTATCCTGTTGGTCAATTTGATTTTCAAGGACTGGTTGTACCCTTTTTTGGATTGAGAAACCAAACCAGATTACCGGATTATCATCGTCTTGACCTATCGGCAACGCTCAAAAACAAAAGAAAACGCGATCGTAGCTTTCAATCCGAATGGGTTTTTAGCATCTACAATGTCTACAACAGAAAAAATGCAGCTTCTATTAATTTTAGACAGAATCAGGACACAGGTAGAAACGAGGCCATTAGGACCTCTATATTTGGAATCATCCCGGCAATAACCTATAATTTTAAGTTTTAATATGCGATACAAATATTATATCCTAGGATTGTTGGTCGCATTGACAGGATGTGAAGATGTGATCAATGTTGAAGTTCCAACCACTCCACCAAGATTAGTGGTAAACGGACTTCTAAGAGTCGATGAAAGTCAAGAGTTTGTTCCAGTAGAAATTAAAGTGACTGAAACCACCAATTTCTTCGAAGAAAACCCAGTGACACAACTTGAAAGTGCGATTATCATATTTGGCCAACCAAATCCGGACGCCCCGGAACTTTTAGATAATTTGGCCACTTCGTCCCTGGCAGAATCCACTCAAGGTTCTGGTATTTATATTCCAGACCCCACATTTGACTCCGATCAACGTATTAGAACTTCATCATTACTGCCAAACACCATATTTATCTTAATTATTGAGCACAAAGGAAGAAGGTATGCTTCAAGAACTCCTTATTCCAAAACCGTGCCTTTGGACAGCCTTGTTCAGGGAGACGAAACACTTTTTGATGATGATGATACTGAAATCAAAATCACCATTTCGGATATTGAAGGTGTTGAAAACTATTACGTCTTTGATTTTGGTTTTGGTGAGTTTTTGGCTTTGGACGACCAGTTTATTGATGGACAACAATTTGAGTTCTCCTATTTTTATCAAAAAGATTTGGAGCCAGGTCAAGAAGTTGAAATCAGTATTTTGGGAGCTGACCAGCAGTTTTTCAATTATATGGATTTATTGGTGGAACAAACGCAAAACGATGGCGGTGTTTTTGAGACTCCCTCCGCTACAGTAAGAGGAAATGTATTTGATATTACTGGCCTTGACAATACTTTGATATTCGACAACGTAAACAGACCTGATGATTTTCCTTTGGGTTATTTTGCTGTGGTGGAAGAATTTAAACAGACCTTGACCCTTGAATAATTACAATAGGGCATGTAACATTAGAATCATCAATAATCCTGTTAATCCTTGAAAAAAAGTGGCTATAGTATGGCCACGCAAAGCCGTCTTCATTCCCATATTTGAAAACTGTGACACTACCCAAAAATAGCTGTCATTAATATGCGAAACCGTCATAGCTCCTGCACCAACGGCCAATACACTTAATGCCTTGTCCGTTAACGATTCCAATCCAAAAGTTCCGAGTAAAGGTGCAACTATTGCCGCCGTGGTTATTATGGATACGGTAGACGAGCCTTGAGCAGTTTTCAACACTGCGGCTATGGCAAAACAAATCAACAAACCGGATGTGCCCGATGCTGTGCTAATATCAAAAATCGAAGCTATGTCCATAGTGCGCAATACCGCACCAAAAGCGCCACCAGCCCCAGTGATCAATACAATGGCCCCAGCTTGTTTTAAAGCACCAGCGACCCATTCGTTTCTTACCTTGGACTCCACTCCCTTGGCCAAAGGAAACGCAAAGAACACTCCTATCAACAAAGCAACTATGGGGCTGCCAATAAACCCAATAACTTTAAAAATAATCCCTTCGCCAAAAGGATATGTTGGATAATCTGCTATGGATTTCAGTGCAATCAATAGCACTGGCACCAACAGTGGCAAAAATGCCATTATGGGTTTAATCTTAGGTAGTGAAGTATTATCTTCTTCTTTAAACACCACTTCTTTTTCTTGCTCTTTTAAAGATTTTCCAATATACCTTGCCCAGAAGTAACCCGCCAACGAAACTGGAATTGCCGTTGCGAGCCCCAGGATCATAACCATTCCCAAATCAGCTTCGATTACAGCCGCGGCTGCTAATGGCCCCGGAGTGGGTGGAACAAAAACATGGGCAGAGTACAATCCCGTTGCCAGTGCTATCGCGAAAACCATCACCGGTAATCCTGATTTTTTGCTCAAAGCTTTGTTCAAAGAAGATAAGATTACAAAACCCGAATCGCAGAACACCGGAATGGAGACCACAAAACCAGCTAAATTCAGGGCAAGTGGCGAACGTTTTAAACCAATAAGCGATAAAATGGAATTGGCCAGTATTTTGGTACTCCCTGTTTTCTCCAAAAATGCTCCAATTATGGTTCCGAAAGCTATCACAAGGCCAATACCTGAAAGCGTTTTACCAAATCCTTCACCAATAGTGGTCACAATCTTATTAGAATCAAGGCCCAACATCAATCCAGAAAAAACTGCAGCTAGGGTGAGGGACAATACGGGATTCATTTTAAATCTGACCGTGGCCAAAATAATGAATAGGATAGCCAAAAAAAGTGTAAGTAATTCCATGTTCACATTGTAGACTTCCACTAAATATAAAGTATTCTTGCTACTTTTGAATCCGATGGGAACCGACAAACAACTTTTGGTAAAAGGAATAAAATTTATAGGATTTACAGTTGCCTTAATGTTTCTTGCACCATTCGCACTTTATCAGGCTTTCAAGAATCAAGAACATGCAGCTTACATTCCTGTTTTGATCGTTGGGTTAATTTTGGCCATTGTTGCCATTGCAATGGGTTTCTACACCATTAAGATTTTTATGGATGCCCTCTTCGGAAAGAAAAATAAAAACTAATTCTTCTCTACTGGAGTTTTTTTCCATTTGTTGCTCAACTGGGCGTAATCATAATCCAGAACCGACTTCTGTCGTTGCAATTTATTTGAAGCGAAGGCGCGTTGTAAAATATCTTCAATCAGATAATCCTCGTGTGTTCGTTCAGGATGAAACTCTTCCTTTATACTTATTTTAAAGGCCTTTGCCGTGGTATTGTACCAAAACGCACGCCATCCGTTCCTTAGTTCCTTTACCAAGTTGAATGCGGTTTTCCCCGTTTGTCGGTATATTAATTTTATTAATATCTGTCCTTCGGTACGTGTTAATTTCTTGAGTTCATCTGCAAACTCACCTTCCACGTATTTCTGAACCGTTTTGGTGTATTTTTTTCGTTGTCTGCGCTTCTTAATTTTAACAAGACTATCATTCATCTCTTCCAATCGTTCCGCGGCCAGTTTGGCATAGGGATAAACCTTTAGGGTTTTGCGACGAAGAATATAGTATCTCAGCTTCTCCCCCCTGCTCTCAAATTCCAGCTTTCCAAATAAATAGACTTCGTCCAGGGCAATGGAGCTATATAAAATGGAATCCCCTTCAAAGCGTACATAATAATCCTGAACTGAATCCTTTTCGGTTTCTTGTGAAAGTCCAACAACACCAACCAGCATTAAAAACAACATGGTACAATATCTCAACATTCGGGACTGTATAAATTTTAGCCAAAATTAAGGATAAACCCCTTATACAGCTATTAAATAAAAGTGAATATTGTTATGTTTGTGGACTAAATCACATACATGGCAGTTTCAAAAATCATTACCGCTAAATCACTCAAATTCTTTGAAAAATATCTAAATAATGCCTCTCCTACTGGTTACGAGTGGGAAGGACAAAAGATTTGGATGGATTACCTTAAACCCTATGTAGATGATTTTATAACGGACACCTATGGTACGGCGGTGGCCGTGGTGAACCCTGATGCCCCCTATAAAGTTGTTATAGAAGGGCATTCCGATGAAATTTCGTGGTATGTGAATTACATCACCGACAATGGCTTGCTCTACGTCATCAGAAATGGAGGTAGTGACCATCAAATCGCTCCCTCAAAATGGGTAAACATCCATACCAAAAAGGGCGTTGTAAAAGGTGTTTTTGGCTGGCCTGCCATCCACACCAGAAATAGAGCTAAGGAAGAGCCGCCAAAATTGGACAACATTTTTATCGATATTGGCGCAAAGGACAAAGAAGGAGTTGAAAAAATGGGTGTGCATGTCGGTTGTGTAATTACGTATCCCGACGAATTTCAGGTATTGAACAAAAACAAATATGTCTGCCGTGCCTTGGATAATCGTGCCGGTGGATTTATGATTGCCGAAGTTGCCCGTTTGTTGCATGAAAACAAGAAAAAACTACCATTCGGACTGTATATTACCAACTCCGTGCAAGAAGAAATTGGGTTGAGAGGTGCTGAGATGATTACCCAGACCATTAAACCAAATGTTGCCATCGTTACCGATGTTTGCCATGATACCACCACCCCAATGATCGATAAAAAGAAAGAGGGAGAAACCTCAATTGGGTCAGGTCCGGTTATTTCATATGCTCCTGCGGTGCAAAACAAGCTTCGAGAGCGCATTATTGAAACTGCGCAAGCCAAAAAGATACCTTTCCAAAGGTTGGCTTCGTCTCGATATACGGGTACTGACACTGATGCCTTCGCCTATAGTAATGGAGGAGTCGCATCTGCTCTAATTTCTTTACCCTTACGCTATATGCACACCACGGTTGAAACTGTGCATAAAGATGATGTGGAGAATGTAATTCGATTAATTTACGAAACACTCCTTACCTTAAAAGCTGGAGAGACATTTAGTTATTTTGATTAAACTGTCAGTTCGAGCGCAGTCGAGAACTCCGTAACCATCAACATTAATAATCTCTCGACTAGGCCCGAGGTGATCCATAACATACATTCATGGATGAGCTAGTCGACATTTTAGATGAACATGGAAACCCTACGGGGCAGATCTGCTTGAAATCCGAAGCACACCTAAAGGGGCTTTTCCACCCTACCATTCACGTATGGTTTTATACCGCAGAGGGAGAAATACTGTTTCAAAAAAGGGCACATGACAAGGATGCCTTCCCTTCATTATGGGATGTTTCGGTAGCAGGACATATTGGAGCTGGAGAAGATATTTTAATTGCTGCAGTCCGCGAAATTGAAGAAGAAATTGGTCTTTCGGTTTCTTCTTCTGATTTGGAGAAGATTGGAGTTTTCAAATCTATGCACAGGCATTCTGAAATTCTTATTGACAATGAATTCCATCATGACTTTCTTTGCAAATTAGAAGTTCCATTATCGAGTCTCCAAAGACAAAAAAGCGAGGTGGATGATCTTCAACTTTTCGCTTTGGATACGTTTACAATGAAGGTTGAGCAAAACCATTTAGCTGGATTTGTTCCGCATGAAAAATCGTATTACTTGGAAATATTGAACGTGGTTTCCCAAAACCTAAAGGCTTGACAGAAACCCTTCGGGTCTATCCAAAGGATAAATCTCCTGTTCGCCTGTTGCCATGGTTTTTACCACAAACTCTCTTTTTGACAGCTCTTGGCCGCCAATCATTACCACGTAAGGAACATTTCGGTTGTTGGCATATTTCATTTGCTTCTGCATTTTGGCTGCGGATGGATAAACTTCGGCTTTCACACCTTGTTTTCTAAGTTTTCCGACCAATTTGAGCGAAGCCAAGCTTTCATCCTGCCCAAAATTAATACAGAGCACGTCAATGGATTTATCCAAAGTCTGCGGAAACAAACCTAATTCTTCCAAAACCAGATAAATACGGTCCAGTCCAAAGGAAATACCAACACCGCTCACGCCTTTCAATCCAAAAATTCCAGTAAGATCATCATAGCGACCACCGCCGCCAATGGAGCCCATTTTAACTCCTTCCGGGGCACCAACTTCAAAGATAGCCCCTGTATAATAGTTTAGTCCGCGGGCCAAAGTTACATCCAATTGTAACTTTGCAGAATGTAATCCGATTTCGGCTACTACATTCACAATTTCCTCCAACTCGGCCACGCCCTCCGTTCCAATCTCAGAATTTACCAGTAGGGATTTCAGTTGTTCCAACTGTTCTGAAGTTGAACCTGACATATTAAATAAAGGCGAAGCCTTTTCAACGGCTACTTCGGAAATACCTTTGGACAGCATTTCTTCCTTTACTTTCTCCGCTCCTATTTTGTCCAGCTTGTCCAACGCAACGGTAAAATCCACCAACAAATGTTGGGCACCAATGACTTCGGCTATTCCGGATAATATTTTTCTATTGTTGAGTTTTATAGTTGTTCCCTTAAGGCCTAAATCAGTAAAAACGGCATCGTACAACTGCACAAACTCCACTTCTTGCAAAAGCGAGTTTGCACCAACCACATCAGCATCGCATTGGTAAAACTCCCTAAAACGACCTTTTTGTGGCCTATCTGCCCGCCATACAGGTTGAATTTGGTAACGTTTGAATGGAAAATCAATTTCATTTTGATGCATGACCACATAACGTGCAAAGGGTACGGTTAGGTCATACCGAAGGGCTTTATCTGAAATTTTAGGTGTCAAGGACGAAGATTTCTTGGAGCTATAGGTCACATCATCCACCTTGGAAATAAAATCCCCTGAATTCAGAATTTTAAAAATCAAACGATCTCCTTCATCCCCATATTTACCCATTAAGGTATCGTATTTTTCAAAAGACGGGGTTTCAATGGGTTGAAAACCATAAACCTCAAAGTGTTTTTTTATGGTCTGGATAATATAGTTGCGTTTGCCAACCTCAGTCGGAGAAAAATCGCGCGTTCCCTTAGGAATGGATGGTTTTTGTGGCATGTATTCAAATTCTGGTGCAAATATAATTATTTGTTACTCCTTTAGCATAGAAGAAGGCGGTTAGCAACGTATTTGTCTCGAAGAGGTCTCGACTGCGCTCGACCTGACAACTAAAAACCTCCCACCTTTTACCCTTAATATATGCTGAGCGAAGTCGAAGCGTCAACCCAAACCATATATCCGTCAATTGATCTCAGGAAAAAATAGGTATGAAAGTAAGTTTATGTCATTAACAAATAAACATGAAATATTTAAAGCTAAAACCCGTAATCCTTATAGCGTTAGGATTCTTAGCCATTTCCTTTACCTTCATATCCTGCTCTGGGGAAGATGGAACTAATGGTGTTAATGGCAATGATGGTGTTGGAATTGAATCAACAGTAGACAATGGTGATGGCACATTCACTATAAACTATTCCGATGGTTCATCTTTTACAACAGGTGATTTAACTGGCGATCCTGGAAATGATGGTGCCCCTGGTGACGATGGCAATGCCAATGTTCAGCGCATTATTATTGATGTCTCCCAAACCCCATTAGATCAATCAACACTTTTGCTCGATGTACCAGAGTTGACAAATGACATGTTACAAAATCATGTCCTCCTTTTTTATCTGGAGCTATTTGATCCTGATACGCCCTTTTACTTGCCAATTCCAGGAGGGTTCTCGGTGGAGGACAGATCATATACTGTGGCATATTCTCCTGAAAGAGTGCAATTGAGGATAGCAAACTTTGACAAAACTGATACAACTGCGGGTTGGACAGGAACTTGGGATTTCCTTCATATTGTTTTGGTTGAAATTTCAGGATTACAGCAAGGCAAGGGTGATCAGCAAAATGTGTTGAAAAGTATAAAAGCTGCCGGAGTTGATACCAACGATTACTACGCTGTTATGGCCTATTTTGGGCTGGAGGAGTAGTATTTTTTTCCAATAGTTTTTTAATGAAGAGGCTGAAAGGGCTCTTTTTTTGGTTATAAAAGCTCCTCCCCTTGGCCAAGGGGAGGTGGTTCCAATTGAAATTGGAACCGGAGGGGATTGACAATTAAGTTAATACCCTAAAATACAAAACACCCTTTCCGTCCTTCGGACACCTTTCCCTGCACAGGGAAAGGATTTTGATTTGACCGCTCGACCGAAGGTGGCAGAGAGGGTATTGAAAATTGCTTTTGTCTATCCTTCGACAGGCTCAGGATGACATTTTACCTGACGACTCGGGTATCAGACATCTAAATATCCAAAAATCGAATAATCTAGAAATCCAACTACTCCATAATCTGCTCAAACCATTGGTAGAGTTCGCCTTTTGTGATAACAGCCCCTTGCTGGATCAAATCAAATTTATCCTTGTTTTTATCTTCGGAATAGGCTTTGGAAGCGGTGAGGTATTCCACAAAATCGGATTGAAAATTGCGTTTGAACCAGCCAAAACCTTCCTCAGTACGCAAATCGATTTTAGGATTCATCACTTTTACAGAAAACAATTTCATTTCCTTTTCAGTCAAATGGAACAGGTGCATCTGCAGTTCGGATATGTTTTCCAAGTATTCGACTTTGGACAGTACACCTTCCCATACCAAATCACTGAATATATCAATCTCTTCTTCGGCCACTTCGGGTTTTTCCTGTTTAATATTGGCCCACTCATCTGCCGTAATGGACTGGGTGGCCAAAAAGTTGATAAACTCCGGATGTAGTTCTTCCAATTGCTGTTGCGTCAACCTTGTGTACTTCATTGAATCAGATTCATTTGATCCGGCAAAAATAAAAAAGGCCACGCTTTTGCGCAGCCTTTTTAGTATAAATTATACTCTTTTAGTTGAATATATACCTCACCCCAAATTGGGCCTGCCATCTGGACAGCAGGCTGGAGTCGAAACTAAAGGTTTCTGTCAAATTTGGATCAAAAGTGTAGGTAGGTACGTTGTTGTCATCCACCGTAACTCCCAAAACTTGCTGGTTTGTAGGTATTTCGACAACTCCCCAATCTGAGCTGATCAGGTTGCCCACATTCAACACATCCAAGCTTAATTGGATGGTATTCTTGCTTGTGATTTTTATATCTTGAAGGACTTTCAAATCCCATCGTCCTCTCCAAGGTGCCAAAGCTCCGTAGCGTTCTGCGTAAGAACCTCTATTACCGCTTAAGTAATCATCTTGCTGAATAAAAGCTTCAAAGGCTTGAGCTTGTCCCGCACCACTAAAGTTCATTTGGTTTACCTCCGAAGCAGTAGGAATGTACAACAGATCATTGATACTGGATCCATCACCATTGATGTCACCTCCGTAGATATAATTGAAACGTCCACCCTGGGCATATTCGAAGAATGTGGAAATCGTTGTTCCGGTTTTAAAAACTTTGGAAAGTACCCCAATAAATCTGTGGGTATCTCCATATCTTGAAAAGGAAAGGACATCGTCATTTGCATTACCGGAAATGGCATTGGCCACAAAAGCATCCCCTGTAATCTCTGCTTCAATGGAGTTTACGTCTTTTGAATTGAGATAGCTATAGGCCAAACTTGCATACAAACCATTATCCCATGTTTTTTGCCCCTTCAATACGGCATTCCAGATTCTTCCTTTATCCGAATTGGAAAATGTGTATGCATTGTTGATCAAATCATTATCTCCATAAACAGGCCTGTTATCCACACCTTGTAGGTTTTCCGATGGAGGTAACAATCCCCAGTTTTGCACATGTGGGCCATTTATATCCTTGGAATAGGACAAGTCTCCCGTTAAAATAACTCCATTTTCCAACTGATAATCTACTCCCAAGCTGGTTCTCCATACTTGTGGCCATTTAAAATCGGGATCCACCACTTGATAGAAGAACACATTTGGGTTCGCTATTTGGTTGCCCAACCATACAAATGGGAAACGACCGGTGAAAATTCCGGTTCCACCTCTAACTTGCACTGTATTATCGTTGTGGACATCCCAATTGAATCCAACTCTTGGCGAAATCAACCAATCGTTTGTGGGCAACTGCGTAGAATCAAAGAATACGGTTTCTCCATTGTTTGGGTTCTGATATGGAATACCAGGAACGTAAGCTGGCGCGACATCAATAACATCTTGCGCCTTTGCCGAAGAATCAAAGTACAATGGCTTGTCAAAACGGATACCATAGGTCAATTTGAAGTTCTCGGTAGCGTTCCATTCATCTTGAAGATAAAATGCCATCTGTCCTACATTGGTCTCGGCCAAGGCCCAACCACCTGCATTTCCATCTCCAGCAGCGTTTAAGGCACTATTGGCCGCTATAGCTGCATTGAATTGACTTTGATAAACACCTACAAGGGCAGCTTCGCCCGCAGCATCCAAATTTCTAAAGTCAGCTATGGATCCCGAAGGGAAGAATACTCCTTGAGCACCATAAACTCCTAGATTAAAGGAGTTGTCAAATTGAAATTTTTCAAAAGAGAATCCAACAGTAAACGTATGATCGCCTTTAAAGAAGTTCAGATTGTTGGTCAATTGAAATACCTTTTGGTCCAAACGGTTGTTAATGGAGAAAGGTTCATGACCTGCAATGATATAGTTGGAACTTCCATTTTCATCTAATAAAGTTATGGTAGGGGCCGGTGTTGATTTCGGATTTCTAAAATCATCAAAATGGGTATATCCGACCTGCAATTTGTTAATGGCGTCATCGGAAAGGGTAGAATTCAATTCGATTTGAACGGACCGAATCTGATTATTGATCTCGTATCCTGCATTCTCAAACTGTAAGGTGGAAAGATTGGGTCCCCTGAAGCCCAAAGCCGTCGGGTGGGCAGGTTTTTCCTTGGAAGCATTCAAGAAATTATAGATAATCGCCAATCTATTGTTGTCATTGATGTTCCAATCCAATTTAAAGATTCCCTTGGTAGATTCTTGGTCAAAATTGAAGCCTTCAAACCTTCCTGGATCATAAAATTCGCCGTTTCCAATAGAAACTTGGCTAAGAATGTTGGAAACCAATTGAAAATCTGAAGCTAAAACTCTAGACTCGTTAGCCGTTCCTGTATTCCTATTAGGCACAAATCCTGAGCCCAAATCGGTACGGTCATCTTTTTCAAAATTGGCAAAGAAAAAGAGTTTGTTCTTTATAATTGGCCCTCCAATACTAATTCCATATTGAGATTGACTTAAATCTGCCTTGAACACGTCATCTCCTTTAATCTTACCTCCTGTTAGACTCTCATTTCTGTAAAATCCGTAAACAGAACCATAAAACTCGTTGGTTCCACTTTTCGTGACAGCGTTTACCGAAGCTCCAGTAAATCCAGATTGCGTTACATCGTAAGGTGCCGTGGAAACTTGGATTTGGTCTATTGCATCAATTGAGATAGGGTTGGCATCGGTTTGCCCTCCAGGTTGTGCTGCATCCAATCCAAATGGGTTATTGAAAATGGCACCATCCAATGAAAAGTTATTGAACTGATCGTTTCTACCTCCAAAAGAGCCGGCGCTTGCTGTAGGCTCTAATCGGGTAAAGTCGTTGGTAGACCTTGAAATTGTGGGCAATCTGGTCAATTCACGTCGACCCACACTGGTCTCGGCTCCTGTTCTGTCGCTGCCAAAGGTACCTGTCTGATCCGAAACGACCACTACTTCATCCAGTACTTGACTGTCTAAAAGTAATCCAATATTATGGTTAAAGGTCTTACCTAATGAAAGGAAAATGTCGCTTTTAACATTGCTTTTAAAACCGATATAGGAAATGGTTACTTCATAAGGTCCCCCAACTCGAAGGTTCAATAAGTTATATCTTCCTTCTTCGTTGGTTATGGCTCCGTAGCGGGTTCCGGTAGGTGTGTGGACCGCTACCACATTGGCTCCCAATAATGGAGCTTGTTGGTCGTCAACAACCGTTCCTCGGATGTTTGAGGTCGTGACTTGTGCAAAAGTCGAGGAGAATACCATAAAGCAAAGTATCCCTAAGGGTAAAAATTTCTTCATATTGAGTGAGTTAGTTTTGTGAGTACCTACAAACATAAACAAAAAAAAGAGCTATGCACGCATAGCTCTTTATAAGTTATTAACCGAATTTTCTTACCTATTTGGTTTCGGCAGTTACCTCAAATGGGAAATCAACAACTACTTCTCTGTGAAGTCGAATCTGAGCATCATATGGCCCAACTCTTTTAATTGTTCCTCCTTTGATGTTGATAAACTTTCTCTCGATTTGATGACCTGCTTTATCCAAAGCTGCTGCTAAATCGATACTGCTGACAGAGCCGAACAATTTGTCACCTGCCCCAACCTTGGCTGGAATGCGGATTTCCAATTGTTTCAGAGCTTCAGCCAATTTATTGGCTTCGTCAACAACTTTCTTTTCTTTATGGGCTCTTTGCTTTAGGTTCTCGGCCAATACCTTCTTAGCGGAAGGAGTTGCCAAAGCAGCCAATCCTTTAGGAATAAGGTAATTTCTTCCATAACCGTTTTTCACCGTTACGATATCGTCCTTAAATCCCAAATCCTGTATATCTTCTTTTAGAATAAGTTCCATTCTTCAGTATTTTTTATTTCAACATATCGCCAACATACGGCATTAAGGCTAGGTGACGGGCTCTTTTAACAGCCTGTGCCACTTTTCTTTGGTATTTTAAAGAGGTTCCGGTAAGTCTTCTTGGAAGTAATTTACCTTGCTCGTTTACCAATTTCATCAAGAAATCAGGGTCTTTGTAATCGATATACTTGATACCTGACTTTTTGAACCTACAGTATTTCTTTTGCTTGCTGGTCTCAATGTTCAATGGGGTTAAATACCTGATTTCCCCATCTTTTTTCGATTTTGCTTGTTGTTCTATTGATGACATAGCCTATGCGTTTGCTTTTAATTTAGTTCTTCTTTTTTCAGCCCAAGCAATTGCATGCTTGTCCAATTTAACGGTCAAAAAACGCATGATGCGTTCATCTCTTCTGAACTCAAGCTCATAAGGCTCGATTGCTTCACCTGGTGCGGTAAACTCGAATAAGTGGTAAAAGCCACTTTTTTTGTGCTGAATGGGATAGGCTAATTTTTTAAGTCCCCAGTTTTCTTTGGAGACCATTTTGCCACCATTCTTAATCAAGAAATCCTCGAACTTCTTGACTGTTTCCTCTATCTGGGTCTCAGATAGAACGGGATTCAAAATGAAAACAGTTTCGTAATGGTTCATACATTATTATTTTAAAGGAGCGCAAAATTAGTGATAAATGTTAACCTCCGCAAGAAAAGACAAAAATCTTCGTTTAATGCAATGAGTTATTAACAATGATGAACCTTTTAAACCTACGTAACGTATATCGCAATATACACAACAATATAGACCATGTTTACATCTTTTGTTGCAGTTGAACGTCATTTTTGTGTAATTTGCCGATGATTTAAAACCCTACAAATCACCCCTTTCTATGAAACTAAAAAGTATAATTGTAGACGATTCCTCAATGCAGCGCATGGCCGTTGCAAAGTTGGTCAACAATCACCCTCATCTTGCCTTGGTAGCCGAGTACAGTAATGCTATTGAAGCCAAAAACGGACTTAAGAACCATGAAATCGATTTGATTTTCTTGGATGTAGAAATGCCTATCATTAGTGGCTTTGATCTTTTGGAGGCCCTAGATAACCCTCCACAGGTAATTTTGATTACCGGAAAGCCAGATTATGCCCTAAAGGCATTCGATTATGACGTAACGGACTATTTGCACAAACCCATTACCTTGGCCCGATTTGAGGCTTCTGTTAAAAGGGCGGTTGCAAAATATGAGCAAATGAACAGGGTTGATGAGGATGAGGAGCACATTTTTGTAAAAAGTAACCTTAAAAAACGTAAGGTTATATTAAACGATATTAAATGGATTGAGGCTTTAGGAGATTATATCAAATTGGTGACGGATGAAGCCAATATTGTAATTCTTTCCACCATGAAAGCTTTTGAAAAGCAACTTCCTGCGGAAAAGTTCCTGCGAATCCATAAATCTTATATTGTGAATCTGGAGAAAATCGAAAAGTTCAACAGTAAAAATGTTGAGGTTAGCGGTAGACAGATTCCATTAAGTAGAAATAAAAAGACAGAGCTGGCCGAAGCGCTGGCCAATGTATAGTATTTATATGTGGTCTACATTGTAGACCAATCGTACACTTTTATACTTGGAAATAGCATTAAAGGATTTTTCAATTCTTTTAATGCTATTTTTTGTTTGGGCAATGGATTGGCTTCTTGGAATCTTTACTACAATATTCTTCAAATAATCCCTACGTATTCGTGCGACAGGGGGATATTCTGGCCCTAACACTTGTTGTTTCAAAACATTTTGAAGCGAGCCTGCGAACCACTGCGCCGCTTCGTTAAGTTTATTAAAATCTTTATCCTTTAGCGTCAATTTGATAATTCGTACAACTGGCGGATATTTGAATTGCTCCCGTTCATACAATTGTTCGTTGAACATTTTATCGTACTCGTTGGTGGTTACTTGTTGTAAAATCTGGTGATAAGGGTTATATGTTTGAATGAGTACTTTGCCCCTCTTTTTTGTACGCCCTGCCCTGCCCGCTACCTGGGTCAGCATTTGAAAGCTGCGTTCATGGGCTCTGTAATCAGGAAAATTCAACAGGGAATCGGCATTCATGATTCCCACAAGGCTCACATTTCTAAAATCCAATCCTTTGGTCACCATTTGGGTTCCCACCAGAATATCCATTTCTTGCTGTTCAAAAGCGGTAATTATTTTTTCATAGGCATATTTACCACGGGTCGTATCCAAATCCATTCGACCTACCTTGGCTTCTGGGAACAATTCCTTTAATTCCTCCTGAATCTGCTCGGTACCAAATCCTTTTTTATCCAAGGTAAAACTTCCACATGCGCCACAGCTGTTTTGCAAGGCCGTATGGTATCCACAATAATGACAACGCAATTGATTGCGGTGTTGATGATAGGTTAAGCTCACATCACAATTGGGACATTGCGTTACATGTCCACAGGTGGTGCATTCCACAATAGGCGAAAAACCTCTCCGGTTTTGAAACAAAATAACCTGTTCCCCTTCTTCCAAAGTTTCTTCGATAGCATGGAACAAGGTTTCCGAAAAATGTCCTTTCATTCGCTTTTTTCGGGTAGCTTCTTTAATATCCACCAAGTTTATATCTGGCAAAAGAACGTTTCCATACCTATTGGTGATACTGGCGTAGCCATATTTCCCCTTTCGAACATTGTCCATGCTTTCAATGCTAGGGGTAGCGGAACCAAGAATACAATCTGCTTTATGATAGGAAGCCAGAACAATGGCGGCATCACGTGCATGATATCTTGGTGCTGGATCAAATTGTTTAAAGGAACTTTCGTGTTCCTCGTCCACAACAATTAGTCCTAAATTGGAAAAAGGTAAAAACAAAGAAGACCTGGCCCCTATTACAATTTGGGCTTTTTCGGCCTTGTTTAAAACATTGTTCCAAGCTTCCACCCGCTCATGTATGCTGTATTTGGAATGATAAACGGCCACTTTGTTTCCAAAATACTGTCGAAGTCTATTAATAAGCTGTGAAGTCAGCGCTATTTCCGGCAATAGATACAGAGCCTGCTTTCCTTGATCCAAACATTTCTCAATAAGCTTGATGTACACCTCAGTTTTTCCAGATGAGGTTACACCATGTAACAATGCTGTTTTATTGGAAGTAAAACTTTTATTTATGGATTCAAATGCCTCCTGTTGAAGAGAGTTGAGTTCAATACTTTTTCCGGATTGGAGTTCTTGGTGTTCAACACGATCTGCGCGAATGTGATACTCCTCCAATATCGACTTGTCGATCAAGGCTTTTATAACAGCCCTGGAACTTCCACTTTCCTGCTCTAAATGGGCAATTGGAACAGGTTTTTTTGATGTAGCTTTAATCTGGAAGAGGGATAATACTACCTGACTTTGTTTGGGAGCCCGCGCAAGATTGTTCAGTAGTTCCTCCAATTTGGTTTCGTCATCAAATTCGTTTGATAGTTTTACATATCGAACCAATTTAGGTCTGTACTGCTCATAAAGCTCTTCTTTTTGCAGTACCACCCCTTTTTGAACCAATCGATTAACAAGTGGAAGAACGTTCTTCTTATCAACAATCCCGCTAATCTCTCCAATTTTCAATGCAGATTGGTGTTGCAAGGCTTCGAACACCAAAAACTCGTCATCCCTTAACTCAAGATCATTGACCTCATGATCTTTATTTAGCAAAACCAGGGATTCGCTTTCCAACAAAAAAGCACTGGGCAGCGCACTGCGAACCACTTCGCCAAGTGTACACATATAATATTGGGCAATCCACTCCCAATGCTGCAACTGATATTGATTAACCAGAGGTTTTTCATCTAAAATCTGATAGATTTCCTTAGCTTCATATGCCTGTGGCCCATTTTGGTGCATATTGTAAGCGAGCGCAGTATAAATCTTGGATTTTCCGAAGGGAACTGCAACCCGCATACCCTTTTGGATAAAACCGGCTTCTTCCTCGTTAATCTTATAGGTAAATAGTCTCTCTAAAGGAATTGGAAGTACAACATCTAGAAAATAACCCATATCATTCTTCCTCTAATACTCTGTGCCAAGTTTGGGTTCGATAAAGAAATGCCAGATATCCTCTAACTTTTAACCTGTTGGGGTCTTTGGGGTCTAACCAGACCCTACCTCTAAAGGTCATTGCCTGTTCTGGGTCAAAAAGTCTGTTGCCCTTATATTCTCCCTTATTGTTTTTCTTGAAGTCGTCCATGATCTTCATCCCATTTATGGGCTTATTTTTAAGATCGCCTTTGCACTTGATGCAGAGTGCATTTTCCTTCCCTTTTTCAACAACTTTTAGAACTTTAGCCTGTAGCAGACCGTTTTCCTCATAAACCTCAACTATTGCCTTGGTGATGCCATTACGGTCATCTACTGTCTTCCATTTGCCAAAAACAGACTGAGACCAGGAAATTTGGCACAACAGCAAGAATATAAACAGTAGGTATTTATTGATTCTCTTGGTTTTTGTCATGTTTCTTTTTTAAGGAGTTAAGAGTTGCATTGAGCTCAAATCCCAAAAGTAGAATATTGGAATTCAACCAAATAAAAACCATTAAGATCAATAATCCACCCAAAGCTCCATAAAACTCGTTGTATTTCGCAAATTTTTCAACATATACTCCAAAAAGGTAGGAGGTCAATATAAATAACAGCGTGGTCATTAATGCCCCGGCCGAAAAGAATCTTGCTTTTCTACCTTCCGCCGTTCCGAAATAATACAAAATCGCCGTGGTCAAATATGATAGTACGGTAAAGAAAATAATTTTTGTGATCTGAATACCTACGGTATCACTTTTCTCAATGTCATAGCCCAAGGTTTTTCCGAAGTATTCGCTGGTGTACTCCACAATATAAAACTCAAAATACACAAAGGCCACGGCTCCTATGATCAACAATACCGATAATATGAGACCCACCATAAGGGCATAGGCGTATTGCCTGAAGAAATTCCGGGTCAAATCTACATGGTAGGAGTTTTCAAAACCACCAAAAATGGCATTCACACCATTGGCTACCAAAAAAATGGAAACCAGAAAAGTAGATGACAATAACCCCCCCCGTTTTTGGTCTTTGATTTGTTGATAAATCTCGGTGAAGTAATCGCTAGTAGCTGTTGGTAAAAATGACTCCAAAAAAATTAGAAACTGCGCATCAAAATTCTCGCTGCCAACGCTAGCATATGGAATAATAAATGGTAAAAGTGTCACTAAAAAAATAATCAATGGAAACAACGCCATAAAAAGGCTGAAAGCAATTGAACTTGCCCTTGTGGAAACCGCTCCTTTAACAATTCCAAGCACATACATTTCCAGCAAGTCGTAAAAGGAAAGCCCCTCGAATGCCTTTAACTTCATATTCTTAAGCAAACGAACCATCCAGTTGATCACGGGTATTTTCTCCAACTTTTCCTCAATGGCTACGGACATTATATTGCTTTTAAACTTAAATCCATGTTATGGACAGAATGGGTCAAAGCACCCGAAGAAATGTAATCGACCCCACATTCTGCATAATTTCTAATGGTATTTTCATTGATGCCCCCGGAAGACTCGGTAAGGCATTGGTCTCCAATTATTTTTACCGCTCTCACGGTATCTTCATAATCAAAGTTATCCAATAGTATGCGGTACACCCCATCGGATTTTAATATTTCTTCGACCTCTTCTAAGTTTCTTGCCTCAACGATAATCTTTAACTCTCGATTGGTTTTAACCAAATATTGTTGTGTTTTTTGAATGGCCTTGGTAATTCCGCCTGCAAAATCGATATGGTTATCTTTTAGCATAATCATATCATAAAGGGCAAACCTATGGTTTTCGCCTCCTCCAATTTTAACGGCCCATTTTTCCAATGCCCTTATTCCGGGCGTAGTTTTACGGGTATCCAGAATTTTGGTATTGGTTCCCTTCAGCAAATCCACATAGCTTTTTGTTTTTGTGGCAATCGCGCTCATACGTTGCATCGCATTCAACACAAGACGTTCTGCTTTTAAAATACTTTGGGAACTCCCTTCTACATAAAAGGCAATATCTCCATATTTTACTTGTGAACCATCTGGGATGAGTACCTCAATGGTCATTTTAGAATCCACATAGTTAAATACTTGTTTTGCAAATGCTATTCCCGCAATGATACCTTCATCTTTGACCAAAAGCTTTGCTTTTCCTATTGCTCCAGAGGGAATACAGGCTAAAGAACTATGGTCGCCATCGCCCACATCTTCGCGGATGGCATTGGTAATAATCAAATCTATCTCATTTTGGAATTGATCCTCGGTAATCATCAAATTGGGGTTTTGACGAAAATAATAAAAACATTGTTCTTGATCTCTGGATATTTACCATTGTTTGGTCTGAAAAAATTACTTTTGGATATGCAAATTACCGTATTGGCCATTGGCAAGACTGATAGTAAGGAACTCTCGCAACTTATCGCTATTTATGAAAAAAGGTTGAGTCATTATATCAAGTTCAAACTGGTTGTCATTCCCGATGTAAAGAACAGCAAAAATCTTTCTGAAAAGCTTCAAAAGGAAAAAGAGGGTGAATTGCTATTGAAACAGCTAAAGCAAGCAGATACTTTGTTGCTCATGGATGAGAACGGAAAGCAATTATCTTCAGTTGAGTTTTCACAATTCCTTCAGAAAAAAATGAACAGTGGCGTTAAAAACTTGGTGTTGGCCATTGGGGGGCCGTATGGTTTTAGCAAGGCAGTTTATCAAAGAAGCGATGGAAAGCTAAGTCTCTCCAAAATGACCTTTTCGCATCAAATGGTGCGCTTGTTCTTAATTGAACAATTGTACAGGGGATATACTATTCTTAAGAATGAACCTTATCATCATCGGTAACAACTTCACGATGTGAAAGCAGGTTGTACTTTTCCAAAAAGTTTTCGACTTTTTTTATGACAATATGATGCGGCTTGGGCTCTTCGGTGGTTTCCTCTAACGATTTTTCCATTTTACTGGAAACAGTTTTCAGGTGATCCAATTCTTCGGTTATAAAACCATAAATCTCTTTCTGCCTTTCGGGGTCTTTCTCCACTTTTAACACATATTGAAGATCCGCGATGTTCTTTATGTGTGAACTAAACACTTGGGACTGGTGCCATGCTATTTCTGTAAGTTTCTTTTTTTGATCCAAGATTTTGCCAATAATGGGATTGACAATGAAAAATATCTCAAAAAGTATGATTACAATTGAAAATATGGCCAGTTCCAGCTCAATGGTCATCATAGTCCGAATATCTTTATCCACCGTTTGTTGGAATTTGTTCACAATATTGTCCATAATCGACAAAAAACGGTCTACCCTATAGGTAACATCATTAAATGAGACGTTTTTAAAATTCCGAAAATCTTTGAGCTCACTGTACAGCCATTCCAAATGAGGCTCTAATTTTCTAAACTCAACCAGGATCTCGGGGTCGCTCAAAGGTTCAATTTTCAGTGCTTTGTTTCCATGTTGCAAGTAGCCATTCATTTGGTATAACTTGGTCAGTACCAACTTCATTTCTGCATAGTCACAATTGTGATAGCGACACGAGTAAAGTTCATTCAGCAATTTTTGACTCAACATACGCTGTCTCCCAGCCAAATTGGCAATTTGAGCGTTGGTCCTTTGCTTATTCAAGGAGTATTGTGTCATCGACTGAATAATTATTGTCAAGACAACAATCGAAATGACCAAAAGATAATAGGCCCTAAATCCTTTTTGAAATGGTTTGAACTTTCTGATTTTCATTACAGACTAAAAAACTAGTAAGAATTAGCCTACAATTTAGTTCAAAAAAATACTAAGCGGTCTATAAATGTTGTGAAACAGAGTTTTAGAAAGGTGAAACGCCAATTAGAATTAACGCTGTCAAAGAGATTTAATACAGCACTCTAAACTTAATGGTATTTTCAACATTCTTAAGTGCCTTTACCACCCCTTTATTGTATTCCTTGTCCAAATCTGTTATTACATAACCCACTTCACTGTCGGTAGAAAGGTATTGCCCGGTGATGTTCATCTCATATTCAGCCAAAACTTTACCGATTTTGGCCATAATTCCTGGTACATTTTTGTGGATATGAAGGAATCTATGGGCCTTTTGCTGTTTAGGAAGACGAATATTGGGAAAGTTCACCGCATCCACCGTATTTCCTGAATTGATATAATCCATGATCTTATTGGGGACAAAATCCGCAATATCACGTTGGGCCTCTTCGGTACTTCCACCAACATGAGGTGTTAGAATTACATTTGGAATGCCCTGTAATGAGGTTTCAAAATTACCATTACTTCTTGGCTCGGACGGATAAACATCTACGGCTGCACCACCCAATTTCCCACTTTTGAGTGCATTGGTGAGTGCTTCAATGTCAACAACAAACCCTCTTGAGAGGTTGATCAACATTGCACCATCCTTCATTTGATTGATTTCGTCTTCACCTATAAAATTTCTATTGGCCTTATTATCATCTACATGAAGTGTGACCACATCGGAAATGGAGAGTAAATCTTCAAGACTGCTACATTTTGTGGCATTTCCTAAGGCCAATTTATCCGCAACATCATAATAATAAACACGCATGCCGACCGCTTCCGCCAAAACTGACATTTGCTTTCCGATGTTACCATAGCCCACTATGCCGAGGTTCTTACCTCGAACTTCCCTTGAGTTAATGGCTGTTTTGTTCCACTCTCCGTTATGAATCTCTGTACTGCGTGTAAAAACATTGCGCATCAACATAATAATTTGACCCAATGCCAACTCAACTACCGAACGGGTATTGCTATAAGGGGCATTGAAAACAACCACTCCCTTTTTCTTAGCAGCAATAAGATCTATCTGGGTAGTGCCAATGCAAAAAGCGCCCACAACCAATAATTTATTGGCCGCTTCCAAAACCTTTTGTGTTACTTGGGTTTTTGACCGTATTCCAAGGACGTGAACCCCTTTTATTTTCTCAATAAGTTCTTCTTCTGGTAAACTATGTTTTACCAACTCAACAGAAAAACCATCTTCGGAAAGGTTATCGAACGCCGCTGGATGTACATTCTCCAACAACAGTATTTTGATTCTGTTTTTTGGATATGAAATATTTCGAGGTAAATCGTTCACAAATAGGAACTCATCCAAATTAGGTGTTATGTGGTCGGCATTATTCGCCGCTTTTTCACGATGCACGTTTTCAGTATAGGCAAAAAATTTGTCGGCAATTCCGGCCTCGCGCATTACATAATCACTATAACCGTCACCTATCACCTGTACTTCGCCATCCAAATCGAGGTTTTTAAGGCATTCTATCTTGCCATTGTGCGATGCCAAAACATTTTCCTCATCAAAACCCACAATGTTTCCATCTTCGTCAAATTTGAAAGTATTGGCGTATACCCGATCGGATGGAATGTTGTATTCCTCTACAATGGGATCTATAAACTCCTTGAAGCCACAGGAAATCACATAAATGTCATCAGAAAATTTCTCGAAGAACTCTTTATTGGAGGCAATGGATTTTGAAATTTTTTGACGTAATTCACCAACCAGTCCACCCAAATCGTTTCGATGTGCGTTGAGTAAACGTATCCTTCTTTCCAAAGATTCAGTAAACGAAATATCACCATCAATACCCAGATTGGTGATGTCTTGGATTTCCTGAATAATTTCTTCTTTGTTGGATTTGCCCTGAAGGGTCATTTCCGCTAAAACATCCAACGCTTCAACCCTTGTAAGCGTACTGTCAAAATCAAAAACGTATTTGCGTCCCACCTCTATCATGAATTGCTTCAAAAATTAAGGCCTAAAATTAAACATTAATTCCATCCGCCGAATTGGAAGCAATCAAAATGGGCCTATAAATATGGAAATATCAAAAATCAGGGTGTAAAAGTTTCAAAATGGCATTTCATTGGCTCTTTTTAACTCAAAACCAACGTCTTGTTGCTTTACAATAGGCCCTGTATTCTTTTCCAAACATTTCCGTCAAGGCCTTTTCTTCATGTTTGATTTGAAAATGATTCATGTAATACACAAACCCTGCAGCCAAAAGGGTGTTGAAAGCGTTACCCAATTTTAACCCAAAGGCAAGCAAAATTAGGAGCATGCCCAAATACATCGGATTACGTGAAAATTTAAACACACCTTTGGTGACCAACCGTGTAGTTTTTGATAAATCCATCGGGTTTACAGTGGTTTTTGCCCTTGTAAATTGAAAGATTCCGGAAACCATCACCAAAACTGCCAAAACAAAAAGAAAAATAGCCAACTCCCTCCTCCCGAAAAAATCAAAATCACCCACGGGTAGAAATTTGGCAAGTAGGTACATCAAAAATCCAAAAATTAGCAAAACCAAGGCTGGCAAAATCTTCATCTTAAATAGAATAATGTGAGGTTCGAAATTACTACTTTTACCCTTGTTTTTGAAAAACATTGCCTTGGAAATAGTCTTTGCCACCCACAACCAACATAAGCTGAACGAAGTTCAAAAACTCTTGCCCAAAACCATCAAGGTATTGTCTCTTGAGGATATAGGCTGCTTGGAGGAAATCCCTGAAACTGGAAAAACCATTGAAGATAATGCAAGATTAAAAGCTGATTATGTCATCAGAAATTACGGTTTTGATTGCTTTTCGGACGATACGGGGCTGTTGGTTGATGCATTGCAAGGTGATCCCGGAGTACATTCTGCAAGGTATGCGGGAGTTCAAAAAAATGCCCAGGACAACATGGTCAAGCTATTAGCGGAACTTGGAGAAACCAATAGTAGAAAAGCTCATTTTAAAACGGTGATTCATTTAAATTTTCAGGATAAGAGCTATGTTTTTGAAGGAATAGTCAATGGACACATCACCAATGAACAACATGGTGTCGGTGGTTTTGGTTATGACCCCATATTTAAACCCGAAGGGTTTGATAAAACCTTCGGCGAGCTTCCACTGAAAACCAAAAACACCATCAGTCATCGGGCTAGAGCAGTTCAAAAATTGGTCGGATTCCTTAAAAATCAAACAACTTAGCCCTATATCTTTAAATAAGTGTACCTTTGCGCCTTTATTAACGCCGCCGGTATGGGCATGGTGTTGCGAGGGGCTCAAATGGGTAGTATACAATCGCTCTATGCAACACAACATATTTGCGATTTAAGGTATATACCAAAATGTCAAAATTTGAAACCCTGGGGTTGGACAAACCCCTATTGGATGCTATATCCGATCTTGGATTTGAAACTCCATCCGAAGTACAAGAAAAATCAATCCCAATCTTATTGGAAAAAGAGACCGATTTGGTCGCTTTGGCACAAACAGGAACTGGTAAAACCGCTGCATTTGGTTTTCCCATGATCCAAAAAATCCATGCGGAAAGTAGAACCACGCAAGGACTTATCCTCTCTCCTACCCGTGAACTTTGTTTACAGATAACCAATGAGCTTAAACTGTATTCCAAATATATCAATGGATTAAATACAGTTGCTATTTACGGAGGGGCAAGCATTACGGAACAGGCAAGACAAATTAAACGTGGCGCCCAAATCGTTGTAGCAACTCCCGGACGTATGAAGGATATGATCGGCAGGGGTATGGTCGACATTTCCAAAATCGATTATTGTGTACTCGATGAGGCCGATGAGATGCTTAACATGGGCTTTTATGAAGATATCAAGGATATCCTTTCCAATACGCCAGAAGAAAAATTTACTTGGCTTTTTTCTGCTACTATGCCCAAAGAAGTGGCTTTGATAGCTAAAAAGTTTATGCACAAACCTGTGGAAATAACTGTGGGAACCAAAAATGCGGGAGCATCTACCGTTCAGCATGAGTATTATCAGGTGGGTGGACGTGACCGCTACCCTGCCCTGAAAAGATTAGCGGATGCAAATCCCGGGATTTTCTCCGTTGTTTTCTGCAGAACAAAACGAGATACGCAAAGGGTGGCCGAAAAACTTATTGAAGATGGCTACAATGCAGGAGCACTTCATGGTGACCTGAGCCAAAATCAACGGGATTTGGTGATGAATGCGTTCCGAAAGAAGCAGGTTCAGATGCTTGTTGCAACCGATGTTGCGGCAAGGGGAATTGATGTTGATGATATCACCCACGTAATTAACTATCAGCTACCTGATGAAATTGAAACCTATACGCATAGAAGTGGACGTACAGGTAGAGCTGGTAAGTCCGGGATTTCGATGGTGATCGTAACTCGCTCAGAAATTCGGAAAATAAAAGCCATTGAAAAGAAGATAAAACAGGATTTTATCTCGAAAAAGATTCCGACCGGAATCGAGATCTGCGAAATACAATTGTACCATCTTGCCAATAGAATCAAGGATACCGAAGTCAATACAGAAATTGACAATTACCTTCCGGCTATCAACGATGTTCTAGATGGTTTGGACAGGGAAGAGTTGATCAAAAAAATTGTTTCGGTGGAATTTACCCGATTCTACAATTATTATAGCAAAACACGTGATCTAAATTCATCCGAAGGTGACAGGGATAGAGGTGAAAGAAGTTCAAAAGGCGGTGATGTCCCATCAAGTGGGTCGGTACGCTATTTTATCAATGTTGGTGAACGTGATGGTTATGACTGGATGTCCTTGAAAGATTTCCTTCGCGATACGCTCAACTTGGAAAAGGAAGACATTTTTAATGTGGACACCAAGGATAGTTTTTCATTCTTTAATTCCGATGCGCAACACACCGAGTTCATTCTTCAGACCTTTACAGAATTTAAGGTAAACGGTCGTTTTATCAATGTTGAGGTGTCCAAAGACCCTGGCGGAGCCAGGAAAGGTCGTAGCCGGGATAGAAAAAGAGGCCATCGAAAAGGCGGAGATGGCAACTATAGAAAAGGAGGTGACAATAAATCCTTTAGAGGAGGCAAAAAAGGAGGCTCGGGTAGAAGAGGCAAAAAGAGACCTGGTTTCCATTAGTTAATTCTATATTAAATAGAGAGACACTCCTGTTTATTTTTGTTTGTTTAGTACTTTTATACCTACAAAGATTGCATGGGAAGAAAGCTACTTATACTATTTGTTCTTGTTTCAACAATCGGTTTTGCCCAAAACACTGATGAATCTCCAGTTGAAGGTGAACTGAATGCCACGGTTATTAACGCGCAGACCAGTTTCCCTTTGGAAAGTGTTCATATCATCAATTTAAACAAGGTGGTAGGTACCATTACCGACCAAAAAGGAAAATTCACCATTAGGGCCGCAGTGAACGATACACTATACCTTTCTTTCTTGGGCTTTAAATCAGAAAAAGTGCGGGTAACCAACGATATGTTCAAAATTGAGGACACAGAGATTGCATTGACAGAGTTGGCCTATGCCCTCGAAGAAGTGATTGTAAGACCATACCAATTAACGGGTTACCTTGAGATTGATGTAAAAAACTTGCCTATAAACAACGCATATCAATATAGCATTTCTGGACTTTCCAAAAGCTACGAAGCCGGAAATAAAAATCCCAGTGCGGTCACCAAAGTATTGGGGGCTATTTTAAATCCCGCAGACCTTTTACGGAATCTTTTTGGCAAAAAACCACGCCAAATGCGAAAATTGCGCCAGATGAAAGAAGATGATGATATTAGAAATCTGTTGGCTTCCAAGTTTGACAGAGAGACTCTAACAGAGCTGCTCCAATTGGAAAAGGTGGATATCCAAGACATCTTAAATAATTGCAATTATTCCAAATCATTTATCAATACGGCCAACGACCTACAAATCCTTGATGCTATCTCTAGCTGCTATGAGGAGTACAAGGTGTTGAATAGAGGTTAAGTCTCAAACTTTCCTAGGGTTTTGTTGACGAATGGAGCGGTAAATAAATTTTATATTTCCGTATTCATTTTATAGTTTTAGACAAAATCCCAACAAATGAAAAAGCTACTTGCTATCATGTCCCTATTGTCTTTTCTTTTGGGTTGTAAAAAAGTCCTTAAAAAACCTGACGAAGCCCCACAGATGGTTGAAAATCAAATAGAAACAAAAACCATTCCCTTTACCTGGGAAGGTGCCAACGTATATTTTCTTTTAACGGATCGTTTTAATAAAGGAAACACCGAGTCAACCATACATTTCGATAGAAATGAGGAAACAGCTGTACTTCGCGGTTTTGAAGGAGGGGATTTGGCTGGAATTACCCAAAAAATCGAAGAAGGCTATTTTACTAATCTAGGAATCAATGCTATTTGGTTCACACCTATTGTGGAGCAGGTACATGGCGCTACAAATGAAGGAACGGGAAACACCTATGCTTACCATGGCTATTGGGCCAAGGATTGGACGGCAATTGATCCTAATTTTGGAACACGTAAAGATTTGGAGAAACTGGTGAAAACAGCTCACTCCAAGGGAATTCGTATTTTATTGGACGTGGTTTTAAACCATACCGGACCTGTAACCGACAAAGACCCTGTATGGCCGGAAGATTGGGTAAGAACAGGACCTAAATGCGAGTTTACCACCTATGAAAATACTACCGCTTGTACTTTGGTTGAGAACTTACCCGATATTTTAACTGAATCGGATGAGCCCGTAGAACTTCCGGATGCCCTTTTGGCAAAATGGAAAGAAGAAGGCCGCTTAAGCCAAGAGTTGGACGAACTCCAATTGTTTTTTGAACGAACCGGATATCCACGAGCACCTCGGTATTATATCATAAAATGGCTAACGGATTATATCAATGATTTTGGTGTGGATGGTTTCCGGGTGGACACTGTGAAACATGTCAATGAAAACGCATGGACAGATTTGTATGCCGAAGCCACCTATGCTTTTGAGACCTGGAAAAAGAAAAATCCAAAGTATGTGCTGGATGAAAATCCATTTTATATGGTTGGAGAAGTGTACAATTATGGCATTACGGGTGGACGTGAATTCGATTTTGGGGACAAAAAAGTGGATTTCTTTGATTACGGTTTTAAAAGTCTTATCAATTTCGATTTAAAAACAGATGCGCACAAAAGCTATGAGACCATTTTCAAGAAGTACAACAAACTACTCAATACCAAACTCAAAGGAAAAAGTGTATTGAATTATTTGACTTCCCATGATGATGGAAACCCATTTGACAAAGAACGAAAACGACCCTTTTATACGGCCAATGTATTGCTTTTGACGCCAGGGGCATCACAAGTGTATTATGGCGACGAAACTGCGCGTAGTTTGATTATTGAAGGAACTGAAGGTGATGCCACATTACGGTCGTTTATGAATTGGGAAGAGCTGGATAGCTTGCCACAAACCCAAAAAATTCACAAGCACTGGCAAAAACTGGGTCAATTCCGAAGAGATCACCCGGCAATAGGTGCTGGGCGACACAAACGGCTGGCCAAATCTCCTTACGTATTCTCTAGAACCTATATGGACGGAGATTTTAAGGACAAGGTGGTGGTGGGATTGGATTTACCTAAAGGTAAAAAATCGCTTTGGGTAAAGGGCTTCTTCGGAGATGGCACCAAATTGTACGATACCTATTCCGAAACGGAGGTTATCGTCAATAAGGGCAAAGTCATTTTGGAAAATGATTATGACATCGCCTTATTGGAATTGGTGGAATAATGGCTATTTTTTCCTTTTTATCTTTCTCAAAAAAAAGATTAGCCCCATAACCATTAAAGATTGAATTGACACATTGGCTACTAGCCAAAAAGTAGTGCCTCCTTCCATAGGAAATCCTCGAATTACCGTTGAAACGGGAAACCCAATAATATCAACAAGGGTTTGAGTAAATTTCATTTGACTTAATGAGGGGGTATCGTCTCCCATGCTATTGTAGGCAATTAATATAGCCGTCAAAAATTCAAACACCACAATAACAACAAACAGGACAACAAATTGGCCAAGTATCTCAACGATGGAATTCTTAAACTTCATCCGTTACTCTCTCGAGTGCAGTGCAATCCGATTGCCCTCAGAATCTGAAAACACGCCCATATAACCCACATCAGGGCTAATCTGTGTTTTTGGCCTCAGAATTTTGCCGCCAGCGGCTTCCACCCTATCCAATTCATTTTGCACATCCATGCTTCCAAAATAGATGAGAACGCCATCTGTAGCACTGGGTGTATAGCTCTCTTGTTGTATTAGCGAGCCATTGGCACCAGGTTTTCCTTCGGCCCAGGGAAACCACCCCATTAAAGTGCCTCCAAAATCCTGTACCTGAACTTCTATTTGAAAAACTTCATCATAAAAGGCCTTTGCCCGATCCATATTTGTGACTGGAATCTCAAACCAGCTTACCATATTTTGTTCCATACTAAATTACTTTTTATCATTCCCGCGAAGGCGGGAATCTAATTGTTGACATCCTTCGACATGCTCAGGATGACATTTATAAATATTATTTTTCCAATAAGGCTTTTAAATTGGCCAAACCTTCTTCAAAATCTCCGCCCACGGCTTTGTCCATATTCATAAACAACATCATAATACTCATTGGAAATTTGTTTTTCCCAGAGAACCCCCACGTTACCTTGGTGTTTCCATCTCCTGAATCTTCAGTAAGTAAATAGGCATCCGATGTGGATTTCCATGGTTTTAAGAACCGAAGTTCGGATTCGATACGTTCACCGTCCACAATTTTAGTAAGCTCCTGCTCCCCTTCACCAACATCTTTATTTCCATTCCAATAACTGGTAGCACCCACTTCTCCATCCGTACCTGTAAATTTCTTTTCCATATTGGGATCCTTCTTATTCCAAGGCGACCAGGCATCTTGATTTTTCAAAAAGCGGAGATTTTCAAAAACCTCACTTCTCGGTTTGGCAATCTCTATGGATCTAGAGACGTTGTAATTCTTCGGCGCAATCATCGCCAAGATCAAAATCAATAAAACAATTCCGGCTAAAATGTAAAGTAGAGTCATCATTTGATTAAAAATTGGTTACCTCCTAAAGTACAAAAAACTTCATTTTGAACGGTATCGGTCGATAATCCCTTCCACATTGTTTATGGATTTTTTGGTCCAATCCATTCGTTTTTCAAGAATTTCCCTTTCTGAAAGTCGCCAATCAACATCAGATTCCCTCAGTTTTTGGGTGAGTTGTTGGATAATGATAGCCGCGGAAACGGAGATGTTCAAACTTTCCGAAAACCCCACCATGGGAATTTTCAAAAAACCATCTGCCAGTTGCATGACCTCCTCGCTTAAACCTTCCTTTTCAGTTCCAAAAAAGAGCGCTGTTTTAGACGCAATATCGAAATCAGCTAAATATTTTGAATCATCGTGTGGGGTCGTGGCAATGATTTGATAGCCCATGCCCTTTAACTTTTCCACACATTCCGCCGTGGTCTGATAACGATTTACATCTACCCACTGCTCCGCCCCCATGGCAATATTCTTGTCCAAACGCTGGCCAAATCGATCTTCAATCACTTGGACTTCTTGAATGCCAAAGGCATCGCAACTTCGAATAACTGCGCTTGTATTGTGCAATTGAAATACATCTTCGATAGCTACGGTGAGATATTTGGTCCTGTTTTGGAGCACCTCCAAGAAACGTCGTTTCCGTTCTTCGGTAAGAAATCCTTCCAGATATGCGAACAATTCTTGGTCAAACATTAATACCAAAATAATGAAATTTGTCGCATCGAGTGCAGTCGAGAAGTTTTGAAGTCTACTCAGGATAAAGGTCTCGACAGTGCTCTACCTGACACATGGTTAGAATTGTGTCGATGACATCACTAATTATAATTTAACCTTAAAATCATATAAATTAGCTACCTATGAGCAAACAAAAAGCAGTTGTACTCACAGGAGCCGGAATGAGTGCCGAAAGCGGCCTAAAAACCTTTAGGGATGCCAATGGGCTGTGGGAGGGCCACGATGTTATGGAAGTGGCTTCACCGCAGGGTTTTGCTAAAAATCCAGAGCTGGTTTTGGAATTTTACAATCAGCGAAGAAGACAATTACTGGGGGTTACTCCCAATGCCGGGCATAATGCGTTGGTTGAATTGGAAACACATTTTGATGTTAGCATAATTACCCAAAACGTGGATAACTTACATGAACAGGCCGGAAGCTCCCATGTTGTTCACTTGCACGGGGAATTATTCAAAGTACGCAGTACGGTAAATGAAAACCATGTGCTGGATTGGAAAAAAGATCTTGTTTTGGGGGATTTGGATGAAAATGGGAACCAATTGAGGCCTCATATTGTTTGGTTTGGTGAAATGGTCCCGATGTTGGAAACTGCAGCTTATATCACCCAACAGGCCGATGTATTGATTATTATTGGCACGTCAATGCAGGTGTATCCGGCAGCCAGTTTAATAAATTATGCGCCCCAAGAAGCACCGATCTACTTTGTAGATCCAAGACCCAATATCAACTCTTCCAGTTATAGAAATTTAGAAATTATTGCTAAAACCGCAACAGAAGGCGTTCCTACTCTTGTTGCTCAGCTATCTCATAGTTAGATCTAGCTTTTTTGGCCCAATCCATCAGTAGTTTTTTCTGATTTTCTGTCAATCTTGCGTCTTGGTGGGTCCAGGTATATGAATTTAATGGCATTTCTCCTTCCTCAACCTCTTCTATAAGCTCCTCCAACTTGTGGTCTTTCTTTTTAATCGTATAGTTTTCCCAATCGGAAAAGTTCAAATGCTCCTTTCCTTCTTCAATATGATGATTCAGCCAATAGGAAATAGGGGCCACATTATTATACCATGGATACCTGGTGTTCCCACTATGGCAATCATAACAAGCAGTTTTCAGGATTATCTTGATTTCTTCCGAAGGAGTCGTTTCCAATTCAAAAGCGGTCACATAACTTTCTAGATTTGCTTGATTTTTTTCCGGTCGATAGAATTGCATCCCAATAAGAACAATCAATAAAAATATGGCTGCTTTTTTTGCTATTTTCATCACTTGTATTTTAGTAAAAATAAGTTTTTGTGACAGAACAACAATTGCACGCTGCACTAAATTCGGGCCGACTTTCCAAGGAGCAAATCAATCAATTGGTTGATCAATTGGTTAGATTACCTGAATTGACAGGGCCTTTACTGCAAGAGGTATTTGACCAAGATGGTACCGATTCCTTCAATGCAAGTTGGACATTCGACCATTTAATGCGTAAAAAGTTGGTTTATCTCCTACCGCATTTTGAAAAATTCACTGAAGGTTTAGCCGGATTAAAATCTGAATCCATTATCCGTTCTATGGCTCACGTTTGTGAATTTTCAATGGAAGCCTACTTTGAAGTAAAAGACCCTGTATTCACAAAAAATATAACCTCTGAACAATTGGAACGAATATTAACCGTATGTTTTGATTGGTTAATTGGCACGCACAAAGTTGCAGCCAAAGTATTCGCCATGAGTAGTTTGTACTACTTGGGGCTCAAATATGACTGGGTTCACCCTGAGCTAAAAATGGTGCTGGAACAACAGCATCATCGCGATAGTGCCGGGTACAAATCAAGGGCAAAAAAAACCTTGGCAAAGTTGCGAAAGCTGGGCTTTTAAACTCCTTAACTAATAAGTATCTTTGCGCTTTCATAAAAAACGGTCAATGTCTTTAAGTCAATTGAATGCTATCTCACCAATCGATGGTAGATATCGAAACAAAACTGAAGCTCTAGGGAATTATTTTTCGGAAGAAGCACTTATAAAGTATCGGGTACAGGTAGAAATTGAATACTTTATCGCCCTTTGCGAAATTCCACTTCCACAATTGGCCGATTTTGACACCGCCAAGTTTTCTGAACTTCAAAAAATCTATCAGGATTTTTCTGCTGAAGATGCCACAGTTATCAAAGACATTGAAAAGACCACCAATCATGATGTAAAAGCCGTTGAATATTTCATCAAACAACAATTTGACGTGCTTGGATTGGAAAAATATAAGGAGTTTATCCATTTTGGATTGACTTCGCAGGATATTAACAATACTGCTATTCCTTTATCCATTAAAGAGGCTATGAACGATGTTTATGTGCCGCTTTATTTCGAGGTTTTTGAAAAATTAAAAGCTTTGGCGGCCGAGTGGGCAGATATTCCCATGTTGGCACGCACCCATGGCCAACCAGCATCCCCGACCCGTTTGGGCAAGGAAATTGATGTTTTTGTGGAGCGTTTAAAAGAACAGTTCAATTTATTGAATGACATTCCCAGTGCAGCCAAATTTGGAGGCGCCACCGGAAATTACAATGCGCACAAAGTAGCCTATCCAACAATCGATTGGAAAGCTTTTGGACAGCAATTTGTACAGGAAAAACTAGGCTTGTACCACTCCTTCCCTACCACCCAAATTGAGCATTACGACCATATGGCGGCCTTGTTCGATTGTTTAAAGCGTATCAATACCATCTATATTGATTTGAATAGGGATATTTGGACCTACATTTCCATGGATTATTTTAAACAGGAAATAAAAAAAGGAGAAGTAGGTTCCTCGGCCATGCCCCACAAGGTAAATCCGATTGATTTTGAGAATTCTGAAGGAAATTTAGGCTTGGCCAATGCAATTTTCGAGCATTTATCGGCCAAATTACCGGTTTCCAGGCTACAACGTGATCTCACGGACAGTACGGTACTCCGAAATGTGGGAGTTCCTTTTGCACATACGCAAGTGGCATTTTTATCTACGCTTAAAGGATTGAACAAATTGGTGTTGAATGCCGCAAAGTTTGAACAAGATTTAGAGGATAACTGGGCTGTTGTAGCCGAAGCCATCCAGACTATTTTAAGGCGTGAAGGTTACCCGAATCCGTACGAAGCCCTTAAGGGCTTGACCCGTACCAATGAAAAAATCACCCAAAAATCCATTGCCGATTTTATCGATACCCTTGAAGTTTCCAATGCAATAAAAGGCGAGCTTAAGCAAATAACCCCAGCGAATTATACGGGAGTTTAAATTGTGTCTTGCTAGGCACAAATTTCACAAATTTCTTGGATGGATTCGTTTATTGACTGAGACAGACCTAGGAGGCTTCATGCTTCTTTTGCCCTAGATTTACTGTCCATCTCGACAGAGGTTAAAGCTAAATCTTCTTTAGAATTTTCTTGTATATAATTTTGCCATCCCCCGAATATCCTAAAATTTCCTGTTCTCCTTTATCATTTTTTTTCCATTGCAACGATTCTATTACATTGGAGCTGGGCACATCAAAAAGATCCCGTTTGGAAAATAAGACTTCTGGGTTCTTTAATGAACTTGAAAAATACAATGTATGACTTTTTCCTTTGATGTTGTTAAGCGTATAGAAAACCCATTCTAAAGATTTAGGTAAATACGTGGCAAATAGTATTTCTTTGTTTGATCTTCCATCATCAAGCTCATCTATCTGATATCCCAATACAGCACAATTGCTTAGAAACGGCATTAATACCCTGATAGACTTTGATTTTTTTTTGTCAGTATCGTAATATGTGGTTTCGCCTTCCCACTCGCCTAAAAAAGGTTCTATATCTTCTAAAACACTGCTATCGCAATTATATCCATCTCCATAAGTAAACCAATAATTCGTCCACTTTTCCCTTAATGAAATAAAATCAGCTATTCTTGTGCCTTCGGCTATGCTATTGGTAAACCAAGTTCTCATGGAATCTGTAGAATAGCTCGAATCCCATCGATAGGAGTCCTTCATGGCATCTGAGAAGGTATATCTGTTTACGTAAGGTGTGCCAACAGGTACTGTTTTAGTATTTGCAGTAGTTTTTCCGCTTTTGTACAATTGAATTCTTCCGTGATGATGGGTTCCTTGAAGTGAAGATATGTTAGGCGAATTCTTTCCTGGCCAACTTTGTAACATTACCCATTTTTCCAGTCCTGAATCAAAATACCTGATGCTAAATCCGGCAGTTTTGCTCCCTTGTGAAATGGAATCATGGTATGCGAGTTCAATCATTGCCTTACCATCCAATGCTGAGAAAACCCGATGTTCTGCTGGTGTTCCGCTCGACGCGTATTTATCCAATTCTTTCCATGACTGCCAATCTACATCCCAGCATCCGTTCCAGAAATTATACTCGTTGTACAAGGAATCTAATTTTACGCTGTAAATTTCATCAAACTTATAAAAAGCGTCAGGAGGGTTGCTTTGGGCTCTCCCTTCCATTGTTATACAAATAACTAATGCTAAGACCAAAAAAGAACTGGATAAAGGAAATCTTTTGATTGCTTTTAAAACTCCCATATTATTTTTTTTGAAGGTGCTGCCAATGACAAAGTGTACTTTTAAATGCGTCCGAATTATTAATCTCCTGGAACAAGTGAAGTTAAAGGTTTTTGGATTAAAAATCCACCTAAACTAAATGGTAGGGATTTTTGGATTAGAAGATAATTGGCTCACTTTATCAAGTTTAAACAAAGCTATGGGATTAATAAAATTACCCCAGCACTACACAGGTTTAATATCAGTTCGAGCGTAATCGAAGGGGAAAAGATGGTATTATGGGGTAATAGCGGAAAGGGTACAATTATACCTTCCGTCTTGGTGCTAAGTAAATCAATTTTACTACATCATTGTTTTCATGAGAAAGCCCGTCGTAAATAACGGGCTCTATCCTTTTGTTGGTTCTGTGCTCATTAGAGCTGACCTCTCAATTCGCCGGATCGAACGGCAGAAGTATGAAGGTTAACGTAAATATCCCCGGACCTGATTGCTTCAATCAATCCATCTAGGTCACCGGCCAAAGCGCCAATAACGTCAGCTTCGGTTAGGGTTCCGTCCACCAAAACACCATTTTGTGGTCCAGAAGGCTGATTGGGATTTGAGAATAAAAACGCTACAACACCTCCATTTTGACCAGCTGGGGCCATGTGAAAATGAACGGCAAGTACATTCTCAACATTCGATGCGGTAATCTTATAATCTATCGATTTCCCATCCCTGGCAATTTTAATACTGGCTTGGCCTGTACCCATGGAATTAACTGCAGGCACTTCGTTTTTCCCCTTTAAAGTGGTGTTGAAATTGAATTTGCCCAGTGTTGCCTTAACGGCCACTAGCTGATTTTCACTATCGGAATACAGTTGGTCATCCTTGGAACAGCCAAAACCCACAGCTAAAACCGTGGTGAACAATAATACTCTTGCGAAGTTGAATTTTGTTTTCATAGCAATTGTGTTTAATTAGAAGTTAATTATCATAAGGTACAAAAAACTAGGTAGTTACGATAACTAATTTCAAAGGATTGACAAAAGCTATTGGTCCTTATCCCAGCTTGAGTGGCGAGAATATAGCTGCAATGATGGAAGAGGTTTTGCTGCCCGTCAAGGTTTGGAAAGCTCTCTTACTTCCTTTCGTTGGACACAACTTGCATTAATTTTCACAGATAAATCTCGCATTCCTTTCTCTTTTAGAGAAGGTAATGGTGTGAGCATCGAAAAAAGTTAGGATTTCAGATGTCTCCTCTTCAGAAAGCGTAAGACTCTTGTTTATATGATCTATTAAAGCACTTTTGCGCATTGGTTTGGGTGGCATAGAACTAAATCCTATTTATAGGATAATAAGAAGTTGCAATAAGTGAAGTTCGGAAGATTTGGTTTAAAAACCTAGGCTAAAATGGTCGTGCATTTTTAGGGTTACACTTATCGGTTCGGCTATGATTCCGTTGTGGACGGTTCCGCAGGAATTGTCCGCTTGAGGAATCATGCATTTAAAAGTAATGTTTTTTGATTAAAAGAGGTAACAATGGATTATAGCCATTGTTGGGCATAGTATTTATTTTTTTATTGAAGACAGTATGAACGCATGATAGATTTTAACATTATTAAATACACTATTTTTAATTTCCGCAGAGCTATGTTCTGCTTTTATCGCCATATTTATATTTAATACAAAAGGGTGCTCAGGTTCCAAATATAAAAATCTTGAAAACGTCAGTAATTCCACATTTGACAAAGTTTTTTTCAACTCAGAATGAATTTTACCAAATATTTCATTCCTTTTATAATCCTTTAAATCAAGACTAATGACTATATCGTATTTACCCATAAGGTCTTCGCGTTCGAACAAAGCAAACAAATTGAACGGCCCAATTTCCTCGGAAAGCTTCTTTTCAATCGTTAATATTTTATCTATAAAACCTTTCATTTTATTATTGCCATTAAATTTTTAACAGAATTAATCATTTCTCTTGCTTGCGTAGCTGTTGTATTTCCAATCACGCCGTATCTCATTTCAGGATTCCATTGATTGACATTATTCCAGTCCAAAAAGTGATTTAACTTAATCGTGGACTCTAAGCCAGAAAGTGATAATAGAACATCTAAGTTATGTGTTCTGAAACTTCTGTAATTTTGAAACTCTCCACTAGTTTCAGGAAATTCATCCCACTTTAATGCCCTACAAGTTCTTGCTTTTAAAATCAACTCCATGACATAGCCTCCAAGATAAACGGCTCCATCATAGCGACGATTTGCTAAAAGAACTTCAGCATCTTTTAATTTTGCCCTAGCTCTCCGGCGAAGTTGAATTTTTGTTATCATTTTAATATTAACTATTACTCATAATCTATTGTTGACGAATATTATGCCCAACGTCTAAGCTAAAAATCGTTTTAATGATTCTTTAGCATCCGATAAGTGAAGTTCGGGAAATTTTCGCAAAAAATCTAAGTCAAATTGATGGAAGCCAGGGATGGATTAAGGAAGATGGCAAATACGTAATACAATAAAGCGCAGCCAAACATATTTTCATGCCGACCGCGCTCGATGTGACAATGCGTGTATTCTTTACCCTTCTTTATGGATTTCCACTTGATGTGGGTATGGAATTTCTATTCCGGCGTTATCCAAGGCCAATTTGCAGTTTTCATAAGTGGCAAAATACACATCCCAGTAGTCTTCAGGCTTGCAGAACGGGCGTACCGCAAAGTTTACCGAGCTATCCGCCAATTCCATCACATTTACCGAAGGTGCTGGGTCTTGCAATACTTGCGAATTTGAGGTCAACACATTCATTAAGACTTCTTTGGTCTTTTTTATGTCTTCACCATAACCGACTCCGATTACGGTATCCACACGAATCTTACCCTCAGCGGAATAGTTAACTATGTTCCCGTTGGCCATGGCACCGTTGGGCACAATCGCCAATTTATTCTCAGGTGTGGTCAGTTTGGTAGTGAAAATCTCAATTTCCTTTACCACACCTAAAACACCCTGTGCCTCAATTAAATCACCTATGCGGTATGGCTTAAAAATCATTAATAAAACTCCGCCTGCAAAATTAGAAAGCGAACCTTGTAAGGCCAAACCGATAGCTAAACCAGCAGCGGCGATTACAGCAGCAAAAGTAGTGACATCCACCCCAAGTCTTGATATTACAATAATGATCAGGAATACTTTCAGGGACCAGGTAATCAAGTTGAGCAAAAACCTTTGTAGTGATTCGTCATACTTGCTCTTTGACATTACATTTCTTGTGGCCTTTGCGATTTTCTTTATCACCCATGAACCAACAATGTAAATGAGTATTGCCGTGAGTAGTTTTGGACCAAATTCTTTGGCAAGATCTAATCCGTAATTCATCCATTCTTGTGCTCTCTCCATAGTTGTATGCTTGTTTTATTAGTGTTCTTACTGTGAATGAGACACTAAGATAAAAAGAAGGTCACATAAAACCTCTGAAGGGTGCATTTTGAGCAAAAAAAGGGTAACTAAAAGTTACCCAGATTCCGTTTTTTGATTTTAATGTTGGTTATCCCTTCAAAAATTCTCCTATTTCACCAAGTCCTTCGCCCTTGTAATCCGATTTTTGAATGGCTTGCATGAGTTGCACAATATGCGCTGGATTCATGTCCTTTCCCAAAACGCGTACTAAGGCGAAGCCTTTGTCCTTGCTGTCTCCATAAATGATGACCTCATCAATGGCATCTTCATCACCCAAATATTTGATGACGCCTTTTCCGTAAGAGGAATTTATCTTCATGAGCTCCACAAATTCATCGTCTTTAAGGATTTCCTTTACTTTGGCTTTCTCCGCTTTGTACTCGGCTGCATTGTCAGCATTCTTTTTGAAGGCCAAAAGGTTGAACTTTCTTAGCGATTCTATTGCTTGCTTTTGCGTATCGGTAAGGTCCACCGCGTCCATTTTTAAGATACTCGCAGGAACATCGACCACAATAAAATTAGGGTTCTCCGAGTTGTCCACATAATACTCCTGTAGACTTTGCTGTGATGAACAGGAAGCCAAAAGTACAGCCCCTGTAATCATCAAACTTTTAACTATATTTTTCATCTGCATTTTTTTGATTGCTATTATTCTTTATCCAATTTCTCCAAGCCTTTGTGAAGCTTCATTTTTCTAGTCAATGAGCCCACTTTGGCAAGGTCAATGTCCCCGGTCATAGTCAACAGTACAGTTTCAAAATTGTGATGGCCACCACCATGTTTGTCATCGATTCCCGTTACAAACATGAGCAATTCCTCAACCCTGTCTTCATTTTTTCCTTGTTTTATATAAAAACCAACGTTGGTGTCACCATCTTTCACCTTCATCAATTCTTCCAATCTTGTTGACCTTACATATTGCTTCATCGTTGCAGTCATATCGGCCGAAGCTCCTTCATCTTCTGACATAAAAATTTTGATGTTCTTTATGCTTCTTGCTAACTCCACAAATTCTTTGGTCTCCTCATCTTTATCGTGCTCCATCATTTTGGAAACCATTTTCAACATTCCATTACTAATGGTTACAGTTCCTATTCTGTCCGAATCTTCGAACTTATCAAATATTGATTGTGAAACTCCCATATAGGGTAGCACTGCCATCAATATAATTATGATTACTTTTTTCATTTTGATGTTTTTTGATTGATTTGATGTAGTTATCAGTTGACAGAAAATCTGAATTCCGCCAACTGACAACTATGTTTTTATTGTTTTTTACCAGCCTTATTTAATTCTTGCGGCAAGTTCATCTTATTGGTCAACGAATTGATCTTGTTTAAATCAATGTCCCCTGTAAGAGAAAGTAATACCGTTTCGAACTTTCTGCCATCAGCTTCCACTTCTTTCAATCCTGTAACGAACATCAACAATTCGCTCACATGATCATCATCCTTACCTTGCTTAATGTAAAACTTTACATTGGCGTCTTTGTCCTTTACGCGCATCAACTCTTCCATGGTAGAAGATTTCAGGTATCTGTTCACTGACGATTTCATGTCATCGCCAATTTCCTTGTTGTCGGTGGTGAATACCTTCAAGCTTTTAAGACTGCTGGCAATATCCATAAAGTCCTGTGCTTCTTGGTCGTCCACCTCTACATCTATCTTAGCCAACAGGTTGAACATGCTTTTGTTCACCACCACTGAGGTTACGTCATCCAAATCCTCGAATTTATCGAATAGCGATTGCGAAAAACCAGAAAGTGGTAGTATGGCTATTAAAATGATTAAAATATTCCTTTTCATTTTTTACGATTTAATTATTGTTATAAATTTTCTGTTTTGCGACTTCAAACTCTTGTAAATAGGCCACTTTTTCTGTGCCTTTCCCAAAATTCTCCGCTAAGAGCTCAAAAGCCTTTTTTGTTTCCTGATAGGCAAACGCTGCCTTTTCGCGCTCTAATTCACGCTTATTCTGGTATTCATTACCAAAATAAATGCCAAAGGATAAAACTGCTACGGCTGCAACGGAAGCCCATTTGTAATAGTTTTTTCTAGGTTTTAATGGAACCTGCTTGGTATACCGTTCTTCCTTGGCGTTGGAAAAGTAGTTGAACATGGGCTTATATTGCTTCAGATGTGTTGGTACACTTTCTTGGGAAAAATAAGCTTGCAATGTTTTTTCTTCGGCTACCGTGGTGGTCGCTTCGAAATACTTTTCCAATAATTTTTCTATGTTATCCAATTCCATAGCTATGTTTTTTTACTAATTCTTGTCGTACTGTTTTTCTTGCTCTTGACAGCGCTACTCTAACCGCCGTTGGTTTCATGTCCAGAAGCTCGCATATTTCTTCGAACTCATATTGTTCTACATCTCTTAACTGTAAAACCATTTTTTGCTGTTCAGGTAACTCTTCCATGATACGCTCCATCCATTGAACACTATCTTCAGCTTCAATCTGACCCTGTAACGATGTGTTTTCATCCTGATAATTACTATGCACCAATTTTAGGTTACCTGCCTGCTTGGATTTTAATCGGTCCAAACAGAAATTCTTGGTCATCGTCATCGCAAAAGCCTCCACATTTTTATATTCGGCCATGCTCTCGTTCTTCGACCACAGTTTCAGCAAAATTTCTTGCGTGGCATCTTCCGCTTCCTCCCTGGAGACCAACAACCGCTTTGCAAGTCGGTATAGTTTATCCTTAAAAGGCATTACCACATTTAAAAATTCGGCCTGTTTCATTTGGTTGTCTTAGTTGTTATAAGCTTCTATTTTTTCCGCTTATATTATCACGACGACACATATCGAATTTTGTTACAAAAAGTTTGTATTCTCCTGATATGTATCTATTTTGTGACTCCAATTTGTAAGAATTTAGAAAATTATACCACATAAATACTATGTTTTCCAATTTCTATGGAATGATAATTGATGGTTCTTATTAAAATTTAGCTATGAAGAAATTACTTTTCCCCCTTGGTATGCTATTGTTCATTGCATGCTCCAGCGATGATGATGGTATAGAAAATCCTAATCCAGATCCGCCAACCACAACCCTTGAAGAGGTACAAGCGCAAAACTTTATGTGGGGTGCAATGAACCTCTGGTACTTTTGGCAAGCAAATGTTCCCGATTTGGCAGACGACCGATTCGCCAATGATGCTGAATACACAGAATTTTTGGCCCAGACAGAAAACCCTTCGGATTTCTTCTTTGATGTGCTTTTGTTCAACGAAGATCGTTTCAGTTTTTTGAACGAGGATTACAAGGAGCTGGTCAGCAATCTCTCTGGTGTTTCAAAAAGTAACGGACTTGAATTCGGCCTTGTTCAATTTTCCGGAAGCAACGATTTATTCGGATATGTACAATATATTGTTCCTAATTCTGATGCTTCTGCAAAAGATATTGAGCGAGGAGACATTTTTACTCGTGTAGATGGTCAACAACTCACCATAGATAATTACCGTAACCTATTGTTCGGAAGTAACGATACGTATACCCTGGGAATGGCCGACATTGGTGGAGGTACAATAACCGACAACAGTACCGAGGTTAGTCTGACCAAGATTGAAAATCAGGTTGAGGACCCCATTCTGGTGGCAGAGACATTGGATGTCAACGGAACCAAGATTGCCTACCTGATGTACAACCGCTTCCTAAGGAATTTTAACGAACAGCTTAATGCTGCGTTTGGTCAATTTGTAGCTGATGGAGCAACCGAATTGGTGCTTGATATGCGGTACAATCCCGGAGGGTCGGTAAATACCTCAAGACTTTTGGCAAGTATGGTCCATGGCACCGACACGGAGAAACTATACATTCGCCAAAGATGGAACAGCAAAATTCAGTCCCAATTGAGTACCGAGCAACTAGAGGACTATTTTGCAAGTACTACAGGCACAAGTGCAATCAACTCCCTGAATCTAAGCAAGGTTTATATTTTGGCCACAAATGGTTCCGCTTCGGCAAGTGAACTGGTCATGAACGGTCTCACTCCTCATATGGAAGTTGTCCATATTGGGGAAACCACTCGAGGAAAAAATGAGTTTTCCATCACATTGGTAGATGATCCAGACAATGCTTTTATATATGATAGTGATCGCGAGGATCAAATCAACCCCAATAATATTTGGGGGATACAGCCCTTGGTGGGGAGAAATGAAAATGCTGATGGCTTTTTTGACTATACTGCCGGTTTAGCTCCTGATATTGTTTTGGAAGAAGACTTGGAAAATTTAGGGGTTCTTGGTGATGTGAATGAGCCTTTATTGGCCAGAGCCATTCAAGAAATCACGGGAGTTACCACAAAACGAAGTTTCTCGGTCTCAATGCCTGCCAAAATGTTTACAAGCTCTAGAATTCAAACATCTCTTAAAGATAATATGTACTTGGACAAAAAATTGATTTTGAACAAATAACAACACGAATTATATATAAAAAGCGGCCAAAAGAGGCCGCTTTCTTTTTTTATTATGGTTATTGAATCACATTAACCTTAGCTGTATTGACCTGTCGATATTTTTTGGACAAGCCTTCAGGAACTTTTATAACATCTGGATGGAAAAGACCTGCAAGCAATTCAATACCATTGACCAAGGTATTGGCCGAAGATTGGGTAAACATGTCAAAATCAGCAATAAAAATAGCATTGTCCTGGACCGCCTTTAAATCTTTCCAGCCTTCCTTTTCGGTTAGAATATGTAGTTCTTCCAATGTTCGGTCCACAGTAAACCCGCATGGAGCTATGACCAAAACTTCCGGATTGTATTTCACAATCTTTTCCCATTGGGTCACAATACTATCCCCTGAGGGATTGGAAAGCATATCCACTCCCCCTGCGTAGGCAATCTGATGGGGAATCCAATGTCCACAATTGAAAATAGGGTCTAGCCACTCCATCAACATGATACGCTTGGGCAATGCTTTGGCAGCTCTTAATTTGTCCACAACGACATCAATTCGTTGGTGCAGTTTTTTTAAATAATCATAGGCAACCTCTTCTTTTTCCAATGCTTTGGCAATGGTCACCGCAGATTGAAAAACGTCTTCCAGGGATTCCGGGCTAATGGAAATTAATTCAGGTTGCTTTTCCAAATTGGCAACGGCCGCAGCGGTACATTCGGTATCAATTTGGCAGATATCGCACATATCCTGGGTAAAGATGATATCGGGTGCTATTTCTTCCAAAAGTGGTTCATCTACATAGTAGAGGTCTTTTCCTTGGTGCTTACTTGCCGAAAAAAGGACATCTATCTCAATACTGGACAGGTTTTTACCTTCCAGAACGCATCGGACCACTGGTTTTTTTTCTTTCAATGCCTGTTCGGGGCATTCAAAAGTGATGCCATGCAAATGCTCTTCCAACCCCATATCGTAGAGCATTTGGGTCACAGCCGGTAAGAACGAACAAACCTTTAGCATGGCATCAAGTTATTGAATTATAAGGTCAAATTGAATCCTGCGCTGATATTTCTTCCGCGGGTGGTGAAGCCAATTACTTCAACATATTCTTCGTTCAATAAGTTATTCCCGTTTAAGAACACCTTGAGCTTGTTTGGCATCAATTCATGTTCCACGTACAAATTGACCAATGAGAAAGGCTCGAGTGGCAAATCTGTAAATGGGAAACTACTGAAATCGGTATCAAATCTATCTCCTGTATACGCATAGCTAAGTGAAATACCAGTAGTTTCACAAACTTGGTAGTTCAAAGCTAAGTTCACCTTGTGTTTTGGGATTCGAATCGCATTATCGCCTTTTCGTTCTGTAAATGTATAATTGGCATCCAGACTAAAATCACTTGTTGGCTTCCATGAAGCTTCTACCTCTACCCCATTCGCATCAATCTCATTCGCAACATTGATACTCGTGAAATTTTGATCAAAACCGATGGTGTTCTTTTCATTTCGGTCAAAATAAAGGGTGCTAACTCTAAGCTTATCATTCACAAAATATTCCACACCACCCTCGATGGTTCTGTTTTCTTCTGGTTCCAAATCAGGATTGGCTCCAAAATCACCGAACAATTGAATCAAATTAGGTGTGATATAGGATGTGGCATATGATCCCAACAGCTTAACATACCCATTGTCCGTGGTAAAAGCATAAGATGGATTTACATTGTACACGAAATGATTTCCATATTCTGAATGGGTATTAAATCTTATCCCCGTATTTAAATTGAAGCCAAAATCGGAAACGTAAACAACATTGGCATAAGGATCTAGAATCGTAAAATCGGCTTCGCTGCTAAAAACAGCCTCATCCTTAATATAATTTACCCCTAAAATGGTGTGCCACTTATCGTCAAACACATATTTATTATAAAAATCAAGAACCAGGTTCTTTCCATCCGAAATACTCTCTCCAAAAGTGCTCTGCGAGTCTGTTTCGTAATCGGTATAGGCCGAGTTGATGTGAATAGAGCCCTTGTTATATTTAAATGATGATGAAATGCCAATTCTGTCTTGCCTTACCTTAGCGCGATTGGGAGCTTCAGCTAACGAAGCATCGAACTCCGTGTCATATTTGGTTTGATTCCCAAAAATGGATACTTCAAAATTGTCCGAAAATTGATAGCCCAATTTAAGATTGGTACTAAAATGTGAAAATGTATCCTCTTCGTTTTCTGGGGTCACTGCAGCAGAAAGTCCACTCGAATATCTATTGGAAAACCCTGCGTTATAAGAGAATTTGTTTAACGTACCATTTACCGAAACCGCATTACCAAAACTCGCCAAATTGTAATTTTGGTCATCCGCAGTTTGATTGGTCCCAATTGTAGATTGCATATTCGCAGCAATTTTTTCTCTAGAGCTCTTCTTTGTGGTAATGTTGATTACAGCCGTTGCCGCATTGGTTCCGTAAAGGGTACTGGCTGCTCCTTTTATGATTTCGATGGACTCAATATCGGCGGTTGATAACAACCTCAAATCGTATTCCTGTGAAAAAGAAGATGGGTCAGAAACTCGAACTCCATCTATAATGACCAAGGCTTGACGACCTCTACCCCCTCGGGCAAAAACACCAAATACTGAGCCATCACGTCCTCGGCTACCCGTAATTTCGATACCACTTTTCGTATTGATGATTTCAGGGATGGTCTTTCCCTGGTTCCTTTCCAGCTCTTCAGCAGAAATTTTAATGACCGTTTTACCTGAATTTTCTCGTTTCAACTGAAACCGGGAATCACTCACAACCACTTCCTGTAGTTGCTGTACCTCAACAGAATCTTGCTGCAATTCTTGCGCAGAAAGACCCTGACCCGCCGTAAGAGCGGCACATAACAATAGATAATTTTTTTTCATTTCGTTTAAGTGAATAAACGGGAGAATAGTATGCTGTCCCATACGTAAACCTTTGTCCCGAAAGTTTAACAATGCTTGTTTGAATTTGGCAGGTCTCCTGACTTGTTCAATGTTGTTTGGCCTTCCCATCCTTTTTTAAGGACAGTGGCAATGCAGTAAACAACACCCTCATAATGAGGTGCCAAATCAACACTTCGACTTCGCTCAGTGAAATGTTTGGCATAAACTTACAGTTGCGGGAACAGTTCCGGATTTCCACCGGATTCCCTTTTAATCATGCGAAAAACCCTCGCATAAACCAAAATTCGGCACGAAAGTAATCATTCTGTTTAATCTTTTTTCGCAAAAGTTAAATAATCTTACATTTGAGGCATGCCAAAAAATATCCTTTCAAAGCTGTCTTTTGCAACTTTGTTCATAGCGTTACTCTCCTCATGCGAAGAAAAAAAGAAACAACTTCCCATTGAACAAGTTGAAACCTCTTCCCATCTGAGCCATGCAACTGGATTTACCATTGAGCAGACTGGGGACATTACTGTTATCAATGTTTCGTCTCCATGGCCTGGGGCCGAGTCAAGTTTTACCTATGCTTTGGTCCCAAGAACTAAAATGGCTTCTATCACCCTGCCAGGCGATGCCTACGATGCCATTGTAGCAACTCCGGTAGAAAACATGGTAATCACTTCCACCACGCATATTCCTGCTCTGGAATCTTTAGGAGTTTTGGATATTGTTTCCGGTTTTCCCAATACCGATTTGATTTCTTCACCAGCTACTCGAAAACGCATTGCAGATGGCCAAATAAAGGAGTTGGGAACTAATGAAAGCATCAATACCGAAGTAGTTTTAGCGTTGAATCCAGAAGTCATCATGGGTTTTGGCATCAATGACACCAACAAAGCTTATGAAACCTTAAAACGTTCAGGAATTCCCATTGTTTATAACGGAGATTGGACAGAGCAAACACCATTGGGAAAGGCAGAATGGATTAAGTTATTTGCCCCTTTCTTTCATAAAGAAGTGGAGGCCGACAGTATTTTCAAGAATATCGAAACCTCATATAAAGAAGCCAAACTTTTGACCGAAAAAGTAATCCAAAAACCTACGGTACTAACAGGTGGATTGTATAAAGATGTGTGGTACGTAGCGGGTGGAAACAGCTGGATGGCTCAATTTCTAAAAGACGCTAATGCAGATTATTTATGGGCGAATACAGACAATAAAGGAAGTATAGGATTGAGTTTGGAAGCCGTACTGGAAAAAGGCCAACAGGCCGATTTTTGGTTCAATCCCTCATTACATTCGGGTTATGGGGAATTGCAACAGGCCAATGCCCATTACGTACAATTTGAAGCTTTTAAAAATAAAAAGGTATTCTCAAATGCCGTCGAAAAAGGAGCTACGGGCGGGCTATTGTTTTATGAATTGGCACCCCAACGCCCTGACCTTGTTTTAAAAGATTTAATCTCCATTTTACATCCCGATTTGTTGCCAGATTATAAACCTCATTTTTTTATGCCACTGCACTAAATGCACTCGATAAAATCATATCGCATTTCCTTTGTGCTGATTGCATTGGCATTATGCTTTGCATGGTTGCTGAATATTAGTTCTGGATCCGTTCAGATTCCTTTTGATGCCATGCTATCCGTTTTGACAGGATCCACAGTAGAAATTGAGTCTTGGAACTACATTATTTGGAATTATCGAATTCCAAAAGCTTTTACCGCAGTTTTAGTGGGAGGCGGACTTTCCATAAGTGGTTTGTTGATGCAAACCTTATTTCGAAATCCTTTGGCTGGACCATTTGTGTTGGGAATCAGTTCGGGAGCCAGTTTAGGTGCCGCTTTAGTGCTAATGGGCGCCTCACTCATTTCGGGAATCGCTTCTTTTACTTTTATCAATGATATTTCAATGGCCATTGCAGCTAGTTTGGGAAGTTTTTTGGTATTGTTAGTGGTTATGTTGGTTGCGAACAGAGTGAAAGATACCATGGCGTTGCTCATTATAGGCTTAATGTTTGGTAGCATCACTGCAGCTTTGGTAAGTGTTCTAGCCTACTTTTCAAGTGCTGAAGATTTACAACGTTATATTTTCTGGTCATTCGGAAGTGTGGGCAATCTGTCAGGTCAACAAGTAATGCTATTGTGCACTATTGTATTTCTTGGGTTATTGTTGAGTGTCTTATCCATAAAAAAACTGAATGCCTTTTTGTTGGGTGAAAACTATGCCCAAAGCTTAGGAGTTTCTTTAAAAAAATCAAGGTTGATTATCATCATTGCCACAGGAATACTTGCTGGTGGAATAACAGCATTTGCAGGCCCGATTGCTTTTATTGGGTTAGCGGTACCACACCTTACCAGACAGATTTTTGATACCATGGAACATCGAGTCCTGATTCCCGCAGTATTTCTTTACGGTGCCATTTTAATGTTGTTATGTGATACCATTGCCCAATTGCCCAATTCCGCCAATGTACTGCCTATAAATGCCATAACTTCACTGGTCGGAGCGCCGGTTGTCATTTGGTTATTGGTAAGAAAACGTAAAATGCTGTTTTAATGTCAAATCTGCAGAAACATAGCATCACCGTTAAAAACCTAAGTGTAGGTTATAAAAACAAATCTGTTGCGGACCATATCGGTTTCACAATGGAACCTGGACAGCTTTGTGCCATTGTTGGTGTAAATGGTGTCGGGAAATCCACCCTACTTCGTACCCTTGGAAAATTACAACCCAAATTATCAGGTGAAATTGAACTTAATGGCAAAGCATTGGAGTTGCATTCTTCTTTCGAATTGGCCAAAACACTGAGTTTTGTGCTTACTGAGCAACCAGCTTCTAAAAATTTGACCGTTCAGGAACTGATTGCCCTAGGTAGACAACCCTATACCAATTGGATTGGAACTTTGACTACTGAGGACAAGCGGCAGGTTGAGGAAAGTCTATCATCTTTTATATTGACCGATTTACGTTATAATAAATGTCATGAGCTGAGTGATGGACAATTGCAGCGGGTATTGATTGCGCGTGCCATGGCCCAGGACACCCCTTTAATTCTTTTGGACGAACCTACAACCCATTTAGACCTCTATCATAAGGTTCAAATTTTGAAACTGATGCAACAATTGGCACATTCCAAACAAAAAACCATCATCTTCACCACACATGAGATTGATTTGGCCATTCAGCTCGCTGATAAGATTTTAATACTCGATGGTCAGGAAAACCCCTTTGGCACACCTAATGAACTTATTGAACAAAAGTGTTTTGAGAAGTTGTTTCCGTCTAGAATGGTTCAATTTGATTCCACTACAGGTTCTTTTAAAGTGAATAAATAACTAGGTTTGTCATTCCCGCGAAGGCGGGAATCTCATGATTTTTTATCGATTCCGAATCAAGTCCGGAATGATAAATTATTTGGAATAACCGTTATCTTTACCCATAGATTTGAATTTTATGAGCAGCGAGTTAACAATTGTGCTTATTGGGATTATTACTTTGGCAATCGGCTTGTTTTTGGGAATGTATATCCAAAAGCTAAAGACCAAATCCAACGAAAGTGTGTGGCAAGAAAGGGAACAACAATTCAACACTTCCGTCAAATCTCTAAATGATAAACTGCTCTCCCAAGATGAAGAGAAAAAACAATTGCAGACCGAAAAGGAGCAACAGAGCAATCAAATAGTTCGCTATCAGGCCGATTTGGAAAATCTGCAACGCATCAACACTGAACAAAAGGAGGAGGTAGAAAAACTTCAGGAAAAATTTACTAAGGAATTTGAAAATCTGGCCAACAAAATTCTGGATGAAAAGAGCACCAAATTTACCGAGCAGAATCAGAAGAATATCAAGCAAATCTTAACCCCACTACAAGAAAAAATTCAACTGTTCGAGAAAAAGGTTGAGGCTACGCAAAAAGAAAACATCAGCATCCATTCCGCATTAAAAGAACAATTGCTCAATCTTCAAAACCAGAATTTAAAAATCACACAAGAAGCGGAAAACCTCACCAAAGCATTGAAAGGGGATAGCAAAATGCAAGGAAATTGGGGCGAATTGGTCTTGGAACGTGTCCTTGAAAAATCTGGATTGGAAAAAGATCGTGAATACAGTGTTCAACAAAGTTTTACATTAGAAGATGGATCTCGGGTAATGCCTGATGTGATCATTCACCTTCCAGATGGAAAAAAAATGGTAGTGGATTCAAAAGTTTCTCTTACTGACTACGAGCGATATACCAATGCAGATGAAGAGTTAAGAGAGAAGCATCTAAAGGACCATATCAACTCCCTAAAAAAACATGTGGAACAACTTTCCGCCAAGAAGTATGAGGACCTCTACGAAATGGAAAGTCCTGATTTCGTATTGTTATTTGTTCCGATTGAACCTGCATTCGCCGTCGCCATAAATAATGACAATTCACTTTACAATAAAGCCTTTGAGCAGAATATTGTAATTGTTACTCCCTCTACCCTCTTGGCCACACTTCGAACCATTGACACGATGTGGAGCAATGAAAAGCAGCAGAAAAATGCCATTGAAATTGCACGGCAAGCTGGAGCTTTATACGACAAATTCGAAGGATTTGTGACTGATTTGACCAAAGTGGGCAAGAGAATGGATGAAGCAAAAACCGAATACCGTGGCGCCATGAACAAATTGGTGGAAGGTCGCGGTAATATAGTTACCAGTATCGAAAAGCTTAAGAAAATGGGGGCTAAAGCAAAAAAATCCATTCCCGAACCCATCTTAAAAAGAGCACAAGAAGATGATTTTGAAGAACCTAAATTGGAGCTCTAAATGAAAAAGTTCAAAACCTCACGAGAATCGCGTGTTTCCATAACCGAACTCATGCTTCCCTCCCATTCCAATTTTGGAGGTAAGGTACATGGGGGACATATTTTGAGTCTGATGGATCAGATTGCATTTGCCTGTGCCTCCAAACATTCGCAAGCTTATTGTGTGACTGCATCGGTGAATCGTGTTGATTTTTTACATCCCATTGAAGTAGGTGAACTTGTGACATTAAAAGCATCAATCAACTATACAGGGCGAACATCAATGGTGGTGGGTGTTCGGGTTGAATCTCAAAATGTGACCACTGGGGAGCGAAAACATTGTAATTCTTCATACTTCACCATGGTCGCCAAGGGCGAAAATGGAAAAAACCTTGCCATACCAGGTTTAATTTTGAATGACAAACAAGCTGTTCGTCGTTTTGCTCGAAGTGTAGAACGTAAAGCCTCTGCAAGTTCCAGAGACACTAAATTTGTTCCCTCAAAATTCAAAGTGGACGATTACTTGAATGCTTTTGAGGGTGAAAATGCAAGGGTCGAATTGGATTAATCAAGCGATGCAGCAGCAGCTTCATCCATAAACCAAAGTAATTTTCCGGAACTTGGATTGACCAAGGATGCCGGATAGGCTTCAAAACCTTCAGTTTTTTCCAAAATGGCTTTTACTTTTTCCGATTTGCTGCTGCCGGTAACCAAAAAAGCGACTTCTTTGGAGGTATTAATAACCTTTCCATTTATGGAAACCCTTTTTTGACCCGAATCTGGATGGGTTGCCACGACACAATGATCATTTGCATTCCATAGTTCAATCTCATGTGGAAAAATGGATGCAGTGTGTCCATCATCGCCCATTCCTAAAATCACCAAATCGAATTGAGGTATACCATCAACCCTATCCAAATTGATTTCCAGAAGATTTGCATAGCGCATCGCCTCTCTATCAGGTTCAGCTTCACCCAAAACACGATGGATATTCCCTTCGGGAACGGTTATTTTGGAAAACAGATGGTCAACGGTCATTTTGTAATTGCTCTGGTCATCCGTTGGAGGTACACAACGTTCATCTCCCCAATAAAAATGAATCTTACTCCAATCAATTTTATCTTCAAAATCTGAAGCAAGCATGTCAAAAACAATTTTGGGCGTACTTCCACCGGACAAAGCCACATGAAACTCGGACTTGTCTTTAACCAATTCGGCAAAATAGATTGAAAATTGCTCAGCAACTTCTTGTTTATCCTTATATATTTTTAATTCCATAATCTATTTCAAATCCTAAAACAATTCTCGCCAATAGTTCTCGACTGCTCCTTCGACAAGCTCAGGATGACAGCTCGAACTGACATACATTAACCATTAACCATTAACCATTAACCATTAACCAAACTTAACATATCACACAATACCCAGGGTCATCAGCTAAATTTTCTCCTGGATTTCTCCAATATCCTAAATCATCTATGAGTTCATCCGAATTTTCTGGTCCCCAAACTCCAGCTGCATAACCGTACATGCGCACATCTTTTCCACTTTTCCAATAGTCCAAAATAGGATCTACAAACTCCCATGCCGCTTCAACCTCATCAGCTCTTGCATACAATGTGGCATCGCCTTGCATGGCATCGAGCAACAATCTTTCGTAGGCTTCCATTACGTAGGTTTGCGCCAAACTGGAATAGTAAAAGTCCAAATTAGCCCGCTCTACCTTAAATCCCTGTCCAGGAACTTTTACTCCGAATTTAATCAGTACCCCTTCATCCGGTTGAATACGGATAATCAACTTGTTATCCTTGCTATTTACCCCAGAATCCTTAAAAATCTGGTGGTGCGGGGTTTTAAAGTGAATGATGACCTCAGTGACCTTAGTCGGCATACGCTTAGCCGTTCTAACATAAAACGGAACCCCGTGCCAACGCCAATTGTCCACAAAAAACTTGACTGCGGCATAGGTCTCCGTAGTCGAATTGGGGTCAACTCCATCTTCTTCGCGATATCCCTTTACTTTTTCTCCATTGATTTCGGAAGCTACATATTGGGCACGAATGGTGTTGTCAAATAGTGTTTTATCATCTCGCATTATGCGCAACGATTTTAGCGCCTTTACTTTTTCATTTCGAATTTCTTCCGGTTGGTCACCTATAGGTGGCTCCATAACAACCAATGAGACGATTTGCATCAAATGGTTTTGGAACATATCACGTAAAGCGCCCGATTTATCATAATACCCCCCTCTTTTTTCTACACCAACACTTTCCGCATTGGTAATTTCAACATGATGGATATAATTTCGGTTCCAAAGCGGTTCAAAAATGCTATTGGAAAAACGGGTCACCAACAAATTCTGAACCGTTTCCTTCCCCAAATAATGATCTATTCGATATATCTGTGGTTCTTTAAAATACTGTTGAAGTCCATTGTTTAAAGCTTTTGCACTGTCTAAACTGTAGCCGAAAGGTTTTTCCACAATCAACCTTTTCCATCCTTTTTCTTGACTGTTTAACCCAACATCGGCCAAGTTTTTAGCAATAGGCTCATATAGACTAGGAGGGGTGGAAAAGTAGAACATATAATTGTTCTCGGTTTCATTTTGTGTATTCAAAGCTTCAATTCGCTTCGCTAAACCTGAATACTCTGCAGTATAGTCGCTTCCCAGGTCTTCATAAAAAATTCTATCTGTAAAACCTTTAATGTAGTTCTCCTTTAAATCCTCTAGCTTTTCCTTTAAATAAGGACTATCATGGACCACTTTGTCTCGAAACTCCTCATCTGTCATATCACTACGGCTTGCGCCCAACACCACAAAATTTTTGGGTAATTGCTGGGCAACGTATAAGTTAAATAATCCAGGAATTAATTTTCTCGCAGTCAAATCGCCAGAAGCTCCAAAAATAATGAGCATTTGGTTGTCGGTCTTTCTCATAAAGTATTCTACATGTCGGTTTGGATATGTCAAAAAAATGAGGGCCTAGCTGTGTTTTTGCGAAAAAACTTTTGAGACCTCCTTTTATTTTTGAGCATAACGAATATAACGCTATTTTAGGTTCGGAATTCAACTAATTGGCTTACTTGAAGCTGCCTTAACCTAAGGCATTAAAAATAAAGAATATGGCAAACACTTATGATTTTGGTCTAGTGGGACTTGGTGTAATGGGGCGTAATTTCATTTTGAACGTTGCTGATAATGGCTTCACGGCCTTTGGTAATGATTTAGATACAGAAAAAGTGAACGCACTTATCGAAGAAGGTGGTGATGCCAATCGGGTGAATGCTTCCACAGATGCGACCACTTTTGTGAATGCTTTGAGCACTCCGCGTAAAATCATGTTGCTGGTTCCTGCCGGAAAAATCGTTGATGCCGTGATTGAAGGCCTGCTCCCCCATTTGGATGAGGGGGACATCATCATTGATGGCGGAAATTCATTTTTTACGGATACAGACCGACGCGAAGCCTATTTAAAGGATAAAGGAATCAATTTCTTCGGAGCTGGAGTATCGGGAGGTGCCAAAGGAGCTCGTAAAGGACCGAGTATTATGCCAGGAGGCTCCAGAGAAGCCTATCAACATGTAAAACCCATTTTCGAAGCGGTTGCTGCTAAATACAAGGGTGAGCCTTGCGTGGCATATTTAGGTCCAAAATCGGCCGGAAACTACGTGAAAATGGTTCACAACGGCATTGAATATGGATTGATGCAATTGACATCCGAAATCTATGATCTTTTGAAAAAAGCGGGGGGATTGACCAACGAAGAGCTTCATGAAACGTATGGCGAATGGAATTCTGGTCGTTTACAATCCTTTTTAGTAGAAATCACTTCCGATATCCTTGCCCAAAAAGACGATTTGGATGATGGACATCTCGTGGATAAAATTTTGGACAAGGCAAAACAAAAAGGAACCGGAAAATGGACCTCTCAAAATGCCATGGATTTAGGGATTCCAGTACCGACTATTGATATTGCGGTTAGTATGCGAGAAATTTCTGCCTTAAAGGACGAACGCGTGCAAGCGGATGAGCTATACGACCGACCAAAACCTGAATCCGTTGTAAAAGATTCGTTGGTAAGCAAAGCGGAACAGGCGCTTTATTTTTCGTTCATCATTACCTATGCACAGGGGATGCATCAGCTAGCCGATGCTTCCAAAGAATATGGATATGAGCTGGAATTGGGAGAAATAGCCAAAATCTGGCGAGCAGGCTGTATTATTCGCGCTGCATTGTTAGCGGATATCACCGAAGCTTTTAATGCGGACAGTTCATTACAAAATTTGCTGCTCTCCCCTTCTTTTGTGGAAAAAGTAAAAGAAACTGTAGACTCAGCAAGAGAATTGGTAGCCTACGGCGCAACCAACGGTATTCCCCTACCCGGACTCTCCAATGCGCTTACCTATTTTGATGCATACACCAGTAGTCGATTACCCTTAAACCTGATACAGGCCCAAAGGGATTATTTTGGTTCACATACTTACGAGCGATTGGATCGCGAAGGTATTTTTCATACGGAGTGGGAGGATTAAAATGAAATGACTCAAGGTCAATCCAACATAGCAAATCAAATTGACCATCTGTTTCGACATGAGCATGGAAAACTGATTGCCGTATTGACCAAAACGTTCGGCACCTCAAATATCGATTTGGCTGAAGATGTGGTACAGGAAGCCATGGTTGAAGCCCTCAACAAATGGAAAAACAAGGGAATTCCGGACAATCCTGTGGGTTGGATTTACAAAGTAGCCAAATACAAGGCCGTCAACATTCTCAACAAGGAAAAATACAAACGGGCATACGTTTCTGAGGTGGCGCACCACCTGCAATCGGAATGGACTCGGGAACCTGCTCTAAAACACATTTTTACGGATAAAGAAATCGCAGATGACCAATTGCGCATGATTTTTACCTGCTGTCATCCAGTGCTCTCATCGGATTCACAAGTCGCGCTAACCTTAAAGACTTTATGCGGTTTCAATATCCCCGAAATTGCCAAAGCATTCTTGACCACGGAAAGTAATATTAATAAACGCTTGGTCCGAGCACGTAAAACCATTAAGGAAGCCAACATACCTTTTGAGGTACCCATAGGAAGTCAATTAGAACCAAGATTGTCTAGTGTTCTTGAGACCATTTACCTTTTATTCAACGAAGGATATAATTCCACTTCCGAAGACTACCCGATTCGTTATGAGCTTTGTGAAGAAGCCATACGTCTTACCGAGATTATCGTTCAAAATCCGTCCGTAAACTCATCTAACGCTCACGCTTTACTAGCTTTGATGCTGTTTAATACTGCTAGATTCAGTTCAAGATTGGATGAATTAAACAATACTATCAGCCTCGAATATCAAGATCGTAACAAATGGAATCAAGAAATGATCAAAAAGGGATTGACCCATCTAGCTTTTACTACGGAACAAAAAGAAGTTTCCATCTATCATCTGTTGGCTACAATTTCTGCACAGCATTGCACCGCGCCCACATATCAAACTACTGACTGGGAGGGAATTCTTTCCTTATATGACATTCTAATTGAAATTGATGATTCCCCAATTATTCAGCTGAACAGGGTAATTGTACTTTCTAAAATTTTGGGTCCCAAAACCGCATTGCAACAACTGCACACTATAAAAGGCCATCCTTCTCTAACTACATATTTACCCTATTACACTTCGAGCGCGGAACTGTATCACTTGGACAATCAACCTCAAAAAGCCATTGAATTCTTAAAAGAGGGATTGAAACTTCCCATTGGAGAACATCGTAAATCCCTTATTTACAACAAGATAAAAGAATACTCCAAAAATATTTGATATTTTTCAGCTTTCCATGTCCTTTTTTGTTCCCTTTAATTGACTATGGGGTATAAAACGATTTTAATACATAAAACATTGATTATGCAAGAATTTATGATTTTCATTAAAACCAAAGGAGATCACCTAGAAAGTCTTTCCCCCGAACAACAACAGGCCCATGTGCAGAAAATTGGAAAATACATTGGTGGGTTAATGGAATCTTCAAAATTAAAAGGCGCTCAGCCCTTAGAGATGAATGGAGCCATTATTCATGGAAACAAAGGTGTTTTTAAGGATGGCCCGTTCAATGAATCCAAAGAAGTTATCGTGGGTTACTTTCATATTATAGCGGAAAACCTGGAAGAGGCGATTACCATTGCCAAGGCCAACCCAATGTTTGACGATGCTGAAGGCAGTATTGAGGTGCGCCCTATAAAACAAATGGAAGGAATCAATTAAAAAAAAACTATGGACAATACTAATTTTGAATATAACGGTAAATGTGCCTTTGCTTTGAGTTTAGGTAAAGAAGCGCCTCAAACCAATGGAAAACATACCCTGACAAAAAACGGGAAAACTTATACTTTTTTGAACCCAGTGGCCAAATTTTTGTTTAAACTATTCCCAAATAGTGAACAAAAGGCTGACGCCACATGGAATAAAAGCTAATTACGATGAAAAGAAAAACAATAAAAATAATAGGAATCACTCTTGCTGTACTTCTCGGTTTGATATTCACCTTTGCCAAGATAAAAAGAATCTCCCCACTTTCATGGGGGCATAAAGAGGTGAATCAACCCCTATTTTCAGATACCGCAATCAATGGATACGACCCGGTAGCTTACATTGTATCTGACAAAGCAATGGAGGGAAATGAAGAATACTCATATCACTGGAAAAATGCAACCTGGCTTTTTGCTTCAGAAGAAAACCAGAAGCTATTTATGGAAAGTCCAGACAAATACACTCCGGAGTATGGTGGTTATTGCGCCTTCGCTGTCAGCAAGGGATTTACCGCAAACAGCAGTCCAAATGCCTTTGATATCATCGATGGAAAACTCTATCTTTTTGATAGTGAAGAGGTAAAACAGGAGTGGAAATCTGATTTGCAAGAAAATTTAAAAAAAGGCAAAGCTAACTGGGAATAATACCAAGGTAGAACACTCAATTTAATGCTAAAGCGGTCTGAATAATAAATTAGATCGCTTTTTTTTTGGCATTGCCATTTCATGTCAAAACCCTATTCTCGTTGGAGCTACTGTACCCCAATTTACTCGCAACTAACGCTTTAATTTCAAACTTATAGACAAAAATTTGGTGGTTTGGGAATTTTATTTACATTTGCAGTGTTCTAGTCATCTAATACACTATAAATGTTGACCATTAAACATTTGAACTTTAATTATCCCAAAAGTAGATTCGTGCTGAAATCCATCGATATGGATTTGGCAGCTGGAAACATCTATGGTCTTTTTGGTAAAAATGGAGAAGGTAAAAGCACCTTGCTGAAAATAATGACCGGATTGCTCTTTCCTAAAGCCGGAAGCTGCATAATGAATGGTTATGAAACCGGGAAAAGAAATGTACAGTCACTGCAACATATTTTTTTGGTACCTGAGGATTTTGAATTACCAGGAATACCCATTCGGACATTTGAAAAAGTCCAATCCAGTTTTTATCCTAATTTTTCCACCGCACAGTTTTATGAACTTATAGCGGAGTTTCAGCTCTCCCCTACCGACGTTATTTCAAGATTGTCCTTCGGACAAAAGAAAAAAGTGCTCATAGCCTTTGGAATTGCCGCAAACACCAAATTGCTATTGATGGACGAGCCAACCAATGGCTTGGACATTCCATCCAAAAGTCAGTTTAGAAAGGTCATGGCCTCAGTGGTCGACGAAAATAAGTGCATTGTTATTTCAACCCATCAAGTGCGTGATTTGCATAGCCTTATTAACCACGTCATGATTCTGGACAATGGAAATGTGGCTTTTAATCAACCCTTGGACAAAGTGGCTGATGGTCTGTGGTTTGGAAAACCATCCACTAATGAACTTTCCAATGTTATTTATTCGGAATCCACTTTCGGAGGAAAAGCTATTTTACCTCGATTGGACAAAAATGAAACTGAAGTCGACCTGGAATTGATGTTCAACGGAGTTTTGACCGAACCAGATAAAATTAACGCAATCTTAAACCAAAAGTCATGACGAATGAATTTAGCTTATCAAGAATAGGGCAATTTATTCGTCGTGATGTTGCCGTACTCAAAGGAACATTTGTAACAGGCCTGCTTGTGGGTATCGTGTTGCTTTTTCTGTTCTGTATTTTCAACATGATACGGGACAAAGAGCTCGCATTGGAAGAATTTTTCGGAATATTTGGGCTGATTTACGTTCCTCTGGGCATTTTATTCACTTTTTCCATATTTAAGGAATTCAATAACTCAAAGGCAAATCAACTTTACTTATCGCTTCCCGTTTCAATTTCGGAAAGATTGGCCGCTAAATGGTTAACATCTACGGTAATCTATACCCTGGTTTTCTCGGTATTGGCAGTAATTAGTGGAACCTTTGCCATCATATTTGGCACAGTATTTCTTGATGCAAACTTCAATTTGATATCGCTTTTTTCAGAACATTATTGGGATGTCATACGGGTATACTTTTTGGTTCAACCTGTTTTCCTAGTGGGGGCCATTTCGTTTTCAAAAAACAGGATTGGAAAAACGTTACTGACCTTAGGAGTTTTGGTGCTGGGATTTGTGCTTTTCAATTTTTTGCTTTTTGGAATTTTCAATCATAACTATGGGGCATTTTCTGGTGATTCATTGACTTCTACTGCCTTTGACAGAACAGCAGCCGATTTTTCAATAGTAGGAAGATGGTTTTATGGTTTGATCCTAGGTCCGTTGATGCTTGCGGTGGCCTATTTTAAAATGACGGAAAAGGAGGTGTAGGATGGACTTTGATAACAGCAAACCTATTTATTTACAAATTGTGGACTTTTTCTATGAAAACATCCTCACCAAACGTTGGACAGAGGAAGAACGCATTCCATCTGTAAGAGAAGTTGCCATGATGGTAGAGGTAAACCCAAATACAGCCATACGGGCCTTTAATCATTTGCAGGACCTTGGAGTGATCTATAATAAAAGAGGTATTGGATACTTTGTGGCAAGCGATGGTTATACCAAGGTAAGAGATATAAAACGTAAGGAATTTATGGAACAGATGCTTCCAGATGTGTTTAAAAAATTAAACCTTTTAGATATTTCCTTCGATGAATTAAAGAACGAATACAACCAACATAAAAATGAAAAAAAGTAATCTAATCTTGTTAGGGGCATTGGGTGCAGCCCTCTTTTTTTCGCTGGTCTTTCAATTGTCCGTGCATAGTAATGTGAAAAAGGAAAAGGCCAATGAAGTACCAGTTGAGGCCTTAACCGAATCACGGGCCGTCCCTCACTTCGAAGGTATTGCAATCAAAAACAGAATCAAGGTTACCTTTAGTCAAAGTGAAGACACCCAAGTGGTTGTGGAGGCCCCCAATTACATTATTGATTCCATAAGTACTGCGGTGGTCGACAAAAAATTGATCATTGAATCATTTAAAAAATTAAGAAAAAAAGACAGCATTACTATTCAAATAAACCATCCAACGTTAAAGATATTGGAGTTAAACGACGATTCCCATTTTGAAACAAATGGACAAATCTCCGGGGAACATCTAAACCTCATATTTAAGGATAAGAGTTCAGGAAACCTGAATTTATCCTACGACTTTGTAACGTATATCAATAACACCGAAGGTAAAGTCAATCTACAAGGAGAAATCAAAAAAATTGATCTTAACTCAAATAAAGAACAATAATCAGAAAACGAGTATTGGGCAGTTTATTCATCAATCATTAACAATCAATCAATCAATCAAAAAACGAACAATCATGAAATCAAACAGCATCTCCTATGCCGACGACAAAGTAAAACGACCTCCAAAATTCAGGTTATTACTGATGCGCGCTCTTTACCTGTTGACATTTATTGGGCTGGCTTATGAAGCCTGGGAATACCTTTTGTTTCCAGATGAACCAATAGATTATATTACTGGAGTGACCTTCAGTTTTTGGGCTACATATGCCACTTTAATGGGATTGGGCATCCGATACCCCATAAAGATGTTGCCTTTAATTTTTCTCCAATTGGCCTATAAGGCCACATGGGCATTAATAGTGTATCCACCAATGAAAGCAGCCGGCAACATCACTCCTAATGCAGAATCCTTTTATTGGATATGCATTACCGCGGTTATCATTGACATTGTTGTAATACCATGGGGGTATGTTTTCAATAACTACATCAGAACCTTTTTTGGCAGCAATGCCCTTAGATCCAATAATTAATCAAAAAACGAACAATCATGGAAACAAATCAAAAAACCGGAAGAATCATTGGCTTTTTATTGCTTTTGATCATGCTTTCGGGAATCCCGTCAGTCATGTTTAGAGGACTGTCAACTTCGATGGTCAATTCACCAAACTTTTTAAATCAGATTTTCGAAAATGCAATGGAAATGCGAGTTTCAGTTCTCTTGGATGTGTTTGCCAGCTCATTGTGGGTTGTCGCTGCAACCCTACTTTTTCCATTGATAAAAAAATTCAATCATAGATTGGCTATGGCTTTTTTTGGAATCTGGATGGTCTATTTTGCAATAATCATCCATAGCAACATAAGCCATTTGTCCCTACTATCGCTAAGTCAGGAGTTTGTGACAGCAGGTGTCACGGATACAACATATTTCGCCACTGCTGGATTGTTGAAGATTGAAGATTACTTTTGGGCGCATTTTTTCGCCATAATGTTTTATGCTTCGGCCGCTTTTATGTTTTATTACTTTCTATTTAGAACCAAACTGGTTCCAAGGTTCCTATCAATTTGGGGCATGGTCGCCATATCTATAGTTTTTGTGGCCTGTTGGTTAAACATCTTTGATTTAAATGTCAGCTTTCATTTTTTTAGTCAAAATGGGCTTCACATGATCGTTTTAATGGGCTGGCTCATTGCCAAAGGATTCTCCCCAAGCCATAATCTTACCAAATAAACCTTACAAATCATCATCAATCATCATTTAAAAACAAATAGTCATGATTTCTAACTCAAACATCGCAACAGTTGCGCCTTCAAAGAAACGTTGGCCGACCTCTATTTTGAATTTTTCAGTGCAATTTTGGTTTATTATTGCGGTATTGGGCCAATGGATTTTTGCATTTTATGTCGCTGCATTTTATGGTGGAGCAGCTATGGACGGTGATTTTATGCGATGGAATCGTGTACTGCCACATGGTTATGTAGAAGGAGAAACCATGGGGAACCTCGCTGTCGCCATCCATCTGCTATTTGCCGTAATCGTAATGGTCGGAGGGCCAATCCAGTTCATTCCCCAGTTACGAAAAGTTGCACCAAAATTTCATAGATGGAATGGAAGGTTTTACCTCAGCGCTGCAGTATTAATTAGCCTAAGCGGAATTTATATGGTCATCTCCAAAGGAACCATTTCTGGATTAATCGGTGATATCAGTGTCAGCTTAAATGGGGTATTAATTTTGCTTTTTGCGTATTTGGCTTTAAAAAATGCAGTGAAAAGAAAGTTTGACGTCCACAGAAAATGGGCACTTCGGTTATTTCTGGTTATGGGCGGCGTTTGGTTTTTTAGGGTGGGTCTTATGTTTTGGTTGTTTATCAATAAAGGTCCAGTAGGTTTTGATCCTGAAACTTTCCGAGGTCCTTTCCTGGTCTTTTTGGGATTTGGCCAATACTTGATTCCGCTCGCAATTGTTGAACTCTATTTTATGGCCCAACGCAAAAAACAAGTGGCGCCAAAAGTACTTACTGCCATGACTTTATTGCTTTTTACAGTTATCACCGCATTAGGAACTTTTGCCGCCACCATGGGTATGTGGCTACCAAGGATAAGTTGAGCCCAAACCTTTATTTGCTCAAATACATTTTTCTACGGGAGTACAAGTTATAGAATTCATCATCTTTTAGACTGTCGATGAACAATATGCTTTCTCCCGTACTTTTCATTTCCGGGCCAAGGTTTTTGTTGACGTTTGGAAACTTATTGAATGAGAAAACGGGTTGTTTTATGGCATACCCATCTAAATGCGGTTTAAAATCAAAATCCTTGACTTTCTTTTCACCCAACATCACTTTGGTCGCGTAGTTCACATAAGGTTCTCCATATGCTTTGGCTATGAATGGAACTGTTCTAGATGCTCTTGGATTGGCTTCAATAATGTAAACCGTATCATCTTTAATGGCAAACTGTATGTTGATCAAGCCAACGGTATTCAAAGCCAAGGCAATTTTTCGAGTGTGATCTTTGATTTGCTGCATTACAAATTCACCCAAATTGAAAGGAGGTAAAGTTGCATTGGAATCTCCTGAATGAATCCCACAGGGTTCAATGTGCTCCATAATTCCAATAATATACACATCTTCACCGTCGCAAATGGCATCAGCCTCAGCTTCGATGGCACCATCCAAATAGTGATCTAACAGCAACTTATTGTTCGGAATGCTTCGCAGCAAATCAACCACATGGGCTTCCAATTCCTCTTTATTGATTACAATTTTCATTCCCTGACCTCCCAATACATAGGATGGTCTCACCAATAGTGGAAAGTTAAGCTCGTCAGAAAGTGCCAAAGCTTCGTCTGCAGTCTCAGCAACACCGAATCTTGGATATGGAATATTGTTTTCCTTTAAAAGTCTGGAAAAACTTCCTCTATCTTCCGCTAAATCGAGAGATTCAAAACTTGTTCCTATAATATTGATACCATATTTGTCCAATTTTTCAGCAAGCTTCAAAGCCGTCTGCCCACCTAACTGCACAATGACCCCTTCAGGCTTTTCATGACGGATAATGTCATAAATATGCTCCCAAAAGACCGGTTCGAAATATAGTTTGTCCGCAGTGTCAAAATCGGTGGATACGGTTTCTGGGTTACAATTGATCATGATAGTCTCATAATCGCACTCTGCGGCTGCCAAAACACCATGAACGCAGCAATAATCAAACTCTATACCCTGTCCTATTCGGTTCGGACCTGAGCCCAATACCACAATCTTTCTTTTATCTGTGACTTCGCTATCATTGGCCACAAAACGCTTTCCGTCTGCGGTTTCAATTTCTTCTTCGAAGGTAGAATAGTAATAAGGGGTCATCGCCTTAAATTCCGCTGCACAGGTATCTACCAGCTTGTAGACTCTATTGATTCCTAGTTCGGTACGCTTGGTATGCACTTCACTTTCATAACAGTCCAACATATGCGCAATCTGCCTATCAGCAAATCCTTTTTGTTTCGCTTCCAGTAGGAGTGCCTTTGATAGGTTTTCAACCGTATATTTTGAAATTTCCTGTTCTAAATGGTGCAGTTCTTCGTATTGCTTTAAGAACCACATATCAATTTTAGTGATATCGTGAATGGTAGATAATGGAATTCCCAACTGAATGGCATCATATAGTACAAACACCCGGTCCCAGCTAGGAACTTTTAGTTTTTGGACTATGGTATCGTAATCTTTATATCCTTTTCCATCAGCTCCCAAGCCATTTCTTTTGATTTCCAGGGATTGTGTTGCCTTGTGCAGGGCCTCTTGAAAAGAACGCCCAATTCCCATGACCTCACCAACCGATTTCATTTGAAGCCCCAATGTTCTATCAGAACCTTCGAACTTATCAAAGTTCCACCGTGGGATTTTCACAATCACATAATCCAACGTTGGTTCAAACAAGGCTGAAGTGGATTTGGTGATTTGATTATCCAATTCATCCAAGGTATAACCAATGGCCAATTTGGCAGCAATTTTGGCAATTGGATATCCAGTTGCTTTGGATGCCAATGCAGATGATCTTGAAACCCTCGGATTTATTTCAATAGCAATAATATCTTCTTCTTCATCCGGGCTAACGGCAAACTGTACGTTACATCCGCCAGCAAAATCCCCGATACTGCGCATCATATGTATAGCCATATCCCGCATGCGTTGGAATGTGCGGTCTGAAAGCGTCATAGCCGGAGCCACAGTGATGGAATCACCGGTATGGATTCCCATAGGGTCCATATTTTCGATGGTACAGATGATGACGACATTGTCATTTTTATCACGAAGCAGCTCCAATTCGTATTCCTTCCACCCCATCAAAGCTTTGTCTATCATCACCTCATGTATCGGAGAAACTTCCAATCCATGACTCAACTGATCATCAAAATCATCCGGGTCATACACTATGGATGCTCCTGCCCCGCCTAAGGTAAAAGATGCCCGAATCACCAATGGAAAACCAAACTCCTGGGCGATTTCCTTTCCTTTTAGGAAAGAGGTCGCCGAAGCTTGTGGCGGCATACCCACACCAATCTTCAACATCAGTTCTCTAAACTTCTCCCTATCTTCGGTAATGTTAATGGCATCGATGTCCACACCTATGATTTCAACACCGAAATCTTCCCAAATACCTTTTTCATCTGCTTCGATACATAAATTCAAAGCGGTCTGTCCTCCCATTGTAGGTAAAACAGCATCAATATTGGGGTGATTTTTTAAAATCTCAATGATTGATTTAGTGGTCAGCGGTTTTAAGTACACATGATCCGCCATTTTAGGGTCGGTCATGATCGTTGCCGGGTTACTGTTTATCAATATGGTTTCTATACCATCTTCGCGCAGGGAGCGAAGCGCTTGGGAACCAGAATAATCAAACTCACATGCCTGACCAATGATGATGGGGCCAGAACCAATAATCAAAATCGATTTAAGATCTTTTCTTTTTGGCATTCTATAATAGGGTTACTCGTTTACAAATTTTTCAAAATTAGGTCAAAAAAAAGGTGCTAGACTTGAAAAAGTAGCACCTTTATTAAAAAGTTATTTACAGTCATTATTTCTTATGACGCGGTTCTGATGAAACAGATAATTTTTTTCTTCCCTTGGCCCTTCTTCTGGCAAGAACTTTTCTACCATTGGCAGTCGCCATGCGCTCTCTAAAACCATGCTTGTTTCTTCTCTTCCTCTTGGATGGCTGATACGTTCTTTTCATTTCGGAACTCTTTTAATGGATTTTGTTGATGATAGATAAATCTACCCGAAAAATTCTGGGCGCAAATATACGAAGAGTTTTTACTTTGGCAAATGCAAAAAGAAAATATTTAAAATTGTTTTTAGTACTTTTGCCTCTTCTTAAAACTGACTCAAAATCTCAATAAAATATGTTCCATAAAAATATAAAATTAGTCATTGCTGCCCTTATCGTTGGTTACTCAGGGTATCAGTTTGTAGAAGGATATATTGGTAATGGAATAGCCCTGATTTTTTTATCATTGGTGTTTATTTTCCTGTATTTCCGAAATGAATTGATCCTATTGGCCTTCTTGCGAATGCGAAAGCAGGATATGGAAGGTACCCAAAAGTGGTTAGGCAGGATTAAGAATCCAGAAGCTGCATTGATCAAGAAACAACAAGGGTATTACAACTACCTTCATGGAATCATCTATTCGCAAAAAAACTTAACGCAGGCGGAAAAATACTTCAAGAAAGCCCTTAAACTTGGTTTGACCATGGATTACGATGTGGCCATGGCCAAATTAAGCCTTGCAGGCATCGCAATGCAAAAAAGAAGAAAGCGCGAAGCCACTACCCTATTGCAGGAAGCCAAAAAGTTGGACAAAAACAACATGCTTACCGAGCAAATCAAGATGATGCAGCAACAGATGAAGAAAATCTAGTTGTAAACCCAAATTCAGAATACCAAGAAGCTGTTGTTGGCATTTGGGGTTTAGTCCCATTATCTTGGGCATGTTCCTTCAATTAAGAGGGTGGATGCATCAATTTACGCTTGAATCTTACATGGATTTTCCCGAACTTCACTTATCTGTTCTGAACTTGTTTCAGTATAGCCGGATATAAATCATTAAAAACGGGTTCATATCCTTTTAGTTGGCAATAATTTCAATTTAAGGACAGTCTACCATTCTTATAAATAAAATTGAAACAGAAAAAGTATACTAATGAATTCCATAATTGATACACATAAATTAAGCTAGAATATTTTCGAAAGCACATGACTGTAGATGTATATGATTTTTTCAAAAAACATCCCAAATTCAATAAACATATTGGAAATGACTTTCTTTTGGTAGAATATAAATGCCCGCTCAACGTTGAAGAATTTCAACTGTGGACAAAATCTCACTTGATCACCTATGTTATTAGCGGACGTAAAGATTGGATAACCCCTAAACAAACCTATTGTCTTACTGCAGGAGATACACTATTTGTTAAAAAAGGGGTGTATTCTACAAAGCAATATCTTGAAGACGAATATTGCGTAATGCTCTTTTTTATGAATGATGAGTTCATCAGAAACTTCACCTTGCAGAATCATATACAATCTAGAGCTTCTGAAGATGAAGCGACAAAAGATGGCATATTTAAAATTAAGACTAACGATTCGTTCCAGATTTTAATGCAGAGTATTTTACAATATTTGACAACGAATGAATCTATTCCGCCTGAACTTGTGGAGCTTAAATTCAAAGAGTTGATTTACAATATCACCCTAAATAAAAACAATAGCACATTCAAAAATTTATTGTTTGAGATCTCAAATCAAAGCAAAGCTAATATTGAACAAGTCATGAATAGTAACTTTCAATATGATCTTCCCATTGATGCTTTTGCTAAACTATCGGGTCGAAGTCTTTCAAGTTTCAAGAGAGATTTCAAAAAGTGCTTTGGAACTACACCATCAAAATGGCTCATTAATAGACGACTTTCTTACGGCAAGATGTTACTAACCAGCACTCAAATGAATATAAATGAAGTTTGCCATGATAGTGGATTTAAGAATACCTCCCATTTTATTAAAGCTTTTAAAAAAAAATACCAATTACCTCCAAATCAGTTTAGGAAACTAAACGTCAGTCCATAGTAATTCATATTATACTTTTGAGCTTTAGAGAACATTTTTAGAACGTTTCGGCATACTGATAGCCACATATTTAATTGAATTTTGTGTCATTATTAATTCAACTAAATATTATGAAAACGCTATTAATGTTCATTTACTCTATCTTTTGTTACCTCATAGGTTTTACTTCTTTACTGTTTTGGATTTTATCGATAAGTCATCTAATTCCAGAAATATCAATCGATAGAAACCCTGAAGTACCATTTTATTATGCGCTTTTAAAAAATATTGCACTTGTTTTGCTCTTTGCCGTACCTCACAGTGTAATGGCCAGAAAATCATTTAAAAATTGGATTACTAAAGTAATACCTAGACCCATAGAAAGAAGTACCTACGTGCTGCAAGCTGGTATTTTACTCTTTGTTCTTATATGGAACTGGGAACCCATTGGTGGTAACATATGGACTATTGAAGAAGGAAGTATTCTATTTTATACCATGTACGTTTTATTTTTTTTAGGTTGGGTAATTTTATTTGTAAGTACTTTTCTAATCAATCATTTTGATTTATTTGGTCTACGGCAAACCTATTTGGAGCTATTAAATAAACCATATACTGAATTAGAATTTAAAGTGGTTTCATTTTATAAATATACAAGGCATCCGTTGTACTTAGGTGGAATTATGGGACTATGGTTTACACCAGTGATGTCAGCAACACATTTAGTATTCGCTGTTCTTTTGACTGTGTATTTCTTTATTGGAGCTCTGTATGAAGAAAAAGATTTAAAGGAAAATTTTAAATCTAAATATTCAGCATATATGAAGGAAACACCTATGATGATACCTTTTACAAAAAGAAAAGCTGATTGATTAAAAAACTATTGTCAACAATGCCTCCTATAGTAAATAGGGCATCAAACCTTATATTTAAGAGCTTGGTCGTGCTTGCGAAGTCCGCCAAATCTTTTGGATTTGGTAATAAAAAATAAAAATAATTACAAAACAAAAAGCTCCGGCTCGCAGACCAGAAGAAAACGAAAAGTTTCCTTTCCTGCCCGAGTTGCCATAACCTAACCAATAAGTGGAATTAGAAAATCTATTGTCCAGCGCCCGTCATCCGATAATACCCCTTATTCGGAATCTCCACCACATATTTTTTTCGTGAACTATTGTTCAAATGCGGTTCGCGCAACCAAGGGTTGTGTCTTTTTAGAATCTTATAGTTGATTTCGTAGAGTTTGGCAAAGTCTGCCCAACTGGTGACGGCGGAATCCACTTCAACGGAGAAAGTAGGCACTGCATTGTAGAAATCGTCTTTTTCAACATTAAAACCGTATTTATCGGGATTGGAGACAATCTCTTTTATTGCCATAATCCGAAATACATACCGTCCAGTTTCTTCACCCAGCAATAGATCATAATAATCATCGGCCTTTTGAATGTTCATGTATTTTCTAATGCCAGCAGGTCCGGCATTGTAAGCAGCAGCTGTCATTGTCCAGCTTCCAAATCGGTCTTTCCACTTTTTTAGGTAATCACAGGCCACCTGTGTTGCTTTCTCCACATGGTAACGCTCATCTACATTTGAATTTATTTCCAGCCCATATTCTTTTCCGGTTGTTTTCATGATCTGCCAAAACCCTCTGGCACCGGCCGGTGAAACCACATTCTGTAATCCACTTTCAGCAACAGCCAAATATTTAAAATCATCTGGGACTCCATTTTTGGCCAAAATAGGCTCGATAATGGGAAAATATTTGTTGGCCCGTTTCATCAACAACAGCGCATTGGATTGCCAATAGGTGTTTACCAAGAATTCGCGATCTACACGTTCCATGATTTCGGGGTCATTAAATGGAACGGATTCACCCGCAAAATTCAAGTCTTGCGGAATTTCTATTGCACTGATTTGATAGCCGTTGGAAACATTCTTGTCCTTTTCATCCGCCATCGGTTTTTCCGATTGCTCAACTGCATCGGATTGAACCGCAAAAATCAAGCTTCCCATAACCGCTATCAATCCTATTCCCGCCAAAATGTTTTTTATATGTTTCATGTCTATTCTTCTTTTTCTCACGTAAAAATATACTATATACAACTGTCTTCACCTAAAATAATTGCAGGTAAACGTTCATTGAACCATTTTGCACGGTGAATAATCATTGTATGTGTGCCATTTTTGACTGATATACAGTCTTTTATGTTCATTATAGGAAATACTGCATCTTTTTCTCCATGGATGTGAATCAGGTTTTCTTGAGGATTGGTTTGTTTCCAGTTTACAATTTTGTCCAAAGACCAATCAATATAATATTTATCCCTTACAGAAAGGTATTTTTCATAGAGCTCCAATCTTTTGGTTACTGTTTCCCCAAAAGCATATTTGGCCAAAAGTTCTACATTGTTCACCAGGCCAGTTGGCAATAGCTTATGTGCCTTGGTATATTTTGCAAAAAGCATGCGCTTGGGCAGCTCAGAACCGTGTTTTACACTGGAAACAATGATTACCTTAGAAGTTCTCATATGTTTGGCCATCTCCTGAACCAACATTCCACCAAAGGACACCCCGAGAAGAACAGGGTTTTCGTGGTCAATCCTTGAACACATTTTTTTTGCGTAGGCGGATAGGGACATACCCTTGTCGGGGACGAACCATTCAAGTCTATGAATTTCGAAACGGTCCGGGGATAATTTAATCCCATCAAAAATAGACGAATTGGCAGCCATTCCTGGCATTAAGTAAATATGGGTTTTATTGTCCGGCATTTCTGACCTAATATCGATTTGGCTAGGAAATTAGCAATTTTTTAAGTAATTTTGTGTCCCTTTTTTGTCAAGCCCCAGAATGTATAAGGAAGGAAATCCAAAATTACCACTTTGGTAGTTACACCATGTCAAATAAAAACAAAACTATATGACAGAAATGAAAATCAATGACAATAGTTTCTTACGTCAATATGAAACTAAGGTCAATGGGCATTTAGCCAAGATTGAATACTCTTCACAGGAGCGAAAAGTATTTTTGACCAAATTGGTTATCCCCGAAGAAATTACCGAAGAGGGCTTTAAAGAAACTTTTATCAAAGCCGTTTTGCACGACATTCAAGACAAAAACCTCCGAGTTGTACCTACCAGTCCCCACATTGCAGGTTTTCTAAGAAAAAACAGACAGTACAAAGAGATGCTTCCTGTTGGGATCCGCATCTAATTTATATTTAAGGTGTAAGTTTCAAAAACCTCTCTTCGAGAGGTTTTTTTATGCAAATGCTTTTTCTGGCACAAATTCAAAACGCACCAAGCCATCTTCGTCGATTTCAGTTAATTTGACTTGATGGAGCGTATTTACCAATTCAGGGTTCCAGGGTGCTTTTACTTTTACGTAGTTTTCGGTAAATCCGTGTATGTATCCAGATTTATTCTCTCCTTCAAATAAAACAGTTCTTGTACTTCCCAATTGACTCTCGTAAAATGCCCTTCTTTTTTTGACCGACAATCCCCTTAGCATTTTACTTCGCTTACTTCGAACATTTTTTGGCACTGGATTTTCCATGGATGCCGCCAAAGTGTTGTCTCTTTCTGAATAGGTAAATACATGCAAGTAGGATATATCCAGTTCGTTAAGGAAATGATAGGTTTCCAAAAAGTGCTCGTCGGTCTCTCTTGGAAAACCAACGATAACATCCACTCCAATACAGGCGTGGGGCATCACTTCTTTGATTCGCTTTACTCTATCGACATATAGATTGGACAGGTATCTGCGGCGCATCTTCTTTAAAATCTCGTCGCTTCCACTTTGTAATGGAATATGAAAGTGGGGCACAAAAGAATTGCTTTTAGCTACAAAATCTATGGTCTCGTTTTTCAGCAGGTTCGGTTCAATCGAAGAAATACGAAGTCTATGGATGCCCTCTACCTTATCCAAGGCTTTTACCAATTCAAAAAAAGTATGTTCGTGTTTTTTATTGCCAAACTCTCCTTTACCGTAATCCCCAATATTGACACCGGTCAATACAATTTCTTTAATGTCCTTTGAGGCTATTTCTGCTGCATTGTGCAATACATTCTCCAAGGTATCACTTCGTGAGATGCCTCGAGCAAGTGGAATTGTGCAATAGGTACATTTGTAATCACATCCATCCTGGACCTTCAAAAAGGCGCGGGTACGGTCTCCGATAGCATAACTTCCCACGTAAAAATCAGCATCTTCAATTTCACACGAATGCACTTCCCCCCTATCATTTTTAGTCAAATCGTTTAGGTAGTCGGTGATTTTGAACTTCTCTGTTGCCCCCAGCACCAAATCCACACCATCAACGGCTGCCAATTCCTCAGGTTTTAGTTGGGCATAACAGCCCACAGCGGCCACAAATGCTTCGGAATTGCTTTTTTGTGCTTGTTTTACAATGGTCTTAAAGCGCTTATCTGCATTTTCTGTTACGGAGCAGGTATTGATTACGTAAACATCTGCCTTTTCAGAAAAGTCAACACGCTCAAAATCCTCTTTTTCAAAACTTCTTGCAATAGTAGAGGTTTCGGAAAAGTTGAGCTTGCAGCCCAATGTATAAAAAGCGACTTTTTTGTTCATCGACCTATCTCCCTTTTTTGGGGCTGCAAAGATAATGATTTGTTGGAAGTTAGTATAGTGGGTTGAAGGGCGAAGGGTTTCAAATACTTTTCTGTGCACAAATTACTAAATTAGCCTGATGTAGAACTTGTCCCAATTATTTTTGGTTACAATGCTGACAGAGTTCATTTTAAACATAGGCTTACCATCAACTAATCAATATTGATGAAAAAAAACATTTTTATCCTTATACTTATTCTAAAAGCAACCATTATTTCCTCTCAAACCCCAAAAAAATCAGAATCTGTTTTAGTCAACGGAAAAAAAATCTACTATGAGCGATATGGAAAAGGAGATCCTTTATTGTTTCTTCATGGATACAGCCTGTCCTCGAAATCGTGGAAATCCTATGTATCAGATTTTGACAAAGACTATGAAGTCTATTTAATTGATTTAACTGGTCATGGGAAGTCAGAAGCTTTCAGAGAAGACTTGTCCATAAAGGGCGTTGCAGAAGATCTCCATGCCTTAATTCAGTATTTAAACCTTGATAGAATTAAAACCGTTGGGTTTAGCTTTGGTGGAGATGTTCTTTATCAGCTTGCATTGTTAAATCCTAATCTCATTGAATCGATGATAACCATTGGCGCAGTGGGAACCTGGGATATCAATGATTTTCCACAATATCAAAAAGGATATACCTATGAAAACAAGGATAATTTTCCGTGGTTAAAGGCCTCGCATGAAACTGATAATCATATCAAAGCGTTGATGGACCAGTTCAAAAATTATACGGTATATCTTAGCAATGAAGAACTTCAAAAAATCAGCCCTGAAGTATTGGTGATGATGGGCGATGATGATGAAGGAATGGATTTTGACGAGGTTGCAAGAGTAAAAAAACACCTTCCCAAATCCGATATTTGGATTCTACCCAATGTTTCTCATGGTGCACATCAAAATGAAAATAAAGAAGCGTTTGTTCTAAAGGCCAAAACATTCCTTACCAAAAACGAAAAGGCTGGTAATTAATAAAATCACAAAAGCTTGCCTTCGGGGAGCCATCAAACTAAAGCAATGTATAATGCCCATGAATGCACAACCACTTACCCCCTTCTTTCACAAAAATTCGAGTGGATTTACCTCTTGACTTAAATGGCACACCATTGGTGACACCTTCGTCCCGCCAATAATAGGTTATCCAGGCAACATTACCCTTTACCGTTATTAAGGGTTCATCCATTTCGGTATGGATTCCTGTGGAATTTTCAATCCAATCAGACACTCCTTTGACCTCCGCTTTCTTTCCAACCCTAAGTACGGGGTCTGTCTCCCCAAATTGCGTAAAGTCTGGATGCACATAACCCGCGTAGCGCTCAACATCTCCTTGCTCAATGGCATCCCACATATAAACCAAAGTGGTTTTTATGATGAGCTTTTCTTGCTCAATGGTCAGCGGTGTCTCTTCTGTTTTCTTTTTATCGGGCGCACAACCCACAAAACCAAAATAAAGTAACAAAAGTGCTATGAAGTGTCTCATTATAAAACCTGGATTTTCTGTTTGGCCAGAAGTTAGGTTTAAAAACACTTCTATCCAAGACAACTTCTATCTCAATAACGAATATATCAATGCACTGAACAGCGCTGCCACCGGCAAGGTAAGTAACCAAGACAAAAGAATATTCCTTACTGTTTTTACATCAGCCTTTTTGGTTACTGTTCCAATTCCAAAGATTGAACCTACAGAAACATGGGTCGTGGATACCGGCATTCCGTGTATACTGGCAGTGGTCACTAAAAGTCCGGTAATAAGATTTGCCGTAAAACCTTGTCCATGATTCATAGGCGTGATTTTTTTTGCTACTGTGTGTCCTACTTTTTTAGCATTTATTACGCCACCAATGGCCATGGCCATGGCCACAGCAATCATTCCCCATTCAATACTAAGCGAGTTGATTACTAATAATAATCCAACAATTTTTGGGGTATCGTTCAGTCCTCTTGCAAAACTTACAACCCCAGCACTTAGGTAATGGGCATAATCCAATAATTTTTGGGCTTTGATGCCTAAAAAATGGCCTTGATATCTTTCTTCACTGCGTTCGCCAATGGATAGCTTCGTTGTTTTTTGACCTACTAGGCCAACGGCAACTGAATCGTCTTTTTTCTGTAATTGAGGCGTCAATTTTGTTTCTTCGCTTACATAAACGTAGGTCTTTTTGGATACGCCAAAGGCAATCCGTAACCTTCTAAATAGAATATAGACCCCCAAACTTACAACTGCTGCCATCAAGGGACTTACAATCAAAGGCATTAGGAATGTATTTCCCAATTTTTCGAAATTAAAAGCGCTTCCCACAGCAACGACCCCACTTCCAAACAAAGCGCCAACCAAGGAATGGGTAGTTGAAATGGGCATCCCAATCCGTGTTGCCAAGAAAACCGTAATCCCCGCTCCCAAAGCAATGGCCACAGCAAAATTGGGGTCCTGTATCAATTCATTGGGTACCAGACCCTTTCCCGAAAAATTCTTGACCAAGGTATCTGCCAAGTAAATGGCAGCAACAGAACCTAAAAATGTGGTGACTGTGGCCCAGGTAATAGCGCCTTTGTAGTTGGTGGTGCCACTTCCGAACAAGGTGGCCACCCCTTTAAAATTATCATTGGCTCCATTGCTGTAGGCCAAAAAAGAGGCAACAATAAAAAGAACTATCAGAATCATACGAAAAGTTTTGAAGCCCCTATCTTAACCATCTCGGTAACCGAAGGTTCTTTTGGACGGAACTATTTTCTTTGGTCGATAATTCAAAAGTAACTTACCAAAAAATCACAAGCACCCTTTATTTTCCATGTTTAAATTTTTGAAAGTCAGCTTGCTAAACGATGAAAAAAATGTTTTGGATGGATAGCTTTAAAAGTTCCGCCATTTTTCGGTCTCATCAAAAACATGCTGTAGAATCTTCGCTTCGGTTTCATCAAATTCCTTGCCTCTACGGGCCATCATTACTTTGGCCGTCTCAAATGCCTTTTGAGTGTGATATGTGCGAAATCCAGAAGCTCCTCCCCAGCTAAAACTGGGAATAAAATTTCTTGGAAAGCCCGGAACATATATGTTACTGTTCACCCCGATCACTGTCCCAGTATTGAACATGGTGTTGATGGCAGTTTTACTATGATCACCCATCATAAGTCCACAAAACTGCAATCCCGTATGGTCAAATTTTTCCGTATCGTAATTCCAGAGGCGCACCTTGGCATAGTTATTCTTTAAATTGGAATTGTTGGAATCCGCACCAATATTGCACCATTCCCCCAAGACGGAATTGCCCAAATAACCTTCATGTCCCTTACTGGAATACCCAAAAATTACGGAGTTATTGATTTCACCACATACCTTGCCATAAGGCCCCACGGTGGTAGGTCCATAAATTTTAGCGCCCATTTTTACAACGGCCTTCTCACAGAGTGCCAACGCCCCTCGAATAAGACCTCCTTCCCAAATTTCAGCATCTTTTCCAATATAAATTGGTCCGTTTGTGGCATTCAATATGGAATATTCAACGGAGGCACCTTCCTCCAAGAAAATATTTTCAGGACGAACCACCTTATTGGTCGCAGAAATTGGGGCGCTTTTTCTTCCATTGGTAATAAAATCGAAATCGGCTTGTAACGCTTCCCCGTTTTTGGAAAAGATATCCCAGGTATAATCCACCGTTAGGATATCATCCTCAAACTCAATTCTTGAAAAGTCTGATGTATTAAATTCCGCTTCTGGGTTTTTGGTTCTATAGGCCACAAGCCTATCTTGATAATAGATGGCCTGTTCTTCCTTTAAAGAAAGTATTTGTTGCACTAATGATTTGTTGGGGAGAAAAGAAGACACAATCACCACGTTGTCATCTGCTTTTACCAAAGAATATTTTTCTGAAAGGTAATCTTCTGTTCTAAAACTTGCATTTGTTTGAAGGTATTTTTCCCATTTTTCCTTTATGGTCAAAATTCCAATTCTAATCTCCGCAACTGGCCTGGTGAATGTAAAAGGAAGTAACGCTTTTCTTTGCGGTCCGTCAGAAAGGATATAGTTCATGGTCTTGGTTTAATGGTGCAAAAATAAAAAACGCCCCTGATTAATAACCAGAGGCGTTGTATATTGTTGTGAAAACAGTTTATTCCGCTTTCTTTTCTTCTTTACTGAACTTTTTGTATTTGTTCTTGAACTTGTCGATCCTACCAGCAGTATCCACCAATTTGGTCTTACCAGTATAGTAAGGATGCGAAGTTCTTGAAATCTCCAACTTTACCAAAGGATATTCAACACCATCAACAGTAATGGTCTCTTTCGCTTCGGCAGTAGACTTTGTGATAAAAACATCGTCATTGGACATGTCTTTAAAAGCTACCAATCTATAATTTTCTGGGTGTATACCTTTTCTCATCGTCTTAAATACTTGATCTCAGAATTTCGAGGTGCAAATTTAATGATTTATTGGATATTGCCAACTTAAAATCATGAAAAAAGAAAAAATCTATCTTTATATGTAACAAATCGGCCAAGAGCTTCACTAACAAGCCACAATCAACACTAAAAATTTAAACAAAATGGAAGAAAATCAGCCAAAAACCGGGAAATTTTCCTTGAACTACGGACTCTTGCTAGGTCTTGTTTCAGTTGCATTTAGCGTAATGCTTTACACCCAGGGTCTGCATTATGAAATGAGTACACCAATAATTATTGTATCCATTCTTATTTCTGTTGTGGTAATATTCCTTGGGATCAACGCTTTTAAAAAAGCGAACGGTGGTTATCTTAAATTGGGGGAAGCATTAAAAGTAGCCGTTGGTATAGCGGTTGTTTCGGCAATTATCTCCCTACTTTATCAATACCTTCTCATCAATTTTATTGAACCCGATTTTATGGATAAAGCCATGGAAATAGCAAGACCCCAAGCATTTGAAAAAAATCCGAACATGACAGAAGAGCAATGGGATCAAGCTGTGGAAATGCAGAAAAAAATGGGCTGGTTACGCTATCCTATCGGGCTAATTATCAGCTGTCTCCTTGGATTGGTAATCGGTCTAATATCTGGTCTTATCTTAAAGAAGGACAAAGCAGCTTACTAAACCAAAAAATACTACTTTTGAAAGGAATTCCAGAATTGAACAATGCAGATTTCCATTGTAATTCCTTTACTTAACGAAGAAGAATCGCTCAAAGAACTTCATGATTGGATTGCACAAGTGATGCAGTCCAATCATTTTTTATATGAAATTATTTTTATCGATGATGGAAGTGTTGATGGCTCCTGGCAGACCATTGAAGAGCTCTCGACTGCTAGCAACAATGTAAAGGGTATCCGGTTTTTGAAGAATTTCGGAAAATCCCAAGCTTTACATGCCGGTTTCAAGGCTGCCAAAGGTGAGGTGGTTATCACCATGGACGCCGATTTACAGGACAATCCAGAGGAAATCCCTGAGTTATATAAATTGGTGACAGAAGAGGGGAATCATGTGGTATCTGGTTGGAAAAAGAAACGTTACGATTCCATTATAACCAAAAATATCCCTTCCAAACTCTTCAATTGGGCAGCGCGAAGGACATCAGGGTTAAAATTGCATGATTTTAATTGCGGCTTAAAAGCATATAAAAACGATGTTGTAAAAAGTATAGAAGTCTCTGGTGATATGCATCGCTATATTCCTGTCTTGGCCAAAAACGCAGGGTTTTCAAAAATTACGGAGAAGGTCGTGCAACACCAGGCCAGAAAATATGGGAACACCAAATTTGGCGCGGAACGATTCATCAATGGTTTTCTGGATTTGATCACCATTTGGTTCGTTTCCAAATTCGGTCGTCAGCCGATGCACTTGTTTGGCGCTTTGGGCGTGCTCATGTTTATTGTGGGATTTGGTTTCTCCATCTACCTTGGAGTGGACAAGCTCTTTTTAAACCCTACAGGTCGATTGATTACTGAACGTCCCCAATTTTATATTGCTTTGACCGCGATGCTGATAGGAACGCAATTGTTCTTGGCTGGGTTTTTAGGAGAAATCTTTGTAAGATCTAGAAAAAGTGATACCCGATATACCATCTCAGATAAAATTAACGTTTAAGCAAATCTTGATCACAGATTCTTTGTAATTTTATTCCTATTAAATTAGAAACATTAAATGGATTCCATTACCTCAAACGCACAAACCTGGTTGACCGATTTTTTTGATTCAAAAACCAAAGCAGAAGTACAACATCTAATCAATAACGACCCCGAAGAACTTAAAGAACGTTTTTACAAAGACCTGGAATTTGGTACCGGTGGAATGCGAGGCGTTATGGGCGTTGGAACCAATAGAATAAACAAATATACGCTGGGGAAAAATACGCAGGGACTCAGCAATTATCTGAAAAAGTCGTATCCAGACGAGGAAATTAAAGTGGTGATTGCTTATGACTGCCGACATAATTCTGATACTTTGGCCAAAACCGTATCTGAAGTTTTTTCAGCCAACGGAATCAGAGTATTTCTGTTTTCAGAATTGCGAACAACCCCTGAATTGTCTTTTTCGGTACGTCATTTGAACTGTCATGCCGGAATCGTGTTGACCGCTTCCCACAATCCACCCGAATACAATGGATATAAGGTCTATTGGACGGATGGTGGACAAATCGTACCTCCACAGGACGGCGAGATCATTGCTGAAATCAACTCACTTTCTTTCGAGGATATTAAATTTGAAGCCAATGGGAGCCTTATACAGCTGATTGATAAAGATGTTGACGAAGCTTTTTTTGATGAATCCGTGCGCAAAGGTAGTTTTGGAGCCAAAGGAAAGGATGATTTTAAAATTGTTTTCACCTCGCTTCACGGAACATCGATTACTGCAATTCCAGAGGTATTGAAACGTGCTGGCTATAATAACGTCACAATAATAGAAGAGCAAGCAAAGCCTGACGGAAACTTTCCAACCGTGGAATCTCCAAATCCAGAAGAACCCGAGGCTTTAAAAATCGCCATTAAAAAAGCTGAGGAAATTGGAGCTGATATGGTAGTGGGCACTGACCCAGATAGTGATCGCTTGGGCATCGCCGTTCGAAATTTAGATGGTGAAATGGAACTGTTGAATGGGAACCAGACCATGGTGCTCATGACAAAATTCCTTTTGGACCAATACAAGAAAAAAGGGTTTAAAGGCAACGAATTTATAGCTTCGACCATAGTTTCCACTCCAATGGTGGAGCAGATGGCCAAAGCCTATGGTGTTGAATACAAAACAGCATTGACCGGGTTTAAATGGATTGGAAAAATGATCAAGGATTTTCCAGAGTCGACTTTTATAGGAGGCGGAGAGGAAAGTTTTGGATATATGGTAGGCGATTTTGTTCGTGATAAGGATGCGGTCACCTCTACCCTATTGGCTTGTGAATCTGCCGCAGACGCCAAGGCCAATGGCAGTTCCTTTTATAAAGAATTGATCGATTGCTATGTGGATTTCGGTTTTTATAAGGAACATTTGGTGTCCTTGACCAAAAAAGGAATTAGTGGTGCCGAGGAAATCAAACAAATGTTGATTGATTTCAAAGAAAACCCTGTTGCATCCGTGCAAGGTTCCAAAGTGGTTTGGGTTGAAGATTACAACACCTCTATTGCCAAAAATGTGCAAACTGGCGAAGAAAAAGTCATGGACCTACCAAAATCCAATGTGCTGATCTATGAAACGGAAGATGGAACTCGTATAGCTGCCAGACCTAGCGGAACAGAGCCCAAGGTCAAATTTTACATCACCACAAATGCCAAATTGGAAAAAGCAGCCGATTTTAAATCCGTAAATTCGCAGTTGGATTCCAAAATAAAAGGAATCCTTTCCGAACTGAATTTGTAGGTTAATGAATTACTTTAAAAAGATTCTCCATTTTGCGGTGCCCTATCGCAAATATGGTATTCTGAATATATTTTTCAATATTCTTTATTCGATTTTCAACGTATTATCGATTATCATCTTTATTCCTACGCTCGGAATCCTGTTCGGAACTCAGGAAGAAGTTAAAAATGCTCCCGTTTATGAAGGCATGGGTAACCTTAAAGCCTATCTCGAAGATTCTTTAAATCATTTTCTCACCGTTAAAGTGGATAATGAAGGGCCTTTGGCCGCACTGGTCTTTATTTGCATAGCAAGTATCGTAATTTTCTTCTTGAAAAATTTGTTTCGTTATGCCGCAATGTATGTTTTGGCGTATTTGAGAACAGGAATGGTGAAGGATATTCAGGACAACCTATATCTAAAAACCCTCGATTTACCCTTGGGATACTTTTCCGAAGCCCGAAAAGGGGATTTGCTGGCACGAATGACCTCCGATGTAAAAGAAGTGGAGAACTCCATTATCAATTCGCTTGAGGCCTTAGCGAGGGAGCCAATTACTATAGTAATTGTATTGATTTCCATGTTGGCTATTAGCGCTCAACTCACTTTGTTTGTTTTTATTTTTCTGCCCATTGCGGGATTTTTGATTTCCATCGTCGGTAAAAAATTGAAATCACAGTCCCTGGAAGCGCAAAAAGAAACAGGAGTCTTTTTGTCATTTATTGAAGAAACTTTAGGCGGTTTAAAAATCATTAAAGGATTCAATGCCGAGGAAAGATTAACCGCAAAGTTCACCGAATCGACCTCTCGATTCAAAAAAATTATGATTTCTGTACTTCAACGTAAAGGTCTGGCTTCCCCTTTTAGTGAGTTTTTGGGCGTTGCCGTGGTAATAACCGTTTTATGGTACGGTGGAAGTTTGGTTTTGGGCAATAAAAGCACCCTCTCACCTCAGGAGTTTATGGGTTATATTGGACTTTTTTACACTATTATCAACCCGGTTAAAGCCATTACAACAGTTAACTACAACATCAAAAAAGGAAATGCATCTGCGGAACGCATCTTTGATGTATTGGACACAACAAATCCCATTTCGGATGCCGAAAATGCCACCATCAAAACTGAATTAACCTCAAATATTTCGATAAAAGACGTTTCCTTCAAATATGAAGATGATTTTGTGTTGGAAAATTTCAATCTGGAAGTCAAAAAAGGACATACCGTAGCCTTGGTTGGGCAATCTGGAAGCGGAAAAAGTACCATTGCCAATTTGGTCACGCGTTTTTACGATGTCAACGAAGGTGAAATTTCAATTGATGGCACCAATATAAAGGACATTACCAAAAAATCGTTACGAAGTTTGATGGGATTGGTCACCCAGGATTCCATTTTGTTCAATGACACGGTAAAAAACAACATTGGACTTGGAAAGGAAAATGCCACCGAAGAGGAGATTATAGAAGCTGCTAAAATTGCAAATGCCCACGACTTTATTATGGAACTTCCCAACGGATACGACACCAATATCGGTGATAGTGGGAACAAGCTTAGTGGAGGTCAAAAACAGCGCCTTTCCATAGCTCGGGCCGTACTTAAAAACCCACCAATCATGATTCTTGACGAGGCCACCTCTGCCTTGGACACCGAAAGTGAGCGTTTAGTACAGGATGCACTGGAAAAAATGATGCAGAATCGCACCTCCATTGTAATCGCTCACAGACTTTCCACCATACAGAATGCAGATTCCATCGTGGTGATGAGTAAAGGAAAAATAGTGGAACAAGGCACACATGATGAGTTGATGAAGTCCAAAAAAGGCTACAAGAAATTGGTGGAGTTGCAGACACTGGGGTAGCAAAAACTCCAAATATCAAATCGCAAACATCAAGTTGGAAGTACGAAGTTGGAAGTGGGATGCACGAAGTTGGAAGTGCGGAGAGTAAACTTAAAATCAGACATCAGACATCAGACATCAGACATCTAAAAAATTAAACCTTTTTCCACTACCTTAGTCATAGCACCAAAATGTAGAAACATTTGATTGCTGAGGAAACCTTAGTCAACGAGCTAAAACAAAAAGAAAGCCAGGCACGCGCCTTTGAGGTATTAGTTAATACTTACAAAGAACGTTTGTATTGGCATATTCGAAGGATTGTTTTAAACCATGATGATGCCGATGATGTACTTCAAAACACCTTTATAAAGGTGTATCGAAACATTGATGGTTTTAAAGGGGACAGCAAGCTCTATTCGTGGATGTATCGGATTGCAACCAATGAATCGCTGACATTTTTGAAACAAAAATCAAAAAAAATGGGAGTCAGTGATGAAGAGTTAAAGATGAGCATGATAGAGAATTTACAATCGGATGTATATTTTGAAGGAACTGAAATCCAGTTGAAATTGCAAAAGGCGATGGCCACACTTCCTGATAAACAAAAATTGGTATTTACCATGAAATACTATCAGGAAATGAAATACGAGGAGATTTCTGAAGTACTGGAAACATCCGTCGGAGCTTTAAAAGCGTCATACCATTTGGCGGTAAAGAAAATTGAAACGTATCTTAAGGCGGATTAAACCTTTAATGGTATTAGCGGTCTAATTAAAAAAGATGGGAAAGGATAAGGAAAATAATTTTAAGACCCCGGAGGGCTATTTTGATAGTTTTCATGATCGACTCATGGATAAAATCAAACAGCAAGAAAGTGGGCAGTCAGCATCGATTATACCAAAATCGGATGGGTTTGGTGTGCCCGATGGGTATTTTGAGCAACTTCCTGAAAAAGTCTTGGCTCAAATTGACCAAAATGAACCTAAGGTCATCCAACTAAAATCTTATAAAAAAATCTATTACGGCGTCGCAGCGATTGCAGCTGTATTTCTATTAGTTTTCGGATTAAATTGGAAAACAGAAACCCCAATTGCCTTTGAGGATTTAGCTTCTGCCGAAATCGATGCCTATTTTGACGCTACTGATTTGGACCTTAGCTCATACGAATTGGCTGAAGTCGTTGCCATAGACGAACTGAGTGTAAATGATGTTTTGGAAAGCCAATTGGAAGAAGAGAATATCTTGGAATATTTAGATGAAAATGTGGAGGATATCGAAGATTTAAATTTAGATTACGATGATTATGAATAAAAAATTACTCATACTGTTGGTTTGTTTCATGGGAACCTCGTGGTTTTATGCCCAAGGACCTGGTAGGGAACGAATTAAAACCCTAAAAGTGGCCTTTATTACAGAAAGGGTCGGGCTTACGGCCAAGGAAGCACAGGTATTTTGGCCTATATATAACGAATATGAAGAAACCTTAGAGGCAATTCGCAGAAGAGAGCGATTGGAACTGAGATCTCAAATATCGATGATTCAGGATCTATCCGATGGAGAGGCCTCTGCCCTTTTGGATAAGTTCCTTGCCATTCAAAAAGAAAGACATGCCGCCGAACAAAGTTTTATATCCAAAATCAGAAATGTGATTTCGCCCAAAAAGACCGTATTATTATTAAAGGCTGAGGAAGATTTTAAAAGACGTTTGCTACAACAAATGAGAAAGCGAAGGGGGGGTCAATAATTCCAAAATCGACAAAAAACATAAAAAAGGAGCCAAAAGGCTCCTTTTTTAATTAAACCCTAGTTCAGATCGGTAGTCAAAGAAGTATAAACCATAAAAATCTACGTTATGAAAAATTTGAAAACAATAGTATTCACAATAGCATTTTTAGGAACAATATTGGCAGCCTCTGCACAACGCACTGTGGTTCGTGTATATCCAAAACATGGCACGGTAGTTACCAAAGTGACTAAACCAAAGGTTGTCGTCCATAAAAAGACCAATTTCTATTTCGCCGATGGTGTTTGGTATAAAACAAGAGGTAAAAAATACGTGGTTTGCGCCGCTCCAACGGGAATTAAAGTCAGAAAATTGCCAAGAGCACGAAAAGTAGTCGTTGTTAACGGAAGAAAGCTATACAAATACAGAGGTGTTTGGTACAAAAAAAGAGGAAAACACTTTATAGTGGTAACTGTTTAGTCGGTTTTTAGGTTAGTTGTAAGTTAAAGGAGCGGTTTTTACCGCTCTTTTTTTATTTTCCTTGATTTTCCGCCACTAAAGGACTATTCACAAAAGACGCCAATTTGTAGTTGTCATCTTTGTTTTCTAATCGGAACAACTTCATCATCCTATTTTCAAAAGCGGTACCAAAATTTGTCCACAATGTTACCTTTAAATATGTGGGCACAGCGGATTTATTGCCAAAGTATTTGAGATTTACTTGCCAGTTTCCTTGCAGGTCATTGTCTAGAAAAAATTGTTTTGAAGAATATCCACGAAGCTTCTCATCGCGAATCCTTTCCTTATCCTTGATATTTTCATGGGTCCAAGTAAAATATCTCTTTTTGGGGTTTACGAGCTGTACCTCAAACTCTGCCTCTCCATGGGACCATTCAAACAGTAATCTGGTACCATTGGGCACCTTTCCTAAATTCTTTTTGTTTTCAATTCCCAATTCCGTAAGGTTATTTTTTAAAAGGGCGTTCAATTCGGTAAGCATTATAAAATCAATGCCCTCTCTATTTTGAGAGGATTTTTCATCGAACCTTGGAAAACCATCTTTATTCATGTAAAATCGGAGCGCCGTTTTAGGGTCTCCCGTCTGCTGGTAGGCATTGGCGACATCCCTATACGATTGCTCATAGTCCGGTCTAATTTCAAACAGCTGCTGATAAACTTCCAAAGCGGTATCAAATTCATTTAAATCTTCAAGTATGTAGGCCAAAGATTTCATAACAACAGGATCATTGGAATGTTTTTCCAAAATCAAATCCAAAATCTCTTCTTTCGCCGATTGGTTGGGCCATTTCCTTTGGAAATAGGTATAAGCTTGTAAATAGGTATAAGCCGATGTTCTTGGCGATGACTTTAGAATTTCTAATTTGTTTAACGCATTTTCCAAGGACATCGAATTGACGAAGTCTCCAAACATTTCAGATTCCTCATAATCCACCAAATCCGAACTATTGAATTCGGGAATACCTAATTTGGATGCAGCAGATTTTTCATACATTGCTACTCCCCTTTTTGTGTTGATTACAACCACGCCCCCAGCGCCCCTGATTCCATAACGAAGGGTGCCCCCCGTGCCAGAAATTACCGCAAGCCGGTCAATTTCCGTTACAGGGATAAAAGGAAGGTCACCGGTAACCACACCATCTATTTCATATATAAGCGGAACATTTCCGTTTAAAGTTCGGGTTCTATTTAAATAAGCCTTTCTAAAACCTACTGCTTCTGGGCTACCTAAAGTATAAATCCCGGGAAATCGAGCCTGGAGTACATCCAACACGTCAACAAACCCTAGGGTAAAATCGTCCCCATCCATAACGCGCATAGTATAACCCACTCTATCAGCATCTAGAATACCGTAATATGTTCTTATTAATCTCTTATTGGCTGCAAACTCTCTTTCCAGTTCTTTTTGGGTTTTTATCCCTTTTTTCCTAACTACGACTTCATCCAAACGTTCCGTTTTGGGTCTCATCTCAATATTAAGCAAGGATGTAACGTCTTCAGCTATAATTTCAATGGTCTCCATTCCCACACGCTTAAACATCAGTATGTCACCAGGTTTAGCTTGAATGTTATATCGACCTTGGGAATCGGTTTCCGTACTCTCAGAGGTTCCTTTTACCTCAACTCTTACTTTTGCAAGTGTTCCGGTGCTTTCGGTGTCGGTAATTGTACCATAAACATTTAAAGTGTCTTCTTGGGAAAATACAAGACATGGAAGAATCAAAAAGAGTAACAAGTTTTTCATGGCATACCAAATTATTGCGTTAATACGAAAAAGTAACATCAAAAATTAAGCCATATAAAGTTAACATATGACGATCAATTTTTGAGGTAAAAAGCTAAAAATCAATATGATTGTCCTCCATTTCCATTAGGTAACTAAGCATTGTTATGAAAAGATGGACTTTAGCTCTATTTGAATACCAGTTTGGAAATTCTATGTTTCCCTGCTGCATAGGCAATCGAATCGTTTAAAAAACGCAGAGTATAAAAGCTTTCGTCGCTTATTTGCTTCCAACTCATTCCCTGATCATTTGAACATGAGATTCCCGTAAATCCAACAGCAACCAGCGTTTTTCCATCTGCATTCGGAACAAACTGCACACAGCTTTTATAATTGGGCTCCTGCCCATCAGCAATCAAATTCCATGTTTTACCCCAGTTTGTTGTTATTATTTTGTTTTTTTTATTGGAATTTGGGTCGGTATAGTCACCTCCAATGGCAAAACCTAAATTCTCATCATAAAAATCAATGGAATAAATTCCTTCAGTTGGTTTATCCTTGACAATAGGGGTTTGATTTACTTTCCAGGTCATTCCTTTATCCGCAGAGGAATACACATTGCCCGCAGTGGTGCCAAACCAAACCTTATCTCCAACTATATCAATATTGGTGTTGCTTGCTGCAAATGCTCCTTCAGCCTCGGTAGACTTTGGCAGCTGGGAACAAGGTAATTTATTCCAGCTCTTACCACCATCCCTAGTAATTATAATGGATAGACAGTCATCCGTTGTATCGCCTATTGCGATGCCTTCAAAATTGTTCCAGAACTTCATGGAATCATAAAAAACACCTTCGCCTTCTTCAATATAAACCAATTCCATTTTTCCAGATTCTCCAGTTTTGTACAACAGTGCCGGGCTAGCAATGGAAAGCATAAAAAAATCAGAATCAGTATGGGCCACAGCTCTAAAAGCGGGAATAACGGAGTCATGTTGCTGAATATTGCTTCTGACCTTACTTGTTCGAACATCAACAGAGCCATAAATACCATTACTCCCTGCAAATGCAAGTGTGTTGGAATCCAAAAATTCGATGGCGCGAATGCTTACAGAGTCTTGGAAAATAGTTTCTATTTGTACTTCAGAAAATTGGATAGATTTTTCCTCTGTTGTGCACCCGATAATCAACAATGCCCCAAAAATCAGACTATATTTCATTTAAAAACAGCTTTACCCAAATGTAAACGGAATCTTATTAGAAACCATACCTTTGCAATCCTTAATTTTTAAGATGCGATTACATAGAAATCTAGTTTTTGCGGTCATTGATGCCCTCAATCTCATATTTAACGAAAAGGAATATGCGGACAAGGTCATTGAAAAAGTATTGCGGCACGACAAACGATGGGGAGCCCGCGACAGAGGTTTTATTGCCGAAACAACGTACGATATTGTCCGTTGGAAAAGATTATACACTGAAATCGCGGAAGTGCACGAACCCTATTCAAGGCCACATTTGTTCCGATTGTTTGCCGTTTGGTGTGTACTTCGCGGGATTCGAATACCTGATTGGAAACAAATTGAGGACACCCCGGAACGCCGTATCAAAGGAAAATTCGATGAACTCTCAAAAATTAGAAAATTTAGAGAATCTATTCCCGACTGGTTGGACGAACTGGGTGAAAAATCGTTAGGCAATAAACTCTGGACCAAGGAAATTGCTGCCCTTAACAAACAGGCGGAAGTGATTTTAAGAACCAACACTCTTAAAATTAAAAAAGAACAACTGCAAGCAGCTCTTGCCGTAAATGACATTGAAACCACCACTGTTGATGGACACCCAGATGCGCTGAAACTAACCGAACGCAAAAACGTTTTTGTTACGGAAGCTTTTAAAAATGGCTTTTTTGAAGTTCAAGATGCATCGTCCCAATTGGTCGCACCATTTCTGGATGTAAAACCGGGCCAGCGAGTAATTGATGCTTGTGCTGGAGCAGGAGGAAAAACCCTCCATTTAGCTTCCCAAATGGAAAACAAAGGGCAACTGATTGCTTTGGATATTTATGAAAGTAAGTTGAAAAAGCTTAAAAAAAGAACACGAAGAAACGGAGTCCATAATGTGGAAACACGGGTAATTGATTCCACCAAAGTCATCAAAAAACTGCACAACAGCGCAGATAAGCTTTTGCTTGATGCCCCATGTTCTGGTTTAGGTGTCATACGAAGAAACCCAGACTCCAAATGGAAATTGGAACCACAATTTATTGACCGAATCATGGGCGTTCAACAAGAAATTCTACAGAACTATAGCAAAATGGTAAAAAAAGATGGTGAAATGGTTTACGCTACTTGTTCCGTGCTTCCACAGGAAAATACAGAGCAAGTTGTCACTTTCCTTAATTCTGAATCTGGTGAAGGTTTTGAATTGGTAAAAGAGCAAAATATCTATGCTTCCGAAAAAGGTTACGACGGATTCTATATGGCCCTTTTAAAAAGGAAAAAATAAGCCTTCTATTCTCTTAGGGTCGGATACTCCACCCCTAACTGCTCCAAATATGAATCGTATTTGGTTTCATCGTAATAAAATTTTTCCAGAGCTGTTCTAAACTGATCTTGTTTGTCTTTATTTAGATAGATTGGAGGCATATCATCTTCAGAAATCATGGGTTCAAACTTGGTTTCCCTTGTTTGTTCGTTGTTGAAATAATCCCAAGCTTGTTTCAGTAGTTCCGGTTTAAGTAAAAAGTCCATAAGCGTCATCGCCTCTACCTTTGCCCCAGCTACTACTCCCTTATGAGCTATTGGCGTGGCCATAGTAATGGCATTGCTCCAATGATGACCTTGCAAACCAGGAATGTTCGAAGGGAAACGCATAGTTACTGTGGGCACTTTCCATGAAATATCCCCAATGTCATCAGACCCTCCGCTCACGGGCTCCACTACAGGTAGTCCTATAGTATCCAACTTCACTGCCAATCCCTCTGTTTTTTTGGAGTTCACTTCAGCTTGTACCGCTTTCGCCAGGGTCTGGTCTGCTTCGGACCATTTGGGCAGTCCCACCTTTTTGATATTAGCATACATGGTTTCCGCAATTACTTTATTAAAATGTCTTGGCCAGGCAGCACCCAAAACCTTTGATTTCATAGTGGTACCTGTCATCAATGCCGCTCCTTTTGCCATGTCATTGGCCGTAGCATACATTTCCATGATGCCATCATATTTTATATCCCGAAAATAAAACCAAATGGATGCTTTTGAAGGTACCACATTGGGTTGGTCACCTGCATCTGTAAAAATAGAGTGCGAACGACGCAAGGGATGCAAATGTTCTCTTTTATAATTCCAGCCAATATTCATTAGTTCCGCGGCATCCAATGCGCTTCGTCCACGCCACGGGGAACCAGCAGAATGTGCTGCTTCACCCTCAAATGAATATTCAACGGAAATGAGTCCCGTGCCTCGAGAAGGACCATAACTTACGCTCAAATTGTTGCTCACATGCGTAAAAATGCACATGTCAATCTTATCAAAGAGACCATCACGAACATACCAAGCCTTTGCCGCTACCAATTCTTCGGCAATCCCTGGCCAAACTACAAGAGTACCTCCGATTTGTTCACGTTCCATAATTTTCTTTACCGCAAGTACTGCTGAAATGTTGAGCGGAATGCCTGCATTATGTCCTTCACCATGGCCAGGAGCACCATCAACCATGGGTTTGTGATAGGCAACTCCCGGATACTGCGATGCTTTGGGGATACAATCTACATCACTGCCAATCGCAATTACAGGTCCTTCACCGTTTTCCCATGTGGCAAACCATGCTGTGGGTATTCCAGAAACGGAATGTTCTATGGTGAATCCATTGTCTGAAAGAATACCTGTAAGATATTTGGAACTCTCTACCTCTTGAAATCCTAATTCAGCAAAGCTGAATATTTTATCGACCATGATCTGAGCTTGCTTTTTATCAGCTTCGATCAAGGCTGCAACCTCAGATTTCAATTTGGCTATTTTAGATTTGGAATACTTTTTTTGAGCATGGACCGACGGAATACTTATTGAAAATAGCAATACAACAAGTAAACCTGTTAAAACAGGACTTTGTTTTTTCATTGGGTTGGATTTGAATTAGCTAACAATCCTTCTAAAATACTAAATAAAAGCTTGAATTTAACTAATCCGGTAAAGGGTTCCGGCGGAAAATTGAAGAGTTATTAATTTATGAACGCTCTATCCAAACGAAGTTTTTTATATGTGTTCCTTCTGGTAAACTATCAACACTTTCCCGTTAACAACTCTCGTTTTCCATAGATCATAATTCAAGCTAAACTCGTAAATTTGCATTTTCTTAATCTGTTCAACAATTAGGCTGATATGATTCATTTCTTTGGGGACATCGCAACAAAAGTATTTGCTGTCCAAACTGCACAAGAAATTGCACCAAAAGACATAAAAAAATTGACATGGTTGTTCGGCAACCAACCTAAGATAAACTCGGCGTCTCTTGACGCCTTTTTTATTGGGCCTCGTGCTGCCATGATCACACCTTGGAGTACCAACGCCACCGAGATAACCCAGAATATGGGCCTGGAAGGAATCCTTCGGATTGAGGAATTTCATTCCACAAACAAGGATAATACTGATTATGACCCTATGCTTTTTCAAAAATATCAGGGGTTGAACCAAGAGATTTTTACCATCGATATTGTTCCAGAAGCCATTTTGGAAATAGATGACATTGCGGCATACAATCAAAAGGAGGGTTTAGCCCTCAGTGAAGACGAAATTGCTTATTTGGAAAATCTTTCTGAAAAAATTGGAAGAAAACTCACGGATTCTGAAGTGTTCGGTTTCAGTCAGGTAAATTCAGAACATTGCCGTCACAAAATTTTCAACGGCACTTTTGTCATTGATGGTGAGGAAAAACCAAGTTCTCTTTTTAAACTGATTAAGAAAACATCAGAGGAAAATCCAAATGATATTGTTTCCGCATATAAGGACAATGTTGCCTTTATTAAAGGTCCAAAAGCGGTGCAATTTGCTCCTAAAAGTGCCGACAAACCTGATTTTTATGAGGAAAAAGATTTTGATTCCGTCATTTCGTTAAAAGCCGAAACCCATAATTTCCCGACCACAGTGGAGCCTTTCAACGGCGCCGCAACAGGGTCAGGTGGTGAAATTCGGGATAGGCTAGCAGGAGGAAAAGGTTCGTTGCCACTAGCGGGTTCAGCAGTCTATATGACCTCCTACTCTCGTTTGGAGGAAAACCGCCCTTGGGAAAATGGGATGCAAGAACGTGATTGGCTGTACCAAACTCCAATGGATATTTTAATAAAAGCTTCCAATGGAGCTTCCGATTTTGGGAATAAATTTGGCCAACCCTTAATTTCAGGTTCCGTACTGACTTTTGAACATAAGGAAGAAGCGCGACGACTTGGTTTTGACAAAGTTATTATGCTTGCCGGCGGGATTGGCTATGGAAAAGCTGACCAAGCCCTAAAAGACACTCCAAACAAAGGGGATAAAATTGTAATCTTAGGTGGCGACAATTACCGAATTGGTATGGGTGGTGCTGCTGTTTCCAGCGCCGATACGGGAGAATTTAGTTCGGCCATTGAATTGAATGCCGTGCAACGTTCCAATCCGGAAATGCAAAAAAGGGCATCCAATGCCATTCGTGGCCTTCTCGAAAGCCATGATAATCCCATTGTCTCTATCCATGATCATGGCGCAGGTGGTCACCTCAACTGTTTATCTGAATTGGTTGAGGAAACTGGAGGTGTCATCAACACAGACAAACTTCCTGTTGGAGACCCCACCCTATCGGCAAAAGAACTTATTGGTAATGAATCCCAAGAACGCATGGGATTGGTCATTGGTGAAAAAGATATGGAGCTGCTCGACCGTGTCGCAACACGAGAGCGCTCACCCATGTATGATGTTGGAACCGTGACTGGTGACCACAAATTTACCTTTGCTTCAGAAAAAACTGGGGAAAAACCTATGGATTTGGAGCTTTCTGATATGTTCGGGAGTTCACCAAAAACCATAATGGAGGATACTGCTTTGGAAAGAACTTACGATGCTCCAGCCTATTCATTGGAGCATTTCCATGATTATTTGGAGCAAGTGTTGCAATTGGAAGCAGTTGCTTGCAAAGATTGGTTGACCAATAAAGTGGATCGCTGCGTTGGCGGACATGTAGCCAAACAGCAATGCGCTGGTCCTTTACAATTACCTTTGAACAATTGTGGAGTTATGGCCTTGGATTTTAAAGGTAAGGAAGGTATTGCAACAAGTATTGGACACTCTCCTGTTTCCGCATTGATTGACCCATCGGCCGGGAGCAGAAATAGTATAGCCGAGGCATTGACAAACATTGTTTGGGCACCTCTTAAAAATGGATTACAATCGGTCTCCCTATCAGCAAATTGGATGTGGCCCTGTAGAAATGAAGGCGAGGATGCCCGATTGTACGAGGCCGTAGAAGCAGTGTCCGACTTTGCCATTGCATTGGGAATCAATGTCCCTACAGGAAAGGATTCGCTTTCTATGAAACAGAAATACAAAGATGGGGATGTCATCTCCCCTGGAACCGTGATTATCTCTGCAGCGGCAAATTGTAATGATATTACCAAGGTGGTAGAACCCGTCTTTCAAAAAAATGGAGGTGATATTTATTATATAAATATATCCAAGGACAATTTTAAATTGGGAGGCTCTTCTTTTGGACAAGTGTTGAATTCAGTAGGAAATGAAACGCCAACAATTGTTGATGCCGCATATGTAAAGCAAACTTTCAATACACTACAGGAACTTGTCAAAAATGATATGATCGTAGCCGGACACGACGTTGCTTCCGGCGGATTGATCACCACACTTTTGGAGATGTGCTTTGCCGATATAGATTTGGGTGCAAATCTGGATTTATCCAATCTTGAGGAAGAAGATATCATCAAACTATTGTTCTCAGAAAATGCCGGACTGGTTTTCCAATCGAAAGATAACACCGTGGAAAAAGTTTTGACAGAAGCTGGAATTGATTACAAAAAAATAGGCTCTGTGTGTTCACAAGAGACTTTGAACATCAAAAACAATGGTGTTGAAATAGGATTGAATGTAGCTTCATTACGAGATACTTGGTTCAAGACTTCCTATTTATTGGATGACAAGCAAACGGCCAGTAATTTGGCCAAGGACAGGTATGAAAACTACAAGAATCAACCTTTAGACTATAAATTCCCCTCAAATTTTGATGGCTCACTGTCATCTCGAGCGCAGTCAAGAAGTAATCAACCCAAAGCTGCCATTTTGAGGGAAAAAGGTAGTAATTCGGAACGTGAAATGGCCAATGCCATGTACTTGGCAGGATTTGATGTGAAGGATGTGCACATGACCGACCTGATCACGGGAAGGGAAACCTTGGAAGACATTCAATTTATCGGGGCTGTTGGTGGATTCTCCAACTCTGATGTTTTGGGTAGTGCCAAAGGATGGGCCGGAGCATTCAAGTATAACGAAAAAGCCAATAAGGCACTCAAAGATTTCTTTGCTCGCCCTGACACCCTTTCTGTTGGAATTTGTAATGGTTGTCAATTATTCATGGAATTGGATTTGATCAACCCAGAGCATGACACCCATGGCAGAATGACCTATAATGACTCAGGAAAGCACGAAAGTAATTTCACATCGGTAAAAATCCAGGAGAATAACTCGGTAATGCTTTCATCATTGGCAGGTACCACCTTGGGGGTTTGGATTTCTCACGGAGAGGGTAAATTTAACCTTCCCCATGACGAAAGGGAATATGACATTGTAGCGAAATACGGTTATGATGCTTATCCGGCCAACCCAAACGGGAGCGATTATAACACGGCAATGCTCTGCGATAAAACCGGTCGACATTTGGTAACCATGCCCCATATTGAACGCTCTACTTTCCCATGGAACTGGGCACACTATCCGAAAGATAGAAACGATACAGTTTCACCTTGGCTACAAGCTTTTATCAATGCCAAAAAGTGGATAATGCAAACAAAATAACTATTTTTAGGGACCAATAACTTTAAAACCATAAAATGAACGCCAAAGCTCGATTTGCAAAGGGAGTTTTTCTACTTTGCTCGATTTTCCTCCTTTTGAATACAGGATGTGTACGTAAACATCGTAGTTTCACCTCCAATGAAATCAATCTAATACCTCAACCTAATGAGGTGATATTATCCGAAAATTCCTTTGCCTTAGAGGAAGGAATGACCATTGCGAATTCTAATGGAATTGATGCTTCCGTTTCCAATTTGCTTGCCAAGAATTTAATGCATGAAACAGCTCTGGGCATAAAGGTTGCCCAAAAAAGTGATGGAGACATTGTTCTAGCTCTGGATAAAAATCTTGATGAAGAAGCCTATCATTTGGAAGTTTCTCCAAAAAGCATCAATATTTCAGCAAGTACTTCCACTGGTTTTTTCTATGCCGGTGAAACCTTAAAGCAATTATTAATCAAGGATTCCGATGAATCCCCTTGGCTTATTCCTGCCCTAACCATCAACGATGCGCCCCGGTTTGGTTGGAGGGCCTATATGTTGGATGAGTCTCGCTATTTTCATGGTGCTGATTTTGTAAAAGGAATTTTGGACCAAATGGCTTCACTTAAAATGAATATTTTTCATTGGCACCTCACGGACGATGCGGGTTGGCGAATCGAAATAAAAAAATATCCCAAACTAACCGAAGTAGGAGGTTTTAGAACAGATTCGGAAATTGAAACCTGGAAAAGTGGAAAATTATCCGGTGAACCTCATGGTGGATTTTATACCCAAGAAGAAATCAAAGAATTGGTGGACTATGCAGCGGAAAGACATATTACCATTGTCCCAGAATTTGAAATTCCTGGTCACAGCAGCGCTGCCATCGCTGCATATACTTGGTTGGGAACGGCAGGAGAGGATATTGATGTGCCTGTTAAATTTGGACGTCATTACGACAATTATGATGTGACCAATCCAAAAGTGGAGCAGTTTGTTAAGGATATTTTACTGGAACTTTTTGAACTTTTTCCTTCGGAAGTGGTTCATATTGGCGGTGATGAAGTAGGTTATGAAGTCTGGAACAAAAGCAAGCACGTACAAGATTATATGAAGGCTCATGAAATACAGACCGCTGCAGACCTTCAAATCCAGTTTACCAATAAAATTTCCAAATTTATAGCACAAAATGGACGTCGTATGATGGGTTGGAATGAGATTATGGGCAAAAACATCCATGGCGATTTTGAGGAAAAAAAACATGATCAAGAGGCCCAGACCGAACTGGCCAAGAATACCGTTGTGCATTTTTGGAAGGGGGACCTTAATCTGGCCACCGAAGCCGCTCAAAAAGGGTACGGCATCGTAAACTCCCTGCACAGCAATACCTATTTGGACTACAATTATGAAAGCATTTCGTTGGAAAAAGCATACAGTTTCGACCCTATTCCGGAAGGTTTGGAGTCCCAATACCATGAGAACATCTATGGTCTGGGTTGTCAAATGTGGAGCGAATGGACCCCAACGAACAAAGATGTGGAGCGTCAGACCTATCCAAGAATTGCAGCCTATGCCGAAGTTGGGTGGACCCAGCCAAAGAACAAGGATTTTGAAAGTTTTAAAACAGCTTTAAAAATCAAACAAAAGGAATGGGATGCCTTAGGAATCAATTATGCCAAAGTCTTGGAGGAATAATCATCAATTTTCACTCATATTTAATTAAATACCAACCAAATTGGGCCTTCACATTGAAGGCCTTTTTTAATCCCTCAAGATTGATTGGTTTTCAATTAAAGGGGGATATAATTGAATTTTCCATTTTAAAATCCCGGTTCCTTTCCCTATTTTGCAATTACTTTACAGAAACTTACTATGCAAAAAGTTACCCGCTTATTCGATTTCCCTTACTATTCACATGAAAAATACAATTTGTCCAATGCCCTGGTGACCAAGGTGAATGGAAAATGGGTTTCAACCTCTTCCCAAGAGTATATAGACAAAGCCAACGCAATTAGTAGAGGTTTGCTAAAACTGGGAGTGGAACCCAATGACAAAGTTGCCATAATTTCCATGACCAACCGAACCGAATGGAATATTGTAGATATCGGTATTTTACAATTGGGTGCGCAAAACGTCCCAATCTATCCAACCATTTCTGAAGAGGATTATGAGTATGTACTAAATCATTCCGAGGCCAAATATTGTTTCGTTTCCTGCTCAGAAGTTCTGGAAAAAGTATTATCGGTAAGTTCTAAACTCAAAAAATTGAAGGATGTGTTTTCTTTTGATGATTTGGGAAACTGTAAGAACTGGACCGAAGTTCTTGAATTGGGAAAGGATATTGCGAGTCAGCCAACCGTGGAGGAGCGCAAAGCAGCAGTACAACCTGAGGATTTGGCAACCCTGATCTACACCTCTGGAACAACAGGAAGACCAAAAGGTGTAATGCTTTCACATAATAATATTGTTTCCAATGTGGTTTCAAGCGAAAAAAGGGTTCCTTTCGATTCCGGTGGTAAATCGCTAAGTTTTCTACCCGTTTGCCACATTTTTGAGCGCATGATATTGTATCTGTACCAGTATTGTGGGGTACAGGTTTATTTTGCTGAAAATCTGGAAAAAATAAGCGACAATTTAAAAGAGATTAAACCCAATGTAATGACAGTGGTGCCAAGACTACTGGAAAAAGTTTACGATAAAATAATTATGAAGGGCACCGAACTCACCGGAGTGAAAAAGAAGCTGTTTTTTTGGGCAGTGGAATTGGGTTTAAAATATGAGCCCTATGGCAAGAACGGTTGGCTATACGAAAAGAAACTGGGAATTGCCCGTAAACTAATTTTTAGCAAATGGCAAGAAGCACTAGGTGGAAACCTGGATATTATGGTGTCTGGTAGCGCAGCGCTTCAACCTAGATTGAGCAGGGTATTTGGGGCTGCTGCGATTCCGGTTATGGAAGGTTACGGACTTACAGAAACCTCTCCAGTAATTTCGGTGAACGATCAACGTGACCATGGATGGAAAATTGGATCTGTAGGTAGAATTATTGAGGGTGTAGAGGTGAAAATTGCAGATGACGGCGAAATCCTTTGTAAAGGACCTAATGTGATGATGGGATATTACAAGGATTCTGACAAAACAGCCGAAGTTCTGAAGGAAGGCTATTTTCACACTGGTGACATTGGTGAAATTGATGCTGAAGGGTTTTTGAAAATTACAGACCGTAAAAAAGAGATGTTCAAGACCTCCGGAGGGAAATATGTGGCTCCCCAACTTTTGGAGAATAGGTTTAAACAATCTCGTTTTGTTGAGCAGATCATGGTTGTGGGTGAAGGTGAAAAAATGCCCGCCGCCTTGATTCAACCCAATTTTGAATTTTTATATGAATGGGCAAACAGGCACGAGATTACACTGGGCGAAAACTCCGATATCATATTAAATGAAAAAGTCATCGCCCGTATTCAGGAAGAAATTGATTTGGCCAATGAAGACTTTGCCAAATGGGAAAAAGTAAAACAATTTAGATTAACTCCCGATGTGTGGAGTGTCGACGATGGTCACCTCACCCCTACCATGAAACTTAGAAGAAAAATCATCCGGGAAAAATACATCGATCTTTATAACAATATATATGGTCACTAGACCAACGTACCACTTTCCAACCTAATTCTTAAGGGCTCAAATTCATTTTTGGGCCTTTTTATTTTTCATCATTTAATAATAATTATTTATTATGCATGCATAATAAATTTTTGTATATTTGATGACACCAAACCGGATTTATGAAAGAGTTGACCATCGATTATGCATTAAGGGCCACATGGCAAGCCGTAAGCAAGATGTACAATGAAGAAGCAAAACACTACGGACTCACAATGGCAATCGGATTCACACTCTTGAGCATTGATCCAAAACAAGGAACGCCAAGTACCGCCTTGGGGCCTAAAATGGGAATGGAAGCAACAAGCTTATCACGTATTTTAAAGAACATTGAGGAAAGAGGTTATATCCAAAGAAAACCAAATCCAAAAGACGGACGTGGTGTGCTAATACACTTAACCGCTTTAGGATTGGAAAAAAGAAAAGACTCCAAAGATGTGGTGTTGCGCTTCAATGAAGTGGTTCGGGAGAATGTTTCGGAAGATGAGTTGGAAAGCTTTTTTAGAACTGCTGAAATCATCAACAAACTGATTATTGAAAAGAAAATTTATACAAAAACAACTAATTAATTCTAGCTCATAAATGAAAAGGCATATCAATAAAGTTGCCGTTATAGGCTCCGGTATAATGGGTAGTGGCATAGCCTGCCATTTTGCCAATATCGGTGTCGAAGTTTTATTGTTGGACATAGTTCCTCGAGAGCTCAGCGACAAAGAAAAAGCAAGGGGATTGACCTTGGAGAACAAAGCGGTTCGAAACCGTTTGGTCAATGACTCCTTGGCTGCGGCACTTAAATCCAAACCCTCCCCTATTTACCATAAAAAATTTGCCAGTAGAATTTCAACTGGCAATCTTGAAGATGACATTTCGAAAGTTGCCGAAGTAGATTGGATCATTGAAGTGGTTGTAGAGCGTTTGGATATCAAAAAACAGGTGTTTGAAAATTTGGAAAAATATAGAAAACCTGGCACCTTGATTACTTCCAACACTTCTGGGATACCCATTAAATTTATGAGCGAAGGAAGAAGTGAAGACTTTCAAAAACACTTCTGCGGCACACACTTTTTTAATCCAGCACGATACCTTAAACTTTTTGAAATCATCCCAGGGCCAAAGACTTCCGTGGAAGTTTTGGACTTTCTAAATGGATATGGTGAGCAGTTCTTGGGAAAAACCTCCGTGGTAGCCAAGGATACACCTGCTTTTATTGGGAACCGAATCGGTATTTTCAGTATCCAAAGTCTTTTCCATGCGGTGAAAGATTTGGGAATGACCGTTGAGGAAGTGGATAAACTCACCGGACCAGTTATTGGCAGACCTAAATCGGCAACCTTCCGTACAGTGGATGTTGTCGGGTTGGATACCTTGGTGCACGTTGCCAACGGAATCCATGAAAATTGCAAGGACGATGAACGTTTGGAGCTCTTCCAATTGCCAGATTTCATCAAAACCATGGTCGACAACAAATGGTTGGGCAGCAAATCTGGACAAGGTTTTTATAAAAAAGTTAAGGACGACAGCGGTAAAAGTGAAATCCTGACCTTGGATTTGGATACCATGGATTACCGCTCAAAAAAGACTGCCAAGTTCGCCACGTTGGAATTGACCAAAACCATCGACAAAGTAGTTGACCGCTTTTCAGTGTTGACAGGTGGAAAAGACAAAGCCGGAGAATTTTATAGGAAAAGCTTTGGAGCACTTTTCGCTTATGTTTCGCATCGAATTCCTGAAATTTCAGATGAGCTCTATAAAATAGATGATGCCATGAAAGCAGGTTTTGGTTGGGAACATGGACCTTTCCAAATATGGGATGCCGTTGGATTGGAAAAAGGTCTGGAATTCATCAAGGCTGAAAACTTGGAAGCCGCTTCATGGATAACAGATATGAAGGAAGCTGGAATTGATTCATTCTATTCCGTCAAAGATGGAGCCACCTATTTTTATGACATTCCCAAAAAAGCCATGGAAAAAGTTCCTGGCCAAGATGCCTTTATTATTCTGGACAATATTAGAAAGTCCAACGAGGTCTTTAAAAATAGTGGTGTTGTTATTGAAGATTTGGGAGATGGAATCCTCAATCTGGAGTTCCAATCCAAAATGAACACCATCGGCGGAGATGTATTGGCGGGATTGAACAAAGCCATTGATTTAGCAGAAAAAGACTTTCAGGGATTAGTAGTTGGCAATCAAGCTGCAAACTTTTCTGTGGGCGCCAATATTGGAATGATTTTTATGATGGCTGTCGAACAGGAATATGATGAATTGAATATGGCCATCAAATATTTCCAAGATAGCATGATGCGCATGCGCTATTCCTCCATCCCGACCATTTCTGCTCCACATGGAATGTGTTTAGGTGGTGGATGTGAGTTGACATTACACGCCGATAAAGTAGTAGCAGCGGCAGAAAGTTATATTGGTTTGGTCGAATTTGGAGTTGGAGTTATTCCAGGTGGTGGTGGATCCAAGGAAATGGCCTTGCGAGCATCCGATACTTTTAGAAAAAATGATGTGGAATTGAATGTGCTGCAAGAATATTTCTTGACCATTGGAATGGCAAAAGTATCAACATCAGCATATGAAGCCTATGATCTGGGAATCCTTCAAAAAGGAAAAGATGTAGTGGTTGTCAATAAAGACCGACAAATAGCTACGGCCAAGGCATATGCCAAATTGATGGCTGAAGCAGGGTACACACAACCTCCAAAACGAAAAGATGTAAAAGTGCTGGGGAAACAGGCTTTGGGTATGTTCTTGGTAGGAACAGATTCCATGGAAGCCGGGCACTATATTTCTGAGCACGATAAGAAAATTGCTGATAAATTGGCGTATGTCATGGCAGGTGGAGATTTATCCGAAGCCAGTTATGTTAGCGAACAATATCTGTTGGATTTGGAACGCGAAGCATTCCTTTCCCTATGTACCGAAAGAAAAACATTGGAGCGTATCCAACATATGTTGAAAACAGGAAAACCACTTCGCAACTAGTTGCGAAATGTATTGAGATTAAAGTATCGAGTAGTTGAGTATATGCACAAAATAGAAGATTTAAAAGTTTGGAATAAAGCCATCGAGCTGGCCAAAATGGTCTCTATCATTGTGGCTGAACTTCCAAATGATGAAAAATTTGGACTCACTTCACAACTAAAAAGAAGTGCCGTATCAATTTCATCAAATATTGCAGAAGGTGCAGGAAGAAACTCAAAAAAAGAATTCAAACATTTTCTGGGCATAGCCAATGGTTCATGCTATGAGTTACATACTCAGCTGATTCTTTTAATCGAATTGAATCTCATTGAAAAAACGAAAATTCAATCTGTTATTGAATTGTGTATTGAAATACAAAAGATGAATTATAGTCTTCAAAAAAGTTTGGTTGAAGCAGAACTCAATACTCAGTACTAAAAACTACTATCTAAATAAAAATGAAAACAGCATACATAGTAAAAGCATATAGAACTGCCGTTGGCAAGGCACCCCGAGGTCTTTTCAGGTTCAAAAGACCCGATGAGCTGGCTGCCGAGACCATTGAACATATGATGAAAGAATTGCCCGGACTCGATAAAAAAAGAATCGATGACGTTATCGTAGGGAATGCCATGCCAGAGGCCGAACAAGGCTTGAACATGGCACGACTGATTTCCTTAATGGGATTGAACATAGATGATGTTCCGGGAGTTACTGTAAATCGCTATTGCGCATCAGGACTGGAAACCATTGGTATTGCAACCGCAAAAATTCAATCCGGAATGGCAGATTGTATAATCGCTGGTGGTTCCGAGAGCATGAGCTATATTCCCATGGGTGGTTACAAACCAACTCCGGATTATGCAACTGCCAAAGAAGGTCATGAAGATTACTATTGGGGCATGGGTCTTACGGCCGAAGCGGTGGCAAAACAATTCAACATTTCAAGAGAAGATCAGGATGTGTTTGCCTACAGTTCCCATATGAAAGCTTTAAAAGCGCAAGAGGAAAATCGGTTCCAAGATCAGATTGTACCTATTGACGTAGAACACACCTTTGTAAATGAAGCCGGAAAAAAAGAAACTACTTCCTACACTGTAAATAAGGACGAAGGGCCTAGAAAGGGAACCAACATTCCCACTTTAAATAAACTTCGCCCTGTTTTTGCTGCCGGTGGAAGCGTTACAGCTGGAAACTCTTCCCAAATGAGCGACGGTGCGGCCTTTGTAATGGTCATGAGTGAGGAAATGGTGAAAGAATTGAATTTGGAACCCATTGCACGCTTGGTCAACTATGCTGCTGCGGGTGTTGAACCTCGAATTATGGGTATTGGTCCCGTAAAAGCCATTCCAAAAGCGTTGAAACAGGCTGGTCTAAAACAAGATGATGTAGAATTGATAGAGCTGAATGAAGCTTTTGCGTCCCAATCACTGGCTGTAATTCGAGAATTGGACTTGAACCCGGATATTATCAACGTAAACGGTGGTGCAATAGCACTTGGGCACCCTCTTGGATGTACAGGTGCCAAATTATCTGTGCAACTTTTTGATGAGATGCGTAAAAGAGAAATGAAAGGCAAATACGGAATGGTGACCATGTGTGTTGGTACAGGACAAGGAGCCGCGGGTATTTACGAATTTTTAAACTAGATAAAGAGAAATGAGTATTGAGTATTGAGTAACAGGAAGCTTGTACTACAATAGAAAATCAACACTCAATACCAAATACTTAATACTAAATACTTTTAGACAATGAGTACTGAGACCCTAAATAAAGACATCCTACGAGGCGGACAATTCTTGGTGAAAGAGACCAAATGTGAAGACGTATTTACGCTTGAAGACCTTACCGAAGAGCAAAAAATGATGCGGGAGAGCACCAAAGAATTTGTAGACAGAGAGCTTTGGGCCCATTGGGAACGATTTGAAAAGAAAGATTACGCCTATACCGAAGAAACTATGCGAAAAGCAGGTGAACTTGGGCTTTTGAGCGTTGCTGTCCCTGAAGCTTATGGTGGAATGGGAATGGGATTTGTATCGACCATGTTGGTGTGCGACTATATTTCTGGTGCTACAGGCTCTTTTAGTACCGCTTTTGGAGCTCACACGGGTATAGGGACCATGCCAATTACGCTTTATGGAACAGAAGAGCAAAAGCAGAAATATGTTCCCAAATTGGCCTCTGGCGAATGGTTTGGCGCATATTGCTTAACAGAACCTGGTGCTGGTTCCGATGCAAATTCAGGAAAAACCAAAGCTGTACTATCAAAAGATGGCAAACACTACAGCATCACTGGACAGAAAATGTGGATTTCCAATGCTGGATTCTGTAATCTCTTTATTGTTTTTGCTAGAATTGAAGACGATAAGAATATCACTGGCTTTATTGTTGAAAATGACCTTGAGAACGGTATCACCTTAGGTGATGAAGAAAAGAAACTGGGAATTCACTCCTCCTCTACTCGACAAGTGTTCTTCAATGAAACCAAGGTTCCGGTTGAAAATATGCTTTCGGAAAGAGGCAATGGGTTTAAAATTGCGATGAATGCCCTTAATGTGGGTCGAATAAAATTGGCTGCGGCCTGTTTGGAAGCTCAAAGACGAGTACTTTCCGAAGCTACAAAATATGCTAACGAACGTATTCAGTTTAAGACACCAATCATAAATTTTGGTGCCATCAAAGCAAAAATAGCTGATATGGCCACCAATGCTTATGCTGACGAGTCTGCATGTTATCGTGCAGCCAAAAATATCGAGGACAGAATAACAATTCGGGAAGCCGATGGCAATTCGCATCAAGAGGCTGAACTTAAAGGTGTTGAGGAATATGCTATAGAATGCTCCATCCTTAAAGTTGCCGTTTCGGAACATGTACAACACACGACCGATGAAGGAATTCAAATTTTTGGAGGAATGGGCTTTAGCGCAGATACCCCAATGGAATCCGCATGGAGAGATGCCCGTATTTCAAGAATTTATGAAGGAACCAACGAAATCAATAGAATGTTGGCCGTTGGCATGCTGGTAAAAAAGGCAATGAAGGGGCATGTTGACTTGTTAGGGCCTGCCACAGCTGTGGGTGAGGAATTGATGGGCATTCCATCTTTTGATACTCCTGACTTTTCAGAGCTATTTTCAGAAGAAAAAGATTTAATTTCTAGATTGAAAAAAGTCTTCCTAATGATTGCCGGAAGTGCTGTGCAAAAATTTGGGCCAAGCTTGGAAGAACACCAAATGCTTTTAATGTCTGCATCGGATATTTTAATACAGGTTTATTTGGCAGAATCAACTATCTTGCGCACTGAGAAAAATACTAAGAGATTTGGAGAAGATTCCCAATCTGCTCAGATTGCAATGTCCAAATTATATTTATACAGGGCAGTGGATATCATCAATCAAAAAGGAAAAGAAGCTATTGTAAGCTTTGCCGAAGGTGATGAACAACGAATGATGTTAATGGGACTTAAACGTTTTACGAAATATACAAATCAACCCAATGTCGTAGCGCTACGCACACAGATTGCGGACAAAGTAGCTGCGGATAACGGGTATACCTTTGACTAATTCAAATAATGCTTAAACAAAGCTGATTTTGGAAACCGCTCCGCTTGGGGCGGTTTTTTTTATGTCTTTTTTAACAATAACGAATGAGGGATAGAAGAAAATTCAAGTAAAAAAGAAAGTAACTTTATCCCATGAAGGAATCTGTTTTACACCAACTTTACGACTCCCAGAATTTCCGAAAACAAAGTGAACGATTACTTGCCCTGGTATCAAATCATCTGGAAAGTTCCATTTCTGGCAAAAAACAAAAAACCTTAAACTGGAATGAGCCAGAAAATGAGCTTCGTTTCTGGAGGGATTTTTTGGAAAAGGGAAATGAAGAAGATTTCTTTTCTGAAATTCTAAATAGAACCACCCATACCCACAATCCAAAATATGTTGGGCATCAGGTGGGTGTTACCGCCCCAATTACCGTATTGACCGGTATTTTAAGCCATTTGTTAAACAATGGCATGGCTGTTTATGAAATGGGAATGTCTCCCAATGCCATTGAACGAATTGTTACCGAAAAGCTGTGTGAAACCATCGGATATGGCTCCAACTCAGGTGGATTTTTAACCTCAGGGGGAACTCTGGCCAATCTGACAGCCTTACTTTCGGCCAGGAAGGCCAAAGTTCCGCACGATGTTTGGAATGAAGGACATTCCCATCCGCTGGGAATTATGGTCTGCGAAGAAGCCCATTATTGTGTGGACAGGGCAGCAAAAATTATGGGATTGGGTGAGAAAGGCATCATCAAGGTTCCAGCAGCTGCAGACTTTTCCATGGATGTTGGAAAAATGGAGGAATACTATCAAAAAAGTGTATCCCAAGGCATACAAATCTTCGCTATTGTAGGCAGTGCACCTTCAACCGCCACAGGGGCGTACGACAATTTGGAAGTGATACAGAAATTTGCGGAAAAGTACAATTTGTGGTTTCATGTGGATGGTGCCCATGGAGGAGCTGCCATATTTTCAGAAAAATACAAGCATTTGCTCGAAGGAACCGAAAAATCAGATTCCATGGTAATTGACGGCCATAAAATGATGATGATGCCCACAATTACAACTGCCTTATTGTTTCGAAACAAGTCACATTCCAATCATACCTTCAGTCTAAATGCAGATTATCTTCTAAATGAAACTGAAGAACACGAATGGCACAATAGCGGGCGTAGAACCTTTGAGTGCACCAAAAATATGATGTGCCTGCATTGGTTCATCCTGATGAAATTGTATGGTAAAAAAGCTTTTGATTCTTATGTTACCCGACAATACGATTTGGCAAAAGAATTTGCAAACACGATAAAAGAGGAAACAAATTTTGAGCTTGCCGTAGAACCTATGTCCAATATTTTATGCTTCAGATATGTAGTTTCCGGTTTATCAGTGGAAGAATCGAATGTTTTAAATCAATCCATTAGACAACAGCTGTTGGAAGATGGGGAGTTTTACTTGGTCCAGACCAAATTAAAAGATATTCACTATCTCAGAACAACTTTGATGAATCCCTTTACAACCATTGAACACCTGAAGTCCCTATTGGAAAAAATCAAGGTTGCTGCAGAAAAACCATTGGCAAATCAAATCAACTAATCGATTCTAGAATCTTTTCCTCGCTTTTTTTCCTGGAGAAGTTGATGGCACATTCAATCAAAGCCAAATGAGAATAAGCTTGGGGGAAGTTTCCGAGTAAACGCTTGCTCTTAAAATCGATATCCTCACTAAACAATCCAAGATGATTACTGTACCCCAATAAACGCTCAAAATAGGCCAAAGCCTTATCTTCCTCCCCTATTTTAAACAAACTGTTGATGAACCAAAATGTGCATATGGTGAATGAGGACGAAGGAAGTCCAAAATCATCTTCATTTTTATAGCGGTACAGCAATCCATCATTGTTTAAATCTTCTTCAATAGCTCTGACCGTACTCACAAATTTTGGGTCTTTGGCGTCTACAAACCCATAGGACTCCATCAGCAACACTGAAGCATCCAAATGATTGGACCCATAGGATTGTACAAACGCGTTGATATCGGCATTCCATGCATTTTCAAGGATGTCCTCTTTTATTTCCTGCTCAAGTAACATCCATTCATTGATCTTTCGTTCTTTCCCAAAGATTTTTGCGACTTTGATTGCCCTATCGAGCGCTACCCAACACAGTACCTTCGAAAAGGTAAAATGCCTGTCTTCTCCTCGAAATTCCCAAATTCCTTTATCTGGTTCTCTCCAGTGTTTGTTTACGATCCAAACAATTCCTTTGGTGATGCTCCATAAATCTTCCCCATTTTCAATATCATTCTCAAAAGTCACCAATTGCTCATAAATAACATCCATTAGAATACCATAAATGTCGTTTTGCTTTTGTTTATAGGCCGCATTACCAATCCTGACCGGTTTAGATCCTTTGTATCCATCCAAATGGTCCAAGGTCTTTTCGGTAAGCATTTTTTCTCTATTAATGCCATACATGATCTGTAACTTTTCATCCTTATCAGGCATCAAATCGATGATAAACTGTAAATATCTTCTAGCAGAATTTTTATGCCCAAGTTCCGACATTACTTTTATCACCATGGAAGCATCCCTGATCCAACAAAATCGGTAATCCCAATTGCGAACCTCTCCAATAGTTTCAGGTAAAGATGTAGTCGCCGCAGCCAACACAGCACCTGTTTTATCATAGGTGAGTAGTTTCAGCGTAATGGCACTCCGCATAATTTCCGCATTGAACTGCTTATATGTAGGCGTTCTATCAACCCAATCCAACCAATAAATCTTGGTGCGCTCAAGTTCCAGTGATATTTTTTCTGTGGTCGGCCTAAAGATTTTTTCATTGTAACAAACCAAAAAATAACCATCTTCTTTTATAGTAATCTCCTCGCCTTCTAAAACCTGCCTTTTATTGAAGGAGGTATACATAAACAAGGTGTCATATTTTTGCTTGTTGGTCAAACTGACAATAAAGTTCTTCTTGATATGGTGAGCTGTCTTTCCCAGAGCATACTCGAGCTTTGGATCATATAGAACACTAAACTTAGGTGTTCCGGAAATATGCTTTACATAACGAACAATCTCGGGTGGAGCGTTGTATTTTCCTGTTAACTTATGATACCTTGGCATAAAATCATGTACCTCAAAAGTATTTTCTCCATCCGAATACCGTGTTACCAATATGGCGGTATTTCTTTGATATTCTTGATGTATTACGTAATTGTATTTTGTGTGGATTTCAAAACTACCTCCTTTTTTATCATCTAAAATCTTCGCAAACACAGAGGTTGAATCAAATTGAGGCAAGCAGCACCATTCAAGGGAACCTGTGTCTGAAATTAAAGCAGCACTTCGGCAGTTTCCAATTATTCCGTAATTTAGGTTATCCATAGTAAGGATTTGTATTTCTGTTGGTTATTGTAGGTTTTTACCTAAGTATAAATCGAAAAAATAGGAATTTTATTACATTTTTGTCCTAAAATCACCTTTCATGAGTAAAACTATAATTATTTCCAATAGACTGCCAGTTCAACTACAAATAAGTGACGGTGGATTAAATGCAATTCCAAGTGTAGGAGGGCTGGCAACGGGAATGAAATCGGTTCACAGCGGTGGAGAAAGCCTTTGGATAGGGTGGTCAGGGCTTACAGAAGAAGATACTCCGCCTGCCCTTGAGAAAGAAATCGATAAGGCCTTGGAACAACATGGGTGTGCCAAAGTAAACCTCACTACCAAAGAAATGGAAGGTTTTTATTTTGGATTTAGCAACAGAACTGTTTGGCCCCTTTTTCATTATTTTTTGGAATATACTGAGTTTGAATTGGAGTTCTGGAACATTTATAAAACTGTAAACCAGAAATTTGCCGATGCAATTATAGCGAACTCAGATGAAGGCGATACCATATGGGTCCACGATTATCAACTCATGTTGGTACCCCAAATGGTTCGGGAAAAACGACCCAATACATCCATAGGTTTCTTTTTACATATTCCATTTCCCTCCTATGAAATTTTCCGAACATTACCTTGGCGTGAAGAAGTTTTGGAAGGCCTTTTGGGTTCCGATTTAATTGGTTTTCATACCTATGATTACGAACGGCACTTTTTAAGTTCCGTAAGAAGGCTTTTAGGGCTTGACGTAAGTTTTAATGACATTTACGTGGATCACAGGGTCATCAAAGTAGATTCATTTCCCATGGGTATCGATTACAAGAAATTCAAAGATGCCGCAGTTGCCAACAAAAAAAATACCAATGAAAAGCGCAGTGATCTTCAAATGAAATTGGATGATCACAAAGCCGCTTCTCCAGATACCAAACTCATTTTATCCATTGACCGATTGGATTACAGTAAAGGTATTGCCAAACGAATCAACGCATTCGAATACTTCTTAAACAAGTATCCAGAATACAAAGAAAAAGTTCGTCTGATCATATTGGCTGTCCCATCACGATCTAATGTACCCCAATATCAATTGCTTAAAAAGGAAATTGACGAATTGGTGGGTAGAATCAATGGGGAATTATCAACAGTTAACTGGACTCCCATTTGGTATTTTTATCGTTCGCTACCTTTTGAAAATTTAATAGATCTATATACTTCGAGCGACATTGCTTGGTTGACACCGCTACGTGATGGTATGAATCTCGTCGCCAAAGAATATATAGCTACCAGAATCGATAAAACCGGAGTGCTTATTTTAAGTGAAATGGCCGGATCAGCCTATGAAATGAATGAAGCCCTATTAATCAACCCAAACAATTTTGAGCAGCAGGCAGATACCCTTAAAAAGGCTATAACTATGCCGAAGGAAGAGCAAGTTGCTCGCAATATGTTCCTTCAAAACCGTTTAGAACGCTATAATGTTGAAGTATGGGCCAATGAATTTATGGGTGCCCTTAATCGAAAAAGTGAAGGAGAGTTTACACATAAATCCAAAAAGATGTCTGATGCCATCCTTGAAAAGGTTGGTGAAAAATACGAAAATGCCAAAAAGCGATTGTTATTTTTGGATTATGATGGAACGCTTACTGGGTTTCATAAAGACCCTCAGAAAGCATCACCAGATGATGAGCTGTACAAGCTTTTGGACAAGCTTCAAAATCAAAAGAATACCACCCTTTATCTTATTAGTGGAAGGGACAAACAAACCTTTACCCGTTGGTTTTTGCACAAAAAATACAATATGATCGTGGAGCATGGGGTTTGGATTTCAAAGGAAGGCGAAGAGTTCAAACTTTTAGAAAAAGTAAAAGGAGAGTGGATGGAAAAGATCAAACCCGTGCTGGAATCTTTCGTTGATCGCACACCAGGCTCTTTCATTGAAGAAAAAAATTATTCGTTGGCCTGGCATTATAGAAGCACCGATCCAGATTTTGGCACAAAGCGGGCCACCGAACTCAATACGGTACTGACCAGCCTTATAGGCAATGACGACATTAGCGTACTCAACGGGAACAAAGTTGTAGAAATAAAAAGTAGCAATGTGAACAAAGGAAGGGCTTCCGTTCGTATATTAGGTGAGGATGATTACGATTTCGTTCTTGCCATAGGTGATGATTGGACAGATGAATTTATGTTTCAGGAACTGCCTGATTCAGCGGTAACGGTCAAAGTTGGGATAAAGAAAACCCAGGCTAAGTACCATGTTGAAAGCACCAAACGCGTAAGAACACTTTTAAAAAGATTAGCAACATAATGAACCCCAAGTTATTGATTGCATTCCTGCTCACTGCTTCAGTGTATGGGCAGGTGAATACAGATGTGTATTTGTTTGATTTGTCAGCAGAGCACGGAAATCCGGTATTGACCAATCCCAAGAATATCTCGAACAATGAAGGATATGACAATCAACCTTCATTTTTGAACAACAATACGGTTCTCTTTTCTTCAACAAGAGAAGACCAAACCGATATCCGAAGATTCAATATTGAAGCCGGCAGCACAACTTCATGGATTTCCAACACACCTACTGGCAGTGAATATTCCCCTTTAAAAATTCCGGGAAAAAATGCGGTTTCTGCCATTCGGCTTGACTTGGACGGACTTCAATTGCTCTACGAATATGATATGGATACTGGGGAATCGGTACCCATACTAGATAAGAAAGTAGGATATCACATTTGGTACAGCGACCATATCTTGATTGCCACCGTCTTGATTGAGAATAGAATGGACCTTATTGTTAGCAATCTTCAAGAAGGAACCAACCGGACTGTACAAAAAAATGTAGGTCGTTCACTTTCCAAAATCCCCAATTCTGATTTAATAAGTTTTGTTGGAAAATCCAAAACGCCTTGGGAAATTAAATCGTTTGACCCAAACACCGGAGCTATTGAAAAAATCGCGGATGTTCCAGAGGAAAGTCAAGATTTCTGTTGGTTGAATGCAACCACTATCCTAACCGGGGTGGGGAAATCATTGGTGAAGTTTAACACAGAAAACGTAGATGGATGGCATACTGTAATGGAATTTCAACAAGAGGAAATCAACAACATTAGCCGTATTGCGATCAATAAGAACCGCACCAGATTGGCATTTGTGGCAGAAGAATCCATATCTAAACTCATCAACAGACAGGTAAACACTTTTAACAATAGAGATTTATTGGGCTTTGTTTCGTGTTATTCAGAAAACGTACTTGTGGAACGTTTTCCAAATGAAACCATGTATCGCGGAAGGGAAAAGATGACCGAAAATTATGATCGTTTTTATAAAAACACCAAAGAAGCCAAGGTAGAAGTAGTAAATCGCATTCAAATTGGAAATACGGTAATTGATGAAGAAATCACACTGGTCGATGGACGCAAAGGACATCAAGTGGCCATTTACGAGGTCAAAAATGGGCTCATTGACTCCATGCGATTCATTTTTCCAGATAGAGAAACAAATGATTCCGAAGCCGTAGTACAGTCGCAGTTGGAAGCCTACAACGCAAGGGATATTGATGCATTCATGGCCACATATTCGGATAATATTGAACTTTTCAACTTCCCATATAAGCTTTTTCAAAAAGGAGCTTCCAAAATGAAAGTCTCGTATGAGGCATTCTTTGAATCGACCCCTGATTTACATTGTGAAATCAAAAATCGCATTGTTATCGGTAATAAAGTAATCGATGAAGAATTTGTCACTGTCAACGGTTCCAATTTCAGGGCCGTGGCAATTTATGAGGTAAAAAATGGAGAGATTTCCAAGGTAATCTTTATTAAAAATTAAATGATATTTCCGCACAAAATAAGTAGAATAGAAGCCTTTAGTGATGCAGTGTTCGCTTTTGCCGCCACACTGCTTGTAGTTTCGGTTGGTTCAGAAAGTAATGATTCAGCCTTGCAGATAGATTGGGTTCGTTTTTTGAGTTTCGCTATTAGCTTTTTTGTCCTTGTTGGAATATGGTCGGTCCATTACAATTTTTTCAGACGGACCGATTATATCGATAGCTGGATAATAGCCATAAATTCCATTTTATTGTTTTTGGTACTGTATTATATCTTTCCCATTAAATCGCTGTTAGAAGCGTGGGCAGGTAGTATAAGCCTGAACATGGAAGAATTTTCCTCTTTGTTTCAATTATATAGCTTAGGATTTTTGCTCATTTTTTTTTGTTTCGCGATAATGTATTTGAGAGCCTATCAAAAAACAAAAAGGAAAAACCGGGATGTCAACCTTCTCTTTTACTCGCGACATTTTAGTATTTACGCAGTTGTAGCAATTATTTCCATTGTGCTGGCCAAACTCCAAATTGGGCTAACATTTGGACTTCCAGGAATAATCTATGGGCTTCTCGGCCCTTTTTGCTACTTTCACGGGGTTCAATTTAGAAAGATTTACAAATGAAACATATATTATTGGCCTGTTTGTTTCTGACCGTAACTATTGGTTTGGGTCAAGAAGAAACCGAATTTGATAAGCCCTATATTTCATTGGGAGTTATTGTTTCGGATTTGGATGCCTCCCTTGATTTCTATACCCAAGTAATTGGAATGAAACAAACTGGAGAATTTAGCGTAACGGGGCCTCTTGGTGAAAGCACCGGTTTAACCGGCGGAGTTCCGTTTGATGTAAAGGTGTTGAAGCTATACGATGACCCCAATGCCACGGAATACAAGTTGATGTCGTTTAGCAATAAGAAGAACAGCCCTGAAAAGTACATTCAAGAACGCAACGGGATGCGATACACCACTATTTTTCTAAAATCTGTAGATAGTGTTCTCCAAAGAATTAGAGAACACAACGTTAAATTATTAGGAGACACGCCTATCGAACTTCCCGATGGCAGGACTTTTATTCTTGTCCAGGACCCAGATGGAGTCTTTATTGAGCTTATTGGAAATTAAATACAGAACAAATGAAGCATTTTTACTCCTTGCTGGTGCTGCTATTTAGTATTGCACCCGTTTTTTCACAATCCGATTCCCGATTGTACGACATCATCACTAGTATTTCTGCAGAGCGAATAAAAACCGATGTCACCACTTTGGCCAATTTTGGAACTCGGCACACATTGAGTGATACCGTTTCGCAAACCCGCGGAATTGGAGCAGCCAGAAGATGGATAAAATCCGAATTTGAGAAGACCTCCTCAACCTGTAATGGCTGTCTTGAAGTTTTTTATCAGAAAAACTTGGTGAAAAAAGGGGAGGGCTCTCGAATTATAAAAGACGTTTGGGTGGTAAACGTAGTGGCCATTCAAAGAGGGACAAAATTTCCGAATCGATATATCATAATGAGTGGTGACATCGATTCCCGTGTTAGTGACCCTAACAATTTTACATCTGATTCTCCAGGGGCCAATGATAATGCCAGTGGTATGGCAGGTACCCTTGAAGCGGCAAGGGTGTTATCCAATTACCAATTTGAAAACAGCATTATTTATGTTGGGCTTTCAGGGGAAGAACAAGGCCTTTTTGGTGGAAAAGGTTTAGCGGCCCATGCCAAGCAAAATAATTGGGAAATCATTGGCATCCTAAACAATGACATGATTGGAAATATCACGGGAGTTGATGGAGTTATCAGTAATCGTGATTTCCGTATTTTCTCCGAACCCGTGCCCCCTACGGAAACAGAAGACGAGCGAAGAGCAAGACGTTTTTATGGAGGTGAAGTGGATGGCATTTCCCGTCAATTGGCCAGATACGTCCACAAAAACACCAAAATATATATGCCCGAAATGAATCCTATGATGGTCTATCGTTTGGATCGTTTTGGACGAGGTGGACATCACAGACCCTTCAACGATGCCGGTTATGCCGGGATTAGAATAATGGAAGCCCATGAAAATTACACCCAACAACACCAAGACATTCGTGAAGAAAATGGTATTGCCTACGGCGATGTATTGGAGCACGTGAATTTTGATTACGCAAAAAAACTAACGGCGGTAAATGCAATAAATTTGGCATCGATAGCTTGGGCTCCCCCTGCTCCATCTACAGTTGAAATCGGTGGAATTGTTGAACCTTCGGCCAAACTAAAGTGGAACAAAATAGAAGGGGCCGTCGGGTATAAAATTTATTGGCGAGACACCACATCTCCTACTTGGGACAACTCAAAATATGTAGGTGACGTGTCTGAATTTACACTAAATGGCATTGTTATTGACAATTTCTTTTTCGGAGTCTCCGCCGTTGGAAAAGATGGGCATGAAAGTCCAGTGGCCTTTCCCAATAAAATTTTCAGATAATAAATGTAACCCCAGATACTGTCACACTGAGCCTGTCGAAGTGTAACAGAAGGAACAGTAAACGTTTTGATAGCAACATGAAACATTATTTCACCCTTTTTCTTTTTTTATGCGCAGTACATGTATCCCTTGCGCAAAATTTCACCAGACAAGATACCCTAAGGGGCAGCATTACGCCTGAGCGTGCCTGGTGGGATTTGAATTATTACGATTTGAATATCAAAGTTGACCCAGAAACCGAGACCATCGGTGGGTACAACGTAATTCGATACAAAGTTTTGGAAGAAGCCGATGTATTGCAAATAGACTTACAAAAGCCTTTGGAAATTGCCTCTGTTTCCCAGGATGGGGAAGAACTTGATTTTACTTCAGAAGGAGCTGCCCATTTTGTAAAATTGAAAAAGAAGCAAGTGCCGGGCGCTTTTAATCATGTCGTCGTAAAGTATTCCGGAGAACCCAAAAAAGCCGTTAGAGCACCTTGGGATGGTGGTTTTTCATGGGATAGGGACAAAAAGGGAAATCCCTTTGCAGCAACATCTTGCCAAGGTTTGGGTGCAAGTGTTTGGTGGCCCAATAAAGACCATATGTATGACGAAGTGGACAGCATGCGTATAAGTGTAGCTGTTCCAAAGTCATTGATGAATGTATCCAATGGAAGACTGCGCAGGGTGGATGAAAGTAAAGAGGACAAGATATACACATGGTTTGTTTCCAACCCCATCAACAATTATTGCGTCAATGTAAATATTGGAGATTATGTGCATTTTGGTGAAAAATTTGCAGGTGAAAAAGGTGAGTTGGATGTAGATTATTATGTTTTGCGTCACAATTTGAAGGAAGCCAAAGAACAATTCAAGCAAACCTCCATGATGCTCGAAGCCTTTGAGCACTGGTTTGGCCCCTACCCCTTTTATGAAGATAGCTTTAAACTGGTGGAAGTTCCCTATTTGGGCATGGAGCACCAAAGTTCAGTTACCTACGGTAACAACTACCAAAATGGTTATTTGGGCCGCGATCTTTCCAAATCGGGCTGGGGACTAAAGTTTGATTTTATCATCATACATGAAGGCGGGCACGAATGGTTTGCGAACAACATCACCTATAAAGATATAGCTGACATGTGGATTCATGAGAGTTTTACCGCCTATTCCGAAAATCTTTATCTGGACTATCATTTTGGAAAAAAAGCTTCCGCGGAATATGTCATTGGCACAAGATTGAACATCCAAAATGATAGGCCCATCATAGGCCAGTATCACGTAAATTCATCAGGTTCTGGAGATATGTATTACAAAGGGGCCAATATGTTGCACACACTTAGGCAGCTCATTGAGGATGACGAATTATGGCGACAGATTCTTCGGGGAATGAACAAAGAATTTTATCATCAGACCGTTACCACCGAGCAAATTGAAAATTACATTAGTCAAAAAACAGGAAAGGATCTATCCGCATTCTTCAACCAGTACCTAAGAACCACCATGATTCCAACGTTGGAATACACCCTCTCAGGGAATACCTTAACATATAGATATGTGAACATTGTTGAGGACTTTGACATGCCCATACGCATTTTTGTTGAAGAAAAAGAACATTGGATATTCCCCAACGCCGAATGGAAAAGTGAGACCTTAAAAGGGGAAGATTTAACCTTTGATAACAACTTTTACATAGAGACTGAAAGAAAATAACAATTGGACAAGTACCCTGAGCATTATTTTAAAAATGATACTGAATGGAGGGACTGGCTTCACAAACACCATGCTTCCTCTGAAGGTATCTACCTGATATTATACAAAGTAGAACATACAATGCCTAGCATGCGCTGGGAAGAAGCAGTTCGAGTGGCTCTGTGTTACGGATGGATAGATAGTACCGTTAAAAGTTTGGGCGACGGGAAACGCAGGCAGTACTTCTGCCCAAGAAAAACCAAAAGTGTTTGGAGTAAAGTCAACAAAGATCATATTAAAGATTTGGTCAAAATTGGATTGATGCACAAAAGTGGTCTTGCCACGATTGAAGCGGCCAAAAAAAATGGTTCATGGGCTGCTTTGGATGATGTGGAAAATGGTGTAGTACCACAAGATTTACAAAAAGCTTTTGATGCCAACAAAATTGCATTCCAGAATTTTCAGAATTTCACGCGAAGCCAACGAAAAAGCTACCTCTATTGGTTGCATCAAGCAAAAAGGGAAGAAACCCGACAGAAAAGGATAAAAGAAATCATCCAGTTTGGTGAGGCCAATATCAAATCCAGAAACCCCAGAAACAGCTAGCCTACCTAAAAAGCTCTATTAAGAATTCCACTGCCTTTTTTGGTATCTTTAGTCAACCTTGTCCTTTTTGGACTTGAAGCTGTTGGAAAACATATAAAACACCAAAAAATATATGTGGTGCTCAAGGGTTGAAAAACATTTGCAAAAACACAGCTCGACCAACTTTTGAGACATCCGAAATACATTAACTATGAAAGCCACGTTTAAAAAAATCACCCTTCTTCTACTTGTTTGCACATTGGGATGCTCATGTCAACCAAAACAACAAATAAAAGAGATAAGTCCCTCCCTGATTCTAATTTCCAAAGCCAATATTATTGATGTTCGAACGGGGCAGGTCAAGACGGGTCAAAACATTTACATCGACTCTGGAAAAATAAAAGAAATCAGTGCGTTGGAAATTGATGATCTTTCTAAATACAAAACGGTCATCAACGCAGAAGGCCAATTTATTATTCCTGGGATGACAGAGATGCATGCACACATTCCACAGCCTTCCACTTCAAAAGAACGTCTCGAAGATGTATTGTTTTTGTATTTATCGCAGGGTATCACTACAATCCGGGGAATGTTGGGGCATCCCGACCATTTGGCACTTAGGCAAAAAGTAAAAGATCGGGTGATTTTAGGTCCAAGAATATTTACGTCGAGTCCCTCACTTAATGGAAATTCAGTAAAAACGGAAGCAGAGGCTGTTGAAAAAGTAACAGCTTATCAAAAGGCGGGTTATGATTTTCTGAAAATTCATCCAGGCATTCAACGAAACGTCTTTGACCAGCTGGTAAAAACAGCCAATGAAGTTGGGATCACGTTTGCTGGACACGTTCCCGTAGATGTTGGTATCCAACATGCGCTCAAGAGCAAATTTGCGACCATTGATCATGTGGATGGTTTTTTGGAAGGATTGGTTCCTGAATCTGAAAATGTGGATCCTACCTCTAACGGATTTTTTGGTTATAACTTCACAGCGTTGGCAGATACCACGAACATTGACGAATTAGTAGAATTATCAAAAGAAAATAAAGTATGGATAGTCCCAACCCAAAGCCTATTCGAAAGATGGTTCGCACCGGCTAATGTTGATAGTTTGTTAGCAGAACCTGAAATGAAATACATGCCGAAATCCACATTGGAAAATTGGAAACGAGTAAAAATACAGACCATGGAAAACTCAGGTTTTGATGCTTTGCAATGGGCACAATTTGATGCCATCAGAAAAAGTCTCATCAAAAAACTTCAAGACAATGGCCATGGGATTCTTTTAGGTTCGGACGCACCACAGTTGTTCAATGTCCCAGGGTTTTCCGTACAACATGAAATGCAGGGAATGGCAAGAGCAGGAATGCAACCCTTGGAAATCTTGCAATCCGCCACTATCAATCCCGCCATCTTTTTTGATATGGAGCATACCTTCGGAGAAATAAAAGAAGGTACTGAAGCAGATTTGGTCCTTCTTGCCGAGAACCCAATGGATGATCTTAAAAACTTCACGAAGGTTTCTGGGGTTATGGCACGTGGCACATGGATTTCAAGTGCTAATCTTGAAAAAAGGCTGAAAGAAATTGCTGAAAGAGCAGCTAACAATTAAATCCCATTAAGATTATTTTCCTAGACTTCAAATCATCTCCTGCCAAAGAGTAACAACTATGGATTGCCAAGGCTACTTTTGGTACCCTTTCAGGGAGTTATGGTTTCGACAAATTCATTCCATTTTTCAATATCGCCATCTATCCGAAAACTTTGATTCTTTTTGAAAATTGTTGAGAGCCCGCCGGCTACCGAGCCGAACATTGCTCCCAGAATTGACATAGCTGCCGTATTGCCTTCTGTTGAACTCAATCCATACAGCCCACCATCCTCACCAGCAGCCACACCTAAAACCAATCCGACAGACGCTCCCGCCAAAGCGCCCATACCAACATTGGTTCCGCCTGACCTTCCAGTTTTTATTTTACCAATGTTGTTTACAGGAAGTTTTATGGACAATTTTCTTGTTTGCAATTGAAGTTCGTTTGCGGACAATAATTGAATTTTCCCTTTGGCTATTTTGTTCCCCTGAAGGTCAAACACCCGAACAAACATTCCAACATTCCCTGAATTTTCTTGTGAAAAGGAATTCATCGATAAAATCAATGCGATGGCTAAAAATGAAACTCTCATAAGGCTGGTTTGTAATGACTATTAAGGAGGGAACACATTAAAGATGAGAACTTATTATCAAAAATCCAACTAAACCTTTAAAAAACAATAACTTACAGATAAGATATTAAAAACATGAGACGCTTAAAGTTAGCACAGACCATCCAACCCCTTAACACCTTTTTAAGAATTCCACATACTGTTTTTGGTATCTTTAGCCGAATAATTCAACTAAAATGAAACACTACTTTACGCTATTGATGCTTTTGGCATCCCTCCCACTTTTTTCACAAGAATTTACAATGGATTTGGTTCAGGATATGAAACCACGGAACATAGGTCCTGCCGGAATGAGTGGTCGTGTCACCTCTATCGATGTGGTCCACTCCAATCCGGATGTCATGTATGTGGGGACCGCCTCCGGGGGTCTTTGGAAGTCTACTTCAGGAGGAATAAAATGGGTTCCTATTTTCGATAATGAGGTTACCGCTTCTATTGGAGCTGTAGCAATTCAACAATCCAATCCATCCGTAATTTGGGTAGGTACCGGTGAAGGAAATCCAAGAAACAGCCTTAATGGTGGTTATGGCATCTACAAATCCCTTGACGGAGGGAAATCTTGGAAACCCATGGGCCTTGAAAACACAAGACATATCCATCGAGTTATCATTGACCCAACAAATCCGGATGTTGTTTACGTTGGTGCCATCGGGTCTCCCTGGGGAATCCACCCTGAGCGTGGAGTATACAAAACTACAGATGGGGGTAAAACATGGAACAAAATCCTTTTTGTAAACAACAAAACGGGAGTTGCCGACCTGGTAATGGATCCTACGAACCCGAACAAATTGATAGCGGCCATGTGGGAACATAAACGTGATCCTTGGTTTTTTAAGTCAGGTGGGGCCGGAAGTGGGCTTTACATTTCCCACGACGGTGGAACCAACTGGAAAAAACTGACCGATGAAGATGGTCTCCCAAAAGGAGAACTCGGACGTATCGGGATTACTATTGCAAAGAACAAACCCAATATTGTTTATGCTTTGGTGGAAGCTAAGAAAAATGCGCTCTATAAGTCGGAGGACGGAGGTTTTAAATGGGAAAAAATCAATGATAAAAACGATATTGGCAATAGACCATTTTATTATTCTGAAATCTATGCCGATCCAGAAAATGAAAACAGGGTCTACTCTATTTTTACCTATGTAAACGTTTCAGAGGATGGTGGAAAGAACTTCACACAATTAATGCCAGCCTATCAGGTAAACAATGGGGTGCATCCGGATCATCATGCCTGGTGGATCCATCCAGAGAATGGTCAGTTTATGATCGACGGTAATGACGGTGGCCTAAACATCACCAAAGATGGGGGCAAAACATGGCGTTTTATTGGAAATCTCCCTGTAGCACAATTTTATCACATCAATATAGACAATGAATATCCCTATAACGTATATGGAGGAATGCAAGACAATGGCTCTTGGAGAGGCCCAGCATATGTGTGGCGTGCCCAAGGTATACGAAACAGCTATTGGCAGGAAATCGCATTTGGTGATGGTTTTGATGTAGTGCCAGACTTAGATGACAATCAGTTTGGATATGCTATGAGCCAACAAGGTTTTGTATCACGATACGATTGGAAAACTGGAAACAATTATACTGTAAGACCAACACCTCCAGATGCAACAACCAAACTTCGTTTCAATTGGAATGCCGGCATTGGTCAAGATCCTTTTGACAACAGTACGGTTTATTTCGGTAGTCAGTTTGTACATAAATCCACCAATAAAGGGTTGACCTGGGAGGTTATTTCGCCAGATCTAACCACCAACAACAAGGAACAACAAAAACAACATGAAAGTGGTGGACTTACCATGGACGCCACCGGCGCAGAAAATTATTGTACCATTTTGGTCATTGAACCATCGCCAGTGGAAAAAGATATGCTCTGGGTCGGTACGGATGACGGACGTGTTCATTATTCACAAAATGGAGGTAATAACTGGGTCGAAGTAACCAAAAACTTAAAAGGCTTGCCTCAAGGTAGCTGGATTCCCCAGATTAAAGCATCCAAAAACAACAAAGGTGAGGCATTGCTTGTGGCCAATGATTACAGAAGGTTTAACTATGAACCTTACGTATACCGAACCAGGGACTATGGTAAAACTTGGACAAGGATCGTGGATGCCAGTGATGTGGAAAGCTATGCTTTATCCATTGTTGAGGACCCAGAAAATCCAAATTTGATGTTCCTGGGAACAGACGACGGGCTTTATGTCTCTTTCAATGGAGGAGATACATGGCAAAAGTGGACCGAAGGTTTTCCAACTGTTTCCACTAAGGACTTGGCCATTCAACCACGCGAGAATGACTTAATCATTGGGACTTTTGGAAGAGCTGCTTGGGTTTTGGATGACATTCGTCCCTTAAGGGCATTGGCAACCAATTCAACAATTTTACAGAAAAATATTAGTCTTTTTGACAGTCCTGATGCATATTTAGCTGCATATCAACAGGCCACAGGAAGTCGATTTGGAGGTGATGCGCTCTACAACGGTGAAAACAGAAAGTCAGGGGCTATGATTACCTATTATTTAAAAGAAGGAAAAAGTGAGCCCAAAACTGAGGAAGGCAAGGAAGAAAAAGAAGAGGAAATCATTGACGACAAAGTCAAAAAAACAAAAGATTCCATCTACTTCGAGTTCTATGATGGAGACAAATTGATTCGAACCCTTAAATATAAAACTCCAAAAAAACCAGGCTTCCACAGAGTCTATTGGAATCTTGACGAGAAAGGCCCGGATAGACCATCACGAAAAATAAGCAAGAGCAAATCAGAATCCGGTGGTATTTGGGTCAAACCTGGGACTTATAAGGTCAAAGTGAATTATGGAGAAGCAGTAGATTCCACTAAGGTAACGGTCAAGACAGATCCAAGACTTCAAACTTCAACTGCATCCATAAACGAAGTATATGCTACTGGAAAGGAGTTGGAAAACTACATTCAAACTGCGGCCGACGCGGTAAAACAATTAGTAGAGAGCAAAAATTTGGCTAACAAGTTCCAAAAGGAACTCAAAGGGCTTGACAAGGAAAAATATAAAAAGGAAATCGATACCACTAAGGAGATAATAAAACAAATCGATTCGGTTATAGCACTCTATTTAGGTAAAGAAGATAAACGCCAAGGGATTACCCGTAATCCTGAAATCTCTGTCATGCAACGATTGAACACCGCAAACTTTTATGTGGCAACTCGCAAAGGTGGCGTAACCGCTACTGAAAAAAGGTTGATTCAATTTGCCAGGGAAGAGCTTAAATCGGCTTTGGACAAGACCAATTCTTTTTTCAATACCAATTGGAAACCGTATAGAGAATCCATCGAAGCTTTGGACACATCACCATTTAAACAAATATCAACTTTTACTTTAGATTAATGAAAAAAACAATGTTGCTAGGGGTTTTGTTGACCTCAATAATTACTGTTAACGCCCAACAAGCTGGTGAAGACGAATTAGGTGCCTGGTATATGTATTTTGGAACAAATAAGATTTCAGAACGTTTTAGTATCCATACCGAAGCACAATTCCGATTTTATGAAACCACGTCCAATTTCAATCAGTTATTACTTAGAACGGGACTAAACTATCATATCAATCCAACCGCCATAGCAACCGGGGGTTATGGGTATATCTCCACCGATACCAATTTTTTAGAATTTCCTGGAGAAACCAATACCAAAGAACATCGTATTTTTCAGCAGTTTATTCTAAAGAATAAAGTTTGGGAATTCCTTTTCGAACACCGCTATCGATTAGAGCAGCGTTTTTTGGATTTTGGGGACCGCACTGATACACAGCATAGGGCGCGCTATCGAATCCAAATGACCTTGCCGCTTACCGATACATTTTTCTTGAATTTTTATGACGAATTGTTCATAAACCTTCAGGACAATTTGTTTGGCCAAAACCGCTTGTATGGTGCATTGGGTGTTCATATTACCGATAACAGCAGTGTTCAATTTGGATACTTGAGGAATCAGTTCAGTTCAGCCGTTTTTGACCGATTACAGATAGGTTTCTTCTTTAATCCCGACCTAAGGGGTGTATTTAAGAAGAAGGTCAAGGACAACTAATGGCTTGTTGACTTGATTATCTTTAAAACACATCAGAGGTATGAGTCTACAAAAAGTAACATTCAAGAATGAACAAGGTCAAACTCTAGTCGGGAGATTAGAACTACCTGTGGATAGTCATCCCCATAACTTTGCGGTATTTGCCCATTGCTTCACTTGCAATAAAAATCTATTGGCCGTAAAAAACATTAGTAAAGGGTTGACATCCAACGGTTTTGGGGTATTGCGTTTTGATTTTACAGGACTGGGTGAAAGTGAGGGTGATTTTGCAGATACCAATTTTTCGGGCAACGTAGACGATTTGGTCGCTGCTGCACAGTTTCTTAAAGAAAATTATTCGGCTCCAACACTCATAGTGGGGCATTCTTTGGGAGGGGCCGCTTCCATTTTTGCTGCCGGCGAAATTGCGTCGATAAAAGCAGTCGCCACAATTGGTGCACCTTCCAATCCAGTGCATGTTAAACATCTTCTCAAAAGCGGTATCGAGGAAATTCAATCGGAAGGAAAGGCGGTAATCAATCTAAGTGGAAGGGATTTCACCATTAAAAAACAATTTTTGGATGATTTGGAGACCAAATCGTTGCCGGAAACAGCTAAATCCTTGAGAAAGCCGTTGCTTGTCATGCATTCACCACAAGATGATACTGTTGGAATAAAGAATGCGGAGGAAATCTATATCTCGGCCCATCATCCTAAAAGTTTTGTTTCGCTGGACGGAGCGGACCACTTGCTATCCAAAAAGGAAGATTCTATATATGTCGGTGAGGTTATAGCTGGATGGGCTAAAAGATACCTCAATGACGGTGTAAAAAAAGACACTCGTTTAAAAACTAAACATCAGGTAGTGGCAAGTTTAGATGAAGCCGATGGGTTTACCACTCAAATGAAGGTAGGAAATCATTATATGATCGCTGACGAACCCGAAAGTTATGGTGGAAATGATTTTGGTCCATCACCCTACGAGCTTGTTTCAGCTGGCTTGTCTGCCTGTACAGTGATGACCATTCAAATGTACTCTAGGCGAAAGGGATGGACAGTGGACAACGTTGAAGTTCATACCTCCTATAGTAAATCACATGCCGAAGACTGCGAAAATTGCGAAAGGGACAGTGCCAAAATTGACACCTTTCACCGAGAAATAAGGTTGACAGGGGATTTAGATGACAAACAAAAAGCCCGAATAATGCAAATAGCAGATAAATGTCCGGTGCACAAAACACTGCATAGTGAAACACAGATTATTACAAAACTGTTGCAGTAAAAAGACGGGATGCGGTTATTGTCGCATATATAGAATATCGAAGTAACGTAACTCCAATTCTATCGCAGATTGATGGATTTTCTTTAACGATCGTACGTAGTCGTTGTAACCAATATGCCCATTGTATAACGCCTTTTTCAATTGATTGTACCCCTTACAAAAGGATTTTCTCTTATTACAATAAATAAGAAAATTGATGTAATTAGTGGGTTGTTGAACTAAGGTACTCACCTATTTAGTTTGTTTAATTAATTGATACGAGTCGTCATACAAAATAACGGAGTAAAGTAAAAAATAGTATTTCGTCGGTGTTTTTTTGCGTTTCATCGATAAAAACTAATCCATTATTGTAAAACAAAACTATTGTCCTCTGTTTAAATAATGAGTAACTTGACCCAAAACCTAAAACAATCACAATGAAAAAAATACAAGTAATGGCAATGAGTTTTATCCTTGTCGGTGCCTTAAGTTGCAAACAAGCTAAAAAAGAAGCGGAGACCACTGCGGAAGAAGTTGTGGAAGAAGTTGAAAAGGAAGTTGTGGCTGTCAAAACAATCACATTTTCAATGGAATCCAAAAGCGATAGCAATGTTGCCGGTGATGTAACTTTTACCGAAGAAAATGGAAATGTCATCATGAAAGCGTCCTTGACCGGCCTTACCGAAGGAGAGCACGCCATTCACATTCATGAAAAAGCAGACTGTTCCTCAGCGGATGGAAAATCGACTGGCGGGCACTGGAACCCCACGTTTCAACCCCATGCCAAATGGGGAGCTGAGGGTGGTTATCACAAAGGTGATATCGGAAATTTTGTAGCCAACGCCGAGGGCAATGCAACAGTTGATTTTGCTACCAATGAATGGTGTATTGGATGTGACGATGAAACCAAAAATATTGTGGGCAAAGCCGTAATAGTTCACCAAGGCGTAGATGACTTCACCTCCCAACCTAGTGGAGCTGCAGGAGCCAGGGTTGCCTGTACTGGAATTATTCAATAGAAACTTTTTGAAAAAAAGGGATTCCAATTGTGGAGTCCCTTTTTCGATTCATACAATATCCATCAAATCGTGCATTGAACATGGCGATAATACGGCAAATGTGGTCTGTTAAAAATTTATGGGCATCTATTTTATTGTTATTGTTGATTTCAATGGGTTGTAAAACAGCTCCTCAAACCCTGACTTTGGACCAAAAAGAGGAACTTATTTCAACAATAGAACAATTCAATAGAGCTTTTTCAGAAAGTGATGTCCCGGCACTTGAGTCGATGGTAACAGAAAATTATAAGCATACCAACGGCACCTCCAAAGCCATTGACAAAGCATCTTGGTTTAAATACCTAATCAAACGGGATAAAGCGGTCAAGGGTGGTGAGTTAATCATCAACACATACACCCTTACCGAATTGGATATTGAATATCATGGACATTCAGCCATAGTGAGCGGTAAGGTTTATTCCTCCCATACAAAAGACGGCACGGATATGGAAAGTGAGTTTCGAATCACGAATATATGGGTATACCAAGATGGAAGTTGGAAACGGGCAGGTTTTCACGATGGTAAAATCAATTAAATCGAATAGAATACTGTATTTAAAACTATAAATAAGATGAAATTAGGAGCCTTTTCAATTAGTTTGGCTGTAAAAGACCTTGAAACCTCAAAGGAGTTTTATGAAAAGTTGGGGTTTTCCGTATTTGCTGGAAACAAAGAATATAATTACTTAATCCTAAAAAATGGAAATGCGTTGATCGGTCTTTTTCAAGGTATGTTTGAAAACAATATTTTGACATTCAATCCCGGTTGGAACGAAAATGCAGAGACCATACCCAATTTTGATGATGTACGTGAAATTCAAAAACATTTGAAAGCCCATGGAATTGCATTGGCTTCTGAAACTGATGAGACCTCTTCAGGTCCTGGAAGTTTTACATTGCTTGACCCTGACGGTAATGCAATTTTGATTGATCAACATATTTAATACCATACAGCTCCTTGCCCACCTAATCGTATAAATTCATATATTTTTATATATTTACGTAACTAGTTACGTATTTAATATGGCATATGATTTTTTACCTCAGTTAAGGCACTTAGGATTTACTGCTCGCATTAAAAGACTAAATGAAAAAATTGTGTCTAGCACAATAACACACTACTCCAACCAAAAGCTAGGGTTGGAACCCAATTGGCATGTCATTTTTCTTTTATTGAAGGAAAAGAACGAACTATCTGTTACAGAAATTGCAAATTATCTTGGTTTCTCGCATCCCGCAATAATCAAAATAACCAGAAAGATGACAGCAGAAGGTTATTTACAAACTCGCAAAGATTCTCAAGACGGAAGAAAAACACTTATTCAAATATCTAATAAAGGGAAAAAGTTGTTGCCCAGTTTTGAAAAGGAATGGCATAGGATACAGTCTGTGCTTGAAAGGTTTGTGGATGATGATTTTTTGGAAAAGTTAACCGAACTGGAGCAAAAACTGCATCATCAAGGTTTTGCGGAACGTTATCAAAATAGTTATGGTCCAGCAGATTCGAAGCAAGCCTTTGTTGTTCGCAACGCGGAACCTTCAGAACATATACGCATTGGTCAGCTTATGGTTAAGGTTTATGCCGGGCTTGAAGGTTTTCCAAAGCAAGATGACCAGCCAGCCTATTACAAAACCTTGGAACATATTGGGGAGTTCACCAAAAAGCCCGGAGTAGAACTCTTGGTTGCTATAACTCCCCAAAACAAAATTATTGGAGGTGTGCTATATTTTGGGAATATGAAATATTATGGTTCAGGAGGTACCGCGCCCTTAGAGAAAAATGCTTCTGGATTTAGGCTTCTAGCTGTTCACCCAGATGGAAGAGGTTTGGGGGTGGGCAAGGCTCTAAGTCTAACATGTATCGAAAAAGCCAAAAAGAAAAATCACGAAAATGTTATAATCCACACTACGGAATATATGAAAGTGGCCTGGAAGATGTATGAAAAGCTCGGGTTTAAATGGGCCTTGGATTTAGATTTTGTACAAGTGAAATTGAAAGTCTATGGATTTCGATTAAAACTGGAATGACTTCGAATAAATGAATCAATCCCATTATTGAACAGAAAAAGAAACGACTTCATGGTGAAGTCGTTTCTTTTATCAACTAAATCAATACTCAAAAATTACAGTTTCACCCCTACTCCAAAGCCAATAATCCACGGATTGATATCCACGTCGGCTCCAACGGTAGCTCCAAGTGCGGTTGTAGCGTTTACTGTGGCATCAGTGTTCAGGAATAACTTTTTTACATCGGCATTTAAAAACCACCTGTCGTTAAGCATAAAATCGAACCCGCCCTGTAGCGCATATCCAACGGCGGTGTCATAGTCCACATCGTCTGCTACCGGACCTTCATCGACCCCATAAAATAGAGTCAGATTTAAACCGGCGCCCAAATAAGGGATAAAATCACCTCCTGTAAAATGATATTGTCCTGTCAATGTTGGTGGAAGAAGCCATACATGGCCCAAATCAATATCGCCAGCTGCTGTTCCAACAGCTTCAACATCGTGCTTAGTAGTGGCCAAAATCAACTCCAAAGACCAATTTTCATCAAAGAAATAAGAAATGTCGAGTTCTGGAACTACGGTGGTAGAAATCGCAACATCTCCACCAATAGCCTCAATATCAGCGTTTTCATCTGGCGTCACCACAATTCCGCGTAGTCTAAACTGCCATGGACTTCCATTATCTGCTGGTTCTTGGGCCGTCATGGATTGCGAAGCTCCCAATAGTAAGATCATTGCACAAATAACTAGTTTTTTCATTGCCTATGTTTTAAAAATTTGTCAAAGCTACTTCGACACTTGTTCGGAGAACATGATCATTATCATTGTACATTTTTAAGGTCAATTTTTTCTTTGAAGGAATCAAAAAAATGGTGATACGGACAAAATCCATTATTTTTTCAATCTGCCAACATAATTGGGTAATTTGCAGGAACAAAACCATTGTCGCCATGGATCCAATGTCTTATCAACAGGAAATTTTAAGCACCGTTGTTGTTGCAATCGTAATCTTTGCATTAAACTTTTTGAGCAAACGTGCCATTCGTCGTTTTGGAAAAATAAGTGCTATTGATATCAACAATCGAAAAATAATTTTTTATTTAAGCAACCTCCTTTTTTACGGGGTAGGAATTGCTTTGGTCGCCCTGATTTGGAGCGTCAACCTACAAGAGTTTTCGGTGTTTATTTCTTCGGTTCTGGCGGTTGTTGGTATCGGATTTGTAGCGCAGTGGTCCATTCTTTCCAATTTAACTGCAAGTGTAATCCTATTTTTTAGTCATCCCCTCCGTCTTGGGGACAGAATAAGGGTTTTGGACAGTGATTTTGATTGGACCGGAAAGGTAGAGGATATTAGCGGTTTTTACCTATTTATGCGTACCGATGATGGACGTAGAATCACCATTCCCACCAACCTGGTGATTCAAAAGGGCATCGAAATCTTAAAGCAGAGTGAAACTGGCACTCAGCTTACCAATCCATCTGAATCAGAATAATAACACATTTTTCCAGTAGAAAAGTCTTTTAATTTGCTTTATTTTGAGATGCAAACATTAACCTAATGAACCCTTCTGCATCTGGATGGATAAACAAATTTGGACACCTTGTAAATGAAGAGTCCAAAGTCTTCCCAAACTTTGAACTTCTGTACCACGAGCTTAAAAGATCAGGGTTTGTATATGGAATCCATATTGATATCCCCAAGTTCATTACTGTTGAACACAACTTGACCGAGGATGAGATTGCCAAGATCAATCTACTCACTGCGCTATATTTTACCTACCGATTTGAGAAAAAGGATAATGATTTTGAGCGTTTTGTAAACACCGTTTTCAGTTATTATCAATCCCTTGAGGTAAGTAAAATATCGTTCCTTAACAAAATATTGACCGGTAGCCAGACCGAATCACAGCTTGAAAAGCTCATAGATTCCCGTATATATCTAGGTGGTAATGCCTTTAACCGTGCTTTTGGGAACAGTCTTACCAATTCATTGTTGTATGTTGATGTACTAATTTTTAGAATATATCTGCAGGCCCACACCTCGGTTATTGAACATGCCCAACTTTTGGAATATGTAATTATCAACATTGCGTATCAAGCATTAAATTCAAAAGAGACCCAAAAAGAGGATGATAAACTTGTGCAACTTTTAGATTCATCACTCACCTATTTGGATTTGGACCCAGCAAATTTGGACGGCTCGTACCGTGAATTGTTCAAGGAAAATTTCACAGAATGTGAAAAGGATTATTTCATGGATATGGCCTGTTTGACTTTATGGGAAGACAAGCAATTGGACCGTAAAGAATGGGACTATATTTTGGGGCTTGGAACGGACCTGAACAGGTCTGAAAAAGAGGTGAAATCCACACTGGATTTTGTTCAAATCTTCTTCAGGGAAAACAAGTCAAAAATCGGGTATCTAAACGACAAAAATGTAGCCGTTCAATTTTACGAAGGGATGTCGAAAAATGTGGGGAAATTAATTTTGAGAAACAGCAAAAGATTAAAAAAAGAACTTACCGAAAGTAAGGAATTGGTTTCTCTTTTATCCAAATCGGCAACCAAAGAATTGAATGCCCAAGAGCGTAAAAAAGTTCAAAATCAATTGCTGGATATTTTTAAGACCATTCCTTCTTTGGCCATTTTTATGTTGCCCGGAGGAGCGGTATTATTACCCATTTTCATCAAACTGATCCCAAAATTATTGCCTTCTGCTTTTGACGACAACCGAGTTGACTAAATTTCTTGGATTTTGGGCCAAAAATCTACTATAAGAAAAATTTATAGCTATTTATTTTTAGGTTTAAAAATTTAATAATCAGTATTTTAAAATACTTTATTCCAACCATAACTTAAAGTCTTTTACACGCTCCCTACTCACAATGATTTCTTGTTCAATATAGCGATTTAGTTTGATTTGAAGCCTTGAATTAGTGTAAGAAATGATGTCCTTGATGTGATTTACATTCACATAGAACTTTCTACTTACCCTGAAAAAAATCTCTGGGGACAACTCCTCTTCCAACTGCTCCAAAGTAGTGTCTAACAAATAATTTCTTCCATCCATAGTTGCAGCATATGTGCCCTTGTTTTCACTGAAGAAACATTCTACCTCGTCCGCGTTTATGATTTTCAAATGTTGTCCGACCTTGACCGTAAACCGTTTTTTGTATTCCCTTTCCAAGGGGTTGACAAGTAGCTTTTTTATGTCATTAAAATCGACCGATATTTTTTGATTTTCTGGCTTAAAATTTTGATACTTTTTTACTGCCATTTCCAACTCTTCATCATCGATAGGTTTTAGCAAATAATCAATGCTGTTTAACTTGAATGCCTGGAGTGCATATTCGTCATATGCAGTGGTGAAAATTATGGCACTTTTCACTTCGATGATTTCAAAAATTTCAAAGGAAAGACCATCCGATAACTGAATGTCCAAAAAAATCAAATCGGGGTGCTGGTTATTATGGAACCATTCGATGGATTCTTCAACGGAATGAAGCATTGTTGAAACATTTACATTAAGTTCTGAAAGCAACCTGTTTAATCTCCTTGCCGCAGGTTTCTCGTCTTCAATGATTATGGCATGCATTTATTTATGATTTAGTGGTAAAACTAAGTTTTGTTCGTAGGTTGATATTTGTCAATTGTATTTTGTGCTCTCCTCCTCTTCTTGCTCCATGTATTTTTTAATCTGCTTTTCTTCCCATCTTTTTAGGTACGGCACCTTATTTCTCATGAGAATTAAACCATGAACAACAATGATAACGCCCCAGATAATAAAGTTTCCGTTTATCCAATCAAAGTAATATGCTTCAGTAGGAAAACCCTCCGGCATATAAGGCGTCAACCATCCGCTTTTAAAAAGAAAGAATATAACATTGACAACGAAGAAGATTTTAAGATGGTTGTAGAACCCTTTCAGTTCCTTAACCCGCTTCTTAGCCCGTTCATATTTGTCCAAATCCCTCATACTGCTAGTTTATATATTGATTTGTATATCAATTTTCTTTTCCATTATTTGAACTTATCCATTTCCTTTTTATCCTTCTCAATGTATTTTTGAATTTGGCGCTCCTCCCAGTTTTTACCGAACAGCAGGTTAAATCCCAAGGTTTTGGATGCATGGAATAACAATCCAATTCCCCATGCCCCTAGTGTCACAAAGTGGGGCCATTGCCAAAAATCGTCCGTGTTTAAATAAATATTGACAAGAATAAAGGTGTTGATAACGATATACACCATTAAATGGATATAAAACCCTTTCATCTCCTCTACCCGTTTTTTTGCCCTCTCGTATTTTTCTGGATTAGAATTTTTCATGATTATTTCCACTTTTTTGTTTTTTCATCCTCGTCCATTAATTCCTTGATCTTGCGCTCTTCCCACTTTTTGCCAAAAAAAGGATTGAGATTAAAGGTCCCAATTGCATGGAATATAATTCCAATTCCCCAACCAAAAGCGGCCCATAAAAACCACATATAACGAAATTCATTGGTTAAATAGTTGATCAGTGCCAATGCCGAAATTACCATGATATAAGACCATACATTGGCATAAAATTTCTTGAGCTCATCGACCCGTTCCTTAGCCCGGATGTATTTGTTTTCCTTCTTTGACTGCTCCATTCTGGTTGGTATTGAATGATTAATAAATATAGGTATTCATTAGAATTTATCGCTGTTCATGTACTCCTGTATTTTACGCTCTTCCCAGTTTTTGCCCAGCAAAGGGTGATATCCGGTTGCCTTAATCCAATGGAAAAATATTCCAAGCCCCCATCCAAATGCCGGAAAAATAACCCACATAAAACTGGTGGTTCTATAATTTATATAGGCTAAAAAGGGAATTACTAGGCAATAGGCAAATAAATTGGTATAAAAGCATTTGAGTTCTCTTACTCTTTCTTTCGCCCTGTCGTATCTGTGTTGATTCTGAATTTCCATATGTTTTGATTTTAGATGTTTTTTAATTACATCTCAAAATTCCATATAAACAAAGGATGATGAAAAAATGAATTCGTGAACTGTTATTTTAGGTGGATGAATTGTTTTTAGTATGCTGGGGCAACACTAAAAATCATCTTTGTCCATCAGTTCTTGGATTTTTCGCTCTTCCCATCGTCTGCCCCAAAGCGGATTATATCCATAAGCTTCCATTCCATGGGCTATGACACCAAAACCCCATCCCAAAGTGGGAAAAAATGCCCATAAAAAGTCGGTAGTCCTAAAATTGAGCCACCACAAAAAAGGAATTACAATACAATATGCGGTTAAATTGGAATAAAATTCCTTTATGCTTTTCACCCTTTCCTTGGCTTTTAAGTAGCGTTTCTCGGCTATATAACTTTCTTGGGTTTCTATAACAGAAATTTGCTCTGTAAGCATTGGTAACCCAACACTGAATTGGGAATTGGTTTTGGCTATAAGAACCTCCCTGTCGGTTAATATGCCATAGCGCTGTTTAATATTTTGAAGTCCGACTCCACTACTTTTTTTAACCACCTGCTTTTCTTGGAGGTTATTGCGCACCACCAACATCCCATCTTCTTCCGTTACTTTTAAATGTAGAGGTTTGGAGGCTGTTACCACATTATGTTTGACCGCATTCTCCAAAAGTAATTGCAATGACAAAGGGACTATTTTAGCATCAGGAACAGTGCATTTTTCAGGAATTTCGAATACGATACTATCCTCAAACCGCATTTTAAGCAGTCTCACATAGGTACGGGCAAAATTGAGCTCTTCATCAACAGTGACCAAATCCTTGTTCTTCTGCTCCAAAACATATCGATACACTTTGGAAAGTGAGGTGGTGAACTTTTGTGCTTGATCGGTATCCTCTTCAATCAAACTGGTGAGCACATTAAGGCTGTTGAACAAAAAATGTGGGTCTAATTGATTTTTCAAGGCGTCGAAACGAGCTGAGGCCGATCCTGCAATGATTTTCTGTTTTTTCACTTCCTTTTTCTGCAGCGCCCTATAAAAATAAAAGGCATGCGTGAAAAGTGAGGCTATCAAGGTGATCACAATTGCAACGATGTAGGAATCTGGTTTTTCATTTTTAATAAATTCCATAAACGATACACCTGTGTAATAAAAATGAATGATATATCTGAGTGCTCCGAATGCGATAATTGTAAGTATGAAAGAGCCTATAGCCCCAATCCACAATCGTTTTTGAGGACTTTTTTCCCAAGAATAGCGAACATTCATCCAATCATGGTAATATGCATTGACCGCGGTCAATCCAAATGAAAAAATAAAACTGATGATAATATCCCTAAGGATCTTATCAAATGAATAATCGCCATTCCCAAAGACAAAAATGCTGAGAATGGCAACTACTATAGTTATCAATAAAGAAACCTTGACAACTTTGATAAAATTTTGCATACTTATGACTTACATTGTGCCGACACCTGTTCTGCCCTATCTTTTCCCCATGCAGGATAGAATGGAGTATCGTTGTTAAAATTAGCAAAAAGTTGCAAGGCTCTCTCCACATCTTTACAATATGGTGCAGTATCCTTACCAAAATATCTGGCGGATCCCATATCCCACTCCGCTTTTGAAAACACCACTCTTGGGTTTTCAGGAGCCAATTCAAGGGCTCTTTGATAAAGTTGTGTAGTTTTTCCTGAAAGGGTCATGCCATATGTTGCACCGTCAAATGCTATCCAAGCCGTATTTATTAGGGCTTCTTGCACCAATAATTCGGGATTGTCCGGTGAAATTGATTTGGCCATATCGGAAAACTCCCTAGCTTTTTCCAATTGTTTGGACAATTTTTCAAAATCTTTTTCCCCAAATGAGTAAATGGTGTTTATTTGGGCGACGTAATAATGGGGAACCCAGTTGTCCTTCTCCGCCATTGCAATACGTTCAAAAATATTAGCGGCTTCCATCGGTTTTTGGTCTTTCCAAAGTTGAAAGGCTTTTTCCATACCTTTCATGTATTGGTCTTGTGCCCATGTTACACCGATAGAACCAAATAAAATAACAAGAAGAATAAGTTTTTTCATGACTGTTCGTTTTCAATTATTTATACCGCAAAAGTGCTTTCGAACAGTAAATCTCACCAAAAACTATGACCCAACTGTTGGTTTTTACACCTGAACTGTTGAATAGATTCCCACTTTTGCGGGAATGACAGATTATCTGAAACCCCGACGCCGTGCATCGGGGAATTTTTTTAAACAAAAAGCCCGGCAATTCACTAGAAAAGCCGGACTTTGCAACTATAAATATTGGTTATCGGTTGCTGTAATCTTTATAGATGGCTTTTTCAAAAGCCTCCCAATGTGCATCGGTCATTCTGCCAGGGGTAAAGAGACATATTCCGGTCGCACCATTTTTCATGGAGCCCGCAATGGCCTCACCAATTTCTTCAGGAAGCAATCCATGATTTTCGGGATCTTTCTCATTCCCTTTCTTTTCAGGCTTAGGACAGATGAACAATCCACTATAAACAGGAACTCCAGCTTTACTGGCTCCAACTTCCTCCTTAACAATTTCTCCTACCCACTCAGGTCCTTCTAAATAAAAATCGTTGTAATTCATGGGATACACGGCATCCAAATTCCATTTATTCCATTCTTGCCGTACCAATTTTTTTGAAATTGACGGCCCAGGGAACACCGCTGCATTGATTTTTTTTCCTTTTCCATGGACCACATCGGCCAAACGACCCACCATATTGGTAATTAGGTCGTATCTGAATTGTTTCCATTCCTCAACTTGCGTAGCATCTTCAGCAGCTTTGATGTCTATTCCTGTCTTTTCCTTAAAGTCGGATGTACAGTCATCGCAATAGCAATAGTCGTATGGAGCATATTCTTTATCCATCACAAGACCATATTTATCCCATAGCCCACGGGCCAAAATCACATCGGGAAAACGGATATAATCCAAGTGAATACCATCAACCTCTTCCACATCGGCCACTCCTCCATAGAGTTCAGCCAAAAAGTTGTAGGTTCCTTCTTTACTTGGGCATAAAAACTTATAATAATCCACATAAGCTGGTTTTTCAAAGGCTGATTCTCCATTCCTGTTGACCGCATACCAGGTTTTGTCAATCTTTGGGTTTTCTCCCTGTACCATTGTCGGAATCCAAGTGTGAAACTCCATCCCTGATGCCTTCACCAATTTTCCAACTCTTTTATACGTTCCAGGATCATGTCCTCCATTATACATTAAACCATCTATCCCTTTTCCTTTAAGATCTTTAAATTGAGTCGTCAATTCTGCATCAGTGGCTTCACCCGGTCCGCCAATCCATGCGTAAACTGGAATCTTGTTCTTTTTCTCATCCGTTGCCGTATTTTCAGCATTTTTGGACTTGCAGGAAACCAACAACAATGCAGCTGTTGCAATTAGAAGAATTTTATTCATTTTGAGCTTCGTTATGTTTATTTTGAAATGAATTTAGCCAAACTTTCCTACCTATTTCAGATTCTTAGCTAAATGACGCTTCTGCCAATATGAACACCAACACTTTTATGATTTTAAGGTGATTAACATGGCCGACAACTCCCAATTTTGAGTTAAAACCCAATCCAAAACGAATTTCTTTTTATGGAGATGCAACCTTTCTTCTTTTCCACTGTCATTAGGTGGAATACATCAAAAAACGATTCAATCTAATCTTAAATCAAAAAACGAATGAAGGAAAAAAAGGAAAGGCCAAGGCCTATTCGCTTGCTTACCGCCCTATGCCTTTTGGCAAGTTCACTTACCCTGCACGCCCAAAGCAATTACACCATCAGTGGAAACATAAAAGACAAAATGAACGGGGAGACCCTTTTTGGCACCTCCATCTTTTTACAGGGTACAACAATTGGTGCCATTACCAACGAATATGGTTTTTACTCCTTAACAGCACCAAAGGGATCCTACACCTTGGTGTTTTCACATTTGGGATATAAAGAGATCTCCATGCAAGTGGTCTTGGACCAAAATCAAAAAATTGATATTGAAATTACCGAGGTTTCCACACAACTGGACGAAGTGGAGGTCACTGCCGAAGAGCCCGAAAGGGCCATACTTCGAAAACCAGAAATGAGCGTTTCCAAACTCAATATAAAAACGGTAAAGCAAATGCCCGTAGTTTTGGGTGAGGTGGATGTGATCAAATCCCTCCAGATTTTACCTGGGGTCACTAATAACGGCGAGGGGTCAAGTGGTTTTCATGTTCGCGGAGGGGCTGTGGACCAAAACCTTGTGCTCCTGGATGAAGCCATTATATACAATACCTCACATATGCTCGGTTTTTTCTCTGTCTTTAATGCCGATGCAGTAAAGGACCTTAAACTCTATAAGGGGGGCATACCTGCAAAATTTGGAGGACGGGTTTCATCGGTGCTGGATGTGCGTCAAAAAGATGGGAACAGCAAGAATTTTGCCTTAACCGGTGGCATTGGTGCAATTTCCAGCAGATTGGCCGCCGAAGGCCCCATGTTCAATGACCGGGGCTCGTTTTTAATTGCCGGAAGAGGATCTTATGCACATCTATTTCTAAAACTGGCTGGTGAAAAGAATAGTGTTAGCTTCTATGATCTGAACCTTAAAACCAACTACCGTCTTAACGATAACAACAAGCTCTTTCTTTCAGGATATTTTGGCAGGGATGTTTTTGATTTCGATGGCTCATTTAACAGTAGCTACGGAAATGCTTCCGGAAACTTAAGATGGAATCATATTTTTAATGATCGATTGTTCTCCAATCTCTCCCTCATTTATAGCAAATATGATTATGAATTGGGCATAGAGGATTTTGAGTTCGATTGGATTTCCTCCATCAAAAATTACAATGCCAAATACGATTTGAAATATTATTTCAGCGATGCTTTTAAACTCGATTTCGGTATTAGTACGATCAAATACGAGTTTGATCCTGGGCAAATTAAACCTACCGGTCCCAATTCTGCAATAAACGAACTCCAACTCGATAAAAAAAGAGCTTTGGAAAGTGCGGCCTATATCAATGCGGAGCACAAACTAACAGATAGGCTTACCGCACAATATGGTCTACGATTCAGTCATTTCAACCGAATGGGAGGACAACCATTATCAGAATATGCAAATGACCAACCCTTGATCTACAATCCAACCTTGCGGTTTTACCAAAGGACGGACCCTATTGGTGAAACGGTGTATAAGAAAAATGAGAGCATGGAAACATTCAGGAATTTTGAACCCCGAGTGGCCTTGGCCTATCAGCTTAATGATTACTCATCGGTCAAATTCGGCTATTCAAGAGCTGCCCAGTACATCCATTTGCTGTCCAACACCTCTTCCGTAACTCCTCTTGACGTTTGGACCCCCAGTGGGAAATATATAAAACCGCAATTGTCAGACCAGTATGCCCTCGGATATTTTAGAAATTTCATGGACAAAATGTTTTCGATGGAAGTGGAAGCATACTACAAAACAGTGGATAATCGTATTGACTATATCGACGGTTCGGACCTCATCGGAAACAACACCATTGAACGGGAAATTTTGAACGGGGAATCAAGAGCTTATGGTCTTGAACTTTTGTTCAGGAAGAATGAAGGTCCCTTAACAGGTTGGATTTCATATACCCTTTCTAAATCGGAACAGCGAACATTTGGTGGCAATGCAGGTGGTCCGGGCATCAACAATGGGGATTGGTACAACACTCCGCATGACAGAACCCACGACATCTCGATTACGGGGGCATATCAATTAAATGAAAAATGGAGTTTTGGGGCCAATGCCGTTTTCCAAACCGGAAGACCAGTTACCTATCCGAACGGACAATATCAATACGAGGGCATATCCATTGCATCCTATTCTGACCGTAATGCCGATAGATTACCGGCTTACCATAGACTGGATATTTCGGCCACTTATAAACCAAATAGAAGACCAGATAAGAAATGGAAGGGAGAATGGGTCTTTGGCATTTATAATGTCTACAATCGAAAAAATGCCGCATCCATTTCGTTTGGGCAAAATTTTGAAACCGGCGCCAATGAAGCAACTCGAACTGCAATTTTTGGTATGGTTCCCTCCGTTACCTACAACTTTAAATTTTAAAACAATGAAACGCATTTATAAAATCTTTTTTAGCATTGCAATACTATGTATTGCTTCCTGCACTGATGTTGTCGAAGTAGATGTTCCCGAAGGCCCCATTAGGTTGACCATTGAAGCCTCACTGGATTGGGAAAAAGGCACCTCAGGAAATGAACAAACCATTTTATTGAGTACCTCCACACCCTTTTTCGAGCGTCAACAAAATTCGGCGGTAAATGGAGCAATAGTCCAAGTAACCAACAATGACAGTGGTGCGATTTTCACCTTTCAAGACCAAAATGATGGACGTTATACCACATCCACGTTTATTCCAGTTGTTGGAAATTCATACACATTGGAAATATTATATGAAGGTGAACAATACACCGCCACCGAGACCATGCTTCCCGTAAGCGAGTTTTCTGCCATAACACAATCAACAGAAGATGGTGAAGATGACGAAGCTTTGGAAGTCAATGTTTCCTTTCAAGATCCTGCGGATATCGAAAACTATTACTTTCTCAGATTTCATAGTAGGAATGATAGATTACCCGAGCTTTTTTACATCAAAGATGAATTTGTGGACGGGAATGAAGTAACCTTTTACTATGAAAAATTGGAGGATGAACAGGAAAACATCAAAGAGTTTGAACCCGGGGATGTTGTGGATATTCAATTATTGGGTATTTCGGAAGACTACCACAACTATTTGCGCTTGCTGGTGGAACAATTTGAGAGTGCAGGAAATCCATTTAGCGCAACCCCGGTCGCCTTGGTTGGTAATTGCATAAATGTGGACAATCCTGATAATACCCCATATGGCTATTTCAGGGTTTCCGAAAAAGTGGAAAGTAGTTTTACGTTCGAGTAGTTTTTGTTTTTTTTAGGTTGACAATCCCAAAGTCCGAATTTTCGGCTTTGGGATTTTTGTTTTGAGGTGGCCCATATATTGTAGGAATTCAATATTCTGTAAGCACATGTTGTAGGAAACTATATATAAACCATTCATTATTGAGGTAAAAAAAGCAATTAGCCTATTACTTAAACCATTCATTACCAGTTTTTTATTATCTTAGAATACTAGGATTTTAACATATCCCTCCCCCCACTACTTTCCTAGTTTGTTCCCTCATATAGAACCTTACTTGCACACTTGTAGGTTGATTCATGCTGTTTGGAATTGAGCAAGATGTCGATTACCAAATTTGTAGACTAATTCAATTTATATCAACCTTTAATTCTAAGCTTTATGAAAACGACTAATTCAACAAAACTGAAAAAACTATTGTTTGCACTATTGCTGGTTCCTTTTTTAATTTCAGCCCAAGAAACCAAAGATTATGGAGTGTTTACCAATCTAATGCTAACCGCCCATCCCGAAAAGATAGCCGAATTTGAGGCTGGGATTGCCGCCCACAATAAAAAGTTTCATTCGGATGGACCTTATGCGGCCAATGTATTTTTTGTAATGAGCGGCAAAAATTTTGGGAAATATGTCTGGAGTATGGGACCCATACCTTGGAGTGCAATGGACAACGCTCCTCAGAATGAGAATGGACATAATGATGATTGGAATGCCAATGTTGCCGCCCATTCATTATCCGAATCTCCAGTTACCTATTGGAGATTTGATACAAAACACTCCAATTTCACCAAAGATTTCAAATTAAAAAATTTAGCTGTCTTTATGCTGGATATCAAGCGTTTCAAGGGGCGGGATTTTATGGGCGTTTTGGACAAAGTCACCAAAGTGTTTAAAACAAAAGACGCTGATGAGCAATGGGGAGTCTATTTTAACGAATTAAGCAATATGGATGGTCAGGACATGGCATGGGTAAACTTTTTTGACAGCAGCTCTTGGATGTCGGAAGAAGACAAATTTCCAGAATGGTATGAAGAAGTACATGGGGAAGGTACATTTATGGACTTCTTAAAAGAATTTGGGGATACCACTAATGGCGACATTCAAGAATTATGGGCATTCAGACCTGATCTTAGTGGAACCGACGGGTCGGTCCAATCCGCGGCCAGACAATAATTCCTATTTTAAATTATAGCAGGGGGCTAGTTTGCTCCCTGTTTTTTTTTTTGGAATATGCATCACAAAACAACCATGGATTGTCCATCTCTTTTCTGCTATCTTTACTAAAAAGCGAATCATGTACAAAACAATATGCACCACTCTAATCCTTAGTTTTGTCTATACCTTAAGCTTTGGTCAAACCTCAACTCTCAATTTTCTAAACTCCTTAAATCCAAAGCAACAGCAAAAAGCATTGCTGGCCTTTACGGATGATTCTAGAGAACTCTGGCATTTTTTTCCTGCTTCCATGCTAGATAAACCTGGTGTTTCGCTAGCAGAACTCAATTCCTCCCAAAAAGAATTTTTTCACACCATGCTTCAAAGCCATCTTAGTCAATCTGGGTACCAGAAAGTCAAGAAAATTATTGCGTTGGAAGAGGTGCTTCTTGAACTCGAAGGAAATTCAAACATGAGGGATGCTGAAAAATATTATATCGCTTTTTATGGAGATCCAAAAAGCAATCATGTATGGGGCTGGTCCTTTGAAGGTCATCACCTTTCATTAAATTTCACTACGGTAGGCGACCAAATATCTTTGACTCCAAGATTTATGGGGGCATCGCCTGCCAAAATCCTGTCCGGAGAAAGAAAAGGCCAACGTGTTTTGGCCCAAGAAGAAGATCTAGGGTTGGAACTGATCAATTCCTTGAATTCCAATCAAAAAAACATGGCGATATTTCGTAAAATCGCTTTGAGAGAGATTGCCACTTTTATAGAATCGGAGGTAAAACCGTTGGAAACCATTGGTATAAACATGGACGCCCTGAATCAAAAGCAACAAGAGTTACTCTGGAAACTGATTCGCGAATATATTTTCGCCATGCCAAACGAACTGGCTAAAAAAAGAATGGCAAGAGTTAAGCAAGAACAAATTTCAAATATCTTTTTTGGATGGGCAGGGGCTACCTCAGCGGGAAAACCACATTATTATAGAATTCAAGGAAAAAGTTTCTTGATTGAGTTTGACAATGTTCAAAACAATGCCAATCACATCCATTCCGTTTGGAGGGATTTTGATGGTGATTTTGGACGGGATCTAATTAGGGAACACTATCAAAACTCCAACCACCATTAGCTAAAAACTGAAGGTAAAAGCTTACAAATCAGTGCATTTCATCGAAAAACTTAAAATATGAAAGGTTTTAAATCAAGAGATTTGCATTTTTGGGGTAACACTAAACATTAACCCCAAGGGTGCCTTCACCCTGTTTTAAAAGCCTCAAATATGAAAATTAAACTCTTTCTAGGCCTTCTTATGGCCTTTGCACTCACCTTTATAAACTGTTCAGATGATGCCGATTCCAATGCCAATGGTACAGGTAAACTGACTATACAATTAACGGACGCCCCTTTTCCATTTGATATGGTAGCTGAAGCGAATGTAACCGTGTTTAAGCTTGAAGCTCGAAACACTGACAATGAAGATGATGAAATGGATGATAACGCTGACAATGATATGGATTCCGATGATGACGGAGATGGTTCTCCCTTTGTTACGTTGATGGAGGAAGAAATGGATATAAACCTTTTAGAGCTTACCAACGGAGTTACGGAGCAACTTGCAAGCATAGATGTTCCTGCGGGCACATATGATCTGTTGCGAATCTATGTGAAAGGAGTAAACGTTGTCCTAACAGATGGCCGAACTTTTGACCTGAAAGTACCTAGTGGGGAACAAACCGGCATTAAAGTATTCATAAAGCCAGGAATTACTGTTGCTGGTGGGCTGTCTGCAGACTTGTTGTTGGACTTTGATGTGAGCCGTTCTTTCGTTGCCAAAGGCAATACCAAATCAATAGATGGTATTAAAGGATTCAACTTTAAACCGGTAATTAAGGTGAGTAACCTTTCCACGGCCGGAAGCCTTGTTGGAAGTATTACTACTTTGGAAGAAGAAGTGCAAGTTGCTCTTGAGGGTGCACAGGTATCCGTCTTAGCAGCAGACACCTTAAACACTTCAGGTTTTAGCGATGCTGATGGCAATTATACTATTATGGGGCTGGAAGCAGGCTCTTACAAAGTGTTTGCCGAATTGGAAGGGTATATCAAAAGCGATACCGTTGACGTGGAAATAGCGGTCGCCAACAAAACTGTCCAAGATTTTCAATTGGAAAAAGAGGTGATTGAATAAAAACCTTTGCGAGATTTTATAAAATAAAAAGCGGGAATTAATTCCCGCTTTTTTTATGTCTTTCATACTCTTGAACAAATTTTGGTCAATACAATTTCGTACCTTTCTCATATGAATTCAAAAGCAACCCATGAAACCAAATAAACTGACTTTACTATTTCTACTGTTCACAGTTTTGGGATTTTCCCAAAGACCAAGCGCCTTGGAAAATGGTAAATTTTTTGAGAAAAATGGCACTAAATTGCTGTACGGAGGTGATAACGAAACTGAGCACTTTGTAATAGACAATTTAGGGTTGGAACCGGCACAATTTCATTACGGTATTGGCCGTGAGCGATTTCCGGCACTTTTAAAGCCAGAATTTCAAACTGTACAGGAAGCGGATACTCTTTGGACCGCAGACAGTCGATTTTTGTTGGCAAAAAAGGGAAATGATATCAAAGCCTATTCTGTTGCCGACCTAACGCGTCATGAGGTGGTCAATGATATGTTGGATGGTGAACCCATCTTTGCTGCCTATTGCATCTTGGCAGATTTAGGAGCAGTTTATAAAAGAACTTATGCTGATAAAGTTTTCACCTTCGCACTCAGTGGATATACCTATTTTGACCCCAAAGTATGGGACGGGCTCGACGGTTTTGTATTGTGGGATCGTGAAACCGAAAGTCTTTGGTGGCCACTAATCGATAAAGCAGTATCAGGTTCACTTAAAAATGTAAAGCTTCAAAAACTTGAAGATACTTTTTGGGAAGACACCACCTGGGGGCAGATAAAGGACAATTATCCCACTGCCAAGGTGATGAAATCCGGTTTGGATTACGAACGCCCAAAAACTTGGAAACGATATGATGATGTTTCCGACATCGTAAAAAAGTATACTAACTGAATTTTTCCAACCTTGTATATTCCACATTATTATAAAAATGAAAATGTTGACGAAGTCAAAGCATTTTTAAGAGAAAACAGCTTTGGAATTTTAATCAATCAGGTTGATGGCAAACCTTGGGCCACACACATTCCTTTGGAATTGGATCTGGATAGTAATGGTAAGGATGTTTTGGAAGGTCATATCTCCAAAGCCAACCCACAATGGAAGGCTTTTCAAGAATCCAAAGAAGTCTTATGCGTATTTAATGGTCCACATGCCTACGTTTCCTCTTCATGGTACGAGGAAGAAGAGGTGCCTACTTGGGACTATATTGCGGTTCATGTTTATGGTAAACTAAAAGTTTTGAATGAAGAGGAGACCATGGAATCACTGGATAAACTCGTGAATAAATACGAAAAGGATTCCAAAAACCCAGTTTCGCTTCACGATTTATCTCCCAAAACCCTTAGGCAGGTAAAAGGTGTGGTTGGCTTTCGAATTGCTATTACGGACATTCAAGCGGCCTATAAACTTTCGCAGACCCGACCACAAGATCATCCAAAAATAGTTTCCGAGCTGTCAGAAAGGAAAGATTACGGAAGCAACGCAGTCGCAAAACTTATAAAAGATTGAATATTTCAGGTTTTAGCAATTAGAGGATCCCTGTTTTGTATCTTGTAAGAAACTAAACAACAACGCTTTACTTCTAAACACCTATTTCATGAAAACATCTCGAAGAAATTTTTTGGCCGGTACTGCTTTGGTCACTGCTGGACTTACGCTTACACCAAATAAAAGTTTTGGAAATTCCAACGAAAAGAAAAGTTCCATAGATGACCTCTACCTTATTGGCCCAAAAGAGGGATATTCACCAGAAATTGGGACTTTGCTTTCTACTATGACCATGATGCGTCATTGGGTAATCAATACCGTGAAAGATTTAACCGTGGAGCAATTAGATTTTCAGATTGATGACAAATCAAACTCTATTGGGGCAATGCTTTTACATTTGGCCGCTACGGAAAGATACTATCAGCTCAACACCTTCAATGAAATGGAATGGGGTTCTTGGAGCGACGAAATAAAAGCTGAATGGGATGTTCCAATGTCTATGGGAAAAGATGCTAGAGAAGAAATCAAGGGACATCAAGTGGATTTTTATCTCGGTAAATTGAAAGAAGTAAGGGAAATCACGCATCAAGAATTTGCCCAAAGAGATGATAGCTGGTTGGAGAAATCAGAGCCTTTTTTTCAAAATAAACCAACGAACAACTATTGTAAATGGTTTCATGTATGCGAACACGAATCCAATCATAGAGGTCAAATGAAGTTTATTGTCAAACGATTACCTAGTGTTTAAGCCTACTGCTTATTCGTTGTCCTGAAACTTGGTATCGGCCCATCCGGAGTATCGTGAATTGTTCACATGCATGATCCAAATTTCATCTTTATAGGCGCCTTTCATCTTTGATCTATAAGCAGCGTAGGCATCTTCGTTTTCTTGGTATTTGGCCAAATAAACATAGTTTAGGCCATTGTCTGGGTTCTTAAAAGATCTCGCATCGAGGCCTTTGGCTTTTAGTTCTGCCATGAAATTCTTGAGGTAACGTTCATTTTTAAAGACGTTGGCAACAATATAATGGCCTTTACCTATGCCATCTAGACTAATAAACTTTTCAACAGGTTTAAACGCTCCTCCAGTAAAAGCTCCTTTCTTTGTTGGCGCTTTCGCCTTTGGTTTGAGCTGAACTTTGGTTTTAGGTTTAGTGGATGTATTTGCAGCGACCTGTGTTTTTTCCAAAGAATCGTAAATGGAATCCAAGTCTGAAGTGTTTTTAGCCAAATACAGTTTTTGTGCATTGGCTTCAACATCAGGGCGTTTGTTATCTGTCTGTTTTTTAACCATGCGCATCACCATCTCAAATCGCTTTTCCATGTCTTGTTGCCTATTTCTCTCCAAAGAATCCATTTTAAAGATCAATTCGTTAATCACAGCATAATTATCTTCCTGTTGTTCCTTTAATTGTTTCACTTGTTCTTCCCAAAAAGCCAAATCTTCCTTGTTGGTCGGTCTCAAAGTAGTTTCAGTTTCCAGCTTATTTCTCTTGGATTTTTTCTTTTCTTTTTTAATATCTGCCACAAAAGTACCTTCAATAGGTTTTCGGGTGGAGCCTTCATCATTGGATGCCAAGATGCTCCTCGACATATTGGGCACAAATGAAAATGCGACGGAAACTTCATGTGTTATGCCCAAATTTGTAAAGTTGTTGTTGAGGTTTTTTTCAAAGTTATAACCGAAAGACAATCTTCGGTTCAAATTGAAACCGGTACCGGCGGAGGCTCCATAAAACTGGTCATATCCTCCTTGAATCCATCCTAATTTGGGTAGGTCAAGAATCAATCCACCCCCAAAAATGGGATCTTGACTTCCTTCAAAGCGAGCTCTGGCCAAAGGTAAAAGCCTTCCATCTTCAAAAATCCCTGCTCCATTTTTAAATTCATGTGCAAACTGTATATGCCCTGAAAAGGTTTTTTCGTTGAAATCGGTCAACGATTTTCCCGATTTCATATTATAGTCCACTAGGTTCTGGGCGAATACACCAAAATCAAATTTACCCAAAGAGAGATTCAAACCAGGTTGAAAAGAAATGATGGAATTTTGGGTCGCATCGTTCAGCAAGGGGTCATCATCCACGGTAATAGCCCTATCTGGATCAAAACTGCTTACATAATAGGGAATGTTTACACCAAAGCTCAAGCTGCTTTTTTGGCCCAGTTGAATTCCATGTGAATAATTTGCCATTACCCCAAGATTGGAGATAACTCCTTCTTGTTGATTGTACAAACTTAGGCCTAAACCAACACGATCATTAAGACGACCGCTATAGCTTAAAAAGTAGTTTTGATTGTTGTCATTAAAGTCAGCACTTTGACTTCTGTGAAATAGGTTTACATACGATTTGTCTTCTCGAACGGCTGAAAATGTTGGGTTGATCAAAAAGCGATTGAACTTCAACAAATTTTGAAAGGGTACATCATAACTAACATACGGATTGCCTTCCTGCGCGTTTGATTCAAAGAAAAACAAACACGGTAAAAGCAATAGAAGAAGTCGAGCATTACGACCTATATCGATATTTTTGAAATACAGGGGTAGTTTTATAGCCATAGCTAAAAAGTCTAAGTAGGTTAAACACCCGTTTGGGGGCAGGTATGTGGTTTTTGTCTGGTCTCATTAGCAAGATTTGGGATTCTTGTAAGAGTTGTACTATTAACTTAATTGTAATAATAAGTGTTTTATCCTTAAGAAACCAATTTACTCGTTGAATAGCATGGTTAATTGACGATAATCACTTTGGTATAACGCAAATTCTTTCTTTTTCTTGTAAAACAGCAAGTTACCTCCATTTTATAACAGTGTTTATGTAAGGATTTCCTAGTATTTTTGTTCTTCTTACTATGATTTTATTTAAAATGGACGAGAATATTAAAATTATTCCATGTTCAGAAGCGTATTATGAGGCTTTTAGGGTTTTGAACGAGGAATGGATTGTAAAGTATTTTAAAATTGAGGAAATGGACCGGGTATCCCTGAACAATCCAAAAGAATACATTTTGGATAAAGGGGGCTACATTGCGGTGGCCTTGTTAAACGATGAACCCGTAGGTGTTTGCGCACTTATGAAAAGTAACTTGCCAGGTTTTGATTACGAACTGGCAAAAATGGGGGTGTCACCTAAAGCACAAGGTAAGGGAATAGGCAAGTTATTGGGCAATCATATAATCAAACAAGCCAAATCCCTTGGTGCTACCAAGTTATATTTGGAGAGCAATCGAGTCTTGGGCCCGGCGCTAAATTTATATAGGAAATTGGGTTTCAGGGAAATGATCGGCACCTCATCCCCATATGAAAGAAGTGATATTCAAATGGAATTGGATTTAAGCCCGGTCTAGCACCAATCAATCCCCATATTTTTATTGGAACTGAGAGCTTTTTATAATTTCCATATCCCATTAAAAATGAGTATATTATAGGATTATTCTTAAAATTCCAACGTCATGGGAACAGTTAAAAATTTGAACAAATGGGCAAATGCCCATACCTACTATCCTTTGGATTTAGTGCGCGTTGCCCTTGGAATATTTCTTTTTTACAAGGGAGTGGAATTTATGACAAATCACGAGCAAATGGCCGTAATGGTCAGGCCTTTTCAAGAAATGCCCGGAGGCATGATTCTTTTACACTACATTGCCCCAGCTCATTTTGTCGGTGGTTTTTTAATTGTTGTGGGACTTCTTACACGGTGGGCTGCTGCCGCACAGTTGCCCATAATAATTGGTGCGGTTTTGACCAATTTTTTGGGTGAGATGAATTCAACCAATCTTATTTTGGCAACAATCACTTTGCTGGCCTGCATCTTTTTCTTTGTGTATGGCTCAGGAAAACACTCGGCAGACTATTATTTAAAAATGCAACAGTAACTTAAGGTATAAGCGTTATAAATTATCCAGCTGGTTGCTCTTTTTATCTGTGCTTATGGTCCAGAAGAAACCTACAAAGAAGAAACTGTCCGCCGGAGGGGTAATCGCTCTGCGGTTGTAAATTCCGTTTACATCCGGAGTGTTTGCGTATTGATAATCGCTGACATTGTTAAAGCTCAATATATTATTTACGGAGAAGTACAATATTTTCTGCTGGTCAATCAAGTACGCCCAGTTGACGCTTAGATTGTTGAAGGATTTTGTTCTCTCAGCCAAAAATTCCGGTGTGTTCGGATTATCATAAGGTCTGCCCGAACCATAGGAATAGGAAAACCCAACTTGTGACCTCAGTTTGTCCATCCAGTATTTGGTTACTAGAGAGAAATTGTGTTTTGGTGCAAAATTGGGTGTTGCCCGTTCTCTAAAATTCTGATAGTCTCTCTCCGTATTCAAGTAGGAATAAGAAACCCAATAGTCCAAATTGTCAATGCTTTTGTTATCTCTCCAAAATACATCCACACCAGCGGCGTAGCCACTCCCCAAATTGCTGAAGTCAGCGTTAAATTGAGGCAGTTCTGTATCATATTTCACCAAATTATCATAATCCTTATAATAACCTTCCGCTCTAAAAGTTTTGCCATCACCAACGTATTGATAGTTCAAAATATAATGCGACGTTTTCTCAGATAAAAGGGGTTCACCAAATTTGGCCACGTTTGACATTGGATTTTGATAAAAATCCCCATAGGCCAATGAAAACTGGCCCCTGTCCCCTGGTTTATATGCCAATGATACGCGAGGTGAAACTGTAACATCTTCCATTAACGAGCTATTTTCTCCCCTTACCCCAAGTTTCATGGCAAAATGGTTACTCAAAAAGATATCGGCTTCCATAAATCCTGCCCATAATTGGTCGTCATAATTGCTCTCAAAAACAGAACCATCATTAGCTGAAAAGGTTTCCTCAAAATCGGTTTGGAACAACTCAGAACCAAAAGTAATGTTGAACCTGTTACTAAAGCTCTTTCGCGCCTTGGCTTTAATATGCGAAGCTGTTTCTTTTGCTTCCACCACATCCTCTACCAATCCAATGTTATTTGTATCCCATGAAATGGCGGCTCCGGCACTCAAACTCCAATCATTCTCAAAAAAGTATTTATAGGACGAATTGAAATAAAGGTTATTATTCTTCAATCTAAATCGGATAAAATCTTCAAAATTGATGTCTTCTTGGTCAATATCCAGATCGGCGTGATTGAATCCCGTGTACAATTTAAACATGCTCTTTTCTCCTTTACTCCTATAAACGGCTTCCCCAGCGACGGATTCGTATGGGCTGTTCCATCGAACTCCCTTGTTTGAAGGAATAAGTGTTTCGTAGGGTGAAAGATTAATATATGAGGTGTTTATGCTCAATGATTGGTCGCCCCAAATCTTAGTATGCCCCACACCCCCTCCAACGGACATCATGGCAATATCAGTTTTCTCTTGATCGGGCACATCGGTCGTGTTTAAAAGGAGGACACTTGACAATGCTTGACCATATTCGGCGGAATACCCTCCGGTACTAAATGTAATCCCTTTAAATAGAAATGGTGAAAATCGACCTCTTGTGGGCATATTGTTTGCGGTGGCATTGAAGGGCTGAAAAACTCGAAGGCCATCTATAAAAACTTGGGTCTCCCCTGCCGAACCTCCTCGAACAAAAAGTCGTCCATCCTCGTTGACCGTGGTAGTTCCCGGAAGAGTTTGCAAAGCAGCCACAAAGTCTCCTGCAGCTCCAGCAGTAGTGACAATATCCAAAGGTTTTAAAACGGAAACCTTGGAGTTGTCACCAGCTTCAAAAGTCCCGGCTGTCAAGGTGACTCCCGTCAAAGCATTTATCGACTCAATCAATTTAATCTGTAGGTTTTCAAAATATCTGACATCTCCTATTTCATAATGGGCGTCAAAGGACAGCATGGAAATAACCAAAGTTTGTGTGCCTGTTTCGGTGGTCTCAAAACTGAATTTCCCACCTTCTGTGGTCGAAGCTCCATCATAGGTGCCTTCCAAGTACACATTTGCCCCAACTATGGGATTGTTTTTGGTATCCGTTACTGTTCCGGACACCATGGTTTGGGAAACCAATATTCCTGCATATAGAAAAGTGATTAAAAATAGAATCTGGTTTTTCATGACTGTTCGTTATTTGATACCGCAAAATTGCTTGCGAAAAAAAACAACGGCCAATCTGAATTACCGAACTGTTATTTAACCAGACTGAATTGTTCTTGCCAAAAGTGATTTATTGAATCGCTTGATAAATTAATGGGAAGACTTTGTTTAAGAAATTGTTCCACTGTTCATTGTTCTGTGAAAAGGTCACAAGATACTCCTGAACGGCTACGATCATCATGTTTTCTTCTGGGATAAGCATTAACACCTGGCCTCCAAAACCTTGTCCAAAATATACCTTGCGATCCAGATTATCGGCTACATACCATTGAAGACTATATTTGGTCGTTGACTGTGGTATATCTATTTGGGCGGTTGAAGAAAGGTTTACCCATTCCTCTGGAATTATTCTTTTTCCATTCCACATGCCTTTGTTCAAAAAAAGTTGTCCAAATTTAATCAGGTCGTGAGTCCTAAGTTCCAATCCCAAACCTCCCCAAACATTTCCACTTGGGTCCGTATCCCATGAAAATGATGAAATGTCCAAAGGATTAAATAGATTGGCAATGGCATAGTCTTTAAATGAAACACCCGATTTCTTTGCAATAATATCTGTGACAATATGGGGTGATACGGTATTGTAATTAAAAATAGTTCCCGGCTCTGTATCCAAATCACGGGACAATAGATCATTGATAGGGTCTTGGATTTTCAACTCGATCAAGTCCACAACTTCTTGTTCCTCGTTCCATTTCAATCCGGAAGACATATTTAATAAGTGTCCAACCGTGATTTGCTCCTTGGAAGTTGCTGCTAGCTCCGGATATGTATTTTTTATTTGATAATCCAAATCAGGCAATAACCCTTGATCAATTGCTATTCCGGTGAGAGCGGAAGTAAAGTTTTTGGTAATGGAACGAATTGGAAATCTATCTTCAGGTCCTTTTCCCCTAAAATATTCCTCAATGACCACTTTCTTGTCCTTTATTACCAATAACCCATGGAAATTGGAAGATTCCGAAGCATTTTTGACAGCCTTTTGCAACAGAGTGATGTTCAATCCATCTTGAATGACGTCGGTTGGATTTTCGGAATCTTCAGGTATAGTTTCCGCATCGTCTTTTTGGCAGGCTATCAATAAAATGGCAAAAATTGGATATAGAAGAGTTCTCATGTAGTCGCTTTTGATTATTTGGATATTGGATTCGTCCCTTAGCTGTTTCAAATCTTATCAATAAATATGCCAGTTATAGATTAATTCGTGGTCTGACCTACCGGGTTTCAATTCAGTCAATAAAAGTGACAATTCAGTATCCTGAAATTTTTAAATCCTCTTGATTGAAGGAGATTTGAGGCATCAAAAACATCAAAAACAATCATTATGAAAACTGTAACACTAACATTGGGATTATTGTTGACTTGCTTTTTAGGGTTTTCCCAAGAAAATCTCGGAAACACCATTGAAGTATCCATCGATAACGTTTTAAGTGACGATGGAAAAGTGCTGGTAAGCCTCCATACTGAGAACACTTTTATGAAAGGCCCAGGAATTCAAAATTTAGAAAGTAACATTGAAAACGGCAAAGTATCGTTTACTTTTCAAAATGTACCCGAAGGTACCTACGCTATTATGGCACTACATGATGCCAATGGGAACAAGCGAATGGATTTTGAAAGCAACGGAATGCCAAAGGAAAGTTATGGTCTATCGGGCAACGATATGTCTTACGGTCCACCAAACTTTGAGACGGCCAAATTCAAAGTGGAGGGTGAAAATTTAAAATTCAACATCAGATTTTAAGAACCAAAATTTAGTTATCAATCAACTAAAGGGCGTCCCAAGGGTACGCCCTTTTATTTTGTGCTTTACACTTTAAGCGTTACATTTAAGTAACCGTACGTCAACCTCTTTAAACCAAGACCATAAAAACCTCAATCCACATAATTTTAGCTATGTGCTTTTCCATTATTTCGGTAAAGGCGCAAACTGCAATTGTTGATAGTCTACAGAAAATTTATCCCAATGCCCAAACCGATTCCGCCCGGGTGAAAATTTTAAAAGATATTTCATGGCAACATCTCACCTATCAAAGGAACATGGAATTGGCCCAAAAACATATTGACAGTTTTTATCGAATCAGTGAGACGGCCAACATACCTTGGGGCGTATCACTGGCCAACTATCAATACGCCGTATTGGAAAGACAAAAAGGTAACTATGCGGAAGCCCTGGGTTTTATAGATAAGTTTCTGGATTTTCATAAAACCAAAAAAGATCCTTTTTCCATGGCAAACGGTCTATACCAAAAAGCCCTTATTCTTGATGATGTCGGGGATTTTGACAAAAGCCTGGAAATCTATTATTCCATATTAAGGATTTATGAAGAATTGGATGATTCATTCAGTATTGCCACTACCCTGAATGCGATGGGGGAAATCCTTAAAAACACAGGCAAAAAATTGGATGCCATGGATACTTATAACCGTGCGCTCAATCTTTTCACTGAAATTGGTGATAAGACCGAAATGGCCAATTGCCTCTTTAATATTGGGGACACCTATATGCAAATGGAACAGTACGATCGGGCTTTGGAATACTTGAACAGGGCTTTGGCGCTTGATCAAGAAACGAAAAGCGATTGGGGTATGGCCTATGACTATGAGGCCTTGGGAAAAGTATATGGTTTTCAAGAAAATTATGCAGATGCATTGGATTATCACAATCAAGCGCTTGTTTTACGTGAAAAACTCGGTTTAAAACGAGAATTGGCAATGAGTCATGCTCAAATGGGTGTTATCAATCTTAAGCTAAAGCGGTATAGAAATGCAGAAATACGTTTAAGCAACGCCATTGAAATAGCAGAAGAAATTGGAGCAAAAGCCATACTTAAAGATAATTACGATGTGCTCTCGCAACTTTATGAGGAAACTGGGGAGTATCAAAAATCGTTGGCGTTTAAAAACAAATTTATTGCAGTTAAGGACAGTTTGTTCAATGAGTCCAAATCCAAGCAGGTTGAAGAGCTTCAAGTGCGTTTTGAAACGGAAAAAAAACAGGGTGCCATTGCAGCACTTGAAAAAGATGCAGAGATCACGGGGCTTAAACTTGAACGGCAGACCACCTTAAGAAACATTGTTATTGGTGCGGCTTTGGCTATTTTATTGTTCACATATTTTGCTTTCAACAGATACAAACATAACCAACGGATAAAACAAGCTGACGAAGAAAAGAGAAGAATAATCATAGAAGAACGCAAAAGAACCGATATTGAAAAACAACGGGTACTCGAACTTCAAAAAATAGATCAGCTCAAGGATGAATTTTTGGCCAACACTTCGCACGAACTTCGTACCCCATTGGTAGGTATTATAGGATTAACGGAGTCACTTAAGGATGGTATTGCAGGAAAACTTCCCAAGGCCGCTTTGGAAAATTTGGATATGATTGCCAATAGCGGAAAACGGCTTTCGCACTTGGTGAACGATATTTTGGATTTTTCAAAATTGAAAAACAACGACCTGGATCTATCCATTCGCCCTGTTGATATTCATGCCTTGTCCGCTATTGTGTTGCGATTGTCCCTTCCTTTGGTTCAAGATAAAAAGTTGAAACTTATCAATTCAATTCCTAAAGAAGTGCCATTGGTGGATGCTGACGAAAACCGACTACAGCAGATCATGCACAATTTAATCGGGAATGCCATTAAGTTTACCCAGAAAGGCTATGTAACCTTGCTATCGGAAATAAACGGTAAAATGCTAAAAATATCCATCACCGATACTGGTATTGGAATTCCGCTGGATAAATTAGACACCATTTTCAATTCTTTTGAACAAGCCGATGGATCCACCCAAAGGGAATACGGAGGTACAGGTCTGGGACTTTCCGTTACAAAACAGTTGGTAGAACTGCATGGAGGTATAGTGAAGGTAACCTCTAAAGTGGGGAAGGGTTCCATTTTTACCTTCACCCTACCCTTAAGTGCAATGGACCGGAAAGATTTTGAATCCGAAGCACTCGTTTCAACTGATTTTGTCCAATCCCTATCCAGTTTTCAAAAAAAATTGCCGGTACCTGGACAAAAGAGGGTTTTAGGCCATGAAATTCCCAAAATTTTAATCGTTGATGATGAACCAATTAACAGAAGAGTTCTGGAAAACCATTTGACCCTTGCTGGGTATGAGGTTACCGAAGCAAGTTCGGGCAAGGAGGCTCTAGAAGCATTGGATAAGGACATTTTATATAATCTTGTGCTTCTTGATGTAATGATGCCCGGACTCTCGGGCTACGAAGTCTGCGAGAAAATCAGGGAACGTTATATAGCCAGTGACCTTCCGGTAATCCTGTTAACGGCCAAAAACACGGTAAACGAGTTAGTAGCCGGTTTCAACTCTGGTGCCAACGATTATTTGACCAAGCCCATCTCCAAAAATGAGTTGCTCAGTAGGATAAAGACCCATCTCAATCTAAATACTATTCATCGGGCTACATCAAGATTTGTGCCTTCCGAATTTGTGAAATCCGTGGGCAAACAATCCATTACCGACGTAAAACTTGGAGATCATATCGAAAAAAATGTAACTGTGTTATTTTCCGATATCCGGGATTACACGACACTTGCAGAAACCATGACCCCTGAACAGAACTTTAAGTTTGTCAACGCATATGTGGGTCGCATGGGACCCATAATCAAAGAAAATCAGGGCTTCGTGAACCAGTATTTGGGTGATGGGATAATGGCCTTGTTCCCACATAAATCAGAAACCGCTTTAGATGCGGCCATAGAAATGCAAAGAACCCTGGCCCTTTACAATAAAAGACGTGTAAAGGAAAAAGATTATGCTCCAATCTCAGTTGGGATGGGTTTACATACGGGGCAATTGATTATGGGCATAATTGGGGATACACAACGAAACGACCCAGCGGTAATTGCCGATACCGTAAACAGTGCTTCACGGGTTGAGGGTGTGACCAAGCATTTTGGCGCTAATATTATAATTAGTGAGGATACTTTAAATTCCATGACCGATGCCAACGGGTTTAATTTTAGGTATTTAGGAATGGTCAAGGTCAAAGGAAAGCAAAAAGCAATTGGCATATACGAATGCATCGACGGAGATCCTGTGGAAAATATCAGCTTAAAATTGGAAACAAAACCGGATTACGATCGGGCAATTAAATTATTTTTTGAGCAAAAATTTGTTGATGCCCTTGCCTTGTTTGACAAAATTCTGGGAGAAAATCCAAACGATTCTGTAACCCGCTATTTTATCACCAAGACCAAAAAATACCTTTCAGAAGGTACACCGGAAAACTGGCAATCCATGATGGTAATGCACGAAAAGTAGTTGATTTACTTCCAAAGAAGTACAATAGTAGTGCCCGACTTGCCTGATTTTAGTCGTCCCAAATGATATGCCGCCAAAGTATCTTTCGGATGATTTGTGACAATTTTCTCTAGCTGTGATATGGCTTTTAAGGTATCTTTCCCCATAAAATCAAAAGCTCTCGAATAGTCATTTGCATGCTCTGTATTCATTTGATTCGCCCTTAACGGTTCATATGTGGCTACGGGTTTCGATTTTCCCTTAAGTAAAATAGACCCTATGGGTCTCCCCTTAAAATCAGGGCATTGTTCTACTGTGGTCTCGCTTACGCATACCCTTGTGCCTAATTGTTTGTTGGCACTCTCGAGGCGAGCAGCAACGTTAATTGCGTCTCCCAAGGCCCTATAATCCAATTGGTTTTTTCCTCCAATATTTCCAATGATCACGTCACCAGTGTTCACTCCTATCCGTGTGCGTCCCAGATCAACACCTTCTTTCTTTTTAGCCAAAGCAAACTGTTCGGCATATTCATCCATTTCCATGGCACACGCCACCGCTCTAGCGGCATGATCCTGCTGTATTACCGGAGCTGAAAACATTACGGTAATTGCATCTCCCACAATTTTAGAAACTGTCCCTTCATGTTTGAAAACAATTTCAGTCATCCCTTCAAAATATTCGTTAAGGGATGTTACCAATGTTGCGGGGTCGGATTTTTCCACTAAAGTGGTGAAACCGACCAAATCGGTGAAAATAAAGGTACATTCCCTGCGTTCCCCGCCTAATTTTAGATCGCTGGGATTGTTGATAAGATGCTCAACTAAATTAGGAGACATATAAGCTGAAAAAGCATCTTTTATCCATTGATGCTTATTTTCCAAGATGGTCAATGCCAGGTTTTTTTCACCAATAAAATAACGCACCAGTACAAATGTGATCATGGATAGTCCTCCAATATTCATTAAAAAAAATACAGGAATCACTGAATCAGGAAGGTTGTTGGAGTAAGGGTATCTGCCCTCAAGAAAGAAAGCAACCACTAAAAGAAAAACGTAAGCCAAAAACCAATTTATCGCTTCTTTTCGTCCTTTAAAAACCAAGGCTCCCAAAGGAGATGTCAGTGCCCACATAATTACTCCACTAGATCCTGCATATCCTCCCAAGGATACCATCAATGCAAAAGGTAAAATAAGACAAAACAATAATTGGCTTACACGCAGAAAAGTAATACTCTTGGTTTGGGCAAAAATTGCGATGCTAATCATGGAGACAACGCCATAGGACATGGGTATGGAACCGGCTACAATTTCATCAAAATAAAAATACATACTGCCCCAAATAACACCTAAAACGGACATTATTCCGGCAAGAACCATTAACAGTGTTTTCTGCAAACGGACCTCTTGACTATCTTCAGCACTAGATCCTAGGCTACCTATTTTGGTTATTAAAGAGTTCATAAAAATGGAAGGAAAGGTGTTGGTTATGTGGACTAGAAGTTACCAAAAAATAATAAATAGGCATGAAAGTATCATGGTTCTACAAAGATTAGAAGAAACTAAAACCGCCAAACGAGGACTGCCCGTGATGATATCTTCAACGCATAGGACCAACACCAATATTCTGAATTTACACTTGTTATTTGAAAAAACTAATCAGTACTTATTGTCTCATCATATTCATCATTGCATTTGGTAAGTTTTTGATCATGGGTATGGTAGCAATTACATCTATCCAAACAGGCCGTATCGCCATCCAAGCTTCCTGTATTGCAATTCTTTCTACACGCATTCAAATCATCTCCTATTTCAGGGCGGGCCTTGCAAGAGTTACTAACCATCAATACTAAAAAAAAGATACCTGCGTAAAAAATTACTTTTCTCATAATCCTACTATTTTAAGATTGTTATTTGTTTAACCTTGAATCCAAAGAAATTGTTCAACTACGGGGGAAAGAAAACCATGGAGGTGCTGAACAAATTAAAGATAATAAATTTCTGTTACATCATTGATTTTCTGATAGATAAGTAGTTATTTTACTTTTCTACCCAAACTTCCCAGAAAGTTCCAAGGGAATATCCAATCTCTGTCCGAAGCTATCCATTCGTTCTCGAAGCATATAATTTGAAAATCTCTGGTCAACATACCTCTGCGCTCGCTCAATAATAGCGTTAAAAGCATCGATATCGTTTTCAAAAAGAGCTTCAAAGCGTTTTTCCATTCTAAAATATTCTGAAATAGGAAGAGTTGGTACTTTAGAATCCAATTGCAATGGGCTTAATCCATTTGCTTTTCTTGAAGGGTCATTTCTATAAAGTAACCATTGCCCAGAAGCTACCATGGCCTTATGATATTGTGAGGGGTTTTTCATGTCAATGCCATGAGCAGGGCTATGACAGTAAGCAATGATCAATGATGGACCATCGTGTTGTTCTGCCTCTATAAATGCCTTTAATGTTTGTTCTTGGTCAGCGCCGATGGAAACAGAAGCGACATAAACATCTTCATAGTTCATCGCTAAAAGACCCAAATCTTTCTTTTGTTTTTGTTTTCCCTTGGCGGCAAATTTTGCAGAGGCGCCGTAGGGTGTAGCCTTGGACATTTGCCCTCCAGTATTTGAATAGACTTCATTATCCAATACCAGAATATTTACATTTTTACCAGAAGCCAATACATGATCTAATCCGCCATATCCAATATCGTAAGCCCAACCGTCGCCACCTACGATCCACACACTTTTTTTGACCAAACAATCAAGGTTTTGCTTTAGAAGTTCTGCTTCTGAAGAACTCAAAGCATCAAGTAACTCCTTTAATTTTTCAATTCGAGCTCTTTGCAAAGCGATTTCAGTTTCAGTGTCTTGTTTGACGGTAAGAATATGCTCTACCAATGCTGTATCCAATTGACCCTTTAGTTTTTTGAGCAAATTTCTTGTCTGAACTTCTTGTTGGTCTATGGACAATCGAAAGCCCAATCCAAATTCGGCATTATCCTCAAACAATGAATTGGACCAAGCAGGTCCCCTCCCCTTTTGGTCCTTGGACCAGGGAGTTGTTGGCAATGCCCCGCCAAAAATTGAGCTGGCTCCTGTCGCATTGGCCACTACCATTCGGTCACCAAACAATTGTGATGCCAATTTTAGATAGGGAGCTTCCCCACAGCCATCAACACCCATGGCGTATTTGAAAAGTGGCTCTTGCAATTGCTGTTGGCTTATTTTACTTGCATCAATTTTTGTTCTATCAAATTCGGGAATGGTTTCGAAATATTCCCAATTTTCCTTTTCCTCCTTTATTTCAGATTGGCTATTGTTCATTACAAGGGCCTTAGCTGGACAGGCATCTACACAGTTATTGCACGAAGTACATTGAGCGGGATTTACCTGTACCGTATAATTCAGCAAATCGAAACCTTCCATGTCTTCCAAAAATTCCACAGATTTAAAATGGGTTGGTGATTGGATCAGGTGCACTTCGTCATATGCCTTAATACGGAGTGCTCCTTGTGGGCAAGCAATACTGCAAACTCCGCATTGCGTGCATAAATCGGTATTCCAGACAGGAAGTTCCGAGTTGGCTTTTCTTATATTAAATTTAGAAGTATTGCTCTCGAAGGTACCATCCACAGGCAGGGCACTTACCGGAATTTCATTACTCTTTTGAGCCAATAATTGGCCTAACAAGCTTTTTGAAAAAGCATCATCTTCTACAAGTAATTTTTTTGATGACATTTTTGAAGTATCCACTTTTTCAATATGCTTTTGCACAAAATGCAGATTTGGATTATCTGATACTTGGCTGGTTAAAGCCAAATGACAAACGTGGAACAATGAGATTGAATGGTCATCAATGTCCATGAGTCTTGGCAATTCTTTCAGATTCACAATGAATAATTCCAGCTTTTTTGCTTGTATGCTTGATTGTTCTTCATATGGGATTTCTTTCCAAAATTCATCTGGGGTCAAATCCGAAGACACCAAAACTTTTCCATTGGATTTTATATGCTCTAAAACGGAATCCTTTTTTAAAAAAGAAATGGAATCGCATCCTGCAAAATCCGCATTGGCTATTAAATAAGGGGCTTTGATTTTTTTTGGAGCAATTCGTAAGTGGGAAACGTTTCTTGAATTCGATTTTTTGTAGTCGCATTCAATATATCCTTGAACAAAAGTGCCTGGTTCCCCGCCATGTAACTTCAGATATCTGTTAAAATGACTGGTGGTTTTCTCCGTTTTTGTTTGATAGAATACGGCTTGGTGATATTGGCTATCATTTTGAGGTTCTTGGTTATAAGTTAAACTGGTATGGGTAACATCATCCTCGATTCCAATCGTGAAACTGTTTTTAGGTCTTTCTGTTTTTAAATTGTCCACAACGGCCTTTACCATTGCAGGTGTAAATTCCTTGGAACTCAACCCGTATCGACCTCCTACCACTTCAGGAAGTTTATCAAACTTGTCCGCAGCTTTAAACAAAGATTGCACCACATCCAAATAAAGTGGTTCTCCTGTAGCTCCTGGCTCCTTAGTTCGGTCTAGCACCGCGATATTTTTGCAGGTTAATGGAATACTGTTGATTAGGTTTGCTGTGCTAAAAGGTCTAAACAACCTTACTTTGATCAATCCGATACGCTCGCCAGCAGCATTTAAATCTTTAATAGTTTCTTCAATAGTTTCTGTAGATGAGGCCATAGCTATGACAACCTGCTCTGCTTTTGGGTGTCCTACATAATCGAAAAGTCTGTATTGTCTTCCCGTAAATTCAAAAAATTTATCCATTTCATTCTGGACAATTTCAGGGCAGGCATTGTAATATGAATTCACAGCTTCCCTACTTTGAAAAAACACATCCGAACCTTGAGAAGTTCCTCTAATAACAGGCTTATTTGGATTGAGTGCCCTGTTTCTGTGGGCACCTATAAGTTCTTTGTCGATCATTGCGTTGATTACCTGATCGGGCACCATATCAATTTTGTTCAATTCATGTGAAGTCCTGAATCCGTCAAAAAAGTGAACGAAGGGAATTCTTGATGCCAGCGATGCCGTTTGTGCAATCAAGGCTAAATCCATAGCTTCTTGCACGGAAGAAGACCCTAAAAAGGCATAGCCTGTATTTCTCGCGGCCATGATGTCGCTATGATCACCAAAAACGGATAAAGCATGGGTGGCAATGGAACGGGTAGCTACGTGAATCACGTTGGGTGTTAGTTCACCTGCAATTTTGTACATATTGGGCAGCATCAGCAAAAGGCCTTGAGAGGCCGTAAATGTGGTTGCCATTGCACCAGTTTGCAATGCTCCATGCATTGCTCCAGCTACACCTGCCTCACTCTGCATTTCAAATACAGAGGGAACATTACCAAAAACATTTTCTTGTTGATCAGCACTCCACTCCTCGACCAATTCTGACATTTCAGATGCCGGTGTAATGGGATAAATGGCACAAACTTCATTGGTCTTATATGCAATATGAGCTGCTGCTTGATTACCATTTAATATGTTATGCTGATTTTTCATTTTGTTCAGTCTGGAAATTAATTGGGAAAATGAATAAGCCGCCCATTAATGGGCGGCTTATTTCAAATTTTACTTTTCGAACTCGATAGAAACCGGAGTTGGATTGGTAAGCATGTCAAATACTGGAGAGAATTGTGAAAGAGCTCTCAATTGTTCTTCAGAAGCATCGGATTTTACTTTAAACTTTACTTTGATTCCGTCGTATCCTTTTCTTACTTCAGGATCTAGACCAAGGAAACCGTGTAAATCGACACCACCTTCTAAAGAAGCTTCCATACCTTCAATGTCAATTCCATTGGCAGCAGCATGATAAACCATTGCTCCAGTCAAACAAGAACCCAAGGCGTGTAATACAATCTCTCCTGGGTTAGGTGCCAAATCTTTACCTAAAAGAGGCTCCACGTGGTCAGCTTCCATGGTAAAAGCATCTTTGCTACGCTCCGTGTGTTCGGCACCTACACCATACCAATCTTTGATACTGGTTACACAGTGACCACCATCTATCCAGTTGGTTTTAGCCCTAAATTCAAATTTTGCCAAAGAAGGATCTTCTTGTACGTGATTGATGGTGTCTACCAGTTGATCTACGTTTACTCCGTTTTTAATGTTTGCTGTTGTAATCATTGTTTTAATTTTTAAAAGTTTAATTTTTATGTTTTGCCTTTATTAGTGCACTGGGTGTGCCAAAAATTATAACTATTTAAAAATCAATTAATTACATGTTTATTTTGTATGTTTTAAAGTAACGATATTTCGTTATTTAACGAAATATCGTTAGTGTTTTTATGAAATTTCGTGAATTACACCGGACGTACAATGCCCAGCGCCTTTATTTTGGAAGTTAAGGTTGTAGGACGTAATTGTAATAAGCTAGCTGCACCATTTTCTCCAGAGATTTTCCATTTGCTTTGTCGTAATGCTCTAAGAATATTCTCCCTTTCCAATTCCATTATCTCTTTGGAAGTAAGTACTCGATTTGATTCAGGACCTTGCGAAGCTGTCACTTCTGAGGATTCCTGGGGTATAATAGTTTGCCAGTTCACTTGTCCGTTATTCGAAACAATAATCGCACGCTCAATTAAGTTTTGAAGCTCCCTAACGTTCCCTGGCCAATCATAATCCAAAAACAATTTCTTTTGGTTATTGGATAGAGGCTCGACATATTTGTTCATTTTTTTGGAGAATTGCCTCACCATTCTGTCGGCAATCAAACAGACGTCGTCTCCCCTATCTTTTAATGCTGGAACAATAATTGGAAATACATTCAATCTATAATAGAGGTCTTCCCTAAATTTTCCGGTTTTTGAAAATTCCAATAAATCACGATGGGTAGCGGCAATGATTCTAACATCCACTTTAATGGTTTCTGAACTGCCAACCGGGTCAAATTCACCTTCTTGGATTATGCGTAGCAGCTTAGGCTGTAAATCTAAAGGTAGTTCCCCAATTTCGTCCAAAAATATGGTTCCTTTATCCGCCAATAGAAACCTTCCCTTTCGGCTAGTTGTTGCCCCAGTGAATGCCCCCTTTTCATGACCGAAAAGTTCGCTTTCAATTAAATTGGCGGGGATTGCGCCGCAGTTGATTCGTATCAGCGGTTTGTCACTTCTATCACTCGAATTATGAATGGCCCTTGCCACCAATTCCTTTCCCGTCCCCGTTTCTCCTTGAATTAAAACCGTGGCTTCGGTGCTGGCAACTTGTTCGACCAAATCCAAAACTTTGGCCATGGTTCGATCTTGGGCAATTATTCCATAATCGTTGGTCAGTTGTTTTATTTCTTCCTTTAAGTATTGGGTCTGATTGGTGAGGGAGTTTATTTTTCTTTCTGCCAATACCCTATCATCGATATTCCTAAGAATCAATGTATAAAAAGTTTCATCTCCAGAACCATATGAGCTTATGGTCCCTTCATTCAGCGTTTCGGTTTCGTTGGAACCGATTACTTTCACTTCCGTAGGAAGGTAAGTATTCATCCCATTGTTTTTTCCATCTAAATGTGATTTGACCAAAGATTCCAATGTATCCGCACTTTCTTCATCCAAAAAGAAAAGTACGTTGCGTTTAATCACATCATCATTTTCCAAAATGGTGTTTGCCGAAGCGTTGGCCAATACAATTTTAAAGCTGCTGTCAAACATGATAATGGCATCCATGGCCCCGTCAATGAGTCCCAACATTTTGGAATTGGACAACTCGATTTCCTTTTTGGAGGCTGCCAGACTTTCCTGGATAATATCCAACTCCCGATGTCTTTTGATCAAAACGGATAAAACCCCTTTCGTAAAACCCCTGTCTGTAGCTATAAGGTCGACAAAGTTTTTAGGTTGAATTTTTAGCAAGGAGGTTTCCTTCATAGCCGTAACGGAGGCAGATCTTGGTTCTTCATCAATTAGGGCATACTCACCAAAACAATCAGTTGGTGACAATGTACTGTAAACATGGCTTTGATCATGAACTTTTACCTTGCCGTCCAGTATAACGTACATTCCATCGCCTATGGCTCCCTTTTGAATAATACAGTCATTTTTTTCAAAACGCTCTGTTTTGGCATCCTTACACAATTGCAGGAGCGAAGCTTTATCCACTTCGGAAAAAAAAGGGACCTTTTTAAGGAAATCCACTAAATCATTTAGTTCGGTTGTCGCCATTTCTAGCTTTTGGTCTTTCAGCAGTAAATAAATATAAAGATTTGGAAATTAACCGGACCAAGTTTACGGAAACGAAGCATATCCACTTATTAATTTCCCAAGTCTTTTCTGTATCAATTATAAATATAATTGATGGTTTTTTATATTTTTATTTCACAAACCTATACTACATGACAATTACCCAATTGCAATATGTTCTGGCGGTGGCGGAATATAAAAACTTTACGCTTGCAGCAGAAAAAAGCTTTGTGACCCAACCGACATTGAGTATGCAGGTGCAAAAGCTTGAAGATGAGTTGGATGTTTTAATATTTGACCGGAGCAAAAAGCCAATTTCTATCACGGAAGTTGGAAAAAAGATTGTGGCCCAGGCCAAAAATATTGTTGCGGAAGCGGAACGCATCAAGGATATTGTTGACCAGGACAAAGGGTTTATTGGAGGGGACTTTACCATAGGCATAATTCCAACAGTGATGCCAACTTTGTTGCCCATGTTTTTAGGGACCTTTATTAAGAAGTATCCCAAGGTCAATTTGATTATTAAAGAACAACCTACCGATGCGCTAATTAGAAATATTCTGGATGGACATTTGGACGCTGGAATTGCAGCCACTCCGCTCGAGATAGAGTTTATCAAAGAACGTCCATTATATTATGAACCGTTTATTGGTTATGTGCCCGAAAATCATAGACTTTCTGTAAAAGAGCAGCTTATCACAGAGGATCTTCAGGTCAATGATATTTTATTACTTCAGGATGGGCACTGCTTTAGGGATGGGGTAATCAATCTTTGCCAATCGCCAAGAAATATGAACCAGGAACACTTTAAAATTGAAAGTGGCAGTTTTGAAACATTGGTCAGCCTATCGGATGAGGGTATGGGCATGACCTTACTTCCGTATTTGAATACGCTTGAATTAGATCAAAAGAAAAGACAACATTTAAAGCATTTTAAAAAACCTTCTCCTGCGCGGGAAATAAGTCTCATTTATCACAAGAGTGAATTAAAAATTCAGATTACGGAGGCTTTAAAGGAGGTGATTTCAAGTATTGTCAGGGGTGCAATCGCATTCCAAGATGTGGAAATTATAAGTCCACTTGGAAAAAACTGATTGTTAGAAAGCAAAAAGCCGCTTAAAGCGGCTTTTCTATTTTTTTATTAATAATAATGTGGGTTGTAATTCTGGCTTGTCCAAAATAAATTGTTGTAACCAGATTTTGAGTTCTTCGATTTCATTTGGTAATAACCTAGAAACGGCTTTCTTCAATTCTTTAGCGAAGAGTTTAGCATCAAAACTTACCTTTGAGAGTATAGTTTTGGTGTAATCTAACATTGCTCTGGGCATAGAAATTTGATTATTTTGATTTAAAGGTTGTACCCCAAATTACAAAAAATAGACCTTCAATTCACCAAAATGAGGTTAAAAATTAAATAATTTCGTGTTAAATTCGACAAACCACAAAATGTACCTAGCCTATAATCAGGTAGTTAAAAATCTAAGGCTCACGTCATTAGCAGGATTTTTCCTTCTTTTTAGCTGTTCTACTTCACGCTTGTCAAAATTTAATAATCAATTAGAAGAGGGCGCTTTTAAGAATTCTTTTCATGGATTGGTGGTAATGGATTCCAAAACCAATAAGGTACTATATAATACAAATGGAGACCGATACTATACTCCTGCGAGCAATACCAAAATTGTTACCCTATTTGCAGGTATAAAAATAATTCCCAAACAGTTTCCAACCCTAAAGTATATTGAGAAAAACGATTCGGTTTTTATTGTACCTACGGGAGACCCTTCTTGGTTACACCCCTATTTCAAAGACAGCACAGGTATCAATTTTTTAAAGCAAAGGAGAAATATTGCCCTGTACCTAGATAACTTTGAGGACGGAAGATTCGGCCCTGGATGGGCATGGGAAGACTACCCTTATTATTTTTCAGCAGAAAGAAGCCCGCTTCCCCTTTACGGCAATGTGGTATCCCTGTCCAACATTGATAGTCTGGAAACCGTTCCATCAATTTTTATGGATAGTGTTGAGGTGACAACTTCGCCAACCGGTAGGGATGAGTTCCACAATCAATTTTACATGCATTTAGAACAGCAAGATACCATTGAAGTTCCTTTTCTAATAAATGAGGGCTTGACCAAAAACTTGTTGGAATCGGTTTTGGGAAAAGAAATAACTCTCTTGGATAGTTTACCAAGCGGGGCAACTGATATTCTTTATGGGATTCCTTCCGACTCCATATATAAAAGAATGATGCATGTTAGTGATAATTTTTTGGCAGAACAGATTATGATGACGGCTTCGTCCACACTTTCAGATACGTTAGGAATTCAACGAGCCATTGATCACATGCTTGAAAGTGAGCTTTCTTTTTTGAAACACCCCCCTCGTTGGGTGGATGGTTCTGGATTATCGCGGTATAACTTATTTACACCAGAATCTTTTGTGCAAATCCTTCAAAAATTATATCAAGAAATTGATGAGAAACGATTGTTCGACATATTTCCAAATTGGGATGCCACAGGAACGGTTTCAAAATGGAAAAACCCAGATATAGCTCCGTTTATTTTTGCCAAATCAGGTTCCTTCGGAAATAACTATAACCTCAGCGGTTACCTTAAAACCAAATCGGGAAAAGTTTTGATTTTTAGTTTTATGAACAATCATTTTCGAATACCTGGCAGTGAAGTTCGTTCACAAATGTATGCCCTACTTAAATCCCTTCACGAGAAGCATTGATTTTTTCCCTGTTGGCCAAATTGCCAAACTTGCTGAGTATGGTTTTGAGTTTGGGTGAAATATACGTTTCGCAAAAAGGTTTTTCTGGATTTGAATAATAGTAATTGTGAAACTGTTCTTCAGATGGCTTGAATTTGGCAAAGTAGTGGACTTTGGTAACCAATTCTTGTTCAAAATCGGATTGCAGCTCATTTAAAATTGAAGTGGCCTGTTTAAAATCTTCTTCTGAATAGACATAAATCGCTGACCTATACTTATTCCTAAACGAATGTGCGGAAGTGCTTTTGTGGGTGTGCAAGTGAACCTGAATTAAGTCCATCATTGAAATAATAGTCCTATCGTACGTAATCACTACGGCTTCCGAAAAACCGTTTTTCTCTTCTTTAATGGAAACGAAACCTTGCTTAACTTTTTGTACTCCCCTAAGTGATAAAAAAACAGCTTCGGTGCACCAATGACAACCGCCTCCCAATGCAATTTTGGAAATATTCATTTTCCATTGGTCGTTAAAATCTTATTCGAATAACGTATTGATTTGTGCCCACTGCAACAACATTATGGTTTTAGCATCGCGTATCTCTCCGGTCTCCATCATATTTAAAGCTTCGGAAAAAGGCATTTCCATAACCTCAATATTTTCAGTTTCTTCAGAAGAACCTCCTCCTTCGCTAATCCGCATAGCATCTTCATATTGACCAATAAAAAAATAGAGTATTTCGGTAACCGAGCCAGGAGACATATATGATTCAAAAACCTTTTTTACCCGGTCAATTTTGTAGCCAGTCTCCTCCTCCACTTCCATTTTTATAGTCTGTTCGGCATTTCCTTTTTCCAATATTCCTGCGCAAGCCTCGATCATCATTCCATCGGCATTGCCATTCAAATAGGTAGGCATTCGAAACTGCCGTGTCAGCACAACACTTCCTTTGGATTTGTTGTACAGTAAAATCACCGCCCCATTCCCTCGGTCATAAGCTTCGCGGGCTTGTTCTTCCCATTCTCCATCTTCCCTTTGATATTCAAAAGATACTTTGTTCAAAGAATACCAATTGTCAGACAAAAGTTCTTTTTTGATATTTCTTACGTTTCCGTATTTCATTGCTGATGGGTTTAGGGTTTAGGGTTTAGGGTTTAGGGTTTAGGGTTTAGGGTTTAGGGTTTAGGGTTTAGGGTTTAGGGTTTAGGGTTTAGGGTTTAGGGTTTAGGGTTTAGGAAAATACTAATTACACATAAAATCGCCAACTGATTACTGATTACTGATTACTGATTACTGATTACTGATTACAAAATTAAACTGAGGCAGCATTGTTCAAATATTGTCTAAATGGTAGCATTTCTAAATAGATTTCTTTTATTTTTTCCTTAAAATTCGATTGAAAAACTTCCTCTCGACCCAATTCACATTCCACAGCAAAGGTTTTGTTTCGCAATAAATCAATGTAGGGATGGTCATTGGAAAATCCTTTGGGCGCATTGGTCAATTTTTCATCTTCGTAAAGTCCGCCAAAACGTTTTTTAAAGGAAGGTTTGTTCAAAATTTCCTGTAATTCCTCGCCGTTATAATCAATTCCATCACGCAAACTACGTAAGATTTTTGGTTCAGGTCGCCAGAAGCCACCGGCCAACAAACATTGTTTCAATCCAATCTCAATATAAAAATCGGCCGATTTCGGTGCCTTGTCCAATCCTGCCCCAAAATGGTCTTTATAAATAGGTTTATGCGGATGGAACATTAAGTTGTTGTTGATCCTGTTGATACCATTCTTGCCAGGGGTGGGATAGTAATCCTGATGCAGTTCGGCCATGATCAGGTCCAAATCATCCAACCAAAGGATAAAGTCATATCGAAGGGACCTATACCACTTTCTGTTGGCGTCCATCCATTCCTTATTATTGTTTTGTTGAAGTTGGGTGAGAAAGTTGAAAAGATCTTTGAAATTCATGGGTCGAAAGTAAAAAATACAAAATTAGAAATACAAAGTATCAATCCATTATTTCCATACTTCAATAATGCCATTGATTTTTATTTTCTACTTCGTTTTCGTAGCTCGTACTTCAAAATCGATTATCCCCCATCACAATATCGCCCAAACCACCAAGAATACTTCCTTCGCCTTTGTCTTTTCCCCCTCTTGGAACAGCAGCCAGCACTCTGCCGGCCAATCGGCTAAATGGCAATGATTGCACATAAACGGTGCCAGGGCCACGGAGGGTAGCAAAAAAGAGTCCTTCGCCACCAAACACGGTGTTTTTGATGCCGCCTACAAATTCAATATCATAATCAACGGTTTGTGAAAAGCCAACAATACAACCTGTATCTACTTTTAAAACTTCACCGGGTGCCAACTCTTTTTTTGCCATGGTCCCTCCAGCATGTACAAAGGCCATTCCATCCCCTTCCAATTTTTGCATAATAAAACCTTCACCACCAAACAATCCCCGCCCAAGACGTTTAGAGAATTCGATGCCGACCGACACCCCTTTGGCAGCACAGAGGAATGCATCTTTCTGACAGATGAACTTGCCTCCTTTTTCGGAGAGGTCTATGGGCAATATTTTACCAGGATAAGGAGAGGCAAAGCTCGCCTTTTTTTTACCTTGGCCAATATTTAAAAAAGCGGTCATAAACAGACTTTCCCCGGTCAGCAATCGCTTTCCGGCAGAGAATAATTTACCCAATACCCCGGAGACTTGACCTGAGCCATCACCAAAAATGGTATCCATTTTAATATCGGTATCCATCATCATAAAGCTACCGGCTTCGGCCACAACAGCTTCTTGGGGGTCGAGTTCAATTTCTACATATTGCATCTCTTCCCCATAAATTGTATAGTCTATTTCGTGTGCGTTCATTTTTTATAGTTTTTTGTTGATACTTGTTAGTTGATGGTTTCTAGTTTCTGTTACAGAATTCAGCACAAAAAAAGCAGCCAATTTGGCTGCTTGAGTTCTGTTACATCCTTCGGATGTTATAATTTCGTTAGAGGTCTTAAGAATTATCCTCTACATCTGCATCAGGGGCATTTTTCTTTACGGAAGCTATGCCATTTTCCATGGCCGAAGTGGATGTGTACATTTCACTTTTTCCTATAACTTGCCCATTGGCCGCATTCAATGTGAAGAAAGGACTTCCGTCTTTGGCTGTTTTGCGCTCAAAGCGACCATCATCTTGAGAGTTGGTGCGAACAGATTCGATACCATTTTTGCATCCATCCATGCTTGCATATGACTGACTGGTCAAAATTACTTGTCCATTTCCGGCCTTTAGATTAAACATTGTTTTACCCGAACTAGTGGATTTAATTTCAAATTTTCCCATGTGTGCTTAGTTTTCTATTAATTACTGTTAATGGTGAAATTACTAAAAAATAGTAATTGCCCTAAGATATGAAGTTTAGGTCTTATTTTATATGGGTTGGCCCAAAAAAATCTATTCAGTTACCTTTCGCCAATACAAATTAGGTGTTTTAAGGTTCTATGATATAATTTTCCTTTGGAGAAGGAAGGGGTGTTTACAGACCAGGTTTGTCCTTGGCGGCCAAGGTCGTTTAAACTAATGAAAGCGCTCTCATCGAAAGATTGGGTAGTAGCGTCAATACAATAAACCACACCCAACATGGTGCTAAAAAATATTTTTCCGTTCACCACGATTGGGTTACCGTTAAAATTCCAATGCCAGCCATCCCTTCGGGATCTTTTATCGTTGGACACATCCAATCCACGAACATTTAAAGTTTCTGTGCTGAACTCTGTATTCCATAGATAAGATTTGACCCCATCATTAAAATCTACTTGGACCGGTACTTCCAAATAGGCAGCCTTCCCTGTTTCCAGATCAATCCTTGCAATGGTGTATTTCGGACCAATATTCCTTCGATATTGCCCTTCTTTGAAACACAGAAAAAAGAGTTTGTTGTTTACGATAATATTAGTGTACCAAGCCGGGAATACAGTTAAACCCCAATCTTTTTGCAGATCCACATTATTTCGGGTTGTATATTTTCCGCTTTTGGAATCGTACTTTGTTATATCAGTATTTGAAGTTAACGATACTTTTTTTTGAAGTATACCAGTTTCGGGATCTACAATATGTACCTCATTTTGGCTTTCGGTATACCATACAACATAATCCCGGTTCCAAGTAGCGTGATACAGGGCCATGCCCTCATCTGCTTTGTATTGCCAAATGGTTTTTCCTGTTTCCGTATCTACAAGGGAGTATCCTTTTGGTGTTTCTGGCACACCATGGTGCCCTCCCCTACCAATCATTATAGCATATTTACCCTTTCTTGTTTTGGAAAGAAATGGGGTGTTGTAATGGGTTAGTCCATCCTCCGAAATCCAGACCGTCTTACCTGTACTTTTATCTATGCCATAGAGATAGTTCCAGCCATAAGTTCTTCGCCCATCTTTTTCCCAATAGGTTTCCATGTTGATGATTAAGTCATCAATTATAAAGGGTTCAAATTGCTTGTTGAATGGAAAATGGGTTCCATCCAACTCCTCGACCGGATTCCAAGTTCTTTCCCAAATTAAATTGCCTTCAAAATCAAAACAGCTTAGATTGCCACTGGCATTATAAAACCAAACATGCTTTCCGTCGGTAACCGGTCCTGGTGTGGACGAATCACTGAAACCATACATGTATTCACTATCAACGCTTCCTTTGAGTTCTTTTTGCCAAATAATATCACCTCCTTTAGCATCTATGCACAAGGCAAGCACACTGGAACCTTTAATCCCTTTTCCCTCCTCTATTTGATATATGGGTTTCATTACGGTAAGGAATATGTGGTTATTCCATATCGCAATACCACTTTGCCCCCCTTCGGGCAATTCGGTTTTCCATAGAATGTTTTTCCCTATTGTTACACTAAAATCTGTAGGAACCTTATCTTGAGTGGTCATTGTCCAATCTCCGTTGGGTCCGGCTGGTTGGGGCCAATTATTTTCTCTTTGTGCAGATATGGAAACACAAAAAAACAATGAAATGAAAAATAGGTGTGTTTTAATTTTGTTGTGAATCATTTTTATATGCAGTTGATGGAACAAATGCAATAAAGCGTATAAACCATAAAGATGCCAATACTAAATTGACCTATAAAAACACTATTTCTACTTAATTTTTACGGTCCACTCAAAATTGAAGGTGGATACCGGAATTCCATCTTCGTTCATTCCGACAGATTTCATCCAAAAGGTTTGCCCCTCACCGGTTTCAATGGTTTTTTTAATGGCTTCTTGAATCAGATGACCATCCTCGCTGGTAAATGTAATTCTTCCGGTAGCTTTTTTTGTGAAGGTTGCATTGTTATTCGCCACCAACATCGATATTCTTTTACCGCTTTTTTTGATTTGGGAGATGACCATGGCTCCGGTACTCAACTCTGCGGCCATGCCTTGAACCGCCCAAAACATGGAGTTAAATGGATTTTGATTGAACCATCGGTACTTTACCGAAGTAACCGCTTTTTGGTTATCGATATGTTTGAGTCTTACCCCGCACCACCATGCCGCAGGAAGTTTAAAGAAGGTGAACGTATTGAATTTACTAGGTTTTAAAGCCATGTATGTCATATATATCTGCTAAAAATACCTAAAATAATTACATTCTCAATATGTTAAATAATTGTTAATATTTAGTACTTTGTTTTGCATAGTACCATCTTTTGGATATATATTTGCATCGTAAGCTAATAGGTAAACCCTTTTTACAGTTAAAATCATCAATTAAAAATGGCAACAACATTAACCAAACACGAAAGAAATTTGTCTGCGATCATACACGCATCCACCTTTTCAAAGTACTTTATTCCCTTTGGGAATTTTATACTCCCATTGATTTTGTGGACCGCGAACAAGAAAGAGTATCAATTTGTAGACTATAACGGTAAACAGGCGCTCAATTTTCAAATTAGCCTGTTATTATATTCCATTATTGTGGGTATTATAAGCATACCTTTTTTTATGGGTTTCTTACCAAACCTATTCGATTGGAATTTTTTTGACTTTCATAGATTAAGCGATTTGAACAACCTGAACATACACATCAGCAGTGATGATTTCAAGTTTGGACGTTTTTTCTTGCCTGTCGGAATTACCGGATTGTTACAAGTTGCATTGGTGATCATTAACATTGTTTATACCATTTTGGCAACTATAAGAACTAATGAGGGCGAAACTTTTAAATATCCATTCACTATAAAATTCATCAAATAAAAAATAGGAGTTTATTCATCAACCTGTGCTGAGCACAGTCGAAGCATCAAAAAACGAAGTAGCATCAATCACAATCAATCAAAAAACCGTTTCCACTCCCCTGCTCATCACAGGGGAGCAAAGGGAAACAAAAACGAACAGTTAATTAAATAGAACTATGCAATTATGAATATAGAAAACACAAAAGCACAAATGCGCAAAGGGGTTTTGGAGTATTGCATTCTTTCCATATTAAGGGATAAGGATAAATATGCATCAGAAATTCTCGGGGCCCTTAAAGACGCTAAGATGCTGGTGGTGGAAGGTACCATTTACCCTCTACTTACAAGGCTGAAGAATGCTGGGTTACTCAACTATCGTTGGGAAGAATCCACTTCGGGGCCGCCACGAAAATATTATGCACTTACCGAAACAGGGCGCTTGTTCCTTAACGAACTCAACGGCACCTGGGATGAACTTAGAAGCGCAGTTAATCTGGTAACCAACACAAAATAAAATCAAGAAATGAACAAGACAGTAAATATAAATTTAGCAAACACGCTCTTCCATATAGACGATACTGCTTTTAACAAGCTTAAACGTTATCTGGAATCTTTAAAACGCTCCTTTTCGGGCACTCCGGGCAGTGATGAGATCATTGCCGACATCGAAGCGAGGATTGCCGAACTCTTTTTGGAAAAAATGGAGAACGAGCGACAGGTAATCACCGAAAAAGAAGTCGACGCAGTAATCAATGTAATGGGACAACCAGAAGATTACATGGTTGATGAGGATATTTTTGAAGACGAACCTAGAAAAACCCATAAGCAAACCACCCGAAAATCAAAAAAGTTGTACCGCGACATGGACCAAAAGTACATTGGCGGGGTATGTTCCGGTTTGGAACACTATTTAGGGTTGGACGCGCTATGGATTCGTTTGATATTCATTCTATTGGCCGTATTCACCGGTTTCGGTTTAATTGCCTACATCCTACTTTGGATTTTGGTGCCTGAGGCGGCAACCACCTCCCAAAAACTGGATATGTCGGGAGAGCCCATCAACATCAGCAATATAGAACGCAAAGTAAAAGAGGGGTTTGATGATGTTGCCGACAGTATTAAAAATGTTGACTACGAAAAAGTGGGCAACAAGGTTAAAAGCAGCTCCAAGACCTTTTTTGACACCATTGGTGAGATTATCATGTTTCTTTTTAAAATATTTGGAAAATTCATTGGCATTATCCTGATCATTGTTGGTGCCTCTACCCTAATTGGGTTATTTGTGGCCATGTTCACTGTGGGTATGTTCGATGCGGTAAACCTACCAGGAGTCGATTTTTATGAAATTGTTGGAACTACCGGAGCACCAGTATGGCTTGTATCAATACTGTTATTCTTGGCATTTGGTATTCCATTTTTCTTCTTGTTGTACTTAGGTCTCAAGATTTTGGTAAATAATCTGAAGTCAATAGGGAATATTGCCAAATTCTCGCTGCTCGGATTATGGTTGATCTCAGTTGGAACATTGTTCGCCCTTGGCGTAAGGCAGGCTGCCGAGTTCACACATGTGGGTAGCGTAAATATTAAGGATCAAATGGTGATGGCGGAGCAATCGGATACCTTGACAATTAGGATGAAGGACTCTGATTATGATCATGGAATGGAAGATATCCATTTTGGAAGAATGACCTTCACCTATGACGAAAACGACAATCGCATGTTGATTTCGGACGATGTGGATATCAAAATTAGAAAGTCTGATGACGGTTATGTCAAACTCAATATTAGAAAAGATTCCCACGGTAGCAGCACCCTGGCCGCAAGGGAAAGGGCCAAACAAATAAATTATGGCTACGAGCTTACGGAAAATGAGGTGGTTTTAGATGAGTTCTTGACCACCTCCCCTTCCAATAAGGCGCGAAACCAGGAGGTTACCACAACCATTTACATCCCCGAAGGTAAGGTCATCTCTTTTGAAGAATCCACCAAGGGGCACATTGGCCGAGGCATTCGTAATGATAGAGACCTCTACCGAAGTGGAATTGTGGAATATACATGGATCATGGGTGAAGATGGTGAACTTAAATGCCAGGATTGCCCTGAAGAAGAAATCCAGCAAGATAATGAAGAGGAAGGAACCATAATTATTGATAAAAATGGCATCGACATCAATGTTGAGGATGGAGCAGACAGTTTTAAAATGAAAATTGATGAAGACGGACTGGAAATAAAAGCAGAAGAGAAAAATAACAATTGAGTATCCGAATTCAACAGTTCGGAAACCTTTACTATGTAAAAAACAATCTAAAAACGAATTTTAATCAATCATAAAAAACAACAATCATGACAACACTAGCACGAATAGCAATCGCATTTATCTTGGCAGTATTTGCCTCCTCCTGTATTATGGATGTCAATTTTGGCAATGGTAAAAAAGGAAATGGTGAAGTAGTTGAGGAAAGCCGCAAAGTTACCGAAGATTTTACAGTGGTATCAGCATCCGAAGGTCTGGATGTGTATGTTACCCAGGATTCCGATTTTAAAATATCGGTTGAAGCAGATGAAAATATCATCGATTTAATTGGAACTGATATCAGGGACGGAAAACTTCGTATCCATGCCATAGAAAATATCGGTAGGGCCACTAAGAAAATATATGTTTCCATGCCAGAGATTACTGGGCTTAAAAGTTCAAGTGGTGCCGACCTTATTGCCCAAAATGTAATTGAGTCCAAGAAAATTGACTTGGACGCCAGCAGTGGCTCTGATTTAAGGGTTGAACTAGTTGCCGAGGAAGTGTCTGCCGATGCCAGTAGCGGAGCCGGAATTAAAATCTCCGGTAAAGCAAATAGCTTGTATGCCGATGCCAGTAGTGGAGCGGATATTAGAGCTCGTGAGCTATTTACCAAAAAATGTAATGCCGATGCCAGTAGTGGAGCGGACATTTCTGTAAATGTTTCGGAATCCCTGGTTGCAGATGCCAGCAGTGGAGCAGACATTCGTTATTCAGGTGAAGCCAGTGTACAGACAAAAAAATCTGTTTCTGGAAGCGTGCACAAATACTAAAATGAACAATCAAAATATCCCATTGGGGAGAATTAAGGGCCTGGTAACTTCCAGGTCTTTTTTTTATGTTATTATTTCCTAATGCATAACAAACATTAAAGTACCTGTCACTTAATCATTTAACAAAAAAATTGTATCTTATTAGAGGAAAGGAAACTATAACTCTAAACACATATCGCCATGAAAAAAAATTTTGGATTGGCCTTGTTGATGCTCATTTTGATTTCTGCGACGAAATTTGCTTCTCCAATGCCAGAATCAATGCACTCCATTGAAGGAACCTGGGAACTGCAAAGCTTTTATAACTACGACGACGGTGTCAATATTTCGGATACGGTCCCTACCGCAGAAGGTTATCGACAGGTAAAAATGTATTACAATGGTAAAATCATGTGGAGTAGGCACGCTCCAAAAGATTCGTTGGAATGGTTTGGATATGGTACGTACAGAATCACCTCAGATTCTCTTATCGAAACTTTGGAATATGGTTCAGGTTCAATGATGTCTGCACTTGATACCCTAAGAGTGTTTCGGTTTGAATTGGAAATGACCAACGATACTTACAGTCAAATTAGTTTTGATGAAGAGGGTAATCGTACTTTTTCAGAAAACTATAAACGGATAGATTGAATTAGCACTCCATTAAAAAAAAAGGCACCAAACAGGTGCCTTTTTTAATATAAATATGTGTGATTCGTTTAAGAAACCACAGTCTCCTTACTTTCTACCGATGCCAAGTAACGTTCAGCATCCAGAGCGGCCATACACCCTGTTCCAGCAGCAGTAACCGCCTGACGATACTCCTTATCCTGAACATCTCCGCTGGCAAAAACTCCTGGCTTATTGGTTTTTGTGGATTTTCCTTCAGTAATGACATACCCAGTTTCATCCATATCCAGTTGTCCCTTAAAAATATCGGTATTTGGTTTGTGTCCAATAGCTATAAAAAGTCCAGTTATGGAGATTTCCTCCTTTTCCCCAGTTTGATTGTTCACAATTCGTAAACCCTCAACTACCTGATCTCCGAGTACCTCATCCACTTCTGTGTTATAACGTATTTCAATATTGTCCAAGCTATTTACTCTGTGTTGCATGGCTTTTGATGCCCTCATATGGTCTTTCCGTACCAACATGGTCACTTTTGTGCAAATATTTGCTAGGTAAGAAGCTTCTTCTGCAGCTGTATCGCCCGCTCCAACTATGGCAACATCTTGTCCTTTATAAAAGAAACCATCGCAAACGGCACATGCGGAAACGCCTCCACCCCTTAAGCGTTGTTCACTTGGAATGTTAAGGTATTTTGCTGTGGCTCCAGTAGAAATAATCACGATCTCCGCTTCAATCTGTTTACTATCATCGACTGTAACTTTATGAATTCCGCCAACCTCGTCACTAAAATCTACCGCGGTCACCATGCCAATCCTCACCTCTGTTCCAAAGCGTTCTGCTTGTTGCTGCAATTGTACCATCATTGTTGGTCCATCAATCCCTTCAGGGTATCCAGGAAAGTTGTCCACTTCTGTCGTCGTGGTCAATTGTCCTCCAGGTTCCATTCCAGTGTACATCACGGGTTTTAGATCAGCTCTTGACGCATAAATTGCCGCTGTATAACCTGCGGGGCCGGATCCTATGATCAATGTTTTTATTCTCTCTATCTCTTCTGACATAATTAAAAATCTACTCTTATGTTTTAGTTCTACAAAAGTAGGTTTTTTGCACAAAAACTTACACTTGGTTTATTAGGACTTACCAACACCCCATGACCGGTAAAAAGAAAAGAGCCATTGGATCAATGACTCTTTTGTTATTATGGTAGGCTAAGTTAATTATTGTTATTATGAGGTTATAAAACCGTTACAACCAAGAGGCTCAACCTCAAAACCCCTTGGCGCAACGGAAACCTCATTAAACAAGACCTTTAGGTTAAGCACAGGTAAGTATTCCCTACAATTACCCCTAATCTCATTTTATATGGAGGTTATTTCCTGAATTAAATGACCTATCATCAATTCGGGGTAAACTTACTATGGAAACATACGATAAAGGCTTCCCAATTAATCAATGGGGTGTTCTTGACAATGGATGGGTCATTTGAATTCACGATCATAAATTAGTCTGTCCATATTCCTTGATCTTACAAAACACTTATAATATTAAAAGGAGCAGCAAATATGATATGCTTTTTTTGCCAGTCTTTGTTTTTGCAACACAGTTGCATTTGTTTTGGATTATCTTTACTGCGTGAAATGGACATTGATCATATTATCTGTATATTTTTTATCCCTGAACCTACTTCCTTGTGGTGATTCTGATTCTTCATCGGAGATAACGAAGATAGAAGTCAATTGTGCCGATAACGGTCATGATCATGATTCCAGTCACCTTTGTTCTCCTTTTTGTCAATGTCAATGCTGTCACATTCCTGTATTTCCTATTGACCATGAAAGTATATCCTCAATACACATTACCTATTCCTCAGAAGTGTACGGGAATGAAGCCGGCTTTATTCAAGAAGTTTCGCATTCCCTGTTTCAACCTCCGCGATTTTTTGGCTGATCTTTTCATCGGGATATTCTTCCAAAAAATTACGAGTCAAAAAAATACATTTCAATGAAAAAAAATATAATAAGCCTGTGGCTTATGCTTACTATTTGTGGATTATCCACAGCCCAAAAACATACTGTTCAAATAAAAGTACTTACTGAACAGGAGCAAGAACCTTTATTGGGTGCAACCGTCTATTTGGCCAATTTAAATGTTGGTGCAACAACCAATTTTGATGGCGTGGCCGTCTTGGAAAATCTAGAAACGGGGAATCACGAATTGACAATTTCTTATTTAGGTTTTGAAACCTTAAATAGCATCATCAAAGTTCCATCCGAAAACCAAATGGTTTTTTACTTAAAAGAAAGTGCGAATGTCCTTGAAGAAGTTGTTTTACAATCATCGCGAAGCACACGTACCATTCAAAAGATACCCACCCGGATAGAATATATCGGTCTGGAGGAGTTGGGAGAAAAAGTCGCCATGAATCCAGCCAACATTTCTATGGTACTTCGTGAAAGTACTGGAATCCAAATGCAGCAGACATCTCTGAGCAGTGGTAGCAGCAATATTCGAATACAAGGTTTGGACGGGCGTTATACACAGTTGCTTCGAGATGGTTTTCCCTTGTATGGAGGTTTTTCAAGTGGTCTGAGTATTTTGCAAATTCCGCCATTGGACCTGCGCCAATTTGAGATTATAAAGGGGAGTTCGTCCACACTTTACGGGGGTGGTGCCATTGCAGGTCTGGTCAATTTGATTTCTAAAGTACCTGAAGAAGAACCCCAATTAGATCTTATGTTAACTCAAACTCATGCAGGGGGAAGTACAGGGAACATATTTTATGGAGAAAAAAGAGGCAAAATGGGTTGGACCGTTTATGGTTCTGCCCATTATCAAAAGGTATACGACCCGGAAGATGATGGTTTTAGCAATCTACCAGAAACAACCACATTTTCCTTAAATCCCAAGTTATTTTTTTATCCCTCGAATAAAACCACTTTCTGGTTTGGTATCAACGGGACTTTGGATAATCGGCACGGTGGAGACATATCTCGAATAGAGAATGGTCAAAACGGAATACACCAATATTCCGAAAAGAACAGTTCCAAACGAATAAGTAGTCAGGCGGTTTTTGAAACCCAATTTGACGCTTCTCGAACATTTATCGCAAAAAATAGTATTTCATTTTTTGATAGAAGTCTTGATATACCAGATTTAACCTTTTCGGGCAAACAATGGAATTCCTTTTCCGAAATCTCCTTGAATAACCGGTCGGATAAATTGGATTGGGTATTTGGTGCCAATCTTTACACCACCAATTTTACTGAAGATACCGAATCCCTGGAAAGGGATCAAAAGGATGTAACCACAGGTTTTTTTGTGAACAATATTTACGACATTTCCGATAATTGTATTCTGGAAACCGGACTACGGACAGACTATACAAAGGATTGGGGCTTTTTTGCCCTACCGCGAATTTCGTTGTTGTTCAAAACAGGTTTCAACTTTTCCAGCAGAATTGGCGGTGGGTTGGGATATAAAATCCCGGATATATTTACCGAGGAAGCTTCATTTATCAACTTTAACAATATTCTTCCAATTGACAAAAATGCCTTGGAAGCAGAGCGTTCTTATGGCGTGAATCTCGATTTCAACTTTCAAACAAAATTGTCGGAGCAAACTAGCTTTTCAATCAATCAGTTGTTTTATCTCACGGCAATTAAAAATGGACTTTTACTTAATCCCATTGATGCTCAATTGTTTCAATTTATAAATGCCGATGGAAATGTCACAAGCAAGGGAGCTGAAACCAATATAAAGTTTACTTATAAAGATTTTAGATGGTTTTTGAACTACGCACTCATCGATACAAGGTTAAACTATTTGCCTGGAAATCCACAAAAACCACTAACCGCAAAGCACAATTTTGGCAGTGTTTTTATGTTCGAATCACCAAAATGGCGTATTGGTTATGAAACTTATTATACCGGTAAACAACTTCTGTCCGACAATACCGAAACCACAGATTTTGTAACGATGGGACTGTTGGCAATCCGAAATTTTGATTGGGGAAGTATTTTTGTGAATTTCGAAAATTTCACAGATCGTAGACAAAGTAGATTCTCCCCTTTGGTATTACCTCCTCATGAAAATCCAACATTTCCAGAAATCTACGCTCCAACAGATGGTATAATAGTCAGCGCTGGGTTAATTTTAAAACCATTTGGCAACAAACAAAATCACTGATCGGATATGGAGGTTCAATTGGATAACGTATTGAAAAATCGTGGCATACGACCCACGGCAATGCGAATGCTGGTTTTAAGGTTTTTAGCTAACAGTAAAACGGCCAAAACATTGAACGCCATTGAAAATTCTTTCGATATGGCGGACCGCACAACGGTATATCGTACTATAAAACTTTTTGAAAAAAAGGGAGTGGTACATCAAATTGATAATGGAACAGGCGTTGCCAACTATGCACTTTGTGAAGAAAATTGCAACTGTGTACCGGGAAAAGATCTGCACCTACATTTTCATTGTACAAAATGTGGCGAAACACTTTGCTTGACCAATCATAAGATCCCCACAATAAATTTACCTAATGGTTATATGCCCGAAAACATGAATCTGTTGGTCAAAGGGCGGTGCCCAAGTTGTTTTCACAAAATTGACAAGAATTGTAGTTCAAGTTTGTAGATTCTATTATTTGGTTAGTTTTGAGATATCTAACAATGAATGGTTGTAGGTTCATCACCTAACAAGGAAAAGTGGTTTTAAAGAAAAATTCCTCCATATATAATTATCAACCAAAGGCAATGATCATTGTCTTTCTACTTATGCTAATCCATATGGGATGTAAAGAAACTCCAAGAATTAAAGGGATTGTGGAAACTTCTTTTGGAACAACCAAAGATGGAAATGAAATAACCCATTACCAGTTGACCAACGCCTCCGGCATGTCGGTAGGTATTATCAATTATGGTGGAATTGTCACCAGCATAGAGGTTCCTGATAAAAAGGGTGTTTTTGGCGATGTGGTTCTTGGCCACGATAACATCAAGGATTATGAGGAAAAGAGCGATTATTTTGGATGTATTGTAGGTCGATTTGGAAACAGGATTGCCCACGGAAAATTTAGCCTGGATAGTATAGAATACAAACTCTTCTTAAACAATAACGGTCATACGCTACATGGAGGGCGGAAAGGATTTGATAAACAGGTATGGGAAGCAAAATCATTTGAAAATGAAGATACCATGGGCGTGAAGCTCTCCTATACCAGTATTGATGGTGAAGAGGGATACCCTGGCAATCTTAAGTGCGAGGTGACCTATACCCTTACCAAGGACAACGCTCTTCAAATTGATTACAAAGCCGTAACCGACAAGACCACCGTGATCAACCTGACCAACCATACTTATTTTAACCTGAAGGATGGAGGCGACTCGCCGATTTTGGATCATGAATTGCAAATCAACGCATCACTTTACACTCCTGTGGATGAAGGTTTGATTCCAACCGGTGAAATTGTACCAGTAACCGATACCCCATTCGATTTTCAAAATCCAACTCCAATTGGCAAAAGAATTGATGCAAGCCACACACAACTCGATTATGGACTGGGATATGACCACAACTATGTTTTGGATAAAACTTCCGACAGCTTGGAATTAATCTCCAAAATAGTCGAACATGAAACAGGAAGAGTGCTGGAAGTGCTAACCACTGAACCTGGTCTTCAATTCTATTCAGGTAACTTCCTAAAAGGTACAATAACCGGAAAACGTGGTACTACTTATCAGCATAGAACAGGGTTTTGTTTGGAAACACAACATTTTCCAGATGCTCCAAATCAACCACATTTCCCCTCTACAGTACTAAAACCTGGTGAAACCTATAAAAGCACTACGGTTTATCAATTCAAGATAAAAGCTTAGTTACAGAATCAAAGAAAATTGTCGCTCTCGGAATAAGCCGCAATTACCCTTTTTTCTCCTTCCTTGCCTTTAATGGAATTTCCATGTTCCATGCCAAGGATACCTTTATAATCTTTACTATGAATGAACTTAAATACATTCCTATAATTGATTTCCCCCGAGGTAGGTTCATTTCTGCCAGGATTGTCCCCTATTTGGAAATATGCTATCTCATCCCAACATGCTTCTATATTTGGAATAAGGTTTCCTTCTTGAATCTGCTGATGGTAAATATCAAAAAGAATTTTACATGAAGGAGAATCAACCGCTTTGCAGATTTCATAAGCCTGTGGACTTTCTGAAAGAAAAAGACCCGGGTGATTCCTGAAATTAAGAGGTTCCAAGACCATTACAAGTCCATGAGGCTCCAAGATTTCCGATGCTCTTTTTAGGGATTCCACCACATGAGCCGTTTGATATCCCATATTCTGCCTTAAATCAACATGACCAGGCACCACGGTCATCCATTTGGCATTGACTCTTTTGGCCACCTCAACAGATTCTTTGATATGGGTGAGGAATTCTTCTCGAAGATTTTTGTCCCCGTTGGCTAAGTTTGGTTTTTGCCAGTATATTTTGTGGGCTACAAAAACTCCCATGGAAATTCCTCTTTTAGCCATGGTAGATGCCATTTTTTCTTGAAGATCAATGGTCCTTCCCTTCATGCCGTTGTCCTCGAAGGCGGTGAATCCTTGATCTGCCATAAAATTAAGTTGATCAATAGGGTTCTCTCCTGCATGATTTTTGAACATTCCCAAATGCGGGGCATATTTCAAATTGAAATCTTTGTAAATGGGTTTGCTTTCCTTTTGTCCCATCATTACACCGGGAACAATGCCCAAAGCTGATGTTGCTGCAATGGAGCTAACAAAATTTCTTCGTTTCATTTCTTAATTTTTATGATTATGAAAATTTGGTTACTCCTGGAACGGGAATCTTATACTTGCCATTTGCATCTGGCAAAGTAGGAGCCTGGGAATTCCAATCAAGGTTATCCGGAACCAAATGTAAATCTGAGTTCAACGCCTGGTCCCACGTAATTATATCTCCTGAGTAAGTGGCCATACGTCCCATAATTGCGGCCAAAGTGGATTTGGCACCATTTTCCCCATCGGCCAATACTTCTGATTTGCTCCTTATTGCCGCAAAAAGTCGATCATGCTCTACTTGATACGGATTGGGGTCATGCTCCCCTTCCTTGACATTCGCATAATTGAACTTCTCAGCACCCGTCAGATCTTTGATAATCCCCTTGCTGACCACAACACTTCCGCTGCTTCCTTGAAAAGCTTCGTCCACTCTATTGTGACAACCCTTCTGATGTCTGCATTGACTTGATATTACCGCTCCCGAAGGATAGGTGAACTCTACAAAATGATGGTCAAATATTTCACCGTGATCTTTTCCGTTGCGCACTTCTCTACCACCCATTCCTTGAGCCATAGTTGGATATTCCCCAATAAACCAGTTGGCCACGTCAATATTATGGATGTGCTGCTCTAAAATGTGATCTCCGCAAAGCCAATTAAAATAGTACCAATTTCGCATTTGATACTCCAACTCACTCTGCCCTTCTTGTCTTGGCCTCACCCAAACACCTCCACCGTTCCAGTAAACTTGACCGGAAACAATCTTGCCCATCGCTCCTTGCTGGATCTGATCATATAGGGTAGTATATTTTTTTTGATAGTGCCGTTGAAGACCAACGACTACATTTAGTTTCTTCTCTTTGGCCAATTTGGCCGATTTTAATACTCTTCTAACTCCTGCTGGATCTGTAGCAACAGGTTTTTCCATAAACACATGCTTATCTTGGGAAATTGCATATTCAAAATGCAATGGGCGGAATCCAGGAGGTGTAGCCAATACAACCACATCTGCAGCATCAATAGCTTTCTTGTACCCATCAAACCCTGTAAATCTATTTTTCTCCTTTACGTTTATTTTTCGTTCCCCTTCAAAATGCTCTTGAATAGCGCTAAGACTGCCCTCCAATCTATCTTTGAAAGCATCAGCCATTGCAACTAATTCCACATCCGGATCAGCAGTAAGCGCTTGAACGGTCGCACCTGTACCTCTTCCTCCACAGCCAACCACTGCAAGCTTAAGTTTTTCGACCTTTCCCGTTTGGGCCATGGCCTGAAGCGGGATACTGCTTGCCAATATTCCCCCCGTAGCAAGTCCTGTAGTTTTTACGAACGATCTCCTGCTAAAGGAATCGTTTTTTTTGATTATTTCTTGATCATCCATGATATTTAGTTTGTATGTTTTTTCTTCCAGTAAATTTTCTGCTCCTTTTGATTTGGGGTATTGTAAGGTCGTACGATCCTAAACCCAACAAATTGTGCATCGGTATGCCACCATTTGCTTTTGGGAATTTGCGGATCCCGCATTTTCCAGCGTTTTTCGGAATACTGCCTTGAGGCACTCCTTAATTTTTCGGGACCATCCTTCCACGAGCCACCACGCACCACTCTTGGATAGGTTTTCATTGGCTTTATAAAAGGATCTGCTGTTTTGCTGCCACTTCGTTCATCATATAAATCCGAATCATAGGCATCCAATGTCCATTCGGCCACGTTTCCATGCATATCGCGAAGTCCCCAAGCATTGGGTTTCTTTTTGCCAACTTTTTGATATTTGTTTTGACTGTTTTTTGAATACCATGCGTATTCAGCAAGTTGGTCAGGGCTATTTCCAAATGAGTAAACTTCCTGTGTCCCTGCCCTACAAGCATATTCCCATTCCGCCTCGGTGGGAAGCCTATAAAAATTTCCTGTTTTTGCCGATAGCCATTCGCAAAATTTTGATGCGGCATATTGGGTCATACTTATGGCCGGATACCCTTCTGTTCCCATTCCAAAACTCATTTCAACATAGGGTGTGGTTGCACCAGAAACGGCATCAACATCCAATAAAACTTCTTTCCCTGTGGCACCATTGCTCTTTGCATGATCTATTTCCCTTGACATAAACAGTTGGTACAAATCCCAGGTGATCTCTACCTCGGCCATCCAAAATGGAGCGATTTCCACCTTATGTGTCGGGCCTTCATCTGGCAATCTTCCTTTTTCTGTATTTGGGCTACCCATTGAAAAACTTCCCCCAGGTATAGGTTTCATCGATATTGTCAAATCCGTCCCGGAAATTTTTTGTTTATAGGCACCAAAAGATTTCTTCTGTCCATTAACTTTAATGGCAAAAACACAGACAAATAATACAATCAAAGTCTGTTTGATGTTATTCTTCCTTTTTGGAGTATTTTTTTTGGTCATCTTTATTGGATGTATACAATTGGGATAAAAACAAAGAACTCGTCAAAGTTATCCTTTGGCAAGGCAATTAACCACTGAAAAACTCACCCAGAGCAATACTTTTTTTGCCCAGTTTCTTTGATGCGATTGATTTTAAAACAAAATGATATTCCCTTTACCCCTAGGTTTTCCATCAAGTTTTATTTAAGCCAAGATTATAGTTCTTCTTCCAAAATAGTACACTTGTGAAGCCAAAAACCCTATAATAATTAACAATAAAGTGGATTATTGGCTGGGATTGATTTCACATGTCCATGGATTATTATTAGGTTGCAGCAGCGGACATTTTATCCCAAAACACTACCCAACTTAAACATGGGTAAGTACATCGCCACCAGAATTACCCCTACACAGATTCCGACCACTAAAATAATCATGGGTTCCAGCAAGGTGCTCAAAAGTTTGGATTTTTGCTGTACCTCAATACTGTACTGTTGATTTAGCCGCTCGAACATAAATTCGGTCTGGTTGGTTTCTTCTGCAACCTTGACCATGGAAATCATTTTGTTACTAAAAACCTTGTTTCCTTTAAGACTGTTGCTCAAGCTTTCCCCTTGCATTATTTTGCCAGTTACAGATTTTAGAGCATCCGTCAGCGGGTAAAACTCAATCATTTTTCCAGCCAGTTCTATACTGTTCAGCACAGGCACTTTTGATGCGGTAAGCAAGCTAATGGCCCTAGTGAATTGTGCCAAATACACAGATTTTATAAAGTTTCCCAAATAGGGTATTCGTAAAAGCAAATAGTCCATGCGCTTTTTAAACCCTTCTTGGCCAAAAAGTGCTTTTCGCAATATTAGCATGGTGATAATCAGCAACACTATCCACCAGCCATAGTCCTTGATAAAATCGGAAACGGAAACAATAAAACGGGTAATCCATGGCAATTCCACATTGTTCTGTTTAAAAATATCCTGGAACATGGGAACTACCAATCGCAACATAAAAATGACCACCAAAATGGCGGTTACCAAAATGATAATTGGATAGGTGAGCGCATTCACCAAATTTCTCCGTTGCTCGTTCTTTTTGGCGAAAAATGACCCCAATTCCGCAGCAATGGTGTCCAAAGTTCCAGATTCCTCTCCTATTTTAATGGAGTAATATTCGTATTCCGTAAACTCCTTCTTTTCCCTTATCGCTTCAGAAAAACTAGCTCCAGATAGAAGGCTTTCACCCAAATTTTTGAACAATTCCTTCTGTTTTTCCTTCTTTTGTCCTTCTTCAATGAGTTGGAGTGCTTCTTTTAAAGTAATCCCAGCTTTGAGCAACACCGCCAGTTCAGTATAAAAGTCCTCTTTTTTCTTGTTGGAAAACGATTTGCCCAAAAAGGTAAGCTCCCTTTCCAGCAATGGAACCTTTTCTTTGGCTATGGCCCCATCTTTACTTTGGGTATTTGTTGTTGATATGTTATCCAGATTAAATCCCATCAGTTCATAAAATCGGCGGCAGTGTTCTTTTTATAGACAAAAATTCGTTTGTTGCTTTCTTCTTCTCCACTTGTGGATAGCTCAAGGGCATCAATAACTCCTCCCATAACCTCTTCGCCCTCAAAATACAGTTTTCCAAGTTTATAATCCGTATAGAAGGTATCCAAATCCCGAGTAACATAATCTTTATAAAAACCATAATACCGCTCGCCCATCTCATTGCGCAACTGTATGGAACCTGTTTTTTGGGAGAATGTAATCTGAGGGTGAGAATTAAAATCCACCCATAATGCTTGTCTCAGTAAATTCCCAGCGGTTTTATCCTCATAATTTTCCTGGATTCCAAACATCTGTTTTTGTACCAGTCCCAAAATGGAAAAAGCAAGACCCACAACTATAATGGTCAGCAGCAAAACCACTAACATCTCGCTTAAGGTAAAAGCCTGTACTTTTTTATAGTTCATGGATGTTTTTTACTGTTCGTTTTATGGTTCGTGGTTCGTTTCCAACTTGTTCTTTGGCCTCTATAAGCGCCGTTCCATCATTTTGTCCTTCAATACTGATGCTCCAGTCTTCCCATTCATCATAGTATGGAGAGGTCAATTTTCCGTTGGAATATAAATATTCCACTTCATCAAGATGAGTTTTCAATGGCTGAAGATTTCCTCGAACTTGGGCGGCAAAAAGGTTGTTCAAAATAAGGCTCGACAGCATAAAAATGACCACAATGAGCACTGTCGCCACCATGGTTTCCATTAATGTCGATGCTTTTACCCTTTTTTTCAATAGAGCCATTTTGCCACTGCTTTTTCCTTGTTCAACAATAGGCCCACGTATTGTTGGGGCAAAAAATCGGTGTTTATGGTGCCCCCGAAAAGGTGGTTTTGATATACGCTTCCATTTTCCATGGCCATAAAGGCATTGGTGGTCACATTTCCAAAAACATCTCCTTTTAATTCCAAATTCTTTTCACAAAACACCTCTCCATACACTGATGCCTTTTTAGAAATCACTACTTGCGGAAAAAACTGATTTTCTTCAGTCTTTTCAAAATAAGCTACAATACCTTTTAACATGGTTTCCGAGCCAATCTCAATATTGGGTTGCCTTCGTTCTTTGTTATTTGGCCTACTTCCCCTATCCACCACCAATGCAGATGGATATTCCAAATTGACCCGCCTTCCCACTTCAATTCGATTGAAGGCAATAGCCTGCAATCTGCCACTAAACCTATCTTCTATCTCAATTTCCGGAGCGATAAGCAATACATCTTGAAGATTGGAATCGTTGCCCACCATAATTTTATGCGTGGCCACAACCACTACGTTTCCAACCAAATTACAGCCCGACAATCGTAAAACATCCCCTTGAATATATTGGGTAGGTGATTTGAAGGAATTGGACAATTGCAACCTACTGGAAAACCGAAGAGTGTTGTTTCCTGACATACCAAAAACTTTGGATTGCAGTTGTTGGATGTAGGCACGCATCTCTGAATCTAGAGGCGGTAAGGTTTTGGTGCTCTGTTTCACATTTCCATAAACCGGTCTTGTGAATTGATAAAACTGCCCTCGGATACTTCCGGGACGAATACCTTGTTTGGGCAGATATGCATTTCCGGTGATCTTTGCCTTTCCAGCAATGACCATCGGGCGGTCGTTATCTTTTAGATAAAGTGCTGAAAAGTCTTGATCCATTCCTCCACCCACCAAAGCAGTTTTAACGAATCGGTTTTTATGAAATTGAGACACCACAACATATTTTTCAAAAATACCCCAGTGGGATTTGATGGCCGTGGTTTTGATTCCATCTTCCTGTTTTAAGTCAATGGACACTGAATCATTTAATCGTAGTTTTTGTTCCATCGCCTGCTGAAGTGCCAAATCGGAACTCTTGATCAGGTCAATGGCCTTTGATGTTTTTTTGTCGAACAGTGAATGCGTCTGATGCAACAATACAAAGGTCAACAGCAGCACGGCAATCACTGCTCCGATGAACAGTACAAACTGAAGGGCGCCTGCCCGAAGTTTTTTATTGTGTAGCATTTTGAAGGGTTATGGTCTTTGCAATGCCCTTAAAACGTACCCGAATACTCTTGGAAGAACCACTTAATAAGGTAATATCGGCTTGGGTATTGCCCTTGCGCATGAGATATTGGTTACCTGAAATGGTCACAAAAAATATATGGTTCTTGGTGTCTTGGTCTGTGATGAGTCCCGTATAATTAATATTCGGAAACTGCACTTTTGGCTTGGCGACACCTTTAGTTTTGGGTTTCTTTTTGGAGGGTGGCATGGTTCCCAAAAAGGGATCTCTATAATCCACCAAAATGCTAAAAGTGTCTTTTTTGACCTGTTCTTTGGGTTTAAAATTGATGTTTTCTGCCAAAACAGGAGCTTCCGGTTCCGATGACAATGCACCGAGCACCTTAAATCCTATGATGCCCCAAATGAGCAGCACTGCTCCAAGCAATAGATATGTTTTGGTGTTTTTGCTCAATTGCTGATAGTAAAATTAAAGGTAGTGCTTAAATCACTTTCGTTTCCGGCCGAGTCGTAAGCTTTGACCACCCAATAAAAAGTTCCGGCCGCCAAATTGGTACTAAAAGCTTTATTGGCACCCAATGCTTTGGTGGAAAGGGCTGTCAAACTTTCATCGGAATAGATAAAGATGCTGTCACGTTCTGCTGTTCCTGCTACATCTTCACGAGTCCAAGTGAAATCTACAGTTGCTTCACTTTGTGAAGCCCCATTTGCCGGCGCTACCAATTGTGGAGTGTTCGGTGGGGTCACATCCAGATTTTCATCGCCGTCGACTTGAAAACTACTTAGGGTAAAGGCCGTTTGGTAATCGCTGTTCATGGCCTTAATACGCCAAGCATAATCGCCGTTCACCAAAGTCTGTTGGATTCGCGTACCGACCCGACCCAAACTGTCCACTTCAAAAATGCTATCGAGCACCAACTGTTGGGTAGCTTCAAAATTGGGAGCGGCCAATTGAAATCGGTACCTGGTAGCATCTTCCACTGTGTCCCAGTTAAAACTGATGTCGTTACCATTGATTACCGTATTGTCCAAAGGCGCAAAAACCGTTACCGTTTGGTTAGAAATATCGGGCACCTCCAAAATGTCCTCACAACTGTATGAAATGGCCAAAATTAGGGCAAAGATGGTCTTAAATTTGTTTGTCATTGGGGTCAGAATTTGAGGTATGCTTTATCTCCGTTCACCTTTGAGGCCTTTAAATAAGTACCCTTCGGGCATTTTTGGCCTTCGGAAATCAAATTTTCTATGATCATATTATGATATTGGTCCTCACCCCAACAAAAATGGGCATATTGGTAATCGAAAACCTGAAGTTCAGAGAAAAAATACTGTCTTTTTTGTTCGCCGTTGATCACGGTCAAAACAATATTATCATACTTGTCTTTTTGCAATTGAATGGCCTCGGCTTGCAAAAAGCCGGGCATTTCGGTTTCGGGAACTGTTATATTCAAACCTGTCACCAATTTATAGCTATCATCATTGGAGATATAGGAGCGTAGGGCATCATGTTTATCCTGGTTCAATAATTGTGCAAGACCCAGTTGGTCCAACAATTGCAGACGTAAATATTTAGGTTTGTAGGGCAGCGAATCGTTATAGGAAATGGTATTGATCTTGGCTGCCTGCTGCATATGTTTGGCATAGTCGGTATAGCTCTGCCGGTTAAAGGGCATTTGCTGTACATCCACTTTTAATTCGGACCAATCGGGAACGCCAATTTGCTCCGCTGCCGAGTACCATAAATCGCCTTTGGTCTTGATCAGGGTACCCAGTTCGGGAAAACTTAATTGGGCTTCTTGTTTTTTGGCTTTGTAGGTGCTGCAAGTCACAAAAAATAGGGCGCCACACCCTAGAAATATAAGTTTTTTTACCTGCTTCATGTAGTCAACATATAGATACACTAAAATACAGAAATTACGGGCTAAAATCCCCTTTTTAAAGGGATAATTTTGCTTGAAAATCGGGTTTTTATGTTAAAAGTTTAATTGTAGAATTGGTACTGTTTTTTGAGAGGTAAATTAGAGCAAAAATATATTGTTTAACAGAGTGGTTTTATGTTCATTTCTTTTGCTCGTCCAAAAGAAACGAACCAAAGAAAACGACGCTTTTCCGAAGGAATTTTTCAACGCGTTGAAAACCGGCTGGTAAACGCTGCGTCACTCCGTTCCTGAATCTCAGCGTTTTTCCAACCTATTCTGCCGGAAAAGAAAAAATCAGTTTTCCTTAAAAGATTTCTCAGTCGCTTTGCTTCTTCGAAATGACAAAACGGGCATCAATGTCATTTCGAGCTGTCATCCTGAGCCTGTCGAAGGAGCAAGCGAAAAATCTCACAACCTCTTTGTTTAAATTAGGTCTCGACTGCGCTCGACCTGACACTATATGCGAATCGCAAGGTATTCACCTGAATTTCAGCGCTTTCCCAACCTATTCTGCCGGAAAATAAAAAATCAGTTTTCCTTAAAAGATTTCTCAGTCGCTACGCTCCTTCGAAATGACAAAAAGCACCGAAATGTTATTCCAACATAGATTCACCGTAAAAGAACCGTGTTACTTCCCATAATGATAACGGCAAGCTGCAATAAAGAGTTGGTCGTCTTCATATTTGTAAACCAATCGGTGTTCCGAGGTTATCCGTCTTGACCAGTAGCCTTGCAAATCGCCCTTAAGCGCCTCGGGTTTTCCAATACCTTCAAAAGGGGTTCGCATACAATTTTTAATAAGGTCGTTGATGCGCTTGACCATTTTTTTGTCCACTTTTTGCCAATACAGATAATCTTGCCACGAAGTGGTCGACCAAATCAATTTCATTCTTCGAGTAAATCCTTTTCAACGCCTTTGCCCGCTTCCAATTCTTTGATGGAGTTTAGCAAAACATCCCTGTTCTTTCCGGTAAGCAGGTAGGTGGTCTCCTTTAGGGAGTTATACTCATCCAACGATATCAGTACAAGGTCTTTTCCGCCTTTTCGTTTGATGATGATATCACTTACATCGTTGACGACCTTATCGAACCAATGCTTAAGGTTTGAGCGAAAATCTGTGTAATTAACGGTTTCCATGGTGTAAAGATAAAAAAAAGTACTTAAATGCGTACTTTTATAAATATTGATTAGATTTCTCAGTCGCCGCGCTCCTTCGAAATGACAAACGGTTCCATTGTTACTCCGACCTGTCATCCTGAGCTCCTGCCTTCCGAAGTCTCGTACGGAGGACAGGGTGTCGAAGGATGAAGATTCTATAGACACTTCGACAGGCTCAGTGTGACATAACCCAGTACTTTCCCAACCTATTCTACCGGAAAAGAAAAAATCAGTTTTCCTTAAGAGATTTCTCAGTCGCTTTGCTCCTTCGAAATGACAAAATGGGTCCACTGTCATTTCGAGCTGTCATCCTGAGCTCGTCGAAGGAGCAAGCGATAAATCCTACACTTCGACAAGCTCAGTGTGACAAAAACTGGGCAATGTCATTTCGAACCCTTTAGGGTGAGAAATCTAAAGCGCTCCTTTACTTTAGGAAAAATCAAATAAGTCTTTGAGTTCGAGGCCTAGTGCCTCCGCAATTCTACTTAAGGTTACCAAACTTGTATTATGCTCAGCCCGTTCTATGCGGCCAATCTGGTTTTTGGTTAAATCCGCATCAACTGAAAGTTGAAATTGGGACAATCCCTTTTCATCACGAATTTGTCGAATCTTATCTCCGACCATTTTCATAACCTCTATGTCTTTTTCGGTAAGTTTTTCAAGCACACGCCAATGTGGTCATAGTTGAAAAATTAATAAACACCTTCGTTGGGGTAATCTGATAATTTTTCATTAATATTGAACTAACTTTTTGCATAACCCCTCTAAATTGGAAAAACCACCAAGCTATGTCCAATATTTTAGGGGAGATCAACAATTTTTTAGAAAGGGATTCCGCAAACACTTTGGAAATCACTTTTGCCCTATTGGAAATTGAGACCTACCAAAACGGTAAATTTTTAAGACGATTTCATAAGCCTAATTGTAGAATCATTATCCGTAGATTAAAAACCAGCTCCCTTGTCAAAATGGATGTGGTGGACAATATTGCGTTCCGTTTTTCTTTTCGGTTTGAAAAGCCTACGTCTTATCTATCTTATAAAAGCGATATGCAGCAACTGCCCAGACCACTTGCCCAAGGTATTTTGGAAATAGAGGCTGAAAAGCTGGTGCTGGAATTTGCTATTGATGCGCCGGATAAAGAGTTACGGGTTAAGGTAAGGCATACCTATACTCAAATAACGGATATAATTTAAAGGATAAAATTGTCAGTCTGAGCCCGTCGAAGACCTCATAAAATTAGAATCTCAAAAACTTCGACAAGCTCAGTTTGACAATACGGTTTTACTTTTTAGGCAGCCCATTTTTCTCATCTATAATCCCATCTATTGGCTCGCCATTATCTCATTATACTGTTTTACCCAATTGGGGATATTCATATCCCTTCTTTTAGTGGCCTTAATAGACGCCTGCAAAGTAGGAGCGTTTGGGAAGAACGCTCCAGGGTTGTTCCGCAACTTTTTCTCGTCCACAAAAATTATACGCTCCCCCACCTTTATGTAATATTCTTGATAGATCCATACACTATATCCTTCCCCTGGTATATTTCCAGACATTCGGGTTCGGTACCTGTACAATGATAGAGGAGTTCCTTCATTTAAGATTTCCATTAAGTACTCACGCCCTTTTTTATTGATCATAGGTCGGTATACTATAGTATCATTGACCACGACCTTATCCAAAGAATCTGGTTTAAAATGTATCTTCCGCTCTCCTTTATAGAGGTCAAAACCCTTGGCCATGGTGTAGAAACTATTGTACTTTTTAACATAGCCGGAAATCTCAGAACCGTTTTGCGTGGTCACCACACATTTGGCTTCTTTTTGGGCCATGGCCACAAAACCTATTGCCAAAAAGAATGTTAAAATCTTATTTTTCATATTACTACAGTTTATGGCTTCCTTTTACATCAAACATTTAATATTAATACTCGACCCACTAGTCAAAGACCAGCGGCAGCTGAGGAGGCTCAGGTTATATATAAAACTGTATATTGCCACCTAATTCAAAAGCATAATGTCAATCAAAAGATTATTCGAATCCCTCCATTTAATTTTATGAGGAGTTTGTCCATCAACATCAGTAACAATCAAAAAATCATCTTTAAAAGACTCGATTTTATATAACTTATTTTCCTTTTTAATCCGAATAGCTGATATCTTGTCACTTTCAAAAAAATCGGCCCATGTATAATATTTAAAAGGAGAATCTTTGCTTAGATACTTAGAATCGACCTTATTGTATATTATTTTGTAAACATCCTCAACTACCTCGATAACTGCAAAGTGCATTATACCGTAGTCCGGTTTATAAAAAAGAGGGCATATTCCGTATGTCTCATCACAAAAATTGAAATCATCGAACTTTAATGAGAGCTTTTGATCTTCATATAAGGATATCTTTTTACTGCAATCGTAATTCCAAACGAGTAGTCCGATGCCAAGGGATTCACTTACATTTTCATATCCACAATATTGAGTAATTTCTTCTTCGTTGCTCAACTCATTTTCCTTAACTATCTCTTTTTCATTACCCAACTCTTTTTCTCCTTCATTGTTTTTCTCTTTTAAAGCTAATACTCGCTCTTTTTTATCCGAAATTACACCGTCAGGTTCTTTGTTTTTTGCAATACAAGATAAAACCAGCAGCAATAGAGAATATGCAAATATTTTAAATGTTCTATTCATGATTATCTCCCAATATGTAAATGATTTCTATGCAAGTTATGATTATTATTGCCAATATGAGTAAATCTATCTCCATAGCTATAATTAGACGTAAATCCATGTTTTTGCGCAATGGTAAAAAACTGATTCGTTAAACTTATACTAGCGCCGAAATAAGCATGATTCCCTCTTAATTCTATATACCCGTAATAATCTAATCCCGGAGTGTGATAATCAATATAATGAAGGTCTACCGAATCACCTGTAAAATGTGTTGAATGTCCTAAGTTAATGGATGGGTCATATGCTGAAATATCACCATAATGCATGGACATACCTGTCTTATCATTAAAATCGACAAATGTTCTATAGAGTTTAATAAAAGTCTCTTTGCTAGCCCAATTATCAGTAGTATGCCTAACACCATTGACATAATAATTTTCATTATTACCATTATTTGCTCCCGATGCCGTAGTGTATCGAGCAAACCCTTTGCCTGATTCAGGGAATTGGAACATATTAAATTCATTAGGCAGTACTGGAGTATAATTTCCAAAAAAACTATTAAAGCTTCCCTGTCCGAACAAATCATAATCAGCGACTTTGAACCAATCATTGTCTTCGACAAGGACAATTTGTTCAATACCATCATTCACATAAACATGTTCACCTGTTTCTTTATTGATAAAATCAGTGGGAGGAGCTGCAAAACCTCCATCCACATCTGTTAGACCAATTGGATTATTTCCCATACCTAAATATGGAGAGCTGTACTGTCCAGCAGGGTCTGTGGTCAACCAACGCCCAATACGGGCATCCCATAAGCGTAACTCAAAGGCCTCCTTACCTGTCTCGGGGTCTTTTTCCTGCCCTTGAAAGGCATAACGATAGTTATTCGCATCTATACTGTTACGTTGGGGCATCAACATCCCAAAAGGGTAATAATCATTATAACCTTCATTGGAGGTGCTGCTTCCACTTTTCTGGAAAATGGCCCGTACATTGCCCAAATGATCGGTAAGCTGGTAGGTAGTAGCATCCCCTGGACGATCATATACCGCAAAACGCTGGTTGCCGTACATAGGCTGTTGTTGAAGCGTACTACCACTATAAATAGCCATCACCTTTCCGGATACATCCCTAATATAGTAGGTATTGGATACAGCCATGCCTCCGCTAAAGGTCTCTTTACGCACCCTATGGTTACGGTCGTTATAGTAAAATTTAACGATGGGCGCATTGTCTTTCCGTACTTCAGTAACCAAACCGCTGGCATTATAGTAATATTTAACCTTTTCTTCCACGTTTTCGGTTAACTGCCCAATTTTGTTGTACACATAATTGTTTCCATCTTGATCGACAATATCGCCTACCCCCGCATCTCCCGTGTCATTGTAGGTGTCATCATCCACTCTAAGCAATTGGTTAGGCCCATCTTGCGGAGTCGTCTTATAGCTATAGGTAAGGTCATCCATGGCGTTGCCCCCGCTGGCATCTTTGTTTCGTTTTAAGCTTTGTATATTCCCATTAGGGTCATAGGTAATACCCGTTACATCATAGTCCCCATTGCCTACTTCATTTAATGTGCCTGCAATACGCGCGGTAAAGGTACTACCGCTTTGCGCATGGAAATTTTCCTTTAAGGTAACACTATTTCCTCCTTCCACAAGGGTATTGCTCCCGCTGAGATATACATTATTATCTTCTGGGTCGTCATCAGCAGGTTCCGGTCCGTTGTTCACCTGTCCATAATCCGCCCCGGTCAACCAATTATTGCGGTCATAGGTAAAGGCATAGGTACTCTGCTTCCCTGCCACATCGTATAAAGGATTGTTCCATCGTACCCCTTTAATATTCCCGTTCAATTGGTCCACACCATAAGCAGGAGTGGTAATATTACTGTTTGTCTTACGAGCGTAATCGTTTTTATGATAATCGATTTGCATGCCAAAAAGGTCGTTGGTGTCGCCACTCGGGTCATCCGAACCGCTTAAACTAGGGTGATTGATACTTTTAAGCTGTCCTACCAAATTATATACATAATCAATCCCTTGAACATTCCCCGCTAGTTCGGTACGTTTTAACGCTCCTGTCTCATAGTATTCATATACGGCTTGGACTCGATAGTTCGTGCCATTAGTGGAGGTTTCCACTTGGGTCAACTGATCCTTTGTGTTATAACTATATCTATGATAAAACTGCTCGCTGGTCACACCTTTCTGGTAAATGACTTCAGTAACCAGCCCCCTTATCGGGTCGTATTCATAATCGATGGTCTTAGTGCCCAAGCCCTGTATTTCTTGTACCACCCATTCTATCCTGCTATAAATGTCATAACTATACCAGGTTTCGCTATAATCGTTAGCAGTGTAGGCAACGTTTCCGGCCGAAAAGCCCAAGGATGGATAGGAAGATTGACGGGAGCCCAAACTATAGGTCTGGGCCGTTTCGTCATATTCAGTATGTTGCACCTCGGTACGGGTACCTGAGACCATACTCCCATCAGGATTTGCCGACGCAAAGCCACTATTTTGTACTTCCCCACTTTCAACGGGACGCCCAAATTGATCGTAATTGGTATACGAAAAACGGCCCGCATCTTTTTGCACACTATTTTGGGAATAGCGAATCTGTCCATCATCCCGGTACTTAAATTCAGAAGTGCCCTCATCCGGGCTAACAATCTTAATCAATTGTCCCAAGGTATTGTATTCATAGGAAGTCTTGGGCTTAGTGGCTTTAGAATCTCCTTTGGGTTGGTAAACGGCAGTCAAGCGACCTGTCTCGTCATATTCATTTAAGCTATAGTCATAGTAATTTTCATTGTAGTTAACGGTTACTGGATTGGCGGGGTCATAATTGTCAGGGTTGCTTACCGAAACTCGATAAAACCCATTCGACAAACTGGTGGAGGGGGTCACTGTACCTTCGGTAATCAAATTATGGGTGGTTACGGTATGACCGTTGGCGGTCACGGTAAAGCCCATATTACTCCCTTGAGGGACATGGATGTCCACAAAGCCTTGTTCGCCGATGTCAATGCTCATACTCCTTGATGCCGTACCACCGCTTCTTGCCGCGGCCAAGGTTCGGCCATCGCTATCCACAAAAACCGCATTTTCATTACCATGTACGTCCCTAACAACGGTCTTCAGAATTTTATGATTTTCGTATTGGGTTTCCCCAAAAGCTACACTCTTAGCCAGTTCTTGACTAGCTCGCATGGTAAAACTATACGCTTGTGGCCATTGGCCGTTTATTTGGTTACCCCCTATCAAACGTAGCGGAACACCCGGATTTAAGGTACTGTACTCCGTGGCCGAAAAAGGATGCTCCGTAATATCCTGGTAAGCCTCAGATGAATTGCTATCACTATAATACCACCCCAATGAATTGGTTTGACTACCCACTACGGCAGGATTAGATGGATTGGACTCAAAATCAGAGACGGAATATTCACTACCATTGGTCTTGAGCATAAAATTGGTCTTATGATTCATTACCCCATTTGAATTTATGGGCGAACTCAGCGTCTGAATCACCGGCCTTCCTTGGGCATCATATTTTATCTCGCTTGCCCATACCTTATTGGTCTCAGTATCCAAAGCTTGACTTTGCACCAATCTGCCAAGATCATCATGAAAAACCTTGGTCTTTGATGTTCTGGTGCCGGCCGCATCATAGGTAGTGGTCTGTACTGTATTCCAATCGTTTTGACCAATAGCAACCAAGGATGTTAACAGCGCAACTGTAATAAGAAATGACGTTTTCATTGTGGCTATTTTTTCTAATTGATTTATTTTATTTTTTTTCATAACAAACGATTATTGATGGTTTCCGCCACCACTGCCGGGATCACATTCATTATTGTTTCGTATAATTCGTGTTGATTCTCCCAAATATCCATATACATTATCAGTAACCACTACTTTTACCCAATGGATATCACAGCCTGATATGCCGGTCCATGTAAAGGTGGACGAACTGCCAGACCAAGTACTTTCAAAATTGCTGCTGGAGTTTCCTATTCCCTTGTACCATCTATAAGTATAGTTGCCAGAACCTCCACTTGGCGTGGCAATATATTGCTGGTAGGTTGTTCCCGAAGAACCATAGGTAACCGAAGTGGTCAAGGGGTCGATTGGACTGGTTACTTCTTGAGCGAATTCATATTCGTTTTCTGCAACCTTTTTTAAACCCCCTGTTAAACCAGTATCATCAGCAACTTCAGAATGGGTTCTGATCAATCTTCCTATTTCATCGTATTCAAAAGTGGTCGCCAAATTATTGGCCGATAAAATTGCTTCCAATTCTCCCCATTCGTTATAGGCATAGGAAGTCATTGTTGATTGGACAGGATGAATTCTAAAATCATCAAAGTAGGTAGTACCGGATGAAGAGGTAACATAAACTGTTTTTGACCCAGAAGTCCAGTCTACATAATGGTTAAGCAATACCCAACTCCCTGCGGTCACTTTTTCGCCATTAAATGTCTTGACCCCAGAACCATCATTTACCCTTGCATTGGTATAATTGTCTTTGGATGCCCAAACAGAAATTTTGTATTTCCCAGATCTATATCCACTTGGCATGGTGGTCCTAAAACCTTGCTGAGTGGTTATCTTAATTGAATGACTTCCCGTATGTGCCCGTTCTGTTGTCTGGCCCACACCATAAATATTTCCATCAAAATTTGGACCTGACATATACTCGGCGCCACTGTAGTGCATTTCATTGTAAGCAGCATTGGAGGTAGCTATTACTTTGGAGTCATCATCTCCCATTTTAGTGGAAGCCTTATTTTGATTGATATCAACAACTTCCAAGGGCATCGAATACTCATCGTATTTTGAAATCTCAGATACCAATTTCCAATCTGCCGGTTGTGAAGAAGCGGATACCGTCCAATCAAAACCGTCATCATCCCCACTGAAACTGGTAAATATCCCATTGGTATCGGTAGACCCGTCCCAAATGTAGGATTTATGTTTTCGCCAGACATCCTTTGTATTGGTAATACCTCCTATATTAAAGCTATAGGTTTTGGGTTGCCAAGTGGTAATATCCGCTCCGATTTCAGACCAACTACCAGACTGATCGATATAGGTTTTTGACATCGCTTCCTGCGTCAACATATTTCTATTAAATATATTATCCGCTCGGCTACCTAAAGCTGAATATTTGGTGTAAGCTGGTATTACCTCGGTTTTAAATGCAGTACCATCGCTACTGTAAGTTCTCGTTTCCAGAAGCTGTCCTGAAATTGCATCATATCCATCGAAGTAGGTAGTACTGGTAATTCCCCCCTGAGTCACCGTTGTGGATTTCAAAGCACTTGGATAAATCTTTTTGGTAGAAGAATTCACAATCCATTTATCGGTTTTGCCAGAAGATTCGTAATCAACTTCTTTGTAGGTTTGAAATGACTCTTGGGCAATACCCTGATCTATTTCAGTAGGACTTAAGTAGGTATTGGAGGTTTTAGACAGTAACTGTCCTTGATTGTTGTACGAAGTCATCGATAATAATTGACCAAGGTTGGACATGTAATCTTCAATCACAAAACTCTCAATATCAATATACTTGTTGTTATTTGAGTCCAGAAAATACTCATCAACCGTCTTTTGCATTTCCAAAATACCAGGAAATGATATACCAGTACCCGAGTTTAATACACTGCTCAATGTTTTAAATTCATATGATGTATGACCCAACGAGGTATTGTCATCCCCTCGTGAAGTAACTTTTACATGGCCATACATTGGAACTGGAGGTGGTAATTCTATCCCATAGGGAACTTCATTTACCACCTGCGAAACAAATGGGATATAACTAACAATACCCGAGGTTTGAGAAGTGCCAGGAATCGAATAATCATATTCAGTCTTATACTCAACGGTCCCATCTGTGGTAGTAATGGCTGCAACTCTACTTCCCGTACTTAATTCTCCTATAGTAACATCAACTTTATTGGCCGTTGGATAGGTAGATGTTACCTCCGTACAGTTCTGACCATACGCAAAGACATCTTCATAAAGAGTCGGAGCTGCATTTAGTTTGAGTTTTAATCTGCTACCCGAATTAAGAACTTGCTCAACTGTAGCTAATCCACTATACATTTTATGGTCGTAATATGCCAAAGGATCTGTTGATGGCTCTCCCCCTGGGTAGGTGTATTGGGTGTTACAACTTATTAACTTTTGAAATGTCGTATATAGTTGACTATTCACATTAATTCCCAATGATAAAAAACTCTCACTATTTGGGTGATCTATATAAATGACATTCTGTGAATCAGGTTCGGCATTTGCGTCAATAGTTAAATCTTGGTCAATTGCTGAAACGAATCTGTCCGGTTCATAATCTATTTTTATTTTTCCTCCTGTGGGCATTGTTATCTCTCGCAATGACCAGCTATCTGGAACAAATTTATTGTAGCCCCACTCATCTGCATGGTCCGCATTATAACCCGCTTGATTATATTCAAATTTATAAGAAGGTAAAACTTGTTGTCCTCCTTTTCCTTTGAAATTAACATGCTTCAATGTCAACCTACCGGGCACTCCTCCAGTGGTGTAAGGAGCTCCATCGGCCAACTCGTACGTATAGCCTTCAAAATCGATAATTTTAAGCGCATTTTGTCTAGTAGTACTCCAATTGGTTACGTCATTTTTATCCAAGACATTATTTTGCTGACTATAACTAATTGTTTTTGTTCCACCGCCTTCATCTGATGGGTCATAGAAGGTGACATTTTGGGAAAAGTTGGCCGAAGGGATAGTAGATAGACTTGAAACATTGGTCTTTGTGATTCCATTGGCATCTTCATTCTTCAATAAAATAATTTCTTTGAGACGTAATAAAGTTTGTGCCCTAAAGTCTAGAATAGTGTTTTGAAGTGGGTTGTTTCTGTGATTATAAAATTGACGTTTTCCTTGGGCATCGTTACGTTCTTCCTTTACAAAAAGAGCTGTATGTGTGCGGGTTTTAATCTTATCCAAATAATATATTTCCTTTCTGCCCCATGTATAAGATTTAAGGTTAGAGTTTGCGCTGTCCACGTTGTAATCTTTTCCATGAGGAGCGTACCAGATATAACCATCACTCCATTTTCCGTAATCCATGTTTACCCAATAACCATAATCCCCATCGTCAGCGACACCATTTCCATTGATATCAATATAATCAGGACCAGTTACCGCAGTCAATAACCAGTGGGTGGCATATTTCTTTAATTGTCGTTTCTCATAAAAAGCATCATCCTCCAAAGTGCTGTTTATACCCATACCAAATTGTCTTGAAACAATTTCATGGTTGTACACAGGTAACGCATAATGGTAGGTTTTACCATCAGGAGTTGTTACCATAAAGGCTCCAATACCATCCTGATCAAAATCCGTGGTATTACCATAATTAATTGTTGTGTTGGCTTTTAGCAGACCTTGATTATATGGTGTTGAAGTAGCTAATTCTGCATTCGTATACGATTCTACATATCGCCCGCCTTTTTTTCTTTCGGACTGAAATGTTGAAACCCCATTCAAGAACCCATAAATTTCAGTTGGGCTGACCGTAGGGTCAAAACTGGCTGGGCTAATAATGAGATTGGATGAATACTCATTTTCAAAATGAAATTCTGGAGACAAATCAAAAGTAAGTGTTGAACTGTTTTCTACCTGATAGTTTAATTCATAATTTTCGTTGCTGGTATCACCTTCAATTTCTTTACTTAAGCCGAATAACGCCGCATTCTCATAAATTCTGGGCGTAATTGATCCTGATAACCCTTGAGCGGTAACCCGGTAGTTGTCATAATTTGGAAAAACCGCGTTGTTCTTATCCAAATCCAAAGATTGGGAATATGGATTAACGTCTACCTCATAAATATCGCTAAGACTGTTTGCCTCCTCAACAAAATAAGTACGATCATATTGACCTCCATGATCATGGTTTTTGTCAACAGGATCATGATAATTATAGCTGGACGGATGATAAGGATCTCCACCTATGTAATATTGGCATTTCCAATAACCAATAACCTGATCGATACTATTATAATACAAGGTTCCAGCAACAACGTTGTTTTCAGTAACATTCAAATCGTATTTTACCTTTTGCCTTCCAAAACTTGCATTTAAGGTTCCCTCACCTAATGGAATAAAAATGGGAATAAACCAACCGCTTGTTCTTAGTTTGTAATCCGTTTGACTAACTGCATGATCAAATGAAAAGTTAGCTCCGGTTCCATAACCTGCTATTTTACCCGTAACACTAACACCTCTGGAAGAAAGGCTGATTCCAATACTATTTTTCTTCCCTTTTTCGCCAGAACTATAACTTGCATTGACAGAAATGTCACCACTCCAACTTGAATCGACACCAACATTCAATTTGTTTCCTGTAATGTTTCCATTTTCATTTATAGCAGTGTTGAATGAGTATCCGGCATTTAAACCTACACCATTTGACCCTATACTACCTCCAATGCCCACTGACCCAAAGCCAACACCCCCATTGGCAGAAACACCATTGGAACCAATACTTCCGCCTATGGAAGCTCCATTTTCAAAGCCAACACCAAAACTAACACTACCTCCAAATCCACGATCATCAGAATGTGATAGAGACAGTCCAACAGAAGGTCCAGGACCAAAACTGGAATATCCAATACTTGCAAACGTGTAAGTTGATTGATTTCCTACGTCGTAAAAATATTCTTTGAAGTTCCCTTTTTTCCAGTCATCTGGATAACCATTCACAGATCTATTGATAGCGCCAGGATTAATATTCCAGCCTAGACCCACCCAAGAAGCTTCTTGGTCTACTGAAATTCCTGCGTGATAGGAAAGCGCTAAGGGATATCCCCCTTCAGGAGAGGGTACGTTCATCAAGGGTAATACATAGCTCAGGTCTCCTGTGGCCAAGTTTACCATATCTGTGGCATCCACAGGTTCAAAACTTGAGGCCTCCGGTGCCGTAGGCCCACTATTGGAGGCGTACAACATGTTCACAGGCACCAAGCTGGGTAAAAAGGCAAGCGTTAAAAACACCGCCATTACTTTGTGCGAAAATTTGGTTTTTTGCATAGTCCGTTTGTTTTTATTGTGTTTTGGGCGATTCATCTTATAGGGTATTTTCAAAATTTATTGTGGGTTCGTTCTTTAATGGCTTCACTGGAATCTTAAAACCGACCTCACCTGTGGCCAGGCCTAAATCTTCAATGGTGAAATGAAAGAACTCTTCTTCTAAAAGTCTTTTATCCTTTGGGTACACCAACAACATACTAGTGCTGTTGGACATCCCATACATTCTCGGGTAGATATAGTCTGCCATGGGTATGGTATCCCTTTTTTGGCTTATGAGGTGTACTTTTTGCCCCATTCCAAAGGCCAATTGGTTTACCATGGCACCAAAAGCGTTTCGGTTTCCAGCTTGGCTATTCAACAGCTCTTGGTTGTTGGCCTTCATACCTAAATTGAAATACAGATAATTGCCATATTTCTCTCTAAGTTTGTCCACATCTTCTTGGGAAAAACTGGTGCCGAGCTCCTGTCTTACCAACACATCGGTAGGTCGATAGGTAAGGGTATAGACAACATTTCCAATGGCCTTTTCATGGTGGTAGCCATTGGCTGTCTTTTGGACATAGGACAACAATTCCTTTTCGGAATCAAAGGTGTTTTGTCCACAGCCAATGAGCAATATCAAACTTATTGTCACTATCGCTCTCATATCAGATTCCTTGGTATTCTGCGTTAAGTCCTTCCAAAATGGTCTGGGTCAAATCCGAGACATCTTCGGCATACATAATGTTACCGCTACCTTTTGCGCCAAAAATGATTCGATAGCCTTCTTTTTTACCATATTCCTTTACATAATCATTGATATCGTTGATCACGGTCTGGGTCATTTTTTGATCCTCTTCCTGTATCTGTTTTTGAATGGCCTGTTGGTAGTTGGTAATCTGTTGTTGCTTATTCTGCAACAGTTGTTGTTTGAGTTCCAACTCTTTTTTGGTCAGGGACGACCGTTCTTTTTCATAGGTTTTTAATTCATCTTGCCAATCCACCAAAAGACTGTCCACATTGGCTTTTAGGGTACTGGCCTTTTTATTGAAGGTTTCCCTTTCCGTTTTGGTACGCTCATAGCCTTCCACCAATTTGTTGATATCCACGTAGACCAATTCCGATTTTGATTGTGTAAGAAAAAATGTGGTGATACTTGCCACTAGGGCAAGAATAGCAATGGGTAATGCTAGTTTGTTCATAGGACGTGCTGTATTTTTGTTATTAGCCATAGGTTTCTTTTTCATTTCTGTTCAAGGTGTTTTTCCAATTGATTTAATCGCTCTTCAAGTTTTTGATTGATTTCTTTTTGGTTTTTCAACTCCCTTTGCTGTTGTAGGGTATAAAGCGTCAACTCCTCAATCTTCTCCAACAACAGTTTGTTCATCTCACCCAGTTGAATGCCATTTTTCTCTACTTCTTTGGCAGATGGAATATTGATGAGATGCCCTTTTTCTTTGATATGTTTTTCGACTTCCTCCAAAGTGGGGAGGTCATAACCTTCTTTAAAGACATAATCGGCCCAACCAGTCTCCACTTTGATCTCTTCCGCTCGGATTTTGCCTTTTACAGCTAGTTTGTACCCGTCGTGAATGGTGGTTCCTATGGACAAACTTCCAGCAATTGATGATGGTTGTCCATTACCTCTGAACATAGTATTGTCCCCTAACCGGAAAAAGCCATATTCGCCACTGGTATTATCAGCTAGATGAAGATATATTTTTTGGGAATTGTTAGGCTCTGATATAACCAGTGCTTGGTCAGAATTGGGATCTTCAGCTTGTCGAATTTCCAAGGGCACCAAAGGTGCGTTCGTACCTATCCCCATATTTCCATTAGGTAATAAAGAAGGAAAATGATTCATTTTTAGTGCATCAAAATCATAATAGAATGGCTGTGTCGAGGATGCCACAATATTTGTGGGTGGCGTTGTCTGAATTGTCAATGGCGTGGTCCAACTGCCATGGCCAATCTGATCTATGACCCTGTATTTAATAGAGCCCCATTTTGCCATTGCACGCATCCATATTTGGTTGTTCTTCACCAACACCTCCAACATACCGGGTTTACCACTTATATAGTTCATCGAAACCCCGTCCAATCTGTTAGGAGCTGTACTTGAATGCCTTGATACAAAAATGGAATTTCTAGAATGGTACATATAGTTACGATCGGCCAGGACCAAAACCTCAAATTCCGCACTGATATTTCCATTGAAACCATTCATGTCCATAAGGAGGAAATAATTGTAAGGATATGGACTGGGATTGGAATAAGTCGGGCCCAAATTGATCCATGATTGTGCGTTGGTGTGTATTACTGAAAAACCGGTTAGCATCAACACGACTAAAAAGCCTATTTTTTTCATTTTTTGTCCTTTTTTAGTTCATCAATTTCCTTTTTTTGAATCTCGTTTTGTTGAACCAAATCCTCAAGCGTTTTTTGTTGTTGGATGGTGTAGAGCGTCAGCTCCTCAATCTTCTCCAATAGCAGTTTGTTCATCTCTCCCAATTGGATGCCATTCTCCTCTACCTCCTTGGCAGAAGGGATATTGATGAGATGCCCTTTTTCTTTGATATGTTTTTCGACTTCCTCTAAAGTGGGGAGGTCATAATCTTTTTTGAAGACATAATCGGCCCAACCGGTCTCCACTTTGATTTCCTCTGCTCGTATTTTGCCTTTTACGGCAAGTTTATATGAGCCGGGGTTGGTGGTGCCGATGCCTACACTCTGATCCACTGATAAAGAACCTATGGTTTGACTTGAACCTTGTCTATCTCCATCCAAACTGCTCCATACTTGTACATAACCTGAAGGTGGAGCCTCAAATGTCCAATATTGAGTGGCACATGATGTCTGATAATCGAATGCTGCAAATGGGGAATAGTTACTTTGCCAAAACCACAAATAGTGCCAGCCTTGTGAATCGGAATAAACACGCCACTCAACTCTACTTGGATCAGTGACCGCCCTGTTCGCTGCATCCCCAAATTCCTGTAAAAGTGGTTTTATGCCTCCTCTGCTTCCAAATGAAAATATGGCATAGTACTGCTGGTTTCCGGCCTGTCCATAATCTGTTCTGATGTTCAAGGTGCCTGAAAAACCAGAGCATTCACCCCCATCTATTGGGTTTCTATTTTGAATTCGGGCTATTTTCACCCATCTACCGGTGCTGCCAACTGCGCCAAGAATTTTATCAGTTGCATAACCAGATAATGTTGTCAAAAGAAGAATTGTCAGAAAGATTCTTTTTGTCATCTCTATTTTGTTTTAACATGTTCTACGATTATTTTTCTCAATTCCATGACCTCATACTTGAGATTTTCAAGGGCATTGATTTTCTTTTCCTGTTCTAGTGTATAAAGTGTCAACTCCTCAATCTTCTCCAAGAGCTTCATGTTCATTTCACCCAATTGGATACCATTGGCCTCCATCTCCTTGGCCGAAGGGATGTTGGGCAAGTGACCATTTTCTTTAATATAATTTTGGACTTCTTCCAAGGATTTGAGGTCATAATCTTCGTTGAACACATAATCGGGGCCGGGAATAGAAAGATCCACCTTGACCTCTTCTGCGTGGATGTTGCCCTTTACCGTGAGCTTGGAGTCGGGAGAGGCTGTACCTATACCCAGGTTCCCTGAGGCATCCATCCGCATTCTTTCTACGCTATCATCCTTGAATATTAATGACCCAGTACTTCCCGTACGAAACTGCCATTGATTATTGGAACTGTTGACAAGGGCCAGTTGATCGTTAGTGGCATCCTTTATCCCTAATCTAGAGCTCTGGGGTGCTGTTCCAACACCAATCTTTCCTGTTTGGGTACTAATCGTGAAATTGTCCCATGTTTCAACGCTTGTGTATCTGGTACCTATTCCAAAAACGTTTCCCCCAAAGTTTTCTTCTGAAAAACCAATGTTCACACCCAATTGACCACCATCTTGCCGTAACTGAATCAATGGGTTGTCAGATTCATTGTTATTGTCGGTATCTGCCTCAAGTCTAAAAATGGCATCGCCGGAAGTACCTGTGGAAACATGAAGTTTACCCAAAGGGGAAGTCGTGCCAATACCAATTTTTCCGGAGGAAGTTATGCTCATTATATCAAACCACGTTGAAGAGTTGTTCCTGCCTTGAAAATTTAAAAGGGTAAATCCTCCTGGATCCGTGTTAATAATTCTATGGCCAAAACCGCTTCCCCAGCTCGAAGAGGTCCATGTAATGGCTTTTCCTGTATATGGATTTGCATTTAGATTATCGAATGTTGTTGTTTGCCCAAATAATAGTGCCAACGGAAACAAATACAATGTGGTTTCAATCAGTTTTTTCATTTTCTTGTTTGTTTTGGATTATATGAGCAAGGGATTCCTTGATTTGTGTAATCTCTCCTTTAAGATTTTCAATTTTGGAGTTTTGCGCTTTTAGTTTTTCTTCCTGCTCCAAAGTATAGAGCGTCAACTCCTCAATCTTCTCCAAAAGCTTCATGTTCATTTCACCCAATTGGATACCATTTTCCTCTACTTCTTTTGCGGATGGGATGTTGATGAGATGGCCTTTTTCTTGGATGTGTTTTTCCACTTCTTCCAAAGTAGGGAGATCATAACCTTCTTTGAAGACATAATCGGCCCAGCCCGTCTCCACTTTGATCTCTTCCGCTCGTATTTTGCCTTTTACAGCAAGCTTCCATGTGCCTGCATTCTTTGTCCCAATGCCAATGTTCCCATTTTGGGTGTTCATGGTAAATGCATCCCAGCTTTCTTGGCCACTGTACCTCGTACCTATCCCAAAGATGTTGCCTCCAAAGTTTCCTTCTGAAAAGCCCATGTTTACACCCAAGAGACCACCATCCTGCCTCAACTGGATCAGTGGATTGTCCGATTCATTGTTGTTGTCCGTATCGGCTTCCAACCTGAATATGGCATCGCCGGAAGTACCTGTGGAAACATGGAGCTTGCCTTGTGGAGAATTTGTCCCAATGCCCACATCACCGTTACCCTTAAAAATGACCCTGTCTGTACTTCCTGTATCAGTCACCGTTCTCAGTCGCATGATATCCCCATTTTTTGTTCCCACATACAAAGTGCTATAACCATATATTTCGTTGGTATCCATGATAATGGAATTGGCCCCATCATGGACCGTGAAGATGCTATTGCCCGGGTTCCATTTCCCTCCGATGGTCGTGGTGCCAATGACCTTTAGTCTTGCATCAGGATTCGTGGTACCTATACCTACATTGCCATTTGGTTTAAAGACCATTTTGTGAGTGCCATCAAAGGCAAATCCTATCCCATCGGTCTTATGAAGGTTGATTCCATAGTGTGAGTTATCCAAAGTGCCAATGGTTGGGTCAGTTGCACTAAATGTGTTCGGTATTCTGATCTCGTTGCTCAATCTTAAGACAGGTCCCACAATTTCATCGGTAGTGCTCACCTCATTGCTTACCGTTGTAGTGTCCCATTGGGCATGAGTACCCAGAAAAGGCAAACAAATCGTCAATACAAGGCATAGTCTTCTTTTCATATCATTTTTTATTTAGAAGTTTTTCGATTTTTTGAAGGCGGTTTTCAAGTTCAACTATCTTTTTATTCTTTTCTTCCAGTTTTTCAATTTTGAAATTTTGAGTCTTTAGCTTTTTTTCTTGTTCCAAAGTATATAATGTCAACTCCTCAATTTTCTCCAAGAGCTTCATGTTCATCTCGCCCAATTGGATACCGTTGGCCTCCATTTCCTTGGCTGAGGGTATGTTAGGCAAATGCCCATGCTCTTTAATATAGTTTTGGACTTCCTCTAAAGATTTAAGGTTGTAATCCTCCTTAAAAACATAATCAGGGCCAGGAACAGAAAGATCCACCTTAACCTCCTCGGCATGGATATTGCCCTTTACGGTGAGTTTGGAGTCTGGATTAGTCGTTCCGATTCCCACTTTTCCATTACTTTGCACTTTCATCCTAACATTGCCACTTCCGTCTTCCAATCTGAGAATCGTTGGATTGTTGGATGATTGTGAGCCGCCATATCCACTTTGCACCAAAAGTCCTTGTCCATCACCTCCTCCATTATAAATCTTCGCTGTCCACGAATTATTGATGGATTTATTTACTTCCAAAAAAGCAGAAGGATTTGATGTCCCCACACCATAATTCCCATTTTCGTTCTCTACCAAAATGTTTCTCCAACCAATCCAAATGTCATTAGTTGGATCCCACTGTCTTAGCTTTAAATCACCATAAGGATAGGTAGTTGTTGCCAGTTCAAAATTTCTATGCTCTACACCAAGAACCGTGAGTTTTGTCCCGTAAGGATATGTCCAGTTCAATACAGAATTATTGCTCCCAGGGCCTTGTTGATAATAAACCCCTGAAGTCATATTATTTACATTTTCTGTTTCTGTATATTGGTTTTGAGCTGTTACCAATGCGGAAAGGGATAAAGTGACAATATAAATTAGTTGCTTCATTTTTTGAGAATTTTGTCCATTTCAAGCTTTAGTTTTCTGTTTTCCAATTTGAGCATCTCTTGTTCTTTCTTTATTTCAATAACATAAAGCGTGAGCTCTTCAATTTTCTCCAAGAGCAGTTTGTCCATCTCGCCTAGTAAGATGCCATTTTCTTCAACTTCCTTTGCTGATGGGATGTTGATGAGATGGCCTTTTTCCTTGATGTGCCTTTCTACTTCCTCCAAAGTGGGGAGGTCATAGTCTTCTTTAAAGACATAATCTGCCCAACCCGTCTCCACTTTTATCTCTTCTGCCCTGATTTTGCCTTTGACTGCGAGTTTCCATGTGCCAGGGTTGGAAGTTCCTATGCCCACGTTACCATTTCCATGGACAATGACCCTATCTATGGCAGAAGACCTTAATCTTAGCAAGTGGCCATTTGTTGTGGAAGTATTATTGACAGTAAGCCCATAGTTTGTCATAGATGGTGAACTATTTTCCACTATTAGGCCATTTTTGTTTCCATTATTGAAAACATGCAATTTGCCTGATGGCCCAGTAGTCCCTATGCCAACATTGCCATTTTGGTGTATCCCAATAGAACCATAGGCTGATTTGAGTAATATGCCATAGTATCCGGCCAATTGGACCGATGTCCTTGTCCCATCATTGGAGAGCCCCATGAAATTACTATTACCCATCCCATACCAAGGGCTATCATTTGTTCTATCATTTATATTGGATGTAGAAAACCTTAAGGCCCTCACTCCATCACCCTCAACATGTAGTTTTGCAGTTGGATTGGTAACTCCAATTCCCACATTACCACTCTGTGGATTAATAAGGGTTTTTCCTTGGCTATAATGGTTGATATAAGTGGAATATGACCCATCCCGAGAATCCAAGTGCAGATTGCCATTGGTTGCCACAACCGATGCGTGTGTTGTTCCACGTCCATTACCCCCAATTTTTAGATATTGTCCCCAACTTGTGTTGGGTCCAAAAAGCAAATAAGCATCACCTGTATTGGGATTTCCTGTAGTTTGGGAAAGTCCTACTGAAAATACAAACAGGCATAATAAGGTTGTCGCAATTCTTTTCATCGGTGGTCTATTTTTTGATTAATAATTTCTCAAGTTTCGATATTCGTTCTTCTTGATTCTTGTTTGCCTCAACTTCCTTTTCCAATTGTTCAATTTTTCTTTCCTGTTCAAGAGTATAAAGCGTCAACTCCTCGATCTTCTCCAAGAGTAGTTTGTTCATCTCGCCTAGTTGGACGCCATTTTCTTCGACTTCCTTTGCTGAGGGAATATTGATAAGATGTCCTTTTTCTTGGATGTGTTTTTCCACTTCCTCTAATGTGGGGAGGTCATAACCTTCTTTAAAGACATAATCGGCCCAGCCGGTCTCTACTTTAATCTCTTTGGCTCTTATATTTCCATTTACTGCCAATCTGTATGTCCCAGGAGATTGAGTGCCAATACCAACATTACCAACCTCAGTTATTAATACCGAGGGTGAATCAACATTATTTCCGTTTACGGCAAAGCGGAGTTTTGAACTGGACTCCAGTCCACCACCATAACCAGAATAATTCGTGACAAGTCTAATTCTGTCCCCAGCTTCTCTTTCAACCTGTATTCCCTGAATCCCAGTAAAACTGCCTTTAAATAATGTATGAGTGGAACTTGATGCGCTAACCTCAAGTTTTTCTGTTGGATTGGTAGTTCCTATACCAAATTTTCCATTTTTATCAAAAGTGAATAACGAGCTATTGTCACTATGTCCAATAAAAAGTCTGTCCGAATCATTCTCTAAATCAAACCGCCATAATTTGCCTCCTCTTTCCAACCCAAGTGCTGCTCCCCCTGCTGGGTCTTTGATGTGTAGTTTGTATAGCGGTGTTCCCTGCCCCAAAAGTACGTTTCCATTCCTGACGATGAAATTGCCCCCCGATTTAAATTGATAGTTAACATTATCGTCTTGTTTTATCTTTAAACCATCGCTCTCAATCTGAAAATGGTAAACCTGATTGGGGCTATAATGGGTATCCTTTAATGTAATCAGGCTTGGTAACCATTGAGAAGTTTCAATAAGTGCTTTGGCATTTTGAATCTTGACATCTCCACTCGATGGAAAATTATTCTGAGATTGAAGAGAAAATGATAGAAGAATGAAAGAACAAAAAATCAGTTGTTTCATTTGGATAATGATTTTAGTTGATTTATTTCCTTTTTCAACTCAATAACATAAAGTGTGAGTTCCTCTATTTTCTCCAAAAGTTTCATGTTCATCTCACCCAATTGTATGCCGTTCGTTTCCATTTCCTCAGCAGAGGGAATATTGGGCAAGTGCCCATTTTCTTTTATATAGTTCTGGACTTCTTCCAAACTCCTCAACTCATACCCTTCTTTGAACACATAATCCGGTCCGGGAACCGAAAGGTCCACCTTGACCTCCTCGGCATGGATACCGCCCTTTACCGTGAGTTTGGAGTCTGGATTAGTCGTTCCGATTCCCACTTTTCCATCGGTTTGGATATACATTCTAGTAGATGTAGCGTATGTTTTAGATGTTTTGGTATCGGTCTTAAAGGCCAAGCCCCAAGTCCCGTTCACTCCTTGTTCCTGTCCTAGATATGCAACATCGTGATTACTTCCTACACCTTTCCACCTATAAAAATAAGTGCCCGGGGCATTTGTCCTTGAGCTACTCCATACTGCATGCTCAGACCCAATTAATAGAGAAGAATTCCAATTATATGTTGTATGCCCGACTCCAATTGCGCTATCGCTCCCTGAAACCTCTAATTTTAGGTTTGGGCTGGTTGTTCCAATACCCACATTCCCATCTGCCCTAACGGTAAGTAAATCCGTACCTGTGGTCATATCCCCATTATAGTTCATTGTCCTAACCCTCAATGCGCTTCTTGGGTTTGCGTACATCCAAATGATGGGAGATTCTATATTATTCCCTGTTGCCCCGCCAAAACCCCAGTATCTACTGTTGTAACCCAACAGGTTATAAGCAGTAGCAGGATATCCAGTACCTAACCAATTTGGAAAAGTGCTATCAACATAAGTTCCAGTAAACGCATGGTTACCTGAAGCTGCCGCCGTTGAAGTAACACCAGGATCAGAAGTTTGTGCATGAATCCCAGAACAGAACAATAGGAATCCAAAAACCTGCATTGTTTTTTTCATAATTTATCTTTTTGTAGTTCCTTCATTAATTTTTCCATTTGGATTATCTTCTTTTCTAAAACAGCCATACGTTTTAGCTTTTCCTCCTGCTCCAAAGTATAGAGTGTCAACTCCTCAATCTTTTCTAAGAGTTTCATGTTCATTTCTCCCAAATCAATACCATTGGCCTCCATTTCCTTGGCCGAGGGAATATTGGGCAAGTGCCCATTTTCTTTGATATAGTTTTGGACTTCTTCCAAGGATTTGAGGTCATAATCTTCCTTAAAAACATAATCGGGTCCGGGAACCGAAAGATCCACCTTGACCTCCTCGGCATGGATGTTGCCCTTTACCGTGAGTTTGGAGTCGGGCGAGGTAGTGCCGATGCCGACTTTTCCAGAAGCCATTATGGACATGACTTCAACATCACTGGAAGTTCCATTCCAATGGTCATAATAAAAACTCAACCTATCGTTTGAATCATCACCAAATGCAATCAAAGATCTTGTATTCGTTTCTTCAACTTTGAAATACATCCTATCAGTTCCCTCTGAAACTCTTATGCTACCGTCCCTTACCTCAAGCTTATCGTAAGGAGAAGTTGTTCCAATACCAACATTACCATTGCCATGAACGAACATTCTTGTGGAACCATTTGTTTTAAAGAATAGATGCTCATCCACATCAATTGACAAATTATAATTGTTTGTTCCAGAAGTACCTATATAATGGTTGGAATTGATGCCAGAATCCCTTTTTCCCGTAAAAGAAATTCCAGAATTTAATGTGGTTGACTCAGTGTGTATCCTCAGCTTGGTTTCCCCTGCACCTTCAATATGCAGCCTCTCCTGCGGAGAGGGAGCTCCAATTCCAACATTGCCAGTAGAACCTATTGTCAAATGGTTGTTAAATCCATAGCCCATTCTAAGGAAATTCCCGGATGGGTCATCCTGAATGGTGTAATAGTTGCTTCCTGTAAAATCACCATCGCTGTCAAACAACAAATAATTTTTCAACTTGATCGGGCCTTGGGTAGATATGTAGTTTGAGGAACCTGTTTGGATGAGATGACCATCATTGATGGTCACATTACCATTGGTCGGGAAATTGTTGGTTTGAGAAAAAACCAAAAGCGGGATAATCAAAAAAACTGCTAATAAATTTTGTTTAACTGTCATTGCATAATCAAGATTTCATGGTTTGTTTTTACTGTAAGTAATTTTACAAGATTCTGTAAGCGTGTTGAAAAAAATCAAGGGATTTTTTGGTTCGATTTATAAATTGACGCAAATTTTTGGGGCAAGGGTTTCTTTTTACCCTGGTAAAATGATAAACTCGTATAGTAATTATCCCGATTGTAATTGGAAAGTAGGACTACAGTGGTGATTGAAGTAAGAAGTTTTAATGAAGAAAGTTGTTCGTGCAGGTTTTTTGGAAGAGGTTGTTGGCATTTTTACAGCATCATTTGAGGTTACGTTTATAAATTCTGTAAGAAAATTATAGATTTATTTTACATGTTTTCATGATATTTTGTGATATACTTTTCTTTCGTTAACTATAAGCGCCTTTTTTTGGAATTCAACTCCCTGAAAACTAAAAACTTAAATATCTTACAAACTGTTGATAACTTTTTGAATTTTTAATCTGAAAATATTTATTGAATATTCCATAGATAATTACAAGAAAAAAATTACATTTCGAGTAAGATGTAAATGATACCTTTTACCGTGCGGAAACAGAGCCATTGGAACAAAAAAACAAGATGAAGCATTCAATAACCCCACCATCACTTAAAATAAAAGTCAAAGCCATCAACCTTCAAGAGACCCTGATTGTGCTCGCCATAATCGGGATTTTACTTTTGTTGGCGCTTCCCAACCTGATGCCCTTGATCTCCAAGGCCAAAAGTGTGGAGGCCCAAGTGCAGCTCAAGGCCATCTACAATGCCCAGACCACCTATCGCTATATGCACAGCAAATATTCCAACGTGATGGGCGAACTGGATTTTGAACCACCTTTGACCGTAAAGGAAAATGGGACCGCCAATTACGTTTATGAAATTTTAAGTGCTGACAACGCCAACTTTACGGCAAGGGCCGAAGCCATAACCGATTTTGATGGAGATGGGGTGTTCAATGTATGGGAAGTAGATCAAAATGGAAACCCAAAACAAATTGTAAAAGATTGATCACTACGCTAACAATTTTGACCATGGTTTGCTTAGCATATATTGCGTTTCAAGATTTTAAGGAAAGAAAAGTGTATTGGTGGCTGTTTTTGCTGGTCATGTTGTTCTTGGGTACTATCCATTTCCTGAATACTGTGGTGCCCTCGGTCTTTTTAAGTTACATCGGCTTAAATGTCCTTTTTGTTACCTTGATTCTATGCATACTCTACTTGTTCACAAAGATTATTGCAAGAAAGAGATTTCTAGACCATAGCTTGGGACTTGGGGATATCCTCTTTTTTTATGCTTTTGCACTAGGTTTTCCCACATTAACATTTATCATCCTATTTGCCAACGCCATTCTGTTCGCTCTGTTTGTGTTTTTGGTCACCAAAAGAAAAATGAGTCTCAAAACCGTTCCCTTGGCCGGATTGATGGGGCTTTTTCTCATTTTAGTTTTCGGTTGTAGTTTAACCGTTCAATCCCCATCGTTATATGGATATTAAGGAAAAGCGACTAAAATTGGCTCCAGAGCTTGCGCAGCGTATTTCTGCTGAACAAGCTTTTCATTATAGGATTGTTCCCAAAGAACTATCGGATGGAATCGTGACTTTTTATACGGATTCAGCATCCTTGGATGACTTGCTTGCAGAACTACAAATTGTTCTGGAATTCCCTGTGAAGTTAGAGGTATTGGAAAGCTCGGAGCTTCAAGATTTTTTGACCGCCAATTTTAGAAGGGCAAAGCTTAATCAAAATAGTGAGTTACATTATACCCCCGATTTTCTGGAGAAGATATTGATCAATGCCAAAGCCATTGGGAGCAGTGATATTCATTTTGAACCATACGAAACATTATGCCGGGTTCGCTTCCGATTGGATGGAAAATTAGTTGAACAGTTCATTGTTCCGATTCACGAATATCCAACTATTGTTAACAAAATCAAGATAAGGGCTGATCTCGATATCGCAGAAAAAAGACTACCACAAGATGGAAGAATTACCGTAAAGTATAATGAAGTGGAGTTCGATATCAGAGTTTCATCACTTCCCACACTTTTTGGTGAAAAAATTGTACTTCGGATATTGAACAAGGACACCCAAGCGGTAAGTTTGGAAGATCTGGGTTTCAATGTGCCCGAACTTCGCCGCTACAAAGAGGGAATCAAAAATCCCAATGGGATTATATTGATATCCGGGCCTACCGGTTCTGGAAAGACCACAACACTGTATGCTACTCTAAAGTTGTTGAACGATGCCAAAACCAACATACTAACCATTGAAGACCCTATAGAATACACCTTGGAAGGGGTCAATCAAGTACAACTGAAAGAAAATATCGGATTGGACTTTGCCAATGCGCTGCGCACATTTTTGCGTCAAGATCCAGACATTATCATGGTCGGTGAGATACGTGATGTAAAAACAGCTAACATGGCCATCAGAGCTGCATTGACAGGTCATTTGGTACTTTCTACCATACATACCAATTCGGCCTGGGCCACTATTTCCAGGTTAATAGATATGGGTGTGCCTCCATTTCTAATTGCAAGTACCCTGAACATTAGTGTTGCCCAACGTTTGGTTAGAAAACTATGTCCGCATTGCAAAAGAAAAAGCTCTATTGAAAAGAACTTGTTTCCCGAAGATTTTGATCCTCCCAAGGACCTGAAATTTCATTTTTCGCCTGTCGGATGCCAAGAATGCCACCATACTGGCTATAATGGCAGAAAGGCCATTTATGAGATTATACCCATAAACAAAAGCCTAGTGCCTCATATAAGGAACAATGTACTGGACATACAAGAACATTTAGAAAAAGAACAAATAATGACCTTAAAGGATAATGCCCTTAACCTCATGGAAGAAGGCATTACCTCGGTGGAAGAAATCTATCCACTGTTAACCAACTGATCGCATGAAGAAGAACCTCACATTGATTTTTTTGTCCCTCTCGATCTTAGCTTTTTCACAACAAGAAGGGACCCGCATACAAAATATTCAGAACAATCTTGAGGCATTGGCCGTAGATAATCCAGGTCTTTCAGAAAATCTAAAACTGGACATCAACGTTAGCAGTGTTTCCTTGTCCAATTTCCTTTTGGCCGTTTCGCAGGTTCATAAAATCAACATCAACATTGATCCCAGTTTACAAGGAACAAACATTGTCAACAACTTCTCCAATGTTACCGTGGCCGATTTATTGGTCTTTTTGTGCAAACAATATGATTTGGATATCGATTTTACGGGAAATATTCTTTCCATTCATAAATATCAACCCCCGCCAAAAATTATCCCAGAAAAAGAAGTACTTGTGAGTTTTGATGCTTTAAACAATTTAGTCTCCATGGATTTAAAAGGAGACCCATTGGGTAAGGCGTTCCGGAAAATCATAGATGTTTCTGGACAAAATCTTCTGTATTCCAAAGGAATGGAGAATATTCCGTTATCCATCTACATTAAGGATGTACCCTTGGACCTTGCCATGAAAAACATTGCAGAGGCCAACAATCTTACCTATTCCAAATCACGGGATGGATTTCATCTTTTTGACCAAGCAACTACAAACGATGGAAATAAGCAAGGACGTTCCCGGAACGGTATCGCAGGTGATAATTTTTATTATCAGGTATTGGATACCATAAACAGGATTTTGGATGTAGATTTCAAGAATGTGCCGATTGTGGATATTGTACAGGAAATCAGTTTAGATTTGGATTTGGATGTTTATATGGCCACTCCCCTAATTGAGGCCGGTAGTGTTACATTTAAGGCAAAGCAGATCTATTATGATGAATTGTTGACCAAAATATTTGAAAGTGAGGCCGTTCAGCCTTCTAATCCAGGTACGGCTACAAATGGACAACAAAACACACAGCCTCAAAACAGAAATCGAAATCAAAACCAGGGCAGGGCATCAACATCCTCAGCACCTTCCCAAAACCGCACCAATTTTACATTTAAAAAAGAAAACGACCGCTATTTTTTTGGTACTGCAGATCAGTTAAGTGTAAGAAAGCTGGAAATTGTGCAAATGATGCATCGCTCCGTAGAACTTTTAGGAGACCCCATGCAGGCAACAGGTTATGGAAGGTCGGCCGGAAGGACTATTCAAGGCGGGGTAAATTATTTGGGAGGAGGCTTCCAAAATGGGGCCAACACTTTTGGGAACAATCAGGGAAACAATTTCAGACAAAACTCAAACAACACGCGACGAATTAATACCCAAAACAACCAATTTGGGGATTATTCCTCAAATGCCGAGGCCATTGTAAGTATTTTACCGGATGATGTGGTCGCTGATTTGGACATCAAAATCGATTATGAACTGAATAGCTTTTTGATAAGCGGACCAGCAGCAAACATTAATCGATTTAAAAAATTCATCAAACAGATTGACAGGCCCGTTCCGGTGGTATTGATTGAAGTAATGCTCATTGAAGTAAGAAAATCTGCAACCATAGAAACAGGTATCAGTTGGGGAATAGGAGATGATCCGGTTGAAACCAAAGGGGGTATCTTTCCTGAAACCGATCTAACGCTTGGCGCAAAAACTGTCAATAAAATTATTGGAGGTTTTGATGGGTTTGGTTCTTTCAATATTGGACGTGTGGTCCCTGAGTTTTTTGCCACCATAAAGGCCATGGAAGCCAATGGCAACATCAAGATTAAATCCACGCCCAAACTTTCCACATTAAATGGGCACCGTGCCAATCTTTCCATTGGGGAAACAACCTACTATGTGGTAACCAGTCAAAATTTCTTTGGGTCTCAAATACCCACAGCTTCTGAAATACGAAACTTTCAACCCATTGATGCAGAACTGGCAGTCAGCATAAAACCTTTGGTCTCCGGAAACGGTCAGGTTACTTTGGATATCAATGTGATACAATCCGATTTTAGCTCGGAACGTATTGATGATGATGCACCTCCTGGTTTGACTTCACGAGAATTCAGTTCCATAATCCGTATGCAAAATCAAGATTTGGCGATATTGGGGGGATTGGAAGAAAAGGTAAAAAATGATACGGGCAGTGGTGTACCCTTTTTGGCCAGGATTCCCGTTATAAAGTGGTTGTTCAGTAAAAGAAGACGGGAAGATTCCAAACAAAAGTTGACCATTTTGATAAAGCCAACAGTGATTTACTAGTGATTCGTGCTCTAAAAACATATTTTGAAAAGGGGAATATATTCCATGCCGTTGAGATTTATGGTGCAAACGATGCTATTGAGTTTCAGTTTTTGGAGGGGCGCGTCAAAAGAAGAGAACTAATTATCTCACGGCAATGTCCGTTAGCTTCCATTTCCGAACTGCAACAGCTTGCCCACCCGTCAATACCACTTTATGTCGCTTATAATGTAGATGGGGTCATTACCAAAATTTCACAACAGAATTCTACCTTAAAAGGTAGAGCTGCGGTTGAACAATTATTCCCCGGACTGAATTTTGAGAACTTTTATTATCAGGTTTCACAGTTAAAAGGGTACCAAGTGGTAAGTATTGCCAAAAGAGATGCTGTAGAAACCCTCCTTGCACAATTGAAGGAAAAAAAACTTCATGTTGCTGGCATGTCCATAGGTATAAGTGGAATGGAGTTTATTGTCGACCATCTTGATGATGAAATCATATACACCAATACCGAGAAGGTGGCTTTTGACAATGGACCAAATGAAGGCCTAGCCATCACAAAATCGGATACACATACGCCAGTAGGTTATGATATTAATGGACTAAATATTAAAAGTCCTTTTTTGCTCGCATTTTCTGGGATATTGGATTTTTTGACTCCCTCCCATTATGGAAATACCAATTTTGATGATACTGTCCAAAGTCTCCTATCCGAGTTCAAAAACCAACGCATCTTTGGTCTTTTACTTCGCACCTCCTTAGTTGTGGTGTTGGTATTGCTGCTGTCCAATTTTTTGGTCTTCAATTCATATTTTGGTAAGGTAGAGGCCGCAAAGGAAAGCTTGGCCATAGATAATGAAGCTCGAAAAAATCTCACCATCGTAAGGGATCGTGTTGAAGAAAAAGAAAGGAAGGTGGAAGCTGTGCTTTCCGCTGGCAATACTCGAACATCGTTCTATTTGGATAGATTGGCCTCTGGGGTACCTCCAACTATTCTATTGACTGAATTACAGTACCAACCGCTTATTAAACCGATGCAGGCATCCAAGCCCATCGAATTGGATTTAAATACGCTGTTGGTTACCGGTAACTGTAAGCAAAGTGAGGATTTTTCAGAATGGATTCATCATTTGGAGGGTTTGGACTGGATCAAATCTGTGGAGACAATGGATTACGATTACAAAAATTCCTATAGTTCAACATTTAAAATAAAAATATATGTTGAAAGGACTTAAAAATAAAAATACCTTGCTGCTACTGGGTTTATGTCTGGTCTTTTTATTATGCTATAAATTGGCCATTTCCAAAACCCTGGATTTGCGAAAAGAGTACATTTCACTGAGTGAGGAAGAGCAGCGTTTTAATAATGTCCCCCATCAATTATCGCTACTATCCAAAAAAGAGGTCCATTTAGATTCCATATTACTGCAATTGAACCTTAATGACACCTCACTTGAAAACGACCTTTTGAGAACGGTAAACCGCGAAGTTGATAAAAATGACCTAAAAGTCATTGATTTCAACCCGCCCCATATTTCCGAAATGAATGGAGGCATTTCCAATGTGTATAATTTTACGGTAAGAGGTTCATTTAATGCCATTGTAAAACTCATTTATACGCTTGAGCAACAGGCCAACTTTGGACAAATTGCCCATTTAGATTTTAAGACGCAAAAAAATTACCGTACTGGAAAACGCTATTTGGAAACTACAATTTTTATCCAAAAAATGGAATAAAGCCCTAAGAAGATACCCACTTTGCTGCAAACCTAGGCAATACATTATCAAAGAAAACTTATCTGATAAACTTCTTGATAGTTGGTATGAACTCGATACTCAATATAGATTTTGGGCAGCAGATCATGTTATGATATCCGTAGAGAAGTAGTGTCGAAGTGACAGTCACCTTTGCTCATTAAAGTCGTTATTCTGTTACCTCCTTCCTTTTGCTCCAAAACTAATTCAGAACCTCAACAACACTTCCACATTTCAACATCTTATCACCATAATACGGATTTCGAATTTCATTTTCTGCACTTAACCAGACAGCTCCTTTGTTGTTATTTGCCATAGGACATTTTTGCACATAGATCGTATCATCCAATGAATCTAAGTTGTTGGCAATTGCAACCATATTTTCGTTCAAAATCACAAAATGCGTACGTTGGTTTTCCAAATTTTCTTTATTGGCGATTGCTTCCAACATTTCAATACTCTTATTTACGTGTGCTTTTTCCATAGAACCCGTACTAGAAAGGTCGATTTTTTTTAAACCTTCTAAAGTTACTTTGGCTTCTTTGGATGTTTGGTGTGCATTGCTGGCAACCAAAGCGTCCTTTAATTTTAAATAGAATGGCAATACGGCTTCAAAATTATTCTGAAAACCATCCGAAAATTCCATTTTCATCATTTCTCCCGAACTGTCTGAACCCATATCTTCCTGCATTCCCGTATGCCCTTCGTGACCTGTCATGGTCTTACCTCCCGTTTTGTTCATCATGCTTTTTTTACCTTTCAATTGTGCCGCTGCATCTACGGTAAAGGTTCCATTGGTCACGATTTCTTCTCCAGAATCAAGTCCATGAGTGACCTCGATATTTTCTCCTTTTCTTGCACCCAATAGTACCTCACGCATTTCAAAGATGGACTCATCTCCGCTTACCTTTACATAGACCAAGGAGCGCTCCCCGGTCCACATTACCGCACTGGAGGGTACAAATAATGCCGTTTCGGTGTTGGCCAGATCGCTCTCAATTTTGCCGGTAACGAACATACCCGGTTTAAACAAATCTTTTTGATTCCTGAGTGTGGCACGTATGGTTACCGTTCTAGTGGCATTATCCAGAACTGGATCAATGAAGCTTATTTGGCCATCAAAAGTTTTGTTGGGGTAAGCATTGGTGGTAATGTTTATTTTCTGTCCTTTTCTAAATTGGGACAATTGGCTTTCATAGGCATCAAACTCTGCCCAAACTGTGCTCAAATTACTGACCTTGGCAATGGGTTGACCTTTTTTTAAATAATCACCTTCGGAACTCATTACTTCAGAGACCGTTCCTGAAACTGTTGCGTACACCGGGAAATTCTCCTTTACCTTGCCCGAACTTTCAATAGTGTTGATTTGATTGTCCGATAGTTTCCAAAGCTTTAGCTTATTGCGAACAGCGCTATACAATTGTGGCTGGGATTCTTTTAGAGAAGCTGCTGTCAACAATTCTTGTTGCGCGGCCACTAATTCGGGGGAATAAATAGTTGCCAATAATTGCCCCTTTTGTATCTCCTGACCCTCATAATTTACATTCAATTGCTCTATCCTCCCATCAAAATAACTGGCTTGCACAGCCATTGCTTCTTCGTTGACGGCAATCTTACCTGATAAGGAAATTGTGTTGTCATTATTGCCTTCGGCTCTTCCCACAACAGTGGTCTGGATATTTGCCAAAGCCAGTGCATTTGCCGTCATTTTAAACTGTTCAGGAGCCAATCCATCAGCTCCAGCCTCCGCTGGAATCAAATCCATTCCACAGATAGGGCAATCCCCAGCTTCTGGCTGCATAATCTGTGGGTGCATGGAACAGGTCCACATTTGGCCCGCTTCCGAACTATGATCATGTTCTGTCATTTCCATAGTCTTCGTCCCGGAATTTCCAAACAGAAAATATCCGACAGCCAAGCCAACAATAGCCGCGATTCCGATATAAATGATACTTCTTTTCATCTCTCTTTTTTAAATCGTTTTTTAATTTTTATTATTGAAGGTGAACTGGTAAACCAAAGTAAAAATCCACTCAGCACGGTTATCAGTCCCAATAATGAAAAAGCCCTAAGTACCGTGGTATTGAAATTATCCCGACCCTCATAATCCATCGTATGGGTCATCCATAGAAAATCAAAAATCCGCCAATCCCTATGGCGAACCGTTTGAAATTTGCCATCTATAGCGGATACATAAGCTTTTATGTTTTCGTTGCTCTTATAGGTAATCACATAGGCGGGCAAAAGTTTTTCTCTGTACTCATGGTGTTTTCCTGTCTTTTCTATTAAAGAAATATTGGAAATTTCCAACCCGTCCCTCATATAGTTACCAGCAACATAAAGCGCCTCTTTTTCATTGATGGATGACTTGGGTGTTCCATCCACAGCATTGAACAATTGGCTCTTGTTGACCCAATAGTAAGGCACATCATTGATATCCCTAATTTCAATAGATCGGATTCCTTCGTTGATATTTAATTGGGAAGGCGTCATTAAATCGGAAAACGCCTTCGATTGGTATTCCATATTTTTAAAATGGTCACCATGAATGTCATCAATGTTCGTCCAACTAAAGTAAAGACCACTGATAGTCCAGAACAAAAATTGAATGCCCAAAAAGATACCAAGGTATCTATGCGATTTTCGAATCCATTTTGCTGTGTGCCTATTTATCATATTCAATTAAATTTTTACATTTTTTAGTCGCAATGCATTTGCGATGACCGATACCGAACTAAAACTCATTGCCAGCGCCGCAATCATGGGAGATAGCAATATTCCGAAGACAGGATATAGCACTCCTGCTGCAACAGGTACACCCAATGTATTGTAAATCAAAGCAAAAAACAGATTTTGCTTGATGTTTTTCATCACCGAACCACTAAGGTTTCTGGCTTTGACAATACCATGCAGGTCGCCTTTTACCAAGGTGATTGCAGCACTTTCAATAGCCACATCCGTACCCGTACCCATTGCAATGCCCACATCACTTTTGGCCAAAGCAGGCGCGTCATTGATACCATCACCAGCCATTGCCACCACTTTGCCTTCAGATTGTAGTCGTTCCACTTCCCTAAGCTTATCTTCTGGTAACATACTTGCCTTGAAATCGGCCAAGCCAAGCTCTTCCGCAACAGCTTTTGCTGTATCCTGGTTATCACCTGTGAGCATAATCACAGCTACCCCTTTATGTTGCAGCTCATTTATTGCCCTAGCGCTCGTCTCTTTAATCTTATCGCCGATGACCACATAGCCAACAACTTTCCCATCAGTGGATAAGAACGAAACTGTCTTTCCTTTTTGCTGATATTCCCTCGCTTCTGCATTCATACTAACAGAAATAGTTGCATTGGCATATTCCATCATTTTGGGATTTCCTAATGCCAATTGTTTTCCATCCACTATTCCTTCAACCCCTTTTCCTGTTACGGCACTGAATTGTTCGGCTTTTTTTGTTTTCGCTCCTTTTTCTTTTCCGTAAACCACGGTCGCCTCGGCCAATGGGTGTTCACTGTTGCTGTTAATGGCAACTATCATTTCAAGAATAGCATTCTCACTAAAATCCGGACTGAATGAACCTACCTTTTCCACCGTTGGTTTTCCTTCAGTGATGGTTCCTGTCTTGTCGACAATCAGGGTGTCTACCTTGTCCATTTTTTCCAAAGCTTCAGCATTTTTGATGAGCACTCCATTTTGAGCACCTTTCCCCACTCCCACCATAACGGACATGGGGGTAGCCAATCCCAAAGCACATGGGCAGGCAATAATCAATACGGCTATGGCATTGACCAATGCATACACATAAGCCGGTTCTGGCCCCCAAATGGCCCAAACCATAAAGGTCACAACTGCAATCAGGACAACAATGGGTACAAAATAAGCAGAAACAGTGTCTGCCAATTTTTGAATGGGTGCTCGACTGCGACTCGCATCGTTCACCATTGTGATGATTTGGGAAAGTAGCGTGTCACTCCCCACTTTTTCAGCTTTCATCAAAAAGGACTGATTCCCATTGACGGTTCCGCTGCTAACCCTGTCACCCTTGGTTTTGTTAACAGGTAGGGGTTCTCCAGAGATCATTGATTCATCTATGGCACTGTATCCTTCAATGATTGTCCCATCCACCGGGATTTTATCCCCTGGTTTTACTTTTAGGGTATCGCCAATTTCTATTGTATCGATATTTACCTCAAATTCCTCTCCGTCTACTACTTTTACCGCTATATTCGGGGCCAATTTCAAAAGTTCCTTTACGGCAGAGTTGGTTTTGCTGTGCGCCCTTGCCTCCAACAATTGTCCTAATAGTACTAAAGTCAAAATAACCGTTGCCGCTTCAAAGTAGACGTGTACGGTTCCTGATTCCGTTTTGAATTGCTCTGGAAATACATCGGGCAAAAACATTCCAATTACACTAAAAATCCACGCAACTCCTGCTCCAATACCAATGAGGGTGAACATATTCAAATTCCAAGTCTTGATACTCCGATAGGCGCGCTCAAAAAACATCCATGTAGCATAGAATACCACTGGGATTGAAAGTATAAATTGCACCCAGTTCCAGTATTTCTGTTCCAAAACAGTATACAGCGGATTATTCGGAATCATCTCGCTCATTGCAATCAGAAAAATGGGCAAAGTAAATGCCACTGCCACCCAAAACTTTTTAAGCAATTTGAGGTAGGTCTTCTCCTCTGTGGAGAGATCTGGTTCTATGGGCACCAATTCCATTCCGCAGATGGGACAGCTACCAGGTCTGTCCTTTACGACCTCTGGATGCATGGGACAAGTCCATTGGCTATTGGCTGCGCCAACATTCAAACTTTGTTCCTCGACCAAATCCATGCCACATACCGGGCAGTCACCAGGTTTATCATAGGTCTTGTCGCCCTCACAGTGCATTGGGCAGTAAAAAGTTCCCGTTCCTTTGCCCTTCGGTTTCATTTTATCATCTTTTTCAGGGTGATGGTGTTCCCCTGGCGGATGGATGCTATAGTTGGCCCCCTCCTTTTCCAGTACTTGCTGAAACGTATCTATTTCGATATGGTGTTCCATTTCGATGATGGCTTCCTTTCTTTCCAAATCAACGGCCGCACTGGTCACGCCATCAACCATTTTGAGTGTTTTCTCAACGTGATTTCGGCAACCATTGCAGGTCATTCCATGTATGTGATAGGTGTGTTTCATATTTTCATATTAACCATCAAAACTACCTGTTATCATTTCAAAAGTATTGCACAATTATGGGTTTCATTTATACAATTTGGTCCAACGGTTTTCTATTCCATTCCCTTGCTTTTTGATATGCCCCCATTGACATTCCAGTTGCTGATTTAAATTGCCTTGCCAAGTGACTGCTGCTGGTGTAGCCAAATTGATAGGCTATCTCGGAAAATGTTTTGTCCCTCATTTGAATAAGTTCCTTCACCTTTTCGATTTTCAGTCCGATAAAGTACTTCTCAATGGTAATTCCTTCATGGGCACTGAACAATTTACTCAGCACCGAATAATCCTTGTTCATCTTGTCAACAAGATATTCAGAGAGATTCTGGTTCAAATTTTGTTCTTGTAGTCCAACAATCAAATGGCTCTTGATTTGGGTAATCAGTTGTTCTTTCTGATCAATTACCAATTCAAAACCATTCCGGTCCAAAATCTCTCGAATCTTCTTCATTTCAATTTCCGAGTCTTCCTCAAATAGAACTTCTCCCAATTCAATATGGGCCACTCGAAATCCCTTTTTTTCCAGCTCGGATTTCAAAACCGATTTACATCGGTCACATACCATATTTTTCACTTTAATCGAAGTCATCGTGGTCGGATCAGCTTTTCTTTTTAATGGGTATGCCCATCTTTTTGGTGTTCTTCATTGGCGACATAGTCCATTCCGCATTTTGGACATGTGCCCTCCGTGTCACTGCCACTACCCTCGCAGTGCATTGGGCACACATAGGCCGAAGCATATTCCTTACCCTCCTTTTCGGTAGTTTCTATTTGCTCGGTTGTAGTTTCAGTATTTTGTTCTGTTTTGCCCTTGCACGATACTGAAAGTAATAGTGTTGCTACAAAAGTGATTGCTAAGAAAGTTTTGATTTTTGTGTTCATTGTTCTTGAATTTACTTGTTTATTAAATAATTGATGAGGGCAGATTGTATATAATACAACTGCACCGATTGAATTTGATTGAGTTGAAATTTTAATTGCAATTCCTGAATGTCCAGCACATCGTTGAAATCGATGGTGCCAGTCTCATAATTCTTGGTCAGGATTTGTTCCGCATCCTTTGCTTGATCCAAGTTTCTTGTTTGGGTGCTAAACGCAATACGAGCTTGGTTACGGATGGATACCGCTTTCGCTAACGCTGATTCCAGGACATTCAACCTTTCCTGTTTTTGGAATGTAATTTCCTGTTTCCGGAGTTCGTTCTGTTTGGTTCTGGAATCGTATCGCTTATTGAAAATCGGAACGGAAAACGATACCATCGGCATCACGATGTCCTTGCCATTATCGCTAAAGGTCATGTCTGGTCGCTCCTGTACGGGTACGTAATCCAGTCCAAAACCAAGCATTGGTGCTCCCTCTTTTTGATTGAGCAATTCTGCCTGGGTAACCGACTCATACATCTTATCAAAACGAAGGAGTTCTGGATTTAACTGTAAGCTATCAGCAATCATAGCATCATTTTCAGGAATATCCATTGCTTCAACTACTTCCACTGCCAAACCCGTTTTTCGATTCAATAATCCATTGAAGGCAGCTTGTTCAGCCATAAATTGTTCGTGCAACATCAACTTTTGTTGCTGCAATTCGTTCTGGCGAATCTGTAATCGCAACACATCCACTGCAGAGGCCTTACCCACCTCCACCGAGGTCAATGCCAAGGTTTCATAGGTTTTGAGCAGTTGGATGTTCCTATCCAATACATCTTGTTTGGCGTTCAAACTATACAATTTGTAATAGGATTGCGTAACAGACAAGGCCAGTTTTCGTTTAGCAACAACGTAATCCACATAATCGGATTCAGCCATTGCAGTGGCATATTTTTGACGTGTGGAAACAGTACCAAACCAGGGCAGCATTTGTTTGGCCGAAAATCGTGCTACCTGGGCTCCTGTCCTTGTTTCAGGTTCGCTTACAAAATATCCTGCTCCAAACTCGGTATTGGGTAGCCAATTGGCTTCGTTGACCTTCTCTTGGGCAATGGTATAGCGTACTTCAATAGCCTGGATATTTGGATTGTTCGCCTCGGCTTCGTCGATATAGGATTGCAACTGTTGCGCATTTCCGAAAGCGGAAACAAACAAAATTCCAATTATGATTTTTACTTTTTTCATTTGTTTGCTTTTTTGAGTTGAACTTCTTTTCGCCAACCGAACAAGACCGGAACAATAAAAAGGGTGATCAACGCAATGAGCATTCCACCAAAACTTGGAATGGCCATCGGTATCATTATATCGCTTCCTCTTCCAGTGGAAGTCAGTATAGGCAGTAAAGCCAAAATGGTTGTTGCTGTGGTCATTAAACAAGGTCGAATTCGTTTTTCCCCGGCTTCCACTACTGAATCGTGTACTCCTTTTAAATCCATGGGTTTGTTTCTGTCGAAGGTCTGAGTCAGATATGTGGCCATGATAACGCCATCGTCAGTGGCAATTCCAAAGAGTGCTATAAAACCTACCCAAACGGCAACGCTGAGATTGATAGTATGCATTTGAAAAAGGTCTCGCCAGTTTTCACCGAATAGGTTGAAATTGAAAAACCAATCCTGTCCATAGAGCCAAATCATGATAAATCCACCTGCAAAGGCTACCGCAATCCCCGAAAATACCATTAAAGACGTGGCAACACTTCTAAACTGGAAATACAAGATCAAAAAGATGATGATGAGTGCCAATGGCACAACAACGGACAAAGTCTTTTCAGCCCGCAACTGATTTTCATAGGTTCCGGTAAAAGCATAGTTAATCCCTTTGGGCACCGTAAGTTCTCCGCTGTCAATCCTGGTTTGAATAGCCGCCTGAGCGTTCTCCACCACGTTCACTTCGGCAAAGCCGTCCAACTTGTCGAACAACACATAGCCTACCAAAAAGGTGTCTTCACTTTTGATAACTTGTGGGCCTTGTTCATATCGGATGTTTACCAATTCGCTGAGCGGTACAGGGCTTCCTTTGGACACCGGAACATAAATGTTTTTCAAATCATCTGCATTGCTCCGTAGTTCCCTGGGATAGCGCACCCTTACTGCATAGCGTTCCCGGCCTTCAACCGTTTGGGTCAACGGCATTCCGCCTACTGCTATGGAAATAACCCTTTGTACTGCTTCGACCGTGACACCGTAGCGCGCCAATTTTTCTCGGTCAATATCAATGAGCAAATAAGGCTTTCCTACTATACGATCTGCAAAAACCGCCTGTTCTTTAACACCTTCGGCTGTTTTCAAAATGTTTTCCAATTGTAGGCCAAAAGCCTCTATTTCCTCTAAGTCCTGACCTTTTACCTTGATGCCCATTGGTGCGCGCATTCCGGTTTGTAGCATGACCAAACGGGTCTCGATGGGTTGCAATTTAGGTGCGGATGTCACCCCGGGAAGCTTTGTCACTCTTACGATTTCATTCCAAATATCATCCGGGGACTTAATTTCTGGTCGCCAGTTTCGGTAGTACTCCCCATCATTATCTTCAATGAGTAGATTTCTGTCGATACTGTAGGGGTCATCTAGAGTTCTTTTGTTATCGACTGCGCTCGAGGTTACATTTCCGTTCAAATTGGGATTTGCAACTTTTTTCCCATCTTTCAACACGAAATAACCCTCTTCATCAATTCTAAAACGTTGGGGTTCACCATCAGTATTCAATTGATATTCCGCTCGATATTGAATCACGTTCTCGTACATGGAAAGTGGCGCAGGGTCCAAAGCGGATTCCGTTCGTCCGGCCTTGCCTACTACCGTTTGGATTTCAGGAACACTGGCAACCGCCATGTCCAATTGCTGCAAAACCCGCTTGTTCTCTTCCACCCCGGAATGCGGTAATGAGGTAGGCATTAACAGGAACGAGCCTTCATTGAGCGCCGGCATAAACTCTTTGCCGGTGTTTCTCATTATCAATATACCCAGAATCAATATAAGGGCAGGTATTGATAGAAATAGCATTTTATTCTGTAACGCCCATTGAAGAATCCTTGTATAATATTTTCTGAATGCCCAAAATGTCCCTAAGAGCCCAAAACAAATGACACTTACAAAAAGTAGGTTCATTACAATGCTTCTGTCAAAGCCCAAAGGTCTCCAATAGTTGGCCAAAAGAATTATTATTGCGCTAATGGAAATGATGATATTCAGACGGTTTACCTGTTTTCCTGAAAGCGTATAACCATTTAACAAACGCGAGGCCAGCGCTGGATTCTTTAAAGGTCTTAAGGTTCCAAAAGCCATCAACACCAAACCAATCCAATATCCATAAACTACGGCCACAAGACCTACAATGATCTGTACTGCACTAAAAATATAACCTACGATACTCTTGCTTTGTTTCCTCTTAAAGAAAATGGCGGCAAAAGGCGGTATTAAAAAGAGTGCAACAATAATTGAAGCTGTAAGAGCCATGGTCTTGGTGAAAGCCAATGGACGAAACAACTTTCCTTCCGCACCTATCATAGTAAAAACCGGAATAAAACTGATGATGGTGGTCAGCACTGCGGTCAGAATCGCTCCTGAAACTTCAGCTGTGGCATTGTATACTACGTTATTGATAGCAAGCTGTTCATTAGCACTCCGCTCATCGTTTTCGTCGAGATGTCTAATGATGTTTTCTGATAGAATAACTCCTACATCCACCATAGTTCCGATGGCGATGGCAATTCCCGATAAGGCAACAATGTTCGCATCCACTCCAAAAAGTTTCATTGAGATGAATACCATCAACACTGCGACCGGCAACAGACCTGAAATCAAGATGGAAGCACGTAGGTTGAACACCATCACAATAATGACAAGTACGGTAATTAGAATTTCAAGGGTCAAAGCTTCATTGAGCGTTCCCAAGGTCTCTTGAATCAATTCGGTTCGGTCATAAAAGGGAACAATAGTTACTTGGGAAGTGCGTCCATCTATCAGTTGTTTTGTGGGCAGTCCTGATGAAAGCTCAGCTATCTTTTCCTTTACATTGTTTATGACATCTAATGGATTAGCACCATATCGGGCAACCACAACTCCACCTACAACTTCTGCTCCCTCTTTATCCAATATTCCACGTCGAGCGGCGGGACCTAGATGTACTCGTGCCACATCTTTGATACGAATGGAGGTATAATTTTCGGTATCTACTACGGCATTCTCAATGTCTGCTATGGACTTTACATAACCCAATCCACGTACCAGATACTCCGCCTGATTAATTTCAAGGGTCTGCGCCCCAATGTCTTGATTGGATTGCTTGACTGCCTTAACCACATCGCCCAACTGAATATTGTATTGACGCATCAGCTCCGGATCCACATCGATTTGATATTCCTGGACATAACCACCAATGGAGGCTACCTCAGAAACACCGCTAGCTGAGGACAGCGCATACTTCACATAGTAGTCTTGAATACTACGTAGTTCATGCAAATCCCATCCCCCCGTAACATTACCATCTTCGTCACGCCCCTCCAAAGTGTACCAGAAAATTTGTCCCAAACCTGTAGCATCGGGTCCGAGGGATGGATTTACACCATTTGGAAGTAATCCAGCCGGTAGGGAATTCAATTTCTCAAGAATTCGACTTCTTGACCAATAGAATTCCACATCCTCTTCAAAAATGATATAGATGCTAGAGAATCCGAACATCGAGGAACTTCGGATGGTCTTTACCCCAGGAATTCCCAGCAGGGAGGTAGTCAAAGGATAGGTAATCTGGTCTTCAATATCCTGTGGTGAGCGACCGTCCCATTTGGTAAAGACAATCTGCTGGTTCTCCCCTATGTCCGGAATGGCATCCACCGCAACTGGATTACTTGGTAGAAAACCAATGTCCCATTTAAAGGGTGCGTGTACAATTCCCCACCCCACAAATAGGGCCAGTAACAGAACTGCCACCAGTTTATTTTCGATTAAGAATTTTATCGCTTTATTCAGCATTGTTTTAATGTATTAGATATTTACAGTAAGTGCAACAGCACATAATGCCCAAAACAGAAATCTGCAGGGCGCACTTTGAATATCTAATACATCAAATCAAAAAAGTCTCGTAAAGGATTTGATAGTCCTTGTTGAGCAAGGGGGGCGGATGCCCAATAAAAGAAGTTGTAACGGGGTCTATATCCTGAAATAAGTTGATATAGGAATAGACATAACTAACAATGAATACCTGTTGCTTCAGGTCTAGGTCAAAAAATGAGGTCTTTAAATCTTCCTGTCCTTGCATGGTAAAGGATACTTCATCGCAACAAGATTTTTCAAATTCCGTATTCATGCTGTTGGAGTCAGCCTCCATATCGCATATTTTTGCATTCGCAAAAAATGCCACATCCACCACTTTCCCCATACATAGGTGCTTATCCACGGTCCATGAAACCGTTGACAGCAAGACCAATAGGGCCAGAATTGATGACAGTATTTGATGTAAAATGTCCTTCATTTCACTACAAAACTACAAAATGTTAACAATTATTGCTTTGTTTAACAGAAGTTTAGACTTTCCTAATCCTAAAACAAAAAAAACAAACACAAAAGTGTTTGGATTTCATTCGTCGGGATGACAGGATTTAAATAGTCATCACAATTAATTGTATATCCGAATTTTAAACTTATCTTCTAAATTGATTAACCGAACTCTAAACTAGAATCAAATCAGCACATTTTGATGCAAAATTTATGGGTGTTTTGTTTTTATAAAATTACAAAATTAACTCTGAAAAAAAGTTGTATCCACAAAACAAGAATTCTATCGAACATATCTTTTTAGAATTTTAAATCACCATCCTTATCCCAAAGCCCCCAGTAGGCGCCCACATCACCTTCTGCCCCAACTTTCCACGACTCGTCAAAAGAAGAGAAATAGAATATTTCAATATCTTCATCTTCGGACCACTTTTGGGTATTCATAAAGTATTTTAAGGCATTTTCATAGGATGGAAACGCTCCTTCTAAATTGGTGCCTTGGCTAGGCCAACCGGTTTCAGAAATGATGACTTTTTTTCCATTTCCAGCACGTTGCGCTTGTCGATACATGTCTTTCATATATAACATAGCGTAGTCAAAATCACATCCTTCCCAAAACGGATAGCAATTAGCTAAAATCACATCGCATGCATCGGTAATCCGAGGATGGTCGGTAAATTCATAGTATGCATCAACGTAGCCTACAGGTACATCTGAAATTGCATTTTTTGCTTGGTTTATATAGTTAAGCAATTGATCTTCTTCCAAATCTCCCCGATATAAGACCTCATTGCCAACGGCTGCAATATCAACGTAACCATCATTGGCCAATTTCACAAGGCCCGCTATCTCCCTTTCATTAATCTCAAAATCATCGCCCAACCAAGCCCCGACCATGGTTTTGATTCCATATTCTTTGGCAATTCTTGGAATGATCTCATTACCGTCGGTACAGGAAAAAGACCTGATCCATTTGGTGTAGGGTTGAATTATTTCCATTCGGTGTCTTATCTGGGCCTCGGTAATCTGGTTTCCCGGATGCTGCCCTTCTGTGTAAGGGCTAAAGCACAGCCCATGCATGCCGTTCTCAAGAACTTGCCTGCATAATTTTTTTAGTTCCTTTACCGACTTGCCATCGTAATCGAGAGCGGCCAGTGCCAAAAATTTCTCTTTTCTGCGTGAAGACATTTGTATTTTCTGATTTGATGTAATTAATGTTCCGTTATTTTATTTCTTCTTTCCTTTTTTCCAATGCTTCCCTAATTTCAGCGGCACGCGCTTCGGTAACGTCATAGTTTCGCATCACATATATGGCCACTAGGGTTCCTAAAATGGGAAATCCTGAATAAAAAGCCCTTAAACCGGTAATGGCTCCTTCGGGTTGCACTGCGGCTTCAGGGTCAAAGCCTACCACCGTCATAATAGTTCCTGTTAATAAGCCCGCGATTGCAAAGCCGAATTTGACCATCCACCAATAAATGGCTCCAAAAATGCCCTCTCTTCGTAAACCTGTATTCAGTTCGTCCAAATCAATCACATCTGCGGTCATCGACATCATCAATGTAAACAAACTTCCAATTCCGAAGGAGAAAAAAGGCAGGGCAAAAATGAACATATAAGGCTTGCCCGGAATAAACAGGAACCAAAGCATGATATAACCCACAATGGAAATGGCCTGGGAAACGGTAAAAGCTTTTTTCTTTCCCATTTTTTTTGACATCCAAGCCACTATGGGAATAACCAAAAAGGTGGTGATCATGGCGCCAATGCTTCCGAATAGTGTTGGCCAAATGCCTGCGGCGCCAGCATCCCCATTAAACAAATGATAGACAACTATAAAAAATGAAAAACTGGCAATGGTATAAAAGGTATTATAGATTAGAAACGTTGAAATACAGAGTTTTCTAAAAGGAACGGACTTAAACGCTTCTTTGAAGCCATCCAAAATTTCCTTTAGGCTACCTTTCATGTTCTTAAGGGTAAGTGGTGCATAATTTTTTTCCAAGGTAGACTCACTTTTTAGGAAAATTGCCGGTACCATGGCAAAAATCATACAAACAATTCCCACCCATATGGCCAATTCGCGGGTGGCCACATCTGCTGATTTGAACCAACCTTGATCGTACATAATTACCCAAAACCATGGAGCAATTACCCAAGCCCACTGTCCAATCCATTGGGCCACCGCCATAATATCGGTTCGTTCATGAAAATCGGTGCTCATTTCATAGCCCATTGCCACATAGGGAACACTAAAAATGGTCAATCCCAAATAAAACACAAAGGACCAAAGCAGAAAATAGGTAAAGTTGTAATCAATTCCATTTTCACGATACAACTGCCACATGATCACAAATGATATTCCCATGATTATTGCACCCAGAAACACATATTGTCTTCGTCTACCCCAACGTGATTTTGTGTTATCTGAAATAAATCCCATAATGGGGTCCGTAATCGAATCGAATATTCTCGGAAGAAAAAACAGTACTCCCCACATCCATCCCGGAAAACCCAAATCTTGCACAAGTACTACCATGAAAATTCCCAATACTGCAGGAAACATTTGATTGGCCAACATGCCTATTCCGAAGGCCACTTTGTCTGCAAAGGGCACTTTTTTTACAATAGTATTCTCTGTATTGCTCATAATTCCTGGTTTTGGGTGTTAATTTATCAACATGATGTTTTTAGTTAATCATTGATGGTATTTTTGTTTGACTACGTCAAAAGTCAATTTCTTATTTCGTTCTATGTCTACAATGCCCCAATACTCTTCGTTGGGTGTTCCATCATAGGGAACTCCACTGCTATTTGGGGCCCACCCGCCAGTGTTTTGTTCGTGAGGGTTTTCAGCTTTCCACCAGCCATCTGTGAAGGAGAACAATGTAACTCCTGAACAAATAGCTTCATTTCTAAAAACAGCATCCAATATTTTGGCATTGGCGTCGGCTTGGGCTCTTTGGTTGACTCCTTTTTGGTATCCACTTTTTGAAATAGTCATATAGCTATCTCCGCCTGCTTCCGATAGGTACATGGGTTTTTTGCTGATGGCCTTCCATTGGGTGAAAATCTCTTCAGGATCATCCCAGCGATATACATTCATGCCCCAAACATCGATGTCAGGGCAGGTGGCCAAAGCAAGTGAATCAGGTAATTCTCCGTGGGCAGTGGTCACCGGATGTTTCTTATCCACCGAATGAATGGCTTTTGCCGAATGATTTAAAGTCCGATACCAATTTTTTAAATCTCCCTTAAACCACTTTGGATGGTAATTGTATTCGTTGCCAAGCTCCCACATTAAAATGGCCCGGTGATCTTGGTATTTTTTAACATAATCCAAGAATGTTCCCGACTTAATATCATATTTGCCGTCTTGGTCATATCCAAATCCAATGATTACTTTAATTTCGGCTTTGTGAAACGCATCCAACACCTTTATCTCAGTTATTGGTTCGTATACCCTTACGGTGTTCACCCCTGCCTCAATCATTAATGCCAAATCTTCATCTAGGTTGCCAAAATCCCTAACCGTACTTCCCTTGGGCACTGGATGATAACAAATTCCTTTGATGCTATAGGGTTGACCTTCGATTTGGATTGAACGACCGGATACAGTTATTAGCCCTGCATCGGATTGAGGATTGCAAGCCAGTAATGTTATGGCGATTATAATAACTGTAATTCTTCGAATCATTTGTTGTTTAATTGGCTACGACTTCTTTTTGTGATGGAGGTATCAAAACATCTTTCATTAACGCCTCTTTGTTTCCGTTATAGGTTTTTGTTATGGGATTTCCATTTCTTGTCAGTCCATTAAAGATTCCTTCATCCACTAAATCCCAAAGTGCATATTTCGCCTGCCCGTCCAATGTGAACAGCCCAAAATGATTTTCTGACCCACTTTGATTGTTTGCATCTTTCCATTTTTCGTTAAAGGCTTCAAAATAAAAACAGGAAATCCCATTTTCGTTGGTCCATTCGCGCATAAGATCATGAAAGAGCGCTTCCTTGTATTCATCGGTCGCTTTGGAACCTTCAGGCCCGTAATGACCATTGGACACAGACGCCCAGCCGGTTTCTCCAATATGGATGGGTTTATCAATTCCCAAGGATTTCATATAATTTCGAACGCTTTCAAACTGGAAAACGGCATAATCCCTTGCCCTTAACATGGCGTTCTCTATTTTTTTGATTTTGGTCAGATCCTTATCCTCCTCGGTCAAACCCCAGAAACTTGGATTGTAATGTGTATCGTGCATTGGGTAAGTGTGCATTGACACGTAATCCACAGCCTTCCATAGCTTTTCCAGATCGTCAACATGATATTCCTCGCTGCCACCACCCCAGGATGCAAAATTGTCCGAACTGGTAATCCAAAGGTCTTTAGGTAATTCACCGATTCGCTTAAGTTCTTGAAGGTGATTGACCCATTTTAGAATGATTCCCGGTTGCACATAGTAACTTGTAGCCCATTTAACCATGGCTTCATTGCCAACGGCAAGAATTTTTACTATATCAGGATATTGATTTGCCAAGGTAACGGCTCTGGCAATTTCGGATTCATTTTGTTCACTTTCGGCATTGTGGTCAGGTTCCAATTCGGTCCATGCGTTCTTGCAATCTATCCAGGCACCCAGCATCACATACATTTCAAAACTCCCATCTTCTTGCTTTAACTCTGTTATGGCCTTTAATAGGTTGGAAGCTTGTTGGAACTGCACATTATATGTCCTGATAATTCTTATCCCCATTGCCGACAGGATCTTCATGTCCTCCTTGAGTTCTTCCACGGTAGGTTGTATTTCGCGGTTGATTTCTCGGTAACCTCCGTAGGAAATGGCCAAATAATCCGGATTGCCCAATATATTTTTTGCTGTCACTTCTTTTTGTATTTGGGATTGATGTTCATTTCTCTCTGTCTTGTTCTTGCATGCGGCGCCAAAAATTAGGATCATGGCAAGCATGCTAATTTTCATTATTGATTTCATCTTAGTTCTTTTGCGTCAACATACACCCGAATATGATCTATATCCCCTGATCTTTTAAAAACCTTGTTGCTGATGGTCTCGTCCAAGGATGAAAAGCCAAAGTTTGTTGTGGTTAGGTTTTTATGGGTTACCACTAAACTTTTTTCATCGGACAGTACATATTCTATTGGTACTTGACAATAGGTAAAGCAAAGTGATCCTTTGCCAAGTTCCAACTGTTGGGTTGTACCTTCTACATCTACATAGTTAAAAATCCTTGGGGCTTTCAAAAACTCATCTTTACGAAGTAAACAAGGGTCAAAACAGAGTTTTCCCTCCTTCACAAAAACGCCTAGCTCACCAAATCGGCTCAATATATCTTCCTTAACCTGTCCTGTCATACCGGGTTGTTGTGCCCCTTTGCCGGCAGGTGTATGGGAATAAGGGTCGGTGGGGAAGGCTCCGTACAAGGATGGTGGTTTATGCACACCAATACCTTCGTTGATCTCATAGAAATGTTCCAATAACCTCCCCACAACTTCATCACTTTCCTTTTCATCAATAGCTTTTAAACAACATTCTTGCACAGCTAGCAAAAGCTTGGAAACCATATGCCAGTATATGGAGCCCAACCCCTCGTAGCCATAAAAAGTTCCCGATCTTCCGGTAAAGGCCTTATGGTCAAAAACATCCTCGAAAATTTGTAGAATATTCTCTTTTTCACTTGCTACTAACTTTGCATATGGGGTTTGTTGAAGTTGGTCCAGGGCAGTTTCAAGGTCATTGGAATTTTTAAAATCCCCATTAAAATGATATTCCCCATTGGCATCTTTTTCAATAAGTTGAGCATTGCCATCTTTCAACAGTTGTGAAAGAAGCTTTGAATTGGCGACGGCTTGTGGGGATACATTGTTTTTTTCTATAAACAGTGGCAAGTCCTTATTTGGATACAACAGATAACTGTACTGATCTTCCCTAAAGAGCTTGCTGTTTTTTAACCCATCCAATGCTTCAAGGGCCTCTTTGGACGACAGATAGCCCGAACTCAATACCGCCACCTGGCCTTCCAACATTTCGCTTAGGTGCGATATTGAAACCTCATTATCATTTTCGACGGTCATTAGATTATAGGCGTGATATAAATTATCATCCCTCTTATTGACCCTTATCGAATGTTCCAAATATTGGATAGATATGGTGACAAATTGTTTCAGTTCATCCAGTGAAATCGCTTTTTTCTTGCCACTGAAGGAATTTTCATAGATTTTCTCCCTGAAATTGCTGCCCGCATTTCCAAGGCCATCCATGATTTTTTTGCGGGGCCTGTTATCAAAGATTCCGGACAACATGTCAATGTTATCTGCCAAGGTCATGTACACCCCATTAAACAGTTGCACTATTTCTTCAGAAATCGAAACTTCATTTGTTTGTGATGCGCCTAATACCTCCTTGAAAAAATTTAAAAATCTTCTGAGATAGTACAAGGTCACCATAGAAACCCCATTTCCGACCAAGGCATTGTTGGCGTCGTTCCATTCGGGACGTTGGGTATTCATCCATATACCTCCCTCGGGAATGAAGTTTGACATTTTGGACAAAACGGTTGCTAAAATCTTCTCTATAAAATTTACGCGATAGATACTGCCTGTTTTGTCCTGCAACAAAGCTCCATCTGCTCCGACCACATCCCTTCTGTCCCGAATATAGCCATCCAGTTTATGGTCAAATGTTATGGTGTCCTTTGGGTTTTTGAGAATACTCCCATAGTTTTTTATTCGATAGGGTACATTGGCATAAACAAAAAGTTCCTGGTCAAAATAGTCTTCCATTTTTCCGGGAGTGTGGCCCTGCATAAACTCCAAGAATTTTAGGAGATAGATAATCTGGTGATCTCCCCAATACCCAATGTAGGACCAAGGGTCATCGGGTTCAATAATCTCCCAATCAAAACCGTCTTTGGTAACCCTATAAGGGTTATATCCGTCAAATGTTGTGGCATTCAGAAATTTATTGATCATACTTTCAATAAACTCTGGGTAGGAATGGGCAAGCGCTTCCCAATTCTGAAAAATATCGCGCCAATTGCCTTCATAATCCAAAATTTTGGATCCGTCAATTTCATTTATGGTATTAATGGAAAACCTGTTCCAAGGTCTACTTGGATCTCCGTGTCTTCTACTGAATTTCAAAGGCATATATTCCAGACAAAGTCGTTTGAAATCTACATCTCCGCTGTTATTGGCCAATTCTTTTAAAGTAGAAACCGAAAATACATCGGGAAGTTCCTCAATTAACTGTTTTGAAGACTCAAGGACAGCTTTATTCGCTTTGGAAATGTAATTGGAAAAATCCCATTTCTCAATTTCGTAATTGTTATCGAAAATTCCGCCTCGCATTATATTGAAGAGCGTATTGGAAAAATGCCGTGTATCACGAAGTCCATCAGCCGTCATCTGCAATCCGTCGGATGACGCTGTCAAATGAATCAATCGATTTGTTCCCAGTTCGATATCCGCTTCGACTTTTTGCCAGAGTTGATCATCCCGTTTTATTTGGTTTGAAATCTTGACAATGGCAGCTTGATTTTGGTTGACATTGGCCACAAACATCCATTTTTTCACATCCTGTGAAGGCAACACAATGCTCTTATGCAAAAAATAGGCGCCTTTTTCCGCCTTTATGTCCATTTCCGGTTGAAGTGAAATTCCTTTTCTAAAATTTGGGAGCTGTCGTGAAGACAACAAATGCTCCGAACCTTCCAGTCCCAAAGACCATACGATGTTAGCTTTTAGGGCCTCGCTGGGCTCTGCCTTATCTACAATAATTGCGCTCAATGCATAAATTCCCAGTCCGGAATCCTTGAGTAATTCACTTCTTTTATAAGCATCGACCAAATTACTTTGCCTGTTTTGAAGGTCGCTTCCCACTCCGTGGGGGATAATATTCTGTAAACCATCCAATATCGAGATTGTCAAGTCAGTGTTTCCGGTATTGACTAGGGTGCAATGCCGCACAAATCCAAAGGTGTTGCTTGAACTCCATTGGTATCGAAAAGTCAACCCAAGATCATGGTTGATCTCCTCAAAAATTATTTTATTCCCGTGTGCATTTTTATACAGGTTTCTTGTGATCTGGTTGACCCCGTGCAATCTATCGGAAAAAGGCTCCCAAAGTTGTGAATTTGAACCTTTACCTACTTGAAACATGGTTTTGCTTCCAGTGGTTTCTATAGATTCTGTGATTTTATCGTCTGTATAATAGGGAAACAATGCATGCTCCGCATTTTTTCTTCCCGCTGTAAGGCCCCCATTACTTGAAATGAACATCCAATGGTTGGAATCACTCACAATACTCATAAAAAATGGGCGCATTTTATCGCTGTCCGAAATTTTAAAATAGCTCTCGTTTCCTATCTGTACTTGTTCCATTTCCTTTATATCCGTTCCTGAAATATCCTGCATTATCAATTCTTCGGTCATCTTAGTATAGTATTCTTCAAATTTTAAGTCCTTAATAAGGATTGTTCTACTTGTTCCAGTGTTTTTCCTTTGGTTTCAATTACGTATTTGTAAACAAAGAAGAAAGCCAACAATGACAATAGAGCATAGATGGCAAATGTCATGGTAGGGCCTAAATTGGATAGTTCCCATGGAAAAATTTGGGTCACGGAGAAACTCACCAATGAATTAAAAAACCCAACCACCGATATGGCTATCCCTTTTATTTTATTCGGAAATATTTCTGAAATCAAGGTCCACATTACCGGCCCCAATGATATGGCGAATGCGGCCACATATAACAGTATTGCAACCAAAACAAGTGTTGCATTTATATTGATGAAATTGGTAATCTCGTTTCGTTTGAAATTTAAAAACTGTTCCTCGTTGAGGTTTTGTTTAACCGCTAGGAACAATTCAGATTGACTTTCAAAAGATTCACCTTCCATACTTTGCAGCGCACTATGAATTTCAGAATCTCCAACCCTTTTTAGGGTCTCCCCATTAAAATTATAGGTGGCATTGTTAAAAGCCATCGCGGCCAGCAGCAAAGCTATGGTCATAAAACCCGTGCCAATGAGCAATAGGGGTTTCCTTCCCAATCTATCGATCAACCATATGGCCACAAGCGTAAACACTAAATTGGTGAGTCCCACAACAATGGCCTGTAAAAAAGAAGAATCTGTGCTGCCTCCTGCTTGTTCAAAAATTGTAGGGGCATAGTAGAAAATGGCATTTATTCCCGTTATCTGTTGAAAAAAAGCAATACCCAACGCTATGATCATGATCGTTGCATATTTACTTTTAAACAAATCTGATAATTGCCCTTTCTTTTCTTTTTTCTCCTGTCCTCGTTGAATTTCTGCAACCGTTACCTCTGCATATTCTTCACCGCCGATTTTCTGTAAAATCTTTCGGGCAAGTTTTACCTGGTTCAATTTTAAAATGAGCCATCTGGGGCTTCTTGGCACCGTAAATAGGGAACCAAAATAAATGATTGCTGGAATAGCTTCCACTCCAAGCATCCATCGCCAACTTTCATCACCATAATTCACTAAGAAATAATTGGAGAAATAGGCTACGGATATCCCGATTACAATATTCAATTGATTGAAGGAAACCAAACTTCCCCTTAGTTTTGGGGGAGCTATTTCAGCAATATAGATCGGTGCGATTAAAATGGCGCCACCAATTCCAACGCCGCCTATGATTCTGGCAATGATGAATTCCAAATATCCTGTTGCCAATGCCGACCAGCTTGCCGAAATGGCAAAAAGTGCAGCAACAATAATCAAAACCTTTTTTCTTCCAAATTTATCTGCTAGGGGTCCAGCCATTAGATTGCCGGCCATGGCGCCAAAAATGACACATCCCACAGCAAATCCCAGCATGGCATCGGTCATTTTAAAGTATACGGTAATACCTTTGACCGCTCCGGAGATTACGGCACTGTCAAACCCAAGTAAAAAACCTCCCAATGCAACTATTAGGCTAATTAAAATGGTGTAAGACCTATTCATTTTGGAAGTTGTACCTGTAGTGCCCATGATTTTGGTTTTGGTTGTTGGTTATTCTGTATGAAATAATCTGATTTTTAGAGATAAAAAAGACCAGCATATCAAGTTACTGGTCTTTTTCTACAAAACTTAACAATCTACAATCAAATTATTGATAAACTCTTATATAATCGACCTCCATCGTGGAAGATGTAAACCCAGGATCTATACTTCCTCCAAAGGTGCCCCCCATGGCCACATTCATAATCAAAAAGAAATCCTTGTCAAATGGGCGATTGGCATCGTTGGATAGTGTTCCAAATTCTACATCATCGACCAAAAAGGTGATTTCGGTTTCTGTCCATATTACACTATATACATGAAAATCATCAGATGCACCACTGACCGTGGTTTCAACACTTCGGGCACTTCCTGCAAAATTGATGGGGTCATGGGTACTTCCCAATACTTGATCTTGATTGTTGCCCACATGTTCCATAATGTCAATTTCACCTGCTGCTGGCCAAATGTTGGTTTCAAAATCGGCTCCCAACATCCAAATAGCGGGCCAAGTGCCTCCTCCGGTTGGTAATTTTGCCCTTGCATCGACCCTTCCATATTGAAATTCAAAATTTTGATAGGTCTGGATTCTGGAAGAGGTATAATTGCTTCCGTTAAAGCTTTCTGCCTGGGCCGTAATTTTTAAAACCCCATTTTCAATTATGACATTCTCAGGACGATCGGTGTAATATTGCGATTCGCCATTACCCCAACCATTATCTCCTGTACCAATATCATAATTCCATACTGCAGCATCAGGCGCACCATCAACGTCAAATTCTTGCGACCAAATTAGATTATCGAAGGTAGTTCCAGAACCACCTCCATTATCGCCTTGTTCACTTACAGGTGTGGTCGAAAATTTTAGGTACCAGGCCAAGTTGGGATCATTTCCATCAATGGCCCTCACATGCATGGAGGAATTGGTGATTTCCAGAATTTCATAGGATGATGTGCTGATGTAATAGCCCATAAAGGCATCGTTGGTAAAATTCATTACCGTTCCTCTTGAGCTGAAAGCTGGGTCTGGTACCTGTGACCAATCCACAGTGGTCGGCGCCAGTGAAACACTGCTCACCCCTGAAGTATCAAAGTCGAAACAGGCATCTTCTCCGGCAGCACCACCAACTACATCCTGATGTCCTACGTTAAAAAATGTTGCTCCTTTATTATCTTGTTCATACGTCAACGGATTACCCGAAGCATTTAAGGTAAATGTAAGTTCATCATCACAAAAACAACTACTGATTGCTTCACTACATTTTTCAAATGGATTTGCCGAAAAGAAAGCTGGAAACCAAAATTGATCGGGCAAAAATGCCAAGGTGGCCCCTACGCCCAAATGTCCTGGTTCAACTGCAGCCAAATACCAAGTCTTGGAAGAAGCACTTACCACCTCGCCTTCATCATTCACATCACCTCCGGTAAGCAATTCCATGGCTGCAAAATCGGAGAAATCACTTTCAACGGATACTTGAAAGGATGCAGAAGAGCTAACTCCTCCCGTTCCATAGGCCACAATGGAATAATTATATGTGTTCAGCCCAACAAGAGTAAATCGCTTGGTAACGGTTCCGTTTGGGGCTACTTGAACGTCGCCATCACTGAACTTAAAAGTATACGTTATAGCATCTTCTGCATTAGCGGTAAAAACGACTATACCTGACCCATCTGTGCTAACTTGAGTAGACACCGATAGATTGGAAGGTACGATGATGGTTCCTAAAACAGGCTCTTCTTCATGACACCCTAAAAGTATCAACCCGAATAGGGAGACAAGATATATTTTAACTTCTTTCATCCTTCTATGGTTTTATTAGTCCTTAACCAATTTATATTGCCAAAACACTCCCGAACCTGCCTCAATGACCACATTCATAGTAGTATCGTTATCTGTCAAGGTTATGCTATAGGTAATTGAATCTGGAACTGCTACATTGGGCAGTTCTCCGGCATTGACCGCTTTTGGAAGTCCGATGTAAGCGCCGGCGCCATCAATAATCAATGTCCCTGCTCCAGAATCATAGCTGAATGTGGCAGAAGCAGTGCCATCATGAGGTGCAACAGGTGCTCCACAGGCATCAGAACCTCCTTGCCATCCTTCTATCCAAGTATCCGCGCCCAAAACATTGGTAAATGATCCATCACCACCGAAAATATAGGTGTCGTCAAAATAGCACGCTCTATCAGATACACCCTGAGCATCTATTGCAAACCAACTTGTGTCTCCAGGAGCTGGACCAACGCCCAACGAACCTGCCTCGGGTGCCATTCTCCAGGTTCCTTCCAAGGGAGAAGGAGCATCTTTAATCAATTTGTACTGCCAGAACACACCTGAGCCAGACTCAATGACCACGTTCATGGTATTATCGTTATCACTCAATGTAATGTTGTAGGTTATGGATGTTGGAACGGCCACATTAGGCAATTCTCCGGCATTGACAGCTTTGGGAAGACCTAAATAAGCTCCTGTACCATCAATGGTCAGCGTACCGGCACCTTGATCATAAACATAGGTTGCAGAAGCAGAACCATCATGAGGTGCAACTGGCGCTCCACAAGCATCGGAACCTCCTTGCCAACCTTCAATCCAGCTATCAGCACCTAAAACATTCTGGAATGAACCATCTCCACCAAAAATATAAGTGTCATCAAAATAGCAAGCTCTATCGGTCACTCCTTGAGCGTCTATTGCGAACCAGCTTGTGTCTCCGGGTGCTGGACCAACACCCAGCGAACCTGCTTCGGGTGCCATTCTCCAAGTTCCGGCCAGGGAAACTGGAGGAACACTTTTTATCAATTTATATTGCCAGAACACACCTGAACCCGATTCGATGACCACATTCATGGTTTCATTATTATCCGTTAGTGATACGGTGTAGGTTATAGAGGCGGGTACCGCTACATTGGGAAGTTCTCCTTCGTTAACCGCTTTGGGCAGTCCAATATAAGCTCCTGTACCATTTATTGTGACTGTGCCAGCAACTCCATCTACTGTATAGGTAGCTGATGCAGAGCCATCATGAGGAGCAACAGGTGCTCCACAAGCATCGGCACCACCTTGCCATCCTTCAATCCAAGATTCAACGCCAACTGCATTAGCAAAAGAACCATCGCCATTAAAGGTATAAGTGTCGTCAAAATAACAAGCTCTTGCGGTTACACCGGCTTCATCAATTGCAAACCAGCTGGTATCACCTGGAGCTGGGCCTACACCCAACGAACCTGCTTCGGGGGCCATTACCCATGTTCCTATTAAATCTTCTGCTACCAAGGTGACAGGTTCTTGAATATTTACTGTTTGTGTAGATTCCACGGTAGCAGCACCTACTCCTCGAGCAACAACTTTCACCTCATAATCACCAGCTTCCGCATAGGTATGATTAACAGTTTCACCATTCATAATGGTTGTTGGCTCCTCATTTTCTACGTCTCCAAAAAATACATCAAAAACGGTAGCATTTTGCGCAGTGGGTACAACAGTAATTTCCAAGGAGTTCGTAGTGGAGACCGTAACATCTACAGCCAAATCACTTGGAGGTGTAAATGAAATATTTACAATCCTGCTCAACTCACTGGTCAAGCCTGAAGCTCCAACACCAACAATTCTTAAAGTAAATTCTCCTTCTCCGTAAACATGGGTTACAGTTTCACCTGGAGCAACTTCGGTTGCGGATTCATTTTCCACATCTCCAAAGAAAACCTGGAAAACTGATGCTCCCACACCTGTTGGGGTTATTGATACTGTCCCTGTATCATCATCTGCGATGTCAAAGAGGGCACTTAAATTAGTTGGTGCCGATACATCTTGAAATGCAAAGGATTGATCGTCATCTTCCTGACAAGAATTTAATACGCCAAGTACTACAAAAAGTACCAATAGATGTTTAAAATATTTCATTTTTCAAAGTTTAGTTTTTATTAATACCCTGGGTTTTGTTGCCAGCGATTGCCTGCTAATTCTATTTCTATGGACGGAATGGGAAACAATTCATGTTTTCCAGCTTGGAAACCATCAATTTCGGTTGCCGCCCTTCCTGTTCTTACCAAATCGAAGAAGTGGTGTCCTTCTCCAACCAGTTCTACCCTTCTTTCTTGATAAATTGCGGTGGTCAATGCATTACCTGTGGCCGTTGCATCGGACAAACCAGCCCGATTCCTAACTCGGTTTAAATGAAGAAGTGCCCTCGTATCATCGATCCCTCCACGGTTTAGGGCTTCTGCAGCCATCAACAATACATCTGCAAATCGAATCGCCCTGTAATTGTTCGGATTGGTCAAGTTGGCATCGCCGGTATTCAAATCTCCCTGGCGAGCTATATATTTTCTGTTGTAATATCCCGTATGCTCAAAACCTTCAAAGTAAGAAACGCCGGCGTTAGCTGTTGCCCATGCTTCAATATCCAAAATGGCCACATCACGACGTAAATCTCCAGCTTCAAAGGCATCAAAAACTTCTTGGGTAGGTACATTGAAGCTAAATCCTGATTCAAATACTGGACCCGTGTAGTTCCGAATGCCGTTGAATCCTACTGCCACATTTCCTTCGCTACATTGCAAGCAATCAAATCCTGCGCCCTCGATATCAGTATATTGTACTTCAAAAACTGATTCTATGTTGTTCTCATTGTCATTTTCGAACATGGTGGTATAATCGGCCAAAAGATCATAAGTCCCTGAATTGACAACTTCTTCGAGTACCGTTGCAGCATCTTGAAATTTTCCCTGGAACAAATAGGTTTTCCCTAATAGTGCTTGGGCGGCACCTCTGGTAGCTCTACCTACTTCAGTTTGCGTTGGCGGAAGATTGGCCGCAGCAAAGATCAGATCAGTTTCAATCTGGGCATAAACCTCAGCGGTAGGAGTACGCTCAGCTGTATTTTGATCTCCAAACAATAATCGCTGGTCCACCGCCAAAGGAACATCGCCAAACCACTTTACCAATTCAAAATAATAGTATGCCCTTAAAAAAGTTGCTTCCGCTAGTACCGCATCTTTGTTAGGAAAATCGGTCTTGTCCCTAAATTCGAGAATATAATTTGCTCTATTAACCCCGGCGAACATCCAATTCCAGATATCCCTTAATTGTTGGTTTACAGGAGTATGGGTCATATTGTCCACTTCCTGGATGCCAGGCACATCTGTTGCGCTTTCTCCTCCAGCCAAGGTGTTGTCAGAAGCAATCTCACCCAACATCACGTTCAAATATGTGGAATGCAACATATCGTAGGCCGCGATTAATGCGCTTTGATAGTCCTCTTCCGAGTTAAAAAAGCTCTCCGTATCCTCATTGAAGGAGTCAACGTCCACAAAATCGTCCGTGCATGCCCAAACGGCAAGGCTAGAAAGCAGGACAAAAAGAATTTTTTTCATAAATCTTAAGTTGTATTTGCTCATTTTCATCCTTTTAAAATTTTAGGTTTACGCCCAACAAATAGGTTCTTGGGACCGGATAAAATCCTTGATCGATTCCTGCTCCAATCGGTGAGCCGGATGAGGCGCTGGGGTCGTACCCTTTGTATTCTGTAAAAGTGTAAATGTTGTTTGCTGACACATAAACCCTTAGTTTATCTGCTCCAAACCGCTCTATCATTTCTTGCGAGAAAGTATACCCCACTTGGGCATTCTGAATTCTGACAAAAGAGCCGTCTTCGACATAAAAATCCGAAAACAAGGTGTTTGAAGTAGCTCCCGTTGTTACCCTTGGATATTCGTTGGTGGTTCCCTCGCCGGTCCATCGATTCAAGGCAAAAACCGACTTGTTTACCAACGGCTGGTTCCGCTCGTAGTTTCGTACAATGTCATTTCCGATGGATGCAAAAGCATATGCGCCAAAATCGACATTTTTATAGTTGATGGATAGATTTAATCCCATAGTTGCATCAGGAATTGGATTTCCGATATCAATTCTGTCGTTGGAATCAATTTGGCCGTCTCCGTTTTGGTCAACGAAGCGTAGGTCACCTGGACCGGTATTGGCCTGGGTTGCATGTGCATCAACCTCCGACTGGTTTTGGAATATTCCATTAGTTTCCAATCCAAAAAAGTAACCGATGGGTTTGCCAGCCTCCATTCGTGCTGGTGGATCCTGCCCTACACCGAAAGCTCCTCCTTGAAGGAATCCGGCCTCGTTGTTGACCTCCATAACCTCATTATCCAAAAAGGTGACATTATAGTTGATTCCCAATGAAAAATCTTCGGATGGATCATAGCTGTAACCAATGGCAAATTCGAATCCGCTGTTCTCAACTGTACCTCCGTTGACAACAGGAGCCTGGGCTCCGGGGGCGGACGCTCCCAAAATACCGGAAACTTGTGGTTGTAAAAGAAGTCCTTCCGTAGTTTTATTGAAGTAATCTGCAGTAATGTCAATGGTATTGTTGAACAATCGTAAATCGACCCCGATATCATAGGTTTTTTGCTCTTCCCATTGGATTGCGGGATTGGGCAAAACTCCAACGGCCTGCCCGAAGACCAATTGGCCATTCAAGACATATGCTCCTTCACCACTAAGGACTCCCCTAAAGCCATTGGAAGGGATTCGGTCGTTACCCAAGATTCCATAACTTCCTCTTAGCTTAAAAAAGTTGATGGTCTTGCTATCCAACAGAAAGTTTTCGTCAGATACTACCCATCCCACTGAACCGGAAGGGAAGTAACCAAACCGATTTTCGGGTCCAAATTTGGTAGAGCCATCCCGTCTGATAACACCAGAGAAGAGGTATTTGCCTTTGTAGTCGTATTGTAATCTCGCAAAGTATGATAGTAGTCGTTCATCAAATCTGCCACTAAGGCCACTATCCACCAATCCATTTCTTCTGTCAACGGTGTTGGCGATATCAGCTTCGGGAAAACTAACTTCATTTTCAAAGAATCCTTGTGTGCTTCCTGAGAAAATTCCCATGGTCCTGAAAACTGATGTACCTAGGGTCGCTTGGAAGTTATGGTTCTCTCCCAATAATTTTTTATAGTTTACAAAGGCGTCGAAAGTATAGTCCCTAAAAATATCTTTATTTACCGACAAGGAATTTCTTCCAATGTTATTGAACACTTTCCCAGACCCATAGAAGACGGTGGGTGAAAAACCTCGCCCTTGTACCTCTGCATAATTAAATTGGAGGCTGGTCTCTACGGTAAAATCTTCCAAAAAGTTATAGTTCAATGCAATTTTCCCGCTTAGTCTGTCAACATCCGTCCCATTAAACGTATTGGCAACCTGGGCCAAAGGGTTGATCACCTCGTTTCCTAATCCCTCGGCAAGCGTAAAATCACCATTTGCATCACTTACCGAAAATGTGGGTGCGTTGTTCAGGGCATTGAAGAGCACTGATCCAATGGCATTTTCCGAAAGTGTCTTTCTTTCGGTTCCCGTATATAAAAGGTTAGTGGTCAATTTCAGATTTTCAAGGAGGTCTGTATTGAAATTGACTCTGGTGGTGTATCGCTTAAAGTTGGCCTTGTTTCCTCCCACGATACCATCTTGTGTCAAAAGTGAAGCTCCAAAAGAATAGGTCGATTTTTCGCTACCTCCGTTAACCGTAAGGTTATGGTTGAATATTGGTGCTGTTTTGAACACTTCTTCCTGCCAATTGGTGCCCACTCCCAATTGTGAAATGTTAGGGAATGGATTGGGTTCGCCGTTTGCGGCAAAGGCTTCGTTGATGATTACGGCATACTCGGTTGCATTGAGTACCGGAATGGTTCGCGATGTTTCTTGAAAACCTCCATAGAAATCATAATTGAACTTGAGCTCCGAATTTCTTCTACCTGTCTTGGTGGTTATCAAAACTACCCCGTTTGCAGCTCTCACCCCATAGATTCCTGCTGTTGCATCCTTAAGAACATTTATGCTTTCAATATCCCCGGGGTTCAGCACACTTAAATCTTCGATAACATTTCCATCGACCAGAATCAAAGGCCTGTTGTCCCCGTTTGTGGAGATACCGCGAATTCGGATGCTAGAACCGCTACCTGGTGAACCGGATTCTGAAGTGATATTTACCCCGGCAACCTGACCTTGAAGCGCTTGTTCAATTCTGGTGGGGTTCAATTCTTCAATGGTTTCGGAACCTACCACCGTGACCGCGCCGGTAATTTCCTTTTTCGTCTGGGTTCCATATCCTATAACCACCACTTCATCCAATGCACTTACATCTTCCCGTAAATAAATTGTTATGGCATTCTGGTTGGTAATTGCAACTTCCTGGGTGCGAAAACTGATATATGAAAAGACCAAAACATCTCCAACGGAAACATTGGTCAAGGTAAAATTACCGTCAAAATCGGTGGTTGTTCCATTTGATGAGTTTTTAAGAATGACATTAACACCGGGCAAGGGTTCATTCAAAGCTTGGTCGTATACCGTCCCCGAAACGGAAAAACTTTGGGCTGTCACTATAGAAGAACAGAACACCAAAAACAGAAAAGAAAAGACGTGCTTCATTTGAGTTAATTTTGAAGCTGCAATCTAATTTTCAATAATTGAGAATCCTTAAAAATAACCTCAACAAAAAATATACGTTAGCAAAAAAATGCATCAAAAATTGAAGGATTGGCAGAAAAACCCTGATTTTACTGGTAGTTACATAATCCACGCAAACATTAATGTTTTTAGGACTTGATTAAGAAAAATGTGGTTTGTATAGGTGATGTTGAGGTAACTGGGGATAATGTTGTATTCCTAGAGATTGAATAAACAAGAAGTATAGGTGTATTTCTGTCAAAAACCGTTTTAAATGATGTGGTAGTATGGTATTTTGATATCGCTTTACAAGCTCAAAATGTAGTTGGTAAGGTTATCATCATGGGATAGATTCATCTTTTTACGAAGTCGATATCTCTTGATTTCAACACTTCGCGATGAAATATTGAACATGGGAGCAATTTCTTTGGAAGATAAGTTTAAACGCAAATAGGCACACAGGCGAATATCGTTGGGAGATAAATTTGGATGTTCTTTTTTAAGCTTTTTCAAAAACTTTCTATCTGCATTGTTAAAAGCCTCTTTAAATAGTTCCCAATCATCATTTTGATTCACGTTTTTATCAATAATGTGAATAATGGGTTTCACCGAATTTTTATCATCAACACTTGCCATCAACTGTTCTTTTACTTTGGAAAGCAATTCATTCTTTTTAATGATGCTCATTGTTGAGGCTGCAAGTTCATTGCTTTTACTCTTAAATTCTTCTTTTAGTTGCAGGTTTTTCAGTTCAATGATCTCTTTTTCGTTCTTAGCCTTGGCCAAAGCCATTTCGCGTTGGTTTTTTTCGATTAATTTTTCCTGACGTTTATGGTAATAGCTTTTGTAGCTATTATGGATGAGAATCGACCCCAAGATCAGAAGCAATAGATACAACGCCAACATTAATTTGGTCAGATACCAAGGTCTGGCTATTGTAAAAGTATATGAAACCACATTGTCAGAGGTTTGATTTCCTATTTGGGACCTAGCACTGAATTTGTAATCACCATATTGGAGGTTTTCAAATGTAACCGAAGGTGTGGTCGACCAATTGCTCCAATTGTCATATTGGCCTTCCAGCATATATTGGTACTCTACTGCTGTGTATTTATCATATTCTGGAACACTGTATGAAAAGCGAAGGTTGTTTTCACTGTTTTCGAACAAGGGCACAGAATCCAAGGCCATACTTTGGGGTTGATTTCCGTATGTGTAATTATCCACCCCATTTAAATAAATAAGGTGTTCCATTGGTTTAAGTTTTTTCAAATCCAAGGTCACATAGCCATCGGAAGACCCTATTAGATATACTTCATTGCCAATATTGGCAATGTTTTCAAAACCAGAAACTCCCAGGTTATTCCTAAGACGTACTGGGATTGGCACCGTTGTTAGATTATGTCCGTCATCAAATTTAGAGGGAGAAGCATACATTATTTCTTGTTCTCCAAAACGCCATAATCTTTTGCTTGCCTCATCTGTCATCAAAATACTCAAAGTATTACGTTCCTTGGTGTGAAACAAATCAGTAAGCTCTCTGTCCACATCGAATTGGTTTTTGACAGCATCAATGGTAAAAACAGCATGAATAGTGGAATATACAATCTCGTCATCGAACTTTACAAGACTAGAGGCAATTCCTTTACCTTCTTCTTTGGATAAAATCTCCGCATTCCGAAAATCATCCTTTAGTTTTAACCGGAACACTCCTTTATATTCATGGTTAATGTATAACTCTTCGTTTTCGGAGAATTCAAAAAATCTACTGGAGTTGCTGAAGCCCTCTACAATGTTGCGATATTCCCATTTTCCATTGATTTTCTCTAAAACGCTTAGCCCACCGTAGTTGCCTTGTATCAGATAATCATCCTCACCTTTTATTGGTTTGATATCCCAGGTACCGGGAAAATCTGCAATAAGCTCGGCTTTATCTTCTTTTATCAGATAGGTGCCGTTATGGTGTCCACAAAACAAGTCATCTCTAATTTTGCAAAGGTTCCAAACCTGTCCTTCGGTACCTTCTATCAATTTGAAATTAGGAGCATCATTCAATCTGGTCCAAAACAACCCCTGATTGGTGCCTAAATACAATTTATTTTCATAAACTATCGAAGCGTAAACAACTCCTAAGTGTCCTTCGCTATCAATGTATTCATTAAATTGGGAATCAAGATTTATTACGCTAAGGCCTTTGTCATGCCCCAACCATAAGTTGGAATCTTGGTCTTCGAACATGGAGAGGATGGTATTATTGTTAAGCCCTTGCTGTTGATCTATTTTAAGAACCAATGCCCCTTCTTTTGATATTTGGTATATACCGTTGGATATTGTGCCTAAAACTATGCTGCCGTCGCTTAATTGTAGGCTGCTATAAATAGTAAAGGATCTTAAATCAGATTGTACTGGGATATCGTATGGCTGCAATTCCCCTTGTTCATTGGACTGGTAAAATGTTGCATCATCAGTTAAATAAATCAATCCATTTTCATGTTCAAAAAGGCCTATCAGTGTTTTATTCTTTATTTGGGCGTTATTTGTTACCAAACTAGGAGTGCCATCTGTGATTTTAAACAATCCTTGATTTTTTGTCTGAAAATAGACTCCGCTTTTTAGATTAAAGATCTGTGCCTTCTCCGTTTCTGCTTCAATGATTTTGAAAGTCTCATCTCTTAAACTATAAACATAGATACGGTTTAGTGATTGAAACAATATCCATTCCTCAATTGCAACAATGTTCCAAAATTCTTCGTCCTCAATGAGTGGTTCTGACAGTTGGTCTTTGAGCGAGGTATAGATTAATTTTCCTCTAGAGTTCTTCTTCCAATAACCAAATTCCATATAACAACCCATATAGACTTTGTCCTCAACAGCTGTAACATTTCTGATTACTGAACCGTTTGGAGTGCCATATTTATTCCATCGAACACCATCAAATTCGATCAAACTATGGTTATTGGCCACGTAAATAAATCTATCTGAGGATTGGGAAATTGCCCAATTTTGGTTTTCACCATGGTAATCGGCCGGAGAAAATGCTTGGATTGGAGGGAGTTCTTGTGAAGCCCCCAAAGTAGATGTGATAAGTGTAATTAGTAAAAGTAAATGCCTTAGTTTGATCACAAAATTTAGTTCCAAGTTAGTTGACAAGCATTTTGTAGAAGCAAACGTAAAGAAAAGTACTTCTCTGGCACGGTCGCGTTGAACAAAATTAGCTTTTGTCCATTTAAAGTACACAAAATCATTTTATGAAACTCTAAAGAATTCGTTTAATTACGTGCTCTATTAATAAAAAGAATTTATAATTTACTTGAAAATGAGTAGGTTCTAGATAATATCATATGAATACAGCAAAAATGAAAAGCACTGTCAATCAGTCAGTTGACAGTGCTTTGATATCCACTGAAAAGTGGTTCGTCGGGATGACAGGATTTGAACCTGCGACCCCACGCCCCCCAGGCGTGTGCGCTACCGGGCTGCGCTACATCCCGAAAATGGATTGCAAAAATATAAATTAAATCGAATTCTCAACCCTGTTTTTACCTTCCAGATAAAAATTCCCTGATTTCCAAGCAAAAGGCTTCTCTTGCTTCCGCGGAATCATTCATGGGATTCATCAGAAAATAACTGATTGTTTGTTTTTGGCAAAATTCTTCCAAATCCTTTCCCTCCCATAAATGATAGCTCAGCACCAACAAATGATAGTCAATCTTATAGGGCTTGTAAGCATCATTATATCCATTTAAATAGAGGTTGAGTTGAAAAATGGAATAATCTAGGTCCTCTGGTTCATTTGTAAGAAAAGAGTGGATTTGGGGTGTTACATTTTTGTTCATTTGGTTAAGTTTAGTAACATCCCATCAAAACAATTTTGATTTCGGACTAACATACCATAAATATAATCAAAAAACACCTTCGTGCTATCGGTACAGGGTAAAATGCCCCACGTATTGTTGTTTTTCACGATCATTGGCATTCACCACGTACCAGTAGTCCCCAGTGGGCAAAGGGCTGCCCTCATAGGTTCCATCCCATTTTTTAACCTGGTCTAACCTGGCCACCACCCGACCATAGCGATCGTAGATGATTACATCAATATTGGGGAAGAATTCCCGGTTTTCAGGATACCAATAATCGTTTAGACCATCGCCATCCGGAGTAAAGAATGGGGGTATTTCTGGCATTCCATCAAAATCAAAAGGCATCACCAAATTGGCCACACAACCGTTTTGGTCCCTGACCATGATATTAATATTGGAATCTACATTGACATTAAAAACATTCACTTCTCCAAAAGATTCTCCTTGGAAGAAGTATTCGTAGCCTCCAAACCCACCTGAGGCCATAGCTGTAATTTCGTTGGGGCCTGTTTTTGAGGCTTCCAAAGTAAGGGGTTCGTAGGCCTCGATTTCAAATTCAACAAAAGTGATACATCCATTTTGGTGGTAAATATACACAGTGTGTTCGCCTGCAGGTAAATCTCCATATGTTCGTTGATCAGTGGCAAGTTGAATATCATCAACATCCAGAGAAAATAACAGATTTGGGATCAAAGAGGCGTCGGCAATGGATACGGTAGCAGTGCTATTTGGAAAGATACCTTCGCAACCATATTCAACAATGGGCTCTGCCATCAATTCTATGCCTATTCCAATTTCGGCGGTAACATTTGTTTGACAACCATTGGCATCCCTAACAAAAATTACATAGGTTTCTCCACCGGCCAGATTATCAAAATAGAGGCTGTTGTTTTGTTCAAAATCGGCATCGTCAGCAGAATTCACACTGGTATAATATGGGGCTGTTCCTCCTGAAACGTTTAGGGTCAGTGTTCCATCCGCATCTCCCAAACAGGTTTCAGGTGTTGTCGCAACAACACTGGCCACCAATTCCATGGGTTGGGTTATTTCCACAGTTCGTGTAATGGTGCATCCCAAATCATCTTGAATAATGATATCGTAGGTTCTTGGCGCCAAATCGTTAAATGTTCTTCTATTTGGATTCACGGGATCGTTCCCTTCAAAAAACTCGCTCAAGTTATCTGAAATGGAATATCGGATGTCACCGGTTCCTCCACTGGCCTCAATAATAATTTGACCATTGGCATCACCAGCACAAACCACAGGAACTGCTTCTAAATAATCCAATACCAATGGTGGTTTTGGTTCAATGACAATGGGGTCTGATATGGCTTCACATCCCCCACTTTGGGCATAAACGTAATATGTACCGGGATTCAACTCTCTAAAAATTCCTGAACTCTGCGCAGAGCGAACAGTATTTGTTGCTGTTGGATTCGGCGGTGTGTTTGAGTTTAAAAGGGTGTAAACATAGCTACCAATTCCCCCAAAAGCTTCTGACCGAATAATCCCAGTGGCCTCTCCCGCACAATTGATCGTAGCGTTGGTCAAATCCAAAGCGATTACCAATGGAGCAGCTGGATCCAGTGAAATTTGGTTAGAGCGTTCAAAAGGACATCCGTTGGAATTTTGCACGTCATACTGGAATGGTCCTGGATCTATTGTGATATCTGCAGCAATCTCAACACTTGTCATTCCCGTTCCAAAAGGTGTAAAGGGGTCTGTAGTACCTGATCTACGGTAGAAATAATCCACCCCAATTTCAGGATTGGTCACCGTAAGTTCCATTCTTCCCAGATCACCACATCCCGGAGGTTGTAATTCCCTCAATTCCGCAACAACAATCTCCGGATCTTGAACTGTTAACGGAACCGTGGTGAAGCTACAGTTCCATCCATCAAAAATGGTAATGGTATATTCTCCTGCAGACAGGTTAGCAAAAGTAGGTGTAGTCTGCAATCCACTGTTAGTACCATCGGTAATTCTGTTCAATTGATATAAATAATTGCCTGGCCCCTGCCCGCCCGCGACATTGTATGCTTCTATTATACCATCATTGTCATTGTTACAGCGAAGGGGTTGAATCACCTGAATATCGGCCGTAATTGGTGTGGGCGGCGGTAAATTAATGTTGGTACTTTCCTCACATCCTCTGACATCCCTAATATTAACGGTATAGGTTCCTGTAGACAAATCTTGAAAGATTGGATTGGTGTTTGGGTAATCCACCAAAACGGTAACACCATCTGGAGCGATCAATTGGTATTCATAGGTTCCCCAACCACCATCACCGGTAGCGGTGATCTCACCAAACCCTGGCACATTACAGGTAACTTCGTTGGTTTGTACAGCAGTGACGGAAAGAGCACGGTCCGGAGATCTTACCGTAACCACATTACTCACTACATCACAGAAAGGGGAAGCCAACGCCTCAATATGAACCACAAGATTACCTGCTGGAACTCCAGATATAATTTCTGGAGAGTTAATGGGAGCATTGGTGTCGAAGCTTCCCGTAACTCCTGTAGAAGTCTCCACACCGGAATTATCTCTTGAGAAAACTTCGTAGTTATAAATGCCACTATAATTATTGATTGCCAAACTGATCTCTCCATCATTCCCATTAAAACAAGTAACGGGCTGCACTTCCGCCACTACGGCTTCAATGTTATTGTACTCTGGCATATTGATGGTGGCGGTCAGATAGGAACATCCTCCACTTCCAATATCTGTAACGGCAAAAATGTAATCTCCCGGAGTTGAAATGGGCCAGGCCACCCTATCCGTTCCTCCAGAATTTCTAGCAGGTTCTGAACCAAGTGGAAGAATTTCCACCTCGTAGTTTCCTGGACCCTCGTTTACAATAATTTCTATAAAACCTGGATTCACTCCTGTACCAGAAGCATCACAAGTAATCGGACCCACATTATGGCTAAATGTAATATCTGTTGGAGTATTGATATTTACAGAAGTAGTTTGCTCACATCCATTTTGGTCTCTGGCAGTAAGAATGATACTTTGGTCCGTACCATTGTCTATTACCTCAAATATATTACTAGTCTGGAAGTTGGTGCCATCAAATTGTGGGGTACCATCGTTCATACTATACGTATAAGGACCTGTTCCTGTTGCCGTACCTGTACCATCGCCGTTGGTATCGGTATAAACTGTAATCGTAGCCGTACTAAATTGATTGCTTGAAGGGTTACAGCTAAACTGGGTGTTTATGGCATTTACCAATAATAAAGTTGGCTCGATGATGATAACATCACTTGATCGGTCGGTACATCCTCTGTCTGAAACAACCTCAACTTGATAGGTGTTCGGGCCCAAATTATCGAATAATGGTGAGGCTTGTGGTCCTGCAAGAACTGTAGAACCGGCTCCATCATATAAAATATAACTCAACGGGGTATCCGTGTCACTACCAGGTTGGAGTTCAACAAAGATAGATGCATCACCGGCTCCGTTACAGCTAATATCGGTAATAGGCGTAGCAGTAATTATTGGGGTATTTACCGTTGAAACATTCACAACGGTTTCATCGGAACACAAAGGTGCAGTGTTCGAGCTTAAATCAGTAACCAAAATATTGTAATCGCCAGGCAACACACTATTAAAAACATTGGAGCTTTGCGCAGGCCCAATATTGGCCAAGGTTCCGGCATCTCGCAGTTGGTATTCAAAATTTCCACTACCCCCTGTAGTGTTCACGGTAATCACACCGTCTCCTGCATTACAGGTTGGAAATGATGTTGCATCGGCGGTGATAGCAAAGAAATCAAAGACATCTGCAGTAATGGTATCGGTACATCCGTTACCATCCCTAATGGTGATTACATAACTACCTGCATTGGGCACAACAAAGTTGACACTACTCTGAAAGCCACTGCCAATGTCATACATAAAAGTTTCTTCAGGTAAGCCTGAACCGGTTGTTAAAGGGGCTGTTACCTCAATTTGATAACCACTGGTTGCTGTACACTGGTTGGTAACATCGATAGCGGGATTTGGAATTCCAGCTTCTTGGGTTACGGTAACCGTGGTAAGGGCCGTACACCCGTTGGCATCTTCCACATAAAAATCATAATCTGAAGGGTAAGGTCCCGGAATTTCAAAAGTGGTGTCCGTTCCAAAAGTGGTTGGTGCCGGGTCTCCTGTGGGCACATAGGCATATCCAAATGGAGCGGTTCCTCCAAAACCTCTCACGGTTACAAAGGCTCCGGCATTACAGGTTGCCTCCACGTTGCTATCCACAACAATAGTTGGTGAACTAAATCCAATAAACACCAAAGTGCTTGCGCTACATCCTGTATCTGTATCGGTTACAATAATTTGATAATTGCCCGGTGCCAATCCATTAAATGTACCGTTAAACGGAAGTGGTTCGTTTGTAAATGATGTCGGTCCGGAAATGGCGGCTCCGGTATCTGTATTTTGAAGTGTTACATTGAAGTTTGCAGGATTAGCTGGCAAACCGGATACTTCGTAGGTTATTTCCCCGCTTCCTGAAACATTACAGGACGCTGTATTGGAAGTTGCCGTCACCGTAATTGGGCTCGGCGGTAAAATGGGGTCAATTTCTTCAATATAGGTACAGCCCAATGCATCTCGAACTTCAACAAAATAGGTCACCCCAAAAGTCACCACTGCAGAAAAATCGTGGATATCAATGCCATTTACGTTAGCAGGCACAAAAGTTGGGTCACCCACCAATCGGAATTCATATGGAGCTGTTCCGCCGGTTGCCTGAACCCTATATGAAATGAATGGGTCCGTACAAAGTGCTGGTGGCGCATCCAAAGGAATCAAATCCAATACATTTTGGTCCAGAATCACATCATCCCGATCTTCACAGCCTTGGGCATCTGTGGTAACAATGGTATAGTTTCCAACATCAAGATTTGGGAAGTTAACCGTTGTACTTGTTGTCCCTATCGACTGGGCAACCAAATTTCCAGCTGCATCCAATAAAATATAGTCAAATGGAGACACTCCATTGTTAATGGTTGTTGAAATGGAACCACGAACATTTCCTGCGGAACAAACTGCAGGTGTGGGAGTGACAGTGGCATCCAAAGCCACGCTTGCAGCTATGGTTACACTATAGGCCGGACTCACACATCCTCTGCTATCCCGGATAATGAATCCTCCGTGTGTTCCAGGGCCATAACCTGAAAATATATTTTGGGTGCTAAATGTTACTCCATTGTCATTACTGAATTCATAGGGCGGAATTCCCTGGGTCGTATCCGGAATCAACTCTACAATTCCGCTTGTATTGTCCCCGCATTGTGTATCCGTCCCCACGGCGGAACCAGCTATAGTTTCCGGTGGAGTGATGGTCACAATATTGGATTCCGTTGTACATCCTTCACTATCGGTAATCAAAAATTGATAGGTGGTATCTACAATAATGGAACCATCGTTTGGTATGCTATAGATGAATGAATTCCCGGTAATATTATTATTGTTAGAAGTATAGGGAGCCCCATTGATACTTACTTCGTAAATATCGTAGTCCCCGCCCGATGTATATCCATTACTAATATTTACTTGAATTTGGGCAGGAGGTCCGGCACAGTCCAATTCTTGAATGGTCGCTGCCAAAGCAGTTACTTGGGGTTCAATGGTTTGGATGACGGTATCTCTACAATCGTTGGCATCTACAACTTCTATGGTATAGGTTCCCGGTGTCAAACCAGAAAAACTATTGCTCGCGCCTAATGCACCTCCGTTGATTCTATATTGATATGGAGCCGTCCCCAAGCTCGCATTAACTACCAAGGTTGCTGCGTTGAAATTATCATAACACAAATCGGATGCTCCTAAATCCAAAGTCAACGTCGGAGCCTGTAATGCGGTTAATGTGAAACTATCTGTTATGGTACAACCATTGGCATCGGTTACACTTACTTGATAGGTCCCTGTTTGTGAAAGATTGGAAAATACGCTTCCATTTTTGGGTCCTCTGGTCGATGCATCCGGTTGTGTTAAGGTATATCGATTACCTCCCCATCCACCTACGGTATTGATGCGAACCGAACCTATATTTCCATTCTGACAGCTCATGTCTGTAACATCCAAACTGGAAATGGCAAAAGCAGTTGTTGGTTCTTCAATGACCAAGGTTGCCGTATCGGTGCAACTGGTTTCTTCATCGGTAACAGAAATCACATAGCTTCCTGCGGCCAATCCTGTTAATGGAATTATACTTGCATTTTGGGCCGTAAAGACCGTTCCTCCGTCAATACTGTAGCTATAGGTTGAGTTGAATCCATCCACCAAAAAGCGTCCCTCACCATCGATATCACCCACACAGGTTACTACTCTGGTTTGCTGCGCCTGGACTCCTATAGAGCTAATATCGGTTATAGCATAGTTTTCATCGTATGAACATCCTTCATTATCGGTTACCCTAAAGGTATAGGTCCCTAGTCCCAAACCAGAGAACGTATTATTTGTTCCGTTGTTTACAGCGCTTCCTGCTGGGGCTATTATTTCATAATTATAGGGGGCAGTTCCTCCTGTAACGGTCAACCCAACAGATGCTGTGGTCGTGATACAGTTTAAACTTGAAATGGAAAAATCCAGATCGGTCGGCTTGTCCAACGTATTAAATACAATATCAGGTAAAGGCTGCACGCATCCATTGGCATCCCTGATTAAGGGAGTATAAGTTCCTACACCGAGATTGGTAAAAACAGAACTCGTTCCAAATCCTGCGCCAACACTGTACTCGTACGGTCCTGTTCCTCCTGAAACTCCGGAAATGGTTATTTGCCCTCCTGTCTCATTGGTACAGGTTGGTACGGAATCTGGCGTAGCGGTTGCACTGATGTTGGAAGGTGTTCCAATGGTTCCCACAATTGGAGTGGTTGTACAAGTGAATGAATCTTGTTCGTATTGTAAGACAATATCGTATGTACCTGGAGCAAGATTGGAAAATACATTACTTATTTGGTAGTTGGCACCATTATCAATGCTATACTCAATTTCATACCCAAATCCACTGGTTACGTTTATGGTTATTCGACCGTCATTGGTACCACCACAATTGGCATCTTCTTCAGTAATGGTAAAAATTGGTGGTGGAATGTCGGGCACATCCACAGAAGCACTTCGTTGACATCCGTTGGCATCTTCCACCAAAATGGCATAGGTTCCCGCCGTTGTTACAGTAAATGTTGTTGATCCGGTATAGGTTGAACTGAACGGACCGCCATCCACACTAAAACGATAGGGTGCCGTACCACCTGAAGTGGTCAGGTTAACATCGACTGAAGTAGCTCCGCATCCAAAACTTGCCGAAGCTGTGGCAGAAACGTCCAATGGAAGGATACCATTTCCTATTTCAATAGGGTTTCCTAAAGTATCCGTGGTAATAGTTTCGGAACAATCGTTGGTATCTACTCGAATACTATAAGTACCTGGACTTACATTGGCGAATGTGTACGAATCGGCGCCATTTGGTCCGAAAGTATCCACGGTAACCCCATTTTTAATCAATCGATAGGTATAGAATCCCGGTACTCCTGAAACGGCAACATCAATGCTTCCCAGCTCACTGCTACATAAAATATCGTTTGCAGTAACATCAACAGTAATATCCAAATCCTGGACATTCACTGTATTTGACGGAAACAAACATGCACTTGCAGAAACATTCTTCAATCGTACCCAAACCATATAGTTCCCAGACGTAGTGACATCAAAAAATGGGTCATCTTGGTAGGGGCCAGCAGAATTATTTAAGCTGTATTCATATCCGGCAGGCACATTGGTTACCTCTACCCTACCAGGATTTCCGCAAATAATGTCATCCTTGATCAATTGTGGGTCAAGTGGATTAAGCGTTGATTTAAAATAGAAATACTGACCTGAGTCGATACGCACCCTAAACTCTCCGGCAGAACTTAAACTGAAAGTTGCCCCTGTACCTACAGTATTCCATGTACATGCTGCATTAATGGTGGGGCAGTCGTCCACCACTGTTGGTGCACAGGTGTTGGTGTCCAGTCGTTGCCATTCATAACTGCTCCCCGATTGGCTAAGTGTAAGCGTTCTGATATCGCTGGTACCACATAAAAAGAATTTTGCCAAGGTACTACCGTCGTTTGGACAGACCACCTCTTCATCCGCTCCTTGGATGATGGTCATAAACATGCTACTGGAAACAGCTGGGGAAAAATCTACCTTGACCGTTGAAGCTTTAACGGCCAATTCCGTAGCATTTTCCTCCTTGGAATCCGAAACTAAGGATACAAGTGAATCAAGTATCTTACTCGTTTCAGTTTTTGCTAGTACCGTGGAACAACAAATTGATATAAGCACCAATAACACGGCATATAGCAAATGCCTTGTTTTTTGAGGGAGCATAGGTTAAGTCTTGTTTGCAGAATATCAGATTTGGGACCTAAATATTCTAATTGTAATTATCTAAACTTATATAATTCTAATTATCTTCGACTATTAAAAGTCGCATTTCATCTATAAAATCTATTATTTCAACGTAAATCTATGAAAAAAAGTGCTCTAATTCCTTATTTTTTCGTTGTAATGCTATCTACGTCCTGTGCCCAAAACAGGGATAATGGCGTTAATCTTCCGAAAACCCTTGATTTTACTGCTCAAGAGCTAATTTCTGATATTCAAAATCCTTGGGGAATGACCTTTCTCCCAAACGGGGCAATGCTGATTACGGAAAAAGCAGGGAAATTACTTCTTTTTAGTGATGGAAAAATTACCGAAATAAATGGACTACCTGAAATCTATGTCCGCGGGCAAGGTGGACTTTTGGACGTGGCATTGCATCCAAATTATGAGAACAATGGTTGGCTGTATTTGTCCTATTCTTCAAGCGATGGGGATGGAAAAGGAGGGAATACCACAATACTACGTGCCAAACTTGACCAGAATCAACTGGTTGACAAAAAGGTCTTGTATAAGGCAGTTCCCAATACCACCAAAGGGCAGCATTTTGGTTCTCGATTTGAATTTGACCACGAGGGATATCTTTATTTTTCGGTAGGAGACCGAGGGAACAGGGATGCTAATCCACAAGATGTTACCCGAGATGGTGGTAAAATTTATAGGCTTCACGATGATGGAAGTATTCCAAAAGACAATCCTTTTGTATCAACATCCGGAGCAAAAACGGCAATTTATAGCTATGGACACCGAAACCCGCAGGGATTAATCTTGCATCCTGAAACTGGTGAACTTTGGGAACATGAGCATGGACCAAGAGGCGGTGATGAAATCAATATTGTTGAAAAAGGAAAAAACTACGGTTGGCCCGTAATCACCTATGGCATTAACTATAGTGGCACCAAAATTACCGATGAGACCTCAAGACCCGGAATGGAACAGCCTGTTTACCAATGGACTCCCTCGATTGGCCCTTCGGGGATGACATTCGTATCATCCAACAAATACCCCAAATGGAAAGGAAACTTATTGGTGGGGTCATTGGCCTTTCAGTATTTGGAACGTTTGGTTCTTGAAAACAATAAGGTCACTTATCGAGAGAAATTATTGGACGGAATGGGTCGTGTTCGTAATGTAAAACAGGGGCCTGACGGATATATTTATGTGGGTATTGAGGGCAAAGGGATTTATAAATTGATTCCAAAAAACCAATAATCACTTCATCGCTTTTATTGCCTCCCTTACGGAACCATATTTTTTTAAGGCTTTTGCGGCTTCCTGATATTCAATATTCAACGCCTCGACCAAATATCGGGTTCCTCTATCGACCAATTTGTTGTTGCTCAATTGCATGTCCACCATTTTGTTCCCCTTTACACGACCGATTTTAATCATAAGGGAAGTGGTAATCATATTGAGCGCCAACTTCTGGCTTGTTCCACTTTTCATTCGGGTGCTGCCCGTTAAAAACTCGGGGCCCACGTTAATTTCTATTGGAATATCAGAATCAGTGGCCAAAGGTGAACCTGGATTATTGGTGATTCCGGCGGTGAGAATTCCATGTTTTTTCGCATCGGCAATACCACCTAGCACATATGGGGTTGTTCCGGAAGCGGCAATCCCGACCAAAACATCGTTTTCATCAATATTATGTTCACTTAAGTCTTTCCAAGCTTGATTTGGGTCATCTTCTGCATGTTCCACGGATTTGCGGATAGCGATGTCCCCACCGGCCATGAGTCCCACTACCCTATCATGTGGAAGCCCGTAAGTAGGTGGAATCTCTGAAGCGTCCAAAATACCCAACCTGCCACTGGTACCAGCTCCGATATAAAACAATCTACCTCCTTTTAAAAACCGCTCTGCTGTCTCATCCACCAATTTTGAAATTTGGGGAATGACCTCTGCTACTGCCACAGCAACCTTTTGGTCCTCTTTGTTCATGCTTTCCAAAATGGTTTGGGTATCCATTAATTCCAAATTGTCATAATTCGAAGGGCTCTCGGTAATCTTTTTATAGTTTGTTTGCATTATAACAGGTGAATCTCTTGATTTCTAAAAAGGTTTAAACGTTCGTTATTTGGGTTTAGTTCTGTAATCATGGTACTAATAGCATTGATATCGCAAGTTTTATACCGGTGTTGGGAATTTAATTTTTCAGAAATGGACAACAATATCGTTTTTTTTGATGCCTTTATCACCGCCTTCTTTACCTGAACAATATCCCAGTCAAACTCTGTTAACCCATAGCTGGCATCCACATATCCCGTACCAATAAAACCATAATCCACATGAATTTCAGATAATTGGTTTATGGCACCAGCCCCTAAAGATATTTGCGAATCTCTAGAAACTTCACCTCCAATTAAAATGACCTTAACATTTGGTTTGACCAAAAGTTCCAAAGCAACCGGTAAGCTCATGGTAAAGCAGGTTAATTTGATATTCTCCGGTATTTGCCTGGCCAGTTCCACACAGGTTGTTCCTCCATCAATAAAAACAACCCCTCCGTCTTTCAAGAGACTTACAGCTTTTTCAGCAATTTTCTTTTTCTCATCAAGGGCATATATATTGTTATTCCTTACTGTTGTATTGGTAAAACCCAAGGCAACCGCGCCTCCGTGTACTTTTCTAAGTTTGCTATCCGTATCCAGTTCCTTTACATCCCTTCTAACGGTATCGATAGATACATCCAACATCTCTGCTATATCGGTTAGCAATACTTTGTTATGTAGAGCCACTTCATTTAAAATTGTACGCTGACGTTCTTCTTTAAGCATATTTCCAGTCTATTTCGCAAAGATATGCAATTTCAAAGTTTGCTGTTTTATTCTGTTTTAAAGTTAATAAATTGTTATTTAATGCAAAAAACTGCATTAAAAAAAGCAAAAAACAGCAAAATTGATTTTTATTTCCTACTTTTGCCGTGTAAAGTTTTGATTTTGACCATTCGAAGAACCAATAAAAAGTAACAACAACACATTGAAAATCCACTTTTCATGGAAACAGCAACAGTGAAAAAGCAAAGTATTGACATTTCCTACAAACCTGTCGGACAGTTTGAGGAAACCCGTTTTGAAAAAATCCACAACATCATTTTCGACAATTCTCGAGAAGGTTCAGTAATCGTTGCCAACGAGATTGCTGATTTGATTCGACAAAAACAAGCAGAAGGCAAACCTTGCGTTCTTGGTCTTGCAACGGGCTCATCGCCAATACGGGTGTATGAGGAACTAGTAAGAATGCACCTAGAAGAAGGATTGAGCTTTTCCAATGTCACCACTTTCAATTTGGATGAGTATCTGCCCATGGAAAAGGAAAATAGGCAGAGCTACCACTACTTTATGCACGAGCACCTGTTCAACCATATAGATATTGCACCAGAGAATGTAAATATTCCAAGTGGAACGGTAACCGGAAAAGCTGTAATAGAACACTGCGTTGCCTATGAAAAGAAGATAAAGGAAGCCGGAGGGTTGGATTTTCAACTTTTAGGGATTGGTAGAACCGGCCATGTTGGTTTCAACGAACCAGGTTCACACTACAATTCAGCAACAAGGGTTATCACCTTGGACCATATAACCCGCGTTGATGCCGCTCCAGCATTTTTAGGTATTGATAATGTTCCGAGAAAGGCCATTACCATGGGAATTTCCACGGTAATGAGCGCGAAAAGAATTGTATTGCTTGGTTGGGGACAAAACAAGGCCGAAATCATTAAAAATACGGTTGAAGGCGAAATATCTTCCCAGGTTCCCGCCACCTACCTTCAAGAACATAAGAACTGTACCTTCGTTCTTGATACCGGAGCTGCTACCGAGCTTACAAGAAACAAAACACCTTGGTTGGTAGATGAATCTTGCGAGTGGACAGAGCAATTAACAGCAAAAGCAATTGTGTGGTTATGTGACAAAACCGGCAAGTCCATATTGAGCCTGACCGACAAGGATTACAACGACAATGGAATGTCGGGGCTTTTGACCCAACAAGATTCGTACGACTTGAACATTAAAATGTTCAATAGACTACAACATACTATAACAGGATGGCCAGGAGGCAAACCCAATGCGGATGACACCAACAGACCAGAACGGGCTTTACCAGTGAAAAAAAGAGTCATCATTTTCAGTCCACACCCCGATGACGATGTTATTTCCATGGGTGGTACTTTTGACCGGTTAGTATCGCAGGGGCATGAAGTTCATGTAGCGTATCAAACATCGGGAAACATTGCAGTAGCGGATACTGAGGCATTAAAATTTGCTGAAACCGCCAATTCCATACAAGCCACTCCTGAAGCCCAGAAAATCATAGATTCCATAAAATCCAAAAACGATGGTGATTTTGACCCCGTAGAGGTTCGAAAGCTTAAAGGAAATATCAGAAGAGGCGAATCGTATGCAGCAACCCGCTATTTTGGGTTGGACGATGCCAACGTACATTTCCTGGATTTACCTTTCTATGAAACTGGTGCCATTAAGAAAAATGACCTTTCCGATGCTGACGTTGCCATAATGGAAGACATCATTAAAAAAGTAAAACCACACCAAATATATGCGGCTGGTGATTTGGCCGACCCACATGGCACGCACAAAGTTTGTTTGGATGCCGTTTTTGCCGCAGTGGAACAATTAAAGGAGGAACCTTTTATGGATGATTGCTGGTTATGGCTTTATAGAGGTGCATGGCACGAATGGGACATCAACGAGATTGAAATGGCAGTACCTATGAGTCCTGGACAGGTGCTTAGAAAAAGACTTGCCATATTCTGCCACCAATCCCAAAAAGATGGTGTTATGTTCCAAGGAAACGATTCACGAGAATTTTGGATGCGGGCCGAAGAACGCAACAAAGACACTGCACAGCACTATAAAGCATTAGGAATGGCCGATTATGCAGCCATTGAAGCCTTTGTACGATATAAGTTCAAATAATTATTGAACAGCATGATTTTAGTTTTGAGTTAATTTAATTTTAAGTTCAGGAAAAGGCCTACTTTTAGTTTTAAGTAGGCCTTTTCATTTTTACCATATGCAACGCATTCTTTTTTTCGTTTTACTTCTGTTCTGTTTTTCATGTTCCGTATACAAAGCCCCAAAAACAGAATTTAGGGGTGTTTGGGTAGCTACCGTAGTAAATATTGACTGGCCAAAAAATGCCAATGACAGTGCAGAAAAACAACAAAGGGACTTCCAAGAAATTCTTGATTTCTACCAAGATTTAAATTTCAATGCCGCAATTGTTCAAATTCGTACCGCCGGAGATGCTTTTTACCCATCCGACCTGGCACCTTGGTCCAAATATTTGACTGGAAAGGAAGGAGAAACGCCAAAAAATTTCAACAATCCCTTGGAATGGATGATCAAAGAAACCCATAAACGGGGAATGGAGTTTCATGCATGGTTGAATCCTTATCGTGCAACCTTTGATTTGGATACAACAAAACTATCCAAAAATCACGATTTTTACCAACATCCGGATTGGATGCTCAAATACGGCAAAAAATATTACTACAATCCGGGGTTGCCTGAAGTCCAGCAAAAACTGACCAATGCAATCGAAGAAGTGGTGACAAATTATGATGTGGATGCCATTCATTTTGATGACTACTTCTATCCCTATAAAATCCAAGATGAAGTTTTTCAGGACAATCTTGCTTTTCAAACGCATGGTCTACAAAATCAAACGTTGGATGATTGGCGAAGAGGCAACGTGGATTCTTTGGTAAAAAAAGTGTATAAAACCATCAAAAAGACCAAACCTTGGGTGCAATTTGGTATCAGCCCCTTCGGGGTTTGGAAAAATAAAAGCACCGACCCCAATGGTTCTGATACAAGAGCAGGACAAACCAACTATGAGGATTTATATGCTGATCCTTTACTCTGGATGGAAAAAGGCTGGTTGGATTACTTGGTTCCCCAAGTGTATTGGAGTATGGATTATCCACCCGCTTCCCATCGCATCATTACGCAGTGGTGGTCGAAAAAAGTAAAGAACACCAATTTATACATTGGAAATGGTACTTATAAAATCAAAAACAACCCGGATAAGGCTTGGAAAAGAAAAAATGAGATCCCTAAACAGCTTTCTTTGGCAAGATCCACCAAGGAAATTACAGGCAATGTCCTTTTCAGTGCCAAATCCCTTATTGGAAAACATGAAAAAGTCACAAAAAAACTGAAACGACAATTTTATCGATATCCCTCCCAAAACCCGATTGGCCAGTTAAAAACAAAAAGAACCTTATCCCCCTTGCAAATTGAATCAATGAAAATTGATAAAGGCACCCTTCAGGTTTGTGTGTCGCATAAAGACAGTGTTCCTAGATTTCTTCAATTACATTCCATAAATAAGTCCGACCCCAATCAAAAACAACTTCTAGGAAAACATTATCTTTCCGTAGAAGAAAAACAGCATTGTACCCAAATAAATTTGACCAAAAAACAATTGAAAAACAATATTGGCATCTCGCTAATTGATGCATATGGCAATGAAAGTGAAACCCAAATCGTTTCCCCGACAAAAAACCAATACAAATGAGTACCGTCGCCAAAGATAAAGGAGCATGGGCCTGGATACCTATTCTCTATTTTACACAAGGAATCCCCTATATTATGGTGGTGGTGGTTTCCGTGATTATGTACAAACGATTGGGGATTGGCAATGCCGAAATCGGGCTGTATACCAGTTGGCTATACCTTCCATGGGTTTTAAAGCCGCTTTGGAGTCCACTTGTAGACCTAAATGGAACCAAAAGAAAATGGTTTTTGGCCATGCAATTGGTGGTTGCCTTGTCTTTTTTAGGAATAGGGCTTTTTCTTCCCTCCAACTCATTTTTCATAATTACCCTTGCTTTTTTCTGGATGGCCGCATTCGCATCAGCAACCAACGACATTGCCTCTGATGGCTATTACATGATTGGGCTTTCACAAAAGAAACAATCATTCTTTATAGGATTACGCAGTACTTTTTACCGATTGGCCATGGTAACTGGCCAAGGACTCCTGGTCATATTTGCTGGTTTTTTGGAGAACAAATATGGAGACAATACCAAAGCTTGGTCAATGACCATGATCTGTGCCGCCGTTTTAATGTTGATTTTAACCGTTTCCAATTTTTTCGCAGCTCCGAAATTTGAACAATCGTCCAACTTGGACCAAGAAAAACCTGCAGGATTTTTAGATGTATTTGCCTCTTTCTTCAAGAAGAAACAGATTTGGATTGCCTTGGCCTTTATCCTTACCTATCGATTGGGAGAATCGCAATTGGTGAAAATGGCTTCCCCTTTTCTATTGGATACTTTGGATGTGGGCGGATTGGAATATTCAACCGAAGCTGTGGGCACAATCTATGGTACCGTGGGTGTCATTATGCTTTCTTTAGGTGGAATTTTAGGCGGAATCCTGATTTCAAGAGACGGGTTGAAAAAATGGATGCTGCCGATGATGTTGGCACTCAACCTACCCAATGCGCTGTATGCATTTTTGGCTTTTACACAATCCACAAGCCTGTTCGCAGTGGTGGGAACTGTTGTTTTGGAACAATTTGGCTACGGATTTGGATTCGCGGCTTTCCTCATTTATCTAATCTATATTGCCGAAGGAGTTTCTAAAACTTCCCATTACGCCATAGCCACAGGATTCATGGCATTGGGCATGATGCTCCCGGGAATGTTGAGTGGATATATCCAGGAATGGTTGGGTTACGACGGTTTTTTTCTTTGGGTGGTCATTGCAGCCATTCCGGCATTTTTGATTTTACGGTTTTTGAAATATCCCGAGGATTATGGTAAAAAGTCCAATTCAAATGGAGATGCGTAACGTACTGTCATATAAAGAAGCATCAGAAAAGCTCACCCTAAAACAAAAGGTAGGACAACTGTTCATGCCCGCTGTTTTTATAAATGATACCGAAGAAGAAGTACAACAAATTGAAGATTTGATTCGTACCCAAGCCATTGGTTCGATTTGTTTTTTTCATAGTCGTGCCAGTGCTGCCACCAATTTTGAAGGCAAAAAGAAAGTAGTTCATAATGAGTATAGTTACGACCGATTAAAACAACTCATTTCCAGATACCAAAAGGCAGCTCAATTTCCATTATTGGTAGCCATTGATGCCGAATGGGGGCTGGCCATGCGCATTGAGAATACCCATCAATATCCCTACGCAATTACTTTGGGAGCCATTCAAGAAAATTCAGACCTGATTTTTGAAGTTGGAAGACAAATTGCCCTGGATTGCAAAGCGGCCGGTATACATTGGAACTTGGCTCCGGTGGTTGATATAAATGACAACCCTGACAACCCTGTGATTGGATATCGGTCCTTTGGAGACGATAAGAACAAGGTGTTTTCCAAAGCAAAAGCTTATTTAAATGGGACGAAAAGTGTGGGTGTATTAAATTCCATCAAACATTTTCCGGGGCACGGTGATACAGCAACCGATTCCCACCTTGGGTTACCCGTTATAACTAAATCCAAAGAAGATTTATGGGAGAATGAGTTATATCCATTTTCCAAACTCATAAAGCATGGAGTCTATGCAGTTATGGTAGGACATTTGGCTGTTCCAGCTTTGGATGATTCAGAGAATCCAGCTACAACCTCATCTAAAATAATTACTGATGTTTTGCGAACGGAATTGAAGTTTGATGGTGTAATCATTTCCGATGCCCTCAATATGCATGCCGTTTCAAAAAAATATCCGCAGAAAGGAACACTCGAATTGGCTGCTTTTAATGCTGGAATGGACGTGATGTGTTTTTCGGAATTCCCTACGGAAGGCATCCACAACATTTTACAATCCTCTACTGAAAAAAGGATTGAAGCAAGCTTTAGAAGAATTTGGCGATTAAAGGAGCTGGAGTTTTCAAATACTGATCATGAGCAAAGTATTTCCTCTCCTTCGACATTAAACAAAAAACTGGCCCAGCATAGCCTTACAGAGATTTACGGAGATTCACCAGTCGTTGAACAAATCAAAGAATCCAGTTTTCTGAATCTTTCGGTGAACAACAAGAAAGAAAACAGTTTCTCAGCAGCTATTGAAAAACAATACGGACAACATCACTATCAATTGGAATTGAATTCAATACATGAAATCAGAAGTCTCGCTGCCGACCATGAAAATATCGTATTGGCCCTCTTCCCTCCTTTCGTAAAACCTAAAAACCTATTTGGGCTTCAACCTGAACTATTGGATTTCATTAATGAAATGGCAGCGCAAAAGAACGTTTTGATCTATCTTTTTGGAAATCCTTATGTTCTGGATATTTTAAATCTGGGGGCATCTTCAAATATGGTTGTGGCCTATCAGGATTTTCCAGAATTCCAAACGGAAGCTTACCAGCATTTCATAGGTCAACTTGAGGCCAAAGGAAAGCTTCCAGTAAAACTCAAAAACCATCATGAAAAAATATAAGGTTTTAGGGTTAATGTCTGGCACCTCATTGGATGGTCTGGATTCGGCCTATTGCCATTTATGGCAATCCAATGATCATTGGGAATTTTCCATTGAAAAAACCAAGGACATTTCATACGACCAAAAATTAAGGGATGCTCTAAAAAATGCCATTTACCTTTCTAAGGAAGAACATGATCAATTACACAAGGACTATGGAATTTGGTTAGGAAAACAGGCCAAGACTTTTATTGAAGAACACCTTTTAGAAGTTGATTTTATTGCGAGCCACGGACACACTTCGCATCATAGGCCGGAAGATGGAATTACATTTCAATTGGGAGATGGGCAATTATTGGCCAATACGAGCGGTAAACAGGTCATTTGCGATTTCAGGACCAAGGATGTTTCACTGAGCGGACAAGGAGCGCCTTTGGTTCCTATCGGTGATCAACTGTTGTTTTCTGATTATGATTTCTGCCTGAACCTTGGCGGAATCAGCAATATGTCCTTTGAAAAAGATGGTGAACGAATCGCTTACGACATCGGTCTGGCCAATATGCCATTGAACTACATTACCCAAAAAATTGAGTTGGATTATGATGAAAATGGAAAAATGGCTCGGTCAGGAAAACTGGATATGGAATTGCTTCAACAATTGAATCTGCTCGAATATTATAGACTTCCCTATCCAAAGTCCACAGGCTACGAATGGTTCACGGAAAAGATTGTCCCGCTGATTGAGACTTCCAAAGCTTCGGAGAATGATTTACTGAACACATTTATCCGTCACAACTGTGAGCAAATTGCGATTGAGGTACACAAACATGCCGTTAATCCTCAAAGCAAATTGTTTGTTACAGGTGGTGGCGCGTTGAATCAATTCTTTGTGGATATCCTTCAAACCAAACTAGGAACATCCATCGAAGTCGTTGTCCCCAACAAAACATTGATTGCTTATAAAGAAGCTTTGGTTTTTGCCTTAATGGGGGTACTTCGTACTGAAAGCAAAATCAATGTACTCTCTTCTGTTACCGGAGCAACCCAAGATTCATGCAGTGGTGAAATATTCGTTCCGAAATAATAGAGATTAAGATGTGTCACTTCGAGCGCAGTCGAGAAGTCTTAAAAACTATGCTCTTTAATTGGTCTCACCCTTCGACAGGCTCAGGAAGACAGCTCGACCTAACAAATCCGAAATTTTATGCCGTGGCTACCCTCTTAGGTTTTCGTATCATCATATAAATTACCAACGAAACCAACCCACAAATACCCAAACCAGCAAAAAGGGGCCAAACACTGGTTTCAACAAAATTTCCAATGAATGAGGCTATGGGAATGGCCAATAAGGTGGATATAAATCCATTAATGGCTGCTCCTATTCCAGCAATATGACCTATGGGTTCCATGGCAATAGACCTAAAATTTCCCCACATAAAACCAAGACAAAAGAACTGAGCTGAAAGAAATCCTACCAAAACAAAGATGTTAGGATTTGGTGCATTCCAAAAAATGAATGCATACAACAAAGCAATCGTACAAAAAGCAATGAGTGCCATCAAGGAAAGTTTACGCATTCCAAATTTAAGCACCAATGTACCGTTCAAAAATGTAGAAAACCCTATGGAAATTGCCAGTCCTGCAAAAATATAAGGGAATGCTTCTTTCATTTGGTAAATATCCTCGAAAACATGTTGTGCCGCACTCAGGTAAACCAAAAAGGCTCCAGTCACTAACCCTGACATAAAAGTATAAGCGATGGTTTCCTTGTATTTCATAAACTCTTTGGTTCCATCTACAAATACATGTTTGGTAAATGGGATTTTAAATTCTGGTTTAAGGGTTTCGGGCTGCCGTTTCCAAAACCAGATACAGACCAAAAGACCAAAAACCAGTTGGATATAAAAAATGGCCTTCCACCCTAAGCTATCCAAAATAACCTTTCCTATGGCGGGAGCCACCACTGGCACAAGGATAAAAAAGGCGACTACAAATGACATCACTTTGGCCATATAATCTCCTTTATAGGTGTCCCTGATAATGGAAATGGCCAATGTTCTAGGTGCAGAAAGCCCAATACCTTGAAGAATCCTGCCTATAATCATGATCTCTAAAGATGGTGCAAAGACGCATATAATGCTGGCCAAAACAAACAGCGTAAAACCTACATACACAATTGGTTTTCTGCCATAACAATCAGAGAGAGGGCCAAAGAACAATTGTCCCAAGCCCAGACCCAAGAAAATCATGGTGACCAGTAATTGATTATCCGTTGGATTGAGGCTATTTATGGCTGCACCTATATCCGAAATTGCGGGCAAAAGTGCATCAATCGCCAGGGCCACGATGGACATCAAGGAGGCCATCAAGGCAATAAACTCGAAATTTGGTTTTTGGGTGTCTTTTTGCATTACGCAAAATTACATATACCCTATTCAGCAATGAACTTTTTTAGACGGTATTTGGATATGGGGTTATAGAAAGATTTTATAGTTTAAAAATCACAAAGGAATGTTCCCATGCTTCTTTTTAGGGGTCTGCACCTGTTTCTTCTCTAACATCGCAAAGGCCTTCAATAATTTGCGCCTAGTATTTTTAGGTAGAATGACTTCATCTATAAAACCACGTTGTGCAGCTCGGTACGGATTGGCAAACTTGTCAGCATACTCGGCTTCTTTCTCCTTGAGTTTGGCTTCTGGGTCATCCGCAGCCGCAATTTCCCTTCTAAAAATAATCTCACTCGCCCCTTTAGCTCCCATCACTGCAATTTCAGCTGTCGGCCATGCAAAATTAAAATCTGCACCAATATGTTTGGAGTTCATCACATCGTAAGCGCCTCCGTAAGCCTTTCTGGTAATCACGGTAACACGTGGAACGGTAGCTTCGCTAAGTGCATATAACAATTTCGCTCCGTGCATGATGATTCCGTTCCATTCCTGATCTGTGCCTGGTAAAAATCCTGGCACATCTACCAATACCAACAATGGAATATTGAAGGCATCACAAAAACGGGTAAATCGTGCTGCTTTCCTGGAACTCTTCACTCCTAAAACACCTGCCAAAAACATAGGTTGATTGGCAATTATTCCAACACTACGGCCTCCCAACCTGGCAAATCCCACAATAATGTTTTCTGCATAATCCTTATGGATTTCATAAAAGGAATCCGCATCGATAATCCCATTGATCACGTCATGCATGTCGTATGGCTTGTTGGGATTGTCAGGTACGATATTGGTCAATTCATCTCGAATCTCCTCACCTAATTTGTAATCCAGTGTTTTTGGAATTTCGGTATTGTTTTGAGGCAGATAATCCAAAAGCCTTTTAATATCATCCAAACAAGAAGCATCATTATTGGAAGTTTTATGGGCCACCCCTGATTTTATGGCGTGTGTAGTTGCACCCCCAAGTTCTTCGGATGTCACCTCCTCATTAGTTACCGTTTTAACCACATTTGGACCTGTCACAAACATATAACTGGTTTCTTCCACCATCACAATAAAATCGGTCATGGCTGGAGAGTAAACGGCACCACCAGCACATGGCCCCATTACAGCGGATATTTGTGGAATTACTCCTGAAGCCTGTACATTTCTATAAAATATATCGGCATAACCTCCCAAAGACTTTACACCTTCCTGAATTCGGGCACCCCCAGAATCATTGAGACCAATAATGGGCGCGCCCACTTTCATGGCCAAATCCATCACCTTGCAAATCTTTTCGGCATGGGTTTCTGATAAAGCTCCTCCAAAAACCGTAAAATCCTGGGCATAAACATAGACCAACCTCCCATTAATGGTTCCGTAACCCGTGATGACACCATCCCCATAATAGATTTCCTTCTCCATCCCAAAATCAGTGGTGCGGTGGGTTACCAAAATCCCCATTTCTTCAAAAGAGCCCTCATCCAACAAATAATCGATTCGTTCCCGAGCAGTCAGTTTTTTCTTTTGGTGTTGCTTTGCAATCCGCTTTTCACCACCACCCAAATGGGCTTCTTCAATCTTATCCTTTAATATTTTTACTTTGGAATCCATCTGTGTTAGTTTGTGGGTAGTTGAACTATTTTTTTGTCTTCAAGATATTGATAAAGTGCAACCATCGCGGCAATCTCTGCTTCACTCTCCTTTTTCTTTTTGATTTTTTCCGGTGAATAGTAATTTTTTACAAAATGGGTGTCAAAATTCCCAGACCGGAAAGCCTCATGGCCAAAAACAAAGGTGCCAAAAGGCAATGTGGTCTGCACGCCCTTTATTTTATAATCTTGAATGGCATCAAGCATCAATTCGATGGCCTCTTCACGGGTTTTACCATAGGTAATCAACTTTGAAAGCATGGGATCATAGTAAATTGGAATGTCCATCCCCTCTTCAAAACCATTATCCACCCGGACACCTTCGCCAACCGGAAGTTTGTATGTCTCCAAGTTTCCAACACTGGGAAGAAAATCGTTCAAGGGGTCCTCTGCATATACGCGAAGTTCCACAGCATGACCATGAATCTTTAAATCTTCTTGTTTAATGGAAAGCTTTTCTCCTCTGGCCACTTTAATCTGAAGTTCTACCAAATCCACTCCTGAAATCAGCTCCGTAACCGGGTGTTCCACTTGCAAACGGGTGTTCATTTCCAAAAAATAGAAATTTAAATCGGCATCCATTAAAAATTCCACCGTTCCGGCGCCGACATAATCGCAAGCTTTGGCAACCTTGGTTGCGGCTACTCCCATTTCTTCCCGTAACTCTGGGGTCAATACAGACGATGGCGCTTCTTCCACTACCTTTTGGTGACGACGTTGAATACTGCATTCGCGTTCAAAAAAGTGCAACACATTTCCATGGGTGTCGGCCATTACCTGAATCTCAATATGTCTGGGTGAAGTGACATATTTTTCCACAAAAACAGAACCATCGCCAAAGGCAGAGGTCGCCTCACTAATGGCACGTTCCATTTGAGATTCCAAATCAGCTTCTCTTTCCACAATCCGCATACCCTTACCACCGCCACCGGCAGAAGCTTTTATCAAAACCGGGTATCCAATCTCATTGGCAATTTCATGGGCTTTGGCTACATCCGTGATAGCTTCATCAATACCGGGCACCATGGGAATGTTGTATTCTTTTACGGCATCCTTGGCGGCCAACTTGCTCCCCATTATTCGGATCGCCTTTGATTTTGGACCTATAAATGTTAGGCCATTCTTCTCTGCTGCTTCAGCAAAATCCGCATTCTCACTCAAAAAGCCATAGCCAGGGTGGATTCCATCGACATTCAACTTTTTGGCCACCTCAATAATCTTGTCCCCCAATAAATAGGATTTATTGGAAGGTGCCTCTCCAATGCAAACGGCCTCATCGGCAAACCTGACATGCGGTGCATTTCTATCCACTTCAGAAAACACGGCAACGGTGTTGATTCCCATTTTTTTCGCGGTCCGCATCACCCGTAAGGCTATCTCTCCGCGATTTGCAACCAATATTTTCTTCATGACCCGTTTTATTGAAATTGAATTAGCAATTGTTTCTTATCAACAGCATCTCCTTGCTTCACCGCAATCTTTTTTACGACTCCTTTTCTTGGCGAAGTGATGATATTTTCCATTTTCATGGCCTCCAACACCAATAGCTGCTGATCTTCTGCAACTTCTTGGCCTTCTTCCACCGAAATATCCAAAATGAGTCCCGGCATGGGTGCAGAAACGGAATCGATGTTCTTGGTGCCGTTTGAAGCAAAACCCATTTTTTTGATGAGTTCGTGCAAAGGGGTGCCAATTGAGGTTTGGAACTCACTGCCGTTCACCATTACCGTGTACAATCTACTATTGAAATCCGCATTGCTGATCTCAACCTTATACGATGTTCCGTTTTTTAATAGGTGGAAGGTGCCGTTCCCAGTTTTAAGGATATCGAGTTTAGAAATATCCTCTCCTGACAATTGAAAATCAAAGCTTTCATCGACTTTGACCACATAGGAATTTTCCATAGAGAAGTTATCAAAGGTTATCTTTATAAATATAAGATTATGACCTAATCTACCACAAATCTATACCCATAAACTTTTAAGAATTATGATAATGGTCATTCATTTACATATAATTGTAAGCTAACTATGCAACTGCAATCGGGCAGGTTGAAAATCTTATCAAATGCTTACTTTTGGGGTTAAAATTATCATTATGCTGATTTTAGGAATTGCTGGCGGTACGGGCTGCGGAAAAACCACGGTGGTCAATCAAATTGTGGAGGAACTTCCAGAAAATGAGGTTGGCGTTATATCCCAGGATTCCTATTATAATGACCTTTCCCACTTGACTAAGGAAGAGCGGGCAAAAATCAATTTTGACCATCCAAATTCCATAGATTTTGATTTGTTGATCTCACACCTCGAAGCATTAAGGGAGGGGAAATCCATCGACAAACCCATTTATTCCTTTGTAGAAGAAAATCGACTTGAGGACACCATTCCAACAGAACCTAGAAAGGTAATGATCGTAGAGGGCATTTTGGTGCTTAGCAATCCCAAACTCCGTGACATGTTCGATATAAAAATATATGTCCATGCAGATTCGGATGAGCGTTTGATACGAAGATTGCAAAGGGATATTCGTGAACGGGGACATGACTTGGAAAAAGTGTTGACAAGGTATCAAACCGCGGTAAAGCCAATGCATCAGCAGTTTATAGAGCCTTCAAAGGAATTTGCGGATATCATTATCCCCAACAACCACTACAATACGGTTGCGGTGGATATGGTACGTACCATTATAAACGACAGGTTACATTAAAATGGGATTCAAAGAGCTAAAAAATAAAAAATGGTTTAAGGTAATGACCAATATGTATGTGCTGGTACTTACCATTTTTGTAATCTGGATGGCTTTTTTCGACACTAATTCTTTGCTGATTCATTTAGAGCTTCGGAACGAAATCAAAAAGTTGGAAAAACAGAAAGAATTTCTCCAAGGTGAAATCAGTAAAGACAAAGACATTCTGGAAAAGCTATCAGATAAAGGTGAATTGGAGAAATTTGCCCGTGAAAAGTTCTACATGAAGAAAGAGAACGAAGAAATCTTCTTGATTGAATATGAGGATAGCCTAAAAATTAAAAAGGATGAATAAATCAGGTTTGCTTGATGAATTTTCCGAGGTTTCTGCAAAACAGTGGAAACAAAAAATCCAATTTGATCTAAAGGGAGCGGATTACAACGAGACCTTGGTTTGGGAGTCCTTGGAAGGGATTGCCGTAAAACCCTTCTACCATTCGGAGGATTTACAAGAACTAAAAACCTTTCACCTTCCGAAAGGGCACAATTGGAAAATTGGACAATCCATCTATATCGGGGATGCAAAAAAAGCCAACGCAAGAGCACTGGACGCTCTAAAAAGAGGGGCTGAAAGTTTGATTTTCACCATTCCCCATGAAGATTTTGATGCAGAGGCATTGCTCGCCGATATCGATTTAAAAAACACTCCACTACATTTCAATTTTGAGTTTTTGGCGCTGGAACCCATTAAAAATTTGCTGTCTTTTTTAGAGGGGAAGGACGCTAGCATTCATCTCAATATTGATATTGTTGGGAATTTGTCCCGAACTGGAAACTGGTTTCATAATTTGGAGAAAGACCATTCTCTTTTGGAAGAAATATGTAGCCTGACAAAAAAACAAAATGTTACCTCAACACTTAGTGTTGATCTATCCCTTTATCAAAATGCCGGGGCCAACATGGTTCAGCAATTAGCTTATGGTTTGGCCCATGCCAACGAATATCTTAATCATTTTCATGGAAGTTCGGAGGCAGCGGACACTGAGCGAAGTCGAAGTGCCGAGAGGTCTCTCCCAATTGCTTTCAAAGTATCTGTTGGCAGCAACTATTTCTTTGAAATAGCCAAACTTAGGGCATTGCGTTGGTTATGGAATAGTATTTCCTCCGAATACAACTTAGATAAGGATTGCCATATTTTGACCGTACCCTCAAAACGAAACAAAACCCTTTACGATTACAATGTGAACCTGCTCCGGACTACATCGGAATGTATGTCTGCCGTATTGGGAGGTGCAGATACTGTGGTTAACATGCCTTACGACTCCACCTACCATAAAGATAATGAGTTCGCGGACCGAATTGCTAGAAACCAGTTGTTGTTGCTCAAAGAGGAAAGTTACTTTGATCAAGCTTCCAATGTTGCCGAAGGTTCGTACTATATTGAATCATTGACACAGCAATTGGCACAAAAAGCCCTAAATCTTTTCAAACAGATTGAAAATTCAGGTGGATTTCTATTGGAATTGAAAAAAGGAACAATCCAAAGAAAAGTAAAGGAAAGTGCGGCTAAAGAACAGCAACTTTTTGATTCAGGTGGAATTACTTCAGTGGGCACCAACAAATTCCAAAATGCCCAGGACAGCATGAAAAATGATATTGAGCTTTATCCTTTTGTAAAGACCAAACCACGAAAGACCATTATCGAACCTATCATAGAGAAACGTTTAGCCGAGGAATTGGAACAAAAAAGATTGGATGATGAGTAGAAAAAATCTTCAAAACATAGAATTATCGGGCTGTCATCCTGAGCTTGTCGAAGGAAGAGCTGAGACCCCTTCCAACTTCGCGGCAGGCATCCCTCCTTTTTTACGGGGGCCCTACTCCACCATGTATGTCCGCAGACCATGGACCATTCGCCAATATGCCGGGTTTTCAACGGCAGAAGAAAGTAACGCGTTTTATAGAAGAAATCTGGAAGCAGGCCAAAAAGGACTTTCCGTGGCTTTTGACCTTCCTACCCATAGAGGGTACGATAGCGACAATAATCGTGTTGTAGGTGATGTTGGCAAAGCAGGTGTTGCCATAGATTCGGTTGAGGATATGAAAGTTCTTTTTGACGGTATTCCCTTGGATAAAATGTCCGTTTCCATGACCATGAACGGTGCCGTACTCCCCATTATGGCCTTTTATATTGTTGCCGCTGAAGAACAGGGAGTTTCCATGGAAAAGCTTTCAGGAACCATTCAAAATGATATTCTCAAGGAATTCATGGTTCGAAATACCTATATCTATCCCCCAGCACCATCCATGCAACTCGTAGCCGATATTTTTGAGTTTACAAGTCAGCATATGCCCAAATTCAATAGTATAAGTATTTCAGGATATCACATGCATGAAGCTGGGGCCCCTGCCGCTATTGAACTGGCCTATACTCTTGCAGATGGTATTGAATATATCAGAACTGGAATAAAAGCGGGTCTTAAAATTGATGATTTCGCTCCACGTCTATCTTTTTTCTGGGGAATTGGAATGAATCATTTCACAGAAATTGCCAAAATGCGGGCCGGCAGAATGCTCTGGTCCAAATTGGTGAAGGAATTCGACCCAAAAAATGAAAAATCCTTAATGCTCCGTACCCACAGCCAAACCAGTGGATGGAGTTTAACGGAGCAAGACCCTTTCAACAATGTGGCCAGAACCACTATTGAGGCCATGGCGGCCGCTTTTGGGGGTACCCAAAGCTTGCACACAAATGCATTGGATGAAGCCATTGCCCTTCCCACCGATTTCTCGGCACGAATTGCAAGGAACACGCAGATTTATCTACAACAAGAAACCTATATCACCAAAACTGTGGATCCTTGGGCAGGAAGCCACATAGTGGAAAAACTTACTCAGGAAATTGCCGATGAAGCCTGGAAACTGATTCAAGAAGTGGAAAAATTAGGTGGAATGACCAAAGCCATTGAAGCTGGCATTCCAAAAATGCGAATTGAGGAAGCAGCAGCTAAAAAACAAGCTCGAATAGATAGTGGTCAAGATACCATTCTTGGGGTAAACAAATATCAGCTGGAAGATGAAGATGAGCTTCAGATTCTTGAAGTAGACAATGCCAAAGTCCGCAAACAACAGATCTCTCAACTTCAACAACTTAAATCCGACCGGGATGAAGATGAGGTTCAAAATGCACTAAAGCAAATTTCCGAAGCATCCAAAAAAGCAATGCAAAATAACGCTGAGCGTGAAAATTTATTAGCTTTAGCCGTAACTGCTGCCAAGCTGAGAGCTACTTTGGGCGAAATAAGTGACGCCATGGAAAGTGCTTTTGGAAGGTATCAGGCAAAAATCCAATCATTTACGGGAGTGTATTCCAAAGAAATCAAAAACAACAAAAGCTTTGAAGAGGCCAAAAAATTGGCCGATGATTTTGCATTGGAAGAAGGTAGACGACCAAGAATTATGGTTGCAAAAATGGGACAGGACGGACACGATCGTGGAGCCAAGGTGGTTGCTACAGGTTACGCCGACCTAGGTTTTGATGTAGACATTGGGCCTTTGTTCCAAACTCCTGCAGAAGTAGCTAAACAAGCGGTTGAAAATGATGTTCATGTTCTTGGTATTTCTTCATTGGCCGGGGGACATAAAACATTGGTCCCAGAAGTTGTCCAAGAACTTAAAACCTATGGAAGGGAGGATATTTTGGTTATTGTTGGTGGGGTAATCCCAAAACAAGATTACAAACACTTGTTAGACCATGGCGCGGTTGCTGTTTTCGGGCCGGGCACCAAAATTAGTGATGCCGCTATAGAAATCTTAAAGATTTTGATGGACTGATCCCTCTTAAAAAGCTTGTAATTACAACTTTAACTTTCTTTAACGCGCATTGACAGTGTTATTCACCTAGTGTTAACAAAATTCATTTTTTAACGTCTTAAATAATTGTATTTTTAGCACCTAACTTACTATCAAATGGGCAAGATAATTGCTATTGCGAATCAGAAGGGTGGTGTAGGTAAGACAACAACAACGGTGAACCTTGCCGCCTCACTTGGTGTACTGGAAAAAAAGGTGTTGTTGATAGATGCCGACCCACAGGCGAATGCAACCTCCGGTTTAGGTGTTGACGTAGATGGTGTTGAACAAGGTAGTTACCAGTTGCTGGAACATACCAAATCTGTTGATGAGGTGATTATTCAGACCGATTCCCCAAATGTGGATCTCATTCCAGCACATATCGACCTAGTTGCTATTGAGATTGAATTGGTCGATAAAGACAATAGGGAATATATGCTAAAGGAAGCCCTTAAGGGTTTGGGTAACAGATATGACTACATTTTAATCGATTGCGCCCCATCTTTAGGATTACTGACCTTGAACGCTTTAACAGCAGCGGATTCCGTTATGATTCCCATACAATGTGAATATTTTGCATTGGAAGGTTTGGGTAAATTATTGAATACAGTAAAAAGTGTGCAGAAAATCCATAATAATGATTTGGATATTGAAGGCATGTTGTTGACCATGTACGATTCAAGACTGCGCCTTTCCAATCAAGTGGTGGAGGAAGTTAAAAAACACTTTGCGGATATGGTTTTCGACACCATTATCCAAAGAAATGTAAGGCTGAGTGAGGCCCCAAGTTACGGCGAAAGTATTATCAAATATGACGCAAGCAGTAAAGGAGCCACCAATTACTTGAACTTGGCCAACGAAATATTGAAGAAAAACAAGGAGAAAGTTTAAATGGCGAAAGCAACCAAAAAGCAAGCTTTGGGAAGAGGTCTGTCCGCACTTTTAAAGGACCCTGAAAATGATATTCAGTCGGTTTCTGATAAAAATGCAGATCAGGTCATTGGAAATGTTGTTGAACTAGATGTGGATTCAATTGAAGTGAACCCCTTTCAACCTCGTTCCAATTTTAACGATGAAGCGCTGAAGGAATTGGCCAGTTCCATCAAGGAACTTGGTATTATTCAACCCATCACCGTAAGAAAGCTAGATTTCAATAAATTTCAGCTTGTATCCGGGGAAAGAAGGTTCAGGGCCTCCAAACTGGTCGGATTAAAGACCATTCCGGCGTACATACGTATTGCCAACGACCAAGAATCCTTGGAAATGGCCTTGGTAGAAAACATCCAACGTCAAGATTTAGACCCTATTGAGATTGCCCTATCCTACCAACGATTAATCGATGAGATTCAGGTCACCCAGGAAAAACTTAGCGATCGTGTAGGCAAAAAACGATCCACCATAACCAACTACCTCCGTCTTTTAAAATTGCATCCCATTATCCAAACCGGAATGCGTGACGGATTTGTTACTATGGGTCACGGACGTGCATTGATCAATATTGAAAGGAAAAAAGACCAAATCAACATTTACGAAAAAGTAGTTTCTGAAGGTCTTTCCGTTCGTGAAACAGAGCGCTTGGTCAAAGCATATAAAGATGCGAAGGATGGCAAATCCCCGGACAAAAAACAAGATGTTCAGAAAGAAGTTCCCAATTTTATCTCTAAAGGATTGGATGCCCTTAAAAAACGACTTGCGACCCAAGTGGACATTTCCACCTCACCAAACGGAAAGGGAAAAATTGTGATTCCATTTCATTCCAAAGAGGAATTTCAGCGATTAAGAAAAATATTGACAGGTGATTAAAAACCTCCTTTTTTCCTGTATTTTATTACTGTCCTTTCATTCAACTTTCTCTCAAGAAAAAGAAGCAGAAGAGGAACAACCTCACCCACAAGAAATTGATTCATTGGCACTAGATCTTGAAGGAGAAGGTATCACTATTCAAGAAGTAACTTATCAGAAAAAGAAAATCAATCCCTTAGCACCAAGTAAAGCGGCTTTTTATTCTGCAATACTTCCTGGTCTGGGTCAGATTTACAATAAACGGTATTGGAAAGCCCCCATTGTTTGGGGAGCTATAGGTACTGGAATCTATGTCTATTCCTACAATAACACCCAATACAATGCGGCCAGGGATGCTTTCAAAAGACGTCGTGCCGGTTTTACTGATGATGAATTTTATGACATTAACGGTGACGGAACGGGACCCGACATTTCTTTAGAGGCTCTTCAAGACGCACAGGAGAGTACCCAGCGTGATCGCGATTTATCATTGCTTATCACCATTGTCATGTATGCATTGAATATTGTCGATGCCAATGTGGATGCACATTTAAAACAGTACAATGTTGATGATGATCTGGCCATTGACTTTAAACCTTATTTAGATCTTAATCCCCTGACCAACAATCCAAATTATGGAATAGCGTTGGTCGTAAAATTTTAGTTTATGAAGATTGGCTTGTTCGGTTATGGTAAAATGGGTAAAATGATTGAGCAAATAGCGCAGCAAAGAGGGCATTCAGTAGTTGCTAAAGTTGATGTGGATACCACCCAGGTTGATTATCAAAATATTGATGTAGCCATCGATTTTAGCACCCCAGATGCTGCATTCAACAATATAACAGGGTGTTTTGAACATGGAATACCCGTAATTTCAGGGACCACAGGTTGGCTTTCCAAATATGACGAAGCCATTGAAATTTGCAATACAAAAAAGGGAGCTTTCATCTATGCTTCCAATTTTAGCCTTGGGGTAAATGTCTTTTTTGAGTTGAACTCCTATTTGGCAAAGATGATGTCCTCCCTAGATCAATATAAAGTATCGATCGAAGAAATTCATCATACCCAAAAACTGGATGCGCCCAGCGGTACGGCGATTACACTAGCAGAAGGAGTTATTGAAAACACTAGTTATCAAAATTGGAAACTGGATGAATCTGATGAAAAAACGATTGCCATAACATCCAAGAGAGAAGGTACAGTGCCCGGAACCCATACCATTACCTATCAAAGTATCGTCGATGCTATTGAAATAAAACATACGGCCCATAACCGCGAAGGATTTGCTTTAGGCGCGGTCATCGCAGCAGAATGGATTCAAGGAAAAACTGGGATTTTTTCTATGAAAGATGTGTTAAATCTGAAATAAAACGTAACAACACTTTAGACTTTCAGTCTAAAAAATAAACTTCTTATGAACGGAACACAGTGGATCATATTTATTTTGATCATACAAGTAATTCACTTTTTAGGAACCTGGAAACTCTATGTAAAAGCTGGAAGAAAAGCATGGGAAGCCGCAATACCGGTTTATAATGGTATTGTATTGATGAAAATCATCAACCGACCTTGGTGGTGGGTATTATTGCTGTTTATTCCGATAATCAATTTATTGATGTTCCCCGTGGTTTGGGTAGAGACCATTAGAAGCTTTGGAAAAAACAAACTTATAGACACGTGGGCTGCAATACTAACCTTTGGTTTTTACATATATTACATCAACTATGCTGAAGATGTCACATACATTGAAAATCGTGACCTAAAACCAAAAACCGGATTGGGTGAGTGGGTAAGTTCCATTGTTTTTGCCATAGTGGCCGCGACATTTGTGCACACCTACTTTATTCAACCCTATGTGATACCAACCCCATCTCTGGAACGGACGCTTCGTATCGGTGATTTCCTTTTTGTTAGCAAGTTCCATTATGGTGCCCGGGTTCCAATGACGGCCGTTGCTGCACCCATGGTTCATGATACGCTTCCACTGGTTAAAACAAAATCTTACTTGAACAAACCCCAAATCCCATTCTTTAGGTTACCTGGCTTTAATGAAGTAAAGAAAAATGACATTGTAGTGTTCAGCTGGCCGGCAGATACGGTCCGTCAATTTTTTGTTGCGGAACGAAAAGTGGAAAAACCAATTGATAAAAAATCCAATTATGTAAAGCGGTGCGTAGGAACACCCGGTGATTCATTGGCCGTGATTGACGGTTTTGTATATATCAATGGTGAAAAACTACAACTTTCCGATAGGGCCAAACCTATGTACGACTATACCGTTTATTCCAAAAAAGGGGTTTCCAGTAAGTTTTTGTCCGATGTAGAGGCCACCGATTATGTTAGAAAATATATTGCAAATAGCATGAGCCAAAATCAGGTGGATGCACTTTCATCTTTGATTATCGGTGTAAGACAGGGAGCAAATGGAAAAATTGAGATCATCACAGATGAAAAAGGCTTACCCACCAAGGCGATACGACAGTTGAGATTATCCTTGACCGAAGAAAAACCTTTATCCAGAAATGCCAATCTAACCGATGAAATGGTGACAACACTTCGGAACAACCCTGCTATTGATTCTGTAGTAAAGACCATGGAACCTAAGGGGGCATACGGCGGTTCATTTCCACAAAAACCCAATCTTTATCCATGGAACAATGATAATTTTGGGCCAATTTACCTTCCAAAGGCAGGTGCCACGGTAGAAATTAATTCCAGAACAATCCCGCTTTACAAAAAAATCATTCGGGATTATGAGCATAACGATGTTAAGGTTTCGGGGCAAAAAGTCTATATCAATGATCAAGAAGCCACTTCGTATACCTTTAAACAAGATTATTATTGGATGATGGGTGACAATCGAGATCATTCTGAAGATAGCAGGGTATGGGGGTATGTACCCGCCAACCATATAGTGGGAAAACCCGTATTCCTCTGGATGAGTTTTGATAATTTCAACGATGGATTGTTAAGCTGGAGGCCTCGCTGGAACCGAATTTTCACAACAGTCGGGGGAAGTGGCGAACCTGTTTCCTATTTCAAGTACTTTTTGATGGTGATTGCCGGTTGGTTTATTTTTGATTTTATCAAAAAGCGAAGAAAGAAGGTTAAAAATTGATTATATTTTTTGGCCTTAGAAACACTATCGGTTTTGAAGGAAATCATAATGTATGTCTAAAATCCTGCTTCATCCAGCCTATTTCCCAAGCATAGCTACATTTGCGATAATTGCCCAAAAAGAGGTGGTTTGGGAGGCACACGATAATTTTCAAAAACAGACCTACAGAAACCGCTGTTACATTTGCACGGACAGAGGAAAACACATGCTGAATATCCCGATTAAGCATGTAGGTGGGTCGGAAGGCCGGCAGAAATACAGTGAAGTCCAAATAGACGATAGCTATACTTGGCGAAAGTTGCATTGGCGCACCCTAGAAACAGCATATAGGACCTCTCCCTTTTTTGAGTTTTATGAAGATGATTTGAAGCCCATTTTTCAAGGAACTACAAGTTCGCTTTTCGACTTTAATTTGAAAACAATCCAAGTTATTTCAGATTGTATTGGAATTCAAGTCTCAACAAACAAAACGACCTCTTTTGAAAAAAAAACCACACAATATCATGACCGTCGAATTTTAGTGGAGGCTAAAAAGAAATTACCTATTGAAATGAACGCTTATCCACAAGTTTTTGAAGAACGACATGGTTTTGTACCCAATTTGAGTATTTTGGATTTACTGTTTAATGAGGGAACAAATGCACTTGCCTATTTAAAGAACCAACCTTTGGATTTTTTAAATGTTTAGGCTTTTTGTCCATTATGGGATTCACTTTCTAGTTCCCCTCCTCATTGTTTTTATTTTCTTTAAGGATAGAAAAGTAGAAGTTTTACTTATACTGATGGCGGGTATGTTGATTGATTTAGATCATCTATTGGCAAATCCCATTTTCGACCCTAACCGATGTAGTATTGGTTTTCATCCGCTACACAGCCATATTGCCATCCTTGTTTATTGTGCATTACCTTTCTTTAAACGCATGCGCTTGTTGGGCCTCGGATTGATCATTCATATTGCAGCGGACATTGCTGATTGCCTACTTCTCTGATTTAAGTCGCAGCGTTGCCATTACAGGATAATGATCAGATAAATTTTCATCGAAGTTCTGATGGGAAATGACCTCAAAATCCTCATCAGCCAAGATATAATCGATTCGTATGGGAAAGCCAAGCAAATTATATGTTCTCCCAAAGCCCTTTCCTTTTTCGAGGAAGGTGTCTTGAAGGTTTCCCTTCAATATTCGATAAACATTGGAGAACTGGGTATTGTTAAAGTCTCCACCAACAATATTGCTATATGGACTTTGGGCCAGATGCTCTTTGAAAATTTTTGCTTGTTCCAGTTGTTTTTCGAAAGTAATTACCAATCTTCTATAATTTCTTTCGTTTTGCTTTTCGGAAAAAGTTTGGGAAGATGGCACAATTTTAAAAGATTGCAAATGAACATTATAAACACGAATGGTATCTTTTTTCGCCACAATATCGGCATAAATAATGTTATTTGTTGTCCCTGGCAAGTCCAAAGACCCTTTTCCTACTATGGGATATTTTGAAAATATTGCCTGAGTGGTTCTAGGAACAGACCTCGGTGTCTCCGTTCTGTAAGAATATTGCTGTAATTGTTTATATCGCGCTCTATGATGCTCTTGAATACATAAAATTTCTGGGTCATTTGCTTTCACAAAATCAATGATCCGGTCTCCAACATCAGCTTCTTTTATCCATTTATTTTTATTAAATCCCCAAGCATTATAGGTCATTATTTTTAAATCGAAGGCATCTTTGCTCTCGACCACATTTCCAATCTTATAAAATGAGCCAAAAATTAGGTAACCAACAACTATAGCCAAAAAAGACCAAATGAATTTCTTTTTTCGTTTAATGACCCAATACCCCAAGAACAACAGGTTCAAAAGAAAAAGTGCCGGGACAAACAAGCTCAAAAACGCGAACAACGGAATGACTTGAATGGTGATATATGAGGAAAGACTGACGAGCAACAACAACATCGCAACAAAAATGTTTATTGCGAAAAATGTTACTTTCCATAAGTTAGTCAATTTCTTCACCGATCAGTCCTCCTTACCCGCTTTAAACAAAAAATCCTTTTCTGCCTTGGATAAACTTTCGTAACCCGACTTGCTAATTTTATCTAAAATGGCGTCAATTTTTCGTTGGTTGGCCTCTTTGTCATACTCGGCCTTACTTTTACTTTTCGTTGTCCGCTTTTTATAAACGGTTTTCATAGGGGCTTTTTTCTCCCGATGTTTAAAAAGTTGCGCAATCACATTTCGGAGTTTAGTAAATCCTGCACCAATATCATTTCCTTGCAGCAATTGTCGTGCATAAATATATCCCAACGCAGCGCCACCCAAATGAGCCAAACGTCCACCAACATTACCTCCGTATGGAATTTGAATCAAGTCCACCAAAACAAAAAAGACACCCACGTGCCAAAGTTTCACATTGAAAAAAATAATGCGTACTTCTTGATTTGGAATATAAGCACATACAAAAATCAAAACGGCAGTTACGCCCGCCGAAGCGCCAACAAGGGCAGTCTGAGTATCCAACAATGTTGGAAAGACATTATAACTAAGTAAGAAAACCGCCCCACCTATGATTACCCCTAAAAAGTAAACATTCAAAAATCTTTGGTTATCGAAAAGATTAAGAAAGATGCGCCCGGCAAAATAAAGCATGATCATATTCCAAAAAATATGCCCAATACCAGCATGAAAAAAAGAATAGGTCACCAACGACCAGGGCTGGCCCAAAAATCCGATAAAATCTTGTGGCAGTTGAAACCACCTTACCACGGAGTTTCCAAACAAAGCCAAAGACAGGCCATCAAGAATGAATACCAAAACATTAATAGCAATCAGTTTCTCAGCAATGCTGAGTCGAGCAAAATTATATTGAAGTCCTTCTGGCATAGATCAATCCCATCGATTTTGGTTAAACTCATTCTTTTTCCAATACCACATCATAATAAAACCGATCAATGCACCGCCGATATGCGCAAAATGTGCAATTCCTGTATTTACGTTTCCTATTCCAAAAAACAGGTCGACAGCCAAAAGTAAGGGTACAAAATACTTTGCTTTTATCGGAACAGGTAAAAATATCAACATCAGTCTTGCTTCAGAATACATAAAGGCAAAAGCCACCAAAATTCCATAGATAGCCCCAGATGCACCAACAACTGGAGTGTTATAAGCGCTCAAAAAATTCTCAATTGTACCTCTGTCCGCCATATTGTACCAATCCGGACTATATTGTCCTCGAGAAATTATATCCAAAACCTGATGTTCGGTCATTCCCGCATTGACGAGTGCATTAAGTCCTTCACTAAACAAATAATAATTCACTCCAGTATGTAACAATGCAGAACCAAGCCCTGCTGAAAAGTAGAAAAACAAAAATTTATTTCTACCCCAAACACGTTCCAGAGGTGTCCCAAAGGCCCATAAAGCATACATATTAAAAAGAATATGCATCAGATTTCCATGCATAAACATATGGCTCACTACCTGCCACCATTGAAAGTTTCCGTTTTTGGGAAACCAAAGCGACAGCCATTGATACATTTGGTCCCCATAAATTTGCGTGGCAAAAAACAAGATCACATTTATGATCAATATATGTTTTACTGCCTCGGTCAATCTTCCCATTTAGTTCAGTTTTTTTTCGATATCTCCTTCGGAGATAATAGTATATGTAATTTTTTGAAACGGACTCAAGCTGGGCTCCTTGCAAGCAAATAAATCGTTTACCAATGCCATCTGTGATTCATGATCCAGAACTTCGCCTGTTTTTACCGCCAAATTTTTTGACAAGGTTTTGGCCAATAATTCAGCCTGTGAAATCCCTGTACCTTCAAATCCTTCTTTGTAATCCGATATTAGGCGATCCAATACCGTGCCAATTCCGCTTTCTGAAACCGCCAAGGGCACGCCTGTCACTTTTACCGTTTCTTCGTCCAAAGTTTCAAACATAAAACCGACGTTGGACAAACTTTCTTTTATTTCTTTTAAAATAACCCTTTCCTGATGTGAAAATGGAAGTTCCAAGGGAAAGAGCAATTGCTGGCTTACACCCTCCTTTACCGTAATCTCTCTCAAAAACTTTTCAAAAAGAACACGCTCATGAGCCCGGTTTTGGTTAATGACCAACATCCCAGATTTAATGGTGCTCACAACATACTTGCGTCGCAATTGAAATGTGACCGCAGCTGGTGTTTCGTCCGTATCATCAGCATAAAAGGTGCCTTGCACCCCTGTTTCCGATTCAATTTCAACACTGCTGAAGTTATCGTTCTCCAAAGGAGGAGTTAAACCTTCATATAAGTTTTCCCAACCTTTTACATCTGGTTTTTGGTAGGATGTTTTTCCCAGAGGTTTATTGCCACTTGGCTGAAAGGGATTAAAGGACGGATCCACCGATACTTGGGGAAGCACAGCCGCTTTTTCTTTGTAAGCATATGGAGTGTCCATGTTGGGGTCGTGCTCAAAATCCAAAATAGGGGCGACATTAAACTGACCCAAGCTATGCTTAATTGTAGATCTAAGAATGGCATAAAGGGTATTTTCATCATCAAACTTAACCTCTGTTTTTGTTGGGTGGATGTTAATATCGATGGATGCCGGATCTACTTCCAAAAACAAGAAATAGCCTGGATAATGGTCGGTTTTAATCAGCCCTTCAAAAGCGGCGACCACCGCATGATGCAAATATGGACTTTTTATGAATCTATTGTTCGCAAAGTAAAACTGTTCTCCCCTACTTTTTTTTGCAAATTCGGGTTTGCACACAAAACCAGAAATTTTGACTACCTCGGTCTCTTCGTTAACAGGCACCAAACGATCCTTCATTCGACTTCCAAACACGTGGACTATACGCTGTCTGTGTTTTGTAATTGGCAGATTAAAAATCTCAGAACCATTATTATAAAAATGGAATTCGATTTGTGGGTGTACCAGGGCCACCCGATGGAACTCATCTGTAATATGCCTGAGTTCAACCTGATTGGATTTTAGAAAATTGCGCCGTGCCGGAATATTAAAAAACAGATTTTTAACCGAAATGGAGGTGCCTTTTGGCGAAGCCACAACCTCTTGGGAAACAATTTTACTGCCCTCTATTTTGATATGGCTCCCGACTTCCGAATTTTCGGTACGGGTTTGCATATCAACATGGGCTATAGCAGCAATGGAGGCCAAGGCTTCTCCTCGAAAACCTTTGGTTTCCAGATTAAATAAATCTTCGGCACATGAAATTTTGGATGTGGCATGTCTCTCAAAAGAGAGCCGTGCATCGGTCTCACTCATGCCAACACCATTATCCACAACCTGAATCAAGGTTTTGCCCCCGTCTTTAACAATGAGCTTTATCAAATGAGCTCCTGCGTCAATGGCATTTTCCAATAGCTCCTTAACCACCGAAGCCGGTCGCTGAACCACTTCCCCTGCTGCAATTTGGTTGGCAACATGGTCTGGCAAAAGTTTAATGATGTCAGCCATTAGGGATTTAGGAATATGGATAAATCAAAGTCGATGATGTACAAAAACAACAATATCAAAACTGCCACGATAATAAGAAAACGAAGTTTTAGGTTCTTATCGCCTTCTGTTTTTAGGTCATCAACAGCGGAGGAAAATTTATTTTTTAGACCTCTTTGTGTATGTGCAGTACTTCTAAATTTATCTAGTTTGTGTTCTATTTTATATGGATTGCCTTCGCCCTTGTAATACCTTGGTGAGTAATCGTACGTCCTATTTTTTCTAAGTTTTAGAAAATTTCGCATGGCATCCTTTTCGTGTAACCTCAAAGGTACTTAAAATCGAAAAACGGGATTGCTCCTTACTGCCAAAAAATGTTAACAGGGTCGAAGTTTAAGTGCAAGTCCAAAATTTAAGTTCAATATTGTACTTGAGCTTGAAGTTAAAGTTTGAACTTAGTTCCCTAGGACGGCCATCTTAATGGCAGCGATTGCAGCCTCGGCTCCTTTATTACCATGTTTACCGCCACTTCGGTCTATCGCCTGTTGCATGGTGTTGTCAGTCAATACACAGAAAATAACGGGAGTATCACATTGAAGATTCAAATCTTTTATTCCTTGGGCAGCGGCGGAACACACAAAATCGAAATGGCTGGTCTCTCCGCGAATTACGCTTCCAATGGCAATAACAGCATCAAGGTTTTGCGTGGACACCATCTTTTTGCATCCAAAAGTAAGTTCAAAACTTCCGGGTACATTCCAACGAACTATATTTTCAGGTAATGCCCCGCAATCCAAAAGCGCATCTTCTGCTCCTTTGTAAAGTCCTTCGGTAATGGTTTCATTCCATTCTGAAACAACAATCCCAAACCGAAGAGACTTCGCATTTGGGATTGTGGTCTTATCATAGGCCGATAAGTTCTTGTTCTCGGTGGCCATTATGCTTTAGTTTTTGGTCAACCCGATAAGCGCGTCGATACCATTTGCTTCTTGGGAAGCTGAAAACTCATCTTTGATTCGCTCAAAAAAACCAAGAGCTTTGTCTTTTTGACCAAGATCAATGGCAATGATTCCGGCCTTATATAAAAATCTTGGTGTAGTAAATTCGTTGGCGCTGTGCGCTATTGCTTTTTCATAGTAGTCCAAAGCGTCTTCTGGTTGATCCAATTGCGAAAAGGCATCTCCAATTCCTCCTTTGGCCATAGCACCCAAAACCGCATCATCAGAAGAAAAGCTTTCCAAATGGGAAATGGCGTTATCATATTGCTGCAGGTTCAAATAGGTCATACCCGCAGAATATTGGGCCAAATTGGCTGCTTTTGTTCCTTTATACTCTTCAATTATATCCAAAAATCCATACTTACCTTCCGCTCCGTTCAAGGCCAACGTAAACAACGAATCTTTTGCTGTCTCGTTGGTCAAGGCTTGGTCAAAATATTGTTGTGGATAAAAAAGTTCATTGGCCGCAGATGCTTCTTTTGGTTTTTGGATAAACTCGTTGTATCCCAAATAACCCAGAACACCCAAAGCAATGGCACCAATGGCACCCAAAATATAATTTTGGTTTCGCTGAACCCAAGCTTCGGTTTTGGAAGCACTTTCATCTAAAGTATTAAATACTTCCGCCGTTGTACTCTGTTCGTCCAGTTGAGCTTCCTCAGCCTTATTTTTTGGCTTAAAGCCTCGCTTCTTGTATGTTGCCATTCTAGATTTTATTAATCGCGCAAAAATAAAGTTTTTATCCAAAACCAAAAGGTAATTTATTCGTTATTTTTGGAATCTTTAACTGACCACCAGGCCATTTGAAACAGCATTCTTCTTTATATTTTTATGTTTTTAAAGCACTTATCCTTAGTTAATTACAAAAATTTTGATTCCAAGGTTCTGGATTTCGACCCTGTAATCAACTGTTTGGTCGGGGATAATGGGGTTGGAAAGACAAACATCCTAGACGCCATTTACCACCTTTCTTTTGGAAAAAGCTACTTCAATCCGGTAACTACCCAAAACATAAAGCACAACACCGATTTTTTTGTAATCGAGGGTGAATTTGAAAAGGACGGACGTACAGAAAAGATTATCTGCAGTTTTAAACGCGGGTTAAAAAAGGTCATCAAGCGAAATGGTAAGGCCTATGAGAAATTTTCAGAGCATATTGGCTTTTTACCTTTGGTAATTATTTCACCGTCTGATCGTGATTTGATCATTGAGGGCAGCGATACCCGAAGAAAATTCATTGATGGTGTCATTTCCCAATCCGATAAGGCATACCTCCAAACACTGATCAAGTACAATAAGGTTTTGGTACAGCGAAATTCCCTGTTGAAATATTTTGTGGCCAACAATACCTTCGACCAAGACACTTTGGTGGTTTATAACGAACAATTGCATTTGTTGGGCACGGAGATCCATAAAAAAAGGGTTGACTTCATCTCTTCCTTCATTCCAATATTTCAAGAGCAGTATGCCCACATTTCTGAAAAAGATGAGCAGATCATGTTGTCCTACCAAAGTCAGCTAACCGAAATAAGCTTGATTGATCTTTTAGAAGACTCCATTGACAAGGACCGAGCATTACAATACACCAGTGTGGGTATACATAAAGACGACCTCAGCTTTACCATTGCCGGTCACCCGATTAAAAAGTTTGGAAGTCAGGGACAGCAAAAATCTTTTTTGATTGCATTGAAATTGGCGCAGTTCCATTTCATAAAAGAACAAGCCAAAACCACCCCTATCTTGTTATTGGATGATATTTTTGACAAATTGGACGAAAATCGGGTTTCTCAAATCGTTGGCTTGGTGGACAATGATAATTTTGGTCAGATCTTTATCAGTGATACCCATGCGGAGCGAACGGAAAATGTAGTTAAAAATATTCGCCAGAGCTATAAAATCTTTACCTTGTAACATGAAGAAAATAGTGCTTTTTTTCGCTGTTTTAGTGTTGTTGGGATGCAAGAAAGAACTGGTTTCCGAGGAACAACTCAATTATTTAAACGGATATTGGGAAATTTCCGAGGTCACATTTCCCGATGGGTCCGAAAAAAAATATACCATCAACCCGAGTATTGATTTTATACAATTGGAAAACAAACAGGGCTTTCGAAAAAAACTAAAACCCAAGTTTAATGGAAGCTATGAAACCTCTCATGATGTGGAATTATTGAAAGTAGTTCAAGGTGAAGCCTTTTTCATATTACAATATTCCAATGAATTTAGTGATTGGGAAGAAACCTTGACCCATTTGGATTCAATGTCTTTTTCAGTTCGGAACAATGATGGCATTTTATATTCATATAAACGCTACGAACCCATTACAATTCCAAAATAATGGCCAAAAGACACAATTCCCATCTACCGCTAGGTGAAGCTCTAAACGAGTTTATCAAAGAAAATAAGCTTCAAAAAGGCATGGATAAGGTCGATGCCAAGGGAGCATGGGAAAAACTTATGGGTAATGGGGTAAACAATTACACTAACTCGGTGGAACTCAAAAATGAAACGCTGTATGTATCTCTTTCCTCCTCCGTGCTACGTGAAGAATTGAGCCTGGGAAAATCCAAAATAATTGCAATGCTCAATGAAGAACTTAAAAAAGAGCTTATAAAAAAGTTGGTGTTACGATAAAAAGGCAATGAAAATAATTGTTGAAACGGAAAGATTGATCATTGCAGAAGCAGAAATTGAAGATTCCAAATTTTTCAAAAATTTGTTGAACAGTCCTAATTGGCTTGAATTTATAGGCGACAGAGGTGTTAAAACCGAAAAACATGCAGAAAATTATATCAAATCGAGCTTAATTTCCTCTTATAACAACAATGGATATGGTCTTTACAAAATGTGTTTAAAAGCATCTTTGCAACCCATTGGCATTTGTGGCTTTGTAAAACGGGATTACCTGGACCATCCAGATATTGGGTTTGCAATTTTACCCGCTTTTGAAGGGAAAGGGTATACGTATGAGGCTTGTATCACTTTATTAAAATATGGGCAACAGAAACTAAATTTAGATTCCATTCTAGGTATCACCGCCCCCGAAAATATTAAATCACAAAAGCTTCTCACTAAAATAGGGTTGAAGAATTCTGGAACAATCGAACCAAAAAAGGACAATGGGGAACTTCTGCTTCTTTTTTCAACTTAAAAACAGGCCAACAGTAAGTTTTTCGATTGCGGTCTAATGCATCAATTTTTCATAGAAATCAAAGCAACTTGGTGTTATAAGGTCAGGCGCCTTATCAGGATCCACTTCAACGAAATCCTTTGAATATGTGTACGCATACCCCATACCCTGATACCATTTACTTATTCTGGTTTTGAACTCAACTTCTGAGTCTTTAGGTCTCAAAATCTCGATTCTAATGGTTTTTATCCCATTTGTAGTGGTTATTTCCTCAACGGCATTGATCAAAGCACGACCGATTCCCAAACCACTTTTATCAAGGTCAGCGCACAGTAGTCCAAATCCAAAAACATCAGGAGTCAGTTTATAATATCGAATTCCGCCTACCACCAAACCTTCATGGTATGCAACCAAGATTTCACCTTTATCGACCAACCCATTAAAATCATTGAACGAAATACGGGGATAATTTTCACCCCAAATTTCTTTCTCGGTTTCAGCATAAGCATATATCAAAATTTGATATAGCCTTTGACGGTCTTCAAAGGACAAAATTTTAGTTTTTGTGGAGACGATTTCCATCATTGCAACGCATTAACAAGAAAACAAGATATTGGGTTTTATTGAAACAAAAAAAGCCGCTCTAATTGAGCAGCTTTTGATATAATATTTCCTTTTTATTAAAAAACTTCCCTTCCAGAAAAATGGAAAGCGCCCTCAATAGCAGCATTTTCATCACTATCAGAACCATGTACTGCATTTTCACCGATACTGGTCGCATATAGTTTACGAATGGTACCTTCAGCAGCTTCAGCAGGGTTTGTAGCACCAATCAATGCACGAAAATCATCAACAGCATTGTCTTTCTCCAAGATAGCGGCGACAATTGGACCTCTAGTCATAAAATCGACCAATTCACCAAAGAAAGGACGCTCTTTGTGGATGGCATAGAATTCCCGGGCATCCCTCTTGCTCAGTTGTGTATATTTCATAGCCACAATTTTGAATCCTGCAGCAGTGATTTTTTCCAAAATTGCACCAATATGGCCATTTTCAACAGCATCTGGCTTAATCATGGTAAATGTTCTATTTCCAGTCATCTTTTTTAAAATTTTGCGCAAACTTACACTTTTTCGAGCAACGGGCAAATGGTAGTTGCTATGCCAGATCAAATTCTTGACGAATCCTTCACATATTTTGAATTTATTAATTTGTTGATTTGAAAATGCAGGAATTTATGAAATATGAAAACTGAACAATTCTGTAGTTTGGAATTTGAGTTTTGAATATTGCATACTAAATGTTGAACTTGAAATTTCAATCACTATAGGTTAGCTATGCCATAAATTGTATCTTTGCCGGCATGAATTTAGAGGACATTGCGACGGTAAAGTCGATTCTTTCCCAACCCCAAAAGATTGTTATCATACCCCATAAAAACCCGGATGGTGATGCCATGGGCTCCTGCTTGGGGCTGTACGGATATCTTAAATCCCTTGATCATAAAGCCGCGGTTATCACTCCAAACGATTATCCCAAATTTTTGAAATGGATGCCCAATAATGAGGTGGTCCTTAATTTTGAAAAAGAAAACTCACAGGCTAAAAAATGGTTGGAAGAAGCCACTGTGGTCTTCACATTGGATTTCAATGACCTGTCCAGAACGGGGCAACTGCATGCCATCCTTGAAGAAAAGGAAGCTGATTTCATCATGATCGACCACCATCAGCAGCCAAAAGATTATGCACGGGTTACCTATTCCGACGTGACCATGAGCTCCACCTGTGAAATGGTCTACAATTTCATTGAGTATTTGGGTGGATTGGATAAAATTGATGAAGAGATTGCCACCAATCTGTATACTGGTATCATGACCGATACCGGGTCCTTTAAATATCGTTCCACATCGAGTAGGACACACAAGGTAGTGGCAGATTTAATAGATCGCGGTGCCGATAATATGCAAATCCATCAACAAGTTTTTGATACCAACTCTCCTTCACGCTTACATCTTTTGGGTGTTGCATTGAGCAATATGGTCATTCTGCCTGAATACAAAACGGCTTACATTACCATCACCCAAGATGAACTGGATGCCCATGATTTTAAAAAAGGGGATACCGAAGGTTTTGTAAATTACGGCCTGACATTGGAAGGGATTATTTTCGCTGTGATTTTTATTGAAAACAAGGAAGAAGGTATTATAAAGATTTCCTTTCGCTCTGTTGGTGATTTTTCAGTGAACGAATTTGCCAGAAAGCACTTCAACGGTGGCGGGCATGACAATGCTGCAGGAGGTCGAAGTGATGATCATATGGATGCGACCATCGAGAATTTCAACACAATCCTTAAAACCTATAAATCGCAATTGAATCCATGAGAATCCTGACGCTTCTTACTTTACTATTTATTGTTGTGGGTTGTGGCGGTCCCGAACCCCGAAGACCTGTGAAGGTAAAATCAGGAAGCTTTTTTAAAGAATCTGTGGAACGGAACAAAGCGCTGTTGGCCAAAGAGGAAAAACTGATTCAGGAAATCATAGCTCAAGATACCATTCATTCATACCTTACAAGTTCAAATGGATTTTGGTATTATTTTGAAAATAAAAATGAGGAATCTGCCTATTTCCCAAAAACAGATGACCAAATCTTGTTCTCCTACAATCTGCTCACGATGGATAATGACACTTTGTATTCCGCCGAAGAAATAGGCCCAAAATCCTATGTTGTTGACAAGGAACAATTATTTCCAGGATTACAAAATGCCGTAAAATTGCTCAAAATCAATGAACGGGCCACCTTTTTATTCCCATCGTTGCAAGCTTATGGCTATCATGGGGACGGGGACAAAATTGGCCCCATTACACCTTTAAAATCAACAATCGAATTACATACAATCATTATAAATCAAGATAGCTTAAATCTTAAACCATGAATATCATGAAACAATCACTTGTTTTAATCACTCTATTTTCAATCGTCCTATTAGGATGCAAGTCCAGCAAATATGCTGATTTAGGTGATGGAATTTTCGCAGATATCCAGACTTCCCAGGGAGATATCATCATAAAATTGGAACACGAAAAAACCCCGGTCACCGTCGCCAATTTTGTATCCCTTGCCGAGGGCAGCAATCCGTTTGTTGCGGACAGTCTTAAAGGAAAGAAGTTCTATGATGGCATTGTCTTCCACAGAATCATTAAAGATTTTATGATTCAAGGAGGTGACCCTCTGGGTACTGGAAGAGGGAATCCAGGTTATAAATTCAAGGATGAATTCCACGATTCGCTATCCCATTCCAAAAAAGGAATTTTGTCAATGGCCAATTCCGGCCCTAAAACCAATGGAAGTCAATTTTTCATCACACATAAAGAGACACCTTGGTTAAATGGTAAGCATACTGTATTTGGTGAAGTGGTAACAGGAATTGAAGTTGTTGACACTATCGCCAATGTAAAAACCCTGCCTGGTGACAAACCTGAGGTTGATGTGGTCATGAACAAGGTTGAAATTGTACGAAATGGAAAAGAGGCCAAAAAATTTGATGCCGTCCAGATCATGCAAGATTACTTCAAGGAGGAAGAAGAAGCAGTTGCGGCCTTTAATAAAATGAAAGCCGATTTTATAGCTGAGCTAGTCAAGCAAAAAGAAGAAGCCGAGGAAACCGCATCAGGGCTTCGTATTTATTCTTTGAAAAAAGGTGAGGGAGAACAACCAAAGATTGGGCAAAAAGTTATGGTCTATTATGCTGGATGGTTACCTGATGGAAACTTGTTCGACAGTAACGTTGAAGAAGTAGCAGCCAAATTCAATAAATTGAATCCAGGAAGAAGAGACCAAGGCGGTTACCAGCCCTTCCCGATGGATTATAGCCCGGAAGCCAGATTAATACCAGGCTTCAGGGAAGGACTTCAGACCATGAAGGTTGGGGACAAGGTACGTTTATTCATTCCTTCACATTTAGGCTATGGCCCTCAAGGCGGTGGCCCCATCCCTCCAAATTCAGACCTTATCTTTGATTTGGAAATCACTGGAATCCAAGAGTAACATCATGCTAACATAAGCATCATAAGAGGCTGTCCAAAAAAGAATTCCTTTGTTGTCAAACTGAGCCCGTCGAAGTTTATTACTTTTTATACTTTCAAAGAGTCTTCGACAAGCTCAGACTGACAATTTTGTATTCACATGACTTTTTGGGCAGCCTTTTTATATATAAAGCTTTGTTAAGATATGAAGTCGTATTGGCATTCTAGGAATTAAGAATTAGATTAGAACTCAGTAATTCCATACATTTGGGTTTGAAGGGACAAAAGGTCAAAACTATTATCGCATTGGCTTTGCCAGTACAGGTGATTCTTGTAAAATGGATTGGCAGCTATCCGCTATTTATAGAAAAATATTATAGCAACGGAATTTATCCAGCAATTTCCCAGTTTTTTAGAACCCTTCTGGGCTGGATACCTTTTTCTGTTGGAGATATTTTTTATCTGTTGCTCTTTTGGCTGGTAGGTAAATACATTTACAAGAACTGGAAATCAATAAGAAGTAAACCGCTACTTTTCGGGAAGGATATTTTAGTGGTCTTATCCATTGCCTACTTCGCCTTCCATCTACTTTGGGGGATGAATTACTATCGATTGCCCATAGAACAAAAGTTTGGGATACAAAGGGAATACGGTAAAGTGGAGCTGTTGGATTTCACCCAATATCTAATTCACAAATCAAACCAATATCAACAACAAATCACCGGCGATTCCATTGAACCCGTGAAAATCCCCTATTCCAGAAAGAAAATTTTTGAAAAAACTAAAGAAGGTTATGCCAAGTTCAAAAAAACCTATCCCGATTTTGAATATACCCCCTCGAGCATAAAAGCCTCCCTTTTTAGCCTCCCTTTGACTTATATGGGCTATGGCGGCTATTTGAACCCATTTTCCAATGAAGCTCAAGTCAATGGAGTCGCACCCTTATTCCGGCTTCCTGTGGTAAGTGGTCATGAAATAGGACATCAATTGGGTTATTCTGCCGAAGATGCCACTAATCTCATAGGTTTTTTGGTTACTTCGCAAAATGAGGATCCCTATTTCAAATATGCGGCCTACAGTCACGCGCTGAGCTATTGCTTATCTGATTTGTCCCAAAAAGACGAAAAAGCATTCAAGGTTTTATGGGGTATTCTCAATCCAGGAGTCAAAAAGAACTTTAAAGAACTACAAGAGTTTTGGGCTCAATATGAAAACCCTTTGGAACCGGTTTTCAAATCTATTTTCAATACTTTTTTAAAAGCAAACAATCAAGAAGAAGGTATTCAAAGTTACAATTCGGTCGTGGGCTTACTGATAAGTTACCACGACCGAAAAGGGTTTTGAGTTAATCTTGCAAGATTTCGTTTTTAATTGTTGTTCTTGGCTTCAACAAAAATGGCCTGATCAGGCTTAGCGTAATAACCATCAGGCTTGGCAGTTTTACTTAAGGTAACGTTCTCAAAATTCACGGTACTTCTGGCATCAAGTATTTTGGTTCCTTCATAATTGTACCATGTTATGGATTTGGGAAGGGTCACTCCCTCAATTTCTTGCCAATCGTCATATCGAATCCATTTTACATTGTCTGAAACTTCTCCTGTTCTGTAAGTCACAGTATACCCCAACCATGCCATTTTTTGGGTGTCAGGGTCAACATGAATAAAATATTCATCCTTGGGTGAAGTTCCTACACCTGAATCATATGAAATACGAATTCCAGGATAGCTTTTCCCTGCATATACCAAGGCTTCAGTTTCACTATAGTTTATACCATCATCGGACAAAACAAACGGCATGGCATAGAAATAGAACATGAGGTTATGATAAAAAACAGCATCACCCTTATAGTTTTCACCAGCATCCAACAACCAGACCTTTTCACCATTTGATCCCATTGAAAATTTTTCGGTGTCAACACGGTCCTTTCTGGTCCAAAGGTCTATCGTATGCAATTCTTTCTGATCGGGTTTAGGAATCTCATACGTCAATGTTCGTTGGTTTTTCCAGTTTTTTAAACTGCCATGAGCGTTAAATACAATTTCTAAAGCTTCTGGATAGCTTGCTACAGCATTCATTTCTTGTGATTCGCTTTCCGCAGTCCCAAACTCCTTCTGGGGGCTGTTCTTGCAAGCAAACGCAACAAATGCAAGAAGGATAATACTTAAATTTCTCATTTTGGTAGTTGTTTGCCGCTTTGTCGTAAAAGCCATTTCAAGATTACAAGAATATGTATTTTTGATGTGTGAAGGAAGCCAAACGCATCAGCAGCACCCAAAATCCACTGATTAAAAACCTAGTGCTACTTAAGGAGAAATCCCGGGAAAGAAAAAAGACAGGTCTTTTTGTGGTGGAAGGCCAACGCGAAATTGAACTGGCCTTAAAAGGTGGGTATAGTATTGACACTGTTTTATATTGCCCTGAAATCGTAAACCATTTTTCCAAAAATCCAATTTCCGAAAATCCAAATATCCAATTCATACAAATATCAACATCGGTCTACGAAAAAGTAGCCTATCGTGAAAGTACAGAAGGAATTTTGTGCATTGCCAAGGCAAAGGACCTTACTTTGGAAAACCTTCAACTTAAAACTAAAAACCCATTGATTCTGGTAGCAGAAGCGCCCGAAAAGCCTGGTAATATTGGTGCGCTTCTACGTACAGCCGATGCCGCAGCCGTGGATGCTGTTTTAATTGCCAACCCAAGAACAGATCTTTATAATCCCAATATTATAAGATCAAGTGTAGGCTGTGTTTTTACCAATACCATTGGAACGGGAACAACGGCAGAAATCATTTCATTTCTCAGAGAAAAAGACATTAAAATATTTTGCGCAGCCCTTACCGCATCCAAAAATTACGTAGAATGCGATTTTAGTTCAGGATCTGCCATAGTTGTAGGCACTGAAGCAACAGGTCTATCTGAGAATTGGCTGCAAAACTCGCATCAAAACATTATCATTCCCATGCAAGGCCAAATTGATTCCATGAACGTTTCCGTGTCAGCAGCAATACTTATATTTGAGGCAAAGCGGCAACGCGGATTTTGAGCTATGGAAAAAACTACGCTGTTCTATGTGATCATTGCAATTTTGGTGATCCAATACCTGATTCAACAAATTTTGGAATATCTCAATGCCAGGCGTTTTAGGTCCGTGGTGCCAGCGGAGCTGAGCGATGTTTTTGATGCCAATGAATATCAAAAATCACAGGAATACAAACTAACCAATTATCGTTTCGGGATGTTCTCAGATGGCTTTTCGCTTGTTCTGACCCTAGGCTTTCTGTTCTTTGGAGGTTTTGAATGGGTGGATGGCCTTACACGTTCTTGGGTTGACCAGACTATTCCCATGGCATTGATTTTCTTTGGAATCATCCTATTGGGAAGTGGCATTTTAGGATTGCCCTTCTCGTACTACCAAACCTTTGTTATTGAGGAGCGGTACGGATTTAATAAAGCAACCAAAAAAGTGTTCTTTTTGGACAAATTAAAGGGAATGTTTCTCGCGGCCCTATTTGGAGGGGGAATACTTTCATTGTTCATTCTGTTCTATCAATGGACAGGGCCTAAGTTTTGGGTATATGCGTGGCTATTGGCGGCAGTTTTTATACTGTTTATGAATCTGTTTTATAGTCGATTGATAGTTCCTCTTTTCAACAAACAGACTCCGTTGACCGATGGAAATTTAAAAAGTGCCATTGAGGCCTATGCCAAAAAGGTTGGATTTGAGCTCAAGAACATTTTTGTGATAGATGGCTCTAAAAGGTCCACCAAAGCCAATGCCTATTTTTCAGGATTTGGAAAGGAAAAAAGGATAACCTTGTTCGATACCTTGATCAACGATCTGGATGAAGATGAAATTGTGGCAGTTTTGGCCCACGAAGTGGGGCATTATAAACGGAAGCATATTATTTTCAACTTAGCAGTTTCATTGGGGTTGATGGGATTCACACTATATATTCTTTCGCTATTCATAAACACTCCTGAAATTTCCTTGGCCATTGGAGTTTCCACTCCAAGTTTTCATGCCGGACTTATTGGCTTTGTCCTTCTTTATAGTCCCATTTCGGAAATCACAAGTCTTGCTATGAATTATTTGTCACGGAAATTCGAATTTCAGGCTGATGATTATGCCAAAAGCACCTTTTCTGCCGACCCATTGATAACCTCCTTGAAAAAGTTGTCAAAAAACAGTTTGAGTAATCTGACACCGCATCCTGCGTACGTTTTTGTGCATTATTCCCACCCCCCATTAATTGAACGGATTCGGAACTTAAAGGCATAGTTTTTGTTGTTTACCTTCAAAGATTATGGTAACTTTAATATACTATGACGGAGGCTGCTATCGAAAAAGAGAATAAGGAGATTGCCAAGCAATATAAAGAATTGCTTCGCATCAGCTATCAAACCTTGACCAAAGAGGACAAGAAATTGATACGCTCTGCCTTTGATGTGGCCGTTGATGCACATAAAGATCAACGTAGAAAGTCAGGCGAAGCCTATATTTTTCATCCTATTGCGGTCGCCAAAATCGTTGCCTCAAAAATTGGTTTGGATGCCGTTTCCATTGCCTCTGCCCTGCTCCATGATGTTGTTGAGGATACACCTTACACCTTGGATGATATTGAGCGCATGTTCGGTGAGACCGTGGCCCGAATTGTAGACGGACTCACCAAAATAGCCCACCTTAAAAAAGACAAGGATATAAGTCAGCAAGCAGAGAATTTCCGGAAAATGCTGCTGACCTTGCACGATGATGTACGTGTGATCATCATCAAAATTGCTGATCGCTACCACAATATGCTCACCATGGACTCCATGCCAGAGCACAAGCAGGTGAAGATAGCTTCGGAAACGCTGTATATCTATGCTCCTTTAGCCCATAGAATTGGTCTCTATAACATTAAGACCCATCTTGAGGATCTGAGTTTAAAATATACCGAACCGGAGGTATACCAGGATATCCAAGCGAAAATTGAAGATACCGAAGAAGAGCAATTGGCCTATATCGAAGATTTTTCCAATGTTATTCGAAACTCTCTCGATAAAGAAAAGCTCAATTACGATATCAAAGGACGGATGAAGTCCATTTTTTCCATCCGAAGGAAAATGAAGGCCCAAAATGTGGCTTTTGATGAGGTATATGACAAATTTGCCATTCGGATCACTTATAAATCGGACAAAAAGAATGAAAAGTTCTTAGCCTGGAAGATTTATTCCATAGTTACAGATCACTTTACCCCTAACCCCATTCGATTGCGGGATTGGATCACATCCCCTAAATCCACAGGTTATGAAGCCCTGCATATTACGGTTATGGGGCCAAAGGGAAAATGGGTCGAAGTGCAGATACGGAGCGAGCGTATGCACGAAATTGCGGAGAAAGGCTATGCCGCCCACTTTAAATATAAGCACGGGGAACAGAAAGAACAGGGTATTGAAGATTGGTTAAATCGGTTACAGGAGGCCTTGGAAACTTCGAACGGAAACGCTGTGGATTTTGTGGAAGAATTCAAACTGAACCTCTATTCCAAAGAAATCTTTGTGTTTACGCCAAAAGGAGATTTAAAATCGATGCCCAAAGGATCAACTCCACTTGATTTTGCCTTCCACATCCACACTGAGGTTGGTATGAAAACCCGTGGTGCTCGGGTAAATGGAAAACTTGTACCACTTGGCTCCGAGCTGAACAGTGGCGACCAAGTCGAAATAATCACTTCAGAAAGTGCAAAACCCAATCAAAGTTGGTTAGATTATGCCCAAACAGCCAGAGCGCGGTCTAAAATCAAATCCTCTTTAAGTGAAGAGAAAAAGAGCATTGCAACAGACGGAAAAGAAGTACTGCGAAGAAAGCTGAAATCGCAAAAAATTACACTGAACGAGGATACCGTAAACAAATTGGTCACCTTTTTCAAGTTAAAAACCAGTCTGGACCTCTTTTATAGAGTCGGAATCGGGGTTATTGACAATGAGCGTATCAAAGAATTTGCCTCATCATACCATAACGCCTTTCTTAATTTCTTCAAAAACAAAATCCGAAGAAACCCTGCTCCAAAGGATGTTGACAAAGAAGAAATCACCACCAAGTATGACATGCTGGTGTTTGGGAAAGAGGAAGAAAAACTCACCTACAAGTTGTCTCAATGTTGCAATCCCATACCTGGTGACGATGTATTTGGCTTTGTAAGTGTAAACGACGGCATTAAAGTGCACAAAAAAAACTGCCCCAATTCCATATCGCTTCAATCCAACTATGCATACCGCATCATGTCTGCCAAATGGATTGACTCCACGCAAGAAGAGTTTGCTGCTGATATTGAATTGACAGGTATTGACAATTTGGGCCTGGTGAATGATATCACGAATATCATCTCTGACAACATGCACGTAAACATGCGAAATCTAAATTTTAGTGCAGACGGAGGAACTTTTAAGGGAAAAATAAAATTGGTGGTCAAAAACAACAATATCCTCAAAAAATTAATGAACAATCTAAAGCAGGTTGAGGGTATTGACAAAGTGACCAGAATTTAATTTTTAGCTGTACCTTTGTCCTTTAGCATTGGTGAGAAGGCTATGGGAAACAACAAAAATCAAGAAATTGTAAAAAATGTGTTCACATCCTTTTTAGAAGAAAAAGGACATCGAAAAACACCGGAGCGCTACGCCATTTTACAAGAAATTTACAACAGTGACGATCATTTTGACGTAGAGTCGCTCTATATTAAAATGAAGACCAAAAACTATCGGGTCAGTCGTGCTACACTGTACAACACCATCGAACTTTTATTGGATTGCAAACTGGTAAGAAAGCACCAATTCGGTAAAAATCAGGCGCAATATGAAAAATCATACTTTGACCGACAGCATGATCATGTCATTCTTACTGATACCGGTGAAGTAAAGGAATTTTGTGACCCCCGTATCCAATCCATCAAAAAAACCATAGAGGAGGTTTTTAACATTAAGATTCATAACCACTCACTCTATTTCTACGGAACAAAAAACAAAGAAGAAAACCTAACCGAATAACCAACACATTTCATGGTAGATTTATTGCTTGGACTCCAGTGGGGAGACGAGGGAAAAGGAAAGATTGTTGATGTACTAACCAAGGATTATGATATCATCGCCCGATTTCAAGGAGGCCCCAACGCAGGGCACACTTTGGAATTTGATGGTATAAAACATGTGCTCCACACCATTCCTTCAGGTATTTTCCATAAAAATGCGTTGAATATTGTCGGCAATGGGGTGGTCATAGATCCAGTCATCTTTAAAAAAGAGCTGGACAATCTGGATAAATTTAACATCGACATTGTTTCCAAATTGTTGATTTCCAGAAAAGCACACCTTATTTTGCCTACCCATCGTTTGCTGGACGCGGCCTCGGAAACTGCAAAAGGAAAGGCAAAAATTGGATCTACCCTTAAGGGTATTGGACCTACCTATATGGATAAAACGGGCAGAAACGGTATGCGCGTTGGGGATTTAGAGTTTGACAATTGGAAAACAAAGTACCGAAACTTGGCGAACAAACATGAGGCCATGATCGGGTTTTATAATGTGGACATCCAATACGATCTGGCCGAATTGGAGGAAGTGTTTTATGAAGCCGTTGAAAAGCTAAAAGAACTGACCTTTATCGACAGCGAAGAATATATGTTCAAGGCCCAGGCCGAGGGCAAAAAAATACTGGCCGAAGGTGCCCAAGGTTCTTTATTGGACATTGATTTTGGAACCTATCCTTTCGTGACCTCATCCAACACCACCGCGGCAGGTGCTTGCACTGGTTTGGGCGTAGCACCAAATAAAATTGGACGCGTATTGGGAATTTTCAAGGCCTACACCACCCGTGTGGGCAGCGGTCCCTTCCCTACTGAACTTTTCGATAATGATGGTGAGACCATGGGTCGCGTAGGAAATGAATTCGGTGCTACAACCGGAAGGGCCAGACGTTGCGGATGGCTCGATTTAGTCGCGCTTAAATATGCGGTTCAAATCAACGGGGTTACCGAACTGATGATGATGAAAGCCGATGTGTTGAGCGGCTTCAAAAACATCAAGGTTTGTACTGCATACAAATACAAAGGTGAAGAAATTCAGCACCTACCCTACAACATCGAAAGTGAGAATATCACTCCAGTATACACAGAGTTAAAGGGATGGGCCAAGGATCTGACCAAAATGACCAAGGCCGAGGAATTGCCGTCCGCACTTAACGATTATATCGCATATTTAGAGGAGCAATTGAACGTTCCAATCAAGATTGTTTCCGTAGGACCGGACAGGGTACAGACCATAAATCGCTAGGTTGCCGTAACAAAATCCGATGAGATCAGTCTTAACAAAAACTGATCACATGGATACACCAACAACTACCGACCAAACATTTACCATAGGTAAAGCTGCTTTGATTGCCGGTTTGGGCTTATTGCTCATGACACTTACCGTGCCTTTTGCCGAGTTTTACATTTTCCCAAAACTGATAAGTGACGATGCCGCCATTACTGCGGAAAATATCAGCAATGAGAAATTATTGTTCACTACCAGCATTTTTCTGCACACCATTACCCTGCTTTGTGATATTGTGGTGGCTTGGGCCTTATACCTTTTCCTAAAACCGGTAAAGCGTTACTTTTCGTTGCTTGTTGGCTGGTTTCGATTGATCTATACGGCCATGTATCTTGTTGCTTTGGCCAATTTGGTCAAGATTCTGGCTCTTGTACAAACCAATGATTCAACGAGCATACCATTAGCTGAATCAATCGAATTCCACATAGACTCCTTTCGACTGGAATGGTCCTTTGGATTGGTCATTTTTGGGGTGTACCTGATTTTACTTGGATTTTTGGTCCTGAAGGCACACTATGTTCCCAAAATCTTCGGAGCACTTTTGCTGATTGCCGGATTGGGCTACGTGGTCCACACCCTGGGTGCCTTTGTGAGCCCGACCACTAATTTGGACTTTTTGTTCTTTACCTTCTTTGGTGAGCTGGTATTTATGGTTTGGCTATTGGTCAAGGGGCGAAATATCAAGGAATCTGTAGTTGTATAGGTTATGGCAAATTCTTGATGTTTGATAAACTCAGAATTAAAATTGAATCTGCCATATTTTGGTTTTAATCCTAGCTAAGATTTGAAGAGGGAACGTAATTTAACGAGTAAAACATCCCATTTCCCTAAAAAGAAGGTTTTCATAACATTTTCTAGCAGGTTATACCTAGAGAAATAACTACATTGGAGGTCTGAATACGTAAAACCGTTCGGACCTAGATCAAGAATGATTTATTTACACTTATAATGAATTAAAACCCATGGTTTAATCAACCAAGGAAGAAAACCGATATGACCAAACAAATAATCAAACCTCTATTTTTTCTGGCCCTATTTTGTGCCAGTTGCTCATCCTCAGAAAGCGATCCACCGATTAAAGAACAAATTGACACCATTCCACCATCGGTTTCAGTATCAGGAATCGAAGAATCTATTCAGTTGTCCACCACATTAAATATTTCAGCAATCGACAATTCGGGGAACGTGACCACCACTATTTTAATAAATGGCGAGGAAGTCTTTAGCTCAACCAACAAACAATTTACTTTTGAATTGGACCCTTTTGACCATCCCAACGGTGCAAATTCAATAACGTTTAGGTCAGTTGACCCAGACAACAATGTTTTTGAAAAAACCTATAATGTGAACATACAAAAACTGCTATACGAGCATTTTTCCGTGGAATCTCCCGATAATGTTGATTTGTATGTTGCCATAAATCTTTTGGAAACAGGTGAACTCATAGCCTATAAAAAATTAAGTGCCTCAGAGAATACAAAGTTTTATGCCTCTGATGATTTTGAAAAGCAAGATTTGGTCATTACCGAATATGGCATAAGAAAGGACTTTAACTTTTACACGGCAAACTCCTATGCCAATATTGCTCCAGGTACCATCAGGTTGTCACCCTCGGAGGTTGTATCTGCTCTTGGTCTAGAACGAAATCCTACTAATAAAACTGAGGCTTTCAATCTTTCCGTCATAAATTCACCTTCCTTTTCATTTTTCACATTTGGGTTTTTCTACACTTATGAGGGTTCCAATAATCCGGTGTTCGCCATAAATTATATTAAAGACGATACTCCGGACATTTTCCTGTTTCACCATACTCGTGACAATGCCAATCTTTTAACCGATTATCGTTATCTATATACAGAGGATTTTACAGATAGAACCATTGATTTTGATGCATTGAGCAGTCTAAGCCAGGAAGACGTAAAAAGTGTTGTATTGCCCAATTCGGTGGAAAGTTATTCCTTCAATTTGTTTGGGTACGATAGTGAGAAAGCCTACTTGGAAGACTATTTAAGATGGTTATACAGCTATGGTGACGAAACAAGTTCAGCTGGTTTTTCCTTCAATTATCCAGAAATCGGTGAATATGAAATTTCAGAAAAAATATTGAATCTCAATCTGGACGATGGCCGGCAAGTAAGATTTGAACGTCGGGATCTATCCAATGTGGACATTCCGGAAACTTCAATACAGCAATCTGGTAGCGATATAACCATACAGGGAGCATATGACCTTTCCGAGGTTTCCTTGCGGGTGCAGGGTGCCAACGAAACAGATTTTTTCAGACATTACCGAAGTGCTTATAGCAGTACGATCAGTAATCCCTTTGAGAGCCTTGAAATTCCCATTGAAATTGTGGATTTTATTACCGCCCAAGGACTCAGTCTAAATCAGAAAGATACATCTGGGAAAATGAGTTTGTCACTAGTACAATATGGGAATACCATTGATTATCCTGAAGGGGTAGAGATTTACCGCCCTGTTGCAAATGAGACAGGAGATGTTACTGCGATGATCTTTCCATTAAACAACTAAAGAAAGGCCGCATTCGCGGCCTTTTTCATTACTCCAAAGTATCCTCAATCAACTCCCAGAGTACCTTTACTTGGTATAAAGCCTCTTTTTCTTCCTCATACAAAGGTTCTCTTGATTCGTAAAGTGCAATGTCGTGCACCCATTTTAGGGCCTTTACCCGATCAGGGCCATCGAGGGCATCTACATATTGCAACAATTTTAACTGGGCGGGGCTAAGATTTGATACGTGACGGGCATCATTCGAAGCAAGGTCAGCATTGCAACACGGACATCGCTTATGACTACTTTGATTAGACATAAGTTAATGGTTTGAAGGTTACGCATTGCGAGGTCTTCGAAATGTGCTGACAATCCAAATATACAGTTTAAAACAAAATGGTGGGATTTATCTTTATGTAACCTAAGGTTAATCGTGTAAAATGGGTAAATTGGGGGACAGAACCAGTTGTAATGTACTAACTGAACAACTTAAACCAAATGAAATATATAATTGGAATTATTGCCTTCATATCAATTTTAGGGTTAATTGTTTTACTAATCCCTTTGATAAAAACTAGGAGAAAAACAAGTAAAAATTTAAGGGAAAAAAATTCTGAAAACCTTACTCAACTCAATAGACTAATAATAACTATCGCATCGGCCATAATAGTTTTATCAGTTAAAATGAAAGTGGATGAATCAATTGATTTGAATCTGAATGATGTTTGGATAAGTTTTCTTTGTTGTATTGTATTTGGAATTTTAGCATTCTTTTTTGATCATATAAGAAAAATATACGATGAGTTAACCATTTCTACTTTTAAAAGATTAGGCGAAGAAGAAGATAAGGGCAATAAAAGATTATTATCTAAAGAAGCTAAAACACTAATGAAAATGCAAAGTATCTATCAAATTACTGGATATTGTGTTATGTACCTACAATTTGTGACCTTTATATCTGGAATGGTTTTCATAATATCAAAAGGTTTGAGGTTTTAATAAAAACTATGGTGACAATGGCTATAATTGCTAAAACCGCTTCTCTGCACTTTGGTCATTATGGTTTTGTGCCACACCCAAATAAAAGTATTAATCAACGGCTGATTTCTAAGCGGAATAATCCTGCGGATGATTCCACAACGACATCATAGCCGAGACGTTAAAAAACTGAAATTGAATATTAGAAAAGCCAAAGAAACTGATTTTGACAAAGTTTGGGATATCTTTTCAAAAGTCATTAAAACCGGAGACACCTATCTCTTTAATCCAAATACCCCAAAAAAGGACTTGAAAAAACATTGGTTTGCAGAATATATGGAAACTTATGTCATTGAAGAGCGTGAGCAAATATTGGGAACTTATATAATAAAGCCCAATCAAATTGATTTGGGAAATCACATTGCCAATTGCAGTTATATGGTGAATCCAAATGTCCAAGGGAAAGGAATTGGAAAAAAACTATGTGAACACTCTTTACAAATAGCAAAAGAAAGAGGATTTGAAGGTATTCAATTTAATATTGTGGTGAGCACAAATAAAGGAGCTGTAGAATTATGGAAAAAATACGGATTCGAAATAATCGGAACAACACCAAATGGATTTAGACATTCCGAATTGGGCTTGGTCGACACTTACATTATGTATAAAAAATTGTAATAATGGTAATAAATGGAAAACTACCTCCAACAATGGCTCTAATTAACTGGATTGTGCCACACTAAAAAATATTCAGATCATGAAAAAAATATTAGCATTACTTATTTGCACTTTTCTCTCCTTTGGAATGCAAGCGCAGGATATTATCGGAGCTTGGGAGGGATATTCCACCACTGAAAATGGAGACAAACTTAAGAACATCGTCATTTTTGCGGATGGTTACCAGACCATTAGCATTTATGATGCTACAACCGGAAAGTTTGTGCACTCCAATGGCGGTACCTGGAAATTGGAAGGGGATATGATGACAGAAAAGGTTGAATTTGACACCGACAATCCCGAACGTGTTGGCTCCGAAGTAAGTTTTAGAGTCATTATTAGTGAAGATACCATTCAGATTGCTGGTTCTGACCTTAAATTGACCCGCTTGGACAATGGAATGCCCGGAGAATTAAGCGGAGCTTGGCTGATATCTGGCCGGGTGCGAGAGGGTGGCATGCAGACCATCAACACCAATAGACCGCGAAAAACCATGAAAATTCTGTCGGGAACGCGATTTCAATGGATTGCCTATAATACCGAAACCAAACAATTTATGGGAACTGGCGGGGGCACTTACACTACTGTAGATGGTGAATATACCGAAAACATCGAATTCTTCTCAAGGGACGATTCCAGAGCTGGCATGAGTCTAAAATTCAATTATGAACTCGTCGATGGTCATTGGCACCACTCCGGTTTGTCGAGCAAAGGGAATCCCATAAATGAAGTTTGGAGCATCAGGGAATAATTCTACAATCAAAAAGAACAATGAAAACCACACCAGAACATAACGAAAGAATGGCAAAAATGATTTTTGCCTCGGTGTATCCACACTATGTTTCAAAAATTGAAAAGAAGGGAAGAAGCACGGAAGAGTTGCACCAGGTGATTGAATGGTTAACTGGTTTTGATGCCTCGAAAATCCAAAAACTAATTGATGATAGGGTGACTTTTAAGGCATTTTTTGAAGACGCCCAGCTAAATCCCAATGCACAACTTATCACGGGTGTGATTTGCGGGTATCGCATCGAGGAAATTGACAATCCATTGACGCAACAAGTCCGCTATTTGGATAAATTGGTGGATGAATTGGCCAAAGGGCGAAAAATGGAAAAATCTTACGAACCAATTAAAACAAATCCAGCCCGATGATCAGTCGTAATGAGGTATTGGAAACAGACTATAAAAATCGAATTAACCGGGTTTTTGAGTTTATAGATGAGAATCTGGATTCCGATTTATCCCTGAACACGGTTTCAGCAGTTGCTTTTTTTTCGCCTTATCATTTTCATAGAGTCTTCAAATTTATCACAGGCGAAACCTTAAATCAATATGTGACGCGGCGAAGAATTGAAAAATCTGCGTTGGATTTACGTCATAAAACCATCACCGCAACAGAAATAGCCCACAAAAATGGATTTAACGACCTTTCCTCCTTCACCAGGGCGTTTAAAAAGTACTACGGACTAAATCCGACCGAGTTTTTAAAACAAAACCCGAACAAGTTTAGCAAGATTCGTCAATTGGAAAGCAAGAATGGTCAAACCTACCCCGACCATGAAAAATACATTTGCATCATTACTAATCTTAAAAAATGGATAGCGATGCATGCAAAAATTGAAATCAAGGAAACTCCCGAAATGAATGTTGCCGGGGTAACGCACATCGGAATACATGGCGTTGAACAAGCGTTTGAAAAAGTGCTGCGCTGGGCGAACCCGCAAAATCTAATGAAAGATGCCGAAACCAAATTGGGGAGGGTTTTCTATGACAGTGTAAAAGTTACAGCACCGGACAAAGTACGCATGAGCATATTTTTACTGAGCGATAAACCTTATAAAACTGAAGGTGAAATCCATAAATTCATCATTAACCAATCAAAGTGTATTGTTGGAAGCTTTGAAATCACACCAAACGAATTTGAAAAAGCCTGGACCGGTCTTTTTATTTGGATGAATGAAAATGGATACAAAAAAAGCCCAGAAAACCCTTTCGAGATTTATCATAATGACTACCGGGAACATCCACAGAAAAAATTCCTCGTGGATTTGTATATTCCAATAGAATAAAACCCAAAGGGAGTTCAATTCCCGAACAACTAAATAGGATAAAAATGAAGGAAAACAGCTCAAATTACATAGATGGATTTGTTCTTCCCATTCCACGAAACCATCTGAATCAATATAAGAACGTGGCCGAGAAGGTTGCAAAGATTTGGAAGGAATATGGTGCCCTTGCCTACTTTGAGTATGTTGGTGAAGATTTAAAATTGGAAGGGACACGTTCATTTTCTGAACTCTTGGAAGCAAAAAAGGATGAAGCCATTATATTTGGTTGGGTCGAATTCACTTCGCGTGAAGCGCGTGATCTTGCAAACAAAAAGGTCGCGGCCGACCCAAGAATGGTTGATTTAATAGCTCCCTTGACAAGTGCTTCAAAAATAACTTTTGATGCGCAACGCATGGCGTATGGTGGGTTTGAACCCTTGGTTCAATAAAGTAAAAATGGGGTTTAAGACAAATCAAAGTACATATGACCATAGCATCTGAACGGTTACAACTACTCGAAATAAATTGGGATGATTTATCCGACATCCACCGACTTCATTCCATCCCAGAAGTTGATCAGTACAATGCACTGGGCATTCCAAAAGATATTGAAGAAACCAAAGAAGTGATTCGGCCTTTTATCGATGCCCAAAATTCTGAAAAGAGAAAATCTTTTTTTTGGAAGATCATGATTAAAAACACCAATGAATTTATTGGTGTTGCTGGAATAACTTTGTCCCTGAACAAATTTAAGCTTGGTGAAATTTATTACAAACTCTTGCCCTCATCTTGGGGAAATGGATATGCCACTGAAGTGTCAAAAGCTCTTATAAAATCAGGATTCAATGATTTTAAGCTTCATAAAGTTGAGGCCGGTGTCGCCACCGAAAACATTGCTTCCATAAGAGTTCTTGAAAAATCGGGAATGACCCGGGAAGGTTTACGAAGAAAAATACTGCCGATTAGAGGGGAATGGAAAGACAATTACCATTACGCCATTGTTGAAGACGACCCAATGGATTATTAGGGATTGAAATTTGAGATAATCCAATTTAGCCACTATAACTAGAAAACATGATCATACAAGTAATCAAACTAAAATCAAACCTTCCAGAGGAAGAACTTTTAAAAAGAGCCAAAGAACGCGAATCCCAGTTCAAGGCCATAACCGGACTTTTACAGAAATACTATGTGAAACTTGGTCAACCCGGACATTATGGAGGGGTCTACATATGGGATTCTGCAGAATCATTACAAGCATATCGAACATCTGATTTGGCAAAGAGCATTCCTGAAGCTTACGAGATTACTGAAGCCCCCAATATTGAGATTATGGACATTCTTTTTCAATTAAGGGAATAGAACCAAATCATAACCCAAGGATTGTTGTTTTAGTATTAAACCTTTCTAAATCTGCATACATACTTTGCCCAAAAACCCTACTTTTGGGCAAAATTAGCTGGATTGAAGACCGTTTCTTTTTTCATGATTGTCCTGTCCTTTTTTGTGACGTTCGGGCAAGATGCACCCCAAGCTACCGAAGGTAGACAGATTAATATTGTTTATGGGGCCAATTTTACCAAAAACGAGGAGAAATATCCTGGAGCATCCATTTTTAGCAAAGATGATGAGCGTCAGGTCCAGTTTGAGCACCAAGGTGCTGATTTATGGTGCGACATTGCCATTTTCTATTCTGCTGAAAACCGCTTAAGAGCTATCGGCAACATCCGTTTGCAACAAGGAGATTCCATTGAAATGAACAGCGGAAAAATTGACTACGATGGAAATACCAAACTAGCCAAGTCTTGGGAAAATGTGGATCTTACTGATGGACAAATGACCTTGACAACCGATACTTTGTATTTTGATAGAGAAAATCAACTGTCTTACTACCGTTCGGGAGGAAAAGTTGTGGATTCTGCCAATGTGCTCACCAGTATTATAGGCAACTACTTTATGGAGCTCAAAAAAGTGCAGTTTCGTAAAAAGGTACATATTGATAATCCGGAATATATTATAGATTCCGAACAGCTCGATTATTATCGAATTTCCAAAAATGCCTATATGTACGGTCCCTCCACCATTGTGGGAGAAGATTATCAAATCTATTGCGAACGTGGTTTTTACGATACTAAAATCGAACAAGGGTATGGTGTAAAAAACACCACGATCAACTACGACAATAAAATTATTGAAGGTGATAGTCTTTATTTTGACAAACTTTCCTCCTTCGCCTCCGCTACGAACAACATCAAAATAACAGATACCATAAACAATGGTGTAATCAAAGCGCATTATGCCGAGGTTTTTAAAGAAAAGGACTCCGTTTTTGCTACCAAAAGAGCTGTTACTATCAGTCTTGTGCAGCAAGATTCTCTTTATATGCATGGAGACACCTTAATGGCCACTGGCAAGCCTGAGGCAAGAATTATCAGAGCCTTCCGCAATGCTAAATTTTACAAAACGGACTTAAGCGGAAAATGTGATTCCATCCATTACAACGAAGCAACAGGGGTTACCGAGTTGATTACAGACCCCATTATCTGGAACGTAGAAAACCAGATAACAGGAGACAGCATCCATTTAATATCCGACAAGGAAACCGATAAATTGGATTCGCTAAAAGTATTGAACAATGCCTTTATCATCTCTTTTGACACCATAGGAAAGCAAGGGTACAATCAGGCTAAGGGTAAGGATTTGTTTGGAAAATTCATTGAAAATGAGCTCAAAATCATTGACCTTGTCAAAAACACAGAGGTGATTTACTATGTGTACAATGATGACGACGAACTAGTTGGAATCGACAAGACCATTTGCAGTAAAATAAGATTGGAAATGGCCAACAACGATATAGAGGATATTACTTTTTTTGTTAACCCGGATGGAGATATATTTCCGGAAAAGGAACTGCCAGTAGAAAGTCGAAAACTAAAAGGTTTTGTATGGCGCGGCGAAGAAAGAATCCTTAAAAAGGATGACATATTTGATGAAGATGACAACAATATAGAACTTGTAAAAATACGAGGCATAGATAATCCCGTTGACATCGATACAGAAGAACAGGAACGACAGAAAAACAGTGGTGAAACCTTGACCGAAGCACCCAATTCAAAGGCAACAAAACCCAAAAAGACCGAGGTTAAAAAAGTACAATAACCTTATGTCAAAAACAGATTTCCTAAAATATCAGGCCCAAACCACTCCGCATCCACTTGGTTTGGAAGTTTCACATGCACAGGGCAGTTATATCTATGATATAAGTGGTAAAAAACACCTTGATTTTGTTGCAGGCGTATCGGCATGTACCCTGGGCCATTGCCACCCCAAAGTGGTGAATGCAGTCAAGGAACAAGCGGAGAAATACATGCATGTGATGGTCTATGGTGAATATGTACAGCAACCCGCCGTTGCTTACACCAAGTTCTTGGCTTCGCTCCTACCCAAAAACCTGGAGTCCACCTATTTGGTAAATTCGGGAACAGAAGCTATTGAAGGTTCCATCAAATTGGCAAGGCGTTATACGGGAAGGTCACAATTGATCGCTGCCAACCATGCATACCATGGGAATACCATGGGAAGTCTTAGTCTTATGGGATACGAGGAACGTAAAAGTCCTTTTAGGCCATTGATCCCCGATATCAACTTTATTCAATTCAATTTAGAGTCCGATTTAGATAAAATCACCAAGAAAACAGCTGCAGTTATTTTAGAAACCATTCAAGGAGGGGCGGGTTTTATACTTCCAGAAGATGGATATCTTGAAAAAGTTAGAAAACGTTGTGATGAAGTCGGTGCATTGCTTATTCTAGACGAAATTCAACCAGGCTTTGGCCGAACAGGAAAACTTTTTGCTTTTGAACATTACAATTGCACACCCGATATCTTGGTCATTGGTAAAGGTATGGCCTCTGGATTACCCGTGGGAGCGTTTGTAGCTTCCAAAAAACTAATGGATTGCCTTCAGGTGGGGCCCAAGTTGGGCCATATAACCACTTTTGGCGGTAATCCCGTAATTGCTGCTGCCAGTTTGGCCACTCTAAAGGAAATTACTGAAAACCAGCTTGTTGAACAAACCATAAAGAAGGAAAAGCTTTTCAGGACCCTTTTGGTACATCCTTTGATTAAAGAAATTAGAGGTAAAGGGTTAATGCTTGCCTTGCTGTTTGAAAGTTCTGAAATCGCCAATTTTTTGGTATTGGAAGCTGCTAAAAATGGACTTATTCTTTTTTGGCTGCTTTTTGAACCCAAAGCGGTTCGCATATCGCCACCTTTGACCATTTCCGAAGAAGAAATTGCCCAAGGATGTGACCAAATCATCAGTATTTTAAACACCTTCAAGCCTAGCCCTGTTAACTAAATTGTTGATAACATACCCCAAACATCGACTTAATGATGCCCGCAAACGGCTAATTTTAAGTCCATAGTTAAACCAAACACGTTTCTATGGCGTTAGATTCTAACGAAAATCCTGACAAGTCCATTAGCAAGTTTGAGTCCATGCTCAAAACAGATGATGTGTATTTCTTTGACGCAGAGGACTTTGAGGAAATCATCCACTATTATTTGAACAACGGAAAAGTATCCCTTGGAAAAAAGGCTATTCAAATTGGATTGGAACAGCACCCAAATTCATTGGAATTAAAGCTGTTACGGGTTGAGGTTTTGGTTTTTGAAGATAAATATGAGGAAGCAGGAAAACTGTTAGATCAACTTCAGACCATTGCTTCCCATAACGAGGAAATTTTCATTCAACGTGCAAACATTCAGTCAAAGCAAGACAATCACCCCGAAGCAATAAATTTGCTGTTACAGGCGCTTCAACTTACAGAAGATAGTTTCGATATCCATTCATTATTGGGTATGGAATATCTTTTTATGGATGATTTTGAACAGGCAAAACGGAGCTTTATGAAATGTGTAGGGTTTGACCACAGTGATTATTCCTCCTTATACAACGTGGTCTATTGCTTTGAATTTTTAGAGGATTATGATGGCGCTATTCACTACCTCAATGACTATTTGGAACAAAACCCCTATTGCGAAGTAGCCTGGCACCAATTGGGAAAAATGTACTATACCAAAGAAATGTACCAAGAAGCTTTGACTTCTTTTGATTTTGCCATAATCTCTGACGATTCGTTTATTGGGGCGTACTTCGAAAAAGGCAAGGTCCTGGAAAAACTGGGCAAGTACAACGAGGCAATCGAAAACTACGAGACCACCATATCCATTGAAGATCCAACTTCACATGCCTATCTAAGAATCGGTAGATGCCATGAGAAATTGGGAAATAACGATTTGGCTAAATATTATTATTACAATACGGTGCACGAAGACCCACTTCTAGACAAAGGTTGGTTGGCCATCACAGATTTTCATTACAAACTGGGCAATTTTGAAAAAGCACTCTACTACATCAACAAAGCCATTAATATTGACGGCGATAACCCGACCTATTGGAAACGAAGTGCAAAAATCTATGCGGCCCTTAAAAATTTCGATGAAGCTGATTTTGCCTACAAGCAAACCGTCGACCTGGGGAATTATGAGTTTGACACTTGGAACAACTGGGCCCATGTGCTCAAAAGCTCTGGAGATTTTGGTTCCTCCATTCAAGTACTAATCCAAGGACTGGAATTTTATCCCGAAAGTGCAGAATTAATGTACAAACTCGCCGGACTATATTTGAAAAATGGCGAGGTGCTACAGGCAAAAGAAAAACTGGCCGCAGCTATGCAGTTGGATATGGACAAGTTACAATTATTCGAAGATGAATTTCCTGAATTCAACAAAATAGCCTGGTTACAAACTTTGGTTTCCGAAATAAAAAAGGCCTCCACCTAAAACCCCAGAAATTTACTAGTAAATACATGAAAGTACGCCAACTTAAAGATTATGTGCTCATTACCCTAAAAGGAATGGCCATGGGCGCGGCAGATGTCGTTCCTGGAGTATCTGGAGGCACAATTGCCTTTATTTCCGGGATTTATGAAGAACTCATTACTTCTATAAACAACATTAACCTTTCTTTGGTCAAAGTCCTTAAAACAGACGGAATAAAAGCTGCTTGGTCCAAGGTAAACGGTAACTTTTTGTTCACGCTTTTCCTTGGCATATTCATCAGTGTATTGTCTTTGGCAAAATTTCTAAGTTGGCTGCTCGAAAACCAACCCATTTTATTATGGTCTTTCTTTTTTGGTCTCGTTTTGGCCAGTATATTTTTTGTTGGAAAGGAAATAAAAAAATGGACTCCGGGAACGATACTAATTTTTATTATCGGAGCTGCGGCGGCGTATTTTATCACAGAACTGCCGCCCAACGAAAATGTAGATAGCCTGCCCTATTTGTTCCTTTCAGGGGCATTGGCCGTATGCGCCATGATTCTTCCAGGAATTTCAGGAGCCTTTATTTTGGTACTTTTGGGGTCTTACAAAACTATTTTGGACGCTGTTCATGAACGAGACTTCAAAATTGTGATAACAGTTACAGTAGGCGCAATTTTTGGCCTCTTAAGCTTTGCCCGATTGCTAAAATGGATGTTCAAAAATTATAAAAACTTTACCCTTGCCTTGCTAACCGGTTTCATTTTGGGATCACTGAACAAGATTTGGCCCTGGAAAAAAGTACTGGAAACAAAAACTTTTGGCGATAAAACAGTGGTCATCGATGATATAAACGTTTGGCCCACAGCCTTTGAAGGTGACAATCAATTAATACTGGCCGTAATCTTAGCATTGATAGGTTTTTCGCTTATTTTTATCTTGGAAAAAATTGCTTCCAAAAAATAAGAGAACCCTATTTTCAAATGCATCAGCCTAGAACATTTCTGGATAATTTCTTTTTGGTGATCAAAGGACTTTGTATGGGTGCGGCCAACAAAGTTCCCGGCGTCTCCGGGGGGATTGTGGCGTTTGTTGGCGGTTTTTATGAAGAATTCATCTATTCCCTCCAAAAGATAAACTCCAAAGCCTTTAAGCTACTGTTCAATGGTAGGTTTAAAAGTTTTTATCAGTATACCAACGGACGATTTTTGGTGCTGCTCATTTTCGGGATGCTGGTCAGCTATTTTAGCGTATCAAGGGTCTTGGATTATTTTTTGGCCAAAAAAGAGCTATTTGTGTGGGCCGGATTTTTTGGAATGATTCTGGGCTCTATTTACTACATCGCCAAAGATTTTCACCATTGGAATAAAAAAACCGTTCCCGCCGGTATTATAGGTTTGATAATAGGCATTTCCATAAGCTTTCTAAGCCCAGCTACCCAAAACGACAACCTGTTGTTTATCTTTTTCTGCGGTATCATTAGCGTTTCTGGTATGACTTTGCCAGGCTTGTCAGGCTCTTTCATCCTTATTTTGTTGGGTAATTATGTATTGTTGCTGGTCGATTCGGTAAATGCCCTCTACGATACCCTATCTGAAGTATTTGCTGGTGATTTTGACTTTGTCAATAACGAAAAGAGAATGGAAACCCTTAAAATATTGGCCGTTTTTACTTTAGGTTCGGCAACGGGACTGGTTACCTTTTCGCATTTGTTAAGCTATGTGTTGAAGCATTTCAAAGCGATATCCACGGCGGTCATATTGGGTTTCATCACAGGTTCTTTAGGGGTTGTATGGCCGTGGAAAAGAACCATTATTAAGTTGGATGATCTGGGTAACGCCCTGATAGATTCCAATGGAGATAAAATTGTGCTCAATTACGAGCGCTATTTTCCGAATTTTGGCATCGCTGAAACTTGGTGGGCCATACTTTTTGTGTTTCTCGGAATATTGGTATTATTGGTTTTGGATTGGTATGGAAAAAACAGAAAAGAAAGAAAACAGGTTCGGACTGCTCGGTAGATCAATTTCTTATTCCTTTTCGCAGGGATATTTCACCGAAAAATTCAAGGCGTTGGGATTAACAGATCACAGCTATGAGAATTTTGACATCCGCGATATTTCCAATCTTGGCACCATCCTAAAGCAAGATAACCTCAAAGGGTTCAATGTAACCATACCGTACAAAGAAGAAGTTATACCGTTTTTGTCAGATATAGATGCCACAGCCGAAGAAATAGGAGCTGTAAATACCGTAAAAATTACCAAAAATGGCCTTTTGGGGTACAACACTGATGCATATGGTTTCCAAAAGTCGTTGGAACCTTTTTTAAAACCCCATCACAGTAAGGCATTGATTTTGGGCACCGGAGGAGCATCCAAAGCCGTTAAGTTTGTATTGCAAACATTGGGAATTGCCCCCGTCTATGTGTCCCGAACCAAAAAGTCGGAGCAACTTACTTACCAAGAGCTGGATGAAACTGTTATGCAATCGCATGCGCTGATCGTTAATTGCACACCCTTGGGCACTTACCCCAACATTGAAGAAAAACCTACAATTCCATACCACTTTCTCAGTAATCGGCATCTTTTGTTCGATTTGATCTATAATCCAGAGAAAACAGCCTTTTTAAAAGCAGGAGAAGCTAAAAATGCTGCCATTTGCAATGGTATGGATATGCTCAGGTTCCAAGCTGAAAAAGCTTGGGAAATTTGGAACAGTCCATAAAAGTACCTGCCCCCATACGCACATTTATTTGATTCATACATAACAAAACTCCTTCAAAAGAAGAATTAATACCTTTGGTAATGGGTAATATAGTTGTTAACTTGGCTATAATTACGTCAATCATAGGAAAAGAAACTACTGATGCAGGAAAAGGAGCAAAAACTTCAGGAAACTGAAGGTGGTACTGAGCATATAGCGGATAATGTAGAAACAACAGCGAAAGAAACCCCCATTTCTGAACCAACAACATCCGAAGAGCCAGTAAAGTCAAATACGGAAAAAGAGGATCAAATTCCTGAAGTTTCGGAAGAAACCAAGGATGGTGCTGTTTCTGAAAATGAAGAACAGCCCGATGAGCATATCGAGGAAATAGAAGAATCAAATGCTGAGGATGCCGAGGACGTGGAAAATGAAAAAAGACATCATATTCCCATGCTTGATTACCATGCCATGTCGATGGAAAATTTGGTTGGTGAATTACAGCGCTTGGTGAAAAACGAAAAGGTTCAGGCCATAAATAAGCATGTAAGCTCCATTAAATACGAGTTTGATCAAAAGTTCCAAGAATTTATCGAGCATAAAAAGGAGGAGTTTGTTGCCAATGGTGGAAATGAAATTGATTTTAGATACAATTCTGTAGCTAAAAGGCAGTTCAACGAGGTGTATTCTGAATACCGTGAAAAACGGGACCAGTATTACAAGCAACTAGAGCAAAATCTAAAAAATAATCTTCAAAAACGCCTTGAGATCATTGAGCAACTCAAGAGTCTTGTCAATGTTGAAGAGGATATAAACACCACGTACAAGAACTTTAAAGAACTACAGGAAAATTGGCGAAATGCCGGACCGGTTCCAAGAAAAAATTATAACGATGTGTGGCGAACCTACCACCATCATATGGAAATCTTTTACGATTTTCTCCACTTAAATAGGGAATTGCGCGACCTTGACTTTAAGCACAACCTTGAAGAAAAGCTAAAATTGGTAGAAAAGGCAGAAGCCCTTGCGCAAGAACCCGACATCAACAAAGCTTTTAGAGAGCTTCAAATGTTGCATAAAATTTGGAAAGAGGACATAGGTCCGGTTGCCAAAGAGCAACGCGAAGAGGTTTGGGAACGTTTCAGCAACGCCACCAAGGCAATGCACCACCGCAGACAGGAACATTACCAAGAACTGGAAAAAGATTACGAGAAAAACCTGGAAAAGAAGCAGGAGATTATCGTCTCCATTTCAGCTATTGCAGAAAATGTGTCCAACAATCATAGAGCACTTCAACAGCAAATAAAGGAAGTTGAAGGACTGCGTGAAGCATTTTTTAAGGCTGGAAAAGTACCTCAAAAAGTAAACGAGCAAACTTGGAGCGCTTTCAAGGAAGCTGTTAGAAATTTCAACAGAAGTAAAAATGCCTTCTATAAAAACCAGAAAAAAGATCAGCTTGAAAATCTGGAAAAGAAAAAAGCATTATTAGGTCTTGCCGTATCACTAAAAGATAGTGAGGATTGGGAAATGGCCACTCCAGAAATGAAGCGTATTCAAAGCGAATGGAAGAAAATAGGACATGTTCCCAGGAAATATTCGGATAAAATCTGGAATGACTTCAAAGAAGCCTGCAATCATTACTTTGACCGCTTGCATGCTGAGAAAAATGAATCGCAAAAGGAGGAATACGAGAATTTTGAAAAGAAAAGTGCGTGCTTGGAGCGTTTAAAAGCGTTTCAGTTAAGTGGAAATCAGGAAAAAGACCTGGAAACGTTAAAGGAATTCTTGGCGGAGTGGAAACAACATGGTCGTATTCCCTATCGAAAAAAGCACATCAATGGTAAGTTTAACAAAATTGTGGATGCCCTGTTCAAAAAACTTGGAGTTGGAACACGGGAATCCGAGCTGTTAAAGTACGGTGATAAAATGCAGCAACTTGCCAAATCCGACGACGACCATGCCATTAACAACGAACGGGCTTTTATCCGTAAAAAAATAGATGAGAGCAAGTCGGAGATTCGACAGTTGGAGAACAATCTGCAATTTTTCTCAAACGCGTCAGAAGATAACCCTTTGGTCCAAGACGTGGTCAAGAATATTGAGAGTCACAAAGAATCCTTGGAAACCTGGAAAGCAAAGCTGAAAAAACTCAATATTCTCAAAAATACCCGGAACAGAGCGGACGAGGAAACTAGTGGTGAAGAGGAATAGACCTACTCCTTGCTTGCCTCAAACCTTGCCACACATAAAATCAGTATTGCTCCAGCAAATAATTGATTAAATCGGTTGTGGTGACTATTCCCATTAATTTACCGTCCTCTACTACAGGTAGTGCATGAAATTCTTTTTGAGATAGAAATTCTGCGACCTCCTTGATTGTTGTTTGAGGCGAAACACTGACTACATCCCTTGCCATTACTTGGGAAATGGTGAACATATTGTACACCATGGTATCCACACTTTCCTCAGTTTCATCCACAGCATCAGCGAAACTGATTCGCAATAGATCCGTTAGACTCAACATCCCCAAAATGGCATTACCGGAGACAATGGGTATGTGCCTTATTCCATATTTCTTGAAATATTTTTCGGCCGTGGTAAGATCATCTTTAATAGTGAGTGTGACCAAATCGGTGGTCATTATCTTTGAAACAGGTACGTTCTTTTTCATTTTGATAGATTTAATATCCACCCATGAAATTACCTTGGTTCCTTATATAAAAGAATGACATTTATCAGGCGCTACTTCGCCACATTTACAGATCTAGTTTCCCTGATGACGGTAACTCTTACCTGACCTGGATAGGTCATGTCTGTTTGAATTTTCTGGGAAATCTCAAAAGAAAGTTCAGCTGCCTTGTCATCACTTACCTTTTCGCTCTCCACAATAACACGTAATTCTCTTCCGGCCTGAATGGCGTATGCTTTTTGAACACCGTTGAAACCAAATGCGATATCTTCCAAATCCTTCAACCTTTGGATATAGGAATCAAGTACCTGTCTTCTTGCACCGGGTCTTGCGCCACTGATGGCGTCACAGACCTGTACAATGGGTGAAATAAGGGTAGTCATCTCCACTTCATCGTGGTGGGCGCCAATAGCATTGCATACTTCCTTTTTCTCCCCATATTTCTGCGCCCATTGCATTCCAAGAATGGCGTGAGGTGTCTCCACTTCTACTTCCGTCATCGGAACTTTTCCAATATCGTGTAACAAACCGGCGCGTTTTGCCAATTTGGGGTTTAATCCAAGTTCAGCGGCCATTACCCCACAAAGTTTGGCCACTTCACGGGAATGCTGTAAAAGATTTTGTCCATAAGAAGAACGGTACTTCATGCGGCCTACCGCCTTGATTAGTTCAGGATGAAGTCCATGGATTCCCAAATCGATTACCGTTCTTTTTCCGATTTCTGCAATCTCCTCGTTTATCTGCTTCTCTGTCTTTTTAACAATTTCCTCAATTCTGGCCGGGTGAATTCTGCCATCCGTAACCAAACGATGTAGTGAGAGTCTGGCGACTTCCCTTCGCACCGAATCAAAACAGGAAAGGATAATCGCTTCGGGAGTATCGTCCACTATGATTTCAACTCCTGTGGCCGATTCTAAGGCACGAATGTTTCGTCCTTCCCGTCCAATGATTCTACCTTTGACATCATCAGATTCTAAATTGAACACAGAAACACAGTTTTCAACCGCTTCTTCGGTTCCAATACGCTGAATGGTGTTAATGACAATTTTTCTAGCTTCTTGTTGGGCGGTGAGTTTGGCCTCTTCCAAGGTGCTTTGCAGATAGGCCATGGCATCAGTCTTGGCAGTTTCTTTAAGGGATTCCAACAACTGGCTTTTTGCATCTTCTGCAGAGAGTCCTGAAATAACCTCCAACTGCTGTACCTGACTTTTATGTAATTTCTCTACCTCGGATTGTTTCTTATCAAGTATTTCACTTTTATAAGTAACATCTTTGATTCGAGCCTCCAATTTTTCATTCAGTTTCTTTCCCTTTGATAATTCGTTGCTGATCTGCGATTCTTTATCCCTGGTTCGCTTTTCAGATTCAGCTATCTTTTTATCCTTATTTATAATGACCTTTTCATGCTCGGCCTTGAGTTCCAAAAATCGCTCTTTGGCTTGGAATATTTTGTCTTTTTTAATACTCTCTCCTTCTTTCTTCGCTTCCTTTATGATATCTGCAGCTTCTTTTTTGGCATTGGAAATAGTTTTTGTCGCTTTTCCCTTCTCCAACATTTTAGCAATGGCAATTCCAATCACCAATCCTACAACGGCAGCTACAACAATTATGATAGTGTTATCCATGTTGATTATGTTTGGTTATAAAAAAAGCCCACATCGGCCGAAGTTTTGTACAAACTCCAAATTACAGGTTTAGGGCTAACAAGCTGCTCAAGAATCCCTATACAGGTAGGGCCCGCTTTCACAACCTAAACTCACCCTTTCTAATTATAATAGTGTTGAGCTTGTCAAAAATTTATTACCAATGTGGGCAGTAACAATATTTTATTTAAAAGAACTTATTCTCCCAGTTTGGAATGTACCAAGTCGTTCAACGCTTTAAGCCGCTCTATTGCAGCTGTGGCATTTTCCGAACGGTCAATTCCGCCCTGTTCAATTTTAGAGGCAAACTGCAGTGCACACATAGCAAGTACATCTTGCTTGTCCCTAACTGCATAATTTTGCTCAAACTTTTTGGCCAAATTGTCAATGTTCTTGGCCGCTTTTCGTAATCCTTCCTCTTGTTTTGGGTCTATCGTCAATGGATATACCCTATCTGCAATGGAAAGCTTTATTTTGAGCTTCTCCTCCATATTTGGTTACAAGCTAGTCTGCAAGTTTAGCGATGCAAACATCCAGTTCGCGAATCAACGTATTTATCTTGAGCTTAGCTTCTGTTTTATTCGTATTACTACCCAGCATTGTGTTTGCCATTTTCAAGGAGTTATACTTTTCCTCCCATTCTGTAACGGCATTCTGCTTTAATTGGTTTTCCTCTTTTGCAAGGTTTAATTCTTCTTTCAACTTAGCATTGGCCTTGTGCACCAGTTCCAACTTGTGCAGCAATTTGCTAACTTTATTTTCTAAAGAATCAACAATCTCAACCAGTTCGCCCATATGCAAACATCAATGCGTATAACACAAAGTTAACCAACCTTGCTGTACCTCGCAATAGTTTTTGGATTTATTCTTCAGGTTATTTCTGGCACTTTTATTGCTTTTGACTAATCAAAACATTGGTTACTTTCGTAAGTAATTATAAACCACAGTATGCGCTTATATTTTTTTGGAGTTATCTACTTAGTTTCCCTTTTCTTAACCGCCCAAGAAAAATATCCAAATGATGCCTTTCGTTCACCAATGGAAATCCCCTTGATTTTGGCCGGAACTTTCGGCGAGCTACGATCAAACCATTTTCATTCTGGCATCGATATCAAAACCCAAGGAAGACAGGGTTTACCCATAATTGCCATAGCTGATGGAACAGTGGCCCGAATTAAAGTTTCTCATTGGGGATATGGTAAAGCGCTTTACATTGCCCACCCGAATGGATATACTTCAGTTTATGCACATTTACGCAAGTTCAGTCCCGAAATTGAAGCCTATATAAAAAAGCTGCAATACAAAAAACAATCATACGAGGTGGAGGCCTTTCCCAACTTTGGTGAATTGAAAGTATCAAAAGGCAGTACTATTGCCTATTCAGGCAATACTGGGGGGTCCTCTGGACCTCATTTGCATTTCGAAATTCGCAACAGCGTTACAGAGAAACCAACCAATCCCCTACTATACGGATACGAGGTTCGCGATGCAACAAATCCTTCTTTGGTAGGCCTTTTTGCATATCCATTGTCCAATAATTCCGTGATAAACCAGAGTGCCAAAAAAATTCAACTGAACTACACAAAGCAACCCGATGGCAGTTTTTTGACCGATCCAGTGAAGGCCATCGGAGACATTGGTTTCGGTTTCAATGGTTTTGACAGGCAAGACATGGCCGCCAATAAAAATGGAGTTTACGCCGTAAAACAAGTTGTAAATGGGCAGGTGTATTCCGAATACGATTTTGAAACCTTTTCTTTCCGGGAAACGCGATACATCAACACACTCATTGATTATGCACATTTTGGGAAATTTCGTCAGCGCATACAAAAATGCTTTAAGGAGCCGTATAACCGATTGGGAATCTATAAAAATCTTCATAACAATGGAAAAATAACCGTTAAGGAGGGCCTATCCTATACGGTCGAAATCCATATTTCAGATGTTGAGGGCAATCTGACCAAATTGGTTATCCCTATCGAGGGAGTCAGAGAAACAATCAAAATAAAAAAGGACAATAACTCAACAAATGATTTTGTAATAGCCGACAAACCCAACAATTTTGATTTGGGCGCGGCAAAGGTCTACTTTCCCGCCAATACCTTTTATGAAGATTTTTATATCGATTTAAAAAAGGGAAAAGATACTGTTTCAATCCATGACAACAGCGTGGCAGCCCATCGTAATTTCACTGTAAGCTTTGATGTTTCCAAATATTCTTATGACGAAAGAAAACAACTTTTTATTGCGCGTTTAAACGATAAAAAAATACCTCTACATTCCAGAACGTTCAAACGTGATGGGTTATTCACCACCCGCACCCGCTCTTTTGGAACTTATACGCTGGCAAAAGATACCGTTCCCCCAACAATCAAGGCAAAAAACTTTAAAGAGAAGCAATGGTTGAGCAATTACAGCTATTTAAGTTTGGAAATTTCTGATGACCTAAGTGGAATAAGCACCTACAATGCAACTTTGAACGGGGAATGGATATTGATGGAATACGAACCCAAGACCAAGACCATTATCTATAATTTTGACGATAAAATATTGGATAAGACCCAATGTGACCTAAAAGTGATCGTTGCCGATAATGTTGGTAATTCCACTACCTTTAAAAGTACTTTCTTCAGAAAATGACAACGTGATCAATGTAAAACGACTACTTGTTCCTCTGGCAATTTTATGGGTTTTTGTGGCCCAAAGCCAAACGGCAACGATTTTGGGTACCGTTTTGGATGAAAACAGCGACCCCATTCCCCAGGTGAACATTGTTTCAGGTTTAGTTGGTACAACCACTGATTCCAATGGTTATTATTTGTTGGAAGTGGTTGCCGAAACCAAAAATACCGTCACATTTTCGCATTTAGGACACAAGAACATTGTTCTTGAAAACTTGATCTTAACTTCCAATGAGACCTTCGAGTTCAATCCGGTAATGAAAACAGATGTTATTCAGGTTGCCGGGGTTGAGGTAACACCTACTGGAGATAAAACCTTGCAAGGTGTAACTACCATAGAGCCAGAAATTGTTCGCAAAATCCCAGGAGCAAACGCTGGTGTTGAAAATATCCTGAAACTATTGCCAGGTGTTTCCTTTAACAATGAACTTAGCACACAATACAATGTTCGAGGGGGTAATTTTGATGAAAATCTGGTCTACGTCAATGGTATTGAGGTTTATCGGCCTTTTTTGGTTCGTTCCGCGCAACAGGAGGGTTTAAGTTTCATCAACAGTCATATGGTTTCACAAGTGGATTTTTCAGCTGGGGGATTTCAAGCCAAATATGGAGACAAATTGTCCTCTGTCCTTGACATCACTTATAAAACCCCCGTAGATTTTGGACTTCGTGTTGAAGGAAGCCTTTTGGGTGCTGGCACTACCCTGGAAACCATTTCAAAAAACAGAAAGTTCAGTAGCATTAGCGGGTTACGCTATCGCAATAATCGGCTTTTGGTCAACAGCCAGCAGACTGAAAGTAATTTCAACCCAAAGTTTGTAGATGCGCAAAGTTTTCTCACCTACCGTTTTTCGAAAAAATTCCATCTTAACTTTTTAGGGAATTATGCCATAAACGACTATGAAAATGAGCCCCTTTCCCGTCAAACCAACTTTGGAACCATAAACAATCCCAGGGCATTATTGGTTTTTTATGAAGGCAGGGAGAACAGTAAATATATAAATGCTTTGGGAGCCGTAAAAGCCGATTTTTTGGTGGACAACAATATAAAATTGCATGTTACTTCGTCCGTTAACCATATCCAAGAAGAGGAATTTTCAGATATTATTACTTCGTATGAGTTGGCCGAGGTGGATGTTAATTTAGGAGATGATCTAGGAGAGGCCACCACATCAAGAGGTGTGGGCTCACAATTCAACCGGGCACGTAACCAGTTGGATGCCTTAATTTTTAACCTGAACCATAGAGGCCAGTATAAAAAACATGGCAAATCTTTGGAGTGGGGCATAAAATTTACCCATGAGGATTTTAGGGATCAACTTAGAGAATCCGAATTCATAGATTCTGCCGGTTTTTTCATCCGTCCCTCACAACCTCCTGTCATAAACAATCAACCAGAAGAGCCTTTTACGGGAGATCTAGTAGCTTTTGAAGGTGTACAAGCTGTAAATTTTGCCAAAACAAACCGATTCTCGGGCTTTGCCCAATATAGTGAACAAACCCAATGGGGAAAGCACAACATTTATTTCAATCTGGGATTTCGTGCTCAACATTGGACCCTTAATGGTGAGGGTTTTCAAAGTAACTCGCAAACGCTTTTCAGTCCAAGGGCTCAGTTCTCCATAAAACCTGATTGGGAAAAAGACCTCTTATTTCGCTTTGCAATTGGAAGTTATCAGCAACCGCCTTTTTATAGGGAACTACGAGCCATTACTGGCACCATAAATCCAAATGTAGAGGCCCAAAAGTCCATTCACTATGTGTTGGGCAGTGAATTCAGCTTTAATTTATGGAATCGTCCTTTTGTTTTAACAGGGGAGGCTTATTACAAAGATTTGGACAATGTCAACACCTATACCATCGAGGATGTACGTATTCGATATGCAGCCCAAAACAATGCAACAGCCTATGCTTACGGATTGGATTTTAGGCTGACTGGTACTTTTGTTCCTGGAGCTGAATCATGGGTCAGTGTAGGCTACCTTCAAACGGAAGAAAATATGGATGACCGAGGAAATATTTCAAGGCCTACTGATCAGCGTTTAAAGCTGGGCATTTTGTTTCAAGATTACGTGCCAACCATCCCAAACTTAAAGCTGCATCTCAATTTGGTTTATAATACAGGAGTACCCGGTGGCTCTCCCAATAATGCCGATCCCTATGATTTTCAGAATAGATTAAGAGATTATAGAAGGGCCGATATGGGAATTTCCTATATTTTTGCCGACAGTAAAAACAAACATCCGCAAGGGCACTGGCTTCATAGTTTTAAGGAATTTAGTTTTGGTTTTGAAATTTTCAACATGTTCAACAATCAAAATTCCATTACCAACACCTGGATCCGTGACGTGGATACACAACAACAGTTTGCTGTTCCTAATTTTTTGACCAGTAGAGTGCTCAATGTCAAATTTGGAATGCGATTTTAAATAAAGTGGATGAAAAATAGCTTGTTCATTATAACATTTTTAGTGTGTACCGTTGTTGGTGCACAAAAGAACATATATGAAAATAGAAGGTTTGATGAGCTCAGTGCCCATCATGAACTCTTGGCCATAGTACCTTTTATTACCAATTTGGACCTCAAAAAAAGTGTAGATCAAAATGAACTCAAAAATCTGGCTAAAAAAGAAGGTTTTGCTGTTCAAAATGCCTTAGAAACCTATTTTTCAAAGCGAAAGAAGCGTAAAAAATTCAATGTTGAATTTCAAAATATTGAGGATACCAATGCTATACTTTCGCAAAATGGTGTCACATACGACAATCTTGATATATACACGATAAAGGAACTGTGCAAAATCCTCAAGGTTGATGGTATTATAAGCGGAAACCTAAACCTGAACATTTTACTTTCCAAAGGAGTGCCCACCAATTTCAGTCTCCTGGATTATTTTAGCGGAAATGCAAACTACGGTAGAATTGGTGTGAAGGTTAGTGATGGCGACACAGGCAAGCTTCTTTGGAAATATGAAAAGGGAATCACCAAAAAAACCGGTAAAAACACCACCGAGCTTATTGATAAAATGATGAAACTTGCCTCACGTAAATTTCCTTATGATAAGGAAAAGAAACAACGAAAGAATAAAAATTAGCTCGCTGCAAATTCCTTAAGTACACCAATGGTGTAATCTATCTCCTCTTTGGTATTGTACATTGAAAAAGAAAATCTGAGCGAAGGCTTTTCCAACTCTGCCCCAGAAAGTATTCCGTTAAGCACATGTGACCCCATATTGCTTCCAGATTGACATGCGCTTCCTTTGGAACAAGCAATTCCCTTGATATCCAAATGGAAAAGCAACATCAATGCCTTTTGCTTGTCAAACGGAAGACGTACATTGACCAAAGTGTAAGTACTTTTGTCCAAGTCTCCAGAAAGACCATTGAAAAGAGCCTCGGGAATCTCTTGTTGTATTTTTTCAACAAAATGACGCTTCAATCCTTTTACAAAGCTTATTTCCTCATCCAAATGTTCATAGGCTTGCACAAAAGCTTCCTCTAAACCAACAATGTTATGAAACGGCTCGGTACCGGCTCTAAATCCGCGCTCCTGAGACCCTCCAAAAATCATGGGTTTCAATCCAGAGTTTTTCCTGATAAAGGCAAAACCAATCCCCTTTGGGCCATGAAATTTATGGGCGGCAGCGGTAAAGAAATCTACTGATGTATTTTGCACATCCCAAGGATAATGTCCTACACTTTGAACCGTATCTGAATGAAATAGAGCACCATTCTCCTTGCAAAGTTCCCCTATGGCATGAATATCTATGATGTTCCCTATTTCATTGTTCACATGCATCAAGCTCACCAATTTTTTTGAATCATCGGTAGTTAGAAGCTCTTTGAGGTGCTCTATTTTTGGATTACCGTCTTCGTCCAAATCAACAAACTTCAGGGAAATCGGATACTCTTTTTCCAATTCTTCTGCGGTATGTAAAACGGCATGATGCTCAATCTTAGAGGTTATAATGGTCTCCACCCCAAGATCGCGAACCGCACAACGTAAAATCATGTTGTCGGCTTCCGTTCCTCCTGAGGTAAAAATAATTTCAGACGGATGGGCGTTCAATATTTTGGCAATGGTTTTCCTTGCTCTTTCCACAGCGGTCTTTGCCGACCTTCCAAAACTATGGGTAGATGAAGGGTTTCCATAATAAAGGGCAAGCGCTTCTTGCATTTTGGCAATTACCTCTTCCCTCACCTGGGTAGTTGCCGCATTGTCCAAATACACTTTTTGCATGACTTAGCTATCAATTTAAAACGCCCCAAAAATAGGTGAAATAAAGTTAATTTCTTTTAAAGTATACCCTAGTTTGGTGTATTAAAATGGAATTCCATTAAATTTGGCAAATGAGAAAATTCTTCATCCCCATTCTATTGATTTGCACCTTGGTATCTTGCAGTGATGGTGACCTACAGGTAGAAACTATAGATTTTAATGATGTATCACTGCAGTTTTGTGCGGATCCTGTTGCCAGCACCAACAATATTCTATTTAAAATCAACACCACCGAAGCCCTTATACTCGATTTACAGAGTGGGGCACTCAATAATGGGGTAGTTGGTGAAACCATCACCACTACAAGCACAATTCCTGCACAATCTAAGTTGACGTATCGGAACTTTTCGGAAAATGTGACCAGCAATTATTTTTGTGATGCTGTTCCTCCAGCAACTCCAACAGTCGCTCAAGAAATAGAGGCGCAAGATGGAATTGTTACCATTGTCACCGTAGCCGACACAAACGGCACCAGCTTTGTTCATACCATTACATTGACCGGTGTATCCTTTGTTGCTGAGAACGGTGAACGCATAACAAACTTGACCATAGATGAATTTGGGGAAGTGACCACGGCAGTACCTTGATTGAAATCAGTTTTTCTGAAAGATATAGACTTCGGTTGCGCCCAAACCATATTTTTGATAATCCGCATCGTACCACTTTAGATTGTCGTACCTGTTAAAAAGATATTTCAATTCCTCTTTGAGCACCCCTTCTCCCACTCCGTGGATAAAAACCACTTTTTGAATTCTTTTGCCAATAGCAAAATCCAATTGTCGTTTGGCCATGTCCAATTGAAGATTAAGGATGTCAAAATTGCTTAATCCCTTAGATGATTTGACCAATTGGTTTATATGTAGGTCAACCTCCATTTTAGGAGCATTCCTTTCTTTGATTTTCGGTTTTTTACCAATCTTTTTTTTAGGTTCTGCTTTCTCCTCTTTTATCTTGGCTGCATCCATATTGGACACATGAATGTTTTCTCCCACTTTAACCAATTCATTTGCACTGTATTTAAGTAAAAACCCATCATCGGTCAACACGGTTATCTCGTTTCCGTCCATAGCATCAATTATGCCAGAGATTGCTTCATCGAGCACCTCCACTTTATCACCTAAATGAAACATTCGTGTTTGGGATTTCAACAGTATTTTTTTGGGAAAGTTTAATATCAATAGCAAAAATAGTAGTATTTTTCTTGGCGATAACCGCAATCATGTACCCACAACTGATTTATTTTTTGATTGGCACAGAGGATTTGATGCTTCCCTGTCTAAATAAAAAATTGTTGGGAATAGATTGCCCAGGCTGTGGAATGCAACGTTCGATACAATTGCTTTTTCAAGGGGAATTTTTGGCAGCTTTCAAGATGTATCCAGCTATTTATCCAATTTTTGCTCTTTTAGCTTTTTTAGGCTCGACCTTTTTTATAAAATATCGAAATGAGCATCAGATAAAGTTATTTTTAATCCTACTGACTGCTGCCACGATTGTAACCAGCTATATTATTAAAATGAACAACTTTTTTAATTAAAACTTAAGTTATGGAACAACAAAAACTCCCAAATTCAACATTAATCTTGGTTTTCGGAATTATTTCAATAGTAACCTGTTGTTGTTATGGAATTATTGGATTGATTTTCGGAATCATAGCCCTGGTCTTAGCAAATAAGGCAACCAAATTATATCAGGAAAACCCAGAAATGTATGACGGGTTCAAAAATGTGAAAACGGGAAAAATATTGGCCATCATAGGAGTTATTCTCAATGTGATATTTCTTATTTATGTTATCTGGGCTATATCTTTCTTCGGATGGGAAGCTTTACAGGATCCAGAACAAATGCGCGAAATTTTAGAACAATACCAATAATTAAACAACCAAAATGGAAAACAATTCAAACATGCCTCCCAAACCGAACAATTATCTGGTTTGGGCAATTTTAAGTACTATTTTTTGCTGCCTTCCAACAGGAATAGCAAGTATTATTTATGCCTCTAAAGTAAATGAGGCCTATGCTCGGGGAGAGTACGAAGAAGCAGAAAAAGCAGCTAAAAATGCAAAAATGTGGGCTTTGATCGGAGCAGGAGCCTCCGTTGTGATCATTATTATTTATTTGGCAATATTCGGGTTTGCATTTTTAGGAGCAATGGCCAATGGCGGTAACTACTAAAAAGAAATATCTTATTGCAATATTGGGAGTATTGTCAGTTTTGGCAATACTCCTTTATTTTTCTATTAATCCAGAAAATGGGCTTTTCCCAAAATGTCCATTTTATAATTATGCAGGTATCTATTGTTCCGGTTGTGGAACACAGAGGGCAATTCACGATTTGTTACACCTGAGAATCACGGATGCACTGAGCCACAACTTTTTGCTGCTCCCTTCAATTCTGGTCATTCTTCAACATATTGCGGTAAAATCAGGAATTTACCAAGGAAGAAGTCTTCTTAGTCATAGATATACACCTATAATAGTTCTCATTATAGTGCTACTTTTTATGGTCCTTAGAAATTTGAGATTCTACCCCTTTGAGTATTTGGCGCCCTAGTTGGCCACTTCACTGATAAATTTAAGTCGATAAAGCCGAAGTTCTTCGTCTTCGTAATCTCCATCAAACTCATCCACCGCTTCGGAAATAGAATCGGTTTCCGCTTCAATAAAATAATCATGGATCTCTTCTTGTTGATCTTCATCCAAAATTTCATCAATCCAATAGGCAATATTGAGCTTGGTACCACTAAACACAATTTGCTCCATTTCCTTGATCAGCGCAGGCAATTCCAATCCCTTTGCCGAGGCAATATCGTCGAGTGGTAATTTTCTATCAATATTTTGGATAATGTAGAGCTTTAAACCGGAATTGGCACCTGTACTTTTAACTACAAGATCATCAGGCCTTATAACTTCATTTTCCTCAACATATTTTGATATGAGGTCTATAAAGGGCTTTCCGTACTTCTTTGCTTTTCCTTCACCCACCCCATGAATATTCAATAGTTCGGGCATGGTGATAGGATATTTCAGTGCCATATCGTCCAAAGAGGGGTCTTGAAAGACAACAAACGGCGGCACCTCCATTTTTTGGGCCTCCCGTTTTCTCAAATCGCGTAGCAGTTTTAATAAATTATCATCTGCTCCCCCTCCACGGGATTTAGCAGCTGTGATTATGGCCTCGTCATTTTCCTTACTGTACACATGATCTTTGGTCATCATAAATGAACTTGGCTTTCCCAAGAACAATTTTCCTGCATTGGTCACATGCAAAATGCCATATTGCTCAATCTCCTTTTTGAGCAATCCGGCAACCAACACTTGGCGGGTCAGCGCCATCCAGTAGGCTTCATCCCTTTCCGAACCTATACCGAAGAAATCCTTTTCGTTGGTCTTGTGCGAAGAAATCATGGCATTAACCTGCCCAACCAAAACCTTTACAATCTCTTTGGTTTTAAATTTTTCCTTGGTATCCCTTACAACGCTCAAAAGTTTTTCAACTTCTCCCTGTGCTTCTTCTTTTTGCTTAGGGTTTCGGGTATTGTCATCCATGTCCGCACCTTCTCCTTTGACCTCATCAAACTCCTCCCCAAAATAATGAAGAATGAATTTTCGACGAGACATTGATGTTTCGGCATAGGCCACAATTTCTTGCAACAGGGCATTTCCTATTTCCTGTTCGGCCACAGGTTTGCCCGACATGAATTTTTCAAGCTTTTCGATATCCTTATAAGAGTAGAAGGCCAAACAATGTCCTTCACCTCCATCGCGGCCAGCCCTTCCGGTTTCTTGGTAATAGCTTTCAATGCTTTTAGGAATATCGTGATGGATTACGAAGCGTACATCCGGCTTGTCAATTCCCATTCCAAAGGCTATTGTTGCGACCACGACATCCACCTCTTCCATCAAAAACATATCTTGATACTTGGAGCGGGTCTTGGCATCAAATCCAGCGTGATATGGAACGGCACTAATGCCATTAACCTGTAGCACTTGGGCCAATTCTTCTACCCTTTTTCGGCTCAAACAATAAATGATTCCTGATTTACCCAGATTTTGTTTAATGAATCGGATAATATCTGCGTCAACATTTTGGGTTTTTGGACGTACTTCATAATAAAGATTTGGCCTATTGAAAGATGCTTTGAACACCTTGGCATCCGTCATTCCCAAATTTTTGATAATATCTTCTTGGACCTTGGGCGTGGCGGTAGCTGTAAGCCCAATTATTGGGATATTATCACCCAATCGGTTGATGATGCTTTTTAGATTTCGATATTCAGGTCTAAAATCATGTCCCCACTCCGAAATGCAATGCGCTTCATCTACTGCGACAAAGGACAAGGTAACCCCTTTTAAAAATTCTACATTTTCTTCTTTGGTCAATGATTCGGGTGCCACATAAAGTAACTTGGTAACACCGTTGGTAATATCCTCTTTTACCTGTCGCACTTCTGTCTTTGTCAACGAAGAATTGAGTACATGGGCAATACCGCACTGTTCCGATACCCCACGAATGGCGTCGACCTGGTTCTTCATTAAGGCGATCAAGGGGGAAACAACAATGGCCGTTCCATCTTTCATCAATGCCGGTAATTGATAACATAAGGATTTACCGCCCCCAGTGGGCATAATCACAAACGTATCCTTGTTATCCAGAATGTTATGTATAACTTTTTCTTGAAGCCCCTTAAACTGTGAAAAACCAAAGTATTTTTTTAGAGAAGAGTGCAAATCGGTGTTCGTCAAACCCATTTCCGTTTTTTCATTTTAACCAAACAACCCAAGTAGAAGGTCGCGAAATTTTTAAAATTTGAATATCCATTTTATGGAAAAAGCTTTCTAACTTCCATAAATGGTTTGTAAGAGATAGTTTGTTTAGTTTTGTAAACTTAAATATAAGACATTCTTTTAGGAATACAACTTAGATAATCCATTAATTACGTTGAGCGATACCCAATCTATTCTATCCATTGCAAAAAGGACCTTGGAAACGGAAAGCAAGGCCATTGAAAATTTAATTGACCAGCTCGATGATCAGTTTGCCGAAGCGGTTCAATATATTTTGGAATCCAAAGGAAGAGTGATCGTATCTGGAGTTGGCAAAAGTGCCATTATAGCTTCAAAAATTGTAGCCACTTTGAATTCCACAGGCACTCCAGCAGTTTTTATGCACGCGGCCGATGCCATACATGGCGATCTTGGCACTATTCAGGACAACGATGTGGTGGTCTGTATTTCAAAAAGTGGAAATACACCTGAAATCAAAGCATTACTTCCATTGATAAAAATTGGAAAGAACAAGCTAGTTGGAATGACCGGAAACATGGATTCAATCTTGGCCAAACAGGCCGATTTTGTTTTAAGCACCTATGTTGAAAAGGAAGCATGCCCAAATAATCTGGCGCCAACCACAAGTACTTCGGCCCAAATGGCCATGGGAGATGCTCTTGCCATTTGTCTGTTGGAACTAAGGGGGTTTAGCAGTGCTGACTTTGCAAAGTATCACCCAGGTGGATCGTTGGGCAAAAAATTATACCTGCGTGTGGCCGACATTGTAGTCAATAATCAAAAACCACAGGTAGATTCAACTTCTGGAGTAAAAGACGTAATTGTGGAAATCTCTGAAAAGATGCTTGGAGTAACCGCAGTAATGGAGAACAACGAGGTGGTGGGTGTGGTCACCGATGGGGATATTCGAAGAATGCTTAGCAAGCATGATAATATCGGCGAGCTTACAGCAAAAGATATCATGACAGCCAATCCCAAATCCGTACCTACGGATACCTTGGCTGTAAAAGCACTTAAAATATTGCAGGACAACGGCATTTCCCAGCTTTTGGCTTTCGATAATGGCACATATGCAGGGATTGTCCATATTCATAACCTTATAAACGAGGGCATCCTATAATGGCAGAAACAATCAACAACGACCCCAACGAAATGTCCTTTTTGGACCATTTGGAAGAACTTCGCTGGCATCTAATAAGGTCCACCTTGGCAATAGTAATTGTTGCCTGTGTGGCATTTGTGGCAAGAGAGTTTATTTTCGATATTGTTCTATTTGGTCCAAAAAAAATGGATTTTCCAACTTATCGATTCTTTTGTAGAATAGCCACTTTTTTTGGTGTCGATTCTGAATTCTGCGCTGATTCGTTGCCTTTTACTATTCAAAACCGAACCATGGCAGGGCAATTTTCCGCCCATATTTGGACCTCCATTTGGGCAGGTTTTATTATTGCCTTTCCATATGTACTATGGGAACTTTGGAAGTTTATCAGCCCCGGTTTACATGAAAATGAGCGTAAACATTCAAGGGGATTTATTTTGGTAGCCTCTTTTCTATTTTTCCTAGGTGTACTGTTTGGATATTATGTAGTAGCTCCGCTTTCAATTAACTTTTTAGGTACTTATCAGGTTAGTAAAGAGGTTTTAAATGAAATTGACATTAGTTCATTTATTGCCACGGTAAGGGCGTCGGTTATCGCCTGTGGGGTTATGTTCGAGCTTCCTATTGTCATTTTCTTTCTTACCAAAGTAGGTTTGGTCACTCCGGAGATTTTAAAAAAGTACAGAAAGATAGCTTTGGTTATGGTTTTAATCCTATCTGCAATCATTACCCCTCCAGATGTTACAAGTCAAATTGTGGTGGCCATACCAGTTTTGATTCTATATCAAGTCAGTATTTACATTTCAAAAGTTGTGGTAAAAAAAGAAGCTAAAAAAGCACAAGAAAATGCCAAATAAAGTAGAAGAGTTCAATGCATACCGGGCCAAAATGAATGATAAATTGTTGGCCGAAAACAATAAGCTCATCAAACGAATTTTCAATTTGGACACCAATGCGTTTATGGAGGGCGCTTTGGATGTCAAGACCAAAGAATTGTTAGGTTTGGTAGCCTCTGCAGTCATGCGTTGCGATGATTGCGTAAAATATCATTTGGAAAGTTCCAAAGACCAAGGAGCTACCAAGGAGGAAGTTATGGAAACATTGGGTATTGCAACCCTCATTGGAGGCACCATTGTAATTCCGCACCTACGTAGGGCTTTTGAGTACTGGGAGGCACTGGAAGAAAATGAGGCATAAAAAAATCCCAAAGTCCATGACCCAAAAAGAGAATATGCTTAGTTTTGGCGAATTCTTATGAAGTTAAGAGCCGAAAATATCATGAAGGCCTATAGGGGCCGAAAGGTTGTAAAGGGCATTTCCCTGGAAGTAAACCAAGGGGAGATTGTTGGATTGTTGGGACCCAATGGTGCAGGTAAGACCACTTCATTTTATATGATCGTTGGTTTGATCAAACCCAACGGAGGCCAAATTTTCTTGGACGACATGGAAATCACCACCTTTCCCATGTACAAGCGTGCACAGAATGGAATTGGCTATTTGGCTCAAGAAGCTTCAGTTTTTCGCAAACTCAGTATTGAAAAAAATATTTTGAGTGTGCTGCAGCTTACCAAATTGAGCAAAAAGGAGCAGCATATGAAAATGGAATCCCTGATCGATGAGTTCGGTTTGGGGCATATCCGAAAAAATAGGGGCGATTTACTTTCTGGCGGGGAGCGCAGGCGAACCGAAATTGCTCGCGCCCTGGCCACCGACCCCAAATTTATTTTATTGGATGAGCCTTTTGCCGGAGTTGACCCCGTAGCCGTGGAAGACATTCAACGCATTGTGGCCCAATTGAAAAACAAGAATATTGGTATTTTAATCACAGATCATAATGTGCAGGAAACTTTGGCCATTACGGAACGCTCTTACCTAATGTTCGAAGGTGGAATCTTAAAAGCTGGTGTTCCCGAAGAATTGGCTGTAGATGAAATGGTCCGAAAGGTTTATTTGGGGCAAAACTTTGAGCTCCGTAAAAAGAAATTGGATTTTTAGACCAGTTAATTCACAGTAAATTCCAATCCCAAGTCTGTACTTCCTGCACTTGTCAAAGGTGATTTTACAATCACTGTTTCATGAATGTTTTGTTCAACTTTTTCATCACTAAAGACAAAAAACCATTCGTTTTTGGTCTGATCATATTGCGATAGGATAAAATTTCCCTTTTCCTTTAATAAAATTCCAAAACGAAACACAAAACTTTCATTGTTAAACATCGCACTACAATATATCCGCGAGTTATCATAGTCGTCTAAATATGCATCTCCATCCAATACTACAAATTCGTTTTCCGAAAGAGATAACACTGCGGGGTTTGCAAAACTTCCCATTTTGCTCAATTTTAATGTAAAATGGCAAGATTGAACTCTTAAATCATCTTGTAGGTCTATTAATTCCCCCTCCGCAGAAACCACTTTTGGGACCTCAACCGCCAAAAACAATGTATCTCCTTGAATAAAATCTGTTTTTTCGCCTTCAATTTGAACTACATTGGGAATAATTGCTTCATATTCCACATGTTCCTCGTAATCATCCGGAGGACAACCGCATAAGGACATACACATTACGTAAAGAAAACATACGGAATAACTTAGAACCATCTTCATAACATTTACGTTTTAAGGATGTCCAAGTAAGGTTGAAGCATCTAAAGATGCGCTTCAACATCCGGATTAATCTAATTTTGTTTGTTGAGGAAAGAGCTTACAATATACAAGATTACGATCAACGGCAAGGCCAAGAATTGTAATGTAACCAGCATGACCACACTTCCAATTAAAAAGAGGTAGCGAACTGCATTATCCTTAAAACTCCAATTTTCAAATTTTAGGGCAAAAAGCTCAATTTTGGAATTAAGCAGATAGGCACTCAATATCGTAAGTCCGATTAAAAACCATTGGTTCAAGATAAATCCGTTTAGCGCATCGCTTTGATGATACAATAAAATCAAGGGCAGTGACAGAATCAAAAGTGCATTGGCCGGAGTGGGCAATCCTTTAAATGAAGACACTTGGTTCTCATCAACATTGAATTTCGCCAATCGATATGCCGAGGCCAACGTAATTACAAACCCAAAAAAGGCTATCGGGGCCACCTTACCACCAATCCATAGTGTGTGTGTAGATTCAGCCCATGAAAAAATGCCATTCCATCCCCCAGTATGCGCCATATTCAACAATTGGAACATCACAATGCCAGGCACCAATCCACTGGTGACCATATCGGCCAAAGAATCTAGCTGCACCCCAATTTCACTTTTTACATTGAGCAATCGGGCTGCAAATCCATCCAAAAAATCAAAAAATATTCCAATGCACACAAACAACGCGGCCATCTCCAACTGGTTAAGCACGGCAAAAACCGCTGCTATGCATCCACTAAAAAGATTCAAAAGGGTGATAAAATTTGGAATATATTGCTTCATGCGTCAGGCTTTGGGTAAAAATAAGGCAAAAAACAAAGTGTTTCGTTTTCCAGTTCAATCATGTACGATTTATTCTGATATTTGCCAGATAAAATTAAAAATGAGGCATTGGATTTTCTTTTGGGTTTTGCTTTTGTCATTTGCGCATCAGGCAATTTCCCAAATTCCACAGCTTACCGGCAAATCGCAAATAAGTGTCCTCACCTGCGCCAAGGGCGATGATCTGATCACATCCTTCGGTCATACCGCCATCCGGGTTCAAGATTCGACTTTGGGTATTGATGTGGTGTACAACTACGGCACCTTTGATTTTAATCGACCCAATTTCTATCTGAACTTTGTTAAGGGTAGATTGATTTATTCCCTGTCCCGAAGTAGGTTCGACAGATTCCTTTTTGCCTATGAAATGGAAAGAAGGTGGGTAAAAGAGCAGATCTTGGATTTGGATTTGCATGAAAAAAATAAACTGTTTGCCTTTTTGGAAAACAATTATTTGCCTCAAAACAGAGATTATTTGTACGATCCCTTGCTTAATAATTGCTCTAGCATGGTTGGGGATATTCTAAAACAACAGTTTGGTGATGCGATTGTTTTTGATGGATCGTACCTTGACAAACAATACTCTTTTAGAGAGTTGGTAAGGCAAAACTTGGCAACCAATTCTTGGTCCTCTTTTGGCATTGATGTAGCCTTTGGGTCCGTTGTGGACCGAAAAGCCACAGTAAAAGAACACACTTTTCTGCCCTCTTATGCGATGCAACAGTTGACCAACACTACCAAAAATGGTAAACCACTGGTACAACGAGAACGGACAATCTTGGATTATGATGAATTTGATGTCGACAATTTCTTTCCGCTTTCACCCCTATTCTGGTTTACATTGTTGTTCTTATTTACTGCTACAATAACCTATCTTGACCACAAGCATGGTTCTCGAAGCAGGTGGTTGGATTTCTCACTCTTCCTTGTCACGGGTTTTATAGGCCTTGTTCTCGCATTGATTTGGTTTGGCGCCGACCACACATCCACTCCAAAAAATTTCAATCTGCTCTGGGCCTTTCCATTTAATTTTGCAATTGCGTTCATTTACATTTTTCAAAGCAAATTGCCCGATTGGTTTTCCAAATATCTAAAAGTACTTCTAGGATTACTAGCGTTGACTGTATTGGTTTGGATTTTTAATATCCAGAGTTTTTCACCCTTGTTAATTCTAATTTTGCTTACGTTGGCCGTTCGCTACGTTTTCTTACTAAAATTTTTAAGGGTTTGATTCTAGACCGTAAATTGAGCCAATGAATTTATTGACCGTTGAGAATATTTCTAAATCGTATGGAGAGCTGGTGCTCTTTTCCAATATTTCATTTGGAATCAACAAGGAGCAAAAAATTGCCCTGGTTGCCAAAAATGGAAGTGGGAAGACTTCAATTCTCAATATCATTTCCGGCAAGGACAACTCAGAAACTGGTCAGGTTACTCAAAGAAAGGGCATTCAAATTGCATTTTTGGAACAGGAACCTAATCTGAATCCCAATTTAACGGTTGAAGAAACTATTTTCAGTTCGGATAATCCCATTTTAAAAATCATAGCAGATTACGAGAAAGCTGTTCAAAATCCCGACGAATCTGAACAATACCAAAGGGCTTTCGAAGCCATGGAACGCCATAATGGTTGGGATTTCGAGACCCAGTACAAGCAAATCCTTTATAAGCTACATCTGGACCAATTGGATTTGAAAGTTGGTAATCTCTCCGGAGGACAAAAAAAACGATTGGCCCTTGCCAATGCACTGCTCAACAAGCCCGACCTGCTTATTTTGGATGAGCCAACCAACCATTTGGACCTAGAAATGATAGAATGGCTCGAAGCCTATTTCTCCAAAGAGAATATAACACTCTTCATGGTCACACACGACCGCTATTTTTTGGAAAGGGTATGTAACGAGATTATTGAATTGGACAATAACCAATTGTACAGCTACAAAGGCAATTATTCATATTACCTGCGTGAAAAAGAAGGTAGAATGGAGCGTGAGGAGATGGAACAACATAAGTCCAAACTCCTTTTTAAAAAGGAATTGGATTGGATGCGAAGGCAACCCAAAGCGAGGACCACAAAATCCAAGTCCCGCATCGATGATTTCAAAGAAATCAAAAAAAAGGCACATCAACGTCGGGTAGACCATCAGATTCAGCTCGAATTGAATATGGAACGTTTGGGGACCAAAATCCTGGAGCTTCACAATGTCTCAAAATTCTATGGAGACAAAGTCATTTTAGAAAAGTTCGAATATAATTTCACCAAAGGTGAACGGGTCGGTATAATAGGGCAAAATGGAACCGGAAAATCAACTTTTCTAAATATTCTAACCCAACAAGAATCCATAGATGGAGGAAAAGTGGTTGTGGGTGACACTTTAAAATTTGGATATTACACGCAAAAAGGAATTCCTGTTAAAGAAGGGCAAAAAGTTATTGATGTAATCCGTGAGTTCGGCGATTACATCCCTCTAAAAAAAGGCAAGCAGATTTCTGCCCAACAGCTCTTGGAACGGTTTTTATTTGACCGAAAAAAACAGTACGATTTTGTTGAAAAACTGAGTGGAGGGGAACGAAAACGATTGTATTTGTGTACTGTACTCATTCAAAACCCAAACTTTTTGATTTTGGATGAGCCCACAAATGATCTTGATATTGTAACGTTGAATATTTTGGAAAGTTTTCTATTGGATTTCCCAGGATGTTTGATCGTCGTATCGCACGATCGTTATTTTATGGACAAAATCGTAGACCACTTGTTTGTTTTTAAAGGGAATGGGGTGATCGAAGATTTTCCAGGAAATTATTCAGATTATAGGGCCTACGAAAATAGCAGGATTATCGCTGAACGCGAAGCCAAAAGTACCTTGGAAAAGGTTGAAAAGACATCTTGGAAGGAAAAAGATAATTCAAAAAAATTATCCTACGCAGAACAAAAGGAATACAATAGGCTAGAAAAGGAAATCCAAAAGTTGGAAGAACAGAAAAACGCATTTCAAAACAAATTTGCTGATTCAAGTTTATCCGGGGAAGAAATCAATCAATTATCCATCGAACTCAAAGAAATCTCAAACACTTTAGAAGAAAAAACAGAGCGTTGGTTTGAATTATCGGCAATATTAGAAGGATAGATCGTCACACTGAGCTCGTCGAAGAGTGTTCTTAAAATGGACTCATGCTTTTCAAACTAAAATCATATTTCAAATTCCTTTTAAAGTCCAGCAATCAACATGGAGTGCACTCTCCTTTTGTATTTGCTTTTGTGACAAAGTGTTTGTACTCCAAAAAAAAATATGATAAAAAGAAAGGAATTGATGTGCTGTTAAAAAGTATTGATTACTTTGATTTTGAGCATATTCAAATTCCAGAGAATTCTGTATTAAAGCCTATTATTCTGAACAACCATCCCGAATTAAAATTTAACTCAAATAGGGTGGACATGTTATTTACCAACGATTTGAATCAAAATACATTTAATCAACTTCTTTCTGGGCAAAAACTGCACAACGACAGTATGATTCTAATCAACGGCATCCATTCCAATCAAGAAAAAGAAGAGCAATGGAAAAGCTTGACTCAAAACTCGAACATTACCGTCAGCATTGATATGTTTCATTGTGGGGCACTTTTTATCCGTAGGGAACAGGTCAAAGAACATTTCATCATCCGGATTTAATGAAGTAATTTTAAGAAACAAAGAATTCTCATATGGAAGGCAATGTAATTTATTACGTTCTTGGGGTTTTGGCCATTATTTACTTGGCGGTTCTTTTCAAGAACAAACAGGGAAGACGAGAGCGCAAATCCAGAAAATTCATGGATGGAAAACGAAAACACGACGATCGCAATTAAACAGTTATCAATGATCAATTATCAATAGCCATCTACACATTGCTAATTGGACATTGTTAATTGTTAACTGACAATTGAAAAAATGAAAATCTATACCAAAACAGGAGATAAAGGTACCACTGCACTTTTTACAGGGAAAAGAGTACCCAAGCACCACATTCGCATTGAAAGTTATGGCACAATTGACGAACTCAACTCTTTTTTGGGCCTGGTTCGTGATCAAGAAATAGATGCTCACTCTAAAGAAGTGTTGGCACTCATCCAAAATAAATTGTTCACCGTTGGCGCTATTTTGGCCACGGAACCAAAAAAGGAGAATCGACTGAAGATTCCTAAAATTTCAGAAGATGACATCACTTTTCTAGAGAAAGAAATGGACCAAATGAATGAAGGACTTCCTGAAATGACACATTTTATACTCCCAGGTGGGCACACTACCGTGTCATACTGTCATATCGCCAGAACCATTTGTCGCAGAGCTGAGCGTATGGTTTCTTACCTTAATGAAAATGAGCCACTGCCCCACAACTTGCTCTCATATGTTAACAGACTTTCAGATTACCTTTTTGTATTGGCACGAAAGTTGTCAAAGGATTTGCAGGCCCATGAGGTGAAATGGATTCCTGAAAAATTGGACTAATAAATCCGAATTTTCTACGTTACACATTAATATGCAGAAAATATTTTTCAAATAATTTCGATTTTGCTTGGCAAATTGGGTTTAAAAATTATTTTTGCAAAAAATTTAAAATCAAACCGTTACTATGTACTGGACATTAGAATTAGCTTCATATTTAAGTGATGCGCCTTGGCCAGCCACCAAAGACGAATTAATAGATTATGCCATCCGTACCGGAGCTCCGTTGGAAGTTGTAGAAAATTTACAATCCATGGAAGAGGAAGGTGGCGAAATTTACGAGTCCATCGAGGAAATATGGCCCGACTATCCCACTGAGGAAGATTACCTCTGGAATGAGGACGAGTATTAGATTTCAAAAAACACAAACACTACTAAAAAGTCTCATTTGAGGCTTTTTTTTATGTAATTTTGGCAGCCTAGCAAAAGGTTTCCGACCACTCTTTACAATGGAACGGCTTTTGCAATCCAAAAGAAAAATTATTCATGAGCTTTATCAATTCCGTACTAAAGGTTTTTGTAGGAGATAAATCCGAGAAAGACGTTAAGGCGTTACAACCTTTGGTAAAAGAAATAAAATCCTTTGAACAACAACTCGAAGGACTTACCCACGACGAACTAAGACAAAAAACAGTTGCCTTTAAAGCACAAATTCAGGAAGACTGCAAAGAAATCAATGACAAAATAGCGCAGCTTCGTGAAGAAATCCAAAATTCAACAGATATAGACCGAAATGAGGAGATCTATAGTGAAATTGATAAGCTTAACGAGGAAGCCTATAAAATTTCTGAAGATACCTTAAACACCCTTTTGCCCGAGGCCTTCGCCGTTGTAAAGGAAACAGCAAAACGATTTGCCGACAATGAGACCCTTACCGTTATAGCAACAGAATTTGATCGTGCTCTTTCAGGTTCCAAAGATTATGTTATGCTTGAAGGCGACAGTGCGGTATGGAAAAATTCATGGGATGCAGCTGGAAAGGAAGTTACATGGGACATGATCCATTACGATGTGCAATTAATCGGTGGTATCACCTTACATCAAGGTAAAATTGCTGAAATGCAGACCGGTGAGGGAAAGACCTTAGTGGCCACACTCCCACTCTATCTTAACGCATTATCAGGAAAAGGAGCCCATTTGGTTACCGTAAACGATTATTTGGCAAAAAGAGATAGCGCTTGGATGGCCCCTATTTTTGAATTTCATGGACTTTCTGTGGATTGTATCGATAAGCACCAACCCAATTCCGAAGGAAGAAGGGCCGCTTATAATGCCGATATCACCTACGGAACCAACAACGAGTTCGGTTTTGACTATCTCCGGGATAATATGGCACACACCCCTGGCGATTTGGTTCAGCCACCGCATCATTACGCTATTGTGGATGAGGTGGATTCTGTTTTGATTGATGACGCAAGAACGCCCTTGATCATATCTGGACCTGTCCCTGAAGGTGACCGACACGAGTTTAATGAATTGAAACCAAAGGTTTCCGATATCGTTCAAAAGCAGCGTCAACATTTAACAGGAGTGTTAGCTGAGGCCAAAAAATTGATTAAAGAAGGAGATACCAAAGAAGGAGGTTTCCTTTTGCTTCGTGTGCACAGAGGTTTACCAAAAAACAAGGCACTCATCAAGTTTTTGAGTGAAGAAGGCGTAAAACAACTGCTTCAGAAAACAGAAAACTTCTATATGCAGGACAATAATCGGGAGATGCCCAAGGTAGATGCCGATCTATTGTTCACCATTGATGAAAAGAACAATCAGCTTGAGTTAACGGACAAAGGAGTCGATCACATTTCCGGTGATCAGGACAAAGATTTCTTTGTCATGCCTGACATTGGAGGTGAAATTGCAAAGATTGAAGAACAAAACCTGGAAATCGAAAAAGAAGCCGAGCTCAAAGAAGAACTTTTTAAAGATTTTGCTGTAAAAAGTGAACGTATCCACACCATGAGTCAATTGCTCAAGGCCTATACCCTATTCGAAAAGGATGTGGAGTATGTGGTTATGGACAACAAGGTAATGATCGTTGATGAGCAAACCGGACGTATTATGGATGGGCGTCGTTATTCGGACGGGTTGCACCAAGCCATTGAGGCGAAGGAAAACGTAAAAATTGAGGCCATGACCCAAACTTTTGCGACCATTACACTTCAGAATTACTTCAGAATGTACAACAAACTGGCTGGCATGACAGGTACCGCTGTTACAGAAGCTGGGGAATTCTGGGAAATCTACAAGTTGGATGTGATGGAGATTCCAACCAACCGTCCAATCGCTCGGGATGACCGTCACGATTTGATCTACAAGACCAAACGAGAAAAATACAATGCCATTATTGAAGAGGTAACCGCACTTTCACAGGCGGGCAGACCTGTTTTGATTGGTACTACTTCTGTTGAAATATCAGAATTGCTCTCAAAATTATTAAGTGTTCGCAAAGTTCCGCATAATGTATTGAACGCCAAATTGCATAAAAAAGAGGCCGATATCGTTGCTGAAGCAGGTAAAGGTGGTATTGTGACCATTGCTACCAACATGGCAGGTCGTGGAACCGACATTAAATTGAGTGACGAAGTAAAAGCCGCAGGTGGTTTGGCCATCGTAGGAACCGAACGACACGACTCCAGACGTGTGGACAGACAGCTACGTGGACGTTCCGGTCGTCAGGGAGATGTGGGAAGCTCTCAATTCTATGTTTCATTGGAAGACAACCTAATGCGTTTGTTTGGCTCTGACCGAGTCGCCAAAATGATGGACCGTATGGGATTGGAAGAGGGTGAAGTAATTCAGCATTCCATGATGACAAAATCCATAGAACGCGCTCAAAAGAAAGTTGAGGAAAACAACTTTGGTATCCGTAAACGTCTATTGGAATATGATGATGTAATGAACGCCCAGCGTGAGGTGGTGTACAAAAGAAGACGTCATGCCCTTCAGGGTGAACGATTGAAGGTTGATGTGGCTAACATGATCTATGACACCTGCGAAGTCATTGCCGAAACCAATAAAATGGCCGATGATTTCAAAAACTTCGAGTTTGAGCTCATCAAATATTTCTCTATAACCTCTCCGGTCAATGAAGAAGAGTTTAAAAGGTTGAGTTTTCAAGAAATCGCGAATACGGTTTACAAGGTCGCTTACGATTTCTATCAACAAAAAATGGAGCGAAGCGCAACGGTGGCCTTTCCTGTTATCAAAAAAGTCTACGAAGATCAATCCAACAAATTTGAACGCATTGTGGTTCCTTTTACCGATGGAATCAAGACATTAAATGTGGTTACCAATCTGGAATCAGCATACAACAGTAATGGAACGCAATTGATCACGGATTTCGAGAAAAATATTTCCTTGGCCATCATTGATGATTCGTGGAAAACACATCTTCGTAAAATGGACGAATTGAAGCAGTCTGTACAGTTGGCGGTACATGAGCAAAAAGACCCACTTTTGATCTATAAATTTGAGGCTTTTGAGCTATTCAAAGAAATGATTGATAAGGTGAACAAGGAAATTATTTCTTTCTTGTTCAAAGGGGAATTGCCTTCGGAGAACGCTAACCCTATCCAAGAAGCTAGAAACGTAAGAAGACCGAAGGAAAATTTAAAAACAACCAAGGAAGAAATACCGAACAGTGATGAACTTGCAGCTCAAAATAGAGCCGCAGGACAAACCCAGGGCAGAAGACCCCAGGTTACGGAGACCATTGTAAGGGAAAAGCCAAAAATTGGCCGAAACGATAGGGTCACGATCAAAAACATCATGTCCGGCGAAAGCAAAACGGTAAAATACAAACAGGCCGAACCTCTAATCGATAAGGGAGAGTGGGTATTGCTAGACGAGTAACCTAAAAAAATAATTGTGATAAACGACAGTCATTTGTGGCTGTCGTTTTTGATTATACCAAAAACATATTTAGATTTACAGATTAAACTCCCCATATTAAGGTATTTTTGCTACCATCTTTTAAAGATTTTGTAGTAGAAGCACAACCCAAGCGCAGCCCATGAAAATTCCTTTTGAGGATAAATATCATTTTCAAGAAAAAATCGATTTGGTACTTAAGGTAAACTATAGTTCTTCTTTCATTGCAATAATTTTTGGGTTGGTGTGCCTGTTTTTTTTGGACATCAAAGAAATAATTCCATATACATTTTTTGGTTATGCCTTATTGAATTTGCTCAATACGGTTTTGTATACCAGACATAAAAACCTCATTCTTTGTTATAATGTCACTTCTATTGTCTCCATGGTTGGGGCCACCATAATTACCCTTTATAGTGGAGGTATACAGAGTCCTTTTCTTTTTGTTCTTGCAATAGTGGTTTTCTCAGGATACGTAATTACAATGGTTTATGGGCAGATATATCTAGTAATAAACCTTTTGGTCATTGCCGTTCTATTTATTTATGATTTAGGGGATTATAAAATTTCCCAGAATCTTGTTCCCGAGTCATCCAAAAGTTGGTTTGCCTTGGGAAGTGCACTCTATGCGGTGTATCTATTAGGAGTCGTTTTAGGGAAAAACTTGTTGAAAGCCCACCATAAACTATATAAATCCCGAAATGAAATTCAACAGCGAATTGATGAAAAGGAGATTCTTTTAAAAGAAGTACATCACAGGGTCAAGAACAATCTACAAACGGTTTCCAGTCTGTTAAGTCTGCAATCCAGGACCATTGCTGATGAAAAAATCAGCAGTATAATCAAGAGTAGTCAAAACAGGGTCGTTTCAATGGCCATGGTTCATGAAATGCTATATAAACGGGATGATTATTTGTCCAAAATTGAGGTAAGACCGTATGTCAAAGAACTTACTGAATACCTGGTACGATCCGTTAAGGGCAATGCCACCAATATTGAGGTAGATTTGAACATTGAGGAAAACAAGCTTAGCATTGATACCGTAATCCCGTTGGGATTAATCATCAATGAAACCATCACGAATGCCTTAAAATATGGGATTTCGGACGAAAAGAAAGGAAAAATCACCCTCTCTCTCAAAAACCTTGCAGATAATCGCTATGAGCTCTATTTAGGTGACAATGGCATCGGGTATTCCGAAAATTTTGACCCAAAAAATGCAAAATCCCTGGGTTTAAAGCTCATCTACAACCTCACTCGACAGCTCAGGGGAACCATAGCTAGGGATTTATCCAAAAAAGGAACTTATTATCGTATTGAATTTGAAGAAATTGTGGAAGATTTCAATGCTATCGAGTAAAGCTTTTCCTATCTTTAACCGACTAACAAATTCTTCATCTAATGCTCAAAAAACTGCTTTTGGCAGCACTTTTTCTAAGTGCTCCAGTTTCCGCACAAGACTATTTCTATAAAAAATACCATCCTTTCAATTCTGATATTCCCTCTCCTCAAGAATTCCTTGGCCATGGTATTGGTGATAAGCACACTCGACACGATTTAATCGTTAGCTATCTCACCAAACTTTCAGAGCTTTCCGAAAGGGCAAGCATTTATGAATATGGCAAAACCCATGAGGGTCGAAAATTGGTGATGTTGACCGTCACCACACCTGAAAACCTTAAAAATCTTGATCAATTGAAGGCCAAGCACCTTCAATTTACAGATCCCGCACAAAATCCAACCAACTATGATGAGATTCCAATTTTTGTGAATTTGGGATACAACGTCCATGGAAACGAGCCTTCAAGTTCCGAAGCGGCTATGCTCACCGCCTATACTCTGGTCGCTTCCAACAACCCAGAAATATTAAATTACTTGAACAAAGGGGTCATCTTCATCGATCCGACCATTAATCCCGACGGCAGGGACAGACATACCCATTGGGCAAATATGTACCAAGGGAATCCATTGGTTGCCGACCCGCAAGATGTGGAGCATAACGAATATTGGCCCAGGGGAAGAACCAATCATTACTGGTTCGATTTAAACCGAGACTGGTTGTTGGGAATAAACCCTGAAAGCCGAGGGAAATTGACATGGTATCATGAGTGGTATCCCAATGTGGTGACCGATTTTCACGAAATGGGTACGCAAAGTTCTTATTTCTTTGAACCTATGAAGGACAATGGGTCTTTAAATCCAATAATGCCCAAGGAAAACTACGTTGACCTCAATAATCTGTTTGGAGACTACTTTGCAAAAGCTCTGGATAGTATCGGTTCATTTTACTTTACCAAAGAAGCTTTTGATGGCACCTATCCTGGTTATGGTTCCTCCTACCCTGATTTACAAGGTGGATTGGGATTATTGTTTGAACAAGCAAGTTCAAGGGGACACAAACAAACCACAGATTTTGGTGAAATCACATTTGCATTCACCATCCGCAATCAATACTTGTCAAGTATCACAACGATAAAAGCTGCTGTTGAAAACAAAGCATACTTGAGAAAATATCAACAGGATTTCTTTAAAAGCGCCTTGGGCAATGCTTCCAAAAGTCGGATTAGGGGATATTCCTTTAAAGATGATCATGACCCAAATCGCGTAAAAGCCTTCGTTGACAAGCTACTATTACACAAAATCGAGGTCTATAAATCTGGAAACAGTTTTGTGGTACCCACAGGACAACCGCAATATCGTATGGTACAGAGCATGTTCGAGACCTATGCAAAATATCGGGATAGTGTCTATTATGATGCCTCCGCATGGTCCGTGGCCAACTTCTACAATATGAAATACAAACCGGTGACTGCTCTTAACCTAGGTGATAAAATCACATCAATAGACGATTTGGTCAAGCCCGTTGCCGTTCAGAAATCTAACTATGCCTATATCATCGATTACGACGATTACAATGCCGTAGCAGCTTTAAATTACCTACAATCCAAAGGATTGGTAATTTCAAGCTCCTTTAAACCATTTACTGCAAAAACGCAGGAAGGAAACAAAAGCTTCAATTATGGAGCCTTGGTTGTTCCTGTCAGCCTCCAAAAAAAGAACGCGGACGAAGTGTACAAAAGCATTCAGAAAGCCCAAAACAAGTTCCGAGTGCCCATTTATGCTGCGAATTCGGGTTATAATGTAAAAGGTATTGATTTGGGAAGTCGATATGTAGATGCCATAACAAAGCCAAAAGCTGCCATGATCATTGGCCATGGAGTCCGTTCCTATGAAGCTGGAGAAGTATGGCATTTATTGGATACTAGGGTGCACATGCCCATTACCAAAATCCCGATTCGAAATTTTGGTGGTGCAAACCTTGATAAGTACAACACCTTAGTCATGGTTTCTGGCAGTTATAATTTCAATAAAAAACAACAAGAAAAAATAAAAGCTTGGGTAGAAAAGGGCAATACCCTCATTACCGTAGGGACAGCTTCCAAATGGGCTATTGACAAAGAACTTGTGGAGGAAAAACTAACAAAAAAAGAAAAGGATTCCACATCCACAGTAGAAAGAAGGCCCTATGTTGACGCTCCTGAAAATTTGGGAAAAGAAAGGGTCGGTGGCGTTATTCTTAAAGTTGATTTGGATGTAACCCATCCCCTTGCATTTGGCTATCGTGACACTTCAATTCCAGTCTATAAAAACAATACGGTTTGGCTTTCCCCAAGTAAAAATGCGTATGCCACCGTGGCCAAATATGCCGAAAATCCTCATATAGATGGTTTTGTCACCAAAAAGAATATGGAAGATAATCTAAAACCTTCTGCATCCTTGATTGTTAGCAAATTAGGGAGCGGCAGGGTAGTCCTCTTTGCAGACAATCCCAATTTTAGAGGATCATGGTATGGCACCAACAGATTGTTCTTAAATGCATTGTTTTTAGGTGATAAAATTAGAATTCCAGAATAACCAATACTATGAAAAAACTATTTTTCCTTTTAACCTTATTCCAATTTAGTTTCGGATTCGGGCAAGAAAACCTTAGCGAAGGCCCATTTTCCCAGCTCATTATTAGAGGAGTCACATTGATCAATGGAAATGGAGCACCACCGAGAGGTCCCGTGGATATTGTAGTGGAAAAGAACAAGATCACTAAAATTCAGGTGGTAGGGTATCCCGGAGTTAAAATTGATGATTCCAAAAGGCCACAACTCAAACCCGGAGGAAAAGAATTGGATTGCAAAGGCATGTACCTCCTACCAGGTTTTGTTGATATGCATGGCCATATTGGCGGTATTGGACAGGGTGCTGACTCCGATTATGTATTCAAACTGTGGATGGCCCATGGCATTACCACAGTTAGGGAACCCGCTGGACGGGGGGTTGATTGGACCTTGGATTTGAAAAAACGAAGTGCAAAGAATGAGATTGTTGCCCCTCGAATTCTGGCGTATACTGCCTTCGGACAAAAATCAAGTGGTTTTAACCCCTTAAATGACGCACCAATAAGCACCCCGGAACAGGCCAGAAAATGGGTTAGAGCTAATGCTGAACGAGGTGCGGATGGCATTAAGTTTTTCGGCGCCCCACCAGAAATTATGGCCGCCGCATTGGATGAAAACAAAAAATTGGGTTTACGCTCTGCTTGCCACCATGCGCAATTGGATGTTGCTCGCTGGAATGTGCTTCATTCCGCACGAGCCGGTTTGACCAGTATGGAGCATTGGTACGGGCTTCCAGAAGCTTTGTTTGAAGATAGAACCGTGCAAGATTATCCGGTGGACTACAACTATCAAAACGAACAACATCGATTTGAAGAAGCTGGAAAACTTTGGAAACAGGCCGCCAAACCCTACTCTGAGCACTGGAACAAGGTCATGGACGAATTGATAAGTCTGGATTTCACCTTGGACCCTACTTTAAACATTTATGAGGCAAGTCGGGATTTGCACAGAGCTCGAAGAGCTGAATGGCACGAAGATTACACTTTACCTTCTTTGTGGGATTTCTATCAGCCCAGTAAAATTTCCCACGGTTCGTATTGGCACGACTGGGGCACGGAACAAGAAGTGGCCTGGCGAGAAAATTATAAACTGTGGATGACCTTTGTAAACGAATACAAAAACAGGGGCGGTAGAGTAACCACTGGATCAGATTCCGGGTTTATTTTCCAATTATACGGCTTTGCCTATATCCGCGAAATGGAACTTTTAAGAGAAGCTGGCTTTCATCCCTTGGAAATTATCCGCTCTGCAACCTTAAACGGTGCAGAAGCTCTAGGTATGGATGATAAAATAGGTACCGTGTCCGTAGGCAAACTGGCCGATTTTGTCATTGTTCCCGAAAATCCATTAAAAAATCTCAAGGTACTATACGGTACCGGAGCAATCAAACTAACCGAGGATAATGAAGTTGTTCGCGTTGGTGGTGTCAGCTATACGATTAAAGATGGTATTATTTACGATGCGCAGGCGCTTTTGCAAGACGTAAAGAAAACAGTACAGCAACAGAAACAAAAATTAAACTACAAAATAAAGCAACCGGGATTAAGATAGCGGAAGTCATAATAGAAGTTAAGGTTTGGGGATGTAAAACAGCACAGTCAGTTTTCCTGAATTATTAATATTGATCTCGCTTTTTTCGCAAAGAGAAAGCAATTGATGCGATGACAAAAGCTGTGCTAAAAAACAATACAAGTGGTATGGCAATGCCCATAATCATGATTAAGCCAATTTAGATTTGTTTCTTTTGGTTTTAAAAGTAAGTGCTTTTTTTACTCTAGCGTTTTTGAACTTGTACAATCTAGCAACCTTTACTTCTTTTTCAGTCTCTTTCTGAATTGTGATATCCAATTCAACACCAACAGTTATAGTGTCAACTTTTACTTCCTTAGAAGCGTCTTGTGCCATAGCTAAAGTTCCGAAGAAGATTACTGCGATAAGGGTTAAAATTGCTTTCATGACTTGGGTTGTTTTTACATTGTAAATCTACCCTAGCCCGGCCCCTGACCCAGATTTATCTCGCTTAACGCCCTTTTTTTTTCGGTATCGGAACTTTTTTCGGCTGAAGTGTATTTTATCCTCGACAAACGTTTTCAATGTAAAAAACAGGCTATCGATTCCTTATGCATTTCATCGATGTTTGCAGCAATAGCTATGGATGCAGCTTGTGCAGTTGGTCTGATTTTTTGGTAAGGACATCGACCAAATATTTTGTTTTGAATCTATAGATTTCATAATTTCAAGACATTTTCGACCCTATTCGAACTCTTTTAAACCACAAATCATGAAAATCACATTCTTAGGACATGCTACCCTTTTAATCCAAACTGAAAATGCCAATCTGATTGTAGATCCTTTTATAAGCGGAAACAGTTTGGCAGCCCATATTGATATAAAAGCATTGAAAGTTGATTATATTCTAATTACCCATGGTCATCAAGATCATGTATTGGATGTGGAGACGATTGCGAAAAACAATCCAAAGGCCCTTCTGATATCAAATTATGAAATTGTAGAGTGGTTCGGAGCGAAGGGGATAAATGGCCATCCATTGAACCATGGTGGAAAGTTTAAGTTCGGTTTCGGAACCTTAAAATATGTAAATGCCATACATTCCAGTGTACTGCCCGATGGTTCCTATGGTGGAAATCCTGGTGGATTTGTATTGACCACCGCTTCCAAATGTATTTACATCGCAGGGGACACTGCATTAACCTTGGATATGAAACTTATTCCTGAGACCTGCTCCGCACTGGATTTGGCCATATTCCCAATCGGGGATAATTTCACTATGGGCTATGAAGATGCCTGTATTGCCAGTGATTTTGTACAGTGCAGTAAAGTATTGGGGTGTCATTATGATACCTTCCCTCCTATTAAACTTGACAGAGCCGAGGCGCAATCTCATTTTAAATCCAAAGGGAAAGAGTTGATTCTGCTGGATATTGGCTCCAGTATATCCATTTGACAAAATTCCTTTTCCTCGCAGTAATACATTATATTTCCATGCGACAAAGCATAAAAACAAAATAGTGAGACATTTATTTATACCGTTGATTTTATTGACCTCCTTCGGATGTCAGTCCAAAACCGCCAAAGTACAACCTACTGTTGCCGAGCATAAACCCATGGAAAAGGTTGTTGTCTCGCCAGAAGCACTGCAAGAATATGAAACTGCCTATTTTGCGAGTGGCTGTTTTTGGTGTGTCGAGGCTATTTTTGAAAGTGTTAAGGGTGTTAAAGAGGTCTATTCTGGCTACTCCGGAGGGCCGGAAAAAAATCCGAACTACGAGCAGGTTGCTTATGGAAGAACCGGACATGCCGAGGCAGTAGAAGTGTTTTATGACCCAAAGGTGATTTCTTTTACACAGTTGGTCCAGGTTTTCTTTGGTTCGCATGACCCAACCTCACTAAATCGACAAGGACCTGACCGGGGAGCACAATATCGTTCCATTGCATTTTATAAAAATGATGCCGAAAAGAAAATCATCACGGACTATATCGAACTATTAACGTCCAAAGATGTATATGGTAAGCCCATAGTAACGCAAGTTGTGGCATTCGATGTTTTTTATAAGGCAGAAGAGTATCACCAGGACTATGAAAGAAGAAATCCGAACAATTCTTATATCCGAAACGTTTCAATACCTCGATTGAATCGATTCAAGGAAAATTTCAAGTCGTATTTAAAAGAAGATTCACACTAAAGTGTGATGATTATTGGTGGGAATTCTGGAGAGGTAAAAAGAAGATGGTCAGGGCGTGTTGATGGAATAAGGTTGCACTATTCTTTCAAAACAACTTCGCTATACTTGGAGTTTATATTTACCGATTTATTGTTTTTATCATTGATATGATACCCTTTGTGCACATTAGTGCTATAGTTTTTTGATGACCCAACGGCAATAGCCTCAGGAAAACTAACCTCAGAATTGGTTTCCTTCACATAAATTGAAAATGGGACGGACGGAATTGTAAAATCCACTTCACCGTTCTCCACGGTGATATCCACATCAGAAAAACTGCTGGAAACTGAATTTATTTGGAGTGCACCTAGATTATTGGTCACATAAATCTTATCGGTTAAGCGACCTATGGTAACATTGGACGACACTGAATTTAAAGTCAGCTCACCTACTTCTTTTAAATTCACCTCATTTGAATAATCCGTTTTTAGCTGCCCATAATTCCATCGCTGAACTACTACTGGCGAATAGGAAGCCCTAATATCCGTTCTATCGCCATCAATGGTTGAGGCAAGCAAGCTTGCGTAGGACAAGCTTGCTTTCATATTTTTAGTATTTGCCGCTAATTTTACCTCCCCATGCCTCACGTTCATTTTCAACTTGACAGACTTTGGCATCTTGATCTTGATGTGCTTTTTCACCTTGTATTTTTTGTGCTCTCCATCCGATGAGAAGTAAAAAATATTGGAATCATCCCCACTTTGCAATCTAAACACCCTATCGGCCCTGTGTCGGTCCCTTTCCCTGTCCCGTTCTTCCCGAAGTTCGTCTCGTTCTGCTCTTAACTCATCACGTCTAGCCCGGGCTTCATCCCTTATGGCCCTTGTTTCCTCTCTTATTATGATACGTTGTTCCCGAAGTTCTTCTCGCCGCTTTTCCCGTTCTTCAGCCATTTTTTCCATTTCCTTGCTCCATTCTTCAAAGCGTTTATGGTACTTCCTATCAAAATTCTTGTCAAATTCCTTTTTCCATTGTTTCAGATATTTATCTCCATCCTTTTTATAGGATTCATAGTCAAAATCAATGTGTGGAATAGGTGGTAAGGGTGGCATTTCGGGAATTACCATTACCTCTGGCATTTCTGGAAGTTCCGGGAGTTCAGGAATCACCAAGTTCTCAATGATTGGGTCAACAAAGGATACATCCGGGGCCACGAAATCAAAATCATGACCCAACATGTCACTTGAGAAGACGCTAAAACTATTCCCTATCGTTTTAATCTCTATTTCCTTGCTATTGCCCAGTATTTTAACGACATCTCTTTCAAAATATCTTTTGGCTTCTTCCTCTGTAGCTCCCTCAAGCTCAACTACGGCTGTAATTTCCACTTCGTCTTTGTCCCAAGTCTCAAATTCGATGTCTGCATGACTGGTATCGATGTTCAAGACGGTTTCTTTGTTCACATTGAACGTCTCTTTGTATGTTTTGGATTTTTCCTGAGCCTGACAGACGAAGCCCATCAGACCAAAAAGAAAAACATTAAACAATATTTGCGGGTTCCTGTTCATTTTTTGATGATTTTAATTGATTTAACTTTGATTTTAATTTTTGTAATAATTGCAATCGCAACTGCAGGTTTTGTATCAAGGCATTTATGGTATCGTCGTTCGGTCCAATATCATTAAGCTCAACATTTAACCTGCTGTACTCCTCATCCAATTCGGAAAGTCGTAGCATATAATTGTCAATAATGGCCTTGTTGTCCCCTGTGAATTCCAAACCGGAAAGCTCAAGGTTGATATTGGTAACGTAGTAGCTTTCTACCTTTTCCAAATCGGGAGAAAGGTCCCCCAATGAAATACCCTTGTGCGGCGTATCGGTATTCTCCGTATTGGCAATGGACACTTTCGGGTCTATGGATTCCCCTCTGCCAAATACGAAATATGCGGTTAAACCCAACACCACAACAACCGAGGCAGCAATGCGTATCCAGAAGAACGATGTGGGTTTAGTCAGAGGTTCAGATTCTACCTCTACCTGGTCCGTAGGCATGCTTTCTTCCAACTTGGATAAAAACCGGGCTTCATGCCCCAGTTTCATTGTCTTCTTATGCTGTTCCCTTTCCTTTGCGAACAATTCTCTAAGATCCTGTGCCATAAGTCCTGTTCTTTAATGATTCTTTTAATTTCATTTTGCCTCGCAGCAATCTGGTCCTTGAAGCCGTTTCTGAAATTCCCAATATTCCGGAAATCTCGCTATGATCATACCCTTCCACCAGAAACAACTGCACCACGTACTTATATTTTTCGGGAAGATTTTCAATCACCTCGTTTATTGTTTCGAGTGATATTCCTTCCTCTACGCTCCAATCGTCATCGTCCACTACATGAATATGTCCCTCGTTCAACTCTACCGTCTTTTGGTGCTTCGACTTTAAAAAATCGATGCTGCCGTTTATCACTATTCGCTTTAACCATGCCCCGAAAGTAACCTCGCCCTTAAATTGGTCTATTCGTTGAAAAGCTTTTATAAAAGCTTCCTGCAGAACATCTTCCGCGTCATGCGGGTTTTTCAGAAAGCGTAGGGCCACACCATACATTCCATCGCAATATTGCCTATAGAGCTGTAATTGCGCTTGACGGTCGTTGGACTTACATTTTTCTACCAGTTCAATCTGAAACATGGTCGGTTTTGTGTTTGGTATTTTAGCTGTTCAAGTTAAGGACGATGTAAAAAAGCCCGCGTTGCAAAATCAGAAGAATTTTGCTCTTTTTTAACAAAAAGAAGGTGTCATCAGTTTAAAAAGTATGTTTTGGAGGCTAATTGTTAAGTCAAACCGTTGAGAGCAACCACGCCAAACCTTTCGTAAAGTCGTCTATGGTCAATACTCCCATATGGGTTTTATCATTTTGTGAAGCTGCAGCCAAAGCAAAGCCATGGGTATAATCAATAACAATATCGGCAAATAAAACACCTTCACTTTCATTTTGCACCAATAACTTTGACTGCTCCCTTACGGTATTGGTCAAATCAATCAACTCCTGATTTATCAATGAATGGTCGGTCAACAATAATCTGCATACGTTGGGATGTTTGAAGACACATTCGCAATAATTACCCAGTAATTCTTGTATTATCAATTTGGAATCTTCTGTCGCGTTTATAACATTTACACTTTTGTATACAATTCCAACGAGGTCTTTTATGATATTTTGACGCGATCCCACATGATGCTTTAAGGCCATCGCCGTAACTCCGAATACTTTTGCCAATTTTCTGAAAGATAGTCCACGCTCTCCCTGGTTATCAAGAATTATAAGAGCCTCCTTAAGAATTTCATCTTTGGACAATATCAAATTATCATTTGTAGGTCTTCCCAAGGTATTTTTCATCACGTCGTTATGTTACCACTCGATAATGATTTTGCACAAAATCAAATTTCATTCGCTTTGAATTTATCAATTCCAAATCGATGTCCTTTTCAATTTCACCAAACAATCTTTTGCCCTTACCTATTAGAATCGGTATTTGAGTTAGGGTTATTTCACAAATCAATCCTTTATTAATAAAGGATTGCACCAACTTTCCTCCATCAACGTATGCTTTTTTAAAGCCTTCTTTATACAGAAATTGCATTAACTCAATCGGATTTAGATTTTTTATTGTCACTTTGTTTTGAAGTGATTTTGGGACATCTGCCTGTGCCAATGTGCCGCTTATCACGAAAGTTGGCATTTTGTATGGCCATTGATTGAAACCCAATACGGTTTTAAAGGTTCCACTCCCCATGACCAACACATCCATTTGATTGGTAAACTCTTCAAAACTATTGTCATTTTCATCCACTCCGTATTTCATAAGCCAATCCAAAGAATTGTCTTCCCGAGCAACAAATCCATCTAAACTAGATGCCATAAAAACATAACCATTTGCAATATTATCCCTCATACCTATTAAATTAAATCATAAATATACAGTGTATAATTTTAAATGAATCCATAAACCTGCAAAAACTTTATACCTTAGTACAAAACAATAGCACTTTTCACCTTGTCAAACGAGCAACGTATTTCTTCACATATCTCTAAAATTAAAAAGCTCCGAAAGCAAGATCTCTCTGCTGAGCAACTGTTAAAGGGAATTTTTAAAGGAGACAAAGCCCACTTGTCCAAGGCAATTACATTGGTTGAAAGTTCAAAATCTGAGCATTTTGAAAAGGCCAATGCACTTATTGAACAATGTCTGGCAAAACCCGGTGATAGCATCCGAATCGGGATAACGGGGGTTCCCGGAGTGGGAAAGAGTACTTTTATTGAGGTTTTCGGCAAAACCTTGACCCAAATGGGCAAAAAGGTTGCCGTTTTGGCCGTAGATCCGACCAGCACCTTGAGCAAGGGCAGTATTTTAGGGGATAAAACCCGGATGCAATTGCTTTCCAAAGACCCAAATGCTTTTATTCGACCGTCACCCTCTGGGGATTCTTTGGGCGGGGTAGCCCGAAAGACCCGCGAAAGTATCGTACTCTGCGAAGCGGCCGGTTATGACATTGTTTTGGTTGAGACCGTCGGTGTTGGCCAAAGTGAGACCATGGTACACAGTATGGTTGATTTTTTTCTGCTATTGAAACTTTCAGGGGCCGGAGATGAACTTCAAGGCATTAAAAGAGGTATTATGGAAATGGCCGATGCCATTGCAATCAACAAAGCGGATGGTGGTAATCTGGAAAAGGCAAAATTGGCCGAAGTCGAATTTTCAAGAGCCCTCCACCTATATCCACCCAAAGAAAATGGCTGGATTCCAAAAGTCCTCCGTTGTTCGGCCGCGGAAGGCACAGGAATCGATGAGATATGGAAAATGATTGAAGATTTTGTGGCCCAAGCCAAAGAGAAAGGATATTTTGACGCAAATAGAAAGGAGCAAAACAAAAATTGGTTCGTGCAGACGCTGGACGAGCAGTTAAAGCAATATTTCCGTAAGAAGAAATCATTTAAAAAACTTCAGAATGAAATGTTGAAGGCCGTCGAGGAACACAAAGTATCTCCTTTTTATGCCGCCAAAAAGCTATTGGAATGCTTAACCGGGGAACTTAAATAAAAGAAGTAAATTTGCCCAGATTATAAGCCAATACATGAGCACTGTCACCGATTCCCTGTTATCCATTGTGGTTCCATTGTACAACGAAGAGGACAATGTGGTCTTGCTGACCGAAAAAATCCATGAAAACTTAAAGGGTTACAACTATCAAATCGTCTATGTTGATGATTTTTCCACCGACAAGACCCGGAAAGTGGTCAAGGACATGGATGACAATCTAGTGCATTTGATAGAGCTTAAAAAGAATTATGGTCAAAGTTTGGCTTTGGCGGCAGGAATCGATTATGCCGAAGGGGAATACATCATCACCATGGATGGTGACCTGCAAAACGACCCATCCGATATTCCGCAGATGTTGGAATATGCCGTCAGTGGCGATTTTGATGTGGTTACCGGAATCCGTCAAAAACGACAGGATTCACTTGTCAAAAAAATCCCCTCAAAAATTGCCAATTTTTTAGTTCGGAGGGTGACAAAATTGGATATCAAAGACAATGGCTGTGCCTTAAAAGTCTTTACCAAAGATATTGCCAAAGGTTTAAATCTTTATGGCGAAATGCACCGCTTTATTACCCTTTTGGCCTATTTGGAGGGTGGACAGATAAAACAAGTTCCTGTGAAGCACCATGCCCGTCATGCCGGTGTTTCAAAATATGGTTTGGAGCGTGTTTTTAAAGTAGTTGCGGACATGATGCTTCTGCTCTTCATCAGAAAATATTTTCAAAGACCGATACATTTGTTTGGAATTTTTGGAGTGCTTCTAATCATCCTTGGAGTTTTTATCAACATTTATCTATTGATTGTGAAGCTCGGTTTTGGTGAAGACATTGGTAGCAGACCGCTGCTAATTTTTGGAATGATGTTTATCTTGGGTGGAATCCAATTATTCACCATCGGAATTGTAATGGAATTGCTCATACGCACTTACTACGAATCCCAGCAAAAAAGGCCTTATCGTGTTAAAAAAATAACCATCGGTGACGGAAAAGCTGCGTAAAAAACTCATTACGGCCTTAAAAATTCTTGTCAGTGCCGCACTGATATACTTTATTTTCACCAAAATACAGTTTGAAGATGTTGTTCAAACATTAAAGGACAGTAATCCTGTTTACCTAATCCTTGGAGTGTTATTGGTGGTATTGTCCAAGGTTTTGGCCTCATTTCGACTTAATCTCTACTTCCATCAAATAGACGTTAAAATCACCCAACTGAGCAACTTAAAATTGTACTTGCTGGGGATGTTCTACAATCTTTTTTTACCCGGTGGAATTGGCGGTGACGCCTACAAAGGCTATGTCATTCAAAAAAAGTACAAATCTGGGACAAAAAGAGTGGTCTCGGTACTTTTGCTCGACCGATTAAGCGGAATGTTGTTGATTTTTATCTATTCCTGTGTATTGGCTCTATTACTTCAACAACCCATTTTTACAACGTATAGCTGGGTTTTTGCCATAGGGATTCCGTTGAGCATTATTGTCTTTTGGTGGATGAACAAACGGTTTTTCTCCTTTTCGCTGCTAGTTTTCTGGAAATCTTTGGCGTATTCGGCTTTTGTTCAATTATCCCAACTCATATGTATCCTCTGTATTTTAAAATCCCTTTCCATAGAATTACAAACAGCGGAATATTTGTTCATTTTTTTGGTCTCCTCTATTGTATCCGTAATTCCGTTGACCATTGGCGGCATTGGAAGCAGGGAAATTACGTTTTTATATGGAGCGGAGTGGTTGGGCCTTGATGCAGGCTCTTCCATAAGTATCAGTTTTGTATTCTTCCTGATGACTGCCTTGATATCATTTTTTGGGATATTCTATCACTTCAAAAAACCGAAATTGGAAACATTGGATTAATCCAAATGGACTAAATGCATTTTGTTGAGTTTGTCTTCTCGAGTGAGTGGATTCAGGAACTTCAATTGTAATCTTGTAATTCGAAATTGGTCTACGGTAATTTCATCATGCCAGTGATATCCCGCCACTCTAAGTTTTTGTAGTTCTTCATCAGTGGCATATACCCAGGCTTTGGGTTTTTGTTCCAAATCGGATACGGAAACAATATTGACTGGATTTTGATTGTAAAAATCCATTGCCCAAGTATGCCTGTCGGAAATCTTGTAAATATTATCCACAGGAATATTGCGCTCTGCAACTTTTTCGGCCATAGTGGAGCCCGCTTGATATTCTAAAAGTGAAGGATAAAAGTGCAGGTTCAAAACTACATTCAACAATATTGAACTGTAAGCGGACAGTGTAATAATTCTTTTAAAGTATTCTTCCCTTTTCAAACAAAAATGACATATCACCATAAACAAGGCGAGCAATAATAGGTAATATTGAATGCCATTGAAATCGAAGACATAAAAGCACGCCAACATCGTAAATATGAATACCAAACTCAATATAAAATATTGAACCCCCAGCAGCACTTTCAATGTCCTTTTCTTGGATTTTTCATATATCCACATCAGATAGGCCGCCGTTAATATGGAATATAATGGGATAAGAATATTGATATAATGTGGAAGCTTAAACTGGGCCAGACTTATCAGAAAAAATAGGATGGTGATGCCTCCCACGGTCAAAAACTCCGTTTTTGGTTTGTAGGCTAGTTTTGTCTTCCAAAATGTTTTTACTTGGGTCCAATATGCCAATAAGGCAATCACCGTCCAAGGAAGAAAAACCCATAGAAAGGTGTGAAAAAAGAAGAAAAAATCGCTACTATTCTTCCCTACGCCCTGGCCACTCATTCGTTCAAAACTTTGTTCCCAAAGAATAAAAAAGATGCCACTGCGGTTGTCCCTTCCTCTAATTATTTTCTCAGGATGTAAATCAAATTGAAGGTAGTAGGCATAGAGCATCGGGGCAATGGTGACCGCAAAAACCAATAGTGCGATAAATACCTTCCAACTCCAAAGACTTTTCCATTTTTTGGTGTATGCCAAATGACACAAAATTGAAATCCCAATCACTACAAGGGCTATCTGTCCTTTGGTTGAAAATGCCATGCCTGCACCGAAAGCTCCCCAAAGAATGTTGTGCAATTTGTTATTCTCGATATAAGCGGCCAACTGCCAGATTGAAAAAATGGCAAAACCGGTCAATACAGCATCGGTGCGTACATCAATAGCCGAAAGCACTATGGTCTGGGCCGTCATAAAAACCAATGCGGAAAGCTTACCAACATCTTTGCTGTAAAGCAATTTTCCAAGTCCAAAACAACTCCAAGCGCCCAATAAGGTTACCAAAATTGCAGGTATTCGATATGCCCAATCGTGGATGCCAAAAATTTTGAAGGACAAGGCTGCCAACCAATAGTGCATGTGCGGTTTGTCCAAATACTCTTCCGTGCCTTTGATCAGGGTAAAAAAATCATTTTCTTGAACCATTCGCATGGCCATGACCGCAAATTGGGCGGAATCGTTCTCAAAAAGGGTAACGAACATTCCGGCAATGTACACCAGAACAACTAGGGAAAGTAAAAACCAATATCTGGCAGATGATATCATGTTCCCAATTTTTGGAATGCAAATATAACCAACCTGGCAAACACCCATCCAAAAAAGATGCCGATCACCATTCCTGTTAAAACATCCAAAGGATAATGTACGCCGATGTATATTCTGCTGTAGGCTACGATCATAGCCCAAAACACAAGAAACAGTCCAATATATTTGACTTTTTTATGAAATAACAGAGCAAAAAAGGTGGCGGGCGCAAAGGAATTTGCGGCATGGGCAGAGAAGTATCCGAACTGTCCTCCACAATAACTTTTCACCAATCGCATTACCTCGCTTATTTCTGGATCATGGCAAGGACGGAGTCTTCCAATACCATATTTAAAGAAATTGGAGAGCTGGTCGGTGCAGGTAATCAACAAAGCTATGCTTATCAAAACGGCCGCTGTACCTTTTATTCCAAAACTTTTATAGCTTAAGTAAAGTAGCAATACATATAACGGAAAGGAATTACGAGTCCTGGTCATGAACATCCAAAAGCCATCCCAAGCTTCTGTTCCAAGTCCATTTAGAAATAAAAAGACTTCTTGGTCCCACTGTATGAGTTCTTCGAGCATTAACTATCGTATCGCGAAACTTCCCTATCGTAGAATGCCGTTGCCGCTTCTATCAAACTCTCTGCTTCGGCAGCCAATTCGGCCTCATCTTCCTTGGAAAATTCTTCCAACCATTCCACTTCATCATTTTCCAGGTTGATAATAAAACGTGGATATTCGGTATGAACGATAAAAATTGAGTCCGGATGGTCCGTATTGTCGCCTAAAAGAAACTTGGGTAATTCCATTTGTAATTTATTCGATTCCTTCGGAATCTTGTTTGCTAGATATTAGTTTTTTGGTCAAATAGTTAAATCGAATATACAACATTACGGCCGATGCGGTTAACCCGAGCAACAGTCCCATCCAAATGCCGGTGCTCCCAAATTCCGTGAACAATCCGAAATAATAACTGATGGGAAAACCAATGAGCCAATACGCAATAAAGGTGATGAAGGTTGGTATTTTTACGTCTTGCAGACCCCTCAATGCTCCCAGAACCACAACCTGTATACCATCGGAAATTTGGAAAAAGGCAGCCACCAACAACAATTTGGCGGCAATAATGATCACTTCGGTATTGTCCATTTGGTTTACAATATCGTCCACATCCAGGTAAATGGTGGGTAACCAATGCCTTCCCAATAGGAAAATGGCCGCAAACACAACTTCCAACAACAATGTCAGGAAAAAAATGGACTCTGCTATTCTTCGAAGCTCTTTAAAGTTTTGAAGTCCTTTTTGATTTCCTACCCTAACCATGGCAGCCACACTCAAGCCCATTCCTACCATAAAGGTCATACTACTCAAATTCAATGCAATCTGATTTGCCGCTTGGGCATTTTTCCCCAAAACACCACTCAACCAAATCGCAGCTGTAAATATGGCCACCTCGAAAAACATTTGAAGGGCCGACGGAAAACCCAAGTTTATGATCTTTTGCATCACCTTCTTCTCGATTATTCTAAAATTGAATTTGGTGATATAGGGTTGAAATTTTTCTTTTCGCTTTAACAAAAGCCAGATATATCCCACCATTACAAACCTGGAAACCAGGGTGCCAATAGCCGCCCCGACGATACCCAATTTTGGAAATCCGAAGGATCCAAAAATCAATAGATAGTTGATGACAACATTCAACACATTGGCCAACACGGTGGCATACATTGGGTATTTGGTCTGGGACAGTCCTTCAGAAAATTGCTTGAATGCCTGAAATATGATTAAGGGTACCAAGGAAAATGCCACTAATTCCAAATACGGAATTGCCAATTCTACCACCTCGAGCGGTTGCTTCATATGGTACATGAGCGGTTTGCAAAGTAAAATGATGCCAAAAAGGGAAACTCCCAAAAGTGTACAGAGCACCAAGCCATGTTTTAAGGCGCTTTTACCATTGGCAACGTTGCCAGCTCCATCCGCTTCAGCAACCAAAGGGGTAATCGCAGTGGAAAAACCAATTCCCAAGGACATGGCGATAAATACAAAACTGTTGCCCAAAGAGACCGCAGCAAGTTCGGCCGTACCCAATTGCCCCACCATAATGTTGTCCGCAAAAGCAACAAAGGTGTGCCCCAACATACCCAAAATAACAGGGTAGGCCAGTTTTAGATTGTATGCAAATTCTTGGGTATACCGTTGAAACAAAGCTGAAATTTAGGAAGCGTAAAGATAGCTGGATTGGATAGAATTAAAGCTTGTTTTTGGGCTACTTTTTAAAAAAGAATGAACAACAAAAATCCCTATTGCGTTTTCGCCTCCTCCCAAAAAACATCCATTTCAGCAAGCGTCATTTCCTTTAGGGATTTTCCCATTTCCTTTGCCTTGCCTTCCAGGTATTGAAAACGTTTGATGAACTTTTTGTTCGTGCGTTCCAAGGCGTTCTCTGGATTTACATCTAAAAAACGGGCATAATTGACCATAGAAAATAAAACGTCGCCAAACTCAGCTTCCAATTGATCTTTGTTTCCTTGTCTGATTTCTGTTTGCAGTTCGGATAGTTCTTCTTTTACTTTTTCAAAAACTTGTTCTGGATGTTCCCAATCAAATCCTACACCAGATACTTTTTCTTGGATCCTATTTGCCTTGACAAGGGCGGGCAAACTATTCGGAACTCCTTGAAGCACACTCTTCTTCCCTTCCCGCAGTTTTATGTTTTCCCAATTCTGCTGCACTTGCTGTTCGTTATCCACTTTTACATCACCATAAATGTGTGGATGTCTGTTGATCAACTTCTCACAAATATCATTGGCAACGTCAGCAATATCAAAATCGTTGGTCTCCGAACCTATTTTGGCATAGAACACAATATGGAGCAACAGATCGCCCAATTCTTTTTTTACCTCTTCCAGGTCATTGTCCAAAATAGCATCACCCAATTCATAGGTTTCTTCAATGGTCAAATGACGAAGGGATTGTAGGGTCTGTTTTTTATCCCACGGACATTTTGCCCGTAGCTCATCCATGATGCTCAACAGCCTATCAAAAGCCTTCAGTTGCTCAGGTCTTGCGTTCATCTAAAAAATTTTATCTAAAAGTACAAAGACCTTAATTTAGGGCATTATAGTTTTTAGGGTTATTTTGAGCCACTATCAACTATTTTTCAACAGCTAGATGCGACATATTTTTTTCTTACTTTTTGTTACCCTTTCATTGCACGCACAGGATAATTTGCCTTTTAAAGATGAGGTAAAACAAATCCAAGAATATACCAATTCCATATGGGATGCAACCAAACCAACAGTAGTTTTCACTGGAAGTTCAAGTGTACGTTTATGGAAAGACCTTCAAGATAGATTTCCCGACAAACAAATATTGAATACCGGCTTCGGAGGCTCACAATCATCGGATTTGGAGCATTATTTGAATGAATTGATTTTGGACTATAATCCAAAACAGGTGTTCATTTATGAAGGTGATAATGATATCAGCAGTAAAAAAAGACCTCGGGCCATCCAAGGCACCATTCATGATATTATTAAGGAATTACTTCGAAAAAGGCCACAAATGGAAATTGTACTGATTTCTGCAAAACCAAGCATTTCCAGATGGCATTTAAAAAGAAGGTACAAAAGGCTGAACAAGAAACTCGATAAGTTGGCTTCCGAAATAAAAAACGTACGCTTTGCCGATGTGTGGTCGGTAATGACCCATAAAAGAAAATTAAAAACCCATCTTTTTATTTCGGATGGACTGCACATGAATCAACAAGGATATGAACTGTGGTATAATGTGCTAAAAGATTATGTAAATTAAACACCATTTAAAATGTTATCAAGAGCTGTCCTCATTTTTGCTGTGATTATTTCACTGGCCGCATGTCAATCCCAAAAGAAGGAAATCAATTTCCCAAAAACAGATTTATCTGCTGTCGCACTAATTCCCAAGCCTGTAAAAACGACACCCACAAACAGTGCTTTTGGTTTGGATTCAAATACCGCGATATTTACGTCGCTGGCGGACCCCAAGTTTGAAAAAGCAGGTCGTTTTCTTGCCGAAAAAGTCAATGCGAGACTAGGTTTCAACCTGACGGTAAACAACACTTCAAGTGAAAAAGAAATTGACCGCGTGATTTATATCAACCAGTCGGACAGTGTCGATCTAAAAACCCCGGAATCCTATCAACTTTACATTAAAAAGGATTCCATCTATTTAAATGCCAAAACGGCGGCAGGGGCATTTAGAGGTGTTCAAACCCTAAGGCAATTGATTCCGGAGCAAAGCAACGATACGCTTACGGACCATCCACTCTGGTTGATTCCGACCGGAAAAATATACGATGAGCCCCAATTTGGGTATCGCGGAGCCATGTTGGATGTTGCCCGTCATTTTTTCACTGTGAATGAGGTAAAGAAATTCATAGACCTTCTCGCCTATTACAAATACAATGCCTTGCATCTACATCTTACAGATGACCAGGGATGGCGATTGGAGATAAAATCATGGCCCAAACTCACTGAAATTGGTGGCCAAAGTGAAGTTGGTGGTGGAGAAGGTGGATTTTTCACGCAGGAAGACTATAAAGACTTGGTTCAGTATGCCGCCGACCGACATATGATCATCATACCCGAAGTTGATATGCCAGGGCACACCAACGCTGCATCATTAAGCTATCCTTTTTTACATGCTGGAGGGAAAGCGGATAAACCTCGTGTTAGAACCGATATGAAAGTAGGATATAGCTCGTTTCATGCACGAAAAGATACCGTATATGCATTTTTGGATGACGTTATCGGTGAAATTGCTGCAATAACCCCAGGTCCATACATTCATATTGGTGGAGATGAGAGCCATGTCACCAAGAAAAAAGATTACCTCCACTTTGTGGAGAAAGTTGAGAAAATCGTATTGAAACATGGTAAAAAAGCTATTGGGTGGAACGAGATTGCCCAAGCCAAGCTTGACCCCAGCAGTATTGCACAGCTATGGAATGAACCTCATAGTGCCATGAAAGCTGCTGAAGGTGGTTCAAAAATTATAATGTCTCCGGCCAAAAAGACTTATTTGGATATGAAATACGATTCACTTTCCAAATTTGGACTTACTTGGGCAGGAATGATTCCTGTGGATGTTGGTTACAATTGGAGTCCCGAAAACTATGTGGAAGGCTTACCCAAAGAGCAGATTTTGGGCATTGAGGCACCACTTTGGTCTGAAACCATTTCAAATAGTGCTGAATTGGAGTATTTGGCCTTTCCACGTGCCATTGGCTACAGCGAATTGGGCTGGTCCAAACCAGAGCATAGAAATTGGGAAGATTATAGAAAACGGTTGGCCCAGCAGGTTCCTTATCTGAATCGAATGGAAGTGAATTATTATCCTTCCAAATTAATAGATTGGTCTGAGTAAAAGTTATTCTTCTTCATCTGATTTGGAGGACTGTGCGTCTTCCGAATCGGATGCAGAGAAATCATCTATTTTATTATCGACCAAAAGGTTGTACCACTGCACAATTTTCTTAATGTCGCTGGCGTACACCCTATCCTCGTCATAATTGGGCAAAACCTCGAAAAAATATTCTTCAAGCTGGATTTTTTCGGCTTTGTGGCTAACGGAAGTCTTTTTGCCGCCTTCTTTCTCTTTGATCTTTTGAAAAACTTCCCTTAAGGGAACTTCTTCTTCCAATGTATAAATTGCAATTTCCGACAATACGCTTACATTGCTTCGAAGGCCGACGGAAACTCTTTTACCATCTAGCAAAGATTCGCCTACAAAACCACTTCTGGTCTGTGTCAACAACTTATAAAGTCCTGGTTTTCCTCCTATGGATAAAATTTTGTCTAATGCCATTTTTACAATTTATGCGCGCAAAATTATGCTTTTAATTGAAACTCAATTTTTTTTAACGTGCTTTTTTGATGTTGGGAAATCGCATCTTATAATCCACATTGATTTTCCCTTTGGAAATCTTGTCCAATCTATTCTTTAAAAGCCTCTTTTTCAGGGAGGAAAGCTTATCCGTGAACAAAACGCCCTCAATATGATCATATTCGTGTTGGATTACTCTTGCCAAGAGTCCATCGAAGGTTTCGGTATGCTCCTTAAAATTTTCATCAAGGTAGCTTATAGTGATTTCGGGCTTTCGTTTTACATCTTCCCTTATATCGGGTATGCTCAAACACCCTTCATTAAAATCCCATGCATCGCCAGCTTCCTCTTCAATTTTAGCATTGATAAACACTTTTTTAAAACCCTCCAGTGCTTTTTGTTCTTCCTCCGTCAATTCCTCATCATCAGCAAAAGGAGAGGTGTCTACCAAAAATAGGCGAATGGGCAGTCCTATTTGAGGAGCAGCCAATCCAACACCATGTGCATTGTACATGGTATCCCACATATTGGAAATCAGCTCTTCCAATTTAGGGTAATCGGCAGCGATATCTTTTGCCACTTTCCTCAAAACGGGGTCTCCATAGGCAACTATAGGTATGATCATAGGTTAAATGCTGTTAAGGTATGCTTGTAAAATAATTGTGGCGCTGATTTCGTCCACCAACGCTTTGTTCTGTCTCTTTTTCTTTTTCATTCCGCTGTCCAACATGGATTGAAATGCCATTTTGGACGTAAAGCGTTCATCTTGTCGTTCTATTGGAACTGACGGAAACTTATTGGAAAGCTTTTTTAAAAAAGGTTGAATCAATGCTTCCGATTCAGAAGGCGTATTGTCCATTTGTTTTGGAAGTCCCACCACAAACTTTTCCACCTTCTCTTTTTCCAAATAATCAGCAAGAAAGGAAATCAACTCCTTGGTATCCACAGTGGTAAGTCCCGAAGCAATCAATTGCAGCTCATCGGTCACTGCAATCCCGGTTCTAACCTTTCCATAATCCAACGCCAAAATTCTTGCCAATTCAAAATTTTTGGCAAAAATAAACCTAAAAATGTTATGCCCTTAAAATAAGCTGGAATATTCTATTGAGCCGAGTATCTTTGCCAAAACTTTATTTGAAATGACAGCGTTAAGAGCACTTATAGAAAAAGCTTGGGACAACCGGGATTTGTTGAAGGAAGAAGAAACCCAAAATGCCATTCGGGAGGTAATCAATCGAATAGATTTGGGTGAATTGCGATGTGCTGAACCCAAAGAAGGTGAATGGCAAATCAACGAATGGGTAAAAAAAGCCGTAGTGCTCTATTTTCCCATCCAAAAAATGGAAGTGCTCGAAGTTGGAATTTTTGAATATCATGACAAGATTCCTTTAAAAAGAGGTTATAAAGAGAAAGGTGTTCGGGTAGTACCTCATGCTGTTGCCAGACATGGTGCATATATCTCACCCGGAACCATATTAATGCCCAGCTATGTAAATATTGGCGCTTATGTGGATGAGGGCACCATGGTCGATACCTGGGCTACCGTAGGTAGTTGCGCCCAGATAGGCAAAAATGTGCATTTAAGTGGTGGCGTTGGTATTGGAGGTGTATTGGAGCCTTTGCAAGCAGCTCCAGTTATTATCGAAGACAATGCCTTTATTGGTTCACGTTGCATTGTTGTGGAAGGTGTTCGTGTGGAAAAGGAGGCTGTTTTGGGTGCAAATGTGGTGCTTACTGCTTCAACCAAAATAATTGATGTCACTGGTGATGAACCCATAGAGTTGAAGGGTAGAGTTCCGGCAAGATCTGTTGTAATCCCAGGAAGTTATACCAAACAATTTGCAGCTGGCGAGTATCAGGTGCCCTGCGCCTTGATCATTGGAAAAAGAAAAGAAAGTACGGATAAAAAGACATCGCTCAACAATGCACTTAGAGAACATGATGTTGCCGTTTAACCTTTGTGCAAATCCTCATTCCTATCTAATCCACCTATATTTTTTATGCAATTTGTAGTTTTTTTTTGACACTTCAAGCAACCTTCTTATACTTCCTATATCTATAAAATATTGATTTAAACTGTTAAAATTTTAATGAAAAGTAGGGTTTCTGAATGCTTGGTTGTTTTGTAGGAAAATAACCCCGCAAACAATTTTTACCCCATTTTTTTGTTATAGTTTTGTAGTCACCAAACCTCGTACCGATAAATATGGCTGTTTTGAGCACCCCAAAGCAAAAAATATCAGCATTGATCATAACCTACAATGAGATAGGTTACATTGAAAGATGCATCGATTCTATCTCATTTGCAGATGAAATTCTTGTTGTTGATTCGTACAGCACCGATGGCACCCATGAATATTTACAGAATCATCCGAAGGTTAGGGTTATTCAAAATCCTTTTGAAAATTTTACAGCGCAAAAGAATTTTGCCTTAAGGCAAGCATCCAATGATTGGATTCTTTTTGTTGATGCCGATGAAGTAGTTGGTGAAAAGCTTCAAGGTGAAATCTTGGCGACAATCAATAATCCCAATGCATGCGAGGCTTATTGGTTTTACCGCAATTTCATGTTCCAAAACCAGCGCTTGCATTTTAGTGGATGGCAAACGGACAAAAATCATCGTCTTTTTAGAAAAAGTAAGGTGAAATTTACCGACAAGAAATTGGTACATGAAACCCTGGAGGTAGATGGAAAATCTTGCATCCTAAAGGAAAGACTCACCCACTACTGTTATAAAAATTATGAGGATTACAAAGGCAAAATGCTCCGCTATGGACAGTTAAAGGCCAAAGAGTCCTTTTATAAGGAAAAGCAGTTCAATTACGCCTTGATGATCATTAAGCCTTTTTGGAAATTCTTCAACCATTACATCATCCGATTAGGATTTTTAGATGGTAAAAAGGGTATCATTATTTCCTATCTCAATGCCTTGAGCGTATTGGAAAGATATCGTGAATTGAAACGGTTGGAAAAGAAAAATGAACTTACCTATTATTTGGTAATGCCATAATGGCTCCAAACTAATTTCTGATTTCTTGTTTCCCTGCGAATTGCCTGATTTTTGGCAATGGATTCTGGCGTTTTATACCCTCTTTTATGATCTAAGTGCACACAAACAGCACTATAGCGTAGTTGTTTGGATTTAATGCCAAAATTGAACAAACGTTCACCCAATTCCCGATCTTGTCCTCCATATTGCATGCGTTCGTCAAAACCGTTCACGTTTACAATATCTTTTTTCCATCCTGAAGAATTGTGTCCATTCCAACTTGCGTTTGTTGGGGTAAAAGTGTTCAACAACTTGGAGATAAACCCGCTTGCGGTCAATTTATTGTTTTTGAATGTCTTTGGCACTCCCTGCTCCTTCAACCAGTGGATATTAAAACAGTTTTGCCGCTCAATATCCTTCAGGGTTATCAAGTTTGAGATATTCATGGGGAGCATATAGTATCCACCGGAAATAAAATAGCCTTCTTCTTTATTTATATAGTGCACCTCAACAAAATCTTCACGGGGAATACAATCTCCATCGGTCATAATAATATAATCGGCATTACAGGCCACCACCGCTTTATTTAGGATTCTCGATTTCTGGAAACCTTCGTCCTCTTGCCACACATGAACAATATTATAAAAGACCTCTTTGGACATCGTCTCTAACAGTTCCTTGGTTTTTGGCCCTGACCCATCATCTGCAACAACCACTTCAAAATCCCTGAAAATCTGGCAATTAAAGCCCCAAAGCACCTTCTTCAACCATTCCTCAGAATTATAAGTACTTACAATAATCGATATTTTAGGTGTATCCTTTTCCACTGATTTCATCCCGGCAAAAATAGAAATATAAAATATTATCGCATATGCTTAATTTTGACTTCTTAAAAGTTCCAGATGAAAGTAAAAGAAATACCCATCTCGCTCTATTCCCAAATTAAGCTTTCGTCTCTATCCAAGGAAAAGTTAATTGATAAAAAAGAACAAATACCCGTTGTAGCTTCAGTTGCTTCAATCCCTTCAAGACTTGGTATAGTTCACCTTACGATTAGAAGCATCCTAAATCAAAGCATACTACCTAAAAAAATCATCCTTTGGTTGCATAAAGATTTGAAAAACAAAATTCCAAGGAAGCTGTCCTATTTGGAAGGTGATATTTTCGGTATCAAATTTTCTGAATCTAAGAGTTCACATCGTAAACTAGTTGAAACCCTAAAAATTTATCCAAACGATACCATCGTGACCTTCGACGATGATATGATGTACCGAAAAAATTGGTTATCCAATCTTTATCATATTCATAAGGAAAATCTCGAAAAAATTGTTGCGAACCAAACTCGATGTATCACACGAAACGAATCCGGGGATTTATTATCCTACAAACAGTGGAGCTCTGGAAAATCGCCTTGCGCTACCCCGGATACTGTCCTACCAATTGGAGCTGGTGGAACCTTGTATCCTCCAAATTCGTTGGATAATCAGGTTTTCGATGAAAAGTTATATATGCAACTGGCCCCAAAAGCAGATGATCTTTGGTTTAAGGCCATGGGGCTTTTAAAAGCAACCCAATCCATACAGGCACCCAATAGTGGTAAGGAACCCACCCCTATTTGGGGTTCACAAAAAGTCTCTTTAAAAAAGACAAACATTTCAGAAGATAAAAATCGGACGCAATGGTTAGCTTTGGCTGATTATTTTAATCTCAAAGTATAAAAAGTTGATTGAAGAAATCAATAAGTGCATAAAAGAACTGCAACAGGGTAATTTAATCCTCTACCCTACCGATACTGTCTGGGGAATAGGCTGTGATGCCACCAATCCCGATGCAGTTAAAAAGGTATACACTTTAAAAAATAGAGAAGATAGCAAAGCTCTAATTTGTTTGGTTGGCAACCAAGCCATGTTGGAAAGATATATAAACGAGGTTCCTGAAGTCGCATATGACCTTATAGACCTAGCTGAAAAACCAATTACAATAATATTTGACCAACCTAAGGGAGTGGCTAAAAATCTGATTGCAGAAGATAACACACTGGCCATTCGAGTGGCCTCGGATAAATTTTGCCAATACCTCATCAACAAGTTTGGTAAACCTGTTGTTTCCACTTCGGCCAACATTTCTGGCATGCCCACACCAAAACAATTCAAAGAGATAGGTCAAGAAATTTTAAAAGGAGTGGACTATGTGGTAAATTTGCCCGACGAGAACAAAAATCCTTCCCCATCATCTATCATAAAATTGGGCAATGATGGCCAAGTGAAGGTAATTCGCGAATAAAGCGCTTCTAAATCATCCAAAAGGTGTTGGTGAAGAGAGAAACATTAAAGTTTAGAAGCAAGCTTCGTACTAAAATAACTCTCGATTATCGAGTAAAATGACGCAGGAATTCCATAAAAAACCCATACAGCACCCTATTTTTAAGCTTATTGGAGAAACTTCAGACGAATTGGGCATGGATTCCTATGTCATCGGCGGGTTTGTGCGGGATTATTTTTTAGACCGAGGCACTCCAAAGGATATTGATATTGTAGCCATTGGAAGTGGAATACAACTGGCCCAAAAAGTAGCCTCAAAGCTCAAGGGAAACCCACAAGTATCCGTATTTAAAAATTTCGGCACCGCCATGATCAAACATAAAGACCTTGAACTGGAATTTGTAGGCGCCCGGAAAGAAAGTTATCAGCGCAATAGTAGAAAACCCATAGTCGAGGACGGAACTCTACAAGACGATCAAAACCGTCGCGATTTTACCATCAATGCCATGGCTTTGGCCCTTAATCCAGCTAATTTTGGGCAACTTTTAGACCCATTTGATGGTCGAAAAGATCTAGGTCGAAAGATTATTCGAACTCCGTTGGATCCCAAAATCACCTATTCCGATGATCCTTTACGAATGATGAGGGCGATTCGGTTCGCTTCCCAATTGAATTTTGAAATTGAGGTTCGGTCACTCCAAGCCATTTTAGAAAACAAAGATCGTATCAAAATTGTTTCGGAGGAAAGAATAGTTGATGAGCTACATAAAATCTTATTGAGCAAAAAGCCTTCCATGGGCTTCCAATTGATGCATCAAACTGGACTTTTGTCTATTATTCTTCCAGAGCTCACAGCACTCCAAGGGATTGAGGAAATTGAAGGGCAGCGGCACAAGGACAACTTTTGGCACACTTTGGAAGTGGTTGACAATATTTCTGAAAACACGGATAACCTTTGGTTACGATGGGCAGCGCTGTTACACGACATTGGCAAAGCACCCACCAAACGTTTCCACAAAAAAATTGGATGGACGTTTCATGCGCATGAGTTTGTAGGTTCAAAAATGGTGTACAAACTTTTCAAAAGACTACGCATGCCGTTAAACGACAAAATGAAATTCGTACAAAAAATGGTGTTAATGAGCTCAAGACCCATAATATTGTCCGAAGACTTTGTTACCGATTCAGCGGTACGGCGGTTGGTATTTGATGCGGGAGATTATATCGATGACCTTATGACATTATGCGAGGCGGACATCACCACTAAAAATCCAAAAAAGCAAAGAAAGTATAAGAACAACTTTAAGATTGTACGCCAAAAAATAGTTGAGGTAGAGGAAAAGGATCAGGTACGCAATTTTCAACCTCCAGTTTCTGGCGAAGAAATCATGAAAACGTTCAATTTGAAACCATCCAAAGAAATTGGAATCATCAAAGACGCCATAAAGGAGGCCATTTTGGAAGGTGAAATCCCAAACGAATACCAAGCAGCCTATGATTTTATGCTTCAAAAAGGGAAAGAAATGAACCTAAATCAAAAATCGAATGAAAAATAACAAGTATGTTATCTATTGGTTGCTGACAGGCTGTGTTCTTATTTTCATTATGGTTGTGGTTGGTGGTATTACCAGATTGACCCACTCAGGGCTTTCCATCTCAGATTACAAACTCATTACCGGTACTATTCCCCCCATGAACCAACAGGAGTGGGAAGATGCCTTTGAACTTTACAAACAATACCCCGAGTACCAAAAACTGAATTACCATTTTAGCCTAGAAGATTTTAAAAGCATCTATTTTTGGGAATGGTTGCATCGGGTAATTGGCAGACTAATAGGTGTTGTTTTTATCATTCCTTTTTTATTCTTTTTGGTTCGTAAAAAATTGGACAAACCAACCATTAAAAAATGTCTGGTCTTACTCTTTTTGGGTGCATTTCAGGGTTTTTTGGGTTGGTATATGGTAAAAAGTGGCCTCGTGGACCGTCCCGATGTTTCACATTATAGACTTGCAGCACATTTAACCACAGCTTTCCTGACCTTTGCCTATAGCCTTTGGGTTGCTCTTGATCTAAAGTATCCGGAGAAAAAAGAAATCAATATTGGCATCCGAAATTTGATACGTCTCGCTTTTGTGGTTTTGGTACTTCAAATTATTTGGGGTGCTTTTGTCGCAGGATTGGATGCAGGGTTTATTCACAATCACTGGCCCATGATGAGTGAAGGCAAATTAATGCATGCAACCGTATACATTGAACAGCAACCTTTCCTAAAAAACTTTATCGAAGGTAAAAGTGGGGTTCAATTTGTACACCGATATATGGCATATATTGTTGTTGCGCTTATAATATGGATATGGTACCGCACCAAAAACATGAACCTGACCATATTGCAGAGCAAGGGGATAAAATCATTGCTTATCCTTGTGTTGCTTCAATTTTTATTGGGTGTGTTCACTTTGATTTATGCCGTTCCACTTTGGCTTGGGGTGGCTCACCAGGTTTGTGCATTTTTTTTATTGGCATCCATGACCTTTACCTTGCACAGATTCACCAAATGAAACACTATTTGTCTTAACTTTGTTCCCTATTTAATTTTTGTTGAATGATTTATAAAATCAGGATAATTCTGGATGCTGAGGAAGATATCTTTAGAGATATCGAAATTGAAGCTTCCAACACCTTGGAAGAGTTCCATGATGCGATCACCCAAGCTTTTGGGTTCGGCGGAAGCGAAATGGCCTCCTTTTACACTTGTGACGAAGAATGGAAGCAGGATGAGGAAATTGCGCTGTTTGACATGAGTGAAACCGGCTCAAATGTTAGATTGATGAACGAAACCTCTTTGGACGATGTGCTTTCCGAACAAAACCCAAAACTAATCTATGTATACGATTTTCTGAGCATGTGGACCTTTTTTGTAGAATTGGCCGATATTGTAGAAAAAGAAAATGGTAGGTCTTACCCCAACGTCCTCTTTAGTTTTGGCGAACTTCCCGATTCCCCACCAGAGAAAAAATTCGAATCCCAATCAGAAATAGAGTTTGGCGATCCGCTGGACAGCTATGATGACCTGGATTTTGACGAAAATTGGAACTAACAAATACAATAAACAATTGCCAATCACCAATGAACAATTAAAAAATTGATTATTGTTTATTGCTAATTGATAACTGACAAACAAAATGCTAAACCTATACCCTGCCCAAATCGAAAGTGTGTGCCTCCATCGCGTAGGAAACAAAAGTAAGAACGAGCCCATTTTTCTATCATCTGAACCTTTTTCACTAAACGATGAAATGGCCGGCTTGCTGAAAGAATATTTTTTTAAACCTTTTCGTGAGAAAGAAGAAAACTATTTCAAGTTTGCCCATGAAGTGGATTTGGAGTTTAACGAAGTTTACAAATCGGTTTCTACACTTTTTGAAGATAGTTCTTCGGCATATCAGGTTTCCAAACAAATTACGACCCATCTTTTTGAACAATCCAACCATCCACATATAAAAAGTGGGGAGGTGTATGTGGTTCATTTCTCAGATATGGTTGTCGATAATCAAAAGACAGATGCTATTGGAATCTTCAAAAGTGAATTGAAGCATGATTTCCTGCAGTTTGAAGAACAAGGACAAAACTTGGAAATTCTGATTCAACAAGGTATCAACATCAACAAATTAGATAAGGGTTGCATAATATTCAACATTGAAAAAGAAGAAGGTTATAAAGTACTTTCTGTGGATAGCAATCGTTACGATGCCAAATATTGGTTGGAAAACTTTTTGGGAATAGCACCATTGACCGATGAGAATTTTTACACCAAAAACTATTTAAAGTTTTGTCAGAATTTTGCCAAGGATGTGGTTTTACCGGCAGAGGACAAGCAACAAGAGGTTCTATTTATGAACCGAGCTGTAAATCACTTCGCCAAGAATGACGCCTTTGAGGAAACTTCATTTTTAAATGAGGTCATGGAAAATCCTGAACTAATCCCTGAGTTTAAGCACTACAAAGTAGAAAAGGGTCCAAAGTACAGCATCGAAGATGTTTCCAACTTCGATATTGCCAATAAGGCCGTGTCAGATGCTCGAAAAAAAATAAAGAATGTCATCAATTTAGATACCAACATCCAGATAAAAATGGACTTCATTAATCCAGAATCAGCACAAAAATTTGTGGAAAAAGGTTGGGACGAGGAACGACAGATGTACTATTACCTGGTTTATTTTAATAAAGAGCAGAAAAGTTAGTTGGAACAATTATCAATTAACAGTGTACAATTGTCAATTGTCAATTGCTAATTGGAAATTGAACATTGACTCCTAGAATTTTTTATCAATAATCTCCCTCATACTCACATCCTGATAGTTGCGCTTTACAAAATCAAGAGCTAAGGAAAGTACTTCTCCCATAGTAGTGCACTTTTTAAAATTGACATCCTTTGCCAGGTCGTATATTTCAAGTTTGAGTTTGGTAATATTTTCGTCCAATGAAATTTCGTCTTCCAAACAAGCATCCAAAAGGCGTTTTATTCGGTCGCCAGAACTCATTATCCGTTTGGCCACAATCGAGCGTTCTTCAATTTTATATTGATCTACGGAATGTTTTTGCAGTTTTTCGCGCACCAATTCCACCATTCTATAATTCTCTTTAAAAAACTGAGGCCGATAGACTTTAAGCCTTCCCTCAAAACATTGTTGGTCAAAATCTATGGCCCTAATCTTGTACACCACATGGTCAAAATCATGGGTGGGCACAATCACATAATTGTAAGAGCGCATATCGCCTAGCAACCGAATCATACAACGTTCATTGAATTTCACAAATTCTTTGGCCAATTGTGCTTTTTCAGGTTCGGTACACTTGGGAAGCATATCATCGATAAAAACATCACCGGGGATTCCAGCAATATGTTCCTCAATCAATGTATCCCCATAAACCAAAAAATTAAGATTGTATGGAGACAGCATATGCTCCAGTTCAAGGCCATAAACCCTAGAAGCATCGGCCTTTTTCACATAGAAATAAGTGTAATTATCGTTGAGGATGTTTCTAACCTTGATTCGGAAAGGTTTGGAGTTTCCAAAGGTGCAATAATCCACGGCATCCACATTAAGGTATTCCAAAATGCGGTTACTACCATCAGAATGCAAAATGGAATACACCTTTTTTAGGCTTAAGTCTATTTCTTCGCGATCAAAATCGGAATAATAAACCCGAACCCAAAGCGTATCATGACCTTCAGCATCGTAAACCACGACGGAGCCAGCAAAGCGAAGTAAATCATCATAAAAAATAGGAATCTCAATCTTTCGGTTGTAACGATCAAGGTATGCATCCAGCTTTTTATTGACAGGATATGCCGGTTTTTTCTTTGACATCAACTTTTCATCGGACATTCTTTCCCTATTTTGTAACAAATTCTACAATACCTCGTCAAGTTACTATAAACAAATCAAAAAACGATTCCATCTTGGAAACTATACTGACCGTAAAAAGTTTAACAAAAAAATTTGGCTATCTAACAGCAGTGAAGGATTTATCCTTTACTATTGAAAAAGGTAATGTCTATGGCATTTTAGGGCCTAACGGAAGTGGTAAATCGACCACTTTGGGCATTATTTTAAATGTTGTCAATCGCACTTCTGGCGATTTTAGCTGGTTCGATGGTAACACAACTACCCACGATGCTTTAAAAAAGGTAGGGGCCATAATTGAGCGCCCTAATTTCTATCCTTACATGACCGCTATTCAAAATTTGAAACTGGTTTGCAAGATCAAGGAAGTTCCAGAAACCAAAATTGAGGAGAAATTGGAACTTGTAGGCTTATGGGACCGTCGAAATAGTAAATTCAAAACCTATTCGCTAGGGATGAAGCAACGATTGGCAATAGCTTCTGCCCTACTCAACGATCCCGAAATACTCATTTTGGATGAACCTACCAACGGATTGGATCCCCAGGGTATCCATCAAATTAGGCAAATCATCAAAAAAATCGCCGGTCAAGGCACCACCATCTTGTTGGCCTCCCATTTATTGGATGAGGTTGAAAAAGTCTGTTCGCATGTTGTCATTTTAAGAAAAGGTGAGAAGTTGTATTCAGGTCCTGTGGACGAAATGTTATCGAGTCATGGTTTCTTTGAACTAAAAACTTCCGATATGGATAAGTTGGAAAAACTCTTAGAGAAAAATGCCAGTTTCGGAAAAATTACCAAAGAGAACGGCACCTTGACTGCTTTTTTAAAGGAGGAAATGAATGCGGAAGAACTAAACAAAATGCTATTTGACAACGGAATGGTTCTATCGCATCTTGTGAAGCGAAAAGAAAGCCTTGAAGAACAATTTTTAACCTTGACCAAGAACAACTAACATGGTACGCTTACTACAAATAGAATTTATAAAGCTTTGGAATAACAGAGCCAGTAAAATACTCATCACCTCTTATTTTATTTTATTAACATCAATTGCATTGATCGCTGCGATTAAGTTTGATATAGGCCCTGTTCAATTCCACCTAGCGGACCAAGGGATTTTTAATTTTCCTTACATCTGGCATTTCAACACCTTTGTAACCGCAATTTTTAAACTTTTCTTGGCCATAGTCATCGTTTCTATGATGGCCAATGAATATAGCAACAAAACCATTAAACAGAATTTAATAGATGGGCTTTCCAAAAAGGAATTTATCCTATCGAAGTTTTTAACGGTGATCTCCTTCTCACTGGTTTCCACGGTCTTTGTCTTTGTGGTGTCCATGATCTTGGGACTGGTTTATTCCGATTACAACGAAATGTCGATTATTTTTTCTGACATGGAGTTTTTGTTGGCATTTTTTATAAAATTGGTGGGGTTCTTCTCGTTTTGCCTCTTTCTAGGCATTTTTGTGAAACGGTCCGCATTTGCCTTAGGGTTTCTGATTCTGTGGGCAGTTCTGGAACAAGTTATTTTCGGTTTGTTGGGTTGGAAAGTAATGAGTTGGGACAACGCCAAAATAATTAAAGATTTTTTCCCTCTTGAGTCAATGACCAACTTAATCAAAGAACCCTTTACCCGACTTTCTGCCGTACAAAATATAGGTCAGCAGATTGGAGAAAACATGAAATTTGATTATCAAGTTTATTGGTATGAATTTATAATTGTCATCTTCTGGACGGCCCTTTTCATCTATTTATCCCACGTATTATTGAAAAAGCGCGATTTGTAGTATCTTGTGAGGTGCTGTATCTCACAGAATGCTATATAGAAATTGTCTCATATTAATTCTTTGCCTGTCTTCCCATGCCCTATTGGGACAAGGAGAGACGGCAAACTGGTATTTTGGAAATGGAGCTGGAGTCAGTTTTAATAACGATGGTACTGTTACACCTTTGAACAATGGTCGTATTAGTACTTTTGAAGGTTGCGCTTCCATTTCAGACGCCGCAGGTAATCTCATATTGTATACAGATGGCATTCGGGTTTTTGACCGAAATCACAACATAATGCAAAATGGCAGTGGGCTATTCGGCGACCCTTCCAGCACGCAATCGGCCATTATTGTGCAAAAGCCGAACGACCCCAACATCCTTTATATTTTTACCGTGGATACCAAAACGTTTGAGGAAGATCCTGATTACGGCCTCAACTATTCCACCGTGGACCTTACTCTGAACAATGGAAATGGGGCAGTTATTGAAAAAAACGTCAATCTTTTAAGGGACTGCTCCGAAAAAGTCTCTGCCGTGGTCAAAAACTGTTTTGACAAGTCAATTTGGGTGGTAACCTTAGGAAGGGAAAACAATGGAGATGACCCTTTTGACACCTATTACGCTTTTGAAATTACCACAACAGGGGTAAATACAACTCCCGTTGCCAGCACCTTTAACAATTTAAGGGTTGTAGATCCACGGGGCTATCTTAAATTTTCGGCTGATGGAAGCATTTTGGCCAGCGCCAATTCTTCAGCGGGTCTATATTTATATGATTTTGATGTTAACACTGGAGTTTTGTCCAACCAAGAACGACTTTTGGTTTCCGCGCCGAATAAATTCCCATATGGGATTGAGTTTTCACCCAATCAGCGCTTCCTATACGCCCATGCCACCAATAATGCGCCTGCGGGTGAAGTAGGAGTCCATTCATCATCGCTTTTGCAATATGACTTGACCGCTCCCAACATTGCAGCCTCAGAGATTGAAATTGACCGAAGGGCAATCTACAGAGGTGCACTTCAACTAGGCCAAAACGGTAAAATATATAGGACCATAGCTGAAAACTACTTGAGAGGAACGCCATATTTAGGCGTTATTGAGAATCCTAATGAACTTGGCAATGCGGCTAACTATGTACACAACGCCGTTTTTCTGAATGGAAGAAATGCGACACAAGGACTCCCTCCTTTTATCCAATCATTTTTTGACCGTATCGATATCATAAAAAATGCAGATGGGTCCACCGGTTCATCGCTTGCTTTATGCGAAGGAGAACAATTCACCTTGGAAGCTGAAAATATTCCAAATGCAATTTACAATTGGGAAAAGGATGGAAATCCGATGGCAATAGCGACCAATACCCTTACTATAGATCCTGCGAATGTCTCCGATTCTGGAAGATATAGTCTGGAGATTATCTTGGCAGATCCGGGAGAATGCCCAATAATTGGCGAAGCCTTTATTTCGGTAAGTCCGTTACCTCAGGCGGAACCTCTTGTTTTGATACAATGTGACGCTTCCACAGCCAATTCAACCGATGGGATAGCTCCATTCAATTTGGAAGAAGCAATAACCTCGCAGGATTATACTTATTTCTTTTATGAATCATTGGCAGATTTAAATGCCGATAATCCTATCATCAATCCAATTGGTTTTACCAATACAAACCCCTTTGACCAAACCATTTATTATAAAATTGTAGATGATCAAGGCTGCGAAGATTTGTCCACACTCGATTTACAAGTGAGATCAGTGGTTTTTAGCCCCAACGACGAGAAAAATTATTATGTGTGTGACGATAACCCTGATGACTTGGTCTTGGATGGAACTTTTGACCTAGATACCCTATTGAATCAAGATTATCCAAATGACAATGTTGCGCTTTATACTTCATTGGATGATGCGTCTTTGGAGCAGCAACCTATCAGTGGAAACTATAGAACAGAGTCCACTACCATTTATGCCAGAATAGAAAATTCGAACGTATGCGAGGATGTTGATGTTATCAATCTTATTGTGAACCCAACCCCTTTGTTCACATTCGATGGGGAGGTACTTTGGTGTACCGATGGACCACCAATTTTGTTGGAAGCCCCTGTAGGTTTCGACCTTTACCGCTGGTATACAAATGAAGGTGGTACTAGACAAGAAATCAGCTCTCAACAAGTGGCTGAGATAGCTGCGGTTGGAAGTTATGTGTTAGAAGCAGGTTATAGGTATGTTACTAGCGAAGGCACTTTTGATTGTATGAATGAAGTAGGTTTTGTTGTAAATCCATCAAATCGGGCAATTGTTGAAAATGTTGGGGTCGAGGATATTTCCGATAACAACAAAATAGAAATATTGGTTTCCGGAGATGGCAATTACGAATACGCCATCATTGATGAGACCAATTATCAAGACTCTCCAACTTTTGAAAATGTACCTCCAGGATTTATTACGGTTTTTGTGCGTGATAAAAACGGATGTGGTGTATCCTCAGAATTGGTCTCTGTGATTGGTTATCCCAAATTTTTCACACCAAATGGAGACAACATAAACGATACATGGCAGATCATAGGTATCGATGAGCAATTTCAATCCGAAAGTATTATTTCAATCTACAATAGGTTTGGTAGACTTATGGCACAAATAAGTCCTAAAACAGGTGGCTGGAATGGCACATTTAACAATAGTATCCTTCCTGCAGCTGATTATTGGTTTAAAGTCGCGCTGGAAGACGGCCGTATTTTCAAAGGTCATTTTGCCTTGAAACGATGATGTATTGAAGAAATTTGACTAACTTAAAATGTTTGATTCTGGTCAAATGTTAAAAAAATTGCTCCTTATTCTCTTCCTCTGTGTTGCTGAAATTGGGTCAGCACAGGAATGTCCAAACTTGTTAAGTCCTTTGGATGGTGCGACCAATGCCCCTGTTGACACCACGATTTCTTGGGAGTCGATCGATGGAGTTCCAGGGTATCGTATCCGACTGGGGCTAACCCCTGGCGGCTCCGAAATTCTAGAACGCTCTGTGGGAACCTCTACCTCATATACCCCACCTTTGGGGTTACCGGAGAATACCCAAATCCATGTAACGATTATTTTGGATTTTCTATTCAGTGGAGGCGAAGATATTGTTTGTTCAGGTCAATCTTTCAGAACAGAAGATGTCACTACCCCTCCGGGCTGTACAACTATAAGAAACCCTGTTGATGGCGCGATCAATGTAAGCGTATTTTCAAATATCGTATGGAATTATGCTCCCACAGCTACCGATTATTCCATTAGCCTGGGAACCTCGCCTGGAGGAAGCGAAATTTTACCTCCTACTTTAACCGGAAACAGATTGTCATTTAGCCCGCCAAGTCAACTTCCTTCCAATACCGTTATTTATGTTACCATAGTTCCAAGAAATGAAAATGGCTCAGCCACCGGATGCACGGGAACTAGTTTCACAACAGGCGCTGTTGCAAGTATACCTGGATGTACCAGTCTTATCAATCCATTAAACGGGGAGACAAACGTACCGCTCACCCCATTGTTGGAGTGGGTGCCCGTATCGGGTGCAAGTGGTTACCGCATCACTATTGGCACAACACCTGATTCGGCGGACATTTTAGACAATACTGCATTCCCATCGAATTCTACTTTTGTGTTGGAATTTGAGCCGAATCGGACATTTTTCATCACCATTGTTCCCTTTAATTCCGCCGGAGATGCTATTGGCTGTGGACAAGAAACTTTTTCGACACTCTTGGGTTGCGGCCCTTATCTGGATACCACTACGGGGGAATTTGTTTCTTTGAATCCAGAAATTACCTTCCCCGATACCTTATCGCTATGTTCAAATGAATTGCCCTATACGGTTTCTGCCACCGATACGGCAGATGGCTATCGATGGTATAAAATTGACCCATTTGGAAACGAAAGTCTTATTTCGGAAACTGCAGATGTTGAGTTGAGCGAAAATGGCACCTATCGCTATGAAATTTATACCAATATTACCCAAACGGGACAGCTTATCGAATGTTCGTCCACCAAGGAATTTGAGGTGGTTTCATCAGAAATAGCAACAATCAACAACCTAAATGTTCAAGATTCGGGATTGAATTTGCAAGTGACCGTTGACGCTTCAGGAGCAGGAGATTATGAATATGCAGTGGACAATATCAACGGACCTTACCAAAATAACAATGTGTTCAACAATATAGAACCTGGGACACATACTTTTTATGCGCGCGACAAAAATGGATGCGGTATTGCGGAAAAAACTTTTTCCCAAGACCTGACCGTTGAGGGATTTCCAAAATTTTTCACTCCAAACGGGGACAGTGTGAACGACTTTTGGCAGTTTATTCAGCCTCGAAATTCAGAAGTTGTTGTATTTCAATCCATTCGGATTTTTAACCGTTATGGGATGTTATTAAAAGAAATCTCCCAAAATTCAAGGGGGTGGGATGGTAATTTTAGTGGTCGGCCCCTGCCCTCTGGGAATTATTGGTTCAAGGCAGTAGATGTTTCCAATCGCGAAATAAAAGGGTTTTTCGCCCTTAAAAGATAATACCTTTTTTTACTTCGTTTTGGAATCTCCCTTTAGTATTTTTATGGGATGAAATTTCAAGTCGTTTCAGATTTTAGCCCCACCGGTGACCAGCCCCAAGCCATTACAGAATTGGTCAATGGAATCAATGAAAATGAACCGCATCAAACGCTGCTGGGGGTAACTGGGTCAGGGAAAACATTTACAGTTGCCAATGTAGTGGAAAGAGTGCAACGCCCAACTTTGGTTTTGGCCCATAACAAGACCTTAGCTGCTCAACTTTATTCTGAATTCAAGCAGTTTTTTCCCAATAATGCGGTGGAATACTTCGTATCCTATTATGATTATTACCAACCGGAAGCCTATATTCCAACAAGCGGGCTGTACATTGAAAAGGACCTCTCTATAAATGAGGATATTGAAAAGCTAAGATTAAGTGCGACCTCTTCCCTTCTCTCCGGTCGTAGGGATGTTATAGTTGTTGCTTCTGTTTCGTGTTTGTACGGTATTGGAAATCCCATTGAATTTCAGAAAAATGTCATTTCCATCAAAAGAGATCAGGTAATCTCAAGAACAAAATTCTTGAAACAACTGGTGCAAAGCCTATATTCCAGAACAACTGCTGATTTCAGAAATGGGAATTTCAGAGTCAAGGGTGATGTGGTCGATGTATTTCCAGGGTACGCCGATCATGCGTTCAGGATTCATTTTTTTGGAGATGAGATTGAGGAAATTGAGGCATTGGACCCATTCAATAACAAGGTAATCGAGGTATACGATTCATTAAATATCTATCCAGCCAATATGTTTGTCACCTCACCCGATATTCTTCAAAATGCAATTCACCTAATTCAGGATGACTTGGTCAAGCAAATAGATTATTTCAAGGAAATTGGCAGGCCTTTGGAGGCCAAAAGATTGGAAGAGCGTACAAATTTTGACTTGGAAATGATTCGTGAACTTGGGTATTGCTCCGGAATTGAAAATTACTCACGCTATTTGGATGGCAGGGAACCAGGCACACGCCCTTTCTGCCTGTTGGATTATTTTCCTGATGATTATTTAATGATTATCGACGAAAGCCATGTTACCATTCCGCAGGTACATGCCATGTATGGAGGTGATCGCTCCAGAAAGGAAAATCTGGTGGATTACGGATTCCGACTGCCTGCCGCGATGGACAACCGGCCTTTAAAGTTTGAAGAATTTGAAGCACTTCAAAACCAAGTGATTTATGTAAGTGCCACTCCGGCAGATTACGAATTGCAATTGAGTCAAGGGGTTTATGTGGAGCAGGTAATTAGACCCACAGGATTGTTGGACCCGATAATAGAAGTACGACCTAGCCAAAATCAGATTGATGATTTGGTTGAGGAAATTCAACAAAGGGTCGAATTGGATGAACGCACCTTGGTAACCACCTTGACCAAACGCATGGCAGAGGAGTTGACAAAATATCTCTCTAGAATTGATGTACGTTGCAGGTATATCCATAGCGATGTTGACACCTTGGAACGGGTTGAAATAATGCAAGATTTAAGAAAGGGTATATTTGATGTTCTTATTGGGGTCAATCTACTTCGAGAGGGCCTAGACCTTCCCGAAGTTTCGCTTGTAGCCATTTTAGATGCCGACAAAGAAGGTTTTTTACGAAGTAATCGTTCCTTGACCCAAACGGTAGGTAGGGCCGCCCGTAATTTGAATGGAAAAGCAATCATGTATGCCGACACTATTACGGAAAGTATGCAAAAAACCATAGATGAGACCAATTACCGAAGGGAAAAACAGTTGAACTACAACAAGGAAAACAACATTGTTCCAAAGGCATTGAACAAAAACCTGGACAGTGCCCTGGCAAGAAATTCAGTTTCTACCTATCATTTTCAAAAGGAAGAACTAAGAGCGGCAGAGCCTGATTTAGAATATCTAACCTCGGGGCAAAAGGAAAAACTTATTCGTGAAAAGCGAAAAGCAATGGAAAAAGCAGCGAAAGAGCTGAATTTTATGGAGGCCGCCAAACTTCGGGACGAAATAAAAATGTTGCAAGAACAAGAATAAAAGAAAGCCCCACCGAGTGGCAGGGCTTTCCTCAACTAACCAACTAAACCAACCATCATGAAACACCTGGGAAGGTGTTCTTCATAAAAGTTAAACTATCCTATCTTAATCAATCTTTTGGGAGCAGGTAAGGCTTCTTCTTTTTTGGGAAGTGCCACTTTTAAAATCCCATCTTCATATTTTGCATCGATTTTAGAACCATCAACGGTTTCGGGCAGGGTAAATGCTCTTTTGAAAGATGCATAAGTAAATTCTTTTCGTGTGTAGTTTTCCTTACTTTCCTTATTCTCAGATTTCACTTCGCTTGAAATTGTAAGCACATCCTTGTCAACTTCAACTTTGAAATCTTCTTTTTTTCCTCCCGGAACCGCCAATTCCAGCTCAAAACCATCGACATTGTCTTTTATATTTACAGCGGGAACCGAATTGTTCCAATTATCAACGCCTCCAAACCAATCGGGGTTTAGAACATCGTTCATTAATGAAGGGAAAAACAAATTATTTCTTTTGACTAAACTCATGGTGATCAAATTTTATATTAAACATGTAAATCACCCTGATATAGTCAAACGCTATACCAATAAGAATTTAATGCCATTTTGGCATTTTATTAACAATTTTGGCTGTCATTATGACATTAATTGTAATGCGCCTTGAAAATATTGATCAACACTTCGGCAGGAACAACCTTATTTGGGTATTTGTGCATCACTTCTAGCACTTGTCCAATGGCGGAGGGTGGAAGTCCCATTGTCAGTCCAATGTTATATAAGGTATTAATCTCTTTTTGATGTTGCTCCTCGTCAATATTCATTAAAAGTAGGAGCCTGTGGAATTGTACAATCCGTTCCGCTTGCGACTTTAGGGTAACCTTGGGGGATTTTTGATTTAAAAGTTTTTCAAAAGTCTTCTCCTTAATTCCCAAACTGGACGCTACCCCAAGTAAAAACTGATATTCAGAATCCTTCAAGGTGTGGTCTACTCTCGCAAAGGCTATCATTTCAGAAAGGATACTTAATTTTTCCTCGAAGGTTCCCATATCGGTTTAGAGCTGATTCTTAATAAGATAACTCTTAAACCTCCCATTTTAGTGTATAGAACGTGAGGTATTGTTCCAAAATAAAAAAGGCAACGTTATATGCGCTGCCTTTTGAACATTTATTGAGGTGCAATTTAACTCAACACCTCTTTTACTTTATCCGCTGCTTCTTGGAATTGAACGGCTGAATGAACCGCCAATCCAGAATTATCTATAATTTCTTTGGCCAATTCGGCATTGGTACCCTGTAGTCTAACAATAATAGGCACTTGAATGGCGTCGCCCATGTTTTTATAGGCATCAACAACACCTTGTGCAACACGATCACAGCGCACAATTCCACCAAAAATATTGATGAGAATCGCTTTTACATTAGGATCTTTTAAAATAATTCGAAATGCCTCTTCCACACGTTTCGCATCTGCCGTACCACCTACATCCAAAAAGTTTGCCGGTTCTCCGCCAGCCATCTTAATCAAATCCATGGTCGCCATGGCAAGTCCCGCACCATTTACCATACATCCAACATTTCCATCCAAATCGACATAGTTGAGACCTACCTCTCGAGCTTCTACCTCAATTGGGTTTTCTTCTCGAAGGTCACGCATTTCTGCATAGGTCTTTCTTCGATACAAAGCATTATCATCAATGGAGACCTTGGCATCAACCGCCATGATTTTATCATCAGAAGTTTTTAAAACAGGATTAATCTCAAACAAACTAGCATCGCTTTCTTCATAGGCTTTGTAAAGTGCGGATACAAATTTTACCATTTCCTTAAAGGAAGCTCCCGACAAACCAAGGTTAAAAGCAATTCTTCTAGCCTGAAAAGGCAATAATCCTGTCGCAGGATCAATCTCCTCGGTAAAAATCAGATGTGGAGTCTTTTCCGCAACTTCTTCAATATCCATTCCTCCCTCAGTAGAGTACATTACCATGTTTCTCCCGGTAGCCCTGTTCAGCAAAACCGACATATAAAATTCATTGGTTTCACTATCGCCAGGGTAGTATACATCTTCAGCAATAAGCACTTGATGTACCTTTTTACCTTCTGCGGATGTTTGTGGAGTAATCAGGTTCATTCCGATTATGTTACCAGCAATCTCTTCAACTTCTTTCAAGTTTTTGGCCAATTTCACACCTCCGCCTTTACCACGTCCTCCAGCATGTACTTGTGCTTTTATCACATGCCACCCTGTTCCGGTTTCTTGGGTAAGTTGTTTGGCAGCATCAACTGCTTGTTTGGCGTTGCGTGCTACAATACCTCGTTGGATTCTAACCCCAAAACTGGCTAAAATTTCTTTTCCTTGATATTCGTGAAGATTCATTTGTGAATTGACTTTTAATTGGGGACAAAAATAGAAAACGACATTGACAAATTGAAGATGAAAAAGGATTAATTAGGATTGAAAGTTGTACGCCGCAAAACAGAAGCTGTACAATATACATCCACAACGTGTATTACATTCCAAAATCCTCAAAATCCAACGGGTCAAAATTTTTAAAATGACCGTTCATTTCAATAATATCCTTTGTTCGGTTTACCTCGCTCAATACCGAAGCTGTAGTTTCCAAATGCTTTTTAATAAATAACAATCTGTCCTTTTCGCTGGATATTTGAAGTAATTGGTATTCTTGCTCAAATGAGAGCCCCATTTTATGCGCAAGAATATAACTGTTGAATTGTTTTTCCGGAATTTTTGTGAAGGGCACATCCATTAGTTCGTACAAGCCCTCAATCTTTTGCATGACATCCAGTTTTAATTCTTCATCGGTATTGTTTTCAGAATCCAAAAATTCCACATCTCCACCAGCATAGAGCTTTCCTTCAAGTTGATTTTCGAAAGATAGAATTCTAAATACCTGCCTTGCTACACAAACCACATCCATCTCACCATTTTCATAGGTGGTAACCACCTCTGCCAACTGCACTTCAGTACCGTACGCAATGGTATTATCAATAAATACAGGTATTCCGAAAGTAATAGCCTCCTGTCTGCAATCACGAATCAATTGCTTATACCGCTCTTCAAAAATATGGAGCGGTACAGTTTCACCAGGAAAGAACACCGTCTGTAACGGAAATAGGGGTAATTTCATGCTGCGAATTTGGATTAAATGTACGATGTGGACTTTAAAAGAACAAGCTTGTCAAATTGATAAATGTTATTTTTAAAACAAATTGTTATATTAATATGATTTGATGTCATATTCTTGCCAAACTTGCTTTCAAAGTTTAGATTTGCTGGAAACAAATATAGCTTATGAACTCCCAAAATTTATTGAAGCTCGCCTCCCAATTCGGTGCTCCTTTATATGTATATGATGCTGAAAAGATTTCTTCCCAGTTTCAACGATTGACCAAGGCTTTTGCAGGAGTGGGAAGTTTACGATTGAATTATGCCGCCAAAGCGTTGTCCAATATTTCCATCTTAAGGTTGATGAACAGTTTGGGGAGTGGATTGGATACAGTTTCCATTCAAGAGGTTAAGCTCGGACTAATGGCGGGTTTTAAACCTGAGTCCATCATTTTTACACCCAACGGTGTTTCCCTGGAAGAAATAGAAGAGGCATCTGCTCTTGGAGTCCAAATTAATATTGATAATCTTTCCGTATTGGAACAATTTGGGAGCAAGCATCCCGACGTTCCTGTTTGTATCAGAATCAATCCACATGTAATGGCGGGTGGTAATTCTAAAATTTCCGTAGGCCATATCGATTCAAAATTTGGCATTAGCATCCATCAAATTCCACATTTGTTGCGGATTGTGGAGCTTACCAAAATGAACATCAACGGTATCCATATGCACACCGGTAGTGATATTTTGGATATTGATGTATTCCTATATGCCTCCGAAATTTTGTTTGAAACCGCCAGAAACTTTAAAAATCTTGAGTTTATTGATTTCGGCAGTGGGTTTAAAGTGCCTTATAAGGCTGGGGACATTGAAACCAATATTGAGGAATTGGGTAAAAAACTGACTCGTAGATTCAATGAGTTCTGCAAAGAATATGGCAAAGAATTGACCCTAGCTTTTGAACCCGGTAAGTTTTTGGTAAGTGAAGCAGGTCATTTTTTGGCAAAGGTGAATGTTGTAAAACAAACGACTTCCACGGTGTTTGCCAGTGTAGATTCAGGTTTCAACCATCTTATTCGTCCAATGCTCTATGGCTCTTCACATGAGATTGTCAATGTATCAAATCCGAAGGGCAAAGAACGTTATTACTCCGTTGTTGGTTATATTTGTGAGACGGATACTTTTGGAAGTAACCGCAGAATCAACGAGATTTCAGAAGGTGACATCCTTTGTTTTAAAAATGCTGGTGCCTATTGCTTTACCATGTCCAGTAATTATAATTCAAGATATAGACCCGCTGAGGTACTTTGGAACAAGGGAAAAGCATATCTTATACGTGAAAGGGAAACATTTGATGATATTCTCAGAAATCAAGTTGACGTAAAGGATTTATTTAAAAAACCTAAAGCAGCTGCAATAAAATAACATGGATGTATTGGCCATATTGATTTCAATTGTTTTGATTATTTTGGCCATACTTCATTTTTTTTGGGCTTTGTTTGGTATCAAGGAACCCGAAGCAGTAATTCCGACCCCAGTGGGAAACAATCAAGTAAAAACACCAAATAAAATCATGGCGGCCCTTGTAGGCGTAATTTTGCTTGGCTTTGCCTTTGTCTTCATTAATAAAATTATTAATTACGTCGATTTTGCTTGGTTGCGCTATGTTTCCATAGGGATTGGAGTTATTTTTATTGTCCGTGCATTCGGTGACTTTAAATATGTAGGCTTCTTTAAAACGGCGAGGAACAGCAAATTTTCCGCCCTCGACACAAGGTACTACTCTCCGTTATGTTTGCTTATGGGCATTCTTGTGCTTATCCTTGAGCTCATTGACTGAACACTATTTTGGCATAATTTTCGTTAGTTTTGTTATAGTCAGCTGACTAAACCCTCAAAATAAAGAGCGATGCGTGCAGTTTTTACCTACTTAACCCAGATTAGTTTTTTTCTTTTGTTTTTTGTCGGAGTTCAATCCCATGCCCAAAATGTAAAGTGGCTCAGTTGGAACGAAGCTGTTACATTATCACAAACCGATTCCAATCCCAAGAAAATGTTTATCGACGTTTACACAGATTGGTGTGGATGGTGTAAAAAAATGGACAAGGATACCTTTCAAAACCCGGAAGTGGCAGCCTATATGCAGGACAATTTTTATATGGTAAAGTTGGATGCAGAAGGCAAAGACCCGATTGAATTCAAAGGAAACACCTTTAAGTTCGTCCCTTCGGGCAGAAGAGGCTACCATGAATTTGCAGCAGCACTTCTTCAGGGAAAAATGAGCTATCCCACGGTAGTTTTTCTTGATGAAAAGTTGAATATGTTATCCCCGGTTCCCGGATATCAAAAAGCAAAGCCTTTTTTAGAAATTGCCCGTTATTTTGGAGATGATATTTACAAAACCAAAGATTGGCAAGCCTACGCAGGTAAATAAGGTTATCTACTATAATTTGGACTTTCTTTTGTGATGGTCACATCGTGCGGGTGACTTTCGTTGATGCCGCTGGCCGTAATTTTAACGAACCTACCGGATTCTTTTAAGGTTTCAATATCCTTGGCGCCACAATACCCCATTCCAGCACGCAGTCCACCAACAAATTGGTGTATACTTTCATACAATTCGCCTTTGTAGGGAACACGACCAACAATACCCTCAGGTACCAATTTTTTGATGTCGTCCTCAACATCTTGGAAATAACGATCCTTACTACCTTCTTTCATAGCCTCAACAGAGCCCATTCCACGATACGATTTAAACTTTCTTCCTTCATAAATAATGGTCTCTCCTGGAGATTCTTTAGTTCCGGCCAATAAGGAACCTAGCATTACAGTATCGGCTCCGGCGGCAATTGCCTTTGGAATATCTCCGGTATACCGAATTCCACCGTCTGCAATTACCGGAACGCCACTTCCTTTTATGGCAGCCGCCACTTCCAACACCGCAGAAAATTGCGGAAATCCAACGCCCGCAACAACACGTGTAGTACAGATAGATCCTGGACCGATTCCGACTTTAACGGCATCGGCACCTGCTTCCACCAAATATTTTGCTGCTTCGCCAGTAGCTATGTTGCCAACGATCACTTCCAACTGAGGGAAATTCTTTTTCACCTCTTTGAGCACTCCAACAACACCTTTGGTATGTCCATGAGCTGTATCGATTACAATGGCATCGACTCCTGCGTTGACCAAGGCTCCTGCTCTACCCACAGCGTCTGCGGTAACTCCTATAGCTGCGGCCACTCTAAGCCGACCATATTGATCCTTATTGGCAATGGGTTTTTGGGTCAATTTGGTGATGTCCCTAAAGGTTATAAGTCCAACCAACTCGTCATTTTTGTTGACAACGGGAAGTTTTTCAATTTTATTTTCCTGTAATATTACTTCAGCTTGCTCCAAGGATGTTCCCTCACCTACGGTGACCAAATTCTTAGAGGTCATAACCTCCCCAATTGGCCTATTTTCATTTTTTTCAAACCTCAAATCCCTATTGGTGACTATCCCTATCAGTTTTTTGCTCCCATTTACTATGGGAATTCCACCAATGCTATGTTCCCTCATGCTTGCTTTGGCATCCCGAACCAATGCATCCTTCGGAAGGGTAACGGGATCCATAATCATACCACTTTCCGCCCGCTTAACCTTACGTACTTTAACTGCTTGTTGCTCTACGGTCATATTCTTGTGCAAAACGCCAATACCACCTTCACGAGCCATGGCAATGGCCATTTGCGACTCGGTAACGGTATCCATAGCAGCCGAAACAATGGGAACATTAATGGTAATGTTTCTCGTAAATTTTGTTTGGATGTTAACTTCTCTGGGTAGTACTTCGGAAAATGCTGGCACAAGTAGGACGTCATCATAAGTAAGTCCTTCGCCAACAATTTTATTTAGGTGGGCTTCCATTGCAATTACGGATTAATTGCGTGCAAATATACCACTTTTAATTCAAGTGTATGTTCTTTGGGTTTTTCGGTTAATTTTAATTTATTTTTATTTAGACTTATTATAAATAATGAATACATTTACACCAAACTTACGACCTATGTGCGAATCTCAAAAAATTCTAAACCAAACCAAGAATGGAACCCTAAGTTTTTGCAACAACAGCAAGTTATTTCAACTGGTCTTCAATAATCTGTGTTTTGAATTGTACGAGTGGGAGCTGGACTCTTTCAAGTCCTACATTTCCCAACTTGATATTTCATACTGGGAAAACGAGTTCAAAAATTGGATTCATGAGCGTAAAATACCTATTTCTGTAGGCCAAAAACACTTTATAATCATCGTTAGCAAGCGAGAAATATTGGAAATCAAGCGGTTGCTATCCTTTAATTTGAAACGAGTGGAGTTTCTCGAATACGATGATATTAACTATACGTTTATTGAAAACTAGGCACTTAGCCTTTTATCACGTCGTTTAATACACTGTAAAAAAACAAGTAAGGCAGCAAAAGTGTACGTTAGCGTCATAAGTATACCGGAAAAAATCACGACGTATTTCATCCATAACATTCCCTTCCACATGAGATATATACCACCAAAGGTCAACAAAACGGAAAGAAAAGGTTCTATGGTCAAAAACAATTTCCATTTCTTCGGAAACTTGCAAATCCAAACCAATCCTCCCAACAGGAAAAAAATAAATGACATGGACAAAATGTGCGTATGAATTATGGTAAGCATCTCCCGCTCACCTTTTTCAAACTTCATTACGGTAGCACTTTCATCTTCTTCATTACCGAGGTAATTTTCTTCCAATCCGGCTGGAGTTACAGATTCGGTCTGCCCAACAAACAACAGTCCTGTAAAAAAACCAATGGAAAGCACAACAACAAATACGGCGATAAAAAGTCGGATTTCCTTGGGGAAAGTAGTCAGAAGACCATTATATACCATTATAATTGTCCTTTTTCCTGAAGAATGCCAATGGTTTGCAATAGGTTATCCATGGATTTGGTCATGGAGCGCACCGAGATGGTGGCACCTGAAATGGCATCGATATTCGTCTCGTGGCTTACTCTATCACCACCTGTTTTTCCAATAAACTGTTTGAGCCATCGCTTACTCCCAATTTCTCCGCCATATTCTTCACGATATATCAAAACCTTCGAATTCACCACCTTTAAATCACTATCAAAAACTACCAAATAATCAAATTTAGCAGTCTTACTAGGGGCCTGGTCCACAAAAGCATAGCCCAAAATTGAATCTTGTAGGTCAATCTTGTAAAAATTATCACCGGAAATCTTTGTGGGAAGAACCGCATTCAATTCCCTGGTGACTGTCATGGATGAAAGGTTAAAATCTGACACTTCAAAAGTCTTCTCAACCTCCTTTATCACCTTTTTATGTACACCTTTTGGAATGCTAAATCCAAAAAAAAGTAATACTACAAATAGCGATGCTAATGGTTTGACCAATTTCATGCCTCAAATATATTAATTTAGACTTATTATGAATAAAAATAAGTCAAAGAATCTTTCAACTGCATAAAAAAGGTGTGGTTAAAACCACACCCCTATTCCAAAATTAAGTCGGTCGGTGACGTCATCACCGTCCAAAGCATTGCTCCTGAACTGATAGTCTCCTTTAATAACCACTCCTGGGGCAATATGGTAGGTAAGTCCTGTTGTGACATCTGTACGATCGTAAGCCTCATTCTCCACCAATGTACCATCTGTATTGGCATGAGTATCATATTTTTCGTAGCGGGCAAAAGCAAATAGTTTTTGCCTTTTTCCGGTCGGAAGCAGGTTGTACGCACCTTCTACATACCATCCTTGCAAGGCGCTACCTAAATCCCTGCCAGTTAAATTGTTGTATGCCTCGGTATCAGATAATGAAGCATGTATAAACTGTCCACGAGCTGTAAAACGTTGGTAGGCATATCTCGCGTCCAAACCAAACATGGCCATTCCAATATCCGAACCATCGAACTGTTCTACATCATCTGCCGCTTGGGTACGGCCCAAGTATGTTGAAAAGCCAAGTCGCAAACCAGGAATTCCGTAATAATCCAATTTAGTGGCCAAATTTGGACTATCAATGGTGGAGCGAATCCCTTTTTGTCTTCCGCTGCGCAATCCATTGGAACCTTTTAATATACCTGATACTCCGCCTTCACCATCGGCTTCTGTCGATTTAAATCCATTGAACAAATAGGCTTGGTAACCCAGGGAAATGGAATTGAATCTACCTGTCACCCCCACTCCAAGTTCTCTCCAGGTAGTTGGAACGATTACATTGTCAATCGCAGGTCTTTCGGTTCCGTTGAAAGTGGTAGGTTCATGAAATTCATTGACAATTCCCATTGGAACCAGCATCAAACCACCACGGACATTAAAATTTGGTGCTGCATTATAGTTAATGAAAGCTTGTTCCACAAAAACTTCTTCCACATGCTCAAATTCAATTTCAGTTACAAACTGGGTGCGATCATCAAATCGATATCCAAAAAGAAGTACCAAACGTTGAACGTCTATCTCGCCATTTTCACCTTCAGGTTGATTGTATAGCATTTCACCATATGCACCCACCGTCACCGCAGATGCATAATTTCCCGACAGCAATCGTTGTGCCGCATTAATCTGTTTTTGGGGGTTTAAAGTGATGGAATCAGTTTGGGTTTGTGCAAAAATTGATGCCGAAATTAGCAGTGCTAAAAGAAGGGTGTACTTCCTCATTTGTTTAGGTATTATTATTTAGATTTATTTTAAATAAATTGATGGGAGCAAATATATTTCGTCCTTAGGAATAGACCAAATTTATTTAGACTTAATTTAAATAAAGTCTAAGAATTAACATTCTGGGTACTTTGAAACCTTCTGTTTCAGGCGATTAGTGATATGCAGAAAAAAGTTCTGTGGCCTTGTTATAAGCAGCTTCAAAAACCATCCAATTAACGCCCGAATCTGCTTTTTCTGAAGTGAAGTAAGAGAGCATTTTTTCGGTGGGCATGTTGCCGGTAAGTTCATCTTTGGCCATTGGACACCCGCCAAAACCTTGTACAGCACCATCAAACCGTCTACAACCAGCTTTGTAGGCAGCATCTACTTTTTCGTGCCATTTGGTCGGAGTGGTATGCAAATGTGCGCCAAACTCAATCTCTGGATAGCTTGGAATCAAATTGGAAAACAAATAGTTGATGACCTCAGGAGTTGAGCTTCCAATGGTATCGGAAAGGGATAGTATTTTGGTTCCCATCGTTGCCAACTTTTCCGTCCACTCCCCTACAATCTCTACATCCCATGGATCTCCGTAAGGGTTACCAAATCCCATCGAAATATAAGTTACCACCTCCTTATTGTTCGCATTAGCTATTTCCAAAATACTTTGCAAAGTTTCTACAGATTGCGCGATGGTTTTATGAGTATTCCGCATTTGAAAATTTTCGGAGATGGAAAAAGGATAGCCCAGATAGTCAATTGCTTTGTATTGGGAAGCATCACTTGCCCCTCGGGTATTGGCAACAATTGCAAGTAGTTTGGTTTTGGTTTTGGTCAGATCTAGTTGTTCCAAAACTTTGGCAGTATCCACCATTTGGGGAATAGCCTTGGGCGAGACAAACGAGCCAAAATCAATGGTATCAAATCCGCATCCCAAAAGTGATTGAATATATCTTGCCTTTTCTTCCGTTGGGATAAAGGTCTTTATTCCCTGCATGGCGTCCCTTGGACATTCTATAAGCTTTACTTTGGCCATAGTCTGCATAAAATTACCACTATTTATCCGATACAATTAAATAGATGGCTATTCCCACAAAAACAAAAATCTGAACCCATTTTAGATAAAATCCAGTTTTTGGGTTTCTCAATAAATAGTTTGAAATAGCTCCTGCCAAAATTGCTATGATCCCAAAAATGACAAATGCAATCAACATAAAAAGGAAACCAAGCACATAAAATTGAATAACCGGGTGCAGTTCAGAACTGAACAGAAAACCTGGAAAAAAAGCCAAGAAGAATATAGTCACCTTCGGATTAAGCACGTTCATGGTAAATCCCTTCCAAAACAACTTACCCAATCCTTGGGAAGAAGTCTCTTTTTTATCCACAGAAATTACCGAATCGCTCCGCAACACCATTACAGCTAAATACAAAAGGTAGGCAGCACCGAATAACTTGATCGCCCAAAAAAGCGTATCGCTTCTTTTGATTACTTCAGAAATGCCAAAAGCCAATAACGTAGTATGTACCAAACACCCACTGACCAAGCCTGCAACCGTGGCCAGTCCCGATTTCACTCCATTTGAAATACTTTGTCCAAGAACAAAAATATTGTCGGGACCGGGTGCAATGGCCAAGGCAGCGGAGGCCATTGAAAATCCAATTAAAATTTCGTAGTTCAATATCAGTAGTTTGCAGCTTGAAAAGTACAAAATAAATACGGTCATCATCCCTCACTTTTCAAGGTTTATGCGATGCATTTGCGGCATCGGTATATTGCCAATTTTTTAGACAATCTGCCAAACTTTTCTTCACAGACTTCCCTTTAAATAATAACCATTATATTTATCCTTGCCCATTTTGGTAGGGCAAATGATTGGATAGCTAGTTCAAATATATTGTGAAGAAAACCTCATTCCTATATTTATTGTTCTGTTGCATTTGTTTGCCATGTTTTGGCCAAATTATGGTAGACCCTGACTATACTGTAGAGCGCTTGGTGCGCGAAGTTTTGGTCAACAGTAGTTGTGCTGAAACCTCCAATTACAGATCATCAACGGGTACCGCTTTTGGAATTAATGGTATTGGCTATTTCAATGCCAATGAAAGCAAGTTTGCATATAAAGAAGGTATTGTTATTTCATCTGGTAGCGCCAAGGATGCTGAAGGTCCAAATAACGACATCAAATCATCGGGTGATTTGGAATGGTTGGGTGATAATGATTTATCGGAGGTTACACGTGTTGCAAGCCTTTTTAATGCCTCTTATATTGAATTCGATTTTGTTCCCAAAACCAATAGTATAAGTTTTAACTTTCTGTTTGCTTCAGAAGAATATTCAGAGGCCTATCAATGCATCTATTCCGACGTATTTGCATTTATTTTGACAGATTCAAGCGGGAATTCGACAAATCTGGCACTAGTTCCCGGCTCGGAAGATCGTGTTTCTGCCACGAGCATCAGACCAGGCGTCCAAGATATGTGCGATGCACGAAATCGAGATTTTTTTGGAGGCATCAACGGACTTTCATCCAATATCTCAATGACTGGAAAAACCAAGAGTTTGGTTGCAGAATCTGAGGTAAATCCCGGTGAAACCTATACCATAAAATTGGTTATCGCCGACAATTTGGACTCTCAACTAGATTCTGCTGTATTTCTTGAAGGAGGTAGTTTTTCGATAGATGTATCCTTGGGGGACAATAGAACGGTCAGGAATGGTAATCCGCTTTGCGAAGGGGAAGTTTTTGAAATGGATGCTACCGCTTCTGGAGCATTACATTATAGATGGTTCAGAAATGATATTCGCTTAAACCACTTCGACGACCTTCCTATAGTTTCTGTTACCGAGGGTGGGGTTTACGAGGTAGAGGTGGAATTTTCCCCTACTTGTATTTCAGAAGGAAGGGTGGAAATAGAATATGTAGCTCCCCCACAAATTGCAGAGTCTCCTATTGACCTTAATGTATGTGATTTTCAAAACGAAGGTCAAGGATTTGTAGATCTTACTGAAAATACGGCTCGGATTGTTGGACTGCAAGACCCAAGCATCTATCGTGTATATTATTACAGATCTATGGAGGATGCTGAAAACTTCCAAAATGTCATTGGTGTACCCGCCAAATATCTAATGAGTCAGCCTACTGAAACAATTTATGCCCGAATTTCTTCAGGAAGAAGCTGTTATGAAATAACTTCTTTCAACATCAACCTGCGTCAACTTGATTTTTCACCCACCTTGCAAGAGGAGTATGTCTTATGTTTAGATGGTAGTGGCAATCCTATTGAGCCACGTCCACAACTGGATACAGGACTTTCTATAGCAGATTATACTTTTAGTTGGTATCACAACTCCATCAATGAGGAGAATCTCATTGTAAATGAAGATCAACCTTTTTACATTCCATCTGAGCGGGGAATTTATCATGTAGTCATTGAAAATCGTACGTTCAATTGCGAAACATCGCTGGCCACAAGTGTAATCACCTCGGAACCACCATCAGTTTTTGAAGTGAATGTGTTAAGCGATCTATTTGCTGATAACCATGTGGTATCCATCGACGTTGAAGGACCTAGCAATTATTTGTACAGTTTGGATGGATTTACGTTTAGTGAAAACAACGTTTTTTCAAATCTAGATCCAGGAGGGCATATTGCGTACGTTCAAGATTCGAATGAATGCAGTATCGTCTCCAAAAAGTTCTTTATTGTGGATTATCCACGATTCTTTACTCCAAATGGTGATGGTGTAAACGATACCTGGAAAATAGTAAGTCTATTTGAAATTGAAAATCCAGAAATAACCATTTTTGACCGATATGGGGTAATCCAGCATCAATTCAACAATGAAATGGGCTGGGATGGAACACTTCGAGGAAATAAAGCTCCTTCTACAGATTATTGGTTTAGATTAACCTATGACAATCAAGAGGGTATTAGAAAGGAGTTTAAAAGTCACTTTACCTTAAAACGCTAGGGCAATGACCACATCGCCCTGTTACGATCTTTGGAGAATAGCTTTGTTAATATTTTTCACTAGCGCTGGCCCTTCATACACAAAACCAGTATATAATTGAATTAAATCCGCACCAGCATCCAGTTTTTCAAGCGCATCTTCAGGTGAGTGTATTCCCCCTACTCCTATTATGGGAAAAGCTTTGTTACTTTTTTCCGCCAAGAATCGGATTACTTCGGTACTTCGGTCAGTTAATGGTTTTCCGCTAAGTCCACCTTTTTCTTCGGTTAAAATGAGATGTGATTTCAGCCCCTTCCTTGAAATTGTGGTATTTGTGGCTATTATTCCATCTATTTCGGTGTCTTTGACAATTGAAATGATATCCATTAACTGGTCATTACTTAAATCTGGAGCAATTTTCAAAAGAATTGGTTTCTCCTTCTGATCTGATTTATTAGCCTGTTTGGTGTTTTGACGCTTTAGTTTTTCAAGCAAATTGGTCAGTGGTTCCTTGTCTTGCAGTTCACGTAGTCCTGGAGTGTTGGGAGAACTCACATTGACTACAAAGTAATCTACATGGTCAAAGAGGGCCTCAAAACAGATTAGGTAATCCTTTATCGCATTCTTGTTGGCGGTGATCTTGTTTTTACCAATATTGCCCCCGATCAGTACGCGGTGCTTCTTTTTCAATTGCTCGGCAGCTTCAAAAACACCTTTATTATTGAAACCCATCCGATTGATAATTCCTTGATCATCCAAAAGTCTGAACAGCCGCTTCTTCGGATTTCCTTCTTGTGGCTTGGGGGTCAAAGTTCCAATCTCAACAAAACCAAAACCAAAATCAGACAATTCATTGTACAAACGGGCGTCTTTGTCAAAACCAGCTGCCAATCCCACCGGATTCTTAAATGTCAATCCAAAAACCTCTCGTTCCAGTTTGGGATCATTTACGCCCCATATTTTTCTAAAAAGACGATTAAACCCAAATCTGGAAAGCGTCCGAATTGCCCAAAAAGAAAAATGGTGAGCAGCCTCAGCATCGAGTAAAAAAAGCATTGGACGGATAAGGAGCTTGTACATTTAAAAAATTTTGAACAAAAATATAAACTCTGAATTCACATTGTAAGAAATAGGTTATTTTTCGTCAAGTAACCTATCTAAATGAATAGGCCTCAACATCATTTGTTCACAAAGTTCCATATAAAGATTGTATTGTTTATTGTTAAAAATGGAAAGTAAGCGTTTGTCCAGCATTCTCACATTTTGTCGCATACTGTCCAAAAGGCCTCGATATTTATGGGACATGGAAAGTAGATCTTCTGGCGAACTCTGCGCGTTGCGTTTTAGTAGAAATTTTGCCTGATCCTTTAAATATTGATTCCTAACCTTCAGTTCCGCACTCCAGTTTTTAAGTTTTTCCAGTTGCAGCTCATTGAGTTGGAAAACTTCGGCTATAGCATCATCATTTCCTCCGCCTATTCCCAATGCGCATTCCTGCTGAGCGGAGCAAAAAATCCCCGACATCAATATGACGTATAAAAAGATCTTTCTCAATTTGGTTGGTATTCAAGAAAGGAAAGATACCTTTTAGACCGATTTTTTTCCTAAAATCACGATTGAATAAACATTATTTTTGATGAAATGCACATTATGGAAAAATTGTTGCCCCGATTTCTGGAATATGTTTCAATAGACACTCAAAGCGACCCCTGCTCAAAAGCTACACCCAGCACAGAAAAGCAGTGGGATTTGGCCAAAAAATTGGTTATGGAACTGCATCAAATTGGAATGCAGGAAGTTTCCATTGACGAGCATGCCTATATCATGGCCACACTTCCCAGCAACATAGAAAAATCCGTTCCCACTATTGGATTTATATCCCATTTTGATACCACTCCTGATTTTAGTGGTAAAAATGTGAAGACGAATATTGTAAAGGACTATGATGGAAAAGATATCATCCTCAACAAAAAGAAAAACATAGTGCTTTCACCGGACTATTTTGAGGACCTTTTGCAATACCAGGGCCAAACCTTGATCACTACGGATGGTACCACATTATTGGGTGCTGATGATAAGGCCGGAATTGCTGAAATCATCACAGCTATGGAATATTTGGTGAAACATCCCGAGATCAAACATGGAAAAATCAGAATTGCATTTACTCCTGATGAAGAAATAGGACGTGGAGCACACAAGTTTGATGTGGAAAAATTTGGTGCGGAATGGGCGTATACGATGGATGGAAGTCAGGTCGGCGAACTGGAGTTTGAGAACTTTAATGCCGCAAGTGCCAAAATCACGATAGCAGGGAAAAGTGTACATCCGGGCTATGCCAAGGGAAAAATGGTAAACGCCATTGGTATTTCCAATGAATTTATGAGTTTGCTTCCCTTAAGGGAGATCCCTGAGCATACTACCGAAAGAGAAGGTTTTTTTCACGTGCACAAAACAAGCGGTGAAATTGAAAACGCTGAAATTGAGTTGATCATTCGAGATCATGACGAGGAACATTTTAAAGCTCGAAAAGAGTTGTTGCATGACATCGCCGACAAGCTCACCAAAAAATATGGCGAATGCATCGACCTTCAAATAGAAGACCAATACCGAAACATGCGTGAAAAAGTGGAGCCGGTCTTTCATATTGTAGAAATCGCTAAAGAAGCCATGGAATCTTTAGGGATAGAACCGATTATCAAACCCATCCGTGGCGGCACCGATGGCTCCCAATTGAGTTTTATGGGCCTACCTTGCCCAAATATTTTTGCTGGAGGACATAATTTCCATGGAAAATATGAATATGTTCCTCTAGAAAGTATGGAAAAAGCTGTACAGGTCATTGTAAAAATCTGCGAACTGACCGCAATTCAAATAAAGTAATATGGAAAAAGCTGAAAAACTAGAAGCATATTACCAAACCGAGCATCGTTTCAAGGCTGAAATTAATGCCTTAAGAAAATTGGCTTTGCAAACTGATTGTGAAGAAGCCTACAAATGGAACTTTCCGGTGTACACCGTAAATGGTAAAAATGTATTTGGCATCTGTAGATTCAAAAATCATTTTGGGGTTTGGTTCTTTAATGGTGCTTTGTTGAGCGACCCAAAAAAACTATTGAGCAATGCCCAAGAAGGAAAAACCAAAGGCATGCGACATTGGAAACTGGGGTCCATGGATGATATTGATTCCCAGGAAGTGCTCAACTATATAAGTGAGGCCATCGAAAATCAGAAAAAAGGACTTGCGATTGTACCTGAAAAGACTTCCAAAGAGGTACAAGTTCCTGTCTTGTTGGAGCAAGCGCTAACCGAATATAAGGCAACTAAAAAAGCATTTGAAAAACTTTCACCCCATAAGCAAAAAGAATTTTGCGAATATATAGCCGACGCCAAACAAGAAAAGACAAAAGTCCGAAGGTTGGAAAAAATCCTTCCCATGATTGCAAAGGGGGTTGGTCTAAATGATGCATATAGATAAGAGCCTACGTCACACTAAGCCCATCGAACTGTTGTTCAAGGAAGGGAAAGCGCTAATTTTTCGTTCCATCAATGTGTAACCCACCTATTTGTTTGTGGTGGAATTTTTAACTTAAAACTTGTAACTTCCCTAGTCGGTCGACAGAACTCATTAAAACGAGCAATATCTTAAAGGGTAGCGGTAAAAAAACTCTTTACAAACACTAATCGACAAACAGAATATCAATCTAAAAATTCTATTTATGACTGAAATTAAAAAAGAATACACCAATGGAGAATTAACTATTGTTTGGAAACCAAAAAAATGTATTCATGCTGCTGAATGCGTAAAAGCTCTTCCAAAAGTTTACGATCCAAATAGAAAGCCATGGATAATAGCTGAAGGAGCAGATACCTTAGCTTTAAAAAATCAGATAAATAAATGTCCATCCGGAGCGCTGACATACTTTATGAATGGAGAAGAAAACAAAGAAGAACATTCTTTAGAGACGAAAGTGGAGGTTTTGGAAAACGGACCTTTGTTAGTATATGGAACACTTAACGTAAAAGACAAGGATGGTAAATCTGAACGGAAGAATAAAACCACGGCATTTTGCAGATGTGGGGCATCAAACAATAAACCGTATTGTGATGGTTCACATATTCAGGTAAATTTTGAAGGTTAATTTTCATTGAAAATATAGATGCTTCACTTCATTTACCAACCTATGATCTCCATCGTTTTGCTTACCCCATTTTTGGTAGTTTCCAGCCATTATGATAGGTTGTTTTTAAAAGGGCATCGGCATCCGATTTACTAAAGCTGTTTTTTGCTTCATCCCAAAACAATCGTTCCCCGGTCTTATAGGCAATGTTGCCCATATGACAGACTTTAGCTGCATCGTAACCTACTTTTATAGGTGCCCTTAATATGGTTTTATCGCGCTGTTTTACGGCTTCAATAAAATTGGCGGTATGCAAATCCAATCCGTTTCCCGTGTTAGGTTGTAATGGGACAGGTTCAATTTTGGGCCCAAGATCCTCGCTCCAGTTGGGACGATTTTTTTCTGGAATCACTTCCCAGCCTCCCCTGTCAAGCACCAAAGTTCCGTTGTTCCCAATAAATGCGATTCCATGATTTCGTCCGTAATTGCCCCCATCAATGCCCGTAGCATGTTCCCATAACAATGAGAAATCGTCAAATTCATATACCGTTTGCAAAGTATCTGGAGTTTCGGAAGCATCATCGGGATATGCAAATTTTCCACCTAAGGCCATCACGGATTTTGGAGTCGATGCTTTCATTCCATAAAGGGCGTAATCCACCAAATGTACCCCCCAATCCGTCATCAATCCACCCGCATAATCCCAAAACCATCTGAAATTAAAGTGAAATCTATTTTGATTGAACGGGCGCTCTTGCGCGGGACCCAACCACATTTTATAGTCCACACCTTTTGGAACTGGTGCATTGGGTAGCACAGGTACTGGTTTCATCCAACCTTGGAACGCCCAGGCTTTGGCCATACGTATTTTGCCTAAAGCTCCTGAGTGGACATAATTTATGGCATCCACAAAGTGCGGCTGACTACGTTGCCACTGCCCGATCTGCACCATACGGTCATTTGCGTTCACCTTGTTCAGCATCATATCACATTCCACGATAGAATTTGCAATGGGTTTTTCGCAATACACATCTTTACCGGCATCAATAGCATCAATTAATTGAAGGCAATGCCAATGATCAGGGGTTCCTATAATTACGATATCCAAATCTTTATTTTCCAAAAGTTTCCGATAGTCTTTATATAGTTTAGGCTTTTTAATTTCGGCTTTTTCCAAATCCGCTACGCGTTGTTTGAGTACATTTTTATCTACATCACAAAGACCCAAAACATTCACCTCTGACATTTTTAGCATGGAAGTGAGATTCGCAAAACCCATTCCTTTGCAACCGATCAAGCCAACATTAATTCTATCGTTGGCCCCAACGGGTTTTCGAATTGTTGCCAAAAGGTCTAATGGGAATACTGTGGAGGCAGCCAAACTACCCATAAACAAAGCATTTCTCTTAATGAAGTTTCGTCGGTTTTCCATAATAAAAATTGATATCCAACAAGGTATTACTTTTTTACATTCTTGACCAAAACAAAAAAGCACCCTTTTAGGGTGCTCTTTTTTTCAACTATTTAATATTTTTTACTTTTTTGCTGGAGCTGCCAATTTTTTGCTCATCTCCATGGAGATTGCAGAACGGTCAAATTTTAAACGACCTGCCATAGTTTCAATGACGCAAGAAAAATCTTTGTCGTTCAATTCAACTATCTTTCCATGAAGACCACTTTTGGTGATAACCTTATCACCTTTTTTGAGCTCCGAAGTAAATCTTTTCTCATCCTTCTGACGTTTCATTTGTGGGCGGATCATAAAAAAATATGCCACCACAAAAATCAATATCAGCGGAAAAAACTGTCCGAGGTTTTCCATTTAAACTTTAACTCTTATTTAACAGGACCAGCCTGCTGAGCTGCATCTTTTGGGTTAACAAATGCTTTGATTCTTAACAATTCTGTACCCTTTTCGGTGTTGGCGGTAACCGTTATGGTTTTGGTTACTTGATTTTGTCCAGAGCCATTAAATTTCACCAAAAGCTCACCGGAATCACCTGGCGCAATCGGCGTGTTTTTTGGGTAATCTGGAACGGTACATCCACAGCTACTTTTGGCATCTGTAATGATCAATGGTGCATTACCGGCATTGGTAAATTTGAACACCGTTTCCTGCGGTGTTCCTTGGGTTATGGTGCCGAAATCGTGCTCAGATTTTTCAAAGTTCATAATAGGAAGCTGCTTTTGAGCTTCATCCCTATCCGTAGCATTTTCAACGTTGTCTGCAACTATTTTGTTCGAGGCCTTGTCTTTGCAGGATACGCTTACCAGCGCCACTGCCATAATCAAACTTAAAATTGTTGTTATTTTCTTCATGATAAAATTAATTTTTCCAAAAATAAAGAAATATTGTTTATTGAAGTCCCCTTCCAATTTTTTGCAACCTTCCGGTTGACTTATATTCTTTTGCCAATTTATCCAAAACGCCATTGATAAAAATGCTGCTTTTTGGGGTTGAATATTCTTTGGCTATTTCCAAGTATTCGTTCAACGTAACACGCTCAGGAATGGATGAGAAATTCAGCAATTCACAAATGGCCATTTTTAAGATGATGGAATCTATTTCTGCAATACGATCATTGTCCCAATTTGGTGTTTTGCCTTCAATTTCCTTTTCCCATTGCGCATCGTTCAACAAGGTTTTTGTAAGCAATTCATTTGCGTACTCCATATCTTGTTCATCTTTGAGCAAAGAGGGCAAAAAGAAGCTGTCATTAGATGATGCTTTGGCTTTTCGAAGCCTTTTTACCAAAAAGGTATTCACAATTGGAACGTCATCGACCCAGGTAAGTTTATCATCTTCAAAATACTCATAGATCTTATCATTAGGTGCTATGATTTCTTTATAAAGCTGAAGGATAACTTCTTGGTCATTTTCATATCCCTTTTTTCCATTGTACATGTACTTCTTGTAGATATCACTGGCAACCACCTCTTTGTATATGATCTTTACATACTCTTCATTGAGGTACCAATTGTTCAATTTTCTTTTGGAAAGTTGTTTTTGAAGCAACTGGTTGGTGGAAATCTGGGTAAGTAATTGATTGTTCACAAATTTCTCTGGGTCAGGGAAATCATCTTCTTCACTGGCCAAATATTTTTTTGAAGCGTGTTTGGCGTGCTTTTCAGCAAGTTGATGCAATTCTGACAATAGGCTCAAAACCAGCAGATAGAGCACATACATATTCTCTATACTGACTTTTAGAAACTTCTGTTGCTTCTCCAAAGAATCATCCTTGGATTGGATCAATGCGTAAATGCATTGCATCACTTTTACTCTGATATGCCTTCTGGTAAGCATTTTAAAGAACTTTTAAAGTCTATGATTGGCTTTCACTGCGCAAAAGTAATCTTATATTTCAATCCAACCTACCAAAGTTGCTTTCTTATCAGTTTTATAACATTTACTTTGTAAGCGATAGCATATATTTGCTGAATTGTCATTCAAAAGCCACCCCTAAAACCCATCCTTTCTTTCCATGAAGGAACTAAAACATTTAAACAAATACTTTAAAAAATATTGGGTCAAGCTGTTCATGGGAATCCTGATCACCGTGATTGCACGTGTATTTTCCCTGATCATGCCCTCTTATGTGAGCAAGTCCATACAGACCGCGGAGAATGCATTCGCTCAGCTGATTTCCGGTTCGGAAGCCAAGCAACAGTTGTTTGAGTACATTCTGATTATTTTGGGCGCGGCATTGTTATCGGCCCTATTTACCTTTTTAATGCGCCAGACTATCATCAATGTGTCTCGATATATTGAATTCGATTTAAAAAATGAGGTGTTTGATCATTATCAACTACTCAATTTGGCCTTTTACAAAAAGAATCGCATTGGGGATCTTATGAACCGGATTAGCGAAGATATAAATCAGGTGCGCATGTATGTGGGTCCGGCCATCATGTACGGAATGAACACTTTGACCATGTTTGTTTGCATAATTCCGCTCATGTTCATCAAAGCCCCAAGTTTGGCCGCTTACACCTTGATTCCGCTTCCTATTTTATCGGTTTTGATTTATCAAATCAGTAAAATCATACATAAAAGAAGTACCAAAGTCCAGGAGTTTTTGTCCACACTGTCCACTTTTACCCAAGAATCATTCTCAGGAGTTGCTGTAATAAAGGCATATACGTTGGAGCCTAAAATCAATAGTGAATTGGGGCAGTTGGCGGTTGAGGGAAAAGACACCAGTATGGATCTTGCCAAGGTCAATGCCTGGTTTTTTCCATTAATGATTCTATTGATCGGTGTGAGCAACATTTTTGTCATTTACATTGGAGGAAAGCAATATATAGATGGAGAAATCACGTCAATAGGGATTATTGCTGAATTTATACTGTACGTTAATATGCTTACATGGCCAGTGGCCATCGTAGGTTGGCTCACTTCCATTATCCAGCGGGCCGAAGCTTCCCAAAAACGCATCAACGAATTCCTTAAGGAAGAACCCGCTATAAAGAATGAGGTTTCCCAAAAAACGCCAATCACCGGAAACATCGAATTCAAAGATGTGACCTTTACCTATGACGACACCAATATTACTGCACTAAAAAATATTTCGTTTAACATAAAATCGGGCGAGACCGTTGCCTTTTTAGGAAAAACAGGCTCGGGAAAATCCTCCATTTTAGATCTTGTGGCAAGACTTTACGATGTTACATCGGGTGAGGTTCTTGTAGATGGCACACCGGTTCAAAAACTTAATTTGAACAGCCTTCGTAGCTCTATTGGGGCTGTACCACAAGATGCGTTTCTATTTTCAGATACCATTGAGAACAATATCCGATTTGGGGATGAAAATGCGTCTTTTGACCAAATTACCGAAGTTGCCAAAAAGGCGGTGGTGCATGAAAACATTGAAGGCTTCGCAAAAAAGTATGATACCATTTTGGGAGAACGGGGAATTACCTTGAGTGGTGGACAAAAACAAAGGGTATCCATTGCCAGGGCATTATTAAAAAATCCAAGAATATATCTTTTTGATGATTGTCTTTCTGCCGTTGACACCGAAACCGAAGAAGAAATATTGAACAACCTGAAACAAGTTTCGGAGAATAAAACCACTTTGATCGTAAGCCATCGTGTATCTTCGGCCAAAAATGCAGATAAGATAATTGTACTGGAAAATGGGGAAATCATACAAGAAGGAACCCATGAACAACTGAACAATATAGATGGTTACTATAAAGAACTTTACCTAAACCAACTCTCTGAGAAAGAATAGGAAAAAAGTTGCTGGATTAGCTTTTTTTTTACATTTTTGGTAGAATTATACAACATTGCACTAAACAGATACACTAGACCATATGAGCGATAAGGATATAATGGATCAAGAGGAGATTTACTCCAAAGTCTTAAGAGCCGGAAGAAGAACCTACTTTTTTGATGTTAGAAGCACTAAAGCTGGCGACTACTATTTGACCATCACAGAAAGCAAAAAGTTCACTCATGACGATGGTTCCTTTCACTATAAAAAACACAAAATCTATTTATACAAAGAAGATTTTAGTTCCTTTAGAAAGATTATGGAAGAAATGATGGATTACATCATTGATGAAAAAGGACATGAAGTAATTTCTGAACGCCACCAAAGAGACTTTAAAAAGGATGAAGAAACCAAGCCAAGCGAAAATGGCTCCACTACAGAGAATTTCACTGATGTTGATTTTGACGATATTTAGATCAAGATCATTAAAAAAATGATAAAACGGCCTGCTTTGAGCAGGCCGTTTTTTATTTTTAGCAAAGACTAATTCATTCAAAACTATCACATGAAGCAACTCAGCCTTTTGTGGCTTGCCTTTTTAGGTTTCAGCCTTTCTGCTCAAAATGTAAAACTCGACTACTATCTACCAACCGATGTAAGCTATAATCCAAATATTCCCAAACCATCGGAAATAATCGGTCACGAAGTGGGAGAATGGCATATTACCCACGATAAGTTGGTGTATTACATGCAACAGCTTGCCGCTTCAAGTGACAGAATAACCATAGAAGATCGTGGAAAGACCTATGAGGGCAGACCCATTCTATTGCTCACGATCACCACTCCAGAAAACCAACAAAACCTTGAATCTATTCGTGAGCAACATTTGGACTTATCCGAGGGTAATGCTTCATCGAACACTTCAGATATGCCTATCGTGGTTTACCAAGGTTTTTCCATTCATGGCAATGAGCCCAGTGGTTCAAATGCCTCTTTGGCCTATGCCTATTATTTGGCAGCGGCTCAAGGGCCAAAAATAAATGAGTTATTAAAAAATATGGTCATTCTTTTAGACCCAAGTTTTAATCCGGATGGTTTACAGCGTTTCGCTTACTGGGCCAACACCAATAAAAGCCAAAACCTAAATCCTGATCCCAATGAACGTGAGTACCATGAAGTTTGGCCAGGAGGTAGAACCAATCATTATTGGTTTGATATGAACCGGGATTGGCTACCCGTACAACTGCCCGAAAGTAGGGCCCGTATAGCCACATTCCATAAATGGCTGCCTAACATTCTTACGGACCATCACGAAATGGGCACAAATTCCACTTTTTTCTTTCAACCCGGAGAGCCCTCAAGGGTTAACCCGCTCACACCGCAAATCAATCAGGAGTTGACCCGGGAAATTGCCACTTATCATGCCAAGGCATTGGATAAAATTGGGTCGCTTTATTATTCTGAAGAAAATTTTGACGATTATTACTACGGAAAGGGATCCACCTTTCCCGATGTAAATGGCAGTATTGGGATTCTTTTTGAACAAGCTAGTTCCCGCGGACATATTCAAGAAAGCGAAAATGGCATTTTAACCTTTCCGTTCACAATTAGAAATCAATTTACCACGGCCTTATCTACCGTTGAAGCTGCCCAAAATATGCGTACCAAGATTTTGGGCTATCAGCAAAAGTTCTATGCCGATATGCGTGCGGAAGGTGCCAGGAATAAATCAAAAGCCATCATTTTTGGTGATAGTAAAGATGCTTCCAAAACATGGCATCTGGCTGAAATTTTAAATAGGCACAAAATAAAATTCCATGAGCTGGCTTCGGATATTTCTGTTTCTGGGAAAACCTTTAAAAAAGGATATGGCTATATCGTACCCTTGAATCAGAAAAACCCACGCCTGATCAATACCATGTTCGAAAAGCGGACAACTTTTAAAGACAGCCTTTTTTATGACGTATCAGCCTGGACCTTTCCTCTGGCCTTTAACGTGGATTACGCTGATTTAAGTTCCATGTCGAACGCTGGAGTCGAGGTTACGGAATTCAAACAACCGAAGGGTTCAGTGGATAAAAAAAGTAACTATGCCTACCTTTTTGAATGGCACGAATACTACACACCAAAGGCTTTGAACAAGATTTTGCAAAAAGGTTTACGAGCCAAAACCGCCAAATCTCCTTTTACGCTGGAAGGAAAACGATATGATTATGGAACGATCATGGTCCCAGTGCAAAACCAGAAACTGGATTCGGATAAATTATTCAGTTTTTTAACCAAAGTGGCCAATGAAAGTAACATCCAAATTACGGGGGTGTCCACAGGCCTCACTCAAGGAATTGATTTGGGAAGTAACGATTTTGACCCTATCAAAAAACAAAAAGTCGCTATACTGGTGGGTGATGGTATACGCTCTTACGACGCTGGTGAAATTTGGCATTTGTTCGACACACGGTACGATATGAAAATCACCAAATTGGATACCGAGTATTTTAACTCTATCGACCTGGACAAATACACCGACTTGATTTTACCCAGTGGTTGGAGCGCCAATATTCTCAACAAAAAAGGGGCCGAAAAAATAAAGGATTGGGTAAAAAAAGGAGGTACCGTCATCGGGTATCGTACCGTGGCCAATTGGTTTAAAACATCTGAATTGATGCCTTTGGAGTTAAAGACGGATACATTGGTGGCCAAAAACATCTCCTTTGACCAAAAAAGTAGTTTTAGTGGAGCCCAAGTCACTGGAGGTGCTATTTTTGAAGCAAAACTAGACCGTTCTCACCCTATTAATTATGGTTACAAGAACAACAAACTGGCGTTTTTCAGAAATACCAACATCTATCTAAAACCTGAAAAGAACAGCTATGACAATCCCATTCAATACACCAACAATCCCTTATTGAGCGGTTACATTTCCGAAGAAAATGCAGAACTGATCAAGAACAGTGTCCCATTTAAAGTAAATCGAATGGGTAAAGGAAGGGTGATCCTATTTACCGATAACACCAACTTCCGGGCATTTTGGTACGGCACCAATAAGCTACTGATGAATGCTATATTCTTTGGTCAGATGATGTAACATTTCCGAAAACAGAAATCACTATAAATAGCTTAATTTTAGATTAGAAAATTAAAAAATGGCCAGAACTCCCAGCAATATGCTTCCATTGGGCACAAGTGCACCAGATTTCAGTTTAGTGGACACTGTTACGGATGAACAACGCTCCCTTAGTCAAGTAAAAGGTAAAAAAGGTACCGTGGTCATGTTTATATGCAACCACTGTCCTTTTGTGATCCACGTAGATCCAGAGATTACCAAAATGGCAAGAGCATATCAATCCAAAGGTATTGGCTTTGTTGGTATTTCAAGCAATGATATTGTTAACTATCCACAAGATGCACCTCATTTAATGAAGCAAAAAGCAAATGAGGAGGATTATTCTTTTCCCTATCTCTTTGATGAAACCCAGCAGGTAGCTAAAGCATACGATGCGGCCTGTACTCCTGATTTCTATCTATTTGATTCTAATTTGAAGCTTGTTTATAGAGGTCAATTGGATGATTCAAGACCTGGAAATGGTATTCCTTTGACCGGTACTGATTTACGAAATGCAATGGATTCACTTTTGAAGGGCGATGTGATTGACAAAAACCAAAAACCGAGCATCGGTTGTAACATAAAATGGATTCCGAATTAGTCCAACTCTCAAACAAATGGAATTTAATCTAATAGAAAGCATTCAAATACTTGATAAAACCCCTTCCATAATTTCCAATTTACTGAAGGAACTACCTGAGGCATGGGTCAAAACCAACGAAGGTGGGGATACTTGGAGCCCTTATGATGTTGTGGGGCATTTAATCCATGGGGAGAAAACTGATTGGATTCCTCGAGCCGAGATCATTCTTAATGATGAGATGAACAAGGACTTTGAGCCCTTTGACAGATTTGCGCAGTTCACAAATAGCAATGGCAAGACTTTAAATGAATTGCTCCTTGAATTTAAAACATTGAGAGCAGAAAACATTGAAAAATTAAAAGCTTTGCAAATTGATGAGCCGGCGTTAATGAAAACAGGAGTACATCCCGAGTTTGGTTCGGTAACACTTAAACAACTTTTGGCAGCCTGGGTGGTGCATGATTTGGGACACATCAACCAAATAACAAGGGTAATGGCAAAAAATTACAAAACTGAAGCAGGTCCTTGGCCAAAATACCTTGCGGTGCTCCAAGACAGAAGCTAAAATTCAACGTTGACACACTTATTTTGATAATAGCATGAAGATAAATTCCCATGACGCCTTAAAGAAATTGGCATCCCAAGATTCGCCTTTTTTAACCCTGTTTGAGCACGGAACATTGGCGGTGGAAATCTACAAACCAGAAAAGGTAGATCTACAACAACCGCACACTCGAGATGAAGTTTATGTGGTTGTCTCTGGTACCGGTGACTTTTTAAATGGAGGGGTTCGGACACAATTCGAGCCTGGGGATTTCCTTTTTGTACCTGCTGGGGTGGAACATCGATTTGAGAATTTTACAGACGATTTTTCCACATGGGTAATTTTTTATGGTCCTGAAGGAGGTGAAAAGGAATAAAATGGCAAGGGAAATCCAATTGGAACCAGTAGATTCTTCTAGCGCTACAACCTATATCTCAATAGGTAGAAAATCTTACGATCAGCATTATCCGCATTTATGGGAAAATGAAAATACAGATGCGTATATCAATGGGAGTTTTACCATTACTGTGGTCGAAAGAGAGTTATCAGACCCAAACAACATCCATTTTCTGGTAAAGACCGAAAGCAATATCATAGGCATAGTAAAGTTGGTCAAAGATGCCCAGCTTGACATGCATTCTGCTAAAAATGCATTACTTGCTGAGAAAATTTATCTATTAAAGGAATTTTCCGGTATGGGATATGGTAAAAAAGTTCTATCAAAAATTGAGCGTTATGCAAAAAGCTTGGGTAAACAGATATTATGGTTGGATACCATGCAAAAAGGAGGGCCAATTAACTTTTATCTAAAAAATGGGTTCACCATAAAAAAAGAAAGCGAGTTGAGCCTACCAGGTGCAAAACCTTCTGAAAAGGCAATGTGGGTACTTACAAAGACCCTTTAAATCACCATCCTTCCCTTTTTATTAGATTCTCAATGTGCGCAAAATGATGACTACCGTGCCAGGCATATCGGCCAATATTTTCGGCCAAAGTAGTTTCTTCGTTTCCTTCGGGATGGGTAAATTTTCGTTCTAGGTCTTGCTTAGATAGTCCTTTGAGTAAATAAACCAATTTGGCATGGACCGCTTTTAGGTGATCCAGCGACATTTGTATGGGAGCAGATCGCGCATCGAGTAATTTGGACCATTCTTTTTCCAAATAAGGTTTAATAATGGGGTTGTCTTCCGTCAATCCCCATTTAAACCGAATATAACTATGGTGGTGACTGTCTGATATGTGGTGCACTAATTGCCTTACCGTCCAACCATCAGGACGATAAGGGGTTTCCAACTGCTCATCCGACAGAGGAGCTACCATTGCTTCAAGTCGTTGTGGTAAATTTTCCAATATCCCAATCCATTCATCCAAGTGTTCTTGGGAAATGGTCTCTGGGATTTGGTATGTTCCAATAGGATATCGAAGTCGTTGCAAAGTGTCTTTTTCCATAGCATAAAAGTAGTGAACTTTACTTTTGCAAAGGCTACTTACATGAGCAAAGTCATTGCAAAAATTGAAAGTTTAATAGACTTTTAACGTCTTAAAAATCATTGATTGTTTCAATCGATTAACTTTATATCAATTTTAATTTTGTCAACCTAAAAATCAATATTATGGCAATTCGATTGGGAGATACCGCTCCCGACTTTACCGCTGAAACTTCACAGGGAACCCTCAATTTTTATGATTACCTGGGAGATGGATGGGGAATCTTATTCTCGCATCCAGCCGACTTTACTCCAGTTTGCACAACCGAATTGGGAACTGCTGCCAAATTCAAGGCAGAATTTGAGAAACGTAACGTAAAAATGATAGCATTGAGTGTTGATGGTGCAGAATCCCACAACGAATGGATCAAAGACATCAACGAGACACAAAACACCGTGGTGAACTTTCCGATTATTGCTGATGAAGACCGAAAAGTTTCTGACCTTTACGATATGATTCATCCAAATGCGGATGATACACTGACCGTACGTTCTGTTTTTATTATCGGACCTGACAGGAAGGTAAAATTAACATTGACCTACCCGGCTTCCACCGGACGTAATTTTTATGAATTGCTTCGCGTGGTGGATTCCTTACAGCTCACAGCGCATCACAAGGTTGCCACCCCAGCCAATTGGGAACATGGGGACCAAGTAGTGGTAAGCCCAGCAATTCCTACCGAAGAAGCTAAAGGTATTTTCGCGGGAGGAGTGGAAGAAATAAAGCCTTACTTGCGCTTAACCCCTGATCCCACTGCCTAATTGGAGCCGATTTTAAGAGAAAAATGACAAATTCACTAATTCCCAACAAATTAGCTGTATCTTTGCAACCAATTTAATTTTTTAATTTTTTTATAATGAGTAAAGGAACAGTAAAATTCTTCAACGATTCTAAAGGCTACGGCTTTATCACTGAAGAAGGTTCAAACACAGATCACTTCGTACATGTTTCAGGTTTAATCGATGAAATTAGAGAAGGTGACGTTGTAGAATTCGAACTACAGCAAGGTAAAAAAGGATTGAACGCCGTAAATGTACAAGTTACAGATTAAGTCAACAACACACTTTTTTATAGAACGAACCCGGATTTAATCATCCGGGTTTTTTTATGGAATATTTTTTCGGATTTAACGCAACCTATCTTCTTTTTACAATCTTCTCTATGAACCAAAAACTTGTATCTGTCAATTCAAATACAACAACTATCGATTAAGCAACTCAATTTGAGTTAATTGGACATAATTTGTAGTTAAGGTTCCCCCAGTAACCACTAAATAAACTTGTACTATGAGTACCTTTTTTGCAATTCTATCCGTTTTGCTTGTCATTAATTTACTATTGTTATTGGTGAGTGTCAATAGCTCAAAAAAGTAGTTTCACATACAAATCCATTGTACTTCGTTGTATTTGTAGTCGTTGGAAACAATAAGTAGGGTTTTTCTGCGTTCGGTTGTTATTAAACCAAAGTAACTAAACGAATAACACTAACTAAATTTCCATATCAATGAGTACTTTTTTTACAGTTTTACTTTTACTGCTCGCTCTTAATCTCTGCTTACTGCTGGTAAGTGTGAATAGATCAAAATAAAAAAGCCCCTTAATGGGGCTTTCTTTTTCTTAGGCTGGTAAATATTGTTATTTAACCTCCATTAATTCAACGTCAAAAACCAAGGTTGCATCTGGAGGAATGACTCCACCAGCGCCGGCGCTTCCATATGCCAAATCAGAAGGTATTACAAAGCGTGCCTTGTCGCCAACTTTTAATAACCCAATACCTTCGTCCCATCCACTAATTACTTGTCCAATGCCCAAAGTAAAATCAATAGGTTGGTTTCGACTATACGAAGAATCGAAAACCTGGCCATTGGTCAAGCTCCCTTCATAATGTACGGAAACGGTTTTCCCCTTTTCCGCCTTTACACCGTTACCATTTTGTATCATTTTATATCGCAATCCGCTATCGGTCTTATCAAAACCGGCCGCTAATTTTTCCATTTCGGCCTCAGCTTTGGCTTTGGCCTCTGCTATTCTTTTTTCACGAGCACCTTCAAATGTTCTAAACGCCTCAATTGCGTTCCAGCTTTCTGCGGCTGCTCCTACCCTAACAATTTCCAAACTGTCAATGGCATCTCCTTGGGCCACGGCATCAACAACCTCCTGTCCCTGCTCCACATGTCCAAATACCGTGTGCTTATTATCCAACCATGGCGTGGCTACGTGGGTGATAAAAAATTGACTTCCGTTGGTTCCCGGGCCAGCGTTGGCCATGGAAAGTACTCCCGGAGCTTCGTGCGTTAATTCAGGGTGAAACTCATCATCAAATTTGTATCCTGGGTCACCTGTTCCAGTTCCTTGGGGGCACCCGCCTTGAATCATAAAATCGGGAATGACCCTATGAAACTTGAGCCCATCATAATACGGATTTCCCTGTGGTTTTGCAGTATTTTCCATATTCCCTTCAGCCAAGGCCACAAAGTTGCCTACTGTTCCAGGTGTTTTATCGTGGGTAAGTTTTACCAAGATCTCGCCTTTGGTGGTATTGAATTTTGCGTAGATTCCTTCTTGCATTCTTATTTGATTTTTGGATTATTCGATTATCGATATTTCGAAATCAAGGTTGCAAAGGTACGGGTTTATGCCAAAGTCCAAAAGCCTGATTGATAGTAAACAAAAAGTAGATCACAACTTTGTTTGTTAGCCGACAATCAATAAAAAAAGGGTTATTTTCGATAAACAACCGTTGTGCTTAATTATAACATATCACTGACCAATGCTAAAATTCTTTAGGAAAATTAGACAAAAGCTTCTCTCTGAAAATAAACTCAGCAAGTATCTGATTTATGCGATTGGTGAAATCATTCTTGTCGTTATTGGAATTTTGATTGCACTTCAGATTAACAATTGGAATGAATCTAAAAAACTACGGAACGTTGAAAAAGCATATTTGAATGAGGTTAGAAATAATCTAATTCAAGATACATTATTACTTAACAAAGTGATTAGTGCTCGTAAGCTTCGAATTTCTAGGTTTATTGCCCTGGACAGTTCATTGAACTATAGTTTCAGCAAAATAATAGGAGTATTACCTGAGCCAGATAAAGTAGATCATATTTCGTACTTTTTTCGCAATCAAAGAGATTTTAGATCAAAAATAGGAACTTATAAATCACTAATATCAGAAGGTAAATCAAGCCTAATATCTAACCGTAAACTATTCAATTTGATTCAGAATGTATACGATGTACAAATGAAAAGCTTAGAAGATATTGGGAAAGAAATTGATAGAGGATATGGTGAGTATAGAAGGAAATACGCATACACACTTAAATACGGAAAATACAATTCCAATAATGTTAAAGTTAATGATAGTTTAATTTTGGCAGATTTGAGCATTCAGTTTAATAATATTAATTTTTATACAAGACAAGCTGTTCTGTTAAAAGAAGATATAATTTCTCTAATTGAATTATTAGAAGTTGAATCAATACAATTGAATAAATAACGAAGGCACCACAATGGTTATAAGTAATTGCTGGTTCTCGCCTACTTCTGAAAATCCTCGCGGATTTTCAGTTTGGTGCGTACTTGTAAAGTTTCGTGTTAACCCACACAACTACTCATAGCCAAGACTGCTGGCAATAATTCGACACCGAACATTTCATTTAAACCAAATTTCAAAAAATGAAAACAACAACCTTTCTAACATTTGTGGGAGATCAATGTGGTAAGGCGGAGGAAGCGATAATCTTTTACACTTCCGTCTTCCCAAATTCCGAAATTAAAAACATAAAAAAATACGCTAAAGGAGAAGCGGGAGGTACACCCGAGCTTATTAAATATGGAGAATTTCAGTTAAATGGAACTGATTATTTGGTTTCTGAAAGCAATTATAATCACGCTTGGTCATTTACACCTGCAATTTCACTTTTAATAAGTGACAATTCTGATGCTGTTATACAAACCCTTTTCGAAAAGCTTTCTTCAAATGGTGGTCAGGTGATGGTTCCCTTAGATAGCTACAAAGGTGAGGGAGATTACGGATTTGGGAAGAAATTTGGATGGTGTCAAGACAAATACGGTATATCGTGGCAATTTATACTCACTGAATAACTAATTATAAGCAAACTATCAAAATAAAAATAACCACCGCCAACTATGGCATAATTCACTGCGGTTTTGTGCCACACCAAAATAAAAGTATTAATCAACGGCTGATTTCTAACCGAAATAATCCTGCGGTGCCTACGTGTCAACCCGCTCATTGCTTCTCAGACACCGTCACAACGAAATCATAGCCGAGACCTTTGGCGCCAATGCAGTAATAAATTAAACATTGAAATTATGAGACGATTTGCAATCTTGATTTTAGTTTTCATTACTTGTCACACCTCATACGGGCAAATGAAAGTTAATCCTAACGGAAAGTTTTTTGACTACAACGGAACACAAATCTATTATGAAGATATAGGAACTGGAGAGCCCCTTTTACTTCTCCATAAATTTTTTGGCACTGCTGACAATTGGAAACCTTATGTGGAAGCTTATTCAAAGCAATTCAGGACAATCGCCGTTGATATGATGGGACATGGAAGGTCGGACATTTATAATAAAAACGATTTGAATTTTAAACATGAAGAATATGCAAAGATGATTATTGCATTACTTGACTCCTTAAAGATGGAAAAAGTTAGTGCCATAGGGGCAAGTGCTGGAGGACTCACACTACATCATCTAAATGTTATGCAACCGGATAGATTCAAATCTGTTATAACTATTGGAGGGCATATTTACTTTAGCACAGAGTCCCGAGAGAATATTGCAAGGACAGGAATAGAAGTTTTTATGAATGTTGCTAAAAACCATGGTCCCGCAAAGCAAGAATATTTGGCAAAGGCTTTCAGGGAATTTAGAGAGCTTTCTGATAGTGATCCTTCCTTTACTCCAGATCAATTGAATACGATCAAGGCTAATTGGTTAGTGGTATTGGGCGATAATGACCCTCATGTTCCTTTGCGACTTGGCATGGAAATGCATCAAGGTATCCCTAACAGTTGGCTTTGGGTTGTTCCAAACGGAGGACATACACCACACCTAAATGATGATTTTCAAGCAGAATTTAAAAGGGCGTCACTCGAATTTCTAACTGGAAAGTGGAATAAAAAAAATTAAAAGCACAGTTGCCAACACCTTGCATAATTAATTGCTTGGGTTAGTGTTATTTGGAAAATCCTTTGGATTTTCAACTGGTTCGTTCCATTTTTGTTAAGTTAGTTACTAGTTCACGCAACTATCATTACGCGAACAGTTGGCGTATATTAAAAAGGTCTTTCCAAAGCTTTAAAAAAACGTCAAACAGAAATAGGAACATTCAAAATATTCTTTAAATGAAATTTAAAATAGAAATATTGTTAATACTTTTAGTACTAGGAGCTTGCACACCAAAAAAGTCTGATATTGCTAAACAACCAACTTTAGCAGATTATCAAGTTGGAGAGAAATGGGTCTGGAAATATAAAGGTGTAACTTCGGAAGGAGAAGTCCGCTCGGATGGTAAAGATACAAGAGAAATAGTCAGTACTGAAGGAGTTTTAGGGATGACCATCGGAAAGGACACCATTCCCGTTACCGACATTGTGAGACCGGAAGAAAGCGAAACACCTAAGTACGACTGGCCCCTGGAAGTGGGCAAAAAGTGGAGATATGAAAACAATTGGACAAGTCAAGACGGAACAACGGGAAACCAAAGTCAAGATGCCGAAATACTATCGTACCAAGAAGAAACGGTAGAAGCTGGAACATTTATGGCCTACACAATTAAATACACTGGTAAAACCACCAATTCCAGAGGATATAATGCAAATGAAACAGAAGTTTGGTTATATGCACCTGAAATAAAAAATTTCATAAAGCTTACTCAGAATCAAGGTGATTTTATGTACGAAGAGGAATTAATCGAATATTCAAAACCAGAATAAATGGAAATGGCCATAAACAAAATATAACCAAGAGAATGAAACAAATGCTAACAATGTATATAAATCATACTCTTAGGGAAACGGCTCATATACGAAACCGTTGTAACAAATTTTAAAAATGGACGAGTTTTATGCATTAAGTCAAGTTACGATTACCATCGCAGGATTCGCAGCTTTATTCTCTATTCTCAGACCACGTGAAAGCCAATGGACTGACCTTGACAAACTCAATCTGGTACGATTTTATATGATGATTGAAGTTGCTTGTCTAATTTCAATATTCAGTTTCCTTCCGATAATTCTAATTGGTTACTTCGATACCGAAATTACTTTTAGATCATCATTTGGATTTTGCTTCGTAATTACCTCTTTGTATTATATCTATGGAACAAAGCGTAACAAACGTTACTCAGGCAAATTTGCTATTGGTGGAACATCAACCATAATAATATTATCAATTGGAATATTCTGGCTATTATTTTCTTTGCTTGGCTCGTTGAATTTTCTTGGTAACAATTATAAAACCAACTATCTAATTTTGCTCTTCGTGTTTTTTGTTATGAACATATACCTTTTTCTAAGATTAATTTATTTTACAATTAGAAAAGATTGACAAAACTTGGGTCGTGGTCAATTTTGATTTCGCAGAAAAGAACAGAACACAGGTTACCCTCTATCATATTGGGTGGTTGGAGGGTCAACAATGCGACGAGATCTATGATTATTTCAACACAGTATGGGAAAAAATTTTGCATGGGTTGGGAAAAAGCTATGAAAAGTAATCAGCGTACTATGAAACCAAAACTCGTGCTTACAATTCCCCTGCTCGCACTTTGCCTTGGCTGTAAGACCAATAATAAATCAGTTCCAACGAAAGAACCCCACTCCGTGGTACTCTTTGATTCTCAAACCAATGAAAATGTGGCCTGTTATCGTATCCCCGCGATCATCACAACCGTCAACGGCACTTTAATCGCAGCTATTGATGAACGGGTGGAATCTTGTAATGATCTAAGGGATAACAAAAATATCAATATAGTTATTCGCAGAAGTGAAGATAACGGCCTTACGTGGTCGGCCATTGAAACGGTTGTGGATTATCCCATTGGGGAGTCGGCCTCTGACCCTTCCATGATTCTGGACAGGGATACGGGAGAGGTTTTTCTTTTGTATAATTATATGAATTTGGAAATCGCACCCAATCAATACCTATTTAAGGTAATAAAAAGCACTGATCATGGGAAAAGTTGGTCTCCACCAGTGGATATCACTTCCCAAATTGCACCAGAAAACTCGTTGAATGATTTTCAATTTATTACCTCTGGAAGAGGTATCCAGACCAGTTCGGGAACTTTGTTGCACACTTTGGTGAACTTGGATAAGGGCCTTTTTATTTTTGGAAGTGACGACCATGGCAAAAATTGGCATCTTATCAACACTGCGATAGTTCCAGGTGATGAATCAAAAATAGTGGAGCTTACGGACGGAAGGTGGATGGTAAACAGCCGTGTGAACAAAGGCGGATTAAGATATGTGCATACCACCAGCAATGATGGACTTAGCTGGGAAACACGGGCAGATTCCACTTTGGTTGACCCCGCATGTAATGCTAGTATCATCAGGTATAGTTCGGTAAAAGACAGTGACAAAAATCGCTTGTTGTTCAGTAATCCCAGTTCAACCAACAAACGTGAAAATCTAACCGTAAAAATCAGCTATGATGAGGGCAAAAACTGGGAACATGGCAAATCTATTACCTCTGGAATGTCTGCATACTCCACCTTATGTGTTTTACGAGATGGAAAAATTGGATTGCTCTATGAAACCGACAACTATCAAAGAAATGTTTTTACCCATTTTTCTTTGGATTGGTTGACCTCCGAAGCATCATCAACTGAACCTAGCGCAAAATAAAAAAACACTGACATGAGCTTACAAAGAAACAAGGAAAATGCCATAGCTTTTTATAAAATGGCTTATGAAGGCCTAGCAAAACAGGCGGTGGAGCTTTTTGTTGGGAAGGAATATATTCAGCATAATCCCGATGTGGCCGATGGCACAAATGGATTTATAGATTATTTTGAACGAATGCAACAAGAGTATCCCGATAAATCCATTGAATTTGTGCGCTGTATTGCCGAAGGAGATTTGGTTGCTTTGCACACCCATCAAGTTTGGCCAGAAAATGACCAATATGTCACTATGGATTTCTTTCGGTTTGATGAAAAAGGTAAAATCTGTGAACACTGGGATGCCATTCAACAGGTTCCAAAAGAATCTGCAAATCCAAATACGATGTATTAAAAATCCCTTGATTGGTTAAAGGATTGATGAAATGACTACCTTAAGAGAAGCCCTTTCAACAGAACATTTTGATATTGGAGCAGAATTGTTCCAAGAATACGCCCTTCATATCGGGTTGGACCTGGAATTTCAAAATTTTAACGATGAGTTAAAAAATTTGAAAAAACAATATTCGAGACCAGATGGGATTCTCTTTATTGCCTATTCCGAACAAGAATTTCCAATGGGTTGTTTTGGTATACGAAGGCTTAACGACACCATCTGTGAACTTAAAAGAATGTATTTAAAAAAAGAGGCAAGAGGTAAAGGGTTAGGTAAAATATTCATGAAAAAAGCCATAAGTCTGGGCAAAGAACTGGGGTATTCCAAAATGAGATTGGATACGTTGCCTTCAATGCTCCCTGCTCTTGGGCTGTATAAGAAATTCGGATTTTATGAAATTCCACCATACAGATTTAATCCAATAGATGGGACCAAATATTTGGAAATTCAATTGACATAGGTTTTTGCGTAAATGGATTTGTGGTGCAAAATTGTTGGAAGTTGGTTATATTGGAAGATCAACCACATCTTTTAGTATATGAATAAACTGACAGCACTGCTACTCATCGTCCTGAGTATCTTTTCATGCTCAAACGACCAAGAAAACACAGCAACCGATGAAAACATTGGTATTTTGTTTATAGGTAATAGCCTAACTTACTTTAATGATCTCCCTATACTCGTGAAGAACAGAATAGAAGCCCAAGGCAAGGAGGTTGTGGTTAAAATGGTTGCCTATCCCAACTATGCCATAGTTGATCATTGGGCTGACGGGGAGGTGCAACAACTCATTTCAAGCAAGGCATACGATTTTGTAATTATCCAACAAGGGCCATCCTCACAAAGTGAGGGAAGACAAATGCTTATTGAATCTGGAAAATTGTATAGCGACCTTTGTAAAGCAAACAATGCCAAACTCTGCTATTTTATGGTTTGGCCTTCAATAGCCAACTACGGTACCTTTGATGGGGTAATTAAAAACCACACCGATGCGGCCGCCATGAACAATGCTATTTTACTGCCCGTGGGTGAAGTTTGGAAAGAATACATTGACACCACCAATAATTTGGATTATTACGGCCCGGATGGGTTCCATCCTTCGGTAAAAGGGAGTGAGGTTGCTGCAGATGTCATTGTGGAACATCTATTGAATTGAGCAGCAATGGACGTTCCCTAATCTAAAAGTTTATCCTTTTATTTTCTTATTGGGAATGGTACCATATTTGTCCATTAAATAGACCAAACTGGCCATGGTTGCAGCCCCCAGTTCCAATTCGCGCTTGTTTACATGCTCAAAAGTATCATTTTCCGCATGATGATGGTCAAAATACCGTTGTGAATCAGGTCGTAAACCAGCCAAAACCAAATCTTCATTCTTCAATGGGCCTATGTCCGCTCCACTATATCCTTTAACAAACATATGTACCAAATAGGGTTCAAATAGACCCTTCCAACTCTGTACTTGTTCCAAATTTTCTTCGGAACAGTCAAAAGAAAAGCCTCTTGGCGTAAATCCGCCGGAATCACTTTCCAAGGCAAAGACATGTTTCTCATTCTTATTTCGGGCAACTTCGGCATATTTATTACCTCCTCTAAGACCGTTTTCCTCATTCATGAACAATACTACCCGAAGGGTACGCTTTGGTTTATATCCCGTTTCTTTTAACAACCTTAATACGTCCATACTCTGTACGCAGCCAGCACCATCGTCATGAGAGCCATCTCCCAAATCCCAAGAATCCAAGTGCCCTCCGACTACCATTACCTCATTTGGATGGGTGGTGCCCTTAATTTCGCCTATAACATTATAAGATTCTACATCGTCAAATTGCTTGCAGTTTTGTTTGAAGTAGAATTTGATATCTGGATCGAGCTTTAGAGTGGTACTCAATAATTCAGCTCCTTTGGTGCTGATTGCCGCAGCCGGAATTCTACTGGAAACCGGAGTGTCTCCATAACTCATGGAACCGGTATGCGGATAATTATCCAATCGAAGCGTCATGGACCGCACAATAATACCTGCAGCACCATATTTCCCAGCTTCGGCAGCACCTGAATACCGTTGATCCACGCATCCTGAGTACGATGCAAAGGTGCTGATCAGTTTAGGATCCATGGGCCGATTGTAAAAAACAATCTTTCCTTCAATTTTTTCCCTTCCCAACTTTTCCAAATCTTCAATACCCCCAACTTCAACGATATTGGCTTTTAATCCTCCATCGGGTGTTGCCACCGAACCACCAAGGGCGCAAATGGGAACATTGGTAGTGAGCCCGGGTTTAGTTTCAAAATAAGCAAATTCTGGAGTGCCTCTCACCCATTTTGGGACCATCACCGGTTGCAACCAAACTCTGTCCAAACCAAGGGAATCCAACTGCCTTTTCGTATAGTCAATGGCCTGTTGGGCCTGCACGGAACCAGAAAGTCGTCCCCCAATTTGATTGGAAAGGTGGTTCAGCCAATCATAGGCTTTTCCATTTGTAAGGGCTTGATCGTAAATAGCCCTTATTTGTTTTTCATCTTCCGATTGTGCTAGAAATGGGGTAGATATCAGTAAAAAGGCTAAAAGTAAGATTGTTCTCATTCAATTTCTTTTTCCAATTCTTGTTTAAAGTTTTCTAAGTTACTTTTTATTTTATCACTCAACTCCGGTTCCTCTATATCTTTATGTTTTTTTAACGCTTTCAACAGTATGGATGCCACAATGACCCTAGCGGCCCTTTTGTTATCTGCCGGAATCACAAACCACGGGGCGTGTTCTTTTGAGGTTTTGTTGATTGCCTCTTCATAACAAGCCTGATACTTGTCCCATAATTTTCGCTCTTTAAGGTCGCCGGGGGAAAACTTCCAGTTTTTTTCCTTTAATCGCAATCTCCGCAGCAGTCGTTGACGCTGTTCTTCTTTGGACAAATGCAGAAAAAATTTGAATATCAAAGTCCCGTTCTCGGCAATATGTCGTTCAAAATCATTGATCTGACGGTACCGGTGTTCCCAGAAAGTTGCATTGATATCCTCCACGGACCCAATTCCGGGGATATTCTCGCCCAAAATATACTCAGGATGTACTTTGGTCACCAACACATTTTCATAATGGGTACGATTAAAAACACTGAATTTACCTCTTGCCGGTAAAGCAATGTAATGCCTCCAGAGGTAATCGTGCTTAAGTTCCAGTTCGGTGGGAACCTTGAAACTATGGACTTCCACTCCCCTAACGTTGAAATCTTTGAATACTTCCCTGATCAAGCTGTCTTTTCCAGAGGTATCCATGCCCTGAAGGCATACCAAGACCCCATATTTACCATGGGCATATAATATGTCTTGAAATTTCCCTAATTTCTCCCGGATATTTTCCAGTTCCTTTTTTAATTCTTTATCTGAAGCTCCAAAATCAGCTAAAGTGGCTTTTTCCGCCAGTTTTATAGTATTTTCTACCCGATATGTGTTTATATCTACTTTTTCCATAGGTCTGAATATAGTTTTTTTTGATCATTCCTTCAACCATCGCCTAAAAACAACCGTTCAACGATCGTTTTTACGTTTCATAGTTTTAGACCGTTTTTTATCGATTTTTTTCGTCCCTCGCCCAGCTACCAGCGTAACTTAGTGATTGTCAACAGACGCATTGTCCCAAATCCAGTGCTATGAAATCAAGAAAGATTATCCTACTTATAGTCTTTATAATAGGTCTTCTGGGCTTATTATTAATGTCTTCCTTTGCCACACGAAATGCTTGCGAATATGCAAGTTCCAACATCGAATATATAAAGGATGAGCTCCAAAGGGCAATTATTGCCGATGAGTTTGAAATGTCCAAATACCACTCATTTAAAGCACTCAATGGTATTGAAAAAACGCGATTGAACTTTTTGGATTGTGGTTGTTCTGCGGCAATAGAAAGTCTAGAAAAGGCATCGATGCACCTAAAAAGTGCCACTGTCACCAAATCTTTTGAGGATTCCAAGGAGTGGTTGCACTTGGCATTGGAGAACACCATTATCGGAGTTAAGGTTCTTCGGGTTTTTGAACAGGATATTTCAAGTACTTATGGCAATGACCTCTTGGTTTTAAATACCAGGGAATCTGTGGAAAATGAAGTGGGTATACTTTTACCTCAAGGTGATCTTAAGAAAATGGTGCACAATTGCCTTTTGGGATTTGAGACCTCATTGGACAAAGTAGTCACAGAAGTAGACTGCAAAGAAGCGAGTAGATTTATCACCAAAATCCATGAGGAGGCCCAAAATACATTGCTCAAAACAGAACTGACCGTAGCAAAAAAGACATATCATCAACGGGTGAAAACCATTGCCAAAGAAGCATTAAACAGACTTGGTGAATGTACCGAAGAATAAGCTTATTTACTCGCAAACAATTTTACATCATCTTCTGAGACCTCTTTGCCTCCAAGAATAATCAGGCGTTCCACAACATTACGAAGTTCCCTAACATTTCCAGTCCAATCATAGCCTTTTAAAAGTTCAATGGCTTTTTTGGAGAAGCCTTTTTGGGCTGTACCCTGTTCTGATGCTATTTTCGTTGCAAAATGGTCAATCAATATCGGGATATCATCTCTTCTATCGTTAAGGGAAGGTACTTTAATTAAAATCACTGCCAATCTATGGTACAGATCCTCCCGGAACTTTCCATCCGCTATTTCCTTTTTGAGGTCTTTGTTGGTTGCTGCCAAAACCCGCACATCTACTTTAATGTCTTTGTCGGTTCCTACCCGGGAAATTTTGTTTTCCTGGAGTGCACGCAGCACTTTGGCTTGTGCCGATAGACTCATATCGCCAATCTCATCCAAAAAAATAGTGCCTTTGTTGGCTGCCTCAAACTTTCCAGCTCTGTCCTTGACTGCAGAGGTAAAAGCCCCTTTCACGTGTCCAAAAAGTTCACTTTCTATCAATTCTGAGGGAATTGCGGCACAATTCACCTCAATAAAAGGTGCTGAAGAACGCTGACTCTTTTCATGCAGCCAATGTGCCACCAACTCTTTTCCTGTACCGTTTGGACCGGTTATAAGCACTCTTGCATCTGTAGGAGCAACTTTCTCGATCATGTCCTTGATAACACCAATTTCCTTGCTTTCCCCGACCATTTCATAGTTTTTGGAGACTTTCTTCTTCAGAATTTTGTTCTCCACAACCAATTCTTTACGGTCCAATGCGTTTCTTACGGTGGTCAAAAGTCGATTTAAATCTGGGGGTTTGGAGATGTAATCAAAAGCCCCCAACCGCATGGTATTGACCGCTGTATCCAAATCACCATGGCCAGATATCATTATGAACGGTACTTCGGGCTTGATTTTTTTTGCTGCTTCCAAAACTTCCACCCCATCCATTTTGGGCATCTTTATATCACAGAGAACTAAGTCAAAATCGTCCTTCTTTATGGATTCAACGCCTTTTAGGCCATCTTCTGCTTCATGAACCTCATAAGCTTCATTTTCTTCACCCAATATCTTTACCAATACTCTTCTGATGGCAGATTCATCTTCAATCACCAATATTTTTGACATAGTCTGTTATTTAAAAGATTCCAATTTTGAACCCAGTCCTAATATAAAGATTTGATTCATCATTCAATAAAAAAACATCTCCGCGATCATCATTTCTCAACTTCCCTTCTTGTTCAAACGTACGTCCGAAAAATGCATAGAGGGCCATCCGTTTCGAGATATTATATTGATAACCTACTGCTCCTACCAACGCTGATAACGAAATTTTGGACCCAATCTGATTTGCTGGCAATGCGATATCATCCTGAATGTTCAGAAAATACCCATCCAAGAATAGTGCCATTTCAAAAGTATGTTTTTTGGTTATGTGATGTTTGAAGTTAGATCGGGGGATTCCTAATGTAAATGACCATTTGGGATGGAACCTCCGGTAGTAACTTACCAACGGTAAGGGAACAGGTAATCCTGTGGTACTATTATAGGATAACCCTAGAACAATACGATAGGGTTTATCCGCTTTGGTGTTTTCTTTCCAAAAGGTAGCGGTGGCATTCATGAAGAAATCATCGGACACCGTTCCATGTGTGAAATTTGAAGCCAATCTAGGGGTAAGAATGGTAACCAAATTCCAATTTTGGTTCCATTTTGTAATAAATCCAAGATTCAGATCGACCACATGAAACCGAATAAGGTCTCTTTTATCAAACGGGAAATCCTGCGAATAACCAATATCAAACCTATTGTATTCAATACCAGTAATGAGGTAGTCCTTTTTGGCATTGACCTTTATCGGTAGATTGAACAGGAATTTATATCGCTGGGTTTTGATACCTGTATCGTTCTCAGGGATATTCAGGTAATCAATCCTAAAAACATCAGAGCTTTGCGCATATGACAGGGAGGCATAAAAGAATCCCATGGAAGCGATAAGCATCCTAAAAGCAGTATGGCATGTCGAGGTTTTTATACTACTGAGGTTTTTGTGGTGGAATTAAATGCACATCGCGCTGCGGGAACGGGATGCTAACACCATTGTCTTTAAATTTTGAATTGATGTTATATCGTATCTCACTTTTTATTTTAAGGTCGCCAAAAATGTCGTTGGTAAAATAATGCAATGAAAACAAAAGTGCAGAATCGCCAAAATCATCAAAAAGCACAAAGGGCTTTGGGTTTTTCAGCACTCTTCTTTGTTCGTCAGCCACCTGTTCCAACAATTGGGTCACTAATTGCACATCGCTTCCATAAGCCACACCAACGCTAACACTTTCCCGAGTGGTTTTATGGTTTTGGGTATAGTTGTAAACGATATCACTTATAAATTTGTGATTGGGAATAATTATAACCTTATCATCTCTGGTAATGGCCCTAGCGGTACGGAGTTTTATCTCAAATACCTTTCCCACCTTACCATCCACCTTGACAATATCACCTACTTGGAGTGATTTATCGACAATGATAAAAATTCCACCTAAAATATCCTGGAACAACTCCTGCAAAGCGAGTCCTAAACCAACAAAAAGTGCCGCTGAGGCCGTAATGACCAAGGTAATATCAATTCCAGCGGCGCTCAGGGTAATCATGACCACCACCAAATAAACCAAATAGTTGGTAAACTTAAAGACACTAGTGAATTTCTGCTTATCCTCAGTTTCCATTTTACGGGTAAGCAGATGCCGAAGCCATTTTAATAGAAATTTGGTGACCACAAACGCCACTACCAACAACAAGAGCAATCCAATAGTTAGGTGGATGGATTTTTCCCCTTGCCCTACATGGATTCCCCAATTCAGAAATTCCTTGATGGAACCCCAAATATCTTCTTGAATGATTTCTTTTATTTCGCTGTTATTGTCCTGCATTGTTATTTAATATCGTAGCCACTTGAACAGTTCCTTGTAAGTTGGCCGTTTGCCGTACATCAAAATTCCAATCCTATAAATTTTTGCCGCCAACGAAACAATCCCTAAAAAAGTGATTATTAAAAGTGTAATAGACAGCAACAATTGCCACAAAGGTACGCCACCTTCGCCAATACCGCCGGGCAAACGCATTAACATCACTATGGGGGATGTAAGTGGAAACAACGAAAAGCCAACGGCTATAGGTCCATGGGGATTGCTAAAAACCGAGAAAAAGCCAACATAAATGGCCAACATCAATGGTAAAATAATGGGAAATATGAATTGTTGGGTGTCCGTTTCGTTATCAACAGCGGCTCCTATTGCCGCATAAATGGAGCTATAGATCAAATAGCCCAAAATAAAATATACCAAAAAGGAACTTATTAAAAGTGCCCAGGGGATGTTCAATATTTCTTTGGCGTACAACATCATTTCACTATCCAATTGTGGCATACCCTGAATACCCTGCGTAAGATTAGCTTCACTTGAAAGGGCACCCAAATCAATTTTAAAAACAAGGGTGGAAATAAATAGTAACAAGGAGGCAGAAACAATCCATATGGCAAATTGTGTAATTCCGGCCAAAGAAGTTCCAATGATCTTTCCCAACATTAATTGAAAGGGCTTTACTGAGGCAATGATCACTTCAATAATTCTACTGGTCTTTTCCTCAATTACACTGCGCATTACAAAACCGCCATATATAATAATGAACATCATTATAGCATATCCAAAAACTCCACCGATAAATGCTTTTATCTCATTGATGCCCTTTACACTTTTTTCTCCATCAAAACTGGATAAATTGAGCTCGAATGGCTTTTCAATATTTGAAAATTCTTTGGATGAAACCCCTAATCCCTCTAACCGCTGTTGACGCAATCTTTTTTGAAAGATATTTTCAAGCCCGCCAATCACATTGGTGTTTGGATTGTCTTGAGTGAATAGATAAGCACCTTCAGCAGCCTCTTCCAAATTTTTCCCAGAGGGAAGATAAATCAGTCCATAATATCCTAATGAAATGGTGGAATCCTTGGCCTGATCCAAAGAAATGTCCTTAAACTGCACGTAAGAAGTATTCGCGGTTGTTTTGAACTCTTTTTGGAAATAATCACTTTGGTTAAGGACGGCAATTACCCTTTTTTCATTGTCGTTAATATCGGTCAGAAATGCTATCAACACAATCATCCCCACAATTAAGATGGGGCTTAAAATGGTCATTACAATAAAGGACTTGTTGCGCACCTTTGCCAGGTACTCCCGCTTTATGATCAATCGCAACTTATCTATCATTGTCCTTTTTATTTACGGTTTGGATAAAAATATCGTTTGCCGATGGTACAGTTTCCTCAAAACGGTTAATGTTGGCCTTTTTGGATAGTTCTGCAATGATATCCGACGTACGATTGGAAGGTAATTGCAGAGCAAAATCCAACTGATTCTCTTTAGCATCAAAATGAGATGAAAGTATGTTGAATTTGTCTTCCAATGCTTTTAAAAATAAATGGCCATCTTGTTGAACCTCCAAGCCAACATTAAAAATGTTGTTCTTATATGCTTTTTTTATTTCGGACAGTTTTCCGTCCAATATTTTCTCTGATTTATGGATAAGTGCGATGTACTCACAGAGTTCTTCCACCGACTCCATACGATGTGTTGAAAATATGATTGAAGTTCCTTTTTCTTTGAGCTGGAGAATTTCGTCTTTGATGATATTGGCATTTATCGGGTCGAATCCGCTGAAAGGTTCATCGAAAATCAACAATTTGGGTTCGTGCAAAACGGTGACGATGAACTGTATTTTTTGCGCCATTCCTTTGGAAAGCTCTTGGATTTTCTTGTTCCACCAGTCACCAATATGTAATCGGTCGAACCAGTATTTCAACCTTTTTTTGGCTTCAGTTTTTGATAGTCCCTTTAACTGGGCCAGGTAGAGTGCCTGTTCGCCAACCTTCATACTTTTATAAAGTCCTCTTTCCTCAGGTAGGTAACCTATATGCGAAATGTGTTCGGAAGTAAGTGGTTCTCCATCAAAAATCACCTCGCCGGCATCTTGATATATAATTTGATTGATTATGCGTATAAATGTCGTCTTTCCGGCACCATTTGGGCCTAGAAGTCCATAAATACAATTTTTGGGGATATTAAGGGAAATATTGTTCAGTGCGGTGTAGTCTCCATAGGCCTTGGACACGTTACTGGCAACAAGGATATCATCCATTTAAGGTGTTTTTTCATTTATTTAAAATTTTTATTGATCCTTGATCAGGATAATAAAAATTATTCTGCATAAATCGACCGCTTCGCTTTCGCATAAAAAGATTAATTATATCAGACTAAATGCCAATAATTAATTTTTTCAAGCTCATTTCAAAGATATGTATTTGCCCAAAAAAAAGGGTACCTCAATAAAAACAAAACCCACCCTCAAATAAATCAAGGATGGGAAAAAAATTGCTATGAAAAAGAAAATTAGATATTGGTTGCCCAACATCTGTTTCAAATATACGTTTTTTATTTAAACAGGAAACTTTTCAGTTAAGAGAACATATCTTTTACCTTCTCGAAAAAGGATTTATCCGATTTCTCAGGTTTAGGCTCAAAATTGTCATCATTCTGCATTCGCTCGAAAAATTCTTTTTGCTCTTTATTTAACTCTTTGGGCGTCCATACGTTAACGTGAACGAGCAAATCACCGCTACCATAACCATTGATACTGGAAATGCCCTTGCCTCGTAATCTTAAAATTTTACCCGATTGAATACCTTGTTCCAATTTAATGCGAACCTTTCCACCAACCGTATCGATTTCTTTTGAACTACCTAAGACCGCTTCTGAAAAACTGATATAAAGGTCGTAATGCAGGTTATCTCCCTCTCTTTTTAATGTATCATGTTCCAACGTCTCAATAGCAACCAACAAATCACCGGGAATGCCATTTCCAGGGGCTTCATTGCCTTTGCCCGAGACCTTGAGTTGCATGCCCTCTTCCACTCCAGGTGGTATTTTGATGGAAACCGTTTCTTCTTCCACGGTTAATCCCTGGGCATCCGCACCACTAGGGCGATTATCTATACTTTGTCCAGCTCCGCCACAGGTATTACACGTGGTGGCCGTCTGCATTCTACCTAAAATGGTATTGGTAATCTTGGTTACTTGACCGCTACCATTGCAGGTGGAACAGGTTTTATAGGTAACGCCTTGGGCTTGTTTCTTCCTTCGGACCTTAACTTTTTTCTCCACCCCTTCGGCAACTTCCTCCAAGGTAAGTTTTACACGAATACGAAGGTTACTTCCTTTAACCCGGCGCTGGCCACCTCCAAATCCGCCGAAACCACCGAAGCCACCTCCACCAAAAGCGCTGCCAAAAATATCACCAAATTGACTGAAGATATCATCCATATTCATACCGCCGCCGAATCCGGCACCACCTTCAAAGGCTGCATGACCAAATTGGTCGTACTTGGCTTTCTTGTCCGGGTCACTCAGCACCTCATATGCTTCGGCTGCTTTCTTGAACATTTCCTCTGCCTTGGTATCACCGGGGTTTTTGTCGGGGTGAAATTCTATCGCCTTTTTACGGTAGGCTTTTTTAATTTCGGCCGCCGAAGCACCTTTGGAAACTCCCAATATTTCGTAATAGTCCTGTTTCATGTGCTTTTAGTTACCGACAACCACCTTCGGGTGCCTTATGATGCGTTCGCCAAGTTTAAATCCTTTCTCGACCACGTCAATTATTTTTCCTTTCAACTTTTTGTTTGGAGCGGGTATTTGTGTGATAGCATCGTGTACTTCAGCATCAAAAACATCACCTTCTTTCACTTTTATCTGCTCAAGCCCTTTTCCTTTGAGGGTTTCTCTTAATTTGTTATTGATAAGCTCCACACCTTTGAACATTTCCTTATCCTCAGACTTTGAAATTTCCTTTAATGCCCTATCAAAATCATCCATCACAGGAAGCAAAGAAACGATTACCTCCTGACCAGCGGTTTTAAAAAGTTCCATCCGTTCTTTGGAAGTTCTTTTCTTAAAATTCTCGAATTCAGCAAAAAGTCTTAGGAATTTATCTTTTTCCTTGGCCAAATCATTCCGTAGCTGGTCTTCAGTAGAAATTTCTTCCTGAGTATCCGTCTCGGTTTCGGCCGCCTTATTTTCATCGTTCAGCTCAGGATTTTCCACAGATTGGGAATCGTTGAGTTCCCCGTTCATTTCCTCAACCTTACTTTTCTTGCTCATATACTCTTGATTTTATCTTTTTTGAAGTGGCAAAAGTACTGCCAATTGTCCAAAAATGTCAAAATGTCACTACAAAACATAAAAAAATCCGCCAAAGGCGGATACATTGTTTTTACAGCGTTTGTTTTCTATATCAACTTCTCGTCCAAGGCTTGAATTTCAGATGCGCCATTCCCACTTTTCGGCTGATATATTTGTTCTAAAGCTTGACCTATGTTTGGGTATTGGAATTGAAATCCTTTGTTCTCGATTCGTTTGCTACTAACCCGCTGAGAGGTAAAAAGCAAATACGCCATTTTGCCCAAAAGCATGTACATAACAAACCTTGGAATGTTTGGTAAAATCAGCGGACGTTCCAGTACTTTTGCCAATTGCTTGGTCATTTTAGCATGCGTCACCGGATTTGGAGCCACCCCGTTAAAGGTGCCATCAAGATTATTTTCGAGGGCAAATACAAATATTTGCGCCAAATCATCTACATGTATCCAAGATTGCCACTGTTGTCCATGACCAAAACTGGCACCTACAAAATTGCGAATGGGTCTGGCCATTTTAGGTAAGGCTCCTCCCAAATTGGAAAGTACAATTCCAATTCTAATTTTAGCCACATTGCATCCAAAATCTTGAAAGGCATCCATTTTTTTCTCCCACTCTTTCACAACTTTACCCAAAAAACTATCATCTACATCGGTAATTTCCTCATTGTAAAAACTGGATAGCGAATTGGGATAAATTCCTATAGCCGAAGCGGAAACGAAAGAGTTTATTCCTGAGGAATCTATTTGTTTCATACCAACATAAAGCGTTTCAAGACTCTCAATACGGCTGTTCAGGATTCTGTTCTTGTTACGGTTGGTCCATCTTTTGGCAATACTAGATCCCGCGAGGTTAATGACCGCAACAACATCTTCAAAGCAAGCCAAATCAATTTCTCCTTTTGATGGATTCCAATAGAAGCCCTTCAAGGTTTCCGCATCAACTATTTTTCTCTTGCTTGTGGTAAGATAGTTAACGGCAATCCCCTTTTTCTTGAGCGCATTAATAATTGTTTTTCCAATCAATCCTGTTGCCCCTGTCATCAACACCTTCATACGTACATTTTAAAGTAAAATTAGTGGTTTCATCCTCAGCATATTGGGCATTAATTTAGGTTTAACATTAATGTTTAAACTTTAGTTTAATTTATGATAATATTTAGGGTTGGATTTAACATGGTATTTAGAAAGTCATTTTTTGGTTGCCCGTAACATTTCCCTTTTTCCAGGGGGACCAGGAAGCCGTTCGACTTTAAAACCTACCGCTTGCAATGCTCTACGCACACTTCCCTTAGCGGAATAGGTGACCAAAACTCCCCCATCGATCAATGCTCTGTACATTTTTGAAAATATATCCTCGGTCCAAAGCTCCGGTTGTACCCGAGCGCCGAAAGCATCAAAATAAATAAGATTGAACAAATTGGTATCATCTATTGATTTAAAATCCTTCAACTGCTTTTCCAAATTAAATCCTGAACTAATTACCGAAGGGGTTTCCCATGGTTCACTGTGCATTTTTATGAATGTTTGGTAATAATCCAACGCGTTCAATTGATCACAATAATCCAATTGCTGCACTTCATCCATTGCTACAGGAAACGCTTCGACCCCAACATAATCAATTTCTAAACCGAATTTATCTTTTTCCAAAAGTGTTATTAGGGCATTTAGACCCGTTCCAAAACCAATTTCCAAAATCTTGATGCTGGCATCCCTAAACAATCGAAGCCCGTGGTCAATAAAAACATGATATGCTTCTTGCACAGCCCCATGTTTGGAGTGATATTGTTCATCCCAATCTTCAATTTGAATGGTTTTGGAACCATCTCCAGTTGTGATTATTCTTCTTTTCACGATTTTACCGTCTATTTAGACTGATAATCAGGCATTCATTACCAACTTCCATTGTGCAAGCTGCACCAAAAATGTTAAATACTTTCGAGAATGAAAAAATCCTAAAATTTCAGACCAAAACTGTTTAATTTTAAGATAAAAGTAAGCAATGCACTAGCTTATTGTTTAATTTTACCCGTTCAAATCTTTTCAATATGGAAACAATGACAAATTCTTTGGTTGTAGAGAAAGCAAAAAGCTCCAAAATCCATGATGTAGATTTTGATAATCTATCTTTTGGAAGCATTTACACGGACCATATGCTGGTCTGTGATTATGTGAATGGACAATGGCAAACTCCAAAAATTGTTCCATATCAACCTATTTCTCTGGAACCTTCTGCAAAGATTTTTCATTATGGTCAATCAATTTTTGAGGGAATGAAAGCCTACAAAGATGAATCGGGCAATGCTTGGTTGTTTCGACCTGTTGAAAACTTTAAACGTTTGAACAAATCAGCAAAAAGATTGGCCATTCCTGAACTTCCGGAAGCATACTTTATGGAAGGATTGACCACACTTTTGCAAATTGAAAGTGATTGGATTCCGACCACACCTGGTAGTTCATTATATATCAGACCTTTTATTTTAGCATCCGGGACCGGCTTCCATGCCTCTCCTGCTGACGAATATAAATTCATTATTGCCTGCGCTCCTTCCGGTGCTTATTTTTCTGGGAAAGTCAAAGTTTTAATTGAAGAAAATTACTCAAGGGCCGCAAACGGCGGAGTAGGTTTTGCAAAAGCTGGCGGAAATTATGCCGGACAGTTTTACCCAACCCAGTTGGCCGTGGAAAAGGGATACCAACAAGTTATCTGGACCGATGACAACAATCATGAGTATATTGAGGAAGCAGGTGCCATGAACATATTTGTGCGCATAAACGATACCTTGATCACTGGACCCACAAGCGATCGTATACTTGATGGAATTACCAGAAAGAGTATTTTGGATATTGCCAAAGATGAAGGAATAGCTACAGAGGTTCGCAAAATTTCAGTAAACGAAGTTGTAGAGGCAGCCAAAAATGGTTCACTAAAAGAAATGTTTGGAGCTGGAACTGCTGCGGTGGTATCGCCTATTGCAGCTTTTGGTTACAAAGAAGTTGATTATAACCTTCCAGAGTTGGAAAACAGCTATGCCTCCTTACTTAAAAAACGAATAACAGATATCCAATATAATCGTGCCGAGGATAAATTTGGTTGGCGATATAAAGTATAGCACCAAAATAAAAAGGGCGCTTAAAAGCGCCCTTTTTATTTATCCAAAATTGCTTGAATATCAGGTTTAAAATAATTGGGTCCTTTCAGCACCTTCCCATCTTCCCTATAAATAGGTTTACCATCCTTCCCCAATTTACTCATGTTGCTACGCTGAATTTCTTCGAAGACCTCTTCAATTTTGTACTGCATTCCATGCTCCAGAATGGTTCCACACAAAATATAAAGCATATCGCCCAATGCATCGGCAACTTCCACAAGGTCATTATCATTTGCAGCTTCAAGGTATTCCTTGTTCTCCTCGTCCATAAGATTGAACCGTAAGCGGTTCTTTTCCGCTCCTAAATTGGCTTTTGGCGCATTCGAGACCCCAAGTCCAAAAGAATTGTGGAAGCGTTCAACAGCTTTTATTTTGCTTTTCATTATCCTTCGAATTGATTTAGTTTTGCATAAAAATATGAAATATGTTCAGCACAGGACAACTAATTTTTGCCGCCCTTTTTGTTATTGGTTTTGTAATTGTTATTATTCTATCGTATAGCAAGGACAAAACCCTCCATAAAAAGAACTACAAAGGTGTTCTGTGGATTCTTATCGCTTTTATCACTTTTGTGATCATTTTGTTTTTGATTAAACATTTTCTCAAAAATTAACAGGAACTTTGAATTCACCACAAAAATTACCTGCTTTACAACTTTAATCAGAGAGTAGCACGTATACTATAGGAAAAGACGTACTTTTGTAGTATTAAAGTTTGGTAAGAAATGACAACCTTTTTCGGTATTCTTTTTGTTTTGCTTATAGTTAACGCAGCTTTATTGATTTTTAGCGTGAATGGAGCTAATAAGAAGTTCAAAAAACCAGTTATCAAAATTTCGGAGACTTCAATTACCAAAACTTCCCCCAGTCAACAACTCTCCGATGCTGAATACAAGAAAGCTGTTTAGTTTGTACCTTTAGGGTATGAAGCAGGTACTTCTTGTTTTTTTGGGCGGTGGTTTGGGTAGCGCACTTAGATTCATCGTTTCCAAACCGCTTAATGTGGTTTTACAAAACTTCTTTTTAGGTACTTTTTTAGTCAACATTGTGGGTTGCCTTCTCATTGGAGTGATTCTAGGCATATCTTCACGCAATAATTTACTATCTGCCAATACTTCGCTTTTTTTAGCTACGGGCTTTTGTGGAGGGTTCACAACATTTTCTGCATTTGCTTTTGAAAAACATAGCTTACTAAAAAATAGTGAGCTCCTACATTTTTCCTTTTATACCATTTCTAGCATAGTTGTTGGCATAATTGCCGTAGCTGTTGGTCTTTGGCTTTCCAAATTGGGAGAGTAATTACCCTTACCACAATATTTTCTTTTATATATCTGCAGAAATCCTTCCAAAGGAAAGTTTCTTCAATCTAAAAAGTCCTGAACAAGCGCCTAGGTTTTAATTTATAAGGTTAAATATTCAAAAAAACTACTTTTTAAATAATATACCCCTAAAATTACAGGGGTAAATTTTAAATAAATATAAAAATTACCAATTACCCCCTATTAATTCAATAGTCATTCATCCATTAGTATATATTTGCCCCATCAATTAACTACTTAATTATGAAAAAAGTTGAGGCAATTATTAGAAAATCCAAGTTTGATGAAGTTAAAAAAGCACTTCATGAAATCGAGGTAAACTTCTTCAGTTACTGGGATGTAACCGGAGTTGGAAATGAAAAACAAGGGCATGTATATAGAGGTATATCCTATAGTACTTCCGATATACAGCGCAGATACTTGGTCATTGTGGTATCGGACAGCTTTTTGGAGCGGACCGTGAACACCTTGCTGGATGCAGCATCCACAGGAAATGTGGGCGATGGTAAAATATTCGTTACCGATGTTATCGAAGCTTACAGAATAAGGACCAAGGAAAGCGGAAGCGCCGGAATTAATTAACCACTAAACTTAACTCACACAATATTTAAAGATTATGGACGCAGGATTATTTACAGCGAATAACGTTTGGATGATGATTTGTACCGCATTAGTGTTCTTTATGCACTTGGGGTTCTCCTTCTTGGAAATCGGTCTTACCAGACAAAAAAATACAGTAAACATTTTATTTAAAAATGTATTTATTATATGTGTTGGACTCCTATTATATTATATAGGTGGATTCAACTTGATGTACCCAGGATTTGAGGATGGCGATGCCGGTTTCTTAAAGTTTGCTGGATTCGGAATAGCCGCACCGGAAGGCGGAATGACCGCAGCATATGCCGATGGCGGATACACTTGGTGGACAGACTTCTTGTTTCAAGGGATGTTTGCAGCTACCGCAGCTACAATCGTTTCCGGAGCAGTGGCCGAAAGGGTGAAACTAGGAGGCTTTATGTTGTTTACCATTATTTATGTAGGATTGATCTACCCAATTGTTGGATCATGGCAATGGGGTGGCGGATGGCTAAGCAGCCTTGGGTTCCATGATTTTGCAGGATCCACTTTGGTTCACTCTGTAGGAGGATGGGGCGCGCTTATTGCAGTATATCTGCTTGGTGCAAGAATTGGCAAATTTGGTGATGATGGAAAACCTAGAGCTATTCCAGGACATAATCTACCTTTGGCTGCAGCTGGGGTATTGATTCTTTGGCTTGGGTGGTTCGGATTTAATGGAGGCTCGGTGCTTTCCGCAGATCCAGAATTAACATCCCTTGTATTGGTAACAACCTCATTGGCCGCTGCAGCCGGTGGAGTATCAGCTTTCCTAACATCGTTTCTTGCATACAAAACCTATGATTTAACAATGTTTCTTAATGGAATCTTGGGTGGTTTGGTCGCAATTACAGCCGGTGCAGATAAAATGTCCCCAAATGAAGCAGTGCTTATCGGACTCTTGGCAGGAATTGTTATTGTTGCCGGAGTTGCTTTAATTGACAGATTAAAATTGGACGACCCCGTTGGAGCCGTAGCAGTTCACTTGATTTGCGGCATATGGGGCACCTTGGCGGTAGGTATTTTTGGTGAACTTGCAGGCTTTGACCAGTTTCTGATTCAATTAGCTGGGGTTGGAGCCGTGGCAACATTCTGCCCTCTAACAGCCTTTATCATTCTATTTGCCATCAAAAAGGTAGCCGGAATTCGGGTGGACGAACAAGAAGAATTGCAAGGACTCGATATTCACGAACATGGAATGGATGCCTATGCAGACTTTAGAATGAACCAGCATTAAAATTTAATAAAAAGGAAACGGAGCGTTTGGCAGAACGCTCCGTTAAATAACCTTTTTCACTGTACAAATCTCTATTTAAAACAATTAAATGCTTCGGTATGAGGCACCTAAATGATTAAGATTATGAAAACGATTATCAGCACAAAATACATAAAAAAAATAGCTTTTTTGGCTCTCGCAAGCGTGTCAACAATTGCAATGGCCCAAGAGGAAGAAGATGCCAAAACAAAGTTTGAATTTAGCGGAACGGTCGACGCATATTACAGAACCAATATTACCGCTCCAAATGGTGAAGATGCCATTGCACCAGGTTCTTCCTTTGCCAATTTAGATGGGTTTTCTTTGGGCATGGCCAATGTAATAGCCAGTTATGAAGGGGATAAAGTAGGCTTTGTAGCCGACTTGGTGTTTGGACCCAGGGGAACCGACGCTATTTTTGCCTCCCCAATGTACTCGGCAACTGGTGACATTGTAAACCAGTTATATGTATATTGGAATGTAAGTGAGGATGTAACATTGACCTTCGGTAACTTCAATACCTTTTTGGGGTATGAAGTAATTTCTCCGGCAGCCAACTTTAACTATAGCACTTCCTATTTATTTTCATACGGACCCTTTAGTCATACTGGTTTAAAGGCAGATTTTGATTTAGGTAGCGATTGGAGTGCTATGTTGGCCGTAATGAACCCAACTGATTTGACCGAGTTGAACGGAACGGGAGACTACGCTGTTGGTGCGCAATTGGGATACTCAGGTCAGTTTTTGAATTTCTTGTACAGCCAAGGAGGTTTTGAAATTGATTACACCGGAGGATTTGATGTAACAGAAGATTTCTATTTAGGAATCAACGCAGCACACTTCAGCCAGGAAGACAATGGTGGAAGTTTTACCGGCGTCGCTCTTTATCCACAATTGGCCACCTCTGAAAACTTCACTATTGGGTTGAGAGGTGAATATTTTATGGAAGGAGACTTCTTCGGAGCTATTGGAGCTTCCGATGCAGATGGCGATTCAAGCGTGCTTGCTTTAACCCTAACCGGAAGTGCCACCATTGGCGACCTGATTTTAAAACCTGAAATTAGATTGGACAGCGCATCTGAAGATGCATTTATCGACAACGACGCCGACCCAACATCGAGCTTGGCTTCCGTACTCTTTGCGGCTATATATTCGTTCTAACTCAAATATTCGCAGAACGCAACCAAAAGCCTTATTCCTAGGAATAAGGCTTTTAGGGTTTAACAAAGTCCTTCACTCCTGCTCTCACCGAAGTTCTCAAATAATTTTGCCTCGGCACTAGGGGGCAGGAGTATTTTTTGTTATAAACACAGTACGGGTTGTACGCTTTATTGAAGTCTATTAAAATGGTATTCCCCTCGGGAATGGTCAAATCAATATAACGTCCGCCTCCATAGGTTTGAGATCCATTGGTCTCATCCAAAAAAGGCAAAAACAAATAATCTTTGTATTTCTCTTGCGAAAGTAAAGCTGGTGTTTGATAAATTTCCAACTGATGCTGCTTTCCATTCAACTGAAAATGCGCAATACCATAGACCACTTCTTCCGTTTTTTCCCCTGTAGTGGTATCCAGCATAAAAGGAACTGCATCAGGCGTTCGCTCAAACCTGGCCACAACCACATAGGTGGTATCGGGTTCAAAAAAATCCAATTCCTCAAAATCTATGCGATATTTATCAGGTAACGGTGACGTTTCAGGATTCCTGAATGAAGCGTTCAATTCATGCTGAAAATCCAATATCTCCCTTACTTTGGGCGATTCCACTTGCAAAGACACACTGGATACATGGTATTTTTTGTCCGACTTGCAACCGGTAATCAGAAGTAATGTCAAAATTATTAGGCGCCTCATTTGCTAAATTTTGTTAGCTATAAAAGTAATGGAAATCATTCTTAATACTACCTTAGCGCTGTTCCATGTTTAAAATTATGGTCCATATGAAAAATTTATTTGCCTTATTGGCACTAGCACTAATCCTTAGCTGCACAACCAAAAAAGAGAATGGAAAAACAAATACACTCCAAAGAATCCTTCCGGAGCTGGCCCCAGAAAGGTACAACGTCGCTTTTTTAATCATGAACGGGGTGTACAATACTGAATTTACGGCCCCTTTCGATATTTTTCAGCATACACAGTATCGAAAAAACATCAAAGCCATGAACACTTTTACTGTGGCCAATACGCTGGAGCCTATCACCTCGTTTGAAGGCGTTCGCATCCTCCCGGATTTTGATTATACCAAAGATTCCATTCCAAAAATCGACATTCTAGTAGTGCCGAGTGCCGAACATCATTTAGATACTGATTTAAAGGATACCGTCATGCTAAACTTCGTAAAGAACGTAAGCAAAGAGGCCCTTTTTGTGACTTCGCATTGCGATGGTGCCTTTGTTTTGGCCAAAACAGGGATTTTAGATGATGTTGCTTCCACTACTTTCCCAAGTGATATTCCAAAATACAAAGAAATGTTCCCTCATCTAAATGTAAAGGATAGTGTGTTGTTTGTGCATGATGGAAAATACATTACCTCAGCCGGAGGGGCGAAAAGTTTTGAGGCCGCATTATACCTCTGCGAATATTTATATGGAAAGGAAATAACCGAATCGATAGCTCGTGGACTGGTTATAGATTGGAATCTGGAAGAAGTGCCTCGATTTATTCCTCATTGATTTGGTACCGGGCGTCCTTCAAATATTTAGAAACCAACTCATTGAATTTCGAATCAATTCGAAGCAGGGCGGTATGTTCTAAATTGTAAAGTTGGTCCGTATCCTTGAATCCTTTTTTCAAAGCCTCCTCCAAATAAAACAGAGCTGTTTCAAAATCTTCATTCTTGGCACTCAGCGCTATTATCTTTAAGTAAAAATCGAAATTTTGGGGTTCCAGTATCGTTTTCAGCTCATACAGAAATGCCAAGGCATCCTCGTCAATCAGTGCCTCGGATTGGACGATATCAATATTATCTTCGGCCAAGGCATTGACATAACCCCTTAAACGATTTCCCATTTCTTTTTCATATGGATTTATCCCTTTCAAAAACTTATCCAACTCGGTCATTTGATAATTCCACCATCCCAAATTGTTGAAATTGTGGGTAATCACATCTTCTTCCAAATAATATTGATAATCCTCTTTAAGCAACGATTCCTTAAGCAAGGCAGCATTTTCGCTTCTTTTCATTCCTTTAAAAACTTTGTCCTTCCGTAGTTCTTTTTGAACGTTCCGAAGTGAATCAAGATTTTTATAGACCCCATAAATGGACATCATTTCAACCATCTGCTGTTCCGCCAACAAGAATTTCTTTAAACTTTTTAGTTCATTTATTCTGTTCAGGTCAGCCTCATAAGCTCTTTGAACATATGATGAGTCGGTAGAAATTACATTTTTTCGCATAGCCTGTAAGGTAAAGTACTGCAGGGCTTTTGATAAATAACTGGTTTCTGGCCAATCTTTGGATTGCGGATATAGTAACAATTGATTTGGAAATCTAAACCGATCAAGCACTCTTTTCATTGCCCGCATGGAGATGTAATTGTAATTGTTCTTATTGCTGATTCCTATGAAATGAAAAGGTCTTTTAGGACTCAACAATTCAATATTAGCAATGGAAGCCCCAATGGACAATGCTCCTTTTACTTCTTTTACGAAAAGTGGCACCAAATTGGCAAATCGACCCCCAGAACCAGCTCCGGCAGCATAAATTCTGGAATTTCCTATGGGAAGTATCTCCAAAACTCTTTGAAGTGCTTCTCCCGTTTTGACCATATTATTGGACAACGAAATGCTATCGTGAAGTTGCGGGGCGGCCAAAACATAACCCTCTTCCTCAGCTGAATTCAGAAACATGGACAAAGTTTGCTTTTCCCTTCCCTCCATATCAAACACCAATAACAGCGGCCATTGTTTCTCCGTAGTAAAATTGGTGGGCAAATACAGGGAAAAGGTATCGGCCACAGAATCATTAACCGGAAGCGACTGAAGGATAGCGCCTTTTTTTAATACCATCTCTTGCGATAGTAAAGGCTGCATAACCGCCATAACAAGAAAAAACAGCGCGTATTTTTTATTCATAACTCTTTCACAGCAAAAATCTGGCCAAAAAGACAATCGAATGGCCCGGCTTAAAATTAAGCGAAAAAAACGATTAAACCTTACCATCAGTGATTGGGGCATTGGCAACAACATTTGAAAGCACAATATGGGTTCTACACTCGCCATAGGTTATTAAATCATCTATAAATCTTTCCAAATGCACTTGGTCTTTGAGTACAACTTCCATAATAATATTCTCATTCCCTGTGATTCGATAACAATTGACCACTTCCTTATAGCTTCCCACCTTATTCAGAAAGGGCTTCAACTTCCCCATAAATGCCCTTAGCATAATTATGGCCTTAAGCTGATAACCTGCCATTGCATATGACACATTTGTGTTATAACCTTCTATTATGCCAAGGTCTTCCATCTTTTTTACCCTTTCGGCTACTGCTGGTGGCGTAAGTCCAACCTTCCGTCCAATATTGGCAAAAGATTCCCGTGCGTTTTGCTGTAAACATGTTAAAATTTCCCAATTAAGATCATCTATTTGCATAACAAGAAAATTCAGTGGTAAAATTTTATAATTTAAAGTAAAATAGCATTTTTACTTTAAAAATAAAAGTTAAATTATTCTTTTCCTACGTAATTTTATGGTAGAAAATTGCTAGAAAAAATGGAGAGGAGTTCTTTACATTCCCTTGGGGTATATCGCAAATCGCTGGCCTTACGCGACTTGAGTGAGGCCGTTGCGCTTTATTTTACATACAACAAGGATAGATTGTCGTTACGTAAAATAGACAATTTTAGAAATGACATATCCAATTCGTTGATGACCGACGCCTCATTGATTACCAAAGAGGTGGAAATGGCCGCATTGAGCAATTCGTATTCGGTACGAATGAAAAGTTTGACCTTTATCAATATCATGACCCGTAATATTTTAGCTTATTGCAATGGTTTGGAGCGTGATGGTGTTAAGGAAAAGGAATACCTGAACCTGCTTCGCAAGGAAATCAAGACTTTTAGGAGTTCCTTTAAAAAATGGAGAAAGTCATTCAATAACGGCAACGATTAACTCCTAATTCATTTCAAATAACACCTGCCTACATATTTCGTCGGTACTGACCACCTACTTCGAAGAGTGCATTTGTAATCTGTCCCAATGAACAACATTTGACAACTTCCATAAGCTTTTCAAAGAGGTTTTCGTTTTTTATAGCGGTCTGCTTAAGTTCATCCAACTGTTTTTTGGCTTCAACCGTATTTCTTTGATTGAGGTTTTTAAGCGTATCGATTTGATTTTGTTTTTCATTTTGCGTAGCCCTTATTACTTCTGACGGCAATATTGTTGGGGAACCCTTGGAACTCAAAAAGGTATTCACCCCAATAATGGGATACCCCCCCGAGTGCTTTAGTGTCTCATAATGCAAGCTTTCTTCTTGAATCTTAGAACGTTGGTACATGGTCTCCATAGCGCCCAAGACACCACCACGTTCGGTAATTCTATCAAATTCCAATAAGACAGCCTCTTCAACAAGATCGGTCAATTCTTCAATAATAAATGAGCCCTGCATAGGGTTTTCATTTTTGGCCAAGCCCAACTCTTTGTTTATAATCAATTGGATTGCCATGGCCCTACGCACCGATTCTTCCGTTGGAGTGGTTATGGCCTCATCATATGCATTGGTATGCAGTGAATTGCAATTGTCATAAATAGCATAGAGTGCTTGTAATGTTGTTCGAATATCATTAAAGTCGATTTCCTGTGCATGCAAACTTCTTCCGGAAGTCTGAATATGGTATTTGAGCATTTGTGCCCTTGGGTCGGCTCCGTATTTTTCTTTTAAGGCCTTGGCCCAAATCCTTCGTGCAACTCGTCCTATCACCGCATATTCGGGATCAACACCATTGGAGAAAAAGAAGGAAAGATTGGGGCCGAATTTATTGATATCCATTCCCCTACTCAAATAATACTCCACATAGGTAAACCCGTTGGACAGTGTAAAAGCCAATTGCGTAATGGGGTTGGCCCCAGCCTCGGCAATATGATATCCTGAAATGGAAACAGAATAAAAATTACGCACTTGATGTTCAATAAAATACTCCTGTACATCTCCCATCAACCGCAAAGCAAACTCGGTAGAGAAAATACAGGTATTTTGCGCTTGGTCTTCCTTTAAAATATCTGCCTGAACGGTACCCCTGACCTGATTTAAGGTTTCACTCTTTATTTTTTCATAGACTTCTGAGGGTAAAACTTGGTCACCTGTCACCCCTAAAAGCATCAATCCCAAGCCGTCATTTCCTTCGGGAAGCTCGCCTGAGTATGATGGTCTTTCTCCTTTTCCTGACTTGTAGATTTTGTCTATTTTTTGGGTTACCTCTTTCTCCAACCCATTTTTCTTGATGTATTTTTCACAATTTTGGTCAATGGCGGCATTCATAAAAAAGGCCAATAACATGGGGGCGGGACCGTTGATGGTCATGCTCACCGAAGTCATTGGATTACTCAAATCGAATCCGGAATACAATTTTTTCGCATCGTCCAAGCAACATATCGATACGCCAGCATTACCAATTTTTCCATAGATATCGGGCCTATGGTCGGGATCACTCCCATAAAGCGTGACAGAATCAAAGGCTGTGGAAAGTCTCTTGGCTGGCATATCCAAACTCACATAATGAAAACGTCTATTTGTGCGCTCGGGACCGCCTTCTCCGGCAAACATTCTTGTGGGGTCTTCCCCTTCCCTTTTAAAAGGGTATAGTCCTGCTGTATATGGAAATTCACCGGGTACATTTTCTTGTAGACTCCATTTTAGTATATCTCCCCAAGCTTCATATTTGGGGAGGGCCACTTTTGGAATTTGGCTGTGGGAGAGTGATTCGGTATGTGTATTTATTTGAACATCCTTGCCTCTAACCTTGAAGGTGTAGATTTCTGCTTGATAGCGTTCCTTCTTTTCCTGCCATTTCAAAATCGTTTCCCAATGATGTGGATCAAGGTTCATTTTTACCTTATCGAATTCCTTTATTAATAAAGAAAGTAGTTGTTCGTCATCTTTATCTTTAAGCTGACCAAAGACATTGTTTTCTTCCAATCCGGATTTGGACAGTAGCTGTAATCTGGATTTTGTTTCCTCTATTTTCACAATGGATGCAATGGTCAGAAAAATGCCATATAGTTGCTGTGCAATTTTGCTTTGTACTTCAACCCTTGAATCATACGCCCGATTATTCTCTGCAATTTCAGAAAGGTAGCGGGTTCTTGCCGGAGGTATCACAAATACTTTTTCCGACATTTCATCGGACACTTCATAAGCAGAGGTAAATTTAGCGTTGGCTTTTGTAACCAAAGTGTCCATGACCACCTTGTACAGCTTGTTCATACCTGGATCATTGAATTGCGAAGCAATGGTTCCAAATATCGGTAGGTCATTTTGGTCTGTATCCCAAAGTCCATGGTTGCGCATGTACTGTTTTTTTACATCGCGGAGAGCATCTTGAGCACCTCTTTTATCAAATTTGTTGATCGCAACCACATCGGCAAAATCGAGCATATCTATCTTCTCTAACTGTGTGGCCGCTCCAAATTCAGGAGTCATTACATAAAGTGAAACATTACTATGTTCCAAAATTTCGGTATCGGACTGCCCGATACCCGAAGTTTCCAAAATGATCAAATCAAAATTGGCCGCCTTCAACACCTGTACCGCCTCTGAAACATGTTTGGATAATGCCAAATTGGACTGTCGCGTGGCCAGCGAACGCATATAAACCCTATTGTTATTGATAGCATTCATTCGGATACGGTCGCCCAATAGCGCTCCTCCCGTTTTTCGTTTTGATGGATCTACAGAGATTATACCGATATGCTTTTCAGGGAAATCTGCCAAAAATCTTCGAACGAGTTCATCAACCAAACTCGATTTACCTGCCCCGCCTGTTCCTGTAATTCCAAGTACGGGCATATCCAATCCTCTTTTTTCAATTGCTGGTACGTACGATTCAAAAACTCCATGTCTATTTTCCGCCAAAGAAATGAGCCGGGCCACGGTATTCACATTTTTTGCAGCTAAAGACGTTTCAAACTTCATCTTTTCAGGAAGCACTAAATCGGGCACAGGACTATCGCATCGTTTAACTAAGTCGTTGATCATGCCTTGTAATCCCATTTCCCGTCCATCATCTGGAGAATAGATCCGTTCTATCCCATAATCCATAAGATCCCTAATTTCTTGAGGTAGGATTACACCTCCGCCCCCTCCAAATATTTTAATATGTGCGGCTCCCTTTTCTTGAAGCAGATCATACATGTACCGGAAGTATTCATTATGCCCTCCTTGATAGGAAGTTATGGCGATAGCATTCGCATCTTCCTGAACGGCACAATCCACGACCTCAAGTACACTTCTATCATGTCCCAAATGAATTACTTCCACCCCAGTGGCTTGTATTATACGCCTCATGATATTGATTGCTGCATCATGCCCATCAAAAAGGGAGGCAGCGGTTACGATTCGAATCTTATTTTTGGGTGTGTAGGGCTTAATTTGTTCCATTGACAATAAACGGTCGAATTTTAAGCTGCAATTTACGGAAAATGCAATGAATTTTCTGTTTTAGTTAGGATATTATAAAAATAATGATGGCTTTCGGTTCCTTTTTGGATTATCCTAATTTTATCCAGCTAAAACTACGCCATGGAGTTAACGTTACTGATACATTGCAATGATCAACCCGGAATCATAAGTTCTGTAACCCATTTTATTCAATCCAAAGGGGGAAACATTGTTTATTTGGACCAACATGTTGACAAAGAAGCGGGCGTTTTTTTTATGCGGCTGACCAGTGAATTTGAGCATGTTTTTTCCTTGGTGGATTTTAAACAGGCATTTAATACAAAGCTTGCCAAACAATATGCAATGTCTTGGGACATCCATATGGATGGGCAAAAGCCTAAAATGGCCCTTTTTGTATCTAAATACAACCATTGTCTTTATGACCTTTTGAGCAGATATAATTCTGGCGAGTTGCTGGTGGATATCCCTTTTATCTTGAGCAATCATCCAGATTTAAAATATATAGCGGACCAATTCCAAATTCCATATTACCATATTCCCGTTTCTAAGGACACCAAAAAGGACGCTGAGCAAAAACAGTTGGAGCTATTGAAAGAACACGGGATTGACTTCATTGTGTTGGCCAGGTACATGCAAATTATATCTCCCGCAGTGATTGATGTGTATCCACAAAAAATAATTAACATCCATCATTCTTTTTTACCGGCATTCGCCGGGGCCAAACCATACCACGCTGCTTTTAAAAGAGGGGTAAAGATTATTGGTGCCACTAGTCACTACGTTACTGCTGAGTTGGATGCTGGTCCAATAATAGAGCAAGACGTAACCACGGTTTCACATTCCCATTCCATAAGGGATTTCATTGCCAAAGGAAGGGATTTGGAAAAAATTGTGCTTTCCAGGGCGGTCCAACTACATGTGGAAAGAAAAACCATTGTTTACAATAACAAGACCGTTATTTTTTCTTAATTATCGATTTGGCATCATTTTTCTTAAGGATTAGCAGTAAATTGACATCAAACACTAAACAAGAACAACTATGAAACGATTGCTTTTATGTTTTATGGCTTTTCAATTATTTGGTTGCGCCGAACTTCAACAGGTTGTTAACCAACTGCCACAGGGAACCTCTGGAATTGGAAATGCAGAGATAGCACAAGGCCTTAGAGAGGCATTGAACTTTGGGATAGAAAAACAGGTGAACAAACTCACCGCAAAAGACGGTTTTTTTAAAAACGAATTGGTTAAAATACTTTTACCGGACGAACTTAAGAAAGTCGATAAGACCCTTCGGGATATCGGTTTGGGAAACCTGGCCGACGAGGGACTTAGAATTTTAAACAGGGCAGCTGAGGATGCGGTAAAGGAAGCCACACCAATTTTTGTCGATGCGGTAAAGGGAATCACCTTTAATGACGCTAAACAAATTTTGTTGGGAAATGACAAGGCAGCTACCTCGTATCTGGAAGGCAGTACCCGTAACAAACTGGCTGTGAAGTTCAACCCAGTAATAAAAAATTCCTTTAGCAAAGTGGGTGCAGATCAAATATGGGAAAACATCATCACCAAATACAACAATTTGCCCCTAACTTCAGATGTTGATCCTGATTTAACGAATTATACTACCGAAAAAGCGCTTGATGGTGTTTTCACCATGATCGCGATTGAAGAAAAGGAGATTAGGACCAAAATCGCGTCAAGAACTACTGATTTGTTAAAAAAAGTCTTTGCTCTGCAAGATTAATTGTAATTTTCTCTTAATTATGCAATAACATTCAGAAATTATCGTTATTATCACAATAAAACAAGGCAATTTCAACAAATTCCTAATGTTTGCTTTACCTTGGGCAACAATTCATACAGGAATTTTGTAGTAAATTATCTGAGTTAGCATTTTTTTGAGTTAGTTAGTTTAAACCGGTGCATGCACCGGTTTTTTGTTTTTATGCAATTAACTGATTATTAGAGCTATATAAACACATCTAACTCAAAACAGATTCAACTTCAAAAGGTAAACTATTATCGGGGATTACCTATTTTAAGATTTTGTTAACATTTGTAAGTGTTAATATTCTTAATTTGAGAGAAGGCTAATTCAATCAAAAACATGGGACGGTCATGTTATCTTGTATTTGTATGCACCTTTGTTTGTGCATCATGTTTTTCCGCCATTGGTAAGAATGGTTGGAATTATACAGATGAATTTCCCGCCATAGTCCTAAAAGATTCCTTAGAATGGGCTGACTATTACTACAACATTGGCGAGTTTGACAAAGCTCTTACGATTTACCAAAGACAACTTGATAATAAGAATACAGAAAACACCTATGTTCTTAAAAAACTGGCATTATGTTCCGCGGCCATGAAAAACCCCTTGGGCGCAACCAATCATGCACTTGCCTATCTTCAGTCAGATTTTAAACCTGCATTTTTGTTGAATGAAGGCTTTGACCCCGTACGGGAAACAAACCAGTTTAAAAGAGTTTACGAAAAGATTCTGCCCAATGTTACTGTATGGACATTGATCTACTTATTTGTAGCCATCGTTGGTTTCTATGTGGTTTTTGTAATCTCCATAAACAAACAAATACATAGCGCCTCACGATTTCTAATTGCTTCCTTTATTTTTATTCACTCTCTGTTTATACTGAATATTAGTGTTAACAGTTCGAATTATATGTTCGAATTTCCACATACCTACTTAATGTCCACTTGGGCCTCTTTTCTATATGGTCCATTGCTATATTTTTATTTTAAGTCTACGTCACATAAATATCGATTTAAAACGTATGACCTAATACATGCCGTGCCCACCTTGGCGCTTCTGTTTTATATGATGTTCACCGTTTATTTGTTTTCCGCAGAGGACAAAGTACATTTGATGCTAAATAGAATCCAAAACGGATTGAATCCACAGGATTCAGGAAAATTGTTATTGCTGGTAATCTTAAAAATTGTTTCGTTGACCATTTATGGCTTTTTTATAAGAAAAGTGTATCTAAAAGCTGCAAAAGAAAAGCTCCTCGATTCAAGAAAGCTAGTTTGGCAGAAAAATGTCTACCAAATCCATATACTTTATGTAATAACTTATACAGCTTACGGTTTTCTTGTAGTAAATCAAATAAACTCAGGATTTATTTATGCTACTTCGACGGCGACAATGGCCTTGATGGTTCTTTATGTTGGTTACTCCGCCAATATTCAACCTGATGTGTTTAGCGGAGTCTATGCCTACAAAAACCGTCTGTTTCCCAAATATGAGAAGTCGGGGCTTACCCCCAGTCTTTCAAATGAGTTAAAGGAAAGCTTGGTTTATCTTTTCTCGGTCGAAAAAATCTACAAAGAAAACAACATCAACCTTGACATGGTGGCCGAGAAATTAAGCACTACTAGACATAATGCTTCTCAAATAATCAACGAACATTTTAATGTAAGCTTCCACGAGTTCGTAAATATGTATAGAATTCAAGAAGCCAAAGAATTATTGTTGGAAGATAAATCTCGAAAACTAAGTATTATCAATGTTGCATATGAAGTGGGCTATAACAATAAGGTAACCTTCAATAAAGCTTTCAAAAAAGACACTCAGCTGACCCCTTCCGAATACCAAAAGAGCACATTAAGGGTCTAAAAGCAAGAAGTATTTCTGCATCGGCAGGGTAAAGGTTGATAAGTCTTAGCCCTGTTGACCTTCACTTTTCATTATTTTATATGGAAACAGCCCATAGGGACACTTCTAAAAAAATTAGTCTCATTAGGTAAACATTTGAATTAGTCAATCAATATCACCTTTGGGCTGTTTTTATTTCCATATACCCACCAATAATTCACATTAAGTTTTCAGTTGCAACTATATTTCTATGATTTACATCAACGAAGTTGTTCCTGTACCCTTGCCCGGTGTTGTTAAAGTTTTATCAAATATTTTATCAATTCCTCGAAATGGAGGTCGATTCTGTTAATTTTTAGATAAAGTACCTGATTTCTAGATGAATACGCTCTCACCTCATAATCCAATCAAGTGTTTTCAACGTATCTTTGGTATAACAAATCTTTTACAATGAAAAATCAGTATTGCAAAGTCGGGGCGGTGACTCCGATCACCAGCGGAAATCAGGCAGTGGCCGTTTTGGAATTCAGATATCGGAATTTTATCGAAAAAGCCGCCGATGCCACATATATTGACACCAACCTTGGTGAATTCTTCAAAAGAAAAGCACAGAATATCAAGAAAATATTGGAAGACCTAAGTCAGTAAGCTAGCTTAGTTTCGTCAACTCCAATGCCATTTCTTCCTGTAAAATTTTCGCCTTTTCGGCAGCTTTGACTGCAAAATCTTCTTCCTGCGAAGCATATAGAATTCCCCTGGAAGAGTTTACCAAAAGGCCAACATCCTTGGTAATTCCGTATTTGCACACTTCTTGTAAACTTCCGCCCTGTGCACCCACTCCGGGCACCAATAAAAATTGCTTTGGAACTATTGCGCGAATATCCCTAAGAAAAGTTGCTTTTGTTGCCCCTACCACATACATCAAATTTTCGGCATTTGTATAGGTTTTCGATACTTCCAGCACCTCTTTGAACAATTCTTTTCCATCCACCGTTTTTGTCTGGAAATCAAATGCCCCTCGGTTAGAGGTTAAAGCCAACAAAATGGTGTGTTTGTCCTCAAATTCTAAAAATGGCTCCACTGAATCTTTTCCCATATATGGTGCAATGGTAATGGAATCAAAATTCAAGGTTTCAAAAAAAGCCTTCGCATAACGAGTGGAAGTATTTCCAATATCACCCCTTTTGGCATCGGCTATGGTAAATATTTCGGGGTGCTTCGAATTCAGATAATGCATTGTCCGTTCCAAAGCCTTCCAACCTTCCAACCCGTAAGCCTCATAAAAGGCGATGTTAGGCTTATATGCAACGCAAAACTGGTGTGTGGCATCAATTATAGCTTTATTAAAGGCAAAAATTGGGTCTTCTTCTTTAAGAAGGTGTTTGGGAATTTTATCTAAATCGGTGTCCAAACCAACACACAGGAAAGACTTTTTCTTTTTGATTTGGGATATTAATGTTTCAATTTTCATATTTAGATTCTCATCTACACACGTTCTCGACTGCTCCTTCGACAAGCTCAGGATGACAGCTCGAACTGACATTTAAGCTCTGTTTCCAACCTTCAACCACCATTTACTGACTACTGACTACTGACTACTGACTACTGAATATTAAAATATTTCAGAGGCTTCTTTTAATTTTTCCGTGTTCTCAACAAGCATCAGCTCATCAACAATCTTTTGGATATCGCCATTGATTATGTTTTGCAGGTCATACAAGGTTAAGCCGATTCTATGGTCGGTAACCCTTCCCTGCGGGTAATTATAGGTTCTAATTTTTGCTGAACGGTCACCACTGCTCACTTGTGAATTACGTTTAGCGGCATCCTCTTCTTGTTTTTTGGCCAATTCCAAATCATACAAACGAGAGCGAAGCACCTTAAACGCCTTTTCTTTGTTTTTGTGCTGCGATTTCTGATCTTGACACTGAGCCACCAATCCGGTAGGCACATGGGTTAATCGAACAGCCGAATATGTAGTGTTCACTGATTGCCCTCCGGGACCTGAAGAACAGAAATAATCAATACGAACATCCTTGGGATCAATTTGCACATCAAAATCCTCCGCTTCGGGAATTACCATTACTGTTGCAGCACTGGTATGTACCCTGCCTTGGGTTTCGGTTTGCGGAACACGTTGTACGCGATGTACTCCCGCCTCAAATTTTAATGTACCGTAAACATCTTCACCCGAAACTTCAAAATGGATTTCCTTATAACCCCCGCTGGTTCCTTCGCTTAAATCAATGATATTGGTTTTCCAACCTTTCGATTCACAGTATTTTGCATACATCCGATACAGGTCTCCTGCAAAAATACTGGCTTCATCTCCGCCGGTTCCAGCCCTGATTTCCATCACCACATCTTTTTCATCCTCGGGATCCTTAGGGATAAGCAAGAATTTTATTTCCTCCTCTAATTTTGGCAGAGCGCTTTTGGCTTCATCCAACTGCATTTTGGCCATTTCCAACATTTCGGCATCGCTCCCATCGGAAATAATCTCCTCCGCCTCCGCTATATTGTTGGATAGCGTAATGTATTCGTCACGTCTATCAACAAGCACTTTTAGGTCTTTGTACTCTTTGTTGAGTTTAACATACCGCTTTTGGTCAGAAATGATATCCGGTTGAATGATCAAGTCGGAAACTTCATCAAAACGTTGTTTTACAATATTGAGTTTGTCAAGCATAAATCCATCCGCGTTAAGCTGCGAATTTACGATTTTTGATTGGATTGAAAACCCTCGCGTTTCCCACTAATTCCCGATAAATGTGGTTCCCAAAGTAAGGATGTAGGCATTGAGGCCATCGCTTCTGTCGTACTGGCTGAAACGGAGGTCAATGGTTTTTAATCCGAAGGAAAGAATTTTGGTGTTTGTTAAAATGTCTTTGTACTGCACCCCAAATCCATATTGGTGGGCGTCATATTTGGATAAATCGTAATCCGAAGTGTAAAAATCAAAAGTTGACAAGGCATTTTCCTTGGGATAAAAATAATCTGCTGCAGATTGGGTATAATATCGATATGTGGGATACAATGTGAATCTGTCGGTCAACTTAATTGGAGTTTCAATACTTGCCGTATGGGAAGTAATGCCCCAGTTGTCCCAGTAAAAGCGATAATAAGTTCGTAAAATCAAAAAATCCGAGGCATAAAAGTTCAATCGTCCACCAAAAGGAACTTTAAACCTGGAATCAGGTAGTCTTTCTACATCATCAGCCAATTGAAAATCATCGATAAAGAAGTCTTCAGCATCTCCAAAATAAACCCGTTGAAAAGGGGTGCTCAATAGTCCATTTTGGGAAACTACATCCACAACAAGTGCCCCTTGCAGCTTTTTGCTCAAAATTTGAGAAAAACTCAACGAAACGGAATACGAATTTCTGGTTTCTTTATCAAATACAGTAAAATTAGGATTGTAAGTGCCGTTTCCCGTAATCCGGTCATCGAAAAATCCCGGGCGCAATTCTATAGGATAAATGGCATTCCACTTATCTAAAAATACGTTGGCACTCAACGTTAGTTCGGTATTTTTTTCATTAAAAAGTTTGGAATAGCTTCCTCCAAATCCAATGGAGAAATAGTCGTATTCTGAAGAAAAATACGCATTGGCACTCCAAATCGAATTTCTGTCTTCCGAACTGTGTTGGTAACTGGGATTGATATAGGCCAACAAATCTTTTCTGGATTCCCCGGAAGAAGCATCGAAAGGTGTGGGATTGATATTGGCACCATCCAAAGGATCAACATTGCTCGAAGAGGCCGAGGTATACGCAGAGAGACCAACGTCAACTGTCAACACATCATCCTCGTTCATGGGCATCCGCAGCACAATGGTAGAAGTGGCATCTGTGAGTTCTTCGGTACCCTCACCACCGGTAACCGCGGCGTTTTGACCATCTTGATTGTAATAACTGAACAACAAATCAATTTCACTGGTCTCCAGCACCTTTTGGGTATATGAAGTGTTGGTTTGCTGGGCCAATCCGTAAAAAGCAGTCATACAAAAAAGGAAAAACAGTGCTTTTGAACTGTTAGATGGTTGGATTATCGGATTATTGGATGCCAACAATTTTGCATTTACGACTTTCAATTTTTCATTTTTCATTTTCGTCTTCTAATTGCATCCACAACCTCCTCCGGTTTTTCCACCATTGGCTCCTGCCGATGCCTCCCGATAAATCTGAAAATTGGTTTCAAAGCGTTCCGATGCCCTTGCCCCGAGTTGCATTTCAAGATCATTGATATACACCTTATCGTATTCCCGTACAGCAACACATGAACTACCCAAAAGCAACAAAACAGCGAAAAAAATAAATCTTTGCATAGCTAAATTTATGGGTTTTTATCGAACAGTATTCCAGAACTTTTGTGGATTTTGTTATCTGAATCCACCACCACCACCTCAACACCATCAATTTGGTTGATAAGATGTATACCGCTGTCCCTTCCCATAATAAATACGGCCGTGGCCAAGGCATCGCACAGTTCTGCATTTTTGGCAAACACCGAAACACTTTGGATTCCTGATGTAGGATAGCCTGTTCTTGGGTCTATAATATGGGAATACTTTTCACCGTTTATAAGGATGAATTTTTCATAATTTCCTGAAGTTGCCACCGAGGACTCAACCACAGGCAACCAACTGAACACTTTTTCTTTGCTCAAAGGGTTGGCAATGCCTACCAGCCACTTTTCACCCGTTACCTTGGTTCCCCAAGTTGTAAGATCACCAGATGCGTTGATAATTCCGGCTTTTACTTGCTTGGACACCAAAAGTTGTTTAGCCCTATCTGCAGCATATCCTTTTCCGATAGCTCCAAAACCCATTCGCATGCCAGGTTCTGTTAAATATACAGTCTGTTCTTCGGCGTTCAATATTATTTTTTCATGTCCTATTTTGGCAATGGAATTTTTTATTGCCATTTCTGAAGGCTTTCCTTTCATGCTTCCATCAAACTTCCAAATGTTGTCCATGGAAGCATACGAGATATCGAATGCTCCATCGGTGATCTCGGAAATCTTCTTTGCACGTTCAATCAAACCAAAAAGTTCCGAACTGACTTTTATCGGTTTAATCCCAGCATTTTTATTGATCAACGACGTTTCTGAATTCTCATCCCAAGAAGAAATAATCTTTTCTATACGTTCAATTTCGGATGCAGCTTCATCAATATTGATATAGCCAATCTCCTCATTGGGAGCGACCACAGTTATCTCGAACCGTGTGCCCATAAGTTTCATGGTTCTTCTTACCGTAACATCTTTTTGCTGTCCGTATCCAACAAGACAAAAAAAACAACTTAAAAGTATTGGAACTATCTTCATTTTGTAAAGGTGTTCAAGAGTGAAATGAACTCCTTTGGAGAAGTGCGTCTATCAAAACCCGTTTTGCCTAAAACTGTCTTTTCCTTGTCCAATACAACAACAAGTGGAAAATATCCACTTGGATTAAATCGTTGTGCCAAGGACTTGTTGGCACCGGATTTTTCTAGAGGAAGTTTATTTTTCTTTTTCCGTGGAAAATCGGCATTATACAAAACATAGTGGGTCTTGGCATAGTCTGTAAAATCCTGAGAATCCAGAATACTTCGCTTAAAACGGATGCAGGGTGCACACCAGTCCGACCCTGAAAACACCAACACAATAGGTTTGTTTTCCATATCGGCCAATTCCAAGGCTTCATCAAAACTATCTTGCCACTGTGCCTGTAGTGAGCCAATAAAAAGACAGGTTGCTATGAGCACTATTGATTTCATGGATTTATGCCAATTTTAAGTGAACTTTATTCAAAAATCCTTAGGGTTTCACCGTTGAGTTCGGTATTGAAAACTTTAAGCGGATTGCTTGTCACTGAATTCAATGGAGTGCCTGTTTGACTGAATCGGGAGCCATGGGTGGAGCATCTAAAAATACCTCCATCTTCTGAAATGAAGCGAACCTCTTCTGTTTGTTGATGGCTGCAAATTTGGCTAGCTGCAATAAGATTTCCCTCCAAATTTCTTGCAACAACAATATCGGTATATCCCAAAGCAGGATTAGACTTCACCAATATAAACCCACCATTATTTGCCAATGGGGCCGAACTTGTCGCCGTAAGGTCAACGGTAAAATCCACACCATCTGGTTCGGGAAATTGTTCCAAGTCTTCTGCATCACTGGAACATCCATGCAAACAGGGGAAAGTAAGGGCAAATGCCGCACTGGCGCCCATACTTCTTAAAAAATCTTTTCTTTCCATAGCGTGAGATTTATAGCTATAAAAAGAACGCTAATTTAAAGTGAATCGTATACTAGTACTCGAACTTACCGTATTCGCTTTGAATCGTGAGTTTTTTACCCTTGGATTCCTCTACTCTACCCACGATTTGGGCATCTACATTAAAACTTTTTGAAATGGATATGATGTCGGCTGCAATAACCTCATTCACATACAGTTCCAAACGATGTCCGCAATTGAAAACTTGGTACATTTCTTTCCAATCCGTTCCAGATTGTTTTTGGATCAGTTTGAAAAGCGGTGGAATCGGGAACATATTATTTTTAATAATATGAAGGTTATCCACAAAATGAAGGATTTTAGTCTGTGCCCCTCCACTGCAATGAATCATTCCATGGATTTCTTGAGAGGAATACTTTTCCAATATCTTTTTAACTATGGGTGCGTAGGTTCTTGTGGGTGATAGCACCAATTTACCAGCATCCAAAGGTGAATCTTCAACGGTATCGGTTAATTTTGTGTTACCGGAATACACTAATTCTTCAGGGACCGAGGCATCAAAACTTTCGGGGTATTTTTCGGCCAAATACTTTGAAAAAACATCGTGACGGGCGGAGGTCAAACCATTGCTGCCCATTCCACCATTATATTCAGATTCATAACTGGCCTGACCAAAAGACTCCAATCCAATAATCACATCGCCGGCCTTAATGTTGGAATTGTCGATTACTTGATTTTTTTTGATTCTTGCGGTAACCGTAGAATCCACAATGATTGTCCTGACCAAATCTCCAACATCGGCGGTTTCCCCTCCAGTCGAATGAATAGTAATGCCATGTTTTCTCAGGTCGGCAATCAACTCCTCTGTTCCATTGATAATGGCTGAAATGACCTCTCCAGGAATCAAATTTTTATTTCGACCTATGGTGGAAGAGAGCATAATATTATCTGTAGCACCTACACAGATCAGATCGTCAACATTCATGATCAATGCATCTTGGGCAATCCCTTTCCAAACAGAAATGTCGCCTGTCTCTTTCCAATACATATAGGCCAGCGAAGATTTGGTTCCGGCACCATCGGCATGCATTACCAAGCAGTGGTCTTTACTTCCGGTCAAATAATCGGGGACTATTTTGCAAAATGCCTTTGGAAAAAGTCCTTTGTCAATATTCTTGATGGCATTGTGAACATCTTCTTTGGATGCAGAAACCCCCCGTTGGGCATATCTCTTGCTTGTGTCTGATGACATTTACATGAATTTTGGGCAAAAATAGTCGTTACTTGGCAAATAACAACTCCCTATACTTGGTAAATGGCCAATGGTCGTCCGCAATCAACTTTTCCAACTTATCTGATTGTACCCGGATGGTCTCAAAATATGGCTTTACATTGTCGCAATAGGCTTGGGCCTTCTTGTTAATGGTTGAGAGTCCATTGGCTCTTTTTCTAACGGTATTCATTTCATCCGTCAATTTTTTGATTTCGACAATATGTTCTCCAATCTGTTCCAGAATATTGAGTTGGGTCTCCGCAAACTTTTTATGTGCGGCTCCGTAAACCTCGCGTAGTCCGTTGATATTCTCCAAAAGTAAGTTCTGGTACGAAATCGCGGCTGGCAAAATATGTCCATAAACCATGTCCTCCAAAATTCTGCCCTCTATTTGAAGATGAAGCACATAAGCATCCAACTCTACCTCTTGATGTGCTTTCAATTCCACCTCACTCATCACATCCATATCCTTGAAGAGGGTGACACTCTCTTTTGAAGTAAGCACTTGAAGTGCTTCCGGGGTGTTTTTATTGTTGCTCAATTTTCGTTTTCGAGCCTCATCTTGCCATTCTTTGCCATACCCATCACCATCAAAACGAATGCGTTTGGAAGTTTTGATGTATTCCCTTAAAATATTGAACACCGCCTCGTCCTTTTTAAGGTTTTTCTTGTCAATAAGTGCATCCACCTCTTTTTTGAACTCCGTAAGCTGCTTGGCCACTATGGTATTCAAAATGGTCATGGGTTTGGCACAATTGGTTTTTGATCCCACACCACGCATTTCAAATTTGTTCCCTGTAAAGGCAAATGGTGACGTTCTGTTACGGTCGGTATTGTCCAACAAAATTTCCGGAATTTTTCCAACCACATTGAGCTTAAGCTCCGTTTTTTCCTCTGGGGACAATTTTCCTTTGGAAACACCCTCCAACTCATCCAAAACATCTCCCAACTGTTTTCCGATAAATATGGAAAGAATCGCTGGTGGTGCCTCATTTGCACCTAATCTGTGATCATTACTGGCCGACGCTATCGAGGAGCGCAGTAATTCTTCATAGGTGTCCACCGCTTTAATGGTATTGACAAAAAAGGTCAAAAACTGAAGGTTTTTCATTGGTGTCGACCCCGGACTTAGAAGGTTTACTCCTGTATCAGTTTCCAGTGACCAGTTATTGTGTTTTCCAGAGCCATTGACCCCTGCAAAGGGTTTTTCATGAAAAAGGACCATAAAATGGTGTCGGTCCGCAATTTCCTCCATGACGTCCATCAATAGCAAATTGTGATCAACGGATAGATTTGCCTCTTCAAAGACGGGTGCCAACTCAAATTGATTCGGAGCTACTTCGTTATGACGCGTTTTTACGGGGATACCCAATTTTGTGCATTGTTTTTCCAAATCGCTCATAAAGGCAAGTACCCTACTCGGAATCACCCCAAAATAATGATCATCCAATTGTTGTCCTTTGGCCGCAGCTGCCCCAACAAGAGTTCGGCCTGTCATCACAATATCCAATCTGGATTTGGCCAAGGCCTTGTCTATTAAAAAATACTCTTGCTCCCATCCCAGGGTCGCATATACTTTTTTTACGTTTTTGTCAAAATATTGAGCTACGCCTGTAGCAGCTTCGTCAATTGCATGAAGAGCCCTTAATAATGGTGCCTTATTATCTAGAGCTTCACCAGTATAAGCCACAAAAATGGTCGGAATACATAATGTGGTCTTATACACAAATGCAGGAGATGTAGGATCCCAAGCGGTGTACCCCCTTGCTTCAAAGGTATTTCTAATTCCTCCACTTGGAAAGCTGGATGCATCAGGCTCTTGCTGTACCAATTGGCCTCCCCCAAATTTTTCCATGGCTCTTCCATCAGGTAAAATGTCAAAAAAGGCATCATGTTTCTCAGCGGTAGACCCTGTTAGTGGTTGAAACCAGTGTGTATAATGGGTAGCTCCCATCGACAAAGCCCAAGCTTTCATTCCTTCAGCAACCTGATCGGCGATCTTTCTATCGATTTTGGTTCCTTGAAAAATAGCGGATTTCACTTTTTCAAATGCCTCCTTGGTTAAAAATTGGAGCATTCGCTCTTCATTGAACACATTTTTTCCGAATAATTCAGACCTTCTACCGGTCTCTTCCACGGCCGGATGTACCCGCTTACCACTCTCTTGCAAAGCTTGAAATCTCATACTTGACATTGCCTTATCTGTTTAAATCACAAAATTACAATTAACAATTTAATAATATATCCTTAAAAAATTACTTTTTTTTTATTTCACCCTGCCAAAAATAGGGGTTATGGAAATTATATCGACTTATTTGCCATTTTAACCCTGCAAAATGCATGTTATAAAATGAAAAAACATATTTTTGTCGACGAATTATTTGAGAACATATAACTACCGGAATTATGAGCAAATCTAAATTAGAGTATATCTGGTTGGACGGTCACCAGCCAACTCAAAACATGAGGAGTAAAACTAAGATTGAAGAAGATTTTAGTGGCAAATTGGAAGATTGTCCAGTATGGTCCTTTGATGGTTCTTCAACCGAACAAGCATCAGGAGGTTCTTCTGATTGTTTATTAAAACCTGTTGCTATTTATCCAGACCCTGTTAGGAAAAATGGGTGGTTGGTAATGGCCGAAGTTTTAAATGCTGATGGCACACCCCATCCTTCAAATGCAAGAGCAACCATTGATGATGATGACAATGATTTCTGGTTTGGTTTTGAACAAGAGTACTTCTTAATGGACACCAAAACGGATCTGCCTTTAGGTTTTCCTCGAGGAGGGTTTCCTGGGCCACAGGGTAAATACTATTGCTCTGTTGGAGGTAGATACACTTGGGGCAGAGATTTTGTGGAAGAGCATGCCAATCTATGTATTGAGGCCGGCTTGAACTTTGAAGGTATTAATCAAGAAGTTGCCCCAGGGCAGTGGGAGTTCCAATTATTTGCCAAAGGAGCAAAAAAAGCAGGTGATGAAATTTGGATTGCCCGCTACTTGTTAGATAGGCTAACTGAAAAATATGGCTATTACATTGAATACCATCCTAAACCAGTTAAGGGAGATTGGAATGGTTCTGGTATGCACGCCAACTTCTCCAACACCACCTTAAGAACTTGTGGCTCTAAAGAGATCTATGAAAAGATCTGTGAAGCCTTTAGACCTGTCACCGATGAGCATATTGATGTTTATGGAGAATTCAATGATGAGCGTTTAACCGGATTGCATGAGACTGCCCACGTATCTGACTTCTCTTACGGGGTTTCAGATAGAGGTGCTTCCATAAGAATCCCCATCATCACTGTTGAAAAAGGATGGAAAGGATGGTTGGAAGACAGAAGACCTGCTTCTAATGGAGATCCTTACAAAATTGCGGGCAGAATCATTAAAACTGTAAAGTCTGCAGATGTATAGTGTATAAATTAATTGTTGATAATGTGAAGCCGCCCCTTTGGGGCGGTTTTTACTTTTATAAATGCAGCCAACCCAAATTACCCAGTTCCCATTTTTAACTAATGGTAAGGTATATGAAAAGCGCATAAAAGGTTAGCAGCAGAATGCCATCTCTCCAACCCAATCGCAACCCTTTAGGGAAAAACACAAGAGGTAGAATCATAAAGGAAATACCCAACATCCAGAAGATATCGCTGGAAAGCAACCCTTGATCAACTACATGGATCGGCGTAATGATGGAAGTAATCCCCAAAACAGCCAATAAATTAAAAATATTAGACCCTATCAGATTCCCCAATGAGATGGCTTTTTCCTTTTTTATCACTGCGATTACAGATGCCGCAAGTTCGGGAATGCTTGTACCCACAGAAACTATAGTAATTCCTATAACCCTATCACTAACTCCAAAGGTCTCGGCCATGCCAACAGCTCCATCAATCAGTAATTCAGAGCCACCCCATAGCGCGGTCCCCCCTATTCCCAAAAACAATACGGTTTTGTGCAGCGGTAATAGCTCATCGTCCTCCGGCATTTCATCCACTACTGCCGTTTTTTGGAATCGAAGTAAAAACACCAAAAACAGAAATAGGAATACAACCAAAATAATACCTTCATACTGCTGTAACACTCCATCAAAATAAATAAAGCCGACAAAGAGCAATGAAGCCACCATCATTACCGGCCAATCCGTGGTATAAAAACTACGTCGCACATCTATACTTCCCAAAAGAACGGTTATGGCCAAAACAAGCCCCAGGTTGGCAATATTGGAGCCTACCACATTTCCCAAGGCCAAATCAGGAAATCCATCCAAGGCAGCTTTTATGCTTACAATCAGTTCAGGAGCGGAGGTTGCAAAGGAAACCACCGTCATACCGATAACAATTTTCGGTATTGCCAAACGTAACGATAGTGCTACGGCTGCTTTCAACAACCAATTCCCACCCATTATCAACAAAATGAGGCCAAGAAGAATAAAAAGTAGATTTCCCAAAGGTGAATTTTGGCGTAAATATAGATGAAGATTTATTCAAAAAAAGGGTATTATCACAAAAAGTAAAACTAAACAAACAGTTAAATAACTATAAAAATAGTTGTTTAACTAAATTTATAATAATATGTTTGGTGAAAATATCCAGATATGCAAAAATTGACCAATAAGGAAGAGGAAGTGATGAAAATCCTTTGGAAATTAAAAAAAGCCTTTGTCAAAGAGGTATTATCCGAAATGAGGGGCAACAAACCTCATTACAACACCCTATCTACCATTATTAGAAATCTCCAAGAAAAAAAGTATGTGGGGCACGAAGCGTTTGGAAATACCCACAGATATTATCCCTTGATCACTATGGAGGCATATCGGAAAAAATTTATCAACTCCACCATAGCGGATTTTTATGACAACTCTTACAAAAGCCTAGTATCTTTCTTTGCCAAGGAAGAAAAAATATCTGTTGAAGAATTAAAGGAGATTATCGACCTCATTGAAAACAAAAAATAATGGAAGCGCTATTAATTCATCTCTTAAAGTCGTCAGGTACACTACTGCTCTTTTTGGTTTGTTACCTTGTTTTTTTAAGAAAAGAGACCTTTTTCAAAGCCAATCGTTGGTTTCTTCTGATGGGACTGTTCTTTTCCATCCTTGCACCCTTTATCACTTTTAGCAAAACAGTTTTAGTTGCTTCATCACCTCTAGTACAAGCCCGACAGACAGTATCAGAGATTAATATACCGATGAGTGGATCCGCAACAAACCCATGGTTCTATGTTTTTGTAATATATCTTATCGGGGTTGCTTTTATGACCGTTCGTTTGACGATGCACTTCATCGCACTTAAAAAATTGATGCTTTCAGCAAATTTGATAAAGGATTATTCTTTTTATCATGTACAGACCTTAAAAAAGATTTCTCCATTTTCCTTTTTCAGATACATTTTTTATTACAAAACGGGATTTAGTCCAAGTGAACTACAAGCTGTAATCGAGCATGAAAAGGTCCATGCTCGGGAGCATCATTCCGTGGATATTCTTTTCATAGAATTCTTCCTGGTGTTACTCTGGTTCAATCCGGCTATTTGGTATTACAGAAATGTCCTAAAGCAAAATCTTGAGTTTTTGGCCGATGCACAAAGCTGTGGCCAAGGAGAAGCAAAGAAAATATATCAATATTTAATGTTGAAGCAGACAATTGGGACACACAGCTTATCCATTGCCAATCCATTTTACAATTCATTAATCAAAAAACGAATAGTTATGTTAAATCAGAATCAATCTAAGAGAACAAACATGTTTAAAATGTGCTTTGTGATTCCGGCGCTTGCACTTTTTTTGGTCAGTTTTAATACTAAAACTGAATTTATTTACAATTCAGATGATCAATTTACCGCTCCCACAAAAACCAATGACAAATCCATTAAACTTATCATCAGCAAAGACACTTCCAACGAAGAATTGGAAAAAATAAAAAAAGACCTTGCCAAAGATGGTATAGATCTGTCATATACCACTGTTCATAATGCCAAAGGAGAAATCATAGATATTTCCATGCAGATCAGTGGAAAAGGTTCTGGCGGTGAAAATTTTAGCGGGAACTACAATTCCAGTTCGGAAGGCCCTATAAAACCCATCACCCTTTTTTATGATGCTGACACAAACACCATTTCATTTGGCAACTCGGATTACAATTCCATAAGTATCCATTCGGATAGTGACGCTCAAGTTTGGATCCATACTGATACGGAAAAACATGAAAACATCACCATTGAAGAGAAAAATGGCGTAAAGAAAATACTCCGTAATGGTAAGGAAATTAGTGAAGAAGAGCTAGAAGACCTGAATATTCAACTTTCACACAATCATGAAGAAAGTGACATTAAAGTGCATGTTGACACGGACACCGAAACGAACCATAACAAGCACATCTCCATTAAAAAATACGAATCGGGCGACGACAATATTCATGAAGACGTGACCATTATAAAGAAATCGGATGTTCACACTGAGACAGACACCATTCACGGCAGTAATGGATTACTTTTTAGAAACCCTGGTGCAAAAGGTAAGCCCCTTTATTATATAGATGGTAAAAAAGCTAAGGAAAATGAGGTTCAGAAACTCTCTCCAGATGAGATAAAATCCATAAATGTTTTTAAAGGAGAAAGCGCAATAGATAAATACGGCAGAAAGGCAAGAAATGGAGTGGTAGAAATCACCACAAAAAACAAAAACTAGCTTAGAAACCTTCCCATCTAAGTTTTAAACCGGTCTAGTTAAGGCCGGTTTTTTATTTTCAGAATTAAATGAAATTGACAAAAACCTGCATTTTTTGGCCAAAATCTCCCTTGGTTTTTAAAAACCCTCTCAAAACACCCCTACAAAAGCGTCATTTCCTAATATTAAATTTCATTTTGCCTTTCATTTTAAAACTTTGTTGAAGAGCATAACAATTTTTTTAAAGGCATTCTCATTTATTTACTTACAAATATGTATGCAATTGTATTGATTTCTTCTCAAAAATTTGCAAACATGATTATTGTCATTTTATCTTAAAAAACGTAACCGGTTCACAACAATTTTTAACGCTTAAAATCAATCAACACAATGATCACAATTGTAAAGTTTTTGGTGATGCTACTCGTTCAGCTCATCGCAGTCATTTTTGTCTAACCTTTTAAACCAATCGCTATGCTTACATTATTTGGAATACTGATTATCTTACTAGGAATTGTTACACTGGTTGCGGGAACATTTTTCAATACCTCAGAGAATTCAACCAGTATTTTTTTATCAAAACTTTAGCAATTGACGTGAGCTTCATCTTCTTTGATTTGATTATTTTACATTTTTGTAACAAATCAAACTTAAAAAAGTGAAAAAAATAACAATTTTACTAGTTTCCCTAGTATGCCTCCAGGCATGCAAACAAGAACCTAAAAAACAAGAATCACCAAACCTCAGTGAAGAGTTCGCTGCTGTTTTGGAAAATTATTATGAGGATGGTCTAAAATTGAATCCTATCAATGCCACCACGGCTGGCGACCATCGATATGATGATGTTTTTTCGAATCAGCTTTCCGACGAGCACATCGCCAAGGCAAAAGCACATTTTGAGGGATACAAAAACAAGCTGGACGGTTTTCCTGATGAAAGTTTAACAGCTAGCGAACAAATGAGCAAAGCTATCCTGAAATGGCAATGCGACATCAATCTAAACGAATTCAACCATAACGCAAACCTCACCCCAATTGATCAAATGTGGTCCCCTAACCTATTCATGGGGCAGCTGGCAAGCGGTTCCAGCGCCCAACCCTTCAATACCGTTGAAGATTATCAAAAATGGATAAAAAGAGTGGATGGTTACTTGAAATGGTTGTCCAGTGCCGAAGAAAGAATGCGAGAAGGCATGGAAAAAGGGCATGTACTCCCAAAATCATTGATTAAAAAAGTATTGCCCCAACTGGAATCGTTGACAGTAAAAGATTTGGACAAACATCTTTTCTATACACCAATAAAAAACATGCCCGACAGCTTTTCTGAAGAGGAAAAATCCAAGCTCATCGGAGCTTATCAAAGCATGGTGAATGATAAAATAATTCCGGCATACGAAAAACTACATGTTTTTATGGCCAATGAGTATATGGAAGCAGGTCGAGAGTCAAGCGGAATTCAAGGTGAGCCCAATGGTGATACTTACTATGCCCATCAAATCAAAAAATACACAACCACGGACATGACCGCTTCGGAAATCCATGAATTAGGATTGAGTGAAGTGGCCCGGATTCGTTCCGAAATGGAAAAAATAAAGGAACAAGTTGGTTTTGAAGGTGACTTAAAGGCCTTTTTTGATTATGTGAGAGAGAACAAGGAGTTGATGCCATTCACGGACCCACAGCAAGTAATCGATAATTTCAATGCGATACATGATCGGATGAAACCTCAAATTGAAAAGCTTTTCGATGTAAAACCAAAAACACCTTTCGAGGTTAGGCGAACTGAAGCTTTCAGGGAAAATTCGGCAAGTGCTGAATACAATCCAGGTTCGTTGGATGGAACCCGTCCCGGAATTTTTTACACCCCAATCCCGGAGGTGACCAAATACAATACCTATTCCGATGAATCTTTGTTTTTGCACGAAGCAATTCCCGGGCACCATTATCAAATATCGTTGACCCAGGAAAATGACGAATTACCTAAATTCAGAAAAACACTCTGGTACAGTGGCTATGGTGAAGGATGGGCTCTTTATAGCGAATCGTTGGGAACGGAATTGGGTCTCTATACTGATCCGTACCAATTGTTTGGCATGTTGGGCGCTGAGATGCACCGAGCAGTTCGATTAGTTGTGGATACCGGCTTGCATTCCAAAGGATGGACCAGGGAACAGGCCATCCAGTATTCGTTGGATAACGAAGCAGAATCCGAAGCGTCCATTATTTCGGAAATAGAACGATATATGGCCAACCCAGGGCAAGCCCTGTCCTATAAAATAGGACAGCTTAAAATAAGGGAGTTGCGCAAAAAAGCAAAAGATGCTCTGGGCGATAAATTTGACATCAGACAATTTCACAATCAAGTATTGGAAACCGGCTGCGTTCCATTGGCATTGCTGGAAAACAAAATTGATAATTGGATCAAGGAAAATAGTTAAACAAAATCTGGGCCGCTTTAAGCGGCCCTTTTCTTTTTAATCCTGTCAAGCTAAAACTTTGATTATCTTTGCGTTGACTAACCAAATAAATTATGTTCTACAAATTTCTGGCAAAGGTCAACAAACTGTTACTTCCTTCGTACACCAAACGCCAATTGGACCTTTCCAAGGCATCCAAATTGCAGTTGGCCATTATTGGTTGGCGCTATTATGTTACCACAAGGGCTTTGGATTAGTATTTGATCAAGGATTTAATGTCGTACCCGTTAAGTTTATCTGCTCCATTCAAAAAACTTAGCTGAACCAAAAAGTTGCATTGGACAACTTTCCCTCCTAATTTCTCAACCAATTTGCATACAGCTTTGGCCGTTCCACCCGTAGCCAAAACATCATCATGAACCAACACTTTTTCACCAACTTCTATAGCATCTGCATGAATTTCCAAAACATCATCTCCATATTCCAATGCATAGGATTCCGAAACGGTTTTATAGGGGAGTTTATCTTTTTTACGAACGGGTACAAACCCTGCTCTAAGTTTTGATGCAAGCATTGGCGCAAAAATAAAGCCTCTACTATCCACACCAATCACCTTGTCTACCTGATGGTCGTTGACAAGTTTATACAAGGCATCACAGGCAGCACTCAACGCTTTTGGGTCTTTTAAGAGTGGCGTAATATCTTTGAAGGTTACTCCAGGTTTAGGAAAGTCTTGTATATCACGAATGTAGGGTTCAAAATCCATTATTTTTGGTTAGGAGGTTTTGTCGTAAATTTAAAAAGAAATATATTTGCACCCCATTAAAAAGGCCTCGTGGCGCAACTGAATAGCGCATCTGATTACGGCTCAGAAGGTTGCAGGTTTGAATCCTGCCGAGGTCACGAATAAATAGTTCAAAAAGAAAAAACGCCAAGTTCACTTGAGCGTTTTTTTGTTTGAGTCACTTTTCAAAGCGGAGCTTTGACAGAAAGTGGAGCAATCCTGCCGAGGTCACTTAGGATTATCATCCAAATTCAAAAAGTCTGTAAATCATTGATTTATGGACTTTTTCATTTTTACCAAATCCATCTAATATCATATAAAACCATGTAATTCGGTGTACGATTCGGTGCGCTCTTTTTCAGAATCCGCAAAAAGAATATCCGATGTATGTTAAAGAACCGGAGATGGGGTTTTTAAACAGAAAGTTATTCGAAATTAAATAACCTAAAGTTTGGAAAAAATGAGAGATTCCTTTTCTACATTGTTCTACGTCCGGGGCAGCAGGCTCGATAAAAATGGCATGAGCCTTATCTATTTGAGGGTCAATGTAACCTTGAAAAGAGGCACACGTTAGCCACAACCGTCACCCTTGCCAATGGAGTGCCAATAGAGTCGGTCAGCAAAATGCTGGGGCACCAATCGTTAAAGATTCACGGAAATTCCTCAATGGCAGATTGGCATCGTTTATTTGAACTTTTAACTTAGAAACTTTACCAAATCCCTTCCCCCGTAAAGTACTCTTACTATACGTACATATCCTTTCATTTTACGATAGAAAATTATGTGGGAAACATAGGGGAAACTGAAAAGCCCTTCCTTAATTTCCTTTCTTTCCTTTCCGATATCAGGATTCTTGGCAATTGCTTTGAAATGATCATTCAAACCGATCAGGTATTGTATTGTTTGGGAGGCACCAAACCGATATTGCCCGTATTCGAAGATATCCTCAATGTCATTGTCCGCTTCCAGTGATAGAACATAGTCTTTTATCACCCCTTCTTCTTTGAAACTATAATATCATCCATTGTTCTGGTGCTAACTGGCCCGCTCCAACCTTTTTCTATCTCCCTTCTGAGATCTTCAATGACCTTGTCCCGATAAATTCTATGCAGACGTATTGCATCACGGATGACCTCACTATTGTTCTGATATTCGCCGGTAGCTACTTGTTTGGCAATGTATTCTTCCTGTTTTTTTGTGAAACTGATATTCATAACAAATCCATTTACATATAAATATATAAAAAATGTCTATATATGCTAAATATGGACATTTAATGAAACCTTTATTTGAGCTATAAAGATCTAGACGATGGTCTTTCATAGCATACCATCTTGTTGAAAGTTTTTTTAGTTTTTCATTTGATTTAATATATTCTTAATGTACTGGTTTTCGATTCCCAGCTCTTTTAATTTGAGATAATATGCTTTAGCTTCTTCAAAATTACCTTTTAAAAGAAATACATCCGCGAAATACAACAGCAAACTTGGGGAATCAACATAGTCTTTTTGATACTTTTCAAGAATAAATAAGGCATAATCAAGTTCTCTTTCGGCTATCTGTTCCTTTACAAACTTTTGGTAGAACTCTTCTGGAATTTTTATCTCATAGCCGAATTTTTTTGATAAAGATTGGAAATGCGATTCAATTAAAAATATGTCATCCAGGCCTTCGACTCTTTCCGGATTAAATCCATCATGGATAAATTTTAGCCCATTGATGAATCCTTGTGTTGTTATCGAAACATGATTCTCATCCTTTAAAATTTCGAATTTATACCTGAAATTGCCATTAACTTCGGTCTTTAGTACCTCCATAAATTTCTTTGAGCTATAATAGGTGAGTCCACCCTCGTTGCCAACTGCTAAGAATAAGTTTTGGGGGAAAATGTTTTCCGATTTGAAAAAATCTTTGGCGATGGAAACTTGTTGCTCATTATTTCTTCCCAAACTTGGACTAAGAGCAATGTACGATTGAAAAGTTCCAGGGTTTCGCATCATACTATAAATCGTAAATAATCCGCCAAATGAATGGCCCGCCAACACTTTATAAGGATGCGTTCTGAAATTTCCTTCTACCCATGGCTGTAATTCTTCTGTTAAAAAATCAAGAAATAGTTCTCCTCCACCAAATCTATCTTTATTGTCATTAGCTCCTGCAGGCGTTAAGTCCTTGCTTCTATTATTGTTGGCTATGCCAATGACAATCATTTTTGGGATGTCACCACTACTTACTAACTTATCTACCAAACTAGAAACAAAGTGAAAATTCCATTCACCGTCCAGTACATAAAGGACTTGATATCTTTCATTGCTTGTTTGATAGTCTTCAGGTGTAAAAACTGCTATTTGTCTTTGCTCATTTAGAACACTTGATGCAATATTATATTTCTTCCCAAACACTATATCCTCTCCTTGAGAGTACATATTAATGCTTGACATAAAGATAAATACCATTATCAGAATCTGTCTCATCTTATTTTGTTTAATGGCGTAGAACTTGTTTATGTAGATATAATATACACCTTTGTACGTTCAAATCTGAACAAATTTGATGTATTTGGCAATCGTTTTATTGAACTTTAATTTATTTCAGTTGGCTACTTGGGATAATCAAGATGCAACTTGATCTTTCTTATCTGATTTAAATGACGATCCGTATGTGCAATACCGGTCAACAACAATTGATGTAAATCACGCACTTGACCAATTTTGATGTCCTCTATATTTTTCCCCTCCACCGGGGACCTAAAAGTGAATTGTTTCCTTAAATCAATTTCCGTTCGCTCAACGAAAAGCTCTAGCTCCTTCCGGGCCTTATAAAAGGCGTCCTGTCCTTCCTTCATTGAGCAGTATCTACCCATAGGTTCCAAAAACCATTGTGCTTTGCTCCTCAGGGTGTCAGTGCTATACTCGGAAAAATAAGAATCTCGTCCATCTGTTATCAATCTATATTGTAGATGTTGGGGTGATCGGGATATAACTGATAGTTCTCTAAAATGAAGCAGGTTTTGGATTTCCAGGTGTTCGATGATCTCAGCAATCGACCAACGTTCAATATTTTCCCTAAAGTGCCACTGATCATCCGTTAAGTCGGTAATTTCTGCCCTTAGCTCATTCGTGGTCCTGTTCAGCTCAGAAACGATCAACATACGCTCCTCTTCTGTCCACCATGTGCCAGATTCTTTGTGCTTTGTTGAACCATCAAAATTACATGCAACAAGGGTAAGGAAAACGAGTATGATTTTTAAGTTGTTTTTCACCTATCAATCCTTTATTTGAACTTTCAACGTTTTTGATTATGATTTCGTTGCGTGGTTCAGGAACTAAAATTAGTTAATAAAACGCAGATAGAAAGTCCGAGAAGCTTTCGTAAGTAGACTAGTACTAGCAATGAAGTATACAAGGTGTTTGAGCCAGTATTTTTAATCGATAGGATATATTATAAAACTATCATGAACCTCTTTTGTTGGTTTGTCTCCCAATTTTGTTAGAGCGTTTGAAAGTTCTTTTAATGTTAATACGCCTAATGGAAGTTGATGTTCTTTCGGCTGATAAATAGTTTCTATTGGGTAGTCAACTCCAGGTGTTTGAGTCATCTCAATGTGATTTCCAAGTATGGTTGAAATCTCATTATTGTCAGTGAATTTCACAAGACGTTCTATGCTCATTTTAAAAGTGTTCCAATCTTTTACATACAATCTACCTGGATAAAATGTATCTCCTGTCAATAAAATTTTCGTTGATGTGTCATAAACAGCAATTGAAGAAGCTTGATGTCCGGGAATCGGTATAATTTTCATTATTCGTTTACCTAATTCAAAATCAACAATTTCGTTAGGCCAATTTGATAAATTAAAAAAGTTGGTTACGTCTTCAACTTCCAGACCAATAACAGTTGTATTTGGTTTTCCTTCAAACTGACCGTCTGCCGCATGATGGTCACCATGTTTATGAGTATGAGCCACAATTAATTCTACTTCTCCTTTTTTTTCAGACCAATCGTTAATTATTTGCTTTACCGTTTTATAAAGAGGGAAGGTTTCATCATCTTTGGTAGCTCCAGTATCCATCAATAATACTTTGTCTTCTCCAAAAAATAGAAACATGAAAGGTGCTTCGTAATTCGTGCACTTGTTTTGACGTAGAATCCAAGTGTTACTGTTATATTTAACTACCTGAATTGGTGGGTCAGTATTATCTTCACAGTTTTCAGAACCATGAATCCAATTTTGAACATTTAAGTCAACCGTTTCTTCAATTGATGACTTACAAGACCAAATAAAAATGAGTGCTGAAATTAATAGTATAATTTTTGTTTTCATTTGTTGGTTTATATTGGCTCTAACTTGTTTATGTGGAGGTAAAATACATCTATATACCTCTGTATGGGAATATAATCGATCTATTTGACAATCATTTGTTTGAACTTTATTTTAAGTGTTTAGGAAAGTGCAGCTTTCCTCCTAAAACCCTAACTACGAAAATGCCTTTATCATCTATGTGATAGAAAATCACATGTGATTTGCACCTATATCTTAAAAGCATAAGGTTTTTTACTGCAACATATCTCTTGCCCATTTCCGGGTTCTGCGCCAATTCTTGTAGGGTAACCTTAAGACCTTGGGCATATTTTGGTGATTACCCTTTACCAAAGTTTTCTATAGTGTACCTGGCAATGGGTTTAATCTCCGCCCGCGCCTTGGCACTGAAGACATATTTATTCTCCGGCATTGTGCTCGTTTATTGCTTCCTCCCAAATGCTATCTATTGTGGCATTAGTGGGACCGCTCACTATTCCTTCTATCAGTGCATCATTCAACTTCCCTTTTCTTTTTTCCACGTTAACATCACTAGAACAATACAGACAATCGCAGAAAGTGCACATGTAGCATACATCCCGGACCAACCAAAAACCGCTGTAATTTTGGCTAATCCTATACCAGAGAATGTAGCTCCAACATATCCAAAAAATCCTGTCATTCCACAGGCTCCGGAGATTGCTTCTTTTACGGTCACCCTTGAAGCTTGAACACCACTTATCAAGTTTTGCGGGCCATCAATCAAAAACCCAATGAGCAACAAAAAAATTCCAGTTAGGACAGCATTGTTTGGTCCAGAATATATATAGAACCCAACAATACTAAAGGTCAATAAAACCAGATAGATAACATTTATGGGTACGCACCTACCTCCCCAAAATCGATCTGCCAAATATCCAGCAACAATTCCACCAGGAATTCCTGCTAATGGCATCAATGTCCAGAATATGGCGACACTTACCTGGTCGATCCCTTTTACATCATATAAAAATATAGTTGCCCAATCCAAGGTTCCAAAACGAATGATGTATATGAACATATTGGCGAAGCTCAGAATCCATATATATTTATTTGTAAATAGATATCGCTTCAGGATTTCCCAATGGGTTAATTCTTTATTCTTTAAATCTACTATGGGATTATCCTTCCTATAATCTTCGATTGTTGGCAATCCGAGAGAAACAGGGCGGTCTCTCAATATGACGAGCAGGCCGCATGCAGTCAAACACCCTAAAACTCCAGGAATGTAGAAGACCGCTTCCCAACCTACAATTCCTTTGTTATATAAATTGATGATTCCAGCGACCAATAACCCAATTCCAAAAGTTCCAGCTGTATGCGATGATGAAAGTATGGTCCACTTTGTAGCTCTTTCTTTTGGAGAAAACCAATGCACCAATCCTTTAGCGATTGGAGGAAAGCCCATGGATTGAAAAGCGCCATTCAAACCCCAAAAAAAAACAATCAAGTAAAGACTATCGAGATATCCTATAAATAAATGCACCAGGGATGCGGCGAAAAGACCTAGGGCCATGAATGTTCTTATATTTGCTCGATCAGCCAAAAGACCGCTGATAAACTTTCCTATTCCATAAACCACATAAAAAACACTGCTCAATATTCCCAACTCAATGATGTCGATGTTCAATTTTTCACTGATCAAAGGCAACGCTGGCGAAATGTTCTTCCGCGTAAAGTAAAAGATGGTATACCCAATGTACATACCAATAAACATCCTCCATCTCCAATGTTTATATGTTTTAGGTATTAAATGTTTAGGTACTTTTTCTGTGGAAGGCTCAACTTGTTTTAAAGAAGGTATTGCTTTTTGAAACATCTAAATTTGATTAACAAAAATGACAAGTGCGTCCATTAATGGACGCACTTATCCAATTAAAACTAACTCAACTATCTAATTATCAATATATTACTTTTACAATGTCACCATCCTTCATTTTGCTGAATGGTTCCTTCGCTGGTGGAAATCACCAAAGGTGGAATGGGCCATACATGATAAATGCTGGTATCGAATTGTGGTCGAGCCGGCCATACTTCCTCGATAACATAAGGGGAATCGGGGTCTGACTTGTCAGAATGTATGCGGCCATGGAGTGCATTGGGGATTACTGTTGCTGCATCTCCCCAACGTATCAAATCTTCATACCTTCCAAATAGTTCACCTGCAAATTCAGCTCTTCTTTCATATTTAAGATCTACCATGGTAGCCCCAGAAACAGGAGAAAGCCCTGCTCTCTCCCTAACTTCATTTAGCGGAGTATCTCCATTCTGACCCTGCATGATCAATGCTTCTGCCTTCATTAAAAGGATGTGTGAATAGCGCAACAGTGGAAGATTAAGATCTGTAGTGGGGTGATCTCCGTTCCCATTTAAATGTTGGGCATCCGGATAACTATAGGGTTCCAGATATTTTTTGAACTGAAACCCGGTTAGGTTGGTGGAAGACCAATATCTCCTACTTTCTCCAAAATAAGTAAACGTATCACCGAATTTTAGCATGGTCGCCTCTCTTCTGTTATCCCCGGGCAAATAGGATTCGTACAGCTCTAAAGTCGGAGCGAAGTAACCCCAACCATTGTACCTGCCCCAACCCCTGTTCTCCAGTGATGCTCCTGGGAAGATGCTCCCCCCTTCTTTATTACTGGGAACGGACCAGAGGTATTCAGCCCCCCAATTGTTCGCAATCTTAAATGCATCCTCAAAATTGGATTCCAATGCGTTCTTACCCGAGTTGATAACTTGGTCGCAAGCCGCTACCACATTGCTCCATGAAGCCGAATCATATTGGGCGTTATGAAGGTGGGTTCTTGCCAAATACCCGTATGCAGCATTTTTATGTGGTTTCCCATAATCATCCTGACTTATCTGGTCAAAATAGGGCAAATATTCAGCAGCTTTCGCGAAACTATCGGCCGCAAAAGCATAGCTTTCACTTACATGTGCCGGTCTTTCAATAAAAAACGATTCCGTGTTTTCATCGACAATTGGAATTCCTGCTCGTTGGTCACCATAAATAACGCAGAGCTGGAAATAAGCCAGTCCCCTCATAAAATAGGCCTGCCCCAATGCAAAGTTTTTCAGGTCATTATTAATGTCCATATCGGGAACATTTGTAATGATATCATTGGCCCTTTTCACTACTTGGTAATGCATGGCCCAAATATCTCTGGTATATGAGCCCGACCCATCTGTAAAGAAATTTTTGATATCCTCTATTTGTCCTTTTGATTTACCTACAACAAAATCATCACTGGGAATCAAGGAATACAGGTGAATTCCCCTACCATAAATCCCTTGAAAATCATTCAACAGGTATAATCCGTTGGTTGCTGCAACGACATCAGCTTCCGATTTCCAAAAAGTGGCTAATGTTGGCGCCCCTTCTGGTTCTAATTCCAAAAAATCTTTTCCGCACCCTGTAAGGATGAACAGTATTCCGAATGCACTTATAACTTTTTTCATAATGGTTTTTTTTGTTTAAAATGACAGATTAAGTCCAAGTGTGAAAACCCTTGAGACTGGGTATTGGCCACCATCGATTCCCCTATTGGCGACCTCGGGGTCTAAGCCAGAATAATTTGTTACGGTAAACAAATTCTGCGCAGAAACGTAGGCTCTCAATCTATCGAACATCTTTAGTTCTGAAAATGTATATCCGATGACCAGGTTTTTCAACCTTAAATAATCGGTGCTCTCCAACCAAAAGTCAGATGGCCTTAGGTTGTTGTTGGGGTCGTTCAAGGAAAGTCTAAAATAGGTTCCGTCCGTATTTCCCGGGTGCCAGGTATTTGTAGCTTCAGCGAACAAATTTGCTCCAGCAACAGAGGTTTGTGCAGGATAAACGGTAGTAATATTGAATCCGTTATAGGCAGTTGACCCACTCACTCCTTGGAAGAAAAAGGAAAAATCAAAATTCTTATAATTGAAATTTGCATTCAGTCCATAGGTGAAATTGGGAAATGAACTTCCCTTATAGACTTTGTCATCTCCATCAATTACCCCATCCCCATTCTGATCTTTGAACCTAAGATCGCCCGCAACGGCATTTGGTTGTGCCGTATAGGCCGAAGCCTCTGCATCTGACTGAAATATACCATCCGATTCCAATAAATAAAAAGAAAACAGAGGCTGACCTATTACAGATTCGATTGGAAAATGAGTGGCTACCTGGGTGTTGTCAAGAATGGTGTTTATACCATTGCCCAAGGCGACCAATTCATTGTCTATTTTAGAAATGTTTCCCGAAATATCATACGTAAAATCTCCTTCATACTTGGCATATGTCATAGACAATTCTATACCCTTATTGCGCACCTGTCCAGCGTTTACAAACGGCGCATTGCCCACCCCGGCAAGTGAGCTTATGGGCAAGGGTAAAATCAAATCTTTAGTGTCTTTGATAAAATAATCCACAGAACTGGTAAATCTGCTGTTGAAGAGGGACAGGTCCAATCCAAAATTCAACTGTTCGGTGGTTTCCCATGTAATATCAGGATTTGAGATACCATCCAGCGCAAAACCACTTACGGGGGTGGTGGCTCCAAGAATCACCCTTGTTTCTGAAAGAGGTACATTGGTGGGATAATTGCTCAATGACGAAATGTTTCCTATTCTTCCCCAACTAGTTCGAATCTTAAGGTTGTTTATTGATTTGCTTTCGTTCAGGAAATTTTCTTCGGATACCCGCCAAGCCAATGCCACTGATGGAAATGTCCCCCATCTATTGTCTTCAGACAATTTAGAGGTGCCATCCCTTCGTATACTTGCCGTTAGAAGGTATTTGTTGTTAAAGGTGTAGTTTAACCTGCCAAAGTATGATGATAATGTATTTTCCTCTTTGCCGCTCAATGGCTTATCAAACTGGGTTGCGTTGATCAAAAACCTGGAACTGGGATCTTCGCTTGGTAGGTCTCTTCCTATGATTGAAAATATCTCGCGTGAAAAGCTTTGTTGCGTTATTCCTCCCAATAAGGTCAGGGCGTGAACTTCGTTAAAGGTCTTATTGTAAGTCAAGGTGTTTTCAAAGGACCAATCTTCCTGTTTGATCTCCGCTACTTGAAGGCTGTTGGTTGTTTTTTGTGTTTTAGAAACTTCAGGGATTCTAGGGTCGAATTCTTTGAAGGATTCTGATTTCAGATTGATTCCAAAACTGGATTTAAATTTTAATCCATTTGCTACGGTATAATCCAGATACAAATTTCCAAACAAATCCGTAACTGGGTTGTCAATATCGATTCTGTGCAAGGTGGCTACAGGATGGATGGTAAGCCCATAACCGGCATCGGGCATATTGGAATAATTTCCATTTTCATCATAAACCGGTACATGGGGAGGGGCTTTAATAGCCTGTGCAATAATTCCGTTGTAATTAGTTTCCCCGTTGGTTGCCTGTGTCCCTGTGAACGCACTGTTTCCATTGGTTCTGGTGTAGGACATGTTCTCCCCAATCTTCAATTTTTCATTTACCCGAAATTCGGAGTTCATCCGTACGCTTATTCTCGTAGCTTCGGTATTTAACAAGGTCCCTTCTCTTTTATTGAACCCCAAAGATGATGAAAAGGTAATTTTTTCATTTCCTCCCCGAACCCCGATATCATAGTTCTGGATCATTCCAGTCCTAAAAATTTCATCTACCCAATTTGTTCGGGTAATCTGCCCATCAGGATTTTGGGCCGCATCATGAACAGGGTCTCTTGGAACCCCGGTATTGTCGGCTGCAATATTGTAATACTCTGCTTGTTGGGCTGCATTCAACGCCCCAGGTTTGTTCCATACGCTTTGCGCTCCCGTATAGGTATTTAAATCGAAAGTCAACTTACCCGACTTTCCCTTTTTGGTGGTGACCAAGATTACCCCACCGGCAGCCCTTACCCCATAAATAGCAGTTGCCGAAGCATCTTTCAACACCGTAATCGATTCGATATCGAAGGGGTTTAAGGGACCTCCATAATACGGCACTCCATCAACAACCCACAATGGGGATTCATCCGAAGTGGTTCCAACTCCCCTGATTCTTACTGTAGGCACACTGGTGGGGTCGCCGCCGTCAGCTACTATGGTAACACCAGCCACATTTCCCTGTAGTGCTTCTTCCGTATTGGTCACGGCCCTGTTTTCTATGTTTTCAACTTGCGTAATAGCTCCGGTCAAATCTTTTTTGGTCACACTCCCATAACCCACAAGTACAACTTCGTCCAATTTTGCGGCATCAGGCCTCATTTGAACATTTATGGTCGTTTGGTCACCAACCACCACTTCTTGGGTTATGTATCCTATATAAGAAATTACCACAGTGGCATCAGCTCCTGAAACCTCAAGGGTAAAGTTTCCATCAAAATCGGACTGCGTGCCGTTGGTAGTTCCCTTTTCAAGGATGTTGGCCCCGGGCAAAGGCCCGCCGTTTTCATCGGTTATATTACCACTGACTTGTAACTGTAAGTCATCATCCGACGCTCCTTGTAGATCATTATCTTCTACAGCAGTTGGCTTCGGTTTGACCACAATGGTGTTGTTTCCTGTAAATTCATACGTAAAATCAATGGGTGAAAGGCATTGGTTCAATAAAGCCCTTGTCTTTATGGTGCCTTTTTTCAACTTGACCTCTGGGGCGTTCTTGACCAGATCGTGCCTATAAATAAATTTATAGTTCGCCTGTTTGTTGATAAGCTTAAAGACCTGTTTAACGGTCATTTTTTTATCCTTGTCTATGGAGATGTCGGCATCTTGCGCATGACCCATTTTGGGCCCAAGGGCGAGAGTTACCGTGCAACATAAAAAGATAAAGGTTTTCATAATGGTTCTCAGGAGCGGTTTCCCTATACGGGATAACTCCTTGGTTAAATCAAATTCCATAAATTTGTTCTGGTTTAGTTAGACATTGTTTTAATTAAGCTGGTGGAAAAAGGCTAATACTGTCCAAGGTGCTGGCCTTTTCCTTTTTTATTTAATGGTTATTGTTTTTCCTTCTATTTCAAAATTTATTTCACCCTCGCTTGTAGCGGCAATAAGTTCCAGGATATCCGCAAACGACTTGGTTTTTTCGAGAACCCCTGTGAAAGCGAAGTCTTGGTGCTCTGCAGACTCAAAAACTACCTCCACATCATACCATCTGGATAAGACTTTCATCATCTCCCCTAAAGATTCTTCATTAAAAGTGAACAATCCTTTGATCCAGGAAACCGTCTCCGAAACATCAACCTCTACAACTTCTATTTGATTGGAACCAGTGCCTATTTGGGATTGTTGATTAGGACTCAATATTCTCTTGGCGCCTTTGGCTTCGACCATAATTTTTCCTTCAACCAAAGTTGTTTCAATTTTTGAGTCATCAGAATAGGCCTTAATATTGAATTCGGTTCCCAAAACACCGACGTTTTGACCTTTTGTCTTAACATGGAAAGCAGCTCCTTTGTGCAACGTGCTCGGAGATACTTTTAAATAGGCCTCCCCGTAAACCAGTTCTATTTCCCGTGTTTCTCCTTCAATAAATTTTGTAGGATATCGCAATTTGGAATCTGAATTCAACCAAACCTGCGTACCATCCGACAATTGGACAAAGAACTGCCCCCCTTTGGGAACGGTCAAGTGGTTGAATAGTAATTTTTCGTTTGTTTCGGCTCCTTTAATTGGAGCATTGTAAACAAGTTCTTCGCCGTTGCTTTTGGCATTACCTGTTTGATAGTTCTTTCCTACTCCCAGAGCTACTTGATCACCATTTTCCAATGTGAGCACGGCCTTATTCGAACCAATGACAATCTGGTTTACGCCATCTGTTGAGGCTTTAGTGCCATTATCCTTAAGGTATAAAAAGGATAATCCCATCATCAAAAGGATTGAAGCCGCCACTGATATTTTTTTAAAGACCAGCATTTTTCTTCGCTGCTCTGATTTTCTAAGTTTTTGGTTAATCGATTCCTTCGCTTCGGTAATATTATATTCTCCCATGTAAAGTGTAGTAAGATATTCGGTACGAACAAAGCGGTTGAAAACGGAAACATTGTTTTGGTCCTCCAACCAAACCTCCAGTTCTTCCAGTTCGTTCTGATTAGCTTCCTGATTAAGGAATTTCACAATTATTCTTTGAATTTTTGAGTTCTCCACATTATGACATTATACTAACATTACGTGTGAAAATCTGACACCCCTCTACTTTTTTATTCTTTTTTTTTAGATTTGTGCACCATCCATTCCTTTTTATTAAGAATAACTCAACTAAACCATGGCCTTTGAAAAGAACTTTTTTTTGGCGAAACGGTTAAATTCCGGTGATACCAAGGCATATGATTTTTTGATGGATTCTTTTTATCAAAAGCTTTGCGGCTATGCCTATTCATTGACCAAAAATCATAGCCGGGCAGAAGATATTGTTCAAAATGTATTTGTGGAAATCTGGATCAACAGAAAAAAAATAAACCCCAACTTTTCGGTAAAAAACTACCTGTACAAATCCGTGTACAATGAGTTTATTGACCAGTACCGAAAAAACAAGCCTGTGATTTTTTTGGAAAAGAAATATATGGAGGCTTTGGACCTAGTCATCGAAAAGGAGGAGGAAAATCTGGATGAACTCATAAAATTGGTCAATGTGGAAATCGACAACCTACCTAAAAAATGCAAGCACATCTTCCTATTGAACAAAAAAGAGGGGCTGACCCACATTGAAATTTCGGAATACCTAGGTGTCTCCATAAAAACGGTGGAAGGACATATAACCAGGGCTTTTAAGATTTTAGGAGAAAAACTAGGAAAAAAAGTCGACACCATACTTTTCTTACTGTACAATCAAAGGACGCAGATACCATTGTTAAAAGAAAAATAATTCGCCTTAATTCATTGTTTGAGATATCATACCCCTCTACATAAGCGAACTTTTTTGAGATTCTTTACCTTTTAAGCAAGTGGTAGTTAATCCCGCCTTTATCCAAACTAATTCTGTTGCAAACTTTCTTTCTTCAGATGGACTGGCCTTGTTGCTTTTAAACACTTTGATCATTCGTTCTCTTTTCTGTGCATTTGCTCCATTTTCCACCCTCTTCTAGGAACTTTTTAAATACCAATACCGGGCTTTCCCTAACGCGTTAGAAATGGGAATCCAAACTTTTTTTATTTTTTTTCAGGAATTTTAATCTTTCGGTTGTTTTATAAATAACCAAAGACTACAACTATGGAAAAGCGAAACTCATTAACAGTTCTTAAAACCAACAAAAACGAGGATTTCATAACAGTATTCGATTCACAATCGTATTATATTAAAGGATTAATCTTATTGCCCTTAATACAGAATATAATTCTACTTGCAGTTTTACTAATATTTTAGCGGTTCATATCGAGTCGAATCGCGATAGTTCCATTAGCAATGTGGGCAGGAATGGCGCATCAACATGTATGATGTGCCTTCCTTTTTATTTGCACCGATAAACGCTGCGTAAATGGACATACAGAATATGTAGCAATTAATTGAAAAACAACTTCAACGAAGCATTAGGTGTAATTCCCAAGGAACTTTGCTCAAATCTTTGGGCGTCTCCAAATATGTTGGGCCTATAAAAAGCATTAATGGTATTGTTTCGGTTCAAAATGTTCCAAACGGCCACCCCTAGCTCCAGTTTGTTGCCTTTATTCAAGTTAAATTCATATTTCCCCGAAACATCAACTCTTAAATAGTCATCCAAGCGATCTTCATTTGTAGGCCCGTAGTTGACCTCCCCATCCACCACTTGATTACCAAAAATTGGACGGGTAAATGGTTTTCCTGTTCGCCAGTTCAATCCTGCAGCCAAAAGCAATTGGTCAATCGCATAGTTGGTACCCAGCGTCATCGCATGGTTAATATTAAAATTATTGGCAAATCTTTGTTCTGTCAGTTCGTCAAAAGTATAATCACTGTCCAAATAAGAATAACTGAGCCACAAACTATTATTACGAAACTGTTTTCTAAAAAGAAAGTCTAAACCAATGGACTCATAGGACCCAGCTGTTCTTGCAAATTCATGACGGTCCTGAAAACCCTGGCTTTGGGTTGTAATGCCATCGACATTTTTATAAAAGGAAACCGCATTTAAAAGCCAACCCTTTTTGTTAAAGCTTAAACCTAAGGAAGCCTGTTTGCTTTCAATCACCGGTATGGATCCATTGTTTGAAAGTTGCCATCTGCGTTTTTCAATTCCTAAAAAATCATTTTGAAAGTTGATTACCTGGGACGTGCTTTGGTGCTTTAATTCTCCTAAAATTTCCAGGCTCAAATGTTGACCGAATCTTTGGTTAAAACTCATACGTGGCTCCCATAGTTGTTTCTTAAAATCATCAAGATAGTTAAAGCGTAATCCTACATTAATTCTCGTGTCGTCATTTGCCGATTCCAAGCCCATTTCCGCAAACAATGCATGGGTATGTAACACTTCTCCCTCCAATTTTATAAAAACGGGGTCGTCAATATCATCAAGATTTGTCACTTTGGTTTCTATAAAATGATACCCTCCCGACCAGCTCAAATTATCAGAAAGATTATTCAATAATTTTAGTTTAACCCCAGTTTCTGAAACCTCATTTTTTTGCAGAAATCGCTGGTCAGCGGCAATATTTGAGTTTATGGATTTTAGTTTGTACTCAGTATTGTACAGTTCAATTTGGGTTGCGAATTTTTCTGTCCAGTTTCGGTTATAGTAAAATCCACCAGCCAAACTGGTTTGATCCAAATTACTTTGGCGGATCACCTGCTCATCAGAAATTTCCGCTACTTCATTAAAAGTAACCTCATTTGCGGCATGGATAAAATTAACCCGGAGCTGGTCTTTTTGTGTTGGGTTGTATAGCAGGCGGAATGAAGTGTCATAAAAATCAAATTCAAAATCCCTGTTGGTCGCAAAGGTTGAATTATTCTCCAATTCGGTATCTTGGGAAATACGGTCGAAATATTTAGTATAGGTCGGTGTTTCCACCAAATCGCTAATCGACTTACGGGATGCTATTTGGAAAGAGGCTTTTTTTCCAATAGGTGCATCTACAAAACCGTTGGCATCGATAAGGTTGATTCCGAAACTACCTTTTAATTCGGAATTTAGATATGGATGTGTTTTCATTGCAATGGTACCCGATACCCCATCGGTTTCAGAGACACTGCTTCCATTTTTGCGCAATTCCACCTTTTGGGTAATATCTGGGTTGTACATGGATATCAAACCAAAAAAATGTCCCGATTGATACATCTTTATACCATCCCAAGTAATCAGGTTCTGGTCATGGCTTCCTCCTCTGATATTAATATTGGATACAGTTTCATCTATACTTTGAATCCCTGGAAGTGCCTGCAAAGATTGGAGCACATCGTTATCTACAAGTCCTGGAAGGGTTCTAAATCGGTCAAAATCCAATTGATAAGAACCATTATCGAGCTTATCAAGGCCGCGTACCAAGAAATCATAAACCATGATTTCCGCCAATTTTTCATGGTATGGCACCAGAAATAGTGTAGCGCATTTTGAGGTATCCAAATCCGACACCTCCAAACGGACTGGTTTATACCCCATATGCCTAATTTGGATGATATCTCCCTTTGTAATACCATCCAACTCAAAATACCCTTGATCATCGGTGTATGTACCTGTAGCGCTATTTTGTACAGCAACATACGGTAAAACCTCCCCGCTATCACGGTCAACAAGCTTACCGCAAAGTAGTATACGTTCTTGTTTGATGGAAATTATGTTTTCAGAAACGAAAACAAAACTAAGATGGGTCTGGTTTTTTAGATAATCCAATGTCTCTTGGAGTTCCAAAGAAGTTTCAGGAACCGCAACGATTACATTTTCCACCAGTTTTGAAACATAATTGAATTGCACTCCAAAACGTTCCTGCAACTTTTCTAAAACAATGGTCAGAGGTTGATTTTGCCCTGTTTGTGCGTTGGTATTTATGCTATAAAATGATAGTAATAAAAGAACTAGAACAAGTAGTCTTCTACTCATGCATACTAAAACGCACCATTTTCGGCTTTAGTATCTGGTGTTTTAAACCCAACGGTTCACTTATAGACTTAAGTGCTTTTTGCAAGTCATCATGCACAAAGGCACCTGTGAACAATTGATCGGTATCGACATTTTCGGATGTAACGGTCACCCCATATTGTCTTTCTAGTTCGGCCAATACTTCAGAAACAGGAGTACGCTGAAAATAGCTTCTATTGGAGGTCCATTGGGGCTGGTCGAAACTATTTTTATCCTTAATTAATGTCCCGTTGATTAATTTAAGGTTGTCCCCAACTTGCAATATTTCGATATGCCCATCGGTAGATACCTTTACTGTACCTTCAAAACACGATACTTCAAAGAAATTTTCCCTTTGTTTTACATTAAACTCCGTACCGAGAACACTTATAATACCTTCGGAGGTAATTACATCAAATTTTGCTCCTTTGGCCACATCAAAAAATGCCTCACCTTGCAGCTGTATTTCTCTTTTGGTATCCCATTCTTTTTCGTTGAAGCTCACTTCAGATAGCGCGTTTACCACTACCCTAGATTCATCGGGCAATTCAACGGTTGTTTTTTCAGCAACCAGCGTGTTAACTTCGGTCACGTTGTTGAACATAAAGAAAAAGTAAAGCCCGAAAGCAACAGTTACAACGCTGGCCACCCGTAACATGGGCTTAAACCATTGTAGCTTCTTGACTTTTGGATCAGGCTTTATGACCCGTTGTCTGAATTCTTCGAAATTGTCCATTGAAGAAAAGTTGGATGCCTTGAAACGTGATGCTTCTTCAACAATGTTCTTATAAAAAGGAGCATCTTCCAGTTCATTAAAAGCCTTGCTTTCTTTCTCTGAAAGTTCATCTAAAAGCCACTTTTCTATCAAGTTTTCACGGTCCATAACTTCGGATCTTTATGTATAGAACAACCACGAATCAATTTTTCCTGATTATTTTATCTTAAAATTTTCCAATTCTTTTTTCAATTGGTCAAAAGCCGAGTAAATACGGTACTCCACGACCTTTCTTGTCACCCCCAATAATTGGGCAATCTCTTCATGTTTTTTTCCTTCAACCTTATTAAGCATGAACGCGGTGCGCTGTTCTTCGGATAATTTGGAAAGGGCCAACTGGTACTTTTTGTAATACTGCTCTTTCTCCAGTAAAAATTCAGGGTTCTCGTTGGTATACCCTTTTGGCGATTCCATTTGGTACTTTAATACCACTTTTTGATGCTTTACCTCATTGAGCATCAGATTATTGGCCACTGTGTATAAAAAGGACTTGGCTTTTTCGAAGGTAACTTTTTTACAGTTCTCCCAAAGCTTGGCGAAAGCGTCCTGCGCTTTATCTCCCGGGTTTAACTTGTCACCGTATTTGTAGTATAGAAAATCATGAATGCTTTGGGCATATTTTTCATAGACTTTTGCGAACAATGACTCTTCGCAAACGTCTTGGTGTAGACTTTTTTTCAATTAAGGTTGGCTTTTGGTACTACTAAATATAAAAATCTTTTTAAAATTTTTCAGGAGTTTTGAGCGTTTAGTTGTTTTATAGGTGAATATTATATCAAAGAACCCCAATAACCATGAAAACCATCACCAAATCTTTAACCCTTGTAATAATGGTTCTAAGCTTGCTTGTTTCTTCCTGCAGAGAGGAAGAATTCATGTCCGAGGGGTCCAGGCCAGAAGAATCTTTGCAAGCGGATTCCAGTTTGACCAATCTTTTATTGAGAACCGCCATGAACGATGGGTCCGCTGACAATATCATTGATAATGCCAGTTGCTTGTTAATTGAACTTCCGGTTACGGTAATTGTAAATGGCTCCGAAGTTGTGGTGAACACTCCGGCCGATTATAATGTTATTGAAGGCATATTTGAACAAAACGAAGACGATACGGACACCTTGGAAATTGTATTCCCCGTGAACGTTATCTTTTCTGACCATACCATGGCAACCGTGTCCACCGTAAGTGAATTGGACGGTTTTAAAAATGGATGTCCAGGAGAAAATGCCCAGGATGACGATATTGAATGTGTTGATATAAGTTATCCCATAACCTTTTCCATTTTTAATACTATCAACGAAGCATTCAACACCATGTCCATGTCATCCGATAAGGACCTTTTTGAGTTTGTCACCATGCTAAAAAGCACAGACATTGTCAATGTTGAATTTCCAGTTTCAGTGTTGTTGTCGGATGGAACAGAACTCGAGGCCATGGATTTGGATGAGCTGGAGGGACATATTGATAGTTATAAGGACGACTGTGATGAAGATGACAACAACGATTTTGATGATGACGATTGTACAGATTGTTCTACAAATAAGCTTGGAGAAATATTTGCCACCTGCGACGAATGGCTGGTAGACTCCTTTATAAAGAACAATTCAAATATTCAAGACCAATATTCTTCATTCGCTTTCAATTTTCTATCCGATGGTGCCTTGACCGTATCCTCAACCACCGAAACCCTATTTGGAACATGGTCTGCCAGTGGTAGCGGAAATTCGACCCAATTGGTTATTTCTGTCTTGGGCTTGGACGATTTTAATGGTTCATGGGATATCAACGAAATTGCACAGACCAATAGCCAAGGAAAGGTAAATCTTAGATTGGGCAATGATCGTTTACGTCTTGACAATGCCTGTTTGAGCAATACCAAAACGGGAAATATTCCACTTGGTGTGGTAGAACAGCTTACCAACGGAAGTTGGACCATAAATTCTTATATGGAAGGGGATACAGACAAAACTGCTGATTTTAATGGTTATTCATTAACCTTTAATATGGATGGAAATGTAATTGCGGACAATGGCACGCCCATAAATGGAACATGGACCGATCAAAATACATTGAGCATACTGGAAATGAATTTTGGCAGCTCCTCCCCATTTGATACATTGAACAATGTATGGAAAGCCTTTTCAGTAACTGATAACACTGTGAAATTTAATTTTACCGACCCCCAAGAACCAGATAAAACACGAACCCTTGTGCTATTAAAGCCATAAAGCACCCCCTTCTAACTGTTAGCATTCCTGTGTTGACAGATTGCAGGCCCTTTGTACAAAAGATTGGTTCCTAAAGGATCGACGGTACAAAGGGCTTTTTTTGATTCGTATTTCTTCCCGTACAATTCAATTCTCATGCTTATATAAGTCTCTGCACAATTCCACACCCAAATTTGATTGCCATCATCACATTATTTTTACATGAATTTTTAAGTGGGTGTACCAAAATCAACAATTATTCCTATCCTATGATCTTTTCATCGAAAAAAGAAGCCATTCATCCTATTTGGTCAGGAAACATTGTTATTTCCTTGTTTTAACATTGCGAACCAAACTAACTAGAAATGATTTTAACAACCATAGTAATCGACGACTCTCCAGTACAACAAAGGTTTACCTGCAAAATGATTGAAAACAACCAAAGTCTACAATTATTAGATTTTTTCAACGATCCCATAAAAGGAATTGAGGCTGTAAACAGACTACGCCCCGACATCTTGTTTCTTGATGTTGAAATGCCAGGACTTGGAGGTTTCGATGTATTGGGTATGTTGGAATACGATTGTCAGGTAATCTTAAACTCAACCCGCTCACAGTTTGCATTCCAAGCTTTTCGATACGACAAGGTGAAAGATTTTTTAACCAAACCTTTAAAACAATCCCGTTTTGTCAAATCTGTAGAAAGAGTATTGAAAAATCATATCCTAAAAGGAATTGAAAAGCCTGTTTTGAGCGAGTATGTTTGTATTGAGCAATTACCAAAAGCAAGCTAGATCGGTCCACATTAAAAACTAAAACCAATAAAGCCCCACATTATGAATAAGTTTATTACACAATTGGAAAAATTCGTCGCCCTGTTATTGAACCCAGATTTTTATTTCGACAATAACCCAAAGCAACTTTTGCCACAAAAAGTTATTGTAAAAAATCAAGCTGAACACAATTTCTACAAGAAAGATAAGTGAACAGCAACATCATAAACATTTTTGGGTTCGGATATATGAATAAAATTTGACTGACTGGGGAAATCGCGTGTTATTCTAAATTCTGCAACCAATCTTTTAGCCTATCCGTCCAGGTTTGTAAATATCCTTCACCAATAGCCAATCCATATCCATGCCCGCCTTCCGGATAAATGTGCATTTCGGCATATACCTTGTGCGCTTTCAAGGCTCGGTAAAACAATAGGCTATTTTCTACCGGCACCGCTTCATCATCAGTGGAATGTACGAGAAAAGTTGGAGGTGTGTCTTTATTGATATGTAATTCGTTCGAGTATTCATCTATAAGCTCCTGCTCGGGATTTTCGCCAATCAGATTGATTCTTGATCCCATATGAGTATGTTCTGAAGTCATGGAAATAACAGGATATATCAATATCATAAAATTGGGCCTTGCGCTTATCTGCCGCATGACATCTGATTCCTTCGTGACCTCTTCATTATAATGGGTGCCCAAGGTTGAGGCCAAATGCCCTCCTGCAGAAAATCCCATGATTCCGACCTCCTTTTCAATAATATTCCATTTTTTGGCATGGTGGCGCACGAGTTTTATTGCTCTTTGAGCATCTTGCAGAGGAGCTTTGGTTTTCTCGATCAAGGATTTTGAGCCCGGCAATCTATATTTTAGAACAAACGCTGCTATTCCAAGCGAATTCAACCATTTGGCCACATCCTGCCCCTCCCAGTCATAGGCCAGACCTTGATATCCTCCTCCTGGACATATTACAACAGCCTTACCCGTCGCATTTCTCTTTGCAGGCAAGAAAATCTCCAAAGTCGGAACTTGAACATTTTCAATCCAAAGAATGTCATTTGTGGTTTGGGTCTCTTTCTCCTCCGTGTTCTTTTGGTTAGGAATTCGATCAGGCCATAGTGGTATGATATTCCCTTGTCCAAACCCGATGGCTGCTCCCATCACCATCATAAAAATTGATATTGCATATTTTTTCATCTTTTCAACATTTCTGAAAATCACTTCAATTCCAGCTGCTCAACCTTATCTGATTTTGACCCACGGATTTCTTCAAAAGTGGCTATCATTTCGGCAAGCTTTTCAGGATTGCTGTCCGCTAAATTATGCTGTTGGCCTAAATCGTCCCGTAAATTATATAGTTGATACGCTTCGTTGTTTCCCAACTCAATATTGACAAATTTGTTCACTGCGGGACCTTCATACGGGGGAATCATGGCCCAATCTCCTTTGCGGAGTGCCGTTCGTGTAGAGGCTTCCAGAATCAACTCTTTCCTTCCATCTTGACTTTTCCCCAACAACACATCCAACAATTCCTTGCTGTCTTGGGTTGAAACATCACTATCCACCAATTTAGAAAGCGAAGCCAATAAATCCACTTGGCTGATCATGGCATCGGAAGTTCCGGGGTTGATCTTTCCTTGCCAATAGGTTACGAAAGGAACGCGCGTACCGGCTTCAAAAAGACTGTATTTGCCTCCACGCAACGGGCCTGCAGGCTTGTGTTTACCCAATTTTTCAACCGAATCGTCATAATATCCATCATTGACCACAGGACCATTATCACTGGAGAAAACGATCAGGGTATTTTCCAATACACCTTCTTCTTCCAAAGTTTTAATAAATTCCCCTACGCACCAATCGGCTTCAACGATAACATCTCCTCGTGGTCCCATTCCACTGGCACCCACAAATCGTGGATGTGGAGTTCTTGGTACATGGGGCTGTTGCAAGGCATAATAGAGGAAAAATGGCTTTTCCTTATTTTCTTTAACGTAACGCTGGGCTTCAACCAAAAAGGTATCCGCCATGTCTTCATCCACCCATTTGGCGGCCTCGCCACCTTTCATAAATCCGATTCGTGAAATACCATTAACAATGCTGTTATAATGCCCATGGTGCCACTTCATTTTTAGCATTTCTGGGTTATCCATTCCTGTAGGTTCCCCGGGAAAGTTCTTTTGATAATTGATTTCAATGGGATCCTCCGGATCCAAGTTCACCACTCCCCCATTTTCTATATATACCGTTGGAACCCTATCTTGGGTTGCAGCCATAATATAGCTATGGTCAAAGCCAACCTCATTTGGTCCCGGGCTTACTGTTTGATTCCAGTTCACATCTCCACTGCCAAGGCCCAGATGCCATTTTCCAACAATACCGGTTTTGTAACCTTTTTGTTTCAACATTTTAGGAAGGGTCATTTGAGCAGTATCAATAATCAATGGAGCCGTGCCGGGTAAAATTTTGGCACTTTTATTTCGCCAAGGGTAAACCCCGGTCAATAGAGCGTATCGACTTGGCGTGCAGGTAGCGGATGAAGCATATCCGTTGGTAAATCGTATTCCACCATTGGCTAACCTGTCAAGATTTGGTGTTTTAAGTTCGGTTGCACCGTAGGCCCCAAGTTCGCCATAACCCAAGTCATCGGCATAAATAACAATAATGTTAGGTTTGGATGAAGTCTGCTGTTCAGATGATTCTGCTTCTTTTTTTTCGGTCTTACAGGAAAATAAGACTGCTAAGGCAATTAATAGGATGTTTTTGTTCATGTTGGTTATTTAATCAAAAAAACTAAGCTAGCTTATCTTACACACTAATGCAATTTATTCAAGCTTATATGGTTTATTTCAAATTTGTTTCTACCAACTCGGATGAAGCACTTTTAAGATGCCATAATGAACCTTCCAAATCTGGGTATTTTTCCCTTAAAGGCTCGTATTCCGGATTTACGCAGTGTTCTCCCCATATGCCCAACATTAACTTAAGGCCTTCCTCATTTTCTGGGTATTGTCCTTTGTCATCGGTTTCTTTTATCCATTCATCCAGAACATTCGCATATTCTTTAAGGGTTGTTGAATAATCAGGATCATTGGCAAGGTTGTTCAACTCAAAAGGATCATTCCTAAGATCGTAAAGTTCTTCAGCAGACCTTTCATTCGACATAAACCGTTCTTGAATGGAATCCAGCTTTTTGTCGGCATGCAACCTTCGCATTACCTGAACAAATTCCACACTATCCACATCCATATAGGTCGGCTGGGTATAAGGTCTATCGGTCATGAAGTTTCTGATGTATTTAAAATTCTTTGATCGAACAGATCTAATTCGATCTATGGTAAAATCGCAACGATCCCGTGTTGAAATCACATATTCCCGTTCTTCTTTGGTATCGTCAAACATGTTTTTACCTTCCATATACTCGGGGATGGAAATATCTGCTAAGGCCAATGCGCTTGTCCCCAAATCAAGTCCGCTCACCAATTTATCATTTATGTTTCCCGAAGGGATGCTTTCTTCACTTTTGGTGAAATCAGCAATGATCAAGGGTACATGAAGCCCGCCATCGTATAAAAACTGTTTGTTCCGGGTAATGCGCATTCCGTGATCTGAGAAAAAGAAAACAATGGTATTTTCCAATATTCCACTCTCCCTGAGTTTGCCGATAATATCTCCTACTTTTTCATCTGCTATTTGAATTGCATCTAGGTGGTTGGCGTATTCTTCAATAATGGCCGGATGGTTTGGAAGATAAGGTGGTAATTCCACTTTGGACCTATCCACCGGATTTTTTACGTTGTCCTTAAACTTAGAATTGAAAATTTCTTTTCCCCCATACAGTTGTACTTGTCCAAAGAAGGGTTGTTTATCAGACAAAGTGGCAAGATCTAACCGTACACCACTCTTTCCATATAAGGGATGTAATCTGTAATCTTGACTGTAAAAATCCGTTCTGTCGTACATAAAATTATAGTCGTCCTTCCCATTGTTGAAGGTAAAATATCCAGCTTCCCTGAAAAGTTCGGGGATGGTTTTTAGGCCATCGGGAAGCTCAATGGCCGATTCTTTTGTTCGGGAACTATGGTGATTATGGGTTCCAAAAGTGGTGGCCATAACCCCGGTAATTATGCTAGAGCGACTCGCGGAGCAAACCGGAGCAGGCATGTAAACGTCGCTGTACAAGGTGCCCATAATGGCTAAACTATCGATATTTGGGGTTGATACGATTTCTGTACCGTAGCTTCCCATTAAAGGTGCTGTATCCTCAAGATAAATCCATAAGATATTTGGTTTTTTGGGTGTTTCCAGCTCTTTTTTACCCTTGCAGGATACATTTACAAGACATAACAATGGTAACCATAGGTATGCAACTTGTTTTATATTTTTTGTCTTCCAATGGTTGTAAAGTGTTCTTAAAAAAATCATCTGATTAAATTTTAATTTATCGCGGTAAATGAAATCAATCCCGAAGGAGGTACACTGACAAGATGGGCTCCAGGGGTGAGTTCCATGGTTCCTTTATCAACCTGTTCACCCAAACAGTTTTGGATTAGATAGCCGTATTTTTTGGTTTCTCCTTCGGAAAGAATCACAAGTTGATTGGTACGCTTGGCATTTAAAACGTCGATTCGTTTAAATTCTCCTGTTTGAATTTTGATATTGAGATCATTGTAAACTGCGATAATTTTTTGGTCATCCTTACTTCCTTCCAAAATGGGATAATTGGTCAAAGGACTGGTTGGATGAAAATCCCCATCAAGCAGAACATCACGATTTTTAAGCCAATAATCGGTGTAGAATCTGATCATTTTAAAATGGTCTTGGGGAATATCCTCCAACCTTACCGAAATCTGGGGTACGGAGTACATAACATTGAGCATTTGCAATGCCGCCACTTCAACGGGTTCGTCATAATGCCACATAAGCATGTCGGAGTGAACGGCTGTATTTCCACTCAGCATTCTTAAATCCGAAGTCCGTATTCTATTTACCGAAGAGAGGTTGGGACAGTCGGTCGCCCTAAACATATTGCCATATTTTCGCATTGCAGGGCCTATATAGGGTTGTCTAAACTCAATCATGATATCAGGTTTGATTTTTTGCAGGGATTTCATCAAATCTGTCATTAAAACATCCGTAGCTTCATTTACCGAGGCATAGTCACGTCCATTTTCTGTGGTAAGTTCAGTATTGTTGTCAGATACAAAGCGCCCTATAAAATCCAACTTGAAACCATCTAAATCCCATTCACGGGTGGCATCAACATAAGTTTTGATTATGAACTCCCTCACTTCCGGATATCTTGGGTCCAATACATAAGTTCCCTGTCCGTTCCAGTATCTCAAAAACTTGCCTTTCATTTTTTCGTGAGCTTTGGATTTTTCACCGGCAAATGGAACAGCATACCAAAGGATAAATTTCATTCCCAAATCGTGCACTGCCTTTACAAATTCTTTCATTTCGGGAATCCGTTCTGGCTCCCAATCTCCGGTATAGGCATAGCCTCGGTTGCTGTCCAAGGTTTGCCATCCATCGTCAACAATAATGGATTCAAATCCCATTTTCTTGGCAAGCTTGCATTCCGCAAGTAAATCCTCCATCGATACATTTTGATGATAACTGTACCAACTGGAATAAACCGGCATTCTGGCCACTTCTGGAACCGGTGCAGGTTTATATAAATCAAAGGAAGCCCACCAGTCGGCAACTTCATTCAGTGCCTTGGAGTATAATTGTAGCCTTTTGTCAAATCGAACTTTGACCTCATAGTTTTTGATAGCACGATGCTTTTCAGTGAAGAAAGTGATTTCATTGTAGACCATTCCGTCTTCTTCCTTAATTCCCGTACTTAGGGTAACTGTGTTCAGCGCTTCGGATACGGAAAAATTAAGACGGTTGTTATCGTCATGACCAAATAATGCAATTACTGGAGCTTGTTTGGCCAACATGGAATAGGTTTTGGAAGGTCCCCAGCTAGGGCCGATAGTTTTGTCATTAAAACTTCCAGTCCCCCAATGACCTGCAATGTCACTTGACGGCAAGTTCCATTTTAAAGTAAATTTCGGTGGAACGGCACCCTGCTCATGCGAAAGTGAAATGGTTGCAATTTCCAACCCTTCAGAAACTTTCTCAACTTCTATTTTGGTATCAAATCCTGAAAAATCACCAACTAATTCAACCTGTTGATCGGTCAGTTTAAATTCTTTGGAGGTTTTTTGGGCAGTTACACTGATGCCAACAAGTGCAATAAGAAATCCTGTGACACTTTGTTTTAAGTTAAACGCTATTTTCATCTGTCCTATATCTTCTTTTATTTATTGTTGTGGGTTCTTTTCTATTTATTCCATTGCTTTTCTTGATAAATCGCAATTAAATGGGTTCTTATAGAAAAAGAAGTTTCTACGCTATCCTGAACCACCTGAGCCTTCATTATTCTTGAGGGAAAACTCGGCATATGGCAGGCAATACAATTATTTTCCTTTTGCCCTATTTTGTTGGGTTCAGCAGTGCATGTTACCTGAGTTGTATTATGACATTCCATACATTTTTGGTTAAAATGGCTTGAGTCTCCACGTTGGTTTTTATGCGGATTATGGCATGTGCTACAATCCATGGTCCCGGCTTGTTTAAAACATTCACTACTGGTGAGAAGACCATATTGGTTACCATGTACATCCAAATTGCTGTTTGAGCTATTAACTTCTACATTCTTTGAATATTCATTCAGGTTATCCCCAGCTAAAAAAGAAAATGGACTGCCTTTTAAGGTTACTTCTCGAAGACCTGAATGACATTGGGCACATATATCCAAACGCTGTTGTTTGGGCAACGCACTCAATTTCAACATATGGTTAGGTTCGGTCACCTCAGGATTTTTTCGATGATAGGCCACATGTTTAGCAGCTGGACGATGACATCTCTCACAATCAACTCCATAAACCATTTGTTCCTTATTGTACTTGTTTCTTTTTTCAATATTCAGATTGGTAGCAAAGGTGAGATGGCATTTTAAGCAAGCATCATCTATGGGTCTTTTTAGGTTATAGGTTGGATAACCGGGACTGTTGATCCAACTGTCCGATGGAGTATGGTAGGAAGGCTGTAGTTGAAACAATCCATCATCTTCCCAAGTTAAATAGGTTTGTCCTCTAACCCCAGAACCTATGACCACATCAAACTTTGAGGGCGGATATTCGATAGCCCTATTTTTAATGTTTGAATGCTGAAAGAAAGAATCTTTTTCTTGTTTCATAACGAATTCCACATCCCTTAAATCCAAAATGTTTGAACCACTTTCGAAACTACCTTTTATATTTTCTGAATTTGCCGGCACAGAGGTTTTGAAATGGGCCGTTTCTATATGAGTGGCATAAATATCACCGTGACATTCCAAACAGGTTTGGGACCCTACAAATTGCTCGCCGTTAAAATGGGTTGCAATGGTTTCGGGACTATAATAATCGGATTCAATGTTAGAATTTTTACAATAGTAGGCTGGACCTGCAAAGAGCACAATCAACAAAATGATTAAGCTTCTGGATAAGTGTTCCTTGTTCATCCCAACCTTTTATTTGCAAATTCCTTCGCATTTATGCTGTGTGGAATAAATGCGTAATTCAGAATTAATTCACTTTTATCAATTGTACCGGGGCGTTGTTTTTGGCCACGAGTATGTGTTTCTCTCCATTTTTGGAAAGCAGTTCCATATCACGTACATCCCCAACGATTTTCAACCCGGATTCCATCATGGTTTTTGGCTCAAAGTTTCCTGCACCATCTCCTTGAAGGAAAAGTCCAAAACTAGCATCGTTTCGTGGTGTTTCCACCTCAGCGTTGTACAGGTTTCCAGCCAAAACAGCATCCAGGTTGCCATCTTTGTCAAAATCGCTCACAACAAATTTATTGATACTTGATACCTGCGCCAATTGAGGCAAAGGGCGCGCAATGTACTTCCCATTTTTATTTTCAAGATAGACGCTTGCAAAGGAGATGATTTCGTAACTCAACGATTCCTCTAACATCTGTGAAGTATATATTTGATTTAGGTTGGCACTCGCGAAGGAGTTATAATCCTTGAACTTATGCTTTATGGCTGGCATTTGTTGTGAGGAACATTGCCGCCCTCTTACCGGAAACTCGGTACCATCTTTCTTATAGCTCAATACAATGTCTGAACTTCGGTTTTGGTCAAAATCGTTTAGGTATACTTTAAAGGGTTCGTCGTCACTTGCATGATATTTATAATTCTTGCCCAAGTTTCCAACGATAAGGTCTTGATCTCCATCATTGTCAAAATCTCCCTTTTGAATATCGAACCACCAGCCCGAAGTGTTTCCGGCCAAAAGTTGCTCAGATACATCGGTAAACGTGCCGTTCTGATTTTTGTAAAATTTGATAGACATCCATTCACCGACAACTACTAGATCCTCCCATCCATCATTATCAAAATCTACCCAGCTTGATGCAGTGGCCAGACCTAAAGCGCCGAGTTCAGGAAGTACTTTTTTAGTTACATCGACAAATTTAGGTCCTGATTCTGAACTAATGTTTTCTAACAAATAGGAATCAGAAGGATGTGGATATTTTTTAGGAACCAATCGACCACCTACAAACAGATCTAAATCTCCATCATGATCGTAATCCGAAGTGGAAATATTTAATCCACTAATTCTAAGGTCTGGTATTGCTTCCAAATTTCTTTGGAATTTTCCATCACCCAAGTTTTCATAAAATCGGTCTTGGTAACCTTCAGACCCCGAGGGAAATTCATTGCCTCCGGAAGCCACATAGAAGTCATTGTCACCATCGTCATCTGCATCAAATATTATAATTCCAAGATCCTCGTGATACTGGTCTTTCTTTAAATCAGGTATCTCCTGAAGTTCAAAACCTCCATCCTTATTTTGAAAATAAACTGCAGAAATCTGCCCTATTGGGGCACCAACAATATAATCATCAAGTCCATCACCATTTAAATCGCCAGTCGCCAGAGTGGGGCCCAATGTTGAATTTTTATGAGGTAGCAAAATTTCTTTTTCAAAATCGTTAAACGGATTTTCTTCATGCACAAAAGGGTCAACCATGTCTACCGTCTGAAAATTGTTTTTATATCCTTTTTTGGATTTCCCTACGGGTTGCTTGGTTACTGTTGTTGCCTCATCGTAGGTAATGGTCAACCTTTGGTTACTTTCTACATCTGCAAGTTTTGATGTTCGATTGTTCGGCCATTGTACCAAAACACTATCTACATTTTCGGCTTGCCCCAATCCAAAATGAAGCAAAGGAGATACGGAAGACAAATAACCTCGCACAGTATTGTATTCTTGAACTTGCATTCCATCGGAGGTATATATGGAAACTTTGCTTCCATTGGGCAACACCTTTTTTGCTCCATTTAAATTGATTGTAAGCTGATTGTTGTCAGAGGAATTGTTTTGATAAATACTGGACGTATCCTCTAAATTATTTATAATGAGATCTAAATCTCCATCATTGTCCAAATCGGAATACGCCACCCCATTGGAAAATGTTTTCTCTTCAAAACCCCATTCTTCCATCTTTCTGGTAAAACTGAGATCCTTGTTATTCTTGAACATATAATTGCTCAATTTCTCGGAAGGAAGTTCTTCTAAATAATTCAGCAACCCAACTTCTTCCTCTTTGTTTTTATAGTTGGGGTCGTTCTCCATTTTATCGAAAAACTCGCGATACTTTGCGTAAAAGTCTTTGTTATTTACATCTCTACGGATGCCATTTGTCACAAAAAGATCTTTCCAACCGTCATTGTCAAAGTCAGCCAATAGGCCTCCCCAGCTCCAATCGGTGGAAGCTACTCCGGCCAGTTGTGAGACGTTACTAAAAAGTGGAAGTTCTCCACTCGTATTGCCATTATTTAGTTGGAGGGAATTTTGCATGTACTGATGATGCAGTCCAACATCAACGGACTCGTAAAAGGCATCTGGGTCCATTGAGGACATATTTGCTTTGGAACGGAAATTATCTTCAGCGGACATATCCAACTGAAAAATGTCCATAAAACCATCGTTATTGAAATCGGCTATATCAGCGCCCATTCCAAAAAAGGAGGTTTGTTGTAAACTTGTATTGATTTGATTGGTAAAAGTGCCGTCTTGATTATTTATAAAGAGGAAGTCTGGAGCATTGAAATCATTGGATATAAAAATATCTGTATACCCATCATCATTAACATCTGCCGCAACTACTCCCAAGCTGAGACCGAATGAACTTAAACCAGATTCTTTGGTGACATCGGTGAATTGTCCATTATCGTTTCGGTAGAGTCTATCCGAATCTTCATCTAAATGATTTTCAAGCATGTAATGATAATAGGCTACTGGGGCTGTAAAACTGGTTGGCGGATAATTGGCTACGTATAGATCTAGATCACCGTCTTTGTCGTAATCGAAAAAGGTGGACTGCATGCTTACGCCTGTACAATCTATGCCATATTCAGCGGCCCTTTCGGTAAATGTGTTGTCTTGGTTGTTTATGTACAGTTGGTTGTTATGCGGGGCATCTTTTCCACTGACCGAGCAATAAATATCCAAATATCCATCTTGGTTAATGTCCACAAAAGTGGTTCCGGAATACCAGCGGGAATCTCCTTGGATACCTGCGTTTTCAGAAATGTCCTCAAATTCCATGTTCCCTCTGTTCAAATACAGTTTGTTGGGAACCATATTCCCGGTAAAGAAAATATCTTCAAGGCCATCATTGTTGATGTCTCCGATAGACACTCCCCCACCTAGGTACATGTATGGGTAAATGAAATAGTTGTAGGTATGGGTTTCGGATAGCTTGTTTTTGAAATGGATTCCAGTTTGAGAAGGATTCAATTTGGAGAACATCTTTTTGGATTCTTGCTGGCACGAAAACAGCAAGGTCATTAAGACAAGGAGGGAAACATATTTTTTCATCTGGAGATTCATGTATAATGTAGTTGGCAGGTTGTATTCTAAATCACATATAAGGTATGTCTTTAAAATAAGAATAACCCTGAAAAACCAGGGCTATTCTTATTGTTTAACACAGGAATTCTAGTATCCTGGATTTTGAATTAAAGAAGGATCTTTATCAATCTCTTCTTGCTTTATGGGCATAAAATAGACATGGTCTTGCCATATTCTGTTCTCAAAAACAAGGTCAACTGGTCTGTAGGTATAATTCCAAGACGCAGGGTCTTTTCTATAATTGTCTACAGTGGTTCCCGGTATCTGAGTTCCTTGGATTACAACTTGTTGTGCAGGTTTATCCAATGAATAAGGACCTTCCAACCAGCGTTTCATATCAAAGAGTCTCGCATCTTCATTCACCAGTTCCTTGTCACGTTCTCTTTTATACAATTCCAATAAATCCGATCCTGTTGCTGTAACCGCTGGAAGACCATTTCTAAACCGTAGTCTATTCAACCATGCAATGGCTTCACCCTCATCTCCTAAATTGATGTTGGCTTCAACATAGTTTAGCAGCACTTCGCTGTAGCGAATATATGGCGCATCCACTTTTTGAAGATTACTTGGCCATGAAGCTGGTTGTCTAGGGTCTGCAAATTTTCTGAAATAATATCCAGTTCTAGATCCGTTCCAATCTTCAATCGGACCTTGTCTAGTATCAACCCCATTCTTAATGGTTCCATCTGAAAAGGTATAGAAACCAGTCTGAATTTCGTTGAAATTATCATGAATCACAACATCATCTGTTCTTTGCTTCCAAGATGCACCATCAAACAGGAAGGTAGCATAAAAACGAGCTTCGCGATCGGTATAAGGATCTGCAGCATGTGCAGGATTGTCCCAATCGAATTCCGTACCATCATTAAATGTGTATTTGGATGCCAGAGCTTCGGTAGGCGTAGTTCCTGCCCATTCATGATATCCATTGGGACCATGATAAAGCGCTACCATACCAGGGCCTTGTGACCATCCATCACCTCCAGGATAAGTTCTTGATCCAAAACCGAATTCTTCGATGAGTCTACCCCAAATAAAATCCTGGTTTTCATCACCTTGAAGCCAAATGTCCTCATAGTTTTGAATAGCTTCCGCTTGTGAAGCTGGAGCTGTATAGTCCAATTTGTAGCCTGTGGTAGCATCCAACAGAGCTTTTGAAGCAGTTCTAGCTGCTTCCCATCGTTGCGCTTGTGTACCACTAGTGTAACCAATAAGTTCTCTATTGCTGTAACCAGCAATCGTTGGTACTGATGATGCTTTTGATGGCTCGTATAAATCACTAGCTGCATGTGTCAATGCTCTTGACTTCATAGCCAAAGCAGTGAGTAGATGGGCACGTGCCTTGCTTGCGGGAGCATCTGCCAACAAAACAATTGCACGGTCTAAATCGGAAACAATCAGATTGATAGTTTCTTCAAAAGTCCCGCGTGGATTGTTGGCTTCGCTATCCAATGTCAATGGTTCGGTCAAAAGTACTACGCCGCCAAATTGTCGCATCAATTGGGTGTAGTAATATCCTCTCATAAAATAGGCTTCGCCCAACATTTGATCTACAAAAGCTTGATCAAACTCCGCTTCATTGGCTTCTAATTGTTGAATAGCAATATTTGCACTACGTATATAAGGGTATATTTGTGGCCAACTGAACCATTGCATATCCATAAAGTTTCCTGCAGGGTTCATTTTACCCTCAGTATAACCGTCCACACCCCGTCCTGGGTGGGTAAAAACCGCTTGATCCGTAAAAGCATCAGTGGTTTCCTCTCGAGTAAGGGTTCCAGCCCATGTGCCTTGGTACAAATCCAAAACTGCAGCTTCGGCTAGTTTTCTATCAGACCAAACACTCGTATCAGCTATCTCGCTGAGCGGGGTGGTCTCTAAAAAGTCATCCTCACATCCAACGACAAAGAGTGCCAATGCAGCCAGTGTCGTGATTTTTAAAATGTTCTTTCTCATGATAAATTTTTAAAATGTTACTTGAAATCCTACATTATACGTCTTAAGCAAAGGATATGCACCGCCATTGTTGACATTACCACCACTTACACCCTGCGCACCATCGTCAAAATTTTCTCTAGTTCCATTGTCTGAAAGATCTCCATTACCAATTTGCAAGGTTTCGGGATCAAAAGGAAAATCTGTAAAGGTGAGTAAATTGGTTCCTGAGAAGGAAAGACGCATGCTTTTGGCTCCAATAAGCTTTACGATACTATCATCAAAATTATACCCTATTTCCAAAGATTTTAAACGAATGTAATCTCTAGTAATCAGGTAAGCATCGGTTTGACCAGAATACCATTGGTCTCCCCTATCGGCCAAACGTGGCAGGGGTGCATTGGTGTTATCCAGAGACCAAGCGCGATCTCGAACATCACGTTGCACATTTGCCAAAGTTCCTGACATAAAGGACCATTCGTAGTTGCTATAACCACCTGCAGCTCCTGCCCAATACATATTAAAATCAAGATTCTTGTACGTAAGCGCAGTGTTCAATCCAAATTGCGTATCTGCAAAGGCGCTTCCGCCTGTCCTGATCTTATCTTCAGGACCAATAGTACCGTCTCCACTGATATCCACCACTCTGGCATCACCTGGCTTAAGTGCCGGAGTAACTCCACTGTAATCCAAGGTTTCGGAATCTATTTCTGCTTGGGTACGGAACACACCATCAAATTTGTACAGCAATGGTCGTCCAATTTCTCCTCCAGTTTCTCTTTGCCAAGGTCTATCGGCTAAATCGGGTTCATCAAAGAATATCAATCTATTGTTCGAATCACTTATGTTAAATGTAATGTCATAGCCTACACCAGAATCGGTTCCACCACTGAACCCAACAGATAATTCAAAACCTTTGTTTTCAAACTCTCCTATATTTACAGCTGGAGCTGCAATACCACTATACTCAGGCAAAGTTTTTTGCGGGGTGGTCAAGATGTCCTCTCTGGTATTGATAAAATAATCTAGCCCTATTGACAATCTATTATCTAGTACTCTAAAATCAAAACCAATGTTTTTAGAAGTAGCTGTCTCCCAGGTAATATCAGGGTTGGCCACTTTATTTTCAAAAGCCGTGGTAACAATTTCTCCTAAACCGGTAAAGGATAGTTCATAAGAGGAATTAAACTGGTATGGAAGAACATTGTCATTACCCAATTGACCGTAAGATCCTCTTAGCTTAAAATAGTCAAAGAATGGTAAGGCTTTTTGAAAGAAGGGTTCTTCAGAAACAATCCATCCTGCAGAAGCTCCGGGGAAAAATCCAAAACGATTTTCCGCTGGAAATAGATACGAACCGTCATATCTAAACAATAGCTCCAACAAATACTTGTCTTTGAATGTGTAATTTAAACGTCCATAGTAGTTTAATCGAGCGTTCTCAAAAGCATTTCCTTCGCTAAACTGACCTTCAGTTCCCCCAAAATCCAATTGGTCCAATTCGCTGGACAAAAAGAATCTTTTAAAAGCTCTGGTATAAGTTTGCTCGGTTTCTTCTCGAGTCACCCCTCCAAGGATTTTAAAATAATGATCCCCAAAATCCTTTTCGTAGGAAGCATTAAAAGTTGCGGTGAAATCGGTTCGTGTTGTATGATCTTGAGTAAGACTTGGGTCACTTGGACCACGATCTGCCAAGGTTAATCCAGAAGAATCTCTATTAACCCCATCCCAAGTATACAATTGCCAAGGTCTGTTCCATTGTTTAAAGTCATAATTGAACTTGTCGTATGAAACATTTCCTCTTAACTCCAATCCGTCAACACCTGGCACCTTAAAGGTCAACCCGAGGTTACTTTGGATATAGGAACGATCCCTGTCTATATAACCTGGTTGATCTGTAGCTCTAATTGCGGGATTGTTTCCATTTTCAATATCTGGACCAAATTCTCCAGTAGGCCAAAAAGCTGGGAACCAAGGATATTGTCTGATAAGGTCAGGGATGATGTTTCGTGTGGCATGGCGGCTTTCCTCTTGCCTGCCATACAAACCAACATCCATACTTAGTGTCTCACTTATCTTCGCATCCAAATTTACCCGTAAATCCCATTGCTCAAAAGCATCAGGAGCATTCTTAAAGTTAACATCTTGGGTCATATGGCCCAATGAAGCCAAATACGTAACGTATTCGCTACCTCCTGAAATCTGCATGTTCTGTCGGGCTACAGGGGCACTTTTGCGCGCTAATTCCTCAAACCAATCCGTATCGGGAAATGCCCATGGGTCATTTCCAGCCTCAGTGTTTTGAATTCTTTCAGTAGTAAAGGTTGGATTTACAGTTTCTCCGTTATCAGATCGAACATAAGGCGCTCCTCTTCCTGCATGGGCTGCATCCCATTCAGAAACTGGCAACTTGTAAACATTAAGTACGTTTACCAAATCCATATATTCAGCACCCGTCAACATTTCTGGCAGAGTGGTAAAGCTCTGAAGACCATAGGTAGAGCTAAATTTCACGGCTGCAGGACCTTTTTTACCACGTTTGGTGGTAATAAGTATAACTCCGTTGGCCGCCCTTGCTCCATAAATGGCTGCAGAAGCATCCTTCAGCACTGAGATACTCTCAATATCTGCAGGATTGATTCTTCCGATTCCACCTGCCCTATTTGGAATACCATCGATTACAATAAGTGCAGAGGAATTATTGAACGTATTTGTTCCTCTAATCCGAATTGCTGAATTATCGTTACCAGGAATGGCACTACCGGTATCTACAAATACTCCAGCCACTTTACCTGACAGTGCTTGTGTTAAGTTAGGAGCCGATGATTTCTCAAGTGCATCACCTGTAGTAGTGGATACAGAACCTGTCAACGTAGCTTTCTTTTGCGTACCATAACCTACTACCACAACCTCATCAAGGCTAGCAGCATCTTCCTGCATAACCACATTAATAGTGGTATTGCTAGTTACAGCAATTGCCTGTGTAAGCATTCCCAAATATGTAAATACCAAAACTTCACCCTGGGCGGCCTTTATGGCATAATTCCCGTCAAAATCGGTCTGGGTGCCAATGGTGGTTCCTCTAACCACAATGTTTACACCTGGCAAAGGCTCTCCGCCTGCATCCGTAACATTTCCTTGAATATCCAACTGGATTTCATCAACAGATGCATCCGGTTCAATAGAAATTTTGGGTTTAACAATTGACTTTTGGGGCTCTAAACGCAGGACTATTTGCTTTCCAACAATTTCATATGTTATTTCAGTGTTCTGAAAAAGGATATGCAAAATTTTCTCGATACGGCTTTTATTTACTCGTATAGATACTTTGCGATTTAGATCTATCTCAGCGTTCATGTACAATATTTTGAACTCCGTTTTTGACTTTATTTCATTGAAGACCTCCGCCACACTCACATTCTCCAAATCAAGGGAAACCTTGGTTACTTGAGAATAGCTGCTGGCGTTGATTTTAAAGAGGGCAACTAAAAGAAAAATAAATGTCAATCTCATCTTTAAGTCAATTCTAGGAAAGAATCTGGCCTTCCCTAAAAAACACAAATAATTATTCATAATTTTGAGTTGATTTAGATATTTTGTTTGATTATTTAAATTGTTTTTCTAATCAGGGAATGTTGCAGCATTTCCTGATTTTTTTTTGGTCATTTAAGTTGTTTTTGCATAGGCGTTTTTTGAATTATGGGTTAATTGTTATATCGTGTCCATTTACCTCGTAGACAAATGGTTTGTGTTTGCTAAAAGTTCTTAGTATGTCGTCGACACTTTCTATGTCGAAGTATCCTGTATACCTATTATCATTTATTGCGGTGTAATTGTTTTTTATGGAAACGTCATAATGTCTTTCCAATTTTCGAAGGATATTTTCCAGTCGTTCATTCTCAAAAACCAACACACCATCTATCCAAGCTATATAACCAGATACGTCAACAGACTCATGATAAAGTCGACCATCTTTGCCCAATGCCGCTTTCTCGTTTGGTTTCAACAAAAGTTCCTCGGTATTTGTGCTATCTCTTTGAACACCTATTGACCCGCTTACCAGGACCACTTCGTGAACATCGTCATCTTTGTAACAATTCACGTTGAACTTAGTGCCATAAACCCTCGTGGTCAAACCATTGGCCCTAACCACAAATTCCCTTGATTTATCCTCGGTGACTTCAAAATAGGCTTCACCATCCAAGAAGACCTCCCTGGAAGCTCCTTTCAAAAATTTTACAGGATATTTTAACGTAGCGCCGGAATTCAAATGGATTTTGGTTCCATCTGATAACACAAGATTGAACCTTTTTGAATAAGGAATATAAAGGGTATTGTAAGCGATTTCTCCTTTTTGGGAATCAATTTCAGTATTGCTATACGAAATTCCATCTTCCTTTTGCCTGCCCAATAGATTACCGTGAGCACCAATAATTTTTTGGCTACCATCGCTTTTGATTATTTTTTTTGTACCATCACTAAGCTCCAAAACAATCTGGTCCTCCGGTAACTGAACCACTACTTTGTCATATAACAGACTTGCAGCCAAGCCAAGACCAACAACCAGAATGGCCGCATATTTTAAAGAAGATTTTATGTTTTTTCTTCTTTTAAGTTCCATAAATCGCTTTTGCACCCGTCTCCAGGCCTCTTCCTTGTCGCCATCAACCTCAACGGACAAGCTCCATATTTTTTTGAGTTCTATAAATTCGAGCTTGTTTTTTGGCGATGCTTCAATCCAATCAAAAATGATTTTGATTTCATCCTCAGTGGCTTTTCCAGAGAGATATTTGTTAATCAGTTTGTTCTCCATCTGTATTTTCAGAATTTGGAAATTCTTTTCAAGTTCTATCCGTTCCCATCTGGTTTGGCATTCATAAGTCAAAAGTCAGAAGGGCGGGGCTCGCCCCTCTGAAACTTTTAACTAACTCAAACTAACTTAAAAAAACCTTCAGAGTACGCTAAACCTGATGTTTGCTTATTAGTACACTTACAAACCAGATAACCCTATATCGGGTTTGTATTTTTTTATGTTTTACTGAAAAATTATTAAAAGTAAAAGAGAAATATAGCTGGAAAGACTGTGCTTAAGACTTCTCATCGCCCTTGTCATATTGGCCTCAACCGCTTTGACTGAAATACTGAGCTCCTCGGCAATTTCTTTGTTCTTTTTGTTGTCCAAACGACGCATATTAAATACATGTTTGCACTTTTCCGGAAGTTTTTTGATGGAGTTCTGAATTAAAATTTCGAGTTCGGAAAGTGTGGCGGTATCAAACTCCATTGCCCGAAGAACCTCCAAATTAATTTGTCTCTCTTTCTGTTTTATGTATTGGCTGTTGTATTTGTGCACCACCTTTTTATGACGAAGTAGATTAAGACAATTACTCTTTGCTGAAGTATATAGAAATGAGCGGATTCCCTTGGGCTCCTTTACTTTTTCCCTACTTAACCAGAGATTTATGAACGCTTCTTGTGCCACATTTTTAGATTCATCCAAGTCTCCAATAAACTGCATACAAAAACCTACAATTTGATCATGGTAGCGGTCAAAAAATGCTTTAAAAGCGATTTCACTACCATTTTTAAATTGCTGAAATTGATATTCCCCGTGTTCTTGCAGCTTACGTTCCATGGTATAAAATTTAATCTACATCATCCAAATTTAATATGTGTACCTACACACTTTTAGTTCTTTTTGTTAATTCCGGTATTTAGATTACACAAAATCCACATAATTACCTTGCAAATTATCTATCATTTCCGTTGTAATTCGGGATAAATTGTATCTGGGTTTCCAGCTCCAATCCCGTGTTGCTTCTTTATCTTGTATGCTTTTTGGCCACTTGTCCGCAATCTCTTGTCTATGATCTGGAGCATAGTCCACCTCAAAATCAGGATATTTTTCCCTAATTGAGGCGGTAACCTCTTCTGGAGAAAAACTAATACCCGCAATATTGTAGGATGTTCTTACATTTATGTTTTCTCTTGGCGCCTCCATTAATTCCAAAGTAGCCCTAACCGCGTCATCCATAAATATCATCGGTAAGGTTGTTCCTTTATCCAAAAAACAAGTAAAGGGTTCACCTGCAACGGCTTTATGGAATATTTCCACAGCATAATCCGTTGTTCCTCCACCAGGTTTTGATTGATATCCAATAATACCCGGATATCTCAATGATCTTACATCCAAACCATATTTATGAAAATAGTATTTCCCCCAGTTCTCCCCTGCCGCCTTGCTCAAGCCATAAGAGGTTAATGGATCTAATAAGGAGTCGTTTGGAGTATTTACCGGAGGTGCACTTTCACCAAAAACAGCAATAGAGCTAGGGTGAAAAACTTTGGCCACCTTATGTCTTCTTGACGCTTCAAGAACATTCAACAAGGCTTTCATGTTTATTTCCCAGGTATTCAAAGGATTTTGCTCCCCATTGGCCGACAGTATTGCTGCCAAATGAAATATTTGCCCAATTCCATATTTTTGAATTATTTCCTCCAGTCTAGAGGCATCGGTCACATCCAATATTTCAAAAGTCCCATCAAAATATTCGGGAGACCTTATGTCGGAAGCAATCACATTATCCTTTCCATATTTGAGTTGGAGCGCATCCGTTAATACAGTGCCCAGTTGTCCACTTGCTCCAGTTATCAAAATAGTTGGGTTCATATAGCTCTTAAGCGTTTGTTCCTTTCAAATTTATGTTAAACCGATTATAAAATTGAAAATTATGTTAAATAAACATTATTTTACGGTAAAATCAAAAAAATCCGATTTTTTTACTTAATAAAGGTTACTTGGACATTTATACACAGGAAAGATTATTGAAGACTTATGGACAAATTAGATAATACGGATATTACCATACTAAGAATTTTACAAAAAAACTCTAAGAAGACCGCAAAGGAGATTGCTGCAAATTTAAATCTTACGGTATCCCCGGTGTACGAACGCATTAAAAGACTTGAAAAACTCGGATATATTAGAAAATATGTCGCCATTTTGGATAAAAAACGTGTGGGACTACCAGTAACAGCTTTTTGCCAAGTAGCAATGCGTTTTCATGAATCTTCTTTTATTGAGAAATTTGAGGAACAGATCCGTAGCTTGGAAGAAGTACAGGAATGCTTTCATATGGCAGGCAAAGTAGATTTTATCCTAAAAATAAACACCGAAAGTTTAGAAGCTTATCATGACTTTGTAAAATACAAGCTTTCCAAATTGGAAAATATTGGAGAACTGAACAGCTCGTTTGTGTTAAAAGAGATAAAACATACTTCCGAATTTCATATTTAAAACTTTCTATCCTGATTTTGGTATCTGTCGCATTAATTCCAAAATCACTAATCTTCCCTCATATTGGTTTTTCGTGGGAAAATATCAGAATTAAACCACAAATTATGTTTTCATATGGATTTGGGCAAAAAAAGTATCGAGGTCTGTTTAAGTTTTTGTAGATACCTGGTCCTAACTGACTTAAATTAGTTTCACCTAAATAACCAACCCTTTTTTAATACCAGGGTTAAACCAATAATAACCAAACTACCAATCAAGAAGGTGGGTTCGAAATTAAAAGGTCATTTCAGTCATTATAGATGGATGAAATGACCTTGAATCCATTTTAAAGGAGGTTACCCCATAAAACAAATGGCTTCCATCTTTCTAAATTTTTTGACAATTCTAAAAAGCCGTTTTCGATATAGATTAATTTATTCAAAGAATCCGTCATCAAAATAAGTAGTCACGTCCATGAAAATCACAAAACATAGCTACATAATACTCGCAATCCTAGCTTTTCAATTCAACATCAACAAAGCTTTGGCCCAAACTGATTGGTTATTGGATGGCTCATCCTATAAAACTGAAGTCAAAAGCTCTGACAAGGAAATTGAATTATCAAATGGTCTTGTTAGGCGAGTTTTCCGAATAACACCTAATGCTGCAACTGTTAGATTGGACAATTTGGTCACTGGTGAATCACTCCTGCGAGGCATTAAACCTGAAGCTATAGTCAAAATTAATGGTATCAATTATGAGGTAGGGGGCTTAAAAGGACAGCCCAACTACGCTTTTCTTAAGCAGGAATGGTTGGAAGACTTGAATGCCGATCCATCTTCCATGCAATATATCGGATACGAAATCAGCGAACCACAGGCTCCTTTCGAATGGAAACGTGTTAGAAATCATGCTAAAGGTTCCGAATGGCCGCCAAAAGGAGTACATCTTCGCATGGATTATAAGATGCCCGAACCTCAAAATCTTTTAAATGGAGATGCTTTACTACCAAGTTCTTATGGAAGGAATACCTTATATCAAACAGACTTTAATAGTCTTGATGATATCTGGAAAACCACATCTTCCAAAACTCATGAGCGTTCATCTTTCCAGAACGAGGGTAAAGTGGGAGAAATATACACCCCTGCAAACACTGCAGTATATGTAGAGAAGAAATTGAATAACAACACAAAAATCATTGAAGCCACCTTTAACGTAGGTACAGATAAAAGCAAGGAGCATGGTCCTGGAATCACACTGGTCTGGCCTGACAAGACCGTAAAGTTTTATTTGCGCCCAGGCGGAAACAGCTATGATGATGGTGTGGCCATGTTTGGTTTATGGAATGGTCAAAAAGAAAACAAGGCTGCCGGAGGGCGCCAAGCATTGGACCTCACCAAACCTTGGAAACTTCGCTATCGAATAACGAAGCAGATGGTTTTTTGCGAAGCAAAGCCTGAAGGTGGAGATTGGAGAACCATAGAAAAACTGAAGCCTTTCAATACCATGCCAACTCATGTGAGGATTGGTAAAACCAATGCCAAAGGCAAGGGAATTGATAATGAAACCAAGATGGGAGAACTTGTTAGAATGCAAGTTGTTGATTATGCAGCGTACGGGAGTCTTTCTCAAAGCTCAGACCGTGGATTCAATAAAGATGATATTACACTATCCGTACATTATGAACTGTATGATGGAATTCCTGTGATGGCCAAATGGCTCACTCTTAAAAACAATGGCAATACAGACATAACCATAGATAGATTTGTTAGTGAAATTATCGCGGCAGTGGAATATGGCGCTGCCGTGGAAACCCGCGAATTCAATGTTCCCACACCAAACATCCACGTGGAGACCGATTATGCCTTTTCCAGTTTTAATGTTGAAGATGCAAATCATCATGCCGTGCGTTGGTTGCCAGATCCTGACTATCACACCCAAGTCAATTATCTGAGAATTACGCCATGCCTACTTAACGTTGGTCCAGAAATTGGTCCTGCTAAAACCATTAAACCTGGAGAAACTTTCAAGACTTTCAGGACATTTATAATGCCGAATGACAGCTATGATCGTGAAAGAAAAGGCCTAGCCCTTCGAAGAATGTATCGCACCCTTGCCCCTTGGACAACCGAAAATCCACTAATGATGCATGCTCGCTTCGCAGATTGGGAACGTGTAAAAACTGCTATAGACCAAGCCTCCGAAGCTGGCTTTGAAATGGTGATCTTAACTTTTGGGAGCGGATTCAACATAGAAGATGACAGTCAAGAATATTTGGATAAAATGAAGAAATATGCCGACTACGCTAAAAGTAAAGGAATTGAAATCGGTGGATATTCCCTCCTAGCCTCCAGAAAAATTGGAAACGGACATGATGTGGTGATGCCACCCGGCCAACGACCTACCTTTGGTAATTCTCCGTGTATTGAAAGTCAATGGGGGCAGGAATATTTTAAAAAACTATATAATTTTTATCATAAAACGGGCTTCTCCTTACTTGAACACGATGGGTCGTACCCCGGAGATGTTTGCACTTCCCACCATCATCCAGGCCATAAGGGTTTAGAGGATTCCCGATGGGAGCAGTACGAGACAATCTCACAATTCTATCAATGGTGCCGTGCAAATGGAGTATATCTCAATATCCCCGATTACTATTATATGACCGGGGGAAACAAATGCGGTATGGGTTATAGAGAAGTTAATTGGAGTCTACCACGAAACCAGCAGCTTATTCACACACGCCAGAATATTTATGACGGAGCATGGCAAAAAACACCCTCAATGGGCTGGATGTTTGTTCCTTTGACCGAATATCACGGAGGTGGCGCAGCAGCTACCATTGAACCACTTAAAGAACACCTGTCACATTATGAAATGATGATGGTAGGCAATCTTGGTGGCGGAGTACAGGCCTGTTATCGCGGACCAAGACTATATGATTCTGATGAAACAAAATCTATGGTAACACGAGTTGTAACATGGTTTAAAAAGCATAGGGAAGTACTTGAAGGTGATATTATCCATTTGCGCCGAGCAGATGGAAGGGATATTGATTATTGGTTGAATGTAAACCCACAAGGAGAAGAAAAGGGAATGCTGATGGTCTATAATCCAACCAACAAGGAAATTACGAAAACCATAAAAGTTCCTTTGTATTACACAGGACTTTCAGATAAAGTCCAAGTGCAAATAGAAGATGGCACAACTTATAATTATTCCTTGGAAAGAGACTATTCTTTAGCATTGAAAATTGTAGTACAGCCCAATAGTTATACCTGGGCGATAATGAAATAGATAATGCTGAAACTTGGAAGCCAATGTTAACATATAGGCAGAAATATGTGTACAATTAAACAAATTGTGTTATCGTACACATTATTACATTGCTTTTTCATATCTTGTTCAAAATGATTTGTGATTTCAAAACCAAACCCTATGAAAACCCAAAGAACAGTTGTTTACATTCTTTTAATTGCCGTTTTAAATGCATGCGGATTCCAAACCGAAAAGAAATCTGGAAATTTCAAAGTACTTCCCTCTCCACAAGAGTTTGAAATTACAGGAATCAGCAATTTAAAGGTTGATCAACTTAAGTCGGTTTTTTCCGAAAACAACAATGACCTTCCTGTCTTAAGTGGCATTTTGCAACATCTAAGTCTTGTGGACAAAAAATCCGATGCACAATTAATTTATTGGATTGATGAAAAACTGGACCTACCTGCCGAGGGATATTTTTTAAAAATTCAAGAAAATGAGATTGTCCTGACCGGAAAGGACAAAGCCGGATTGTTCTATGCCTTTAAAACCTTAGAGCAATTGGTAATTGATGCCAAAGATCAAGACGTCCATCTACCCCTATGCAGTATCAAAGATTTCCCACTCCTTGCCTATAGATCTGTTCATTTGGATATAAAACATCATTTGGAAAAAACCGAATATTACTATCAATTGATTGATAAACTGGCTGGTTACAAAGTCAATGCAATTATTGCTGAAGTTGAGGATAAAATCAAATTTGAACGGCATCCCAAAATTGCCTCTGCAGATGCCTTGAGCAAAACGGAGTGGCAAAAGCTTTCGGACTTTGCCAATGACCGAAATATAGAGATTAGCCCGCTAATGCAAGGTTTGGGGCACTCCTCGTTTGTACTTAAACATGATGAATACAAACACCTTCGAGATGACCCAACCAGTGATTGGGCATACAATCCGTTGGATTCAGAGACCTATAAAGTACAATTCGACTTGTATGAGGAAGCCATTGAAGCCACTCCAAATGGCAAGTATTTGCACATCGGTGGCGACGAAGTACATACAACAGGTCGTGGAAGTGGAAAGTCGGCTCTCGAATTACAATTACAATGGTTGGACAAAGTGTGCAAGTTTGCTGAAGAGCACAACCGAATTCCCATTTTTTGGGATGATATGCCCTTAAAGCATGCTGAGGTCTATGCCCCCATGTTCGATACCGAAATCAGCAATGAAGAAGTGGACAAAATTTGGGAAGAAAACGAACACAAATTAGTTGAGTTTTTAGATCAGTTCCCAAAAAATTGTATCTATATGCGTTGGAACTACCACGCACCCGAAACCTATGGCAACAGCAAGGCCATGGATTGGTTCAGTAACAACGGTTTTCAAGTAATGGGTGCAACCGCAGGACAAACCAGATGGGTACTTATGCCTCAAAGGGAAAGCAATATTGACAACATTAAATCCTTTGCACTCTCCTCAATAGAAAGAGGTTTAAATGGACTTCTACTAACCCTTTGGGACGATGACTCACCTCATTTTGAACTTTATATGAGGGGTATATTGGCTTTTTCGGAGTACACTTGGTCGGGCGATAAAAGAACTAAAGATGAATTAAAATCGGTTTATCGACATAGGGAGTTTGCAAATTCACTTTCGAGTGAAGAATTTGGATTTATCGACCTTTTAGAAGATCCGGTTGCACATTGGAAGAATCTACTATTGGAAGGAAACAGTCGAAATTACTTGATGAGTAAGCCAGAAGCATTGGACAAGTTGGTCATCACAATGCCCGATCCCCAAAAACCTGGTGAATGGTCAGAAAAATATGCCAATAAAATTAAAACGGCCAAAGAAACACTAGCAATTAATGATACCATAACCTCTAAAATTGAGGAGATGAAAAACTTGGCCAAACGAAATACATACAATCTAGAGATCTATGAACAAGTGAACAAGCTGGTTCAATACAGCAATCGAGCTCTACTAACGCTACACAACTACGATAATGCTGCCGACGATAACAAGCGGAAAGACGCACTGGCAGAACTGTCAAAATTGAAACAGCAATTCATTGAGCTTCGAAAGGAATTCGAATCAACATATGGTAAAACCAGAATTTTAACCAAACCGGAAAATTATATTCTAGACCAAGACCACCACGTGCATTTAGCAAATCAATCGCTATCTTTTGACTGGCAATTTTATGCGGAGCTTCTGTTCTTGCAAAAACTGGAAACAAACATAATTGAAAAAGTTACCCATGTTAACATCAAAGACTAACCGATAACCAAATGAGAAAAGTCCTTTCCTTTACCTTCTGTTGTTTATTATTGCTATGTTTTGGTTGCAGACCTTATCACCTTAACAACGCAAATGCAGAAATTTATGTGCAAAAACCTTATCGGACTGACAGGGATTGGAAAGTGGTTTGGGAAGACCATTTTATAACTCCCATATTGGATGAGAACAAGTGGACCAAAATTCCACAGGGAAAGGCAGATTGGAACGATCAAATGACCGACAAAGATGCCCGATGTTTTGATTGGAAAGATGGAAAGTTGCATTTAAATGGAATTAAAAACACAGATAGTCTGACGGACTCCCGAACTTATCTTACAGGAGGGATTTATACCAAAGGAAAGTTTGCATTTCAGTATGGGAAAATTGAAATACGGGCCAAACTGGAATCAGCCCAGGGCGCTTGGCCTGCCATGTGGATGCTTTCGGAACAAAATAAATATGGAGCATATCCCAGAAATGGTGAAATCGATATCATGGAACATCTAAACTTTGATGACATATTTTATCAAACCACACATTCCTACTATACCCTGGAACTAAAACAAAAAGACAATCCGCCATATTATGCAACGACCTCTTTCAATAAGAACGAGTTCAATACTTTTGGACTGGAATGGTATCCTGACAAATTGGTTTATACCTTAAATGGGACACCTACATTTACCTATCCCAAAGTTGATGGTGTCGATGCTACGCAGTGGCCTTTTGATCAGCCTTTTTATATTCTGATTGATCAACAGTTAGGCGGTTCCTGGGTTGGAGATGTAAATCTTGAACAGCTCCCGGTTCGTATGATTATTGATTGGGTCAAAGTTTATCAGTAAAATAGTCAACACAATGAACATCCTATCAAAACACATCCGAATTGGCATTTCAATTTTTGTCCTGGCAACCCTGGTTTTCTCCTGTGGTCAAAAAAGAAAAAAAGATACGTCCAAAACCGCGATTTCAGCGGTAACTGAATCAAGACCTTCAGGCAAATGGACCGTGGAACGGGCCAATGAATGGTACAATGGGCTCGATTGGCTTGTGGGTTGCAATTTTGTGCCTTCCAACGCCATAAATCAGTTGGAAATGTGGCAAAAGGACACCTTCTCACCCGAACTTATAGACAAAGAGCTGGGGTGGGCCGAAGACTTGGGTTTTAATACAATTCGTGTATTTCTGCATTATTTACCCTGGAAAGAGGACAAAGAAGGCTTTTATGAAAGGGTTGATAAATTCTTGGAGATATGTGCAAAACATAACATGCGAGTCATGCTCATTTTCTTTGATGATGTGTGGCATCCCAATCCAGAATCAGGACTACAGCCCAAGCCCAAACAAGGCGTTCACAATTCTGGATGGGTGCAATGTCCTGGCATAGCCATTCTAAAAAATCTGGTACCGAACGAAGCGGATTTAAAATCTTACGTACAGGAAACCATGGAGCGTTATGCCGAGGATACACGCGTATTGATTTGGGACCTATACAACGAGCCCGCAAACCCAAATGAAGCGAGTTATGGCGAAATTGAGCTTAAAAATAAGATGGATAATTCATTGGTTCTTCTCCAAAAAGCTTTTGAATGGGCTCGTGAGGTCAATCCCAGTCAACCCATTTGTTCTGATGTTTGGCGTGCCGGACATTTGGACCTCAGTAAACTGGATGCCATAGATAAATTTTGTTATGAGAATTCGGATGTAATCAATTTCCATTCCTATTATGGGCCAAAGATTACAGAAAAGATGGTGGAATTGTTGTCTGCATCAGGTCGCCCCTTAATCTGTACCGAATATATGGCGCGAACCGCTGGTTCTACCTTCGAAACAATTCTTCCAATTTTTCAAAACCACAAGGTAGGGGCCTATAACTGGGGGCTTGTGAATGGAAAGAGCAATACCATTTATCCGTGGAGCAGTTGGGACAATCCTTTTACCGATGAACCAGAGGTTTGGTTTCATGATATCTTTAGAAAAGACGGAACTCCTTTTTCCGATAAGGAAGCAGCATTTATAAAAACAACCATCAATCAAAATTAGGCGCCGGGACTAGGTTTTTTCTTGAAATGAATTTTTGCTTTAAAGCATGGAAACTTGTTTCTGATTTTCCATTTTCTTTAAATCATTCATTTTTCAGCAAAAAAAGTATTGATTGATGTCATTTTAGTAATGGTTATATCCTACAATATCCAATAGATTTGTTTGATGTCCATTATCCATCATATCATGTGCATTGGACAACAACATGAACTAAATTAAAAGACCAATATGGAGAACAACAAAGCTATAGTTGTACAAAAAAAGATACTGTTACCTTTTATTCTGATAACATCACTTTTTGCTTTATGGGGATTTGCCAATGATATCACCAATCCAATGGTCTCGGCCTTTAAGAAAATCCTTGAACTGAACAATACACAAGCTTCTTGGGTGCAGGCAGCTTTCTATGGAGGTTATTTTACCATGGCATTACCTGCTGCGTATGTTGTTAAAAGGTTTTCATATAAGACAGGCATTTTGGTAGGGTTGGCATTGTATGCTGCTGGGGCATTGCTTTTTTATCCAGCGGCGGCCAAGGAAAACTACTTTTTCTTTCTGATGGCATTGTACATTTTAACCTTTGGATTAGCGTTTTTAGAAACCACTGCCAACCCTTTCATTATGTCTATGGGCTCCGAGGAAACAGCAACACGAAGACTGAATCTGGCCCAGGCATTTAACCCTATTGGCGCTTTATCGGGATTGTTTGTTGCCCAAACATTTATTCTAGGGGCGTTGCAATCGGATGATGTGGATGCTAATGGAAATAGCGTTTATGAAACACTATCAGAATCAGCTAAGGCCGTGGTTAAAACTTCGGACTTGGCAGTTATTCGTGACCCATATGTTGGCTTAGGGCTTTTTGTGTTGGTGATGGGAGTTATTATCGCCTTGGTAAAAATGCCCGAAAAGAAAGCATCGAATAACTCTGTGGACATGTGGGCCTCTATTAAAAGGATTTTCAAAAAGAGAAATTTTACAGGTGGAGTAATCGCCCAAACGTTCTACGTGGGGGCACAAATTATGTGCTGGACATATATTTATCAATATGCTGAAAACATTGGTATAAACAATCAAGATGCAGTAAACTATGCCTACACTGCCCTGGGTATTTTCCTTTTGGCACGGTTTATTTTCACTTACTTGTTAAAGTTCATCAATTCAGGAAAACTGATGCTGATTTTGTCCACTATGGCCATCCTATTTTGTTTGGGTACAATTTTCTTACAGGGAATGCCCGGGTTATATAGCCTGGTTATGGTCTCTTTTTGCATGTCGCTAATGTTTCCCACCATTTATGGAATCGCTTTAAATGGTCTTGGCGACGATGCCAAAACAGGTTCGGCATTTTTGATAATGGCTATTGTAGGTGGTGCTTTTATGCCAATACTTCAAGGTATGATATTGGATATTGGCGGATCTGGTTATAGCGATGTAAGGATTTTGGGAACTCCAGAAGTTAACTTCTCGTTTGTACTGCCCATGTCTTGTTTTGTTGTCACTTTACTTTATGGCTATAACACTTTAAAAAGATCAAAAAGACCAGCGTTGAACACTTAAAGCGGTACTCAAATCGCCTTGACCTACATTTTCAATAATTGGCTCTGCAGCCATAGCAACTATTTTGACTATGCCCATGAAAGTATACAAAACTAAAAATGGTATCGCCATCGAAAGGCAAGGCCATTATTTTAGGCCAAGAATCCAGGATTGGACCGCTTTAATGAACCGTCCAAATTTATATAACGCTTTATCCAAGGAAATTGAAAGTGCTGAGCCCATTTCAAATTTGGATGCATCAACGATAATTGCCCCCATTGCAAATCAAGAAATATGGGCTTCAGGAGTTACTTATATGCGAAGTCGGGAAGCTAGAATGGAAGAATCCAAAAAAGCAGGAGGAGATACCTTTTACGACAAGGTCTATGACGCCGAAAGACCAGAGCTGTTCTTTAAGGCGATGGCCAACCGAACCGTTGGAACCAATGATTTTGTAAACATTAGAAAAGATTCAAAATGGGATGTTCCCGAACCAGAGCTCACTTTGTGGATCAGTTATGAAGGAACAATCGAAGGATATACTATAGGCAACGATATGAGCTCTCGCAGTATTGAAGGGGAAAATCCATTATATCTACCCCAAGCCAAAATGTTTGAACGTTGCGCCGGATTAGGTCCCTGTGTGTTTGTTCCTGAACATGGTATTGATCCAAACACAAGCATTGAGTTGGAAATCCGAAGGAATAATCAGCAGGTCTTTCACGGGAAGGTGTCTATTAGCAATATGAAACGAAAGCATCAAGAATTGGTCGATTTTCTGTTCCGAGAATGTGATTTTCCCTCCGGATGCTATTTAATGACAGGTACCGGACTTGTGCCGCCCGATGATTTCACACTTCAGCCCCGCGATGAAATCAAAATTACAATAGATCATATTGGTACTCTAATAAATAAAGTGGCCTATAAAAATTAATCGTTATGAAAACTATGTCGAATATAAAAAGATCAATTCTCCTAATTACCTTATTACTTTTGGGAAGTTTTTCCAACGCTCAATACGAAGCCAATTGGGAATCTTTGGACAAACGCCCTGTTGCAGACTGGTTTGAAGATGCCAAACTTGGAATTTTCATCCATTGGGGTCCTTATTCCGTTCCGGCATGGTCTCCAAAGGGAACCTATTCAGAGTGGTATCAATATTGGATGCAGAGCAAGGCTCTATTTGGCAACGGAAAGTTTAACGGAGATGAAGTATACCAGTTCCATAAAAAAACCTATGGTGACCACTTCGATTATTACGAGTTTGCTGATAAATTTACCGCAGACTTATATGACCCCACCGAATGGGCGCAACTTTTTGAAAATTCAGGAGCCAAATATGTTGTGTTGACATCCAAACACCACGATGGTTTTACCCTTTGGCCCAACAAACAGGCCAACGACCGCGGGTTTGCATGGAACAGTATGGAAACTGGAGCTAAACGCGATTTAGCGGGAGAACTTTCAGATGCTGTTAAAAAAACCAGTGTGAAAATGGGCTTCTATTATTCGCTATACGAGTGGTATCATCCATGGTGGCAAAATGACAAGGAGCGTTTTGTCGATGAACATTTTCATCCACAATTCAAAGACCTTGTCGAAAAATACCAACCTGATTTGCTTTGGGGTGACGGTGAATGGGATATGGAGTATGAAAAATGGAAAACCCCCGAACTTATGGCCTGGTTGTTCAATGAGTCTAGTGTCAAGGACAAAGTTGTCATCAATGATCGTTGGGGCAAAGGCATCCGTCAAAAGCATGGAGGGTATTATACCACAGAATATGAAGCTGGTAAAACTTTTGACAAACCTTGGGAAGAATGTCGAGGGATGGGATTTTCTTTTGGATACAATCAAAATGAAGATGCATCCGATTACAACAGTACACGAACATTATTGTTGATGTTTATTGATATTGTTAGTAATGGGGGAAATCTATTGTTGGATATTGGACCAGATGCCAGGGGAAGCATCCCACCGATCATGCAACAGCGCTTGATGGAAATGGGAGTCTGGCTCAAAGTAAATGGAGATGCCATTTACGGCACTCGCAAATGGAAGCAACCCATACAATGGTCTGCGGGTGACAGAAAATTGGACAAAAGCACCCATTATTTGGGCGGCGACTACATCTTAAAACAAACGGTTGACCCATCACCTGGAAAGGCTGTTAAGGAGATATTTTTCACCAGCAAAGGAAATGACCTTTATGCCATTACCCCAAAATTTCCGAAAAACCAATTGGTTATAAAAGGTGTAAAACCATCAAAAAATACCAAAATTGAGCTTTTGGGATTCAAAGCTGAGCTAACTTATGAATTCAAAAATGGAAATCTTACAGTACAGGTTCCAAACTTGACTTATGATGAACTGCCTTGTCAACATGCTTGGAGTTTTAAAATTTCAAATGTTAAGTAGCTTTGCTCAATTAACCAAAATCAATAAATGAGATACTTCAGCAAAAATTTATATTTCATGTCCAAAATCCTTTTGAGATCTCCATATTCGCTATTCCTGATATTACTGTTGATTGGAATTCAAAATGTAAAGGCCCAGACAGAGAAAAGCCCAACCAAAATCATTTTGGTCATTGGAGACGGTATGGGATTGACCCAAATCTCTTCATTATATGAACTTGGAAAGTTAGAACACTCAAACTTTGAACGTTTAGAGCATATTGGCCTATTACGAAACAATGCTTCTAGTCATAGAATAACGGATTCTGCAGCCGGAGCAACAGCATATGCCTGTGGGGTAAAAACTTATAATGGCGCAATTGGAATGGACAGTGATTCATTGGCAATCAAAAACATAGTAGAAATAGTACCCGACCAAAACTGGAACACTGGCCTTGTGGCAACTAGTTCCATAACGCACGCCACGCCCGCATCTTTTTTCGCGCATGTAAAATTACGCGGCGAACAAGATGCTATTGCCAGCCAAATGCACCATTCTAACATTGATTTCTTTGCCGGTGGCGGAAAACGCTTTTTTGAACAGCGACCGGATGGTTTAAACTATACTGACAGCCTTAGACTGAATGGTTTTGACATATCCTATAGTTTGGACAAACTTATGACCAAGACCACCAAAAGATTGGGATTTCTTTTGGCTGATGAAGGGCTACCCAAAATGACCGAGAATCGCGGAGATTTTTTAGGCGATGCCACCAAAATGGCACTCGAATTCCTGTCAAAAGATGGAAAAAACTTCTTTTTAATGGTCGAAGGTTCACAAATTGATTGGGGTGGACACGAAAATGATGCCAATTATATCGTCACCGAGATGTTGGATTTTGATAAAACCTTAGGTACAATTCTCGATTATGCAGAAAAAGACGGCAACACCTTGGTCTTGGTAACGGCTGATCACGAAACAGGCGGGTTTGCGCTTTCTTCCAACAATAATAATTACAATGATGTCAAAGGCACATTTTCAACGGGAGGACATACCGTAACCATGATTCCCATATTCGCATATGGACCAGGAAGCGATAGATTTAAGGGAATTTATGAAAACTATAATGTGTTTCACAAAATTATGCACGTCCTAAATCAATAAAATTCATGAAGCATTCTCTTTGCTCAAGTACTGCAATCAAGTTTCCAACACATTTAAAGCTTGCTTTTTGTACTACCATTATTGTACTTGGCGCTCTTCATATGACCGCGCAAGCCTCTGATAACCTTAAGCTGTGGTACAAACGCCCGGCTGCTTCTTGGAATGAGGCATTACCCGTTGGCAATGGTAGTCTCGGAGCAATGGTTTTTGGCGGAATACAGAAAGAACGGATCCAGCTCAATGAAGAGACCATTTGGACCAAAGATGGCGAATATAAGGACCAGCCCAATGCCCACAAATATCTTGACGAAATAAGAAAACTGCTCTTTGACGGAAAATATTCGGAGGCGGAAAAACTATACTCCGAACAGGTACTTTCCCCAAGATTACCCTCCAATACCAATACCTATCAAACGCTTGGAGATATCATGCTAAACTTTGAAGGGATTGAAAATGCAACTGACTATTATAGGGATCTTGATCTTAACAATGCCACAATCACTACCAGATTCAAGGTTAAAGATGTAACCCACACCCGAACCGTGTTTTCCTCTGCTGCGGATAATGTCCTGGTTTTCAAAGCTTCCTCCGACAAGCCTGGAAAAATTAACTGCAACATCGGATTAAGTAGACCTGGCGATGGAGAAACAGTTCGTATTGAAGGTAATATGTTGATCATGACCCAACATCTAAGTAATGGAAAAGGGATTAAGTATGAAGCGCGACTTCAAATAATTGCCGAGTCAGGTACAACAAACGTCATCAACAATCATGTAGCAGTTAAGAATGCAGATGCAGTAGAATTACGATTGGTAGTCGGAACCAACTTTAGACAACTTGATCCTGCTGAACTATGCGATGGCTATCAAAAAAAATTGGAAAATCTTGATTACGACGAGTTATTGGCGAATCATATAGCCGAATATCAAACCTTTTTTAATCGAGTTAGCTTGGAAATCCCTCCCTCCGCCGCGGCAGGTTTTGCTACGGACGAACGGATTGATGCACAAAAACGAGGTGTGAACGACCCTTCTTTAGCCACACTTTACTTTCAGTTCGGTAGATATTTGCTCATTAGTAGTTCCAGACCAGGAAGTTTACCTGCCAATCTACAGGGTTTATGGGCAGACGGGCTTACCCCTCCATGGAATTCGGATTATCACATCAATATCAATATTCAAATGAATTATTGGCCCTCGGAAATCACCAATCTTTCCGAATTTCATCTTCCATTCTTGGAGTTTATTGCCGGATTAAGGGAAAATGGTCGAAAAACTGCCAAAAATGTCTATGGAATGAATGGGTTTGTGGCACATCACACTACCGATGCCTGGAAGTTCACCTCTCCCATTGGAAAAACCGAATATGGTGCCTGGCCCATGGGTGCCGCATGGAGTTCAACGCATTTTTGGGAACATTACTTGTTTACGGAGGACAAAGAGTTTCTAAAGAATTTAGGATATCCGGTAATGAAAGAAGCTGCCGAATTCTTATCCGATTTTTTGGTGAACGATCCCAAAACAGGTATGCTGGTCACGGGCCCTTCCATGTCACCCGAAAACAAATTTATAACACCGGATGGTAGTGATGCAGCCTTGGTCATGGGGCCGGCAATGGATCTTCAAATTGTAAGACATCTTTTCAACGGCACCATAGCTGCTTCCAAAGTGTTGGGAATTGATAAGAAATTCCGTAAAAAACTTGAGCAGCAGCTATCAAATCTGACACCTTCGAAAATTGGAAAAGATGGAAGGATTTTGGAGTGGTCCGATGAAAGTCTAAAGGAAGTTTGGCCGGGTCACAGGCATATTTCCCATTTATATGGGCTTCATCCTTCCAACGAATTTAACTGGAATGGCAGTCCAGAATATATGGAAGCTGCCAAAAAAGTGATTCAGGCCCGCTTAAAAGAAGGTGGTGGGCACACTGGTTGGAGCAAAGGCTGGATCATGAATTTTTATGCCCGCCTGTTGAATGGAGACAAGGTCTGGGAAAATCTGGTTGATCTTTGGGCCCACAAAACATACCCCAATTTGTTTGATGACCACCCGCCATTCCAAATAGATGGAAATTTTGGGGCGACTGCCGCCCTGGCCGAAATTTTGGTGCAATCGCACGCTGGTGAGGTTAATTTGCTTCCCGCCCTGCCGAAAACCTTGCACACCGGAAAGGTTACAGGACTTATGGCAAGAGGTGGTTTTGAAGTGGATATTGAATGGCATGATGGTAAAATGAAAAATGCCCTCATTCAGTCCAAATTGGGCAACAAACTAAAAGTTCGGTATGGCACTATCGTGAAAGATCTTAATATCGAAAAAGGGAAATCCGTTCAACTGACCAACAAGTTGGAGGTTATAAAAATGTTTTAAAACAAAACCCTACTCAAATTCAATTGCAGCGCTTCTTCTTAGGGAATCTATGATTGTTTGTGTTTGTTCCAACTCTTGGGTAAGGCGTTCATTTTCCTGAATGTACCGGGAACGAACTTGTTCCAATTCTCGCTCAAACTCATCTGCAGGAACGTACTCAGGTTTAAAAATCGTGTTATACAGTATACTAAAAAGCGTAAACGCAAAACTAACGGCAACAGCAGAAACAAGAAGAATCAACAAAGTCTTTTCTTTTTTGTGCCCAGATGAAGTTTTTTTTAGTGATTGTGTTTCCTTTGACAAATGGGAATTTGGGTTCAATTGATTCAAAAAGACATCCCATTTTTCTTCCTCCTTCACATGTAAATCCTTGAATCCGCCTGCATCCAAAAACTGTTGGGTTTTTGGGGTTGATGCCATCATAAAGATTTCCACACCATTGCCACCCATAATATCCAGAAGGCCCGTATCGTATTCTTGAATTTCCCTTACCAATTTTAGAACAAAATCCGAGCTGTAATTTGGGCTAAGGAACTCCTCGTACAATGTTTTGGTTTCAAAATAGTCCTTTCGCTCCAACGCGTATTTTAGAAAACGGTCCTTTAATTCTGCCTTAAAAAAATCGCCCATTTTCTTTTTAAAAAAAGTTTCTTGTTTGTTATAGCTGTGCCTATTGGAAAAGGAAGTCTAAAAAATAAAAATGACAAGTTAAGCCTTCATTATATACTACATTCCATTAGATAATCTCGGCACTGAGTCCAGCCTCCAGTAATTTGGAGCATCTGGGTTTTAGGTCGGAGTACTCACCTGTCTTCACGGTACATTTACCATTATAGTGCACTATCAATGAGCATTGTTCGGCCTGCTCCGGGGTATGGTCACAAACCTTGATCAAGGTATTGATTACATGATCAAATGTATTTACATCGTCGTTGAAAAGAACAATTTCATTCTGTTTTACAACCTCTTCTTCTAAAAGTAACTCTTCCGATACTTTCTCCTGAGTGCCCATGATTGTTGAATTAATCAATTCTAATTTACATATTTTGCTGAAACCCAATTGTTCTTTTCCAACTTTTTTGCAAATTTTAACCCATATTCCCCACATTTTGAAGAGATTACCTCCAAATCTTGGGTGTAGAACCCACTTAAAAAGAGTATTCCCCCTTGATTCAAACATTTGGTATAGACCGGGATATCCTCCAACAAGATATTCCTATTGATATTGGCCAAAATGATGTCATAGTTCTTGTTTATCAACAAACTACTGTCGCCTTGATAAACCTCTATTTTATTACAGTGGTTTCGCTCCACGTTCTCTTTTGAGTTCAAATAACACCATTCATCTATATCAATCGCATCTAATTTTACAGCTCCCCTCATCTCGGCCAAAATTGCCAAAACCCCGGTGCCACATCCCATATCCAACACAGATTTGTTCTTAAAATCAGTATCCAAAATATGTTGCAACATCATATGGGTGGTTTCATGATGCCCTGTGCCAAAACTCATTTTAGGTTCTATGACAATGTCATATTCCACCTCTTTTTTGTCATGGAAAGGAGCCCTGACCATACATTTATCATCAACAGTTATGGGATGAAAGTTTTTTTCCCATTCTGCATTCCAATTTTGTTGCTCAATTTCTTTCTGTGTCCAAGATATTTGGATATTTGGGTTCTGAAAGATATAAAGGTCGCCTAATATGGCCTCATTCCATTCGGTTTTAATGACATAGGCCAGCAAACCTGAATCAGTTTCCACAAAGCTTTCAAAACCAAGCTCACCAAGTTCGGCAATTAAAATATCCGTTGTAGGTTGCGGTGGGGAAATGTCAAAATTGTATTCAATATAGGTCAAACTGAATCAAAAATTAGATAGCCTTGATGATGGCAATAAAGTCATCGGCCTTTAACGAAGCACCTCCGATAAGGCCTCCATCTACATCTGGTTTTGAGAAAATATCGGATGCATTTGCCGGCTTTACGCTTCCGCCGTACAAAATGGACACACCTTCAGCAACAGATTCATTATAAGCCTCGGCAATTGTTTTCCTAATAAAGGCGTGCATTTCCTGAGCTTGCTCCGGGCTCGCAGTTTCACCTGTTCCAATGGCCCAAACAGGTTCATAAGCCAGCACAATGCTTTTCCAAGCTGTAGCATCCAAATCAAAAAGAGCGTTTTTTAATTGGCTTTCTACAACTGCGAAGTGATTTCCCGATTTACGTTCCTCCAATTCTTCCCCAAAGCAGAAAATAACCGTCATTTCCTTGTCCAAAGCAGTTCTTACTTTTTTGGCTAAAAGATCATCAGTCTCTCCAAAAAGTGAACGTCTTTCCGAATGTCCAAGAATTACGGTGTCCACGTGGATATTCAATAGCATATCAGCAGAAATCTCTCCGGTATATGCTCCATTTTCTGCAAAATGCATGTTTTGGGCCGCAACTTTTATGGTGGATGACTGTAAACTTCTTTGTGCCTGTGCCAAGTTAATAAAGGTGGGGGCCACAATGACTTCTGCATGTGTATCTGGAAGTTTGGCCGAAAGCTCGGTCAGCAATGCCTCGGTTTCTTCAAGGTTTTTATTCATCTTCCAGTTTCCTGCAACTATTTGGGTTCTCATGGTTCTTGTTATTAAGTTTTTCTGTTTGGTGTTTATTATTTTTAACTTTTCTTGAATTTTTCTCCTTTAATTTCAGAATTGCGAAGGTAGTACATAAAAGCTCCAATTTTATTGATCTCTAGTTCGGTGAGTTCTAACCCTTGCACATATTTCTCTTTAGAAATAAGCTCTTTATCATGCGCTCTATATAATTGAGACTTAAGTTCACTTGCCGAGCCTTTTGAAAAACTCAAAAAATTGTGAAATTCCTTGTTTCCTCCTCTACCGAAACCTTCAGCTATATTGTCCATTATAGAACCCGAACTTCTCTCCATTTGATTGCGCAGAGCGTAATTCGTTCCTAAGTCCGTATGTTGAAATAACTCTTCAACAAATTGACAAATCCTCCTAGAAATTTTCCAGACTTCCAGTTCTTCGAAACTATCGATTCTTGCCATTCAAAACCTTTGAGACAACAAACTTAAAACAACAAACATTAAAACTTTAATTCGTCAAGGTCATTGTAATGTACTTTTTGCAGAATTGTGCCCTTTTCCAGGACCAAAACCGCCGGATTTGACCGTACTATTGTTTTCAGTGTAGTTTCATCTGTAAAGTAAAAATCGAAGTCCAATGCATACTGCTTCTTAATTTGATTGGCCCTTTCGTTACTCGAGGCGGACATTCCAATAACGGTATATCCTTTTTCTTTGGCCTTTGACGTCACTTTAGCAACATCTTCGAACACATCATAATTGCTCTTTGCCAAATCATAGGCTATCACCATTACCAATTTATCCTTCTCCAAAATAAAGGATGCCCTATCTTCTCCATCTTTTTCAATGGTAAAATCATGGATTGGAGGTTCATATCCTTTTTGAATTTCAGTGGTCTCTACTCCAATAAACTCACCATCAACTTTTGGATATTCGCCATTAGTGACCACAATTTTGTCTTCTCCATTCACCTTAAACTGCCATGCATATTCGTGAAGTGGTTTTGGTGCATCTTCGGGTGTGCTCATTCCCTCCTGAATGTTTGCCCCAATCTTATAAGGCCTAAAATCTACCGAAGGCAGATGGTTAAGTACTTGGTTGGCAAACAGCATACATGCGACCAAGGATATTCCTGCGATGATCCAATTGGTTTTTACATTGAACAAAGGGGTAATATATTTTTGGCCATAGAATAAAATCAGTATAAGACCCAGCAAAATCACATCTTTGGTAAAGGATTCCCATGGGGTCAATTTCACCGCATCGCCAAAACAACCGCAATCAGTGACTTTGTTGAAATAGGCCGAATAAAAAGTTAGAAATGTGAAAAAGATAATCATGGCCAACAAACTCCAAATGGTAAACTTTGGTTTAAACCCAATTAGCAGAAGTACTCCTAAAATTACCTCAACAATGACAACAAAAATGGAAATTGCCAATGCCAAAGGCATCAAAAAAGGTAAATCGAGCACCCCCTGACTAAAGTATTCTTCCAATTTGAAGGAGAAACCCACAGGGTCATTCAGTTTAATGAGTCCACTTATGATGAACAAGACTCCAACAAAAATTCTAGATAACCAAACCAAATATTTCATCATTCTTCGTTTAAATGAATCAAGGCAAAAACCGCATAATTAACCATATCTTGATAATTGGCATCAATCCCTTCACTCACCAAAGTAGCACCTTGGTTATCCTCAATCTGTTTTACCCTTAATAGCTTTTGAAGTATCAAATCGGTCAAAGAACTCACTCGCATATCACGCCAAGCTTCACCATAATCATGGTTTTTATTTTCCATTAATTCTTTGGTGATGGCCACTTCTTTATCATATAGTTCGATAGCTTCTTCCGCTGAAAGATCTGGCTGCTCCACTACTCCTTTTTTCAATTGAATCAAGGCCATTATAGAATAGTTGATGATTCCTATAAATTCTGAACGTTCTCCCTCATCAACTTTACGGACCTCATTTTGTTGTAAACTCCGGATACGTTGCGCCTTGATAAAAATTTGGTCGGTCAACGATGGAAGTCTCAGTATTCGCCAAGCGGTACCATAATCCTTGGCCTTTTTCAAAAACAGTTCACGGCATGAATTGATGACGGTATCATATTGTTCTGAGGTGTGCTGCATGTATTCTGGCTAATTTGCGTAAATTTCGTCACAACTACGGTGCTAAAAACACCGTGCCAAAGATAATCAAACCCTTCAAAGCGCATATGCTGTATGACCATAAACTGTAAAGGCAATCTTATTGACTTAGGCATACCCAAAATTATGGGGATTTTGAACCTTACCCCTGATTCTTTTTATGATGGAGGCAAGTTCAAGGACGATGCCCCTATATTAAAACAGGTCGAAAGAATGCTCAAGGAAGGTGCTACTTTTATAGATATGGGTGCCTATAGCTCAAGACCAGGAGCCGAACATGTTGCCGAAGATGATGAACTGAAACGATTGCTTCCCATTGTGGAATTGATTCTTTTAAATTTTCCTGAAACTTTAATTTCCATAGATACATTCAGAAGTAAAGTGGCTTCGAAAAGCTTGCTACGGGGTGCAGCCATGATCAACGATATTTCTGCCGGTAATTTGGATTCGGACATGTTTACCACCATCGCCGACTATCAGGTTCCTTATATCATGATGCATTTAAAAGGCACTCCGCAGTCCATGCAGAAAAAAGCGGTTTATGATGACTTGATCAAAGATCTTCGTTTTTATTTTTCAGACAAAATTAGCGAGACCACCAAACATAAAATCAATGATGTGATCATAGACCCTGGCTTTGGCTTTGCCAAGACCACTGAACAAAACTATACCTTGTTGAACCACCTGGATCTTTTTAAAACTTTTGAAGTGCCCATTTTAATAGGTTTAAGTCGAAAATCCATGATCTACAAAGTACTAAAATCATCTCCTGCCGAAGCTTTGAATGGTTCAACTGCGCTGCATACAGTTGCTTTGTTAAAGGGTGCCAATATTTTACGGGTTCACGACGTTAAAGAAGCAAGGGAGTGTGTAGAACTTGTTGAAACTTTGAAAGCCAATGCGCTCTAATATTTGGTTCTGCTATTTTTGCTAATTTTACAAAAACACCACGGTTGGATTTTCTAAATTTTCTTGAATTTAAAATCACAGATGTCATCGACATAGTCCTCGTGGCCGCCCTACTCTACTATATTTATAAATTGGTCAAAGGTACCGTGGCAATAAATATTTTTATTGGAATTGTCATTGTATGGGCCTTGTGGAAATTGACCGAACTACTCCAAATGAAAATGATCAGTAGCATGGTGGGTGGTTTTATGAATATTGGGTTAATTGCATTGATCATTGTATTTCAACAAGAAATCCGAAAATTCCTCTTAATGATCGGCTCAACCAATTTTGCCACCAAAAGAGGTTTTATCAAACATTTCAAGTTTTTAAAACAGGAAGCCATGCCGGGTGATACCAATGTAGAGGCGGTGGTGGCAGCCTGCGAAAAAATGGGGTCAACAAAAACAGGGGCGCTTATTGTGATGGAACGAACCAATTCCTTGGATTTTGTGAAGATAACCGGGGATAAAATGAATATTGAAATCACACAGCCCATTTTGGAAAGTATCTTTTTTAAGAACAGTCCCTTGCACGACGGAGCTGCAATAATTCAAGATAATTACATCACTGCAACACGAGTTATCTTGCCCGTATCCAATGATAGAAACATTCCTTTGCGTTTCGGATTGCGCCACCGAGCTGCTGTGGGCATTAGCGAAAAAACGGATGCCATTTGTTTGGTGGTCAGTGAAGAAACAGGATCCGTTTCCTATATAAAAAATGGCGAATTTGTTCCATACAAAGGTCTAGATGAGTTGACCAACTTCTTAAAAAAGGATTTGGAATAAGATGAACTGTAAAAACTGCAATGCAAGCCTAAGGTCCGATTTTGGTTATTGCCCTTCTTGTGGGGCAAAAATTATCCAAAATCGGTTAACCCTTAAAAATGTCTTCCAAGATTTAAGCTTTCAGGTTTTTAATTTGGACAATACCTTTTTAAAAACTTTTCGACATCTTTTTTCCAGGCCCGAAATAGTCATCAATAGTTATATACAGGGAACTCGAAAAAGATACATGAACCCCATCAGCTATTTTGCCATTGCCATAACCTTATCGGGGATAATGTTTTTTGTGCTAAGAAATGTCTATCATGTCAACCTAACCAACAATAGTTTTTCGGATAACCAGCCAACCAACATGGAGTTTGTCTTCGATTACCAGGGTCTGTTGTCCTATCTAATCATGCCCGTATACGCTTTAATGACCTGGCTGCTTTTTATAGATAAGAAAAAACTTAATTACACGGAACACCTTGTCGCCAATGCATACATAACAGGGCAAACCTCATTTGTTCAAGTTGCAGTGTGCTTACTTCTTTTTGGCATATTTGATATCAGGTACGATATTTTCAATTGGGCATTTCTATTGCTAATTGTTGTATACCAATTTTATGTCTTGGGAAAAATTCACAAAACTAAATTTCCAAGTACCTTTCTTCGAGGTTTGGCCTACTTGATTTTACTTGTTATCGTAATGTTGATTATGGGAATCTTGATTGTTCTTGTATCTCTTTTATTAGGACATATGACCATTGAAGATTTTAGGCCAAAGTAATTTTTATAGTTCTCTCGGCACCAGAATTCTTAATGTCTTTATTCTCCTAAAGGAAATCATAATTAACATTTTTTTGCTTTTGCCTATTCATACATTTGGTTTCAAAATCAACTAGAAATGACAAAAATTACCACCCTCTCCATTTGTTCCGTATTGTTTTTGGGATTCTTTGGGCATGCGCAGACCCAAAAAGATTCCATCGAAATTAAGCAAACGGCGTTGGACTATATTGAATCCCAACACAATGTAAATCCGGAGCAATTTGCACGGGCTGCGCACCCGCGTATGGTAAAAAGAACCTTCTGGACCGATAAGAGCACACAAAAAGAGTATTTAAGGGAAACGTTTACCGACGCTATGATCTTATTGGCTGAAACCTATAATACGAAGGGGGATAAATTTCCCGAGAACCCCAAAAAGGAAGTGCTCATTTTGGATATTTATGACAAAACCGCTTCGGTAAAATTGATTGCTGATGAATGGGTCGACTATATGCACGTCATCAAACTAAACGGAAAATGGCAAATTGTGAACGTGCTTTGGCAGTTTAATGACTCAAGTTTGCATTAAGCAACCTCTTCGGCCAAAAACTGTGCCTCATACAAATCATTGTAATACCCGCCTTTTTTAAGCAATTCGCGGTGCGTACCCATTTCAACTATCTGCCCGGCATCCATTACAATAATTTTGTCCGCTTTTTTAATTGTCGCCAAACGATGGGCAATGATAATTGATGTTCTTCCCTCCGTAATCTTGTCCGTGGCTTGTTGAATCAGTTGCTCAGAATAGGTATCAACCGAAGATGTTGCTTCATCGAGTATCAAAATACTGGGATTGCTCACATAAGCGCGTAAAAAGGCGATCAATTGGCGTTGGCCACTGGAAAGCATGCTTCCTCTCTCCTTTACATTATATTGATAACCTCCAGGCAGACTTGCTATAAATTCGTGAACTCCAATTTGTTTGGCCGCAGCTTCAAGGTCAGAAATCGTTACCGATTCATCACGTAGTGATATATTGTTGGCAATAGAATCCGCAAAAAGGAAAACATCTTGCAGCACGACTGCAATTTGGGAACGTAGTGTACTCAAAGAGTACTCTTGAATGTTATGCCCATCTATTAGGATTTGACCGGAATTGATTTCATAAAAACGGTTCAATAAATTAATGATGGTCGATTTTCCAGCTCCCGTAGCTCCAACAATGGCCACGGTCTCGCCAGCTTTTACATCGAAGGAAATTCCATGCAAAACTTCTTCATTCTCCACATAACCAAACCGAACATCCTTAAATTGAATATTTCCTTGTACATCTTTCTTTTCCAAGGTGCCATTGTCCACAATTTGGCTATCCGTATCCAATATTTTGAACACTCTGTTGGCTGCAACCATCCCCATTTGCAAAGTGTTGAATTTATCTGCAATCTGACGAAGTGGGCGGAACAATAAATCCATCAAAAAGAAAAAAGCGAAAATGGAACCTTTGGTCTCCAGGGCAACATTATCCAGGTTTTGAATGATTCCAAAGTAAACCACCAAACCTATACCGATGGAATTTGAGATTTCGGCAATTGGAAAAAAGATGGAATTGTACCACACCGTTTTTAACCATGCATTCTGATGTTTCTCATTGATCTTTCGAAACTTCTCCTTTTCAATTTCCTCCCGGTTAAAGAGTTGTACAATCTTCATTCCCGCAATGCGCTCTTGCACAAACGAGTTGAGATTGGAGACCTGGGCACGAACTTCAATAAAGGCCACCTTCATTGCTTGTTGAAAAAGTCGCGTAGCTATCAAAATAATGGGTAAAATTGCAAATACGATCAAGGCCAATTTCCAATTGATATAAACCATTACCGCCGCGCCGGAAATCATTTTGAGCAAATCCGCAACAATCACAAAAAAACCTTGACTGAATATTTCACCAATGCGTTGCATATCGGCCACGGCCCTTGTGACCAATACGCCTATCGAAGAATTATCAAAATAGGTCATTTTAAAACCCATCATCTTTTGGAACAGGCGTATGCGAATATCCTTAATAACAGATTCGCCCAACAAGTTTGCATAATAATTGAACGAAAGTTGACAAATCACCTGTCCCAACAAAGCACCCAACATAACCAATACTACAAACAATAACTGGCCGCTATCTTTGTTGGCTAAGGGTTCATCTACAATGAACTTCACCAAAATAGGCGTCAAGACCGCAAAACCCGCCGACAAAATGGCAACCACCGCAACGACCCAAAAAGTAACCCTATAAGGTTTGGTGTGCGCAAATATTCGTTTGAACAAACCAAAGTCAAACGCTTTTCCTATTTCATCATTGTTGCTCATCAAATATCCTTTTTGGGTATGAGACCTTTGTCAAATATAATCCTTTTGCAGGCACCGAAACCCCTGCTTTTCCCCTATCCTTACTTTGTAAAATGGCTTTGATTTCTTCAGGTTTCATTTTGCCAAGGCCCACATCGAGCAAAGTACCTACAATCGCCCGAACCATATTACGCAAAAAGCGGTCTGCGGAAATGGTGAAAATCAATTTGTCCGGTTTTATCTCCCAAAAAACGCTTTTAACATCGCAGAGGAATGTTTTTACATCAGTGTTGGATTTGGAGAAGCATTCAAAATCTTTATGATCCAATAAATACTTGGCCGATTGGTTCATGGCATCCACATCCAAGGGGAGTTTTACGAAATGGGCAAAATCAGAATAAAAAGGATTCTTCTCTTGAACAATCCAATATTCGTATGCGCGTTCCGTAGCATCAAATCGAGCATGGGCCTCAGCATTGACCTTTCTAATATTTTGCACTGCGATATCTTCTGGCAGGAATGCGTTCAATCGATACAGAAGTTCTTCTGTATCCTTAATGGTGTCGACATCAAAATGAGCGAACATTTCCTTGGCGTGTACTCCGGAGTCAGTTCTTCCCGCACCGACCACCTCAATTTTATCCCGTAACAAAGTGGACAATGCTTTTTCCAGCACCTCTTGAACAGTTATTGCATTGGGTTGGTTCTGCCAGCCGTGATAGGCTTTTCCGAAATAAGAAAATTGGATAAAATATCTCAATTGGATCCCTTACTTTTAAGTTGTTAAAGATACTTTAATCCCATCCAATAGAAATCTTACTATAATTTTTTAGCATATTTTTAGCGTTATGACTAAAATTTTGTTGCTTTCCGATACGCACGGACATATGGATGATTCCATTTTGAAATATGCTGCCCAAGCTGATGAAATTTGGCATGCCGGGGACATTGGAAATCTCGAGGTAATGGATAAATTGGAAGCGTTGAAACCGGTCAAGGCCGTTTTTGGTAATATTGATGGCCATATTATACAAAAGGAGTTTCCAGAACATAATCGTTTTTTATGCGAAGGAGTGGATGTCTGGATTACCCATATTGGGGGTTATCCTGACAGATACAATGTGAGAGTTCGAGACGAAATCAAAAAGAATCCCCCAAAATTGTTTATTTGTGGGCATTCCCACATATTAAAGGTGATGAACGACAAAAAATTGAATCTGCTACATATGAATCCCGGGGCTTGTGGAAAGCATGGTTTTCACAGGGTAAGAACTATGCTCCGTTTTGTGATCAACGGAGAAAACATTTCAGATTTGGAAGTCATTGAATTGGGAAAAAACTAAATGAAACACCTATTTTTCAGCATCCTTTTGCTGCTGTTTGCCTGCAAAAATCAGGACAAGCATAAACAAACATCTGCAGTTACCGAACCACAAAGTGAGGTAATACTCTACATTTTAGGGACAATCCAAGATGCGGGAAGTCCTCATATTGACTGTCAAAAAGAATGTTGCTCGTTGCTGTTCCAAAACCCTGACCCCGACCGCAAGGTGGTTGCTTTGGGTGTGGTAGACCGCGAAAATGGAAAATCGTTTCTTTTCGAAGCCACCCCTGACATACCTTCTCAATTGCGATTGCTCAGTAATTTTTCTGGAAAGCACAATGACATTCCCGATGGTATCTTTTTGACCCACGCCCATATAGGTCATTACACAGGATTAATGTTTTTGGGGCGAGAAGCTAAAGGAGCCAATCAAGTACCGGTATATGCAATGCCCAAAATGAAATCTTTTTTGGAAACCAATGGCCCATGGGACCAATTGGTCTCGTTAAATAATATTACCCTAAAAGAGATTCAGGACGAAACTTCGGTACAACTTACTTCAAATATCGCAGTTGTTCCCATACTTGTTCCCCACAGGGATGAGTATTCAGAGACAGTGGGATATAAAATTATCGGCCCGAACAAGTCCGTTCTTTTTATACCTGACATTGATAAATGGCATAAGTGGGAAAGGAACATTATTGATGAAATTAAGAAGGTCGATTTTGCATTTTTAGATGCTTCTTTTTTTAACGAAAAGGAAATTGACAATCGAGATATTTCAGAAATACCCCATCCTTTCGTGATTGAAAGCATGAAGCTTTTTGATGACCTTTCCGATACGGAAAAGGCAAAAATTCATTTTATTCATTTCAATCACACCAACCCATTATTGAATCCAAAAAGCACAGAATCCAGATTGGTGGAGATTCAAGGCTTTAATGCAGCCAAGTTTTTGCAAAACTTTGGCCTTTAGTGCACCTATGGATCCGTAAGCAATACCGGGTCGACACGTCTAAGAAATCAAACAATCCAAAAACAAATGAAAACACTACGCTTAAAATTACTCGGAATTGCTGGAATTTTATTGTTGGCGTCATGCGCGCAGAAAAACAAAAAAGCTGAAATGGCTCCAGAAACTGTTGTAGAAGCAGTTGAAAAAGCTCCTGTTTATGACACCAATCGTCCGGAAACCGTTCTGGCCGCAGTTGAATACGCCCATGGAGGCTGGAATAATCTTTGGAAAAAGGGCGATGTGGAGTATACCTATAATTACCAATCATCTGCGAATGGAAAAGCTGACGTTTCAGTGGAGCGCTACATATTTGGCTCTGAGGTTTCGTATGGCAATTATAGTCAACATCAAATCAACTTTATGCAAGATAATGACGATAAAGTGATACAATATTTTAATGGTGACGAAACCACAGTTTTGGTAAATGGAGAAGAAAACCAAAATCAAGAATTGTTGGCGGTGAGCGACTTCCTAAGAAGAACCAATTATTATTGGTTTACCATGCATTACAAACTTAACGATAAAGGTACCACTGCTGAATATGTAGGTCAAGAAACCTTTAATGGCATAACATATGACAAAATTCTTGTGAGCTACGATGCCCAAATTACGGGGAAAGAACAAAACGATGCCTATTTGGTTTTTGTAAATCCCGAAACGAAACTGATTGACCGATTTTTCTTCTCGTTACCGTTTTTTGGGATTGACGATACTGTTATAGCTGCCAATTATGAATATGAAAATATTGATGGACAGTTAATTTCAACAAAACGATCTTACTTTATGCCCAGTGAAGAAGGGTACTCGGAGGAACCCAATCTGGTACAGACATTGACCGATATTAAATTTGAAAATGGTTTTACCGCAGAAACTATACGACAATAGATAAAGATAACTGTTGATTAAAAATAAAAACCCCGGCAATGCCGGGGTTTTTCGCACTAATACTACTAAGATGTTAGGTTTAACGTAAGCGATCAACAGATTTTACAAGATCTTCATCCTTTTTGATAGCTCTGTTGGCCAGAACCAGAAAAACGATAGAAAATACAGGAATCAGCATCCCAATACCCTTCTCAGAAATGGTGTTTTCTCCGGATAAGTTTAGCGATCGGTAAACGAAAAATCCTAGTAAAAAAAGATTTAATATCATATTCAATCTGTTCAATACAAATTGATTTTGCCTATTCTTATACTTAAAAATCGAAATCAAAGCCAAGGAGGCGATACCATAAAAGACGATACTTATCCAAAGCTCATTTTTGGCAAAAAAAGCAACTCCTTCAGCGTCCGCCCATAAACTTAAAACCAATGGTAATACCCCAGAGCCTAGCGCTACAATCAATAAAAAAAACGTTTGAATTCGTTGAATCATTGTCTAAATCGACTTCTGAGGGCAAAAATAGTCGTCTTTTTGGTATTTGCCATCTATTTGTTGAAAAATAATTCGTATAATTGTGTCGTTATTAGCAAGCACTCGCCCAAGGAAATCTTTCCTATCGTAGTACCCCAAATAACTTTTACTTCAAATTACATTCGATAAGTTTAATTTATTCACCATTTAATGTTTGAGATTTCAGATCTAAAAGCTAAAAAGCTACCTGAATTGCAGGAAATTGCAAAGAACCTAAATGTTCCCAAATTCAAGGCCCTAAAAAAACTTGATTTGGTGTACCAAATCTTGGATGTTCAGGCATCCAACCCAAAGGTTGTACAAGAAAATACAGCCCCCCAACAAGAAAACGGAGTGCCAAAGCCGAAACGAGCCAGAACCCCCCGTCCAAAAAAAGAACTAAAGGATAGTGTTTCTTCCGAAAAAGAGAACACTCCCGAGAAAGCCCCAGAAGACAAAAAGGAAGCTACAGAAGACAAAAGAGAAGCTCCGAAAGAGCAACCAGCCAGAAAAGAGCACCACAAACAAAATGGTCACCAAAAAAGCCAGCATAACAAAAAAGGCAGCCAACACCATAGTCGTGGCCATGAAAAGAAAAGCAGCAACTTTGATAAAGATTTAAAAAATCGATATAAAGAACCTGAATTTGAATTCGACAGCATTATCGAAAGTGAAGGTGTTCTTGATATCATGCAGGATGGATATGGTTTCTTGCGCTCTTCAGACTATAACTACCTTTCTTCACCGGATGATATTTATGTTTCCCAATCACAAATCAGGTTATTTGGATTAAAGACTGGAGACACCGTTCTTGGAAACGTAAGACCTCCAAAGGAAGGAGAAAAGTATTTTCCTCTGATCAAGGTTACCAAAATAAATGGATTGGACCCACAGGTGGTTCGTGACAGAGTTTCTTTTGAACATCTTACTCCTTTGTTTCCGAAGGAAAAATTCAAATTAGCGGAACGACAAAGCACTTTGTCAACACGTATAATGGACTTGTTCTCACCTATTGGTAAAGGGCAGCGTGGTATGATCGTATCGCAACCAAAAACGGGTAAGACCATGCTGTTGAAAGATATTGCCAATGCAATTGCAGCTAACCATCCCGAAGTATACCAGATTATTCTTTTGATTGATGAGCGTCCAGAAGAAGTTACCGATATGCAGCGTAACGTTCGTGGCGAAGTAGTTGCTTCAACCTTTGATAAAGAGGCAACAGAGCATGTTCGCGTAGCAAACATTGTAATAGAAAAAGCCAAAAGATTGGTAGAATGCGGTCATGATGTAGTAATTCTACTGGATTCCATTACCCGATTGGCCCGTGCGTACAATACCGTTCAGCCCGCTTCTGGTAAAGTATTGAGTGGAGGTGTTGATGCCAATGCGCTTCACAAGCCTAAAAGATTCTTTGGAGCGGCCAGGAACATTGAAAATGGAGGCTCACTTTCCATAATCGCGACAGCTTTGACCGAAACTGGTTCCAAAATGGACGAAGTTATCTTTGAAGAATTTAAAGGAACGGGTAATATGGAGCTTCAGTTGGACAGACGAATTTCCAACCGTAGAATTTTCCCTGCGATCGATTTAATATCCTCTTCTACCCGTAGAGACGATCTTCTCTTGGATGAAACCACCATACAACGCATGTGGATCATGAGAAAGTATTTGGCAGATATGAATCCCGTTGAGGCGATGGAGTTTATGGAACAGCGTATTAAACAAACCAAAAACAACGAAGAATTTTTACTCACTATGAATGAGTAACGGAATCCTTTATTGTTTTGAATAACACATATTTGAAACCCTTTGAGCTGACTCAAAGGGTTTTTTTCTTAAAGGGTTTTACAGAAAAAACATATCTTTAATACGGTTTCCTCAACCCATAAACTAAAACACTTTAATATGAAAAACCTCAAAACCGCATTTGCTATGCTGCTTGGTTCATTTATCTTGATTCTTGGAGCATGTAAGCAAGTTCAAAAAACCGAAGAACCAAACGAAGAACCCAAAGAACGTGTGACACCGCCTGAACAAATTATATCATTGGAAGAATCCAAATCCTTGTATGACAATTATTCCAAAAACCGGGTTGAATTGATACAACAGTTTGAAATGGAGCAAAACCAAGATGAAGGTTTCCGTCCTGCCAGATTCTCCTCATGGGATTATACCACCATAAAACAATATATGGCATTTATTGAGCAAGAGGCCAAAGATGCTAAAGTGGACATTGCCTCTTTACGGTTTTATTTCGGAAATTACCCCAATAAAGAGAAATTTCCTGATGGTAAAAAAGTGGTTCATCCCAGGCAGAATTCTGTTTTTATTGTTCCCACAATAACTGTAGATGGTCAAAATTATGGTTTTTATATTGGAGAGGATGGCAAAGCAAAACTAATTAAGGATGCTGTTGGTGCCAACGGGATTGGAAACACACAGCAAAAGGAGCAAAAGGCCTATGCAAGTTTTGTTCCAAGCCTGCCCGAAGCTCCTGCGCTTAATGGAGGCCAAAGTTTAACCATGAACCGAAGTACCTCCGGTCCCCCTCCTAGTTCAGATTATTAAAATATCATGCCTCAAGAGTTAGTTAATTTCTTAGAAGAGCATTACTGCATACCCTTATATCTGATTGCTTGGATTATTGCCATTTTCAGATATAGGAGGTATTATGATACCATACTGAAGTATTTTCCAGTATTTATCATCTACACGTTTTTTACAGAACTCTTGGGGTATTTTATTAAATACAATGACAACTTTCAATTTTTCTCAGATAATCGTTACAATTGGCATAACATAATTATCTATAATATTTATTCGGTTGTAACTTTTTGTTTTTTCTATTACATCTATATCAATATCCTAAAAAACAAAAAGCACAAGGTTCGGGTAAAGTATGCCGCCATATTGGCTCTTCTAGGCTATGTGATCAGCTTGTTTTTCCAAAATCCGTTTCATATAGGCCTCTATTATGCTGATTTGGTCGCATCAATTGTACTATTATATGCCATTGGGCTGTATTTCATTGAAAAAAGAAAAGAAGAAAGCCATTATTTGTTACGACATAATCTGCTATTTTGGGTGAGTCTAGGACTTTTTATTTTCCATATATTTTTCCCATTCATTTTCATTGCGGCCTATGACTTCCCCATTTTCTACTATGAGTATCGTTTGCATGATTTCTTGAAAATATTAATTGTGGTGATGTATCTAATCTTTATAGCAGGTTTCCTTGTGGGCAAAAGAAGGTCCTTCAGATAATTGGCCAGTTTTCACCACACCTTTTCTCCCTTTTACAACTTCATTGATCATTTCAACGATGAAATATATTATTTTGTAGGGTTTTTCGTTCATTTATTGCAAAAAAAGATTAAATGGGTTTCGTCGAAGAATAGTAACCGTTCACCGATATATGTAAGAAATCCATCTAAATAGAAACAGTAAAATTATTAGTTACGAATAACTTTAAATCAAAATTGGATACTGTTCCAATAAATTTTTAAGCGATGAAAAAGTCCCAAATCCTTTTATCTGCCCTTTGCATTCTTATGTTTGTATTTCACACTTCGTGTGTCAAGGACAGTCTTGATGGCCCCATTCCAAATCCAGATACCGATGGCGGAACGCCCGACCCGGAAGTTCCTATTGATGAACTGGAAATCACAGAACTGAAAATTCCAAGCGGATTCGAGTTCAAAACAGATAAAGAGGTACAACTTATCATAAATGATAATACTCCTGGTGTGAAGTATGATGTTTATGCATACAATGACCAAGTGCTTACCGGAGAACAAATATCGTATTTGAATGAAGAGAACGAAGAAGAAACCGGGGTTGAAATCTCCGTGGATAATTTGAATCATCTAATTTTTAGCGGTGTCCCCTCAGGAGGTAAGATTGAACACACCTTTGTGGTTCCCGGTTATTATGAAAAACTGTATATAAGACGAAAAGAAGGCTTTACCTATTCTTCAGCAGTGGTAAACATCTCGGGCACTGTGGTCAACTATACATATACTTCACAAAGTGGAAAAGGTGCTTCTACAGCTAAACCCATGGTAGAGGATTATCTCTATTGTGTGAATGGTTCCGGTGAAATGTTCCAAATTGACCCACTTAATGGAGCTTATACGTTTATCAGTGATATGCCAATGGGCAGTTGGACAGCGGCAATTGATCAACAAAACAAAGTTTTATATTCCATAGGAAGATCTGCGCCCAATCCATTAATGAAATATGATATGGTCAACGATACTTGGACCACCATTGGTGATTTGAATATTGGTGGCCCACGATTGGATTATAACGAAAATGATGGACTCTTATACTTTTCAACTGGGACCCGACTTTATACCATTGATCCACAGAATGCCAATATTTTATCCAATTGGGATATTATTGGACTTCATAAAAAGAACGGTGGTGATTTAGCCTTTGCTGACGACGGAACTATTTTTCTATGTTCTTTCTCAGGATTATACCGTCTAGACTTAAATGCCAATGGCGATTATGATGCTACCAGAATAAGTGGAGAAGACTTACCATTTGAGCCTACATCAATGACATTCGATTCCAACCAAGAACTATGGTTGGCCAACAATGGTGGCAATAGTAACTTGATTGTAATGGATACCCAAACTGGTGGCTGGGAGTATCGCTATGGTCCAAATTCAACCTCTGGAATATCCTTTAATCGAACCATCAATGATTTGACCACCTTCCGTATTTATGATGAAGTAACTGTGGACCCCGATACTGACGGAGACGGAATTACAGATAGCAATGATGCTTTTCCTGAGGAAGCAGATAAGGCCTTTGAACAATTTACCCCTAGTAAATATGGATGGGGTACGGTAGCTTTTGAAGATCTTTGGCCATTTTTAGGGGATTACGATTTTAATGACACTGCTGTCAATTACCGATTTGTTGCCATTTTAAACGCAGATAATATGGCTGTACAGCTCGATATCCATTTTGAGGTGACCTCAGATGGCGCAGCACTGATCAATGCCTTTGGGATTGAAATGGAAAGTATTCCCCCTAGTCTCGTAGAATCCGTTACTGGTACAGTATTGACCGAGGGATATATAAATGTTGCGGCCAATGGCCTGGAACAAGGACAAGACAGGGCTGTGGTTATTTTGTTTGACAATAATGAAACTATGTTGCATGTACCCACAACGGTTTCCGTGAAATTCACACAACCTATCACAACCGCCCAATTGGGCATTGCACCTTTTAACCCATTCTTAATAGTTGCCAAGGACAGAAGCAGGGAAATACATCTGCCAAATAGGTTCAGAACAACCTTAGGGGTGAACGATACATCTGTGGAAGGTGTAAATCAAGATATAGATGGAAATTATCAAACGGATTCTGGCTTACCATGGGCCATTAATATCGTCCATAATTTTAAACCTCCCAAAGAAAGTACTCCGATCAACCAGGCTTATAACTTTTTTAACCAATGGGCAACATCAGGAGGAGCCGTATACGAAGATTGGTATAAAGATTCCACAGGTTACCGGGATGAAACTAAACTCATAGATTAGATTGAACTCAGTTGTATAAACAAAAAAAACGCCCCTGCTTGGGGCGTTTTCTATTTTATTCAAGTGGCATGTACTTACATTGCAGCAACACTACTCATTAACTTGCTTTTCAAGTTTGCAGCTTTATTGTTATGGATGATGTTTCGCTTGGCAAGCTTATCGATCATTCCAACAACAGTCGGTAACAATGCTTCCGCAGCTTTCTTATCTTCCTCGTTACGCAATTTTTTGATTGCATTACGAACAGTTTTGTGCTGGTATCTGTTACGCAAACGTACTGCTTCGTTTCTTCTGATTCTCTTTAATGCTGACTTATGGTTTGCCATTATTTTAATTTAAAATGGATAATGAAAAACTGAAAATTGGCATGCCCGTTTTTCACCTTTCATTTAAAATTTACAATATTCTTTAGTAGCCCGTAGGGGAATCGAACCCCTGTTACCAGGATGAAAACCTGGCGTCCTAACCCCTAGACGAACGGGCCATTTCAAGCTTAAAGTTAAACTCACAAAAATCAAATACACTTTCAATTTTGCGCTTTTAACCTAGTACTTCGTAGCCCGTAGGGGAATCGAACCCCTGTTACCAGGATGAAAACCTGGCGTCCTAACCCCTAGACGAACGGGCCATAAGGTTGCATAATTGCGGATGCAAAAATACAACTATTTTTAAGTCTTGCAACAGTTACTATTATTTTTTAACCCCTTTAATAGGCCTTGGCAAACAATACCCTTTGAGAGGAAGGTTTACCTGTGACCATACAACTCCCATCTTCTTTCTCTCCATAAAAAGGAATACATCGAATGGTAGACTTGGTTTCTTCTTTAACCCTATCTTCAGTTTCAGAAGTTCCATCCCAATGAGCTGAAACAAATCCGCCTTTTTCCTCAATTACTTTTTTAAACTCATCATACGAATCTACTTCAGTAATGTGAGCCTCTCTATAATCCAATGCCTTTTTATATACATTCTCCTGAATCTCCTCCAACAGGGAAGCAATCTTGTCAACAACATCCTCAACTTTCACGGATTCTTTCTGCAAAGTATCCCGTCGAGCTACTTCGTAGGTGCCATTTTCCAAATCACGTTGCCCTATTGCCAAACGTACCGGTACCCCTTTTAGCTCATATTCGTTAAACTTAAAACCTGGCTTATGGGTATCTCGTTTGTCGTATTTTACCGAAATCCCTTTGGAACTAAGCTCCTTTACTAAAGGTTCTACCTTTTCAGAAATAGCATCCAACTGCTCCAATCCTTTGTAAATAGGAACAATCACTACTTGAATTGGGGCTAATTTCGGCGGAAGCACCAATCCGTTATCATCACTATGGGTCATTACAAGTGCTCCCATCAATCGCGTAGAAACCCCCCAAGATGTAGCCCAAACATATTCTTGCTTTCCTTCTTTGGTGGCAAATTTCACATCGAACGCCTTGGCAAAGTTCTGTCCAAGAAAATGTGATGTGCCAGCCTGTAGGGCCTTTCCATCCTGCATTAGGGCCTCAATGCAATAAGTCTCTTCGGCTCCAGCAAAACGTTCACTTTCCGTTTTGGTCCCTTTAATCACGGGAACACCCATATAGTTTTCCGCAAATTCGGCATACACATGCATCATTTGCTCCGCTTCTTCAAGTGCTTCTTCTTTTGTTGCGTGGGCAGTATGTCCTTCTTGCCATAAAAACTCGGCCGTACGTAAAAAAAGTCGCGTACGCATTTCCCAACGTACCACATTTGCCCATTGATTAATCAACAAAGGTAAATCACGATAGGACTGTATCCATTTTCTGTAGGTATCCCAAATAATGGTCTCAGAAGTTGGTCTGACAATTAATTCTTCCTCCAACTTAGCATCTTCATCAACGATAATACCACTTCCATCCTCAGCATTTTTAAGTCGATAATGGGTTACCACGGCACATTCCTTTGCAAATCCTTCAACATGGCTCGCCTCCTTGCTCAGGTATGATTTTGGTATAAATAGTGGGAAATAGGCGTTTTCATGTCCAGTTTCCTTGAACATTTTATCCAACTGGGCCTGCATTTTTTCCCAAATTGCAAATCCATATGGTTTTATAACCATACAGCCCCTAACACCAGAGCTCTCAGCTAAATCAGCTTTTACTACAAGTTCATTATACCATTTGGAATAATCCTCGCTTCGACTTGTTAATTTTTTACCCATCTACAGTAGTTTGGCACAAAACTTGTGACTTTATCATCAAAAATAGTTGGGCAAAACTAACTATTTTTAGTATGTTCAACAATAAAAATTGCATCATGACAAAGTCTTTACCCCGCCCAAAAACTCAAATCATTGCCATGTTTGTTATGGCAACGCTTCTATTGGCCTCATGCGGTTCGTATCAACAAGCTTCATATTACGATGACGATGGGATTTATTCCAACGGAAATCGTGTTGTGAATGTTGAGAAAAGGTCAGCTGAAGGTGTGCGTATCCAACAGCAAGAAAGTAATCTGTATGGAGATTATTTCGGTCAAAAAGCCGATGAGTATAACGAAATTTTGGAAGACGAAATCTTTACTGATATTGATAGTTATAACAGTGGTGTAGAAAATGATAGCATTCCGTTGGGAGAGCAGACCAATTATTTTGCAAACAACAACACGTATAGCGGAAATCCAGGATGGGGAGATAACCCTACAAGTGTTTCCATCAATGTTTATGACAACAACTGGGGCTGGGGCGGCTACGGTTGGGGATCCCCTTTTTGGGGCTACGGCTACGGATGGGGTGGATACTACGGATGGGGTTGGAACAACCCCTGGAGATGGAACCGTTGGGGCTGGGGCAACTACGGATGGGGCTGGGATCCCTACTGGGGTTACGCCGGAGCAGGTTTTGGCTGGGGCGGTTATTACGGATATGGTTGGAACCGTCCATATAGAGGATATTATGGAAGAGGATACTACGGTAGAGGGTATTCCTATAACCGAGGCAGAAGAGGATATGCAAGTTCCATTCAGGGAACTTCGCTAAGAGGAAGATCTAATTTAACATCAAGATCAAGAGGATATTCGTCAAGATACAGGTCAAGTGGACGTTCCAACGCAAGTAGGAGTTCTGCAGCCAGAAGCACAAGATCCTATCGCAGTGGAACAACGGCCAGAAGATCAGTAAGCGCAGATGCTTTGGCACGAAACAGAAATTACAGATCTAGTAGAAGTACCCGCACCACACCAAATTATAGAGGAACAAGAACGGGCCGTTCTTATGGCACTTCTCCATCCACAAGAAGTAGTGGAACTTATAGAAGAGGTGCAACTTCTGGAAGAAGTTCAACAATATATCGCACGCCGGGAAGAAGTTCTAGAAATTATCAATCCTCTGGCAGAACAGCGCCAAGAAGCAGTAATTACAGAAGATCTACAAGTCCAAGAAGTTCCGGAACCTACAGAAGTGGGTCAAGTGGACGAAACTATAGAAGCTCTGGTGGAAGCTCAAGAAGCTACAGAAGTTCAGGCAGCAGCCGAAGTAGTGGTAGAAGCTATAGCAGAAGCTCTGGCGGAAGCAGTAGCCGTGGAAGTTACAGCAGAAGCTCAAGCGGCAGTAGAAGCTCGGGCGCAGCAAGGTCATCATCAAGAAGTAGCGGCAGAAGGCGCTAACAACATTCATACTGTTTTATTCAAAAAACTAAATCTCTCAAAATGAAAAGGATTTCAACTTTCATCATGATATTGGTATGCACTTTCGCAAGTGCCCAAAACATAAATGACGTTTTACGATACAGTCAGGAGAACATTATAGGAACTGCACGATTTCAAGCCATGGGTGGTGCCTTCGGGGCTCTCGGCGGTGATTTATCGTCATTAAATGTAAACCCAGCCGGCTCTGCAGTTTTCAATTTTAGCCAATTTACCATTTCAGGGTCCAACTACAACAGAAACAACGATGCTCTGTTTGGAAACACCTTTAGAAATAGCGATACCAATACCACAGAGCTGAACCAGGTAGGTGGTGTTTTTGTATTTAAATCAACCGACAACCCGTGGAAAAAGTTGGCGCTATCTTTCAATTACGACCTCGCCAGGAACTTTGACAATGAATTTGCAGTTGCCGGGAACACCACACAAGGTATCGACAACTACTTTTTAAATTTTGCGCAAGGAGAAACCCTCAACAATCTAAGGGTACAACAAGGGGAAAACATTGAGGATGCCTATTTGAATATTGGTGCCGACCTTGGTTTTGGAGCCCAACAGGCTTTTTTGGGGTTCCAGGCTGGAATCATTGAGCCCACCGTTGACGAGGATACAAATACTTCATATTTTTCGAATGCAGAATATACCAGCGTCAACCAAAGATACATTCAAAGCACAACAGGATACAACAGCAAGTTCACGGTAAACGTAGCCGGACAATATCAGGAAAATTTATATCTGGGAGCCTCCCTTAATTTCCATTCAATTTTGTACGATAGACTGACTTTGTTGGATGAAGACGGTTATGATGTAAGTTCACCTGTGCAGTCCACAACATTTGACAACTTTTTACATACAGAAGGGTATGGCTTCTCTTTCAGTTTGGGTGCCATAGCCAAATTGAATGATAATGTTAGGGTTGGCGGTAGCTACCAATCCCCTACCTGGTACGAACTGACCGATGATGTATCGCAACGTATCAATTCAACATTGGCCGTATCCGATATCAATTTTATCGATTTTGGAATTATAAATCTATTTGAGGAGTATCGCATAAAAGTTCCGGCCAAGCTTACTGGTAGTGTAGCGGTTGTTTTTGGTAAAGATGGCTTGTTGAGCTTTGACTACGGTCATCAAGATATGTCCCAGGCAGAATTACGCCCAACAACGGACCCAAATTTTACCTCTGAAAACGATTTTATTGCCAGTGAATTGGGAGTAGTAAACACATATAGGTTAGGTGGCGAACTCCGCATTGAGGAGGTAAGTTTAAGAGGAGGATATAGATACGAGCAAAGCCCCTATGAAAATGGAACTGTTATCGGGGATCTCAATGGATATTCTGGTGGCATCGGGTACAATTTTGGTGGAAGCAGATTGGATTTGGCCTTTAGCCGAGCGGAACAAGATGTGAATACTTTCTTATTTGATGCCGGTATAAACAGCACAGCGATGGTAAATCATATCAATACCAATATCACCTTGGGATATACCTTAAAATTTTAGTTTAGTTAGTATAGTTTTTTAAATTAGCCTGAAGAGGGTCGGATGTGTAATCCGGCCTTTTTTTATCGCACCAATGAAAAGTGTCTTCTAACCGACCTTGCCACCAATACTCCACCATTATCCCTTTCATAATCCAATCGGAACCAATAATCAGATGAGGGTAAATCCCTCCCATTAAAAGTGCCATCCCAGCCAAGAGTAGTACCGTCCAACTGCTTCAGAAGTTTCCCGAAACGGTCAAAAATAAAAATGACCGGATTTGAAAGTGTTTCCACCCCCAGCACATTCCAATTATCGTGGATACCATCACCATTGGGCGTAAAAAACTTGGGATAACCTACCACCAAAAATTCAATGGGCTCTGTGGTTCCGCATCCATTTTTATCATTGATGACAACCGTGTTGATTCCGGGTGGTACATCAAAAAATTGTGGGTCATCCTGAAATTCTCCACCATTTATGGCATATTCATAATCCCCATCACCTAATACTTGAATCTCAATATTATAAGGATCGGTTTGATCACTATTGACCAAATCGTCTATGACCATTACCTGATCCAACTGCGGAATACCATAAAAGGTAATAAGAATTCCGCCATTGTCTATTACCGTTGGAGGAGTGCCTGAAGCCGTGGTAATTTCAACAAAATAACGCCCCGAATTTGGGCTTGCGACCACCAATTCTGCTCCAAAAAGTCCAGTTCCGGGTAAAGTGGCATCAATAATACCGTCATCTTCATAATCCACAGTCCATGTGACACTGGCAATATCCGATCCGGCTGGCGAGTTCAACGCACTCAATACAATATCCGGGTCACCTTCGCATGCAATGATATCCAATCCCAAAAACTCATCTCGAAGCGTACAATCCAACGCAGTGTTCTGATCCGCATCAACCGATGTGCCCGTAAAAGTTAAGGTAAACGGTTCGGGGTCGCCATTAAAGTTGGTATTGTAATTATTGATGAATAAATAGTAAATCTCACCAGCAGTTACATCTAACCATTCATCATATGTATTTTGACTGCCCACAACGAAAGGTGCACCTACTCTACCATCAACTGGATTTACTCCTATACCTGTAAAATTGGTTACGTTTACTTCATAGTTGCAACGAATTGGTTGTGCCGATCCATTACCGACAAGGGTACAGAAATTTTGCCCCGAAGTTTGGTCAAAAGGACCGTAAAGTGCAAAATCCAACTCTGAGGTGACAATTCCACCACTTACGGGAAGTGCCTCAATATCAAAGCCTATTTGCCCATCGGTACCTGCTCTAAAGACATACCAAGAAGTGTTGTTTTCAATATTTGCAGAGGCCACGCTTCCTTTTTCCAAACATCCTGTTTGGGTAATAACCATGGGGTCGAAATCATCAATATCACCACTTCCATCGGTGAGCGACATAATGGGTGCATCTGCACAAACAGGTATTGCCGTCCTACAGTCAGGGGAGTTTTGGGCGCTTGTTGCAAAAGGTATCAGAAATAAACAACATATAGCGCAAAATAGAGCTCTCATAGAATTTGGGGCTAAAGGTTATTCTGTGATAACTTTTATAACTCCCAAAAGGGCTCTTTTAGTATTTTTTAACCGAAAAATTATACAGTTAATCGATAAAATACACTTTGACTATCTTCTCAAAGAAAAATGATTCTGTATATACCTGGCATAAACCCGATTACCATCGTTGTCCAAATACGATAATTTGAACCAGTAATCTGTTGATGGCAGCGGTCTTCCTTGAAAGTTTCCATCCCATCCCGGACTAAATTCGTTTAACTGCGCAATTAGCTTTCCATAGCGATCATAAATGGTAACTATTGGGGAATTCAATGCAGAAAGTCCGTCTATTTGCCAAGATTCATTCAACACATCGCCATTGGGTGAAAAAATAGGTGAGAATCCCACTACCACAATATTCTCTGTAACCTCGCCGCAACCAAAAGCGTCCCTCATGGACACGGTATGCATTCCTCCGGGTACATCATCAAATACATTGCTTGCTTGGTATGCACCATCATTCAAGCGGTATTCAAAGTCTCCCTCCAAATCTGATAAAACTGTAACCCAATTATTCGCCTGAAAATCCTCAATCTCAACATCCGAAATCATCGGCAATTGTGATAGATTAACCTGAACAGTCCTTTCAGTTTCGCAATCAATTCCACCCATCGAATTTGTTACCGTTACGGTATATGCTCCTGCTTGGGTAATATTGATGCTTGGCGTAAGCTCTCCCGTACTCCATGAATAGGTATACGCTGGATTGGGCATGGTCTCACCAATACTAACACCGGTTGAATTTTCACAGATGGTTACCTCTTCAGAAAAAGTGAGCTCCGGAGTTACAATTGCATTGATACTGAAATTTTGAGAGGCATCATAACAATCTGGATTTGTCAGTGAATAAATGCGTACAAAAATATCTTCTGGTCCTGGGTTTTTTGAAAACTGTTTGGGAATCGGATTATTTCCTGAAATGGCATCAGCCTGGGTATGGTGATAACTGACCATGAATGCATCTGGGTCTTGCGCACCCAATGCTTCGCTATCTTTTGTTCCTAAATCAAACGTTGCGGAAACGGTATGGCAAAACAACGCATCGGACACAACATTGCTAGTAGGTATAGCGTTGAAAACAACTTGAACATCACTGATGATGTTCCCTGTAGGCGTTACCACAACCACTCTGTATTGCGCAGTGGCGGTCACATCTAATGTTGGATTTGTTTCACCAGCCATCAGTTGAAAACCGCTTCCAGTATCTTGGTACCACTCGTAAGCCATGGCCCCCGTAGTTGTAGCATCCAAACTGATGATATCTCCATCACAGGCAGCAATGGGAGCGCCCAAAAGATTGTTCACAATAGAACAATCCAAAGCGTCAGTAGGATTGGTTACAAAGATATTTCCGGTAAATTGAACGGAAAAACCTGAATTTACGTTGCTAAAATTATTGATGAACAAATAGTAATCCTCTCCTGCATTTACCTGAAGCCAATCCTCATAATGCACGGAATCTAAATCACCTGTTGGGTCTTCCCCCACCCCGATAAACGATTTATTGTCGCTGTTGTCAAAGAAATTACATCGTACGGGATCACCCAGATTGTTACAGTCACTGGCTCGGTACAACGCAAAATCCCAATCTTCACTGCTATCATGTCCTATATTAAAACCAAGCTCCCCAGCTGCAGAAGTTCGAAATCTGTACCAGACCGAATTGGATTCGATGGAACCAGAGGTCGTCTGTTCCAAGCATCCGCTAGAGGTAGCACCGTTAAAGTCATCAATACCAAAACCATTGGAACCACCATTAACAGGCGTATTTGCACAAATAGGTATGGCATTCCCGCAATCGGGAGATACCTGTGAAAAGGTCACTTGACTACAAAGAGTCAATATTAGGGTTGCTGCGACTAATCTCACCATAAACTATTGTAGGTTTGGGCATTATAAAAGTAATCCAGCCTTTTCCTTAACAATAATTTATGTTGTCAAAGTATCCATACCAGATGTTAAATAGTGCATTAATGTATATCTTTGCATCCTTGAAGAAACAGCAATGAAACTAGAGCAAGCTTTGGAAGAACAGTATGAGGAAAGAGGTGACGACCACGTTGGCTCTTCTACGGAAACCCCGATGCGAGATGATGCTTTTGTATTGAGTGATGATGATAAGATAGAAAGAATACAAAGCAGTGTTCGGGAAATTATGTTGACACTGGGTCTTGACCTAGATGATGACAGTTTGAACGGCACCCCTAAAAGAGTGGCCAAAATGTTCGTAAATGAGATTTTTGGTGGCTTGCATCCCAAACGCAAACCAAAACCCTCAACATTTAAGAATAAATACAAATATGGCGAGATGCTGGTTGAAAAGAACATTACGGTGTATTCAACCTGCGAACATCACCTATTGCCCATTGTTGGAAAAGCGCATATTGCCTACATTTCAGGAGGAACCGTAATTGGTCTTTCCAAAATGAACCGGATTGTTGACTATTATGCCAAACGCCCGCAGGTTCAAGAGCGATTGAACATTCAAATTGTCAAGGAACTTCAAAAAGCATTGGGCACCGAGGACGTGGCTTGCGTAATTGACGCAAAACACCTTTGTGTGAATTCCAGGGGAATCCGTGATGTGGAAAGCAGTACGGTGACCGCTGAGTATGGCGGCAAATTCAAGGACGAAGCCGTAAGAAGAGAGTTTTTGGACTACATCAACCTAGATACTGAGTTTTAATCTGAAGTTTTTCAATGCAACTTTACAAAAACCAAACCCTACGAGTACACAATTCACTTACTGGTAAAAAAGAGGTTTTTAAACCCATAAACGAAGGCCATATCGGCATGTATGTCTGCGGACCTACGGTGTATAGTAATGTTCACCTTGGAAATTGCCGAACATTCATGTCCTTTGATATGATCTTCCGTTATTTCAAGCATTTGGGGTACAAAGTTCGCTATGTTCGCAACATTACCGATGCGGGCCATTTGGAAAACGATGCTGATGAAGGGGAAGACAAAATCGCCAAGAAAGCAAAGTTGGAGCAGATTGAACCCATGGAAGTGGTTCAGCGCTATACGGTTGACTTTCATGAAACCCTGCAAAAATTCAACTTTTTACCACCAAGCATTGAACCAACTGCTACGGGCCATATCATTGAGCAAATTGAAATCATAAAGGAAATCATTGATAAAGGTTTTGCCTATGAAGTCAATGGCTCCATATATTTTGATGTTCCAAAATTCAATGAAAGCCATGAGTATGGCAAGCTCAGTGGAAGAAAGTTGGAAGATATGATCGCCAACACCCGGGAGCTCACCGCCCAAGATGAAAAAAGAAGCCCTCAAGATTTTGCACTTTGGAAAAAAGCCGAGGCACAACACATTATGCGATGGCCTTCTCCATGGGGAGATGGTTTTCCAGGATGGCATTTGGAGTGTACCGCCATGAGCACAAAATATTTGGGAGAGACTTTTGACATACATGGAGGTGGAATGGATTTGAAATTTCCACACCACGAATGTGAAATAGCCCAGTCTGAAGCAAGTACTGGAAAATCCCCCGTAAAATATTGGATGCACGCCAATATGTTGACCTTGAACGGCAAGAAGATGTCAAAATCCACAGGAAACAATATTTATCCGTCAGAAATGTTCAGTGGCGAAAATGACATCATGAGCAAGGCATACTCCCCTGCCGTAGTCCGATTTTTTATGATGCAGGCCCATTACACAAGTATTTTGGATTTGAGTGATGATGCGCTGCAAGCCTCAGAAAAGGGGTATAATCGACTTATCGATGCCATGGAATGCATGGAATCTTTAAAAACAGGAGCAACGTCTGATTTCGACTATAAAACATGGCAACAAAAGTGTTACGATGCCATGAACGATGATTTCAACACCCCTATTCTAATTGCACATCTTTTTGATGGCGTAAAACGCATCAATCTGATAAAGGAGGGCAAAGAAACCATCTCCAAAGAAGATAAGTCACTACTTCAATCCACCTTAAACACTTTTGTGTACGATATTTTGGGTATTGAAAATCAAAAGGCGACCAAAAATGATATCAGTGCACTAAGCGGCGTTATGGAATTGTTGATTGAGTTGCGCAATGAGGCCCGAGCCAATAAAGACTTTGCCACTTCGGATAAGATCAGAGATCAACTCACCGCTTTGGGGATCCAACTCAAAGATGGTAAAGAAGGAACGACCTTCAGTATTAATTAATTGCACAAAAACCATATGGAATCGGAAGGAATTACATTTAAAAAAATCCTTATCGCTCCTTTCGTACTATTGGTCAAACTCTATCAGCTTTTAATTTCACCCTTAACTCCAGCTACATGCCGTTATTCGCCCACCTGTTCCGCTTACACAATGGAAGCTTTAAAAAAACATGGTCTTTTTAAAGGGGGGTGGTTGTCTTTAAAACGAATCTTCAGCTGTCACCCATGGGGCGGCAAAGGGTACGATCCAGTTCCTTAATAAGTTCAAATCCAAAATTTAAATTGAAGTTCAGTTGAGTTTTATTTTTAGGAACAGTGTTAAAAATTTATTCTGAAATCTAACATCTAAAAACGAAGCGCTCTAGTATCTATTAATTATATTAGACCAAAATTTTACCTGATGTATTTCTTAGGCTTTAATTGGAATCCCGACGGCACCTTGTTTAAATTGGGATTCATTCAAATCAAATATTATAACCTACTTTGGATTGCTGCATTTGTGGTAGGCTGGTACATTATCAAGCGTATCTTTTTGAACGAAAAAAAGACCATGCAACAGGTGGATTCCCTATTCATTCATGGAATAGTTTCCATTATGTTGGGAGCTCGTTTAGGACATGTTATTTTTTACGACTGGGACTATTACAAGGATCATTTGATAGAAATTCTTTTGCCCATACGCGAAAGTGCCAACGGGTCGCTTTTTGGGTTTATAAATGGATATGAATTTACCGGATTTACCGGATTGGCAAGCCACGGAGCTACAATAGCCGCCATCATCGGGGTTTGGCTGTATTGCAGAAAATGGAAGGATATCAATATGCTTTGGTTGCTAGATCGCATGGTAATACCTTCGGCAATTGGAGCCAGTTTTGTTCGATTGGGGAATTTTTTTAATTCCGAAATCAATGGGAAGATCGTGGACAAATCTTTTGCCCTCGCTGTTCGTTTTATACGGGATTCGGATGATATGCCCGCGTACAAAGCCATACGTGAAACCCAAGAAAAAACAGCTAGTGCGGCTTACAAAGCCATTGAGAACAATCCAGAATTTGCACCACTGTTAGAGTCCATTCCGTATAGACATCCAGCGCAATTGTACGAAGCAATATGCTATCTCATACTTTTTGCAATACTATACCAGCTCTACTGGAAAACCAACAAAAAAGATAAAACAGGTTATTTCTTTGGCCTTTTCATGGTGGGCCTATGGACCGTGCGCTTCTTTGTAGAATATTTTAAAAAGAGCCAGGGCGGATTTGAAGAATCACTCGGATTACTCTCAACAGGCCAATGGCTCAGTATCCCGATGATTCTAGTTGGTCTTTATTTTATGTTCAGACCTTCTCCCCAAAAACAATAAACAATTACAATGGGCAATTACCAATTGACAATGTTCAAATATATCAAGCTAGGTGCTTTTTTTGGTTTTATTTCTATAATGATCTTAAGCTGTAAGACTGAATCAAAAAAAGAAATCAAAACGGAAAGTATCAAATTCACCAAAGAAGGAGATTTGACCATTTCATCGGTTGAAAAAGATTCAACCTTAGCCAATTTTCAGATAGAAATTGCCGAAACCGAATATGAGACCCAGACCGGGTTAATGTATCGTGACAGTATGGAGGAAGACCAGGGAATGCTTTTTGTTTTTGATGATATCGCCATGCACTCGTTCTACATGAAAAACACTGAAATTCCTTTGGACATCATTTATATCGATGAAAACCTTAAGATTGTCAGTTTTCAAAAAAATGCCAAGCCTTTTGATGAGACAGGTTTGTCTTCGGGTGTACCCGTGCAGTATGTTTTGGAAATCAATGCCGGTCTTTCCGATAAACTGGGTCTATCAGTTGGTGATAGTATTTCCTACAATAAACTATAATGCCCGATTATTTATTAGAAAACCAATCCACGGAACGCTTACTTTTCCGAAAAATCCGACCTTCGGACTTCGATGCTTGGCTTCCTTTTTATCATGATCCAAAATCGACTGAGTTCTGGGAAGGATTACCTTCTGACCCCGTTGAAGCGTGTAAAATTCAATTTGATCGTATTTTTGAACGGTATGAGGAAGGTTCCGGTGGCATGAACGCGCTTATCTTAAAAAAAACCGGACAATTGGTTGGTATTTGCGGTCTTTTGGTTCAAACAGTAGATGGTATTGAAGAATTGGAAATTGGGTATTCCGTTCTACCAGAATTCTGGCAACAAGGTTTTGCCTTCGAGGCAGCTCAAAAATGCAAAACTTTTGCTTTTGAGAACAACTTTGCCCCTTCCTTAATTTCCATAATTCATGTGGACAATATCCCTTCACAAAAAGTAGCTTTAAAAAATGGGATGTATTTGGACAAGACTACCACTTATAAAGACAATCCTGTGCATATTTTTAGGGTAGATCAAGGATAATCTTATTTTTGAAATCAACAGTAGTTGTTGCCCAATGAAACCAGCCAAACATTACGCAATACTGATCAACAATAAATCCCAGACCCGAAATTTGGTCTCCGATATCCTTAAAGGAATTCCGGTGCCAGGATTTGAAAGTCTTGAAAGCACTTCGGGCTTGCTTTTCTCTCGTTCAGAAATTGAACGGTTCATGGATGATGAGGAACGGCATGACATGAAAATAATCACCAGGGAATCTTCACAATCCCTAAAATCGATGAGCAGTGGGGAACAGAAAAAGGCATTGCTCAATTATCTATTGGAACAAAGTCCCGATTTTTTGGTTTTGGTCAACCCATACGACAATTTGGATATTGCCACCCAGGCCTACCTCAAGGAAAAATTGGTCTCCACTTCAAAAAAAATTCCTTTGATTCAAGTGGTAAGCAGATTGGAAGATATTCTACCCATTACCACAGATTTTTTTCGACTGGCAAAGGATAAGCTTCTCTCCTATTCCAATCAAAAAGCATTTTGGGAAGAAAACAAACGAAAAATAAGTCGGTTTACAGAAACTATTCCCCCTCCTCTTGAACCTATAATTGTCAAAGGCACTGAGCTTGTTAATTTTAAAAACGTATCCGTAAGTTTTGATGGACGACAGGTGTTGGACAATATCAACTGGACCATTAAAAAAGGTGAGTTTTGGCAACTCATCGGACCCAATGGCAGTGGCAAAACCACCATGCTCTCCATGATTACAGGTGACAGCCATAAAGGTTATGGACAGAACCTGACACTGTTTGGGCAAAAAAAAGGCAGTGGTGAAAGTGTTTGGGACTTAAAGGAAAAAATTGGTTATTTCACCCCTGCCATGACCGACAAGTTCAACGGATACCACACCTTGGAAAATATGGTGATCTCAGGTATTTATGATTCCATTGGACTTTACAAGAAAGCTTCGGATCAAGCTAGGCATTTGGCCACTTTATGGGTCAAGCTTTTGCATTTGGTGGGTAAAAAAAACAAGCAATTTTTAAACCTCACTCCTGGTGAAAAAAGGTTGGTCATGACTGCAAGAGCCATGATCAAGCATCCACCATTACTCATTTTGGATGAGCCCACTGCTGGGCTAGATGATGAAAACGCGGCCCTATTTGTTTCCTTGGTCAATAAAATTGCACAGGAAAGTGACACCACCATTGTATTTGTTTCGCACAGAAAAGAAATTGGATTGGACCCTCAATTTGATTACATTTTGGAGATGAAACCCACAGGATCTATTGGCAAAGCAACATTACATGGAGATACTTAGGGCAACTCCTTCAGATACAACCATTATTGCCCTTTTGGCAAGAATAACTTTCACGGAAACTTTTGGACATTATTTCCGAGACAAACTTGATTTGGAAAATTATCTGAACAAAACCTTTAACGTGCATAAATTACAAAGCAGCCTTGCCAAGCCCAACAATGCATATTGGTTGGCAAAAATTGACGGTCTACCCGTAGGTTATGCCAAACTGAAACTGAATTCCCCTTCGCCATTTGTAATAGGGCCAGATGTCTGCCAACTCCAAAAGATCTATGTACTTAAAGATTTTCTGTCCAAGAGAGTTGGGTTAGCGCTTCAAGATGCGCTTCTGGAAGAAGCTAAAAGGGAAGCTTCAAAAATTTGGCTCTCTGTTCTCAAGGAAAATGAACGCGCGGTTCGATTTTATGAGAAAAACGGATTTAAAAAGGTGGGAGATCACGATTTCCAAATAGGCAATGAACATTTTAAGTTTCAAGCCATGACCAAATCCCTACTGTAGCATAAAACTTCAAATACGCTTATCTTTATAATTCCTTCCCTAAAAGGAAAATCAAAGACAAAACTATGGCCAAAACCACCTTGGATTTTTCGCAAAAAGACTACGAAGCCCTATTGAACAGGAGCAGTGAGCTTGTCTTAAGACAATTTGAAAACATCAATCAACAAAAAGGGTATCACGATCATCCACAGGCCGAAGTGGAACATTGGTTTAATGAAGAACTGCCCGAGGATGGAATGGACACCTTCAAATTATTGGACGAAGTTGAAAAGAAGGTATTGAACACGGCAACCGGTAATCTTGGCCCTAACATGTACGCTTATGTTATGTCAGGAGGCAACCAGATTTCTATTATTGCGGAAAAATTGGCCACTACCATAAATCAAAATCAAACCAAATGGCATTTGGGGCCAGCCATGAACGAAATTGAGAAACGCGTCCTAAAGTGGACAGCAAAAATGTTGGGATTCACACCTGATGCTGGCGGTGTTCTGGTTAGTGGAGGGTCTGCGGCCAATCTCACTGGACTCACCGTAGGCAGAAATATTTTCTTTGAGAAAGAAGGCATTCGTGAAAAAGGGCTTTTTGGTCAGGCGCCCTTCGTAGTTTATGCTTCCGAAGAAGTACATAACTGTGTTGACAAAAGTGTAGAATTGTTAGGTATTGGGAGCAATCATTTAAGAAAAATAAAGACCAATGACACATTTCAGATTGCTTTGGGTTCTTTGGAAAAGGAAATAAAACAAGATATCGCCAATGGGCTAAAACCATTTTGCATTATTGGAAATGCAGGTACAGTAAATACCGGCGCCATTGATGATCTTGATGCTCTGGCCAACCTCGCAGAAAAGTATGGGTTATGGTATCATGTGGACGGGGCCTACGGTGCCCTGGCGGCAGTACTGGATACTTTGAAACCAGAGTACAAGGGAATGGAACGGGCAGATTCCATCGCCCTTGATTTTCATAAATGGCTATACCAGCCCTTTGAAGCTGGTTGTACCCTGGTAAGAAATTGGGATAACCTTAGAAGAACATATTACAAAAAAGCTGCCTATTTGGATACAGAACTTGCTGATGACGGCAACCGATTGGAGTTTAATGAACATTATTTTCAGTTATCACGAAATGCCAAGGCATTCAAAGTTTGGATGAGTATAAAAGCGTATGGTATGAAACGATTTAGGGCCATGATTCAAAAAGACATTGATCTTACCCAATATCTTAATGGGCAAGTCCTTGCTTCAGAGGATTTTGAATTGGTGGCAGATTCAAAACTGGCCGTTTCTTGTTTTCGATATATTGGAAATATGAAATCAAAGGAGGAAATTTTGGAGTTCAACCAGAAATTAATGCCCGAATTGGAAAAAGATGGAAGAGTATTTATCATGGGTACGAAACTTAAAGGAGATTACGCCATCAGGGCTTGCTTGATCAATCATAGAAAGACAACCAAAACCATTGATTATTTATTGGATGTAATTCGTGATGTTGCAAAGAAAGTTGAAACAAAATCATACGAAATGAAACACTAATGGATAGGGATTTAATTTTAAATATCTACGACGAATTAGTCGCACAAAACCCAAACTTTGAACGCAAGGGAAAAACCATGCCCTATACTTCGGCAAATGGATATATGTTTTCCTTGATCAACAAGGATAATGAGTTGGGCATTCGACTTTCAAAGGAAGCTACTTTAGAGTTTGACAAAGTTATCGGGGCAAAACCTTTTAGATCACATGGGGCCACCGTGCGGGAATACGTTTTGATTCCTGAATCTTTACTGACCGATTCTGAAACACTAGGGGTTTATCTGCAAAAAGGATTTGAATATGTAATGTCACTGCCTCCAAAATAAAAAAAGCCACTCTCTCGAGTGGCTTTTTAATATCCAAATCTTGTTGATACTATTCTTTGGAAGAAGAAATCTTCTTTCTCAAAGCATCAAACATTATAGGTGTTGCAATAAACACGGAGGAATAGGTACCTACCATTACCCCCACTATCATAGCAAACATAAATCCACGTAAACTTTCACCACCAAAAACAAAGATGGCCAAAAGTACAATCAAGGTAGTTAATGAAGTATTTAAGGTACGACTTAAAGTACTATTCAACGCCTGGTTAATGTTCTCCCCATTTTTCCACCCTTTTAGGTTTACAATTTCACGAATTCGGTCAAAAACTACCACAGTATCGTTCAAAGAGTAACCAATTACGGTCAATATCGCAGCAATAAATGCTTGGTCAATTTCCATATTAAATGGCATAATACTTCCTGTCAATGAGAAGATTCCCAATACAATCATCACATCATGGAATACAGCTATTACTGCACCCAAGGAGAATTGCCATCTTCTAAATCGTAATAAAATGTATAGGAAAACAACCGCCAACGACCCAATAATGGCTAAAAACGCATTGTTCTTAATATCATCTGCTATCGTTGGTCCGACTTTTACCGATTGTAATATTCCGATTGATTTTTCGGAAGCACCAACGGTAAAATCTTCAAAAGAAGTGCCATCTGGCAAGTATTTCTGAAGTGAAGTATATAGTTTATCCTGAATTTCGTTATCTACTTCAATACCTTCAACATCCACTTTGTATGGAGTAGTTACTTTTATTTGATTGGCCTCACCAAATGTTTTCACATTGGTTCCACTGCCAAATACAGTATTCAATTCAGAAGCTATTTCTGATGGATTTACCGCTTTCTCAAAACGGATTTGATATGATCTACCCCCAACAAAGTCGACACCTTGTTGCAAACCAGTAGTAGCCAATGAGAAAATACCAACTCCAACTAAAATAAGGGAAACTATGTAAGCTATTTTACGTTTGCCCAAGAAGTTGATGCTCATATTGGTGAACAAATTCTTCGTGAGTCCTGTTGAGAAATCCAAACTTCTTCCTTTCTTGGCCACATACCAATCCACCAACAAACGGGTGATAAAGATTGCAGTGAACAAAGAAGTAACAATACCAATTAAAAGAGTTGTCGCAAATCCTTTGATCGGACCTGAACCAAAAATAAAAAGGATAATCGCGGTAAGTCCAGTGGTAATATTCGCATCTAAAATGGAAGATAGTGCATTGCTGAAACCGTCGGCCACAGCTTGCGCCTTTCCTTTACCACGGGCAAGCTCTTCTTTAATACGTTCAAATATCAACACATTGGCATCTACTGACATACCAATTGTTAATACAATACCTGCGATACCAGGCAGTGTCAATACTGCCCCTAAGCTTGTAAGCACTCCAAAAATCAAAAGGATATTCAATACCAAAGCGATATCGGCAAAGATTCCCGCCTTTCCATAGTAGAAAACCATCCAAACCAAAACAAAGGCCATGGCGATCAAGAAGGACATAAAACCACTATCAATAGCTTCTTGCCCTAAAGAGGGACCTACAACCTCAGATTGAATAATCTCCGCTGAAGCAGGAAGTTTACCAGCTCTTAATACGTTGGCAATATCCTTTGTTTCATTTACAGTAAATGTTCCCGTGATTTCGGAACGTCCACCCGAAATAGGTCCAGAAGAAACTCCAGGTGCAGTATACACTTTGTTATCCAACACAATGGCGATACCGGTTTGGTTGTTGAAGGCATCACCTGTCAACTTTTCCCATTCCTTTGCCCCTCGGGTATTCATTGTCATGCTTACCGCTGGCTTGTTGTATTGGTCAAAGGTATCTTGGGCGTCGGAAACAACATCTCCACTGATTCTAGGGGTATTGTCCCGATTTGATTTTAATGCAAAAAGTTCAGCAATCTCAGAATCTTTAGCTGGTCTCTCCCATAAGAATTTGGTAAACTGAATATCGTTAGGCAACAATCTTTTGATCTCCCTCATCCTTAAATAGCCACCTATTTCAGCAGTATCGGAAACCAATACTCTAGCAATAGCATGGCTGCCAGGATTGGCAGGAATCAATTTGCTTAATAATGGATTTACTTGAGGGGTCAAATCCAATGAATCTTGGGCAACATCGGAAAGCAAGGAGTCAATTTCAGATTCTGGCTTTGATACTTCCTCTTCTTCCTCTACAGGTTCCAATATATCTTTTAATCTTTCATTGGCGCTTACAAAGAAAGCTCCCAAGCTTTGGTTATTTTGGGAATATGTTTCCCAAAACTCCAACTGGGCAGTACTTGACAACAGCTCTTGAGCTCTTGCAATATCCCTTGCTCCTGGTAACTCTACCAAAATACGTCCTGAATTTCCTTCTCTTTGGATGTTGGGCTGCGTGACCCCAAAACCATCGATACGTTCTCGAAGTACCTCAAATGCTGAGACAATAGACTCGTCAATCTTTCTTCGGATAACAGGTTTTACCTCATCATCGGTCATTTGAAAGTTGACCACATCGCTCAAACCTTTGTTGGCGAATATATCGGGTGAAGCCAATTTGGCATCTCCCTTAATATTGTCAAACGCCTCAAGGAACAACTCTAAATAGGTATTGTCGCTATTTTTGGAGGCATTGTCCGCATCCGCTAAAGCTTTATTGAAAATCGGGTTCTTGGTATTGTTTGCGAGACCTTTCAAGATATCTTTTACAGAAATCTGAAGAGTAACATTGATACCTCCTTTAAGGTCCAATCCCTTGTTCAGTTCTTTTTTCTTTGCGTCATCATAGCTGGTATATCCCAAAACTGGATTGGCGCCGATGGAGTCCAAATATGATGCTTCTAAAGCCTCACGCTTTGCTACATAATCCTCTTCAGCTTCCGAAATTTGGTTAACTGCATAGGTTTCAGCGTCTGTTTCCAACTTGCTTGCAATGAAAGTGTAGGAAAGTTGATAGATGCTCACCAGACCAAAAAGAAGCGCAAAAAGCTTTATAAGTCCTTTATTTTGCATTGATTATTAAATTTTTAGAAGTTTTTATAAACAGCGTGCAAATATATCATTTCCGACAAGATTTGCCAATAGAAATTGATGGAATTGCAAATGGAATGTAGCTCCGCCTCGATTTAAACAAAAATGTCATTTCGAGCACAGCGAGAAATCCACAGAAGAGATTTCTCATCCTACGGATTCGAAATGACATTTGATTATCTATTTTTTAGACCTTACAATTGAAGTAATCCATTGGTCTTTTTAACGCCTTCGGCGCTTTCTTGCATTTTGGCTTTTTCGGCATCGCTCAAATCGATTTCAACAATCTTTTCAATACCATTTCTTCCCAAAAGAACAGGAACTCCGATGCAGATGTCATCTAGTCCATATTCTCCTTCCAACAAGGTAGAACATGGGAACATTTTCTTCTGGTCACATGCGATGGCCTGAACCAATCCAGACACCGCAGCTCCAGGAGCGTACCAAGCACTTGTGCCCAACAATTTGGTCAAGGTAGCACCACCAACTTTGGTCTCTTGAACCACCCAGTCCATTTTATTTTCGGAAAGAAATTCAGAGACTTTAACGCTATTTCTTGTAGCATGGCCAATCAATGGCACCATCCCTTTGTCACTATGTCCACCGATTACCATTCCATCAACATCGGAAATTGGAGCTTCAAGGGCTTCCGCCAATCGGTATTTAAAACGGGCACTATCCAAAGCTCCACCCATCCCAATAATTCTGTGTTTTGGCAAACCTGTGGTCTTGTGCACTAAATAGGTCATGGTGTCCATGGGGTTGCTCACCACAATTAAAATTGCATTGGGGGAGTGTTCCAAAAGACTTGCAGAAACAGTTTTTACAATTCCAGCGTTGATTCCAATAAGTTCCTCACGGGTCATACCCGGTTTACGTGGAATACCAGATGTGATCACAGCAATGTCGCTACCGGCAGTTTTGGAGTAATCGCTTGTGCTTCCGGTGATTTTGGTATCAAAACCATTCAAGGAAGCGGTTTGCATCAAATCCATTGCCTTTCCTTCGGCATATCCTTCTTTAATATCCAACAAAACAACTTCGGACGCAAAATTTTTCATTGCAATATACTCGGCACAGCTTGCCCCTACTGCACCTGCTCCAACTACGGTAACTTTCATTTTTATCTGTTTTTATTTTAATCCGTCAAAAATAAGGCATTTAGGTTAGAAAAAACCTGACTTTTGTCCATTTTAGCCTATAGGCTTTTTCTGACACAACTATCGGTAAAATAGTTGTTATGTTAACAAAGCATGCAGTTCAACGAAGAAATCAACTGAGAATGTGTCATACGTCGAATTAGCCACAATACATCTTCATCCATTGGCGTTCTATTAGTCCCAAATTTATGATTAACCTACTTAGACATGAAAAAGCTTTTTTCATTGCTGTCCATTATTTGCATCATTGCGGTAAGCAACTGTAGCAGCATTCCTGAAAACAATGACCCCATTTTAGGCACTTGGGTCAAAAATTCTTCTAGTTCTGATGCGAGCTCCAACAAAAGCTCAACCACTCGAGAAGAATGGATATTCAACGACGTATATTTAGGAAGATATCAATCCTACACCAATTCCGATCTTACATATTACACCGATTTTAGATGGTCTGAAGAAAATGGAAAATATTCCATTACTTTCGGAGACGAACAAGTTTCGGATGTAATTGTAAGTTTACAAGAAAGCAATGACCCTGAGATCCTAGCCCTGGATAATGGTTCTGTCTTCGCCACCAGGGAATAATAGTGGAAGACACACTTATGAAAATAGTAGGCCCCAACGATTGTTGAGGCCTACTTTATTTTTCTAGGTCTCGACTGCTCCTTCGACAAGCTCAGGATGACAGCTCGACCTGACAATTTTATCTAAATCCGAAATTTATACCAAAGGTTAAGGTGCTGAATTCTGCTATGTTGTAGTCTGCATTAATACGGAAGAAACCAAGCTTCAGTTTCGTTCCAATGTTTGCGGAAGCTCCACTTACCTTATTACTGATCAAAAATGGGTCGACATAGGTTATGGTATTTCCGCCAACTGCTGCAACGTCATAAGTGCCCAGAATGTTGGTGTCAGCCTTTCCTGTAATATAATTTAAACCACCATAAAAATTAATCACCGGCAATCGAGTCGATACCACGGCGGCAAAATTCCAAGAACTGAACTTAGCGTCTATGCGCTGGTTTTCTCCTGAAATAACCCCAGTATTAGTAAAATCATATTCTCCGCTAAGATTGGTGTATCCGATTACCGCAGATATCGCCACCGGAAGTAATTTGTCTGCTGGAAGATGCTTTGTAAAGTCATGCTGTATTCCTACCCCATAAAGTCCTATGGAAACATCATCAGTATTAATTTTTGGCAAAAATCTAGCTTTCAACTCTGTGCCCTTGATCAAGCCAACACTGGCTTGGATATATCCCGAAGGGATAAAGTTCAAATCTTCAGAAGATAAGCCGGAAGGAAGTTCAAACGAGGTACTCACCTGCTGACCTTCAATGGTGGCATTAATTGCAACATCCACACCTTCAATATCCCCTAGTGCTGTTGCTACCTCTCTAGAGCTACTCCCATCCACAAAAGTCAAATTTTCGTAGTCTGCCGTGTTCAAGGTAAAGGACTTCTTATCCGATTTGTTTTTAAAACCAGTAATATTTCCGACAATTGATATTTCAAATCCAGCCAAGGGTTTGGCGTCGGCAGAATTATACCATCCATTTGAAATACTGTAAACACCCGCTTCGGTAACCGGTGCCAACCAAGAAGTGGTGAACTGTTCCGCATCATTTAGACCAGCAGCCAAAAGTTCATTTAAATTGGATTGTGCCATTCCAAATGAAAAACTGCATATTGCTAGTAAAAGGCTTATTCTCTTCATTTTGTAAAATTTTTCCTAAAACTAACAAACTCCCCATGCTGCAACCAGTTTTTGTTGTGAAACGCTGTTATCTATATATTTAACAGCTACTCTTTGTGGACAATTGGCCTCTCATTTCCCCTATTTAATGTATTATTTGGTACGCTTCATTTGCATAGTTTTGTTATCCGTCGAACAAGCGTTTGGGGTAAGCTATTCTTTTTGCGGTTAAAAGTGGGAATATTTACTTTCATCAGAAATCATAGAACCATGCAAAAACCCCATATTCATCAATCCCTATTCATAGTCATCTTATTTATTGGTTTTTTTAATACATGGGCACAAAAACGCCAGGGAAACATTGTTGAATACTTTGGCAAGGAAAAGGTAGAGAAGGTAAGTGAAGGAAAAACAATCCATGTATTCAAAGATGCGCTTTATCTCACTTCCAAAAGAAGCGCATTGAACTCCATCTCATTTCCAACAGATAAGGTTTTTAAAGACTTTCTAATGAACGATAAAACTGTTGTCGAAGGAGAAATAGGAAGTATTGACGATTCGGGTGAGGCACATCGTTGGACCAAAATTGAAGTTGATGGAACAAGTACTTTCAACAACCCAGTACTAAGAGGTTCTTATGTTTACCTTAGTTATAGGTCGCCTAATGCTAAAACTGTACTTTTTGAAGCCTCGGGCCACACCCAAGCCATTATCAATGGATATCCACATGAAGGTGATTATTATGATTTTGGATACAGCCTAATCCCGGTAAAACTGAAAAAAGGAAACAATGTTTTTGTGCTTAAGGCTGGAAGATTCTCTAGAGTGCGAGCACGTCTAATTCAATCTAAATCTCCGGTTATCTTTACCACAAGGGATATGACACTGCCCGACTTATTGGTTGGGGAAAACATCACTTACAATGGCGCTATTCGGATAGTAAATAGTTCCAATAATTGGGTAAAAGATCATAAAATCCAATTAACACATAAAGGAAAAGAATCGAGCACAATTGTTCCTTCCATTCCTCCGATGAGTGTTAGAAAAGTAGGTTTTAATATTCCTGCAATCCCGTCAAATTCTGAAATTTCAGATTCAAAACTGAGTTTGACCTTGCAAAACGCGTCAAATACTGCTCTTGATACCCAGGACGTTGCCATCCAGATAAAATCCAAATACAATAAGCACAAACGCACCTTTATTAGTCAGATTGATAACAGTGTCCAGTATTTCAGTGTTGCTCCTTCGTCTACCCATGATTTGGAAAACGGAGCGCTGTTTTTATCCGTTCATGGCGCATCGGTAGAAGCCGTAAATCAAGCCAATGCGTATAAGCAAAAGGATTGGGGCCATATTGTTGCACCTACCAATCGAAGACCTTTCGGTTTTGCGTGGGAAGATTGGGGTCGATTGGATGCTTTGGAGGTTCTTTCCGAGGGAAAACGAATATACCAACCCGATGCTCAAAAAATATACCTTACAGGACACTCAATGGGCGGACATGGCACTTGGTATCTTGGAGCCACATATCCCGACAAATTTGCAGCAATCGCACCCTGTGCCGGTTATCCTGATCTTTTGGGGTATCGCGATAGTTTTGTTAAACGGGCGCTCCAAGCAAGCGAAGCAGAGCTTAAACGCTGGGGAATTACTCCTGAGCGATTGAAGGAAATGCAGAAAAAACCTCAGCTTACGGATATGGATCATATGATCCTACGTGCTGGAAATCCCAGTCGTACCTTAAAATTAAAACGAAATTATCTGCAACATGGCATTTATGTCCTCCATGGCGAAAAAGATAATGTCGTGCCTACGTTTATTGCCCGGGAAATGCGTGAGGTTTTGGGCAAATTTCATCCGGATTTTACGTATTATGAATATCCAGGTGGTACGCATTGGTATGGTGACCATAGCATGGATTGGCCCCCAATTTTTGAGCTTTTCAAAAACAGAACCATCCCAAAAGATTCAGTAATCAACAACATGGAATTCTATACCGCATCTCCTGGGGTATCGGCCAAATCGCATTTTATCACAATACATCAACAAGAAAAGCCATTTGAAATCAGCTCTGTTGATTTTTCCAAAGAAAATGGAGCGGTATTAACCACGGACAATGTAGCGGTAATTGGATTGGATTTGGAAGCCATGAGTCTAAAATCTGACACTTTACATATAGACGGAATCCGTTTTCAAGTGCCATCCAAAGGAGTTGCATATTATAAAAAAACCGGAAATGAATGGCAACGAACAGCTAAACCATCATTAAAAGAGAAAGGACCACACCGAAATGGTGGGTTTAAGGATGCGTTCCGCAACCAAATGGTCTTTGTGTATGCTACACAGGGAAACAATATTGAAAACGATTGGTATTACAATAAAGCCCGCTTGGATGCAGAAACATTTTACTATCGGGCCAACGGATCGGTTGAACTCATTCCGGATGTGGAGTTCAATCTCAAAAACTACAAGGATAGAAATGTGGTTATCTACGGAAATAAAACCAACAATGCTGCCTGGAAAAAACTATTAAAGAATTTTCCAGTGCAAGTGGAAGACAACCGAGCCATGGTCGATGGCAAAGAAATAAGAGGCAGCCAATGGGGATTATATTTTATTGCTCCACGGGAGGATAGTGATAAGGCCAGCATTGGAGTGATAACCGCTACGGGGCTTCAAGGCATGAAAGCCATCTACAGTAATCATTATCTGCTGAACGGTACTTCCTATCCAGATTTGCTGCTTTTTAGCGATGACATTATGGAATATGGAACGGATGCAGTTAAATGCGCCGGATTCTTCGGCAACGATTGGTCCTTCGAAAAGGGGGATTTCCAATGGAAGTGATTTTGGTATAGTAGTTTGATTTTAAAATCGTACCATATGAATTGTGTGGGTGAGGACAAAAACTGTTACTTCGAGCGTAGTCGAGAAGTATAGAAATGGTAAACCCAAATAGGTCCCGACTGCGCTAGACCTGACAAAAAACCACCTTTTGACAAGTTCACGATGACGTCAAAATCATAAAACACAAAAAATCCCGGACAAGTCCGGGATTTTTCATTCTAAATATTTACAACTTATGCATCAATATTGGCATAAACGGCATTCTTTTCAATAAATTCTCTTCTCGGGGGCACTTCATCGCCCATAAGCATAGAGAAAATACGATCGGATTCTGTTGCATTATCTATGGTGACCTGTCTCAAAGTCCTAAATTCAGGGTTCATGGTGGTATCCCATAACTGCTCCGCGTTCATTTCACCAAGACCTTTGTAACGCTGGATTCCAGCGCCGCCTTTCATGGATTCTACAATTTCATCTCGTTCTTCATCATTCCAAGCATACCTCTTCTTGGACCCTTTCTTCACCAAATACAATGGTGGCGTAGCGATATACACGTGTCCTCCTTCAATAAGTTCGCGCATATATCTAAAGAAAAAGGTAAGAATCAAGGTTTCAATGTGGCTACCATCGACATCGGCATCACACATGATCACTACCTTATGGTATCGCAATTTTTCAAGGTTCAAGGCCTTACTATCTTCTTCTGTTCCGATAGTAACTCCAAGAGCGGTGTATATGTTCTTGATTTCCTCATTTTCAAAAACCTTGTGCTGCATGGCTTTTTCCACATTCAATATCTTACCACGAAGTGGTAAAATGGCCTGAAAGTTTCTATCACGTCCTTGTTTGGCCGTTCCACCTGCCGAATCACCCTCAACCAAGAACACTTCACATTTGGTAGGATCCTGTTCTGAACAATCGGATAGTTTCCCAGGTAATCCCCCAACACTCATCGGGTTTTTACGTTGGACCATTTCACGGGCCTTGGCTGCGGCATGTCTTGCCTGGGCCGCCAATTTCACCTTTTCAACGATTTGTTTGGCATCATCTGGATTCTCCTCCAAATAATTGGTCAACATTTCGGAAACGGCCTGACTAACGGCGCTGGTCACTTCTCGGTTACCCAATTTTGTTTTGGTCTGTCCTTCAAATTGCGGCTCTGCTACTTTTACCGAAACAATTGCGGTCAACCCTTCTCGGAAATCATCCCCAGCGATTTCGAATTTTAACTTGTCCAACAAACCTGAACTATCAGCATATTTTTTTAGAGTAGATGTTAATCCTCTTCTAAAACCTGATAAATGTGTTCCTCCTTCGTGAGTGTTGATGTTATTCACATAAGAATGCAGATTTTCTGAAAAACCGGTGTTATAAATCATGGCCACTTCAACAGGAATTCCGTTTTTCTCACCTTCCATGGAGATAACATGTTGAATCAACGGCACACGTGTTTCGTCTAAAAACTTGATAAATTCCTTCAGCCCTTCTTCGGAAAAGAAGGTTTCTGAAATAAATTCTCCTTTTTCATCCTTATTCCTACGGTCAGTAAGTGAAATAGTCACTCCTTTGTTCAAATAGGACAATTCTCGCATCCTATTGGCCAAAGTGTCATAGCTATATTCTATGGATTGGGTAAAAATGGTATCGTCGGGCATAAAAGTGACCTCTGTACCTGTTTCCTTACTCTCTCCGGTACTTTTTACGGGATAAAGGGTTTTACCACGTTCGTACTCCTGTTCCCAAATCTTACCTTCTCTATATACCGTAGCCTTTAAATGGCTTGATAGTGCATTTACACAAGAAACCCCAACACCGTGCAGACCACCTGAAACTTTATAGGAATCCTTATCGAACTTACCACCAGCCCCAATCTTGGTCATTACCACTTCCAAGGCGGAAACTCCTTCTTTTTTATGTAGGCCAACAGGTATTCCCCGACCATTATCTCTTGTGGTTACGGAATTATCCTCATTAATGATAACTTCAATAGTATCACAGTGACCTCCCATTGCTTCATCAATGGAATTATCCACCACTTCATACACCAAATGATGGAGTCCACGGGTGCCAACATCACCGATATACATCGATGGTCGCATACGCACGTGCTCCATTCCCTCGAGGGCCTGGATACTATCTGCTGAATACTGATTTTTTTTAGCCTCTTCGCTCATATATTCTCTTTATTTGCCTTGAAATTTTCAAATCTTACAAATATAAGGAATACCCTATGAAATTAGGTACTTGAGGCCATTTGAAGACCTTAAGTTATCAACAAATACATGTGGAAAAATACCTTCGGTTTATTGGCCTATAAAAACCATGTTTTTGAATAGAAAAAGCCTCTATGGTAAGAGGCTTTTCCGACTAACTCAAATAAAACAAAACTGCAAGTATCACTACTGCATGCGGTATATAACGGTTGGTTATTTCACATATGCGTCTTCATGGACGTTGGCCACAGCCCGTCCTGAAGGGTCATTCATGTTTTTGAATGCTTCGTCCCACTCCAATGCAATTTTAGTGCTACAGGCCACCGAAGGCTCTTGTGGCACACTCAAAGCGGCTGCATCTGAAGGAAAATGTCCTTCGAAAATGGAACGGTAATAATATTCTTCTTTGGTATTTGGTGTTTGAATTGGAAATTTAAAATGTGCGTTGGCCAATTGCTTATCGCTTACTTCACTTTCCACCAAAGCCTTTAAGGTATCTATCCAACTGTAGCCAACACCGTCTGAAAACTGTTCTTTTTGTCTCCATGCAACACTTTCTGGCAAATAGTCTTCAAACGCTTTGCGTACCACCCACTTTTCCATACGTTCCCCATTGATCATTTTATCTTTTGGGTTGATGCGCATTGCAACATCCATAAATTCTTTATCCAAAAATGGCACACGTCCTTCAATGCCCCACGCTGCCAAGGATTTGTTGGCACGAAGGCAATCATACATATGCAATTTATCCAGTTTTCTCACGGTTTCTTCATGAAAATCCTTTGGGCTTGGGGCCTTGTGGAAATACAGGTATCCTCCAAATAATTCATCAGCACCTTCACCAGACAATACCATTTTAATGCCCATAGATTTAATCACCCTTGCCATTAAATACATGGGCGTGGAAGCTCTGATCGTTGTGATATCATAGGTTTCCAAGTTGTAGATAACATCTTTGATGGCATCCAAACCTTCTTGGATGGTAAATTTTATCTCATGATGAATGGTTCCAATGTGATCAGCAACTTTTTGAGCCGCAATCAAATCCGGAGATCCATCCAAGCCAACGGAAAAGGAATGTAATTGTGGCCACCAAGCTTCTTTGGTGTCTCCCGATTCAATTCGCATTTGGGAATATTTTTTGGCTATTGCAGAGGTGACCGACGAATCCAAACCACCAGACAACAATACCCCGTATGGCACATCGGACATTAACTGACGATGCACCGCAGCTTCTAAAGCATCTTTAATTTCTTGGATACTGGTTGCGTTTTCCTTTACCGCTTCGTACTCCATCCAATCTCTTTTGTACCACTTTTTGAATTCACCGTCCGAACTGTGCAAATAATGTCCTGGAGGGAACAATTCTATTTTGGAACATGTTCCTTCCAAAGCTTTAAGTTCTGAAGCCACGTAAAAGGTTCCGTTCTTGTCCCACCCTATATAAAGAGGAATAATTCCCATATGGTCCCTGGCGATGAAATATTCATCTTTTTCGCTATCGTAAATCGCAAAACCGAATATTCCATTGAGGTCATCAACAAAGTTGACACCCTTTTCCTGGTATAAAGCCAATATAACTTCACAGTCAGATTGAGTCTTAAAAGTATATTTCCCGTCAAATTGCTCTCGCAACTTTCTGTGGTTATAAATTTCGCCGTTTGCTGCCAGCACAATTTTTCCATCTTCACTGAGCAAGGGTTGTTTTCCTGAAGCCGGATCAACAATCGCTAAACGTTCATGGGCCATTATGGCCTTATCATCAGAAAATATCCCACTCCAATCTGGTCCACGATGTCTAACTTTTTTGGACATTTCCAAAAGCTGGGGTCTCAGCTTCTCTGCACTTTCCTTTATATCAAATGCACATACAATTCCGCACATATCTTTAGTTTTATAACAATTTCTATGCAAATATTAATTTATAATTTCAATTTATAAATATATTACTCACTAATAATAACAATATGAAATTTTATAATGAATAATATAAAATTATTGTAATTAAATAAAAGCTTTTCACCAAATAATCGAACACTTTGAAAGTTTTGTTAAATTTTAACGTCTCTTTATTAATAGATCATTTAAATACATCCTAGTTTTGGGATCAACTAAAATCATCATCATGAAAAAAATATTCTTACTTACTTTTTTAACTTTGGGATTGGTATTTTCAACTGAGGTCACCGCACAAAAATTTAGTGGTTTGGACAAAAGTCCTGCTGATATTGCCACATATCCTGCAAGCTATAGGGTTTCAGACAAGTCGGCCCGTGTGATCTACAGCAGGCCGCAATTAAAAGGCCGTAGTCTTTCAGAGCTAGCTCCAGCCGGCAAGGTGTGGAGAACTGGTGCCAATGAAGCTGCAGAAATCACATTTTACAAAGATGCCACAGTGGGTGGAAAATCTATCAAAGCTGGTACTTATGCGCTTTTCACAATTCCTGGTGATAGTGAATGGACGGTAATATTGAACAGCAACTTGAACCAATGGGGTGCCTATTCTTATGATAGTGCTGCCGACGTAGCGAGGGTTTCTGCCAAAGCCAGTACCGATGGTGAGTCTTTGGAAGCTTTTTCGATTACTTTCTCCGATAATGGAGACTTGGTTATGGGCTGGGGAACGGCAAGAGTTTCTTTACCTATCGCTTTTTAGTGAAGAGAAGTTTTAAAAATTTTGAAAGGGCCTTTAAGGCCCTTTTTTATTTTACTTGTTTCCCATCAACATATACCTGTTCTGCTTGCACATTGGGAATCCCATCAACTGGAATGGTCATAATATCGTCGCTTAAAATGGTGAAGTCAGCTAGTTTTCCAACTTCTATGCTTCCTTTTTCATTTTCTTCAAAGTTGGAATAGGCCGCCCAAATTGTCATACCCTTTAAGGTTTCTTCACGGGAAAGGGCATCTTGCATTTGAAAACCACCCTCTGGGAATTTTTCCAAATCTTGTCTGGCCACCGCCGCGTAAAACGTTAAAAAGGGACTTACCTGCTCCACTGGAAAATCGGTTCCCAAAGCTACTAACCCGGCCCTGTCCAATAGTATTTTGTAGGCATAGGCGCCTTTCACACGCTCGGAACCCAATCTATCTCCTGCCCAATACATGTCACTGGTGGCATGGGTAGGTTGTATGGAGGGGATAATACCATTTTTAAAATAATCAAAATCCTGTTCAGATACCACTTGGGCATGTTCAACCTTCCATCTTCTATCTTTTTTGTCCTTCAATGCTTTTTGATATGCCCTTAGCACCACAATATTTGCCGAATCTCCTATTGCATGTGTATTCATTTGATACTCCGATGCTGCTATGCGCTCTGCCAGCTGCTCAATCTTATCAACAGGGGTTACCATAGCTCCAAAATGATTTTCCTTATCCGAATATGGTGCTTTTAAGGCCGCTCCTCTTGACCCAAGCGCCCCATCACCATAAACTTTAACCGAACGGACATTGAGCTTCCGTGTTTTTATGATGCCTTTTTCCAAGAAATAATCCAGATTTGCTTCATTGTTGCTTATCATGGCGTAAACTCGAATTGATAAATCCCCACTTTGTTGAAGACTATCTATCAGTTCAATGGTAGTTCTATTCAATCCGGCATCATTTACCGTGGTCAATCCATATTGAAAGCATAAGTTTTCGGCTTCTTTAAGCGCTCTTATCACAGTATTTTTATCTGGTTCGGGCATGATATTAACTACCATTCCCATTGCATTATCAATTAAAACTCCGGAGATTTGTCCATCATTTGTAATGATTTCTCCACCCGTAACTTGAGTTACAGTGGTAATTCCAGCTAAATCCAACGCTTTTTGGTTGACCAAAAGGGCATGACCATCAATTCGTCTTAAAGCAACCGGAGTATCAGGGAAAAGTGCATCCAATTTTTCCTTTGTTGGAAATTCTTTGACTTCCCAATCGTTTTGGTCCCAGCCCCTACCTTGGATAAAATTTGAAGGGTTTTCTTTTTGAAAGGCAGCCACACGCTCCAGCACTTCGTCATAACTTTTGGTACCCACCAAATCCACTACTTGTTGATTCAATCCCAATCCATAGAAATGACAATGGGCATCGATCAATCCTGGAACAATGGTCTTTCCTTCAGCATCAATTTCATTTTCTGAAGTGAAGCTTTTGGTTATCGCCTCTTTTTCACCGACCGCAACAAATTTTCCATCTTTGATGGCAAAGGCATCCGCTTTTGAAAAATTAGCATCAACAGTATAAACGTTGGCATTATATACGATTATATCGGCTTGTTCTTTGGATTGACAAGCCAATATGATGCTTGTAAGTGAGAGATACAAAAAAAGCTTTTTCATTTTTCTGAGTTTCCTCAAAAATAGAAAAAGCCTTTAGATATTTAGGTTGTTTATTGGTTGTTTCCTGTCATTACAAATTCAATTCTTCCATCTTCAAAATTACCAGCTGTCTTTTTCCCATTACGAAGTGGTTTGGTATCTCCAACACCCTCCCAAACAATACGGTCGTCCGAAATACCAAGTTTCTTTAAATGGAGGGCAACGGCCCTAGCTCGTAGCGATGATATGAACTTGCTGTATTCTGGACTTTCAGCATCGGCATGTCCGGTAATTTTCATCTGCACTTCTGCATTTTCCTTAAGGAATTTGAATATTTTATTGACGCTGGCCATTGCTTTCGCGTCCAACTCGTAACCTTTTGGTTCAAATGGATTGCGTTCCAGTACATAGATTTTATCCTTGTCGTAGTTTATCCTTGGTAGCTCTTCCAGCATAAAATTATCAACATAATAGTATGAGAAATCACTGGACAAAGCCGGTTCCCCACTTTTCAGCAATTGCGTATCACCGTTAGATTTAAAGTTCCCCAAGATAATATGACTTTCAAATCCTTTGGCATCAAATTCTGCGGTTAGCGTGACCCAATCTTCTGTTTCGGCCATGGAATTGTTTGCTTTCAGCTCGACTTCATGGAACTTGAAATTCTCTTGTAAATCCAATCTGGCACTGGTCAGCACAGAACTATTGGGAACCTTGACCTTTTTATTGGCAAGAATAATGGACATGTTTTTCAACGCCAATTTAGAAGTCTCCGCAAGACTTACCTGAAGTGAAATCTTATAGGGATGCTTTTCTCTAAGTGTCTTTGTTGTATTTAATTGAACATATTCCCGATAATTGTTCAAAGCATAAAAATATAGGCCGGTATAACCAGAACCTTCTGTAGCTTTTTGCTCTCCCTTAAAATTAGTTGGGACACCAAAATCTTCTGAACCACATTGATTGTAGTAATCACCAGAGCTTGATGTGGGCAACGACACATTTTCGAGTAAAACATCCAACCCAACGATATTGGAAGGACAGGAATTGTAGTTTTCAAACCCTGCGTTCACAATCAAGTTTTGAGCAGGTAGTGCTGTACACACCAATAAACTGAAGCTGAATAAAAATAAAATACGGAAACCCATTTCTAACTTTGTTTGTAGGTTCCCGTACATGGATATTAACGCATGTTTTTAATTTATATTGCAAGATTCTATGTTTGGCAGTTCTATAGACCGAGCTTGTGGATTACCATTTTTCCATACTAAATTTGGATAAAAACCGTTACAATAGTCCAAATCTTGCTCTAATGCGCATAGTAACCATTATGCTCATATTATCCTTTGTTCCCTATTTTGGTTTCGGCCAAAATGCCATTACGGGAAAAATTGTCGATGAACTTGGCCTTCCAGTTTATATGGCTGTTGTTGAAATACACGATACAGAGGATATCACTTTTACAGATTTTGATGGTTCCTTCACCCTAGAGAGCAAAAAAGGCTTTCATTGGAAAATAGATATTAAATCCAAAGGATATAAAACTGAATCTTTTTTTGTTTTAAGCGGAGGCAGTACTGGTGAGATTGTGCTGGAATACAATGCCGAAATGAGAAAACTATTGGAAGGACAGTAGTCTTTTTGAAAAGATACAGCTATTCATCATCTACAAATTCGGTCATTACAAATTCCACTCGACGATTTTTTCTTCTAGCCTTGTCTGTTAAAGTGCTATCCAAAGGAATCTTGTTTCCATACCCATTGGATGTTATTCTATCCCTTTTAAGTCCTAATCCAATAAGATAATTAGCAACGGTCTTGGCCCGTTGTTTGGAAAGAACATCATTATATTCTTCTGAACCCAAATCATCGGTATGCCCGCTAATATCAACTTTTAAGTGCGGATTTTTTCTCAAGTACTTGTATACATCCTTAAGACTCTGTTTTGCTTTTGGCTGCAGCTCGAAACGGTCAAAATCAAAATTGACATGATTAAGCACATAACTTTGATTAGGCTTATATTCCGGCCCCAAATACATGACAAAAATATCATCTATATAGTAGTAGGAGTACCCTTGCTCTTTGGATTTACCCTTTCCAAAATTCAGGTATTCGGTACCTCCATTGCTCTTGAAATTCCCTAGAATCAAGTTTTTTTCAAATCCTCGGGCCACAAAATCCAAACTAAGCTGCATCCATTCTTTTTTATCATCGTAAAATCCGGGAGCTGAAAACTGTTTAGCATGTGAAACTTTCATGGTTTGGGATGCTAAAATGGCACTTGAGAGTTGTCTTTTGGTATGAACGGACAAATGCTTTTCAGAAAAAACAGCACCGAAATCCATAACTGCACCATCGGACTTTTCAGATAGGCTCAATACCAAGCTTAGACGATACCTATGGCCCTTTTGCAAAGTTTCTGAAAGCTGTGCTTGAATATATTCGCGATAATCTTTGGGTGCAAAAAGATATAGTCCGGCGTAAGCTTGCCCTTCATATGCTTCTTGCTTTCCCTTAAAATTAAGAGGAATGCCCAGTTTTGTTTTGCTGCAACGATTAAAGTAGTCTGTGGTACCCAAAGTTGGTGCATTCCAGTATTCTACATCCCTATTCAAATTGCTCATTTTAACAGGGCAATCCGCATAATCTTCAAAGCCACCATTTTGAATAAGATTTTGTGCATTCGCAGGATGCAGAGCGAGCGCAATAAAAAGTGAGGTTGATATGTAAATGAATGGCAATCGCATGATTTCCAATCCAATTGGGACAGTCATTCCAACATAAAATACCGGAGTGACATGCAATATTTAACGATTTTTTTGCTGTTTTATTGCGTATTTACTTACAATAACGAATGCTTAGGGATTTCTGTCTTGTTCCTACCTTATTTAAATTGCATCAGGTCAAAAAAAAGAGCCACCACAATGGTGACTCTTTTCATTATTCAAAAAAGGGGTTCGCAAATTGTCTTAACTGCCTCGTAACGATTCAACAATTAAAATCTCAGTATTCAACTTAACAACCATTAAACCTTTGTTAGTCTAATAGCAGCCTGTACCGCATCAGTGCAATCTGAAGCTTCATCCGATGTGAAATTGATAATAAATTCACTATCGTCGGGATTGACCAAATCATACGTCGTATTCACTCTTGCCGGGCCGCTAAGAATGAGTGCATTGCATCCCGCTCCAACACTTTGCTCCGGATTCATTATTATTTGCCCGCAGACCAATTGAAACTCAACATCTACAGGGCCAAAAGGACCAAATGCTGGAAACGTGCTTACATTTCTTATTACCTTGGTCGTATTATTCACAGATTCGATCATATATACACCATCTTCATAATCTGAAACTCCAAATATTCCAGGTGTAACGGTCGTCAACTGATATTGACCGGTAAAAAGATCATCCTCTGAAAGCGGCGCAATTAACGAAATCCTATATACATATGGAGACGAGAAGAATGATCCCCCCGAAACATTACCGGTTGCATCAACAGCGGTAAAAGTTCTTCCATCTGTTAAGGCCAGTTCCATTCGAATGTTCCATTGATCACCGCAGTTATAATCACCTAATGTAACCCCCAATGCCGAAGCTACTTCGTTTTGCGATGTTTGGAACGTGGTTCGAGGAAGGCCGTTGGGCCCACTTGAAAAGGAGGAAGCGGGAATGGTGGTCAAAAGCGTCTCCGTTGTGTTTGTCATAGCGTCTTCGGTATTGTCAATCAAATTGACAAAAACACGCACTTCTTGAAGAAGGTCACCATCCTCAATGTCTTGCTCTTCAATTTCAATAGTCAAGGATTCTGATTCGTTTAAAACATCCCAAGCGGTTCCTGCGCTGGAAACAGTTCTTAGTACTGCTCCTCGGGTGGTCTCCGCTACAACTTGGTCGGAAATCTTATCATCCTCACTGCACGAGCTGATCAAAAACGCACCAAACAGGAACATCATATATTTATTAATATTTTTCATAAACTTCAATTTTACTTTTTTGATGTTTGTTAATTCGCCATTGGAGCACTTCCATTATTATCCCAAAAAACAGGCTGTGTTTGATCGGGTTTCTGCGAAATATTGGAATTGTTGTTTACCGCATTGGATGGGTAGTACATGGATCTTACGAAAGTTCCCGGGTTTGGTTCCAAATTTGGTTTTAAGGTAGTAGGGTAACCTGTTCTTCTATAAAAGTTATAAGGTTCAACTCCGTTGCCAAAATGTGCAACCCAATATTGCTCAGCGAGAACATTCCATTGTCCATCTGCGTCCGCAGCATCAAAATTATTGGAAATGGTAGCCCTATAAGCGCTAACCTCAACAGGTGTTGGAGCAAATGAGGTATCTGAGCCGGCTTCCCTACCAACTAAGAAATTCTGCACTTTTGAAACGGATTTGTCCAATCCTGCTAAAATGAAATCCCTTGCCAAAGTTGCATTTCCTTCAAGCATTGCCACTTCTGCCCTCATGAAATCCACCCCAAAGGCGGACAATAAATTGGTGATTCCATTTCCTCCAGATCCAGCTGTGGCGTTTATACCGGAGAAGGCATCATCATCAAACTTACCTCCTACCGGATATGTTCCATAAATAGTTCGAAGTAGTCCATCTGGCGGAATACCATCGGCATCGCCATGGTCCCTCCCCCAATATCCATTGTTCAAATAGCAGAACGTAAAGCCACCGTCAACATAATGCTGGGGCGGTGCTTCCAATGAACAGTTCAATAACTCCTCATCAGGATCAATTTCAGCTCCGGGGACAAACTCCGTTTGTCTATAGAAGTAATATCTTATCCGAGGATCTCCTGTTGTGTCCATAAGGTTCATCAACCAATTGGACATGTATTCCCCTCCTCCACCTGCGGTGTAATTCAATCCATATCTGGGATGACGGGTATCAGGCTGCGAAGCACTAACCCCTGGCCAATTGTACTGAAAATCATCTACGGTATCCTGAATATAGTTACCTCCAGATACAATTGCATTAAAACTTGCAATTGCCCCGGAATCAACCAATCTTCGTTGTAAATAAATTTTCATCTTTAGCGTATTGCATGCCCTGACCCATTTGTCATAATCATTATTGTAAAAGAAATCTACAGGCTCACTTGTTGCATCGGAGTTGAAGTTGGTGATTGCACTGTCCAATAATAAAAGCATAGCATCGTATATTTCGGCTCCTGCGTCCAATTTTGCATTGAAATTGCCTTCGGCTCCTTGAAATATTTCGGAATAGGGAACATCACCAAAAAAATCCACCATACTAACCATCAAATAAGCTTCTATGAACTGTGCAATGGCAATATGATGGGTTTGACCTGCTTCTTGGGCGATTGGAGTCGTGGTTCTAATATCAGCCATAATACCTCGGTAGGCATTGTCCCATTCATCGGTCATGTCACTATCCTGGTACACACTTGCATAATTTCTGCCAGCCATATTCACTATACGGGTAAGTTCCATCCCTAATTCATTGAAACCATCACCTGTGGTATTTCCGCCTCCGGCGAAATTGTCGTTCACATCAAAATCAGCGGATCCTTCATATTGTCTTACAAAATCTTCCTGAATAGAGCTCAAGAAAAAATCTACACTAGCCTGGTCAGGAGTCAAAAAGTTTGGGTTAGCGGTAATATCCAGTTCTGTTGTTTCACATGAGTGAAGGGCGAACAGGGCCATTGCCATAATAACACCGATAAAATATCTATTTATTGTTTTCATTTTTTTCATAGTTATTTGCTTAGAAAGATGCTTTTAAACTGAATCCATATCTTCTAGAGCTTGGTCCATTGATAAAATCAAAACCAAAACCGTTTCCAACCCCGGTTCCGGAAGTGTTCGGGTCGAAATTGGCTCCTTTAGGTGTGTTAACCGCCCTAAACCAAAGGTTCTGACCTGATACGGTAAAGCTTAAAGCGCCGAATGGAGTTTTGTCCAAAACCTTTTTTGGTACTGCATAAGACAAGGATGCTTCTTGAAGCCTAATAGTGGTTGCATCATACACCTGTAATTCACTAGGCCCTCCCAATTGATTGCTAAACCAAAAAGTTGAATTGTTTATCTGCAAATTGTTAGGGTTTCCGTTGTTGTCAACACCAGGGAGAATATAAGTGTCTTCCCTATTATTGGTTTCCGGAATCAACCCCCTTCCCACCAGGGTGGAAATCGTGGATGAATAAATATCCCCACCTTGGGTATAGTTCCACTGGAAACCAAGGGTGAAATTTTTGTAAGAGACACTATTTCTAAGGTTGGCTACCCAGTCTGGATTTGGATCACCAATAATACCGTTGTTAGGATCGGTCACATGAAGTCCGTCCGCACCAACAACGAAATTGTCGTTATCGTCGCGTAAGATTCTTGTCCCAAAAAATACCCCTAACGGTTGGTCTTGAATCGCAGCATTACCAAGATTTGAGAAACCCGAATAAACCACCTGATCCGTATCCAAGCCTAGATCGGTCACCGTGGTCTCATAGGCTGTGAAATTTAAATTGGTATTCCAACTAAACCCACCTTCTTCTTTTGCCCTAAACCACTGCACTCCTAGATCGGCTTCAATTCCCTCAGACTCTATCTCTCCAATATTGGTGGCAGTAATGGTAAATCCGCTTGTTGGATCCAATGGTCTATCCAATATGAGGTCGTTGGTATTTCTCTTATATATGGATGCGTCCAGTGTAATTCGACTGTTCCACCACCTGGATTCTATTCCAAGTTCAATTTCCTCCAATGTCTCGGGTTTTAAATTAGGGTTTCCCAATCGCACACCTGTAGTGTTGGTCACAAGATTGGTGCCCGTTGCATCCTGGGCATCTTGTGTATCTAAAAACAAGGTGCTTGCAATCGGGAATGCTGAAGATTCGAAATTCGCAGATACTCCTATACCACCCCTTAATTTCAAATAATTAAGAACATTCTCTGATTTTAAGCCATCAAACGCAGCAGTTGGAATAAAGGAAACACTTGCGCTGGGATAGAATTGTGAACGATTGTCTTTGGCAAAGTTCGAGACCCAATCGTTTCGTCCAGCCAAAGTGACATATATAATGTTGTTATAATCAAAATCGGCCTGGGCGTAAAATCCAACCAAATTCCTCTCGGCAAACAGCTGAATCTCGTTTTGGTTCAAGAAATTGAAATGCCTCAAAATACCAAATACTTGCTGCCCATCACTTGCAACTCCATTTTGATCAAAAATTTCTCTTCGCGAAGTTGCACCAATGTTAAAGGTCGAGCCTATTTTTTCTGTAATATCATAGTCTCCATTCAGTACAATGTTATGGTCCCAGATGGTATTTGTATTGTTCCATGTTTCGTAAACACCGCTGGCCAATCTAATGTCACCACTATTACTGTTTATTCCTCCTTTATTCTGGAAGTTGACATTATTTTCGCTATATATGTCCAGTCCTGCCCTATAAATCAGGTTCAGGTTATTGTTGATATCGTATTGCAAAGATGCCTGTCCAAATACACGATTGGTCTCTTGTTGAGATTCTGCATTGTTAACTGTCCAAAGTGGATGTTGAATGGTGTTATCCTGTCTGTAATAAACACTACCTCCGGTAATCGGGTTTTCAAAAGGCAATCCTTGAATATTGATACTTCGTGGCGTGAACCATAAATCCCCAAAGACGGATGAGCCTGTTCCAGTGGCGCCATTACCTTGACTTAAGGCCACTGGTGGGGACACAAATTTGGTTCGTGCAAAATTCAATGTTGCGCTGGCAGTGAACCTGTTGCTCAATTGCGCACGTCCACCAACAGACAGTGTGTTACGAGTAACACTATTGTTGGGCGTAAATCCACTGTCTTTTAAATGTCCATAGTTGGCATTATAGGTAATCTTACCATCTTCAGATGCCCCCCTAATGTTCACTGAGGTATTGCTGACAGTTCCCGTTCTGAAGAAATTTTTTACGCTATCATACGGTCTCCAATCGTAGCGTGCCCCTTGAAATTCGGGAAAAGCCTGTGGAATTCCAGTTGCCGGGTTAGCAGTTGAGTATGGATGTGCCAAGGTTCCTTGATCATCAATCGCCGCTTGGTTGCCCCATCCGGCAGCTCCTTCTCTTGCAAAACTGGGTCCCCAGTTACTAAAGAACCATCCGAAGGATTGGTCAAATCCATTTCCGTATTCGTTCTGATAGTCAGGCAAAGATGCTATCTCATTGAAGAAAATGGAAGAATTGATGGTTATCTCCATTTTCTTTGGCCCCGTACTTCCGGATGCCCCAGCTTTTGTGGTAATCAGAACAACACCGTTCCTGCCCTGAGAACCATACAAAGTGGCAGCGGCAAGTCCTTTCAAAACGTTAACACTCTCAATGTTGTTGGGGTCCAGATCTAAAAACCTGCTAGATCCATTGTTTCCATTTACAAAATCCTGTCTGTCCCCGCCCCTTCCTTGTGAATTGGTATCGGTACTGAAAGGAACACCATCAACAATAAATAAGGCCTGATTACTAGAGCTAAACGTGGTCTGTCCACGAATAATCACATTGGTGCCCGAACCAGACAAACCGCTTTGGTTAGTGATTTGAACCCCTGAGGCTTTGCCCTGTAAAACCCTTGCGACATCTCCCTCGGGTCTTTGTTCAATGTCTTCACTACCCACTTCGGTAATGGCGTACCCAAGAGCTTGTTTTTCTCGCTTTATTCCTAGTGCTGTTACTACCACCTCCTCAAGGGCTTGGGTATCCTCTTCCATTTGAAGGTTGATAACATCTTCGGCACCCACAGTTCTTCGTGCCTCTTTTTGCCCGATATAGCTAAATACCAATACCTCCCCAATGCCGGCGTTTATGGCATAGTTACCTTCAAAATCGGTTTGGGTCCCTGTTGAAGTCCCATCGACCACAATATTGACCCCAGGCAAAGGAAGACCGGTTTGATCTGTAACAGTACCAGTAATTGTTTTTTCTTGGGACCGGACAGATGCAAAACAAAACAGCACCAGCACCAATGCACCAAACATTTTTTTTACTTTCATAGATAAAAAGTTTTGTTAGTAAATAATGAGTTAGTGCAACTGAGAAAGGAGGACGGGAAAGAATCGAAGGCTAATTCAAATAATCCAAAACGAGAACAAAACTTAACGGTATTCTCTTTTTTGGCAAGACCTCTCACCGTCCTGCCTTTACAATTGCAGGGTAAAAAAACCGATTAATGCTTGTTGAAATGTCCTGATTTCCGAGTCCGGACTATTTTTTTGCGAATGAAAAGCCAAAAGTCGTAACAATGGAAGATTTGGAATGACTTTTAATCTGTGTAAAAGGATATTTTATAATTATTGACAGGGTACTAACTTCAATATTTACCTTAGGATAACCCCTTTTTTTTGGAAAATTTAATTAGTAGGATCACAACTGATATTGCATTTCCAAAAACATTCCATAACATGCACCTTTTGCGCTTTGTTCATGCATAAGTGCTCCAAATCTAACGTTGGATTCTTTGGTTAGGTAACCGTTTCAAACAGGAGATAAAAACTAAGTGAAAACCATTTCTCTACCCAATGAGATGTTTAATAAGTGGTCAAAGGACTCAAACTGCTAATATACTTTTTAGGAGTAAGGCCGGTTTCTTTTTTAAACAGTTCGTAGAATGCCGATTTAGAATTAAATCCGCTGGAATACATCACTTCCAACACAGTCAAATTGGCCTGTTCAACCTCTTGAAGCATTTTTTTGGCATGTTCGATACGATAATGGTTGATGAGCTCAAAAAAAGTTTTATTGAATCCTCTACTTATAATTTCCGAGAGCTTTTTACCATGTAGGCCCATTTCACTGGCCAAAGTATCCAGCCGGAGTTCCGGATCCAAATATACCTGCTCATTCTCCAATTTGTTCAACAATTTCCTTTTGTAAACGGAAACATCATTTTTTGTAAATGTTGAATTCTTGTACTTGGAAAATCGATATCCAAAATAGTTAAGACCAACGATATAAAATGTAATAATCAAAAAACCAACAGGTACATAGTCAATATCGAAAGGTATTTGATCCAATACATTAGGAAACCTATATACCAAATCCGTAATGAATAGAATCAACAGTGCCCAAAACAGAAATTTATCCATTTTGGTTTTCATAAATTTTATAGACAGCACTAAATAATAAGGTATCAACAATTGATATGAGATACCATCAACCAGCTTGAAGGTTTTGAAAAAGTGTAACCATCCATTCCAGGTTTCCGACCCAACGTAACGCTCAACATAAATAGCTATAAAAAGAATTATCGCCATTCCGGGAATTAGAATATGGGGCACTTTTCGTATTCTATCTGTCATGGAGAATAATAAAAAAACGCCCACAACCAACAATATTGGTCTTTGCAAATGCAAAAATTTAACGGTATCCGGCAGGTAATTCTCCCAGTAGAAGATATTCCAGCAACAAATAATGGTTGTCATGGACACAATCAAAAGCGCCCTAGATCTACTTTTTCGGTCCCTATTTTTAAAAAAAAGCAGAAAACCCAGAAAAATACCTTGAAAACTCATGCACAAGAGTGCAATATTGAAGATTTGTACCATACTTTACAGTTTAGTAACCATGAGAAGTCTTACAAATTGATGTGTAGCATAGTAATTAAGACATAGTATTTCTTTTTCGTACACAAATAGATTTTCAATCCTCCTATGACAATTTTTTACCTCAAAGTAAAAAGGTAATCATATGAATGTCTGGGAAAATCTTGCGAATTTTTATTGTGGTTCGGCTTTTAACCCTTCAATCTTTGCAGCCACTCAATGGTAGCTTTTGCAATTTCAGGATGGTAGTTCTCCCTTATATATCTTGTATATTCATTATCGAGTCTTAAACGCGCCCCCTCCCGTTTTGATTCAACCCTTGCAAAAACATGGTCCGCTTCGGATATCTCTATAAATGTTCCCGTCCCTTCTTTTGTCTGGTTTACCGTTTTTGCAATATCCATAGCTGGTTCGGCACTTATTCCTTGATGATCAGATGACCCATACATGGCTAAAACATTCGTTTGAACATTAGCCCATGATTTGGCATTATTAATCTTATTTATGCCACTAAAAAAACTGTAGTGCCTTCCAAAAAAATAGTTTCCATCATTATAATTGAAGGCGTTTAACTCCTGATCTAAAAGGATCTTGTTGGCAGGATCATTCCGTATTTCTTCTGGTGACCTTTCTTGAATAAGCCATTGGTACAGCAATGGTACCGAATTGCGCACCATGGCATCAATCTGCTCCTTGGTTTCCACACCAAAATGAACTGGCACTTCCCTAAAATTATCCAAGAAATATTCAAACCAAGTCTTATAGACGGGAGCATAAACAATGACCCCTTTCGGTCTGTGGTCATTGGCCAAAAGCGGAGCTGTTACGCTTCCCATGGAATGACCAAATAGAAAAAGTTCCGATTTATCCACAAATGGTAATGAGATAAAATCTTCGTAGGCCACTCTATGTATGGCAAGCTCTTCCTCGTAATTTAAATCCCTACAGTGTTTTTCTCCCTCGCTATCTCCTAAACCGGGTCTTTCAACCCTGTAAACGGTATAGCCGGCCTTTGCTAGATCATCAATAAGCAGTTTTAATGGTTCTTTCGGTACGGCCCAAAAATCTTGTGAGCCACAATAGATTCCTTGGAGAAAAAATATGGCCGGGGATTTTTCCGCATTTTTGGGCTTGTGAATGATTGTCCTTAACAAACCAAAATCGGTTTCCACGCTTTGGTACAGCACCTCGACTCCGTTAGACGCCAACTCTTTGGGTTTACCCAACGCCTTTCCATTTACTTTTTTTGACCTTCCATTTCTTACAAAATTGATTTTTATGGGAGTTCCTTCCCTCAATTCCCTTGCAATTGAGAATACCTGTGACCTATCGGATATTTTTGTTTCGTTAATCGTTGTGATTACATCCCCTTCCACCAATTTTAGACCATGACAGGTTGAATTAGGAATTACACGTGAAATCAACACCCCTTCATTTACTGACAGCTTATTGCTTTTTGCAATGGAATCGTTTAAGGTAATCACCCCGATTCCCAAAGAGGCTTTTCGAGGCAATTCTTGACCATATACAATATGAAATGTTATTACCAGAAGAAATAAGGGAATCCGTTTTTGTATTGTGGTCATAAAAGAAAATGTATTTACGGTTTTACGGAAAGAAAGGTGTCAATGGCGGCAAAATAATCCTCTTCAGCATCCAGCCAGCCATAATGCACGCAATCCTTTAAAATCTTTAAGGTAGAATTGGAAAAAACTGAATTTGCATATTCGGCGTATTTGGGATGGACAATGTCATTGTCCCCATGAAGTATCAATACAGGTTTTGTGAAAAGTTTCATTTTATCCCTTAAATCATAGGACATTTTCCTTAAATCGGTCCATAGCAAACCATTGACATTGGAATAAAACCGTGATCTAAAAGCAAGACCTTTAAAGACTGTATTCCTGTTTTCTTTATTAAAAAGATAACCCGGGGCCAATGCTTTGTGACGTTGTTTGGTCCGTAAATCCACATTTTTGATATTGGATGCATCCGACAACAAATCTTGATCAGCATCGCTTAATCCAGCATTGAGTCTTTGGTTTACATCTTCCAAAAATTCCAAAGTCATTCCTCCGGAATGGGATAAAATCATGCATTTTACATTTTCGGGGTATTTGGCGGCATAAGCCATAGCGTACATTCCTCCAAACGATTGTCCAAACAGGCTTATTTGGCCGCATCCCAAATGTTTTCGTAAATCTTCCATGTCTTCCACCATCAAATCCAAAGTCATGGTTTCGCTATTGATTTCCGGCATTTTGGAAAATCCGGTGCCGCGTTGGTCAAATAGCACCGTTTGATGGTTCTTGGAAAATCGTTCGGCCAAACTTTTAAAATTGTGGCTGGAAAATCCTGGGCCGCCATTCAATATAAACAATGGCTCTCCTTCTCCAAAAAGTTGGTAGGCCAGTGTCACATCCTGTTTCTTTAGAAAGGCATGGTCAACTTTATTTTTGTTGATATAATCTACGATCATTTTCCGATGATCACTTTTTTGGGATTTTGAGAGATCATCCAATAGTTCGGCGTGGTCCATATTGCGAACATGATGAAATTTCATCCGATCATATTTTGATTTTAGCGCAGCCTCTTCCAATAATCTAGTGTATCCATAGGTATCACTTTCAGAAATGACCAACATAGGCACCCACTGATTTTCAATATACGTCGTTGGGGAAGCTTTTTTAAAATGGGCTTCAGTTTTTCCAAAAACGGCTTGCACGTGCTTTTCGGCCATTTCTTTTCCATTGTATCTCAAATGACTTTCATGATAGGCGGCAATATCATATGCTCCGGCAATTGGAATGGCACCTCTAACCTCCCTTACCGACCTGCCAACCTCGGAGAGATAGGAAGGGTCCATGGACAGAAGTGCAGCTAAATGACCTCCTGCCGAGTATCCACTTACAAAAATGGAATTTTGATCGTAACAATATTCCTCTGCATGATCATAGAGCCAAGCAAAGGCCCTGGCCACATCCTTTATATGCTCAGGATGTTGAATTCCATCTTTAAAATCAGGGTCTCTCCAGGTACCCGGGCTTAAACGGTAACTAATTGCGGCCACGGCAACACCTTCACTTGCAAATTTTCGAGCTAAATCGGTTTCAAATTTTCTTCCTCCAAAAGCCCAAGCCCCACCATGAATCCATAATAGCATTGGTGGATTCTCTATTCCTTCAGGAATGAATAAATTAAGTTTATGTTTTACAGCATCAGCGTCGTTGTCAAAATAGTATGGTATATCAAAATACTCCTTGGTCAAAACCTTCTGCTGCTCCTGAAAACCTGCATAACCAATGGATACACTAAGCATAGTTAGAATGGAAATTCCCATGCTTAACCTGAAATACCGTCTCATAATTGCATTACAACTTTTACTTGAAGAAAACATACCGCCAAAATAGTCCTAGAATCATTTTGGCTATGAGAAAATCTTGCGAATTTCCTTTTTATCCTACTTTTTTAAACATTTTTTGAGATACCGAACATCTTCAAATCCACAATGACCGGCAATTTCCGAAAAGGTGTACCCAGCGCTGACCATTTTTTTTGCTTTTTGAACACGAAGCTCAATTACATATTGATTTGGGGATTTCCCGTAGAAAGTCTTGAATTTTTTCTGAAAATGAAATGGGGACAGGCAAGATTGAGCTGCAATATGGGTCAGGTTTAGTTTTTGGTCCAAATTATTCTCAATATAGGACCTTCCTTTTTCAACTTTTTCCCATAACTGAAGTTTGGTGCCCATCTTTTTTACTTTGATGCCATTCAATCTTTTTGAATTCTCAACGAAGAAAGGTGTTGCAGCATCGAGCACGGCCTTCAAATATGAATCGGGAGAATTGGACAGCATTTTACCTTTTGGACAACTTATGGAGTTGGTTGAAAATAGGTCCCGAAACGACATCGGAAAACTGGGTACAAGTGACAATTCCATCTGTTCTGAGGCGAATCTTTCTTCAAAGGTGTCTTTTGAAAAATAAACGCATACTCCCTTGGCGATAGCTTCCGCATTAACAAGGGTTTTCAGTTCCTTTCCCGGTGGAATTAACAAAAACTGTCCTTGTTCCACAGTTTTTTTAACGCCATCAATAACATATTGTTCGGTTCCCTGGGTTACAATTTTAAAAGAATACTCTTGGGTAACACTAAGGGATTTAAATTTGTGAAGGTCGGAGCAGTAGACTTTGCCATCAATCTTTTTTCCAAGGAATTTATTGATATTCCCTTCTTGCACAATTATTTCGGGTTTCATTGCAAGCTTGATTTCACCTTGGAAAAGATATAGATTATCCCATTGCCTAGATAGGGATTTAGGAAAACTTTAAGTTATGCCCGCTTTAAAAATCAAACTTGTACGCCACCCCGGCGAGTGCCTGAAAGCCCTGCACCCTAAAATTGGCCCAACGCTGATAATCGTTATTAGCAATGTTGGAAGCTTTCACAAAAATTGAGAGCTGGTCATTGAAGCGATATCCCACATGTGCGTTTGCATCAAAAAAACCATCCAAGGTAATAATGGTTGCCGGAAATTCCGAAGGCAAAGCATTTTGGACAGCTTGGGCAACTAAATCGTCACGTTCTCCTACGTAGAATAAATTTGCGCCTAAATACCATTGTTTGTCAATTTGATAATCCATGAACAAGGACCCTTTTATTGAAGGTAAGTTCCAAGCGGGGTTATCGGTTTCCGTATCATAATCGTAGAACTCTGCATTGATGCCCAAGGTGAAGTTTCGGTTTACATCAATGTTCAATTCTCCAAAAATCCCCAGGGTCTTTACATCATCATAAAAAACTTGGAACGAATTGCCATAATTATAACCTTTTTCATCTGTTCGGAAAAGGTTTTGAGGGTTTAGGAAAAATAAAGGTTTTCTATTCTCAGCGGTGTATGAACCCTTGATATTGTATCCTACATTGGAAAATAACTGGCCCTTCAACCCTAAATAGCCCTCATATTGCTGATCTGTAGGTTGAATATCCAAAGTTGGGGAAACATAGGGATTCTCATCAACAAAGTTATGATAGGAGTTTTGTTTGAGCTCCCCTTCAATTCCACCATAGGCAATTACATTTTCATCCAACAATCTATACGATGCGGTCACAGCTGGATAGATATAAAAATTGCTGTCGCTTCTCTCCGTATCCAATCCATAAACAAAATTGGCACCCAAATTCAGGGTAAGGTCATCTCTCAATATTAAAAGGCTGGGGTTGATTCCAACCTGAAATTGGCTGTAATTGATTTCACCTGTATTTGTGGTATTGTTGAGTGAAGCATTTGCAAAATTGCCACTTACATAATCCAATTTTGTATTAATGGTAACCAACTCCTCCGTAATTGGCAGCTCAATAGTAGGAGTAATTACAACTCGGTTTTCACCGGAATCTGTGGCGTCCCAAAATCTTCGCAATAATATATTTCCGCTCTTAAAGAATGAGTCTTCCAAATTCAAATGTGCTTTGGCTTCTGCATTAAAATAATTCTGTTGCCCATCTATACCAGCGATAGTGGCATCGTCAAATGCTCCAATTTCTATTCCATACCAATTGTACAACTGATGCTGTAATCCAACACTGGCACCCCAATTCATGTATCGGTCCTTTTTGGCATAGGAAGCATCCAATTTGGTATTATAAAAATCAGCGTCCAATGGGGTGGTCTCAATGGCGCCGCGCGATGAATGATGACTTAAACCGAAATCAAGCAGACTTTCGCCTCTTCGAAACTCTCTGCTTGTATATAAATCCACCAAGGCGTTGTTATAATTCCCCAATCCAATGGAAGCAGAGGAGTTATATAATGTTGGAGGGGGAGTTTTCTTTACCCGGGAAGCTTTTCCTTTTGCAGGGGTAAAAGTGGATGCCACGGGTACTGAAAAAATACTATAGTCTACTTTTTTCTTTTGAAGTACAATAGAGTCGTTAAGCGTGGGAGTCGACTTTATCTTAAAGGCATCTGAAACGGTGGGGGAATACGGTTTTACCACAGTAACCGTTTCAGTGCCGATATCGTCGGTTTCCTGAGCAAAACCAACTCCCCAAAGGCTCAAAAAAAGTATTGAAAATATATATTTGATATTGTGCATGCTGTGTCTCGTTTTAATTGCCATTAGGGTCTACTGATGAATTGCTCTGTGCTTCCCTAGATTTGATAATGGAAAGTTCGCCTTGGGCTTCCGCCACAATTTCATCGAACTCCGCAAAATTGGAAATCACACTTTCCAAAATATAGGTAGCCTGAAAGGCATCTCCCAAGGCATAGAAATTCTTGGCCATAATAATCAATCCTTTACCCCCCCATTCCTTGTAACCGGAATAGTCCTTCGCTAATTTCTGAACCGCCACGTTCGAAGCTTCAAAATCTTGACCTTGATTTTTAAAATATGCATCGTAATACCAAGCTTCGGCCGCTAATTCTCCGCTTGCTATTTTCTTCACCTCCGAATATGCAGTTTTTGCCAAAGCTTCATCATTTGTTGCAATGGCCGAACGGGCAATCATAATTTGGGCATCGCTCTTGATTCGATTATCAATTTTTGGGGCCTTCAACACTTTTTCGGCATAAATGATGGTCTTTCGATAATTGTCTTGCCCATAGTAGCCCTTCATCAGATTGGATTGTGCAAAGGTTCGGTTTTGGGAAATCTCAGCAATATTCTCTAATCTTTCCAAATACGGAATGGCACTTTGATAATCTTGTCGACCTACATAAATTTCACAAACGCGGGTCAAAGCCTGTTCCCCAAACTCTCCGCCGCTATCTGCTACAACTTGGTATTTGGCAAGCGCTTTATCTTTTTGGTTTTGACCAAAATAGATTTGCGCCAAGTTGAAATTGACGTTGAGGGCATGCACGCCATTGGGAAATTCTTTCAGATAATCTTCATATCCACGAATTGCAGCATCTGTTTTTCCTTCAATATATTTTCTGTCCGCTGCCTCAAAACTGGCGTTTTCCAACTCGGAATCGGTGACCTCAACAAAATCAAGATTACGTGCCCAGGCAGCATATTCACTTACTCTACCTTCGTCAACATATACCAATTTGGCCGTGGCCACAGCTTGTTTGGCCTCTTGGGTGTTTGGGTATTTATTTACAACCTCTTTTAATCTGGACAGAGCTTGCCCATTTCGATTGGCATTGTAGTGTACCAACCCTTGCCTTAACATCGCACGTGGAGCATATTTGCTTCTGCTGAATTGCTCTATAAGTCGATCATAGGTCTGCAAGCCCAAACTTTCATTATCTCCTTTGATATACGAATTGCCCAATTCGAAAAGCGCATCGTCACGAAGTGAAGATTTTGGGTATCGTGTCAGAAATTGGTTTAATCCATCAATTTTGGCAGATCGTTTCCCCAAAAATCCATCACAAAGTGTTTTTTGAAATGCCGCATAATCTCTTTCCGGGCCATTCATTTTAGAAGATTCATGATACGCCTTTTTAGCTTGATTATATTTGCTGGTCACAAAATACCCATCTCCCATGCGAACATAACTATCGTTCAATCGTTCTTGGTCATCAGTACCTGCATCAATTACCTTTTTAAAGTGGGCGGTTGCATTGGAATAATCTTTCTGTTTGAAATAACAGTAACCTATATTATAATTGAGATTTTGATATACTGGAAGATTTTTTGCTGATGGATTGCGTTGAAATTTTTCAAAATCTTCCAAGGCTTCCTCAAACCGATTCAATCGATAGGCCGATTCGGCCCTCCAGTACAAAGCCCTTGCTTCAAAAGATGGATTTTCAGCACTTTTCAGGGATTTGGAAAAACGTTCCAGTGCAGGTTCATATTCCCCTTCAATAAAAAGTTCCACACCTCTGTAAAAAGCCACTTTTTGATAGGTTTCCTTACTGGCATAGCCCTTGTTTTTCTCCAAAAGTTCCATAGCTCCCTCAAAATTCCTGGAAGTGATATAAGAATCCACCAACAATTCCTGAATTTCTTGCTGATGTTCATCCTTCGGATATTTTTCCAAATAGGTGGTCATCACCTGCGGAACAGGTTCGTAGGCATTTCCTATTTCATAACTCAAACGGGCGTAGTTCAACAGGGCATCTTTTTGAATTTCATCACTGAAATCCATTTGGGATGCATTTCGAAATGCATTCAATGCCTCCGGCTTTTTATCCTGTTTCAAATAGCATTCGGCCAGGTGGTAATACGCATTTTGGGAAACGCTGTTTGTTCCTCCGATAATTTTATTGAAATATTGGATTGCGCCTTCGTAATCTCCTTGTTTGTAATGACTATATCCGGTAAGGTAGTAATCGGTGTTGCTGAGTTTCCCCCTTTTGCCCCTATATTTTTTCAAATATGGGATGGCTTCATCGTACTGCTCTAGGTTGAAATAACTCTCCCCAATGATCTTATTCAGTTCGGATACTTCCTTTCGGTCCGATTTGGGAAGTTGTTTTTTGGCCATAGCAATGGCTTCTTCAAAATTGCCCAATTTAAAATTGAGGTCTGCTTGATAATACGATAATTTCTCATTTAACAATTCAGGGTCCGTAATTTGGTCGAACCTTGCGCTTGCCTCGTCATAATCATCTTGTTCGTAGGCGATATATCCCAAATAGTATTTGGCTTGGGAGCCATATTTTTGCGAATTACTTACTCTACTTAAGTAGCGTTCGGCCTCTTTTGGTCTTTTAGAGGCATAAAAAGCATATCCATTGTTAAAATCAAAACGTTCTTTGTCACTGTTGGACATTGCGGATTGATCCACTTTTTTATACCATTTTAGGGAATATGGATACTTTCCAGTTTCAAAATAGTAGTCGGCAACGTCTAAAAAAGCAGAATTTCGTTTGGTAGAGGTTGGATAGCGCTCCACGAATTCTTCCATCATTTTATCTGCTCCGCGTTGATTCAACCGGATTGCTGCGTTGGCCGAATAATATGCACTATTGGCTTCGGTCTCATAATCTTTAGTGGATGCCTTTACTTTTTCAAAAATGGCCTGGGCCGCTTGATATTGTTGATTGTTATACAACGCCAAAGCATCTTGAAATTCTTTGTTTTGGTGGGAATAAATCCTAGTTTCCTGGGCTGTACAGATGTAAAAAGCTCCCAATACAATTGGGAAAAGAAGGAGGTTTTTTCGACTCATAGTGTTCTACGCTGTTCTCGATTGACTGTTACCATAACGTCAAAATTCAAGCCAAAGTATATTTTGTGGATTTTCAGACGGCACCAAAGTTTATATTTTAGAACTTAGTACCTTTATTTTTTTCATTACAAAAATATGTCTGAAACGATATTAAAATTACAAGATGTTGCCGTTTTTCAAAAAGAGAATCTCATTTTAAAAGATATTTCCCTTGAAGTCAAAAAAGGGGAATTTGTATATGTGATTGGCAAGACCGGAAGTGGAAAGAGTAGTTTCATGAAAACACTCTATGCCGATATCCCAATGAGACAGGGTACCGGGAGCATCGTTGATTTTGATTTGAAAAAATTACAAGAAAAAGATATTCCGTTTCTCCGCAGAAAATTGGGTATTGTTTTTCAAGATTTTAAATTGCTCCCCGATCGAAACATAAACAATAATCTTCAGTTTGTGCTAAAGGCCACTGGTTGGACTGACACCGGTAAAATGAATACCAAAATTGAGGAAGTTCTGGACAAAGTTGGGATGAAAACCAAAGGTTTTAAATTCCCACATGAGCTTTCGGGAGGAGAACAACAACGTATTGCCATTGCTCGTGCCCTATTGAACGACCCCGAGTTGATTCTTGCCGACGAACCTACAGGAAACCTTGATCCACAAACCAGTGTGGAAGTAATGAAGGTGTTACAGGACATCAATCAAAGTGGACGTACCATCATTATGGCCACCCATGATTACGCCCTTATCTTGAAATATCCACACAAAACTTTAAAATGTGACGGAAGCAAAGTGTTCGAAGTGATTCAAAAAGCAATATAGCATGATTCTAAAAAGACAAGATTGCGGTAAGGAAAAGAAATCCAATCCCATTATTGGGATATTCTTATTTATTATTTCCATTTTTTTAATGGCAGTTACCGGACCTTTGGGTCTTGTCTTTGGAATTCTTCATCAACTTTTTACCAAAGGTTTTAGGGGTGTGGGCGAATTTGCATTGAAAATGGCGGTTTCAATAGACCAATTGGGAAATGTGATCATGCAACATCTCTTTAACTTGCTTTGGGTAAAGAAGGGAGGTTACCTCTTCGGAAACAGGGATGAGACCATATCTAGCGCCTTGGGCAAGAACAAACAATTGGACACACTTACCCCTTTTGGCAAATTGATTGATAAAATTCTGGACGCCATTGACCCCAATCATACACTCAATTCCATAGATTATTTTATTCAGCCCACTCAGGAAAGTAGTTGAAAACTATTGGATATCCCTAGCTTGTCCATTTTTCGACCGCCAAAAGTTTTTTGTTTCTTTGCCAAAATTAAATTGTCCCTTTTATGGAAATTCTCGGTATAGATATCGGTGGATCGGGCATTAAGGGTGCCTTGGTAAACGCCGAAACCGGAGAGATGTTGACAGAACGGCATCGGATACCCACCCCGAACTCAAGAAAGCCAGAGGACATGGCTGAAGTGGTAGGGCAGATTGTTGATCATTTTAAATATGATGGGCCTGTGGGCTGTGGATTCCCCACAATCGTTAAAAATGGTGTTTGTCAATCCGCAGGAAACCTTCATCCCAGCTGGGTCGGTGTCAATATCGATGAATTTTTTACCGAAGTAACAGGTCGTGAGTTCACTGTTTTGAACGATGCAGATGCTGCCGGCTATGCATCCATGAATTATGGAGTTGGAAAAGGAAAACAAGGATTGGTGATCATGATCACTATTGGAACTGGACTTGGTAGCGGTGCATTCTACAATGGAATACTTTTACCCAATTTTGAATTGGGTCAAATTCCCTACAAAAAATACAGTAAAATAGAACAATGGGCGGCTGCCTCCGCAAAGGAAAGAGAGAATCTGTCCTATGAAAAATGGGGTAAACGCTTCAACAAGTTCTTAAAATATGTAGAATTGATCATCTCACCAGATTTAATCATAGTGGGAGGTGGTACTTCCAAAAAATGGAAGGAATTTAGCCATTTGATTACCATTGACACCAGAGTTGTAAAGGCAGAGCTCATGAACAACGCAGGAATTATAGGTCCTGCCGTTGCCTGCCTACGTGAACAACATCATGGCCATTTGACCAAGAAAAGTTAATCTATTTTATTTCGTTTTCTATCCACTTCCTTTAGGAAGATTTTACGAAGTCTCAAATGATTTGGAGTTACTTCAACATACTCATCCTTTTGGATGTATTCCAACGCTTCTTCCAAAGAAAACTTGATTGCAGGAACAATTTTGGCCTTATCATCAGCACCTGCAGAACGTACATTTGACAATTTTTTGGTCTTGGTCACATTCACAGTCATATCATCACCACGTGAGTTTTCACCAATAACCTGACCTTCATAAATATCTTCTCCCGGGTCAATAAAGAATTTCCCGCGTTCTTGAAGCTTATCGATAGAATATGGAATTGCGGTGCCGTTTTCCATCGAAACCAATGATCCATTAATACGTTGTGCAATATCACCCTTTAAAGGCTGATACTCCAAGAATCTGTGTGCCATAATGGCCTCACCTGCAGTGGCGGTCAACAACTGATTTCGCAAACCGATAATTCCCCGGGAAGGAATCAAAAACTCACATAGCATACGGGAACCTTTGGCTTCCATACTGGTCATCTCCCCTTTACGAATAGATACCATTTCCACAGCTTTTCCAGAAACTTCCTCCGGCAAATCAATGGTCAAATGCTCAACGGGCTCACATTTAACCCCATCTACTTCTTTAATAATTACCTGCGGCTGTCCAATTTGAAGTTCATATCCTTCCCTTCGCATGGTTTCAATTAATACGGAAAGATGTAGAACTCCACGGCCAAATACCATAAACTTGTCGGCACTATCAGTTTCCTCAACACGAAGGGCCAAGTTTTTCTCCAATTCCTTCTCCAAACGTTCTTTGATGTGCCTGGAGGTCACAAACTTTCCATCTTTACCGAAAAACGGACTATCGTTAATGGTAAAGAGCATGCTCATCGTGGGTTCGTCAATGGCAATGGTTTTTAGTTTTTCGGGGTTTTCAAAATCCGCAACAGTATCCCCTATTTCAAAACCTTCTACACCAATAATGGCACAAATATCTCCGGCAACAACCTCACTGACCTTTTTGCGTCCCAATCCGTCAAACGTAAAAAGTTCTTTCACTTTCGATTTTACAATGCTACCATCCCTTTTCACCAAGGAAATTTGTTGTCCTTCTTTTAACGTTCCCCTTTGCAATCTACCTATAGCTATACGGCCAGTGAACGAAGAAAAATCCAAAGAAGTGATAAGCATTTGGGTTGTACCCTGTTCCGGTTTAAATTCAGGAACATGATCAATGACCATATCCAACAAAGGTTCAATATTGTCTGTTGGTTTTTGCCAATCTTCGCTCATCCAATTGTGCTTGGCGGAGCCATAAACAGTTGGGAAATCCAGCTGCCATTCCTCGGCGCCCAGTTCGAACATTAAATCGAACACTTTTTCGTGCACTTCTTCGGGTGTACAATTTTCTTTGTCAACCTTGTTGATGACCACGCACGGCTTTAATCCCAAATCGATTGCTTTTTGCAATACGAATCGGGTTTGGGGCATGGGGCCTTCAAAAGCATCGACCAACAACAACACTCCGTCGGCCATATTTAGGACCCGTTCCACCTCTCCACCGAAATCAGCGTGACCAGGAGTATCGATTATATTAATTTTTGTGTCTTTGTATACCACGGAAACGTTCTTGGAAACAATCGTTATCCCACGTTCCCGCTCCAAATCGTTATTGTCCAAAATAAGATCTCCTTTATTCTCATTATCACGGAACAAGCGACAATGGTACATGATTTTATCCACCAAGGTAGTTTTCCCGTGGTCAACGTGTGCTATGATGGCAATATTCTTGATTTTGGACATATCCTGATTTTTAAGCCCGCAAAGATACTGCTATTTTTTGGTTGTCGACACAATGCCCTGTTATTTTTATCTAACTGATTTTGAGACGCTTCACCAAGCTTTTCCCAGTAATGAAAAGCATTATCTTTGCACCTCTAATAGTTTGACCATGGATTTGAGCTTGATTCCCCAACTAAGACACGCCAATAGTGATAATTTCTTTTTACTGGCAGGTCCCTGTGCCATCGAAGGTGAGGAAATGGCGCTGAGAATTGCTGAAAAAGCAGTTGCAATTACGGATAAATTGCGGATTCCCTATGTCTTTAAAGGGAGTTTTAAAAAGGCCAACCGAAGCAGAATAGATTCCTTTACCGGAATTGGGGACGAAAAAGCGTTGAAAATCCTAAGAAAAGTCTCGGAAACTTTTGATGTACCTACGGTGACCGATATCCATGAAGTCTCTGATGCAGAAAAAGCCGCCGAATATGTGGATGTACTGCAAATACCGGCTTTTTTAGTGCGCCAAACCGATTTGGTTGTGGCAGCGGCCAAGACGGGAAAGGTGGTAAATCTAAAAAAAGGGCAGTTTATGAGCCCTGAAAGCATGCAGCATGCCGTAAAAAAAGTTACAGATTCTGGGAATGAACAAGCATGGATCACTGATCGTGGAACCATGTTTGGCTATCAGGATATGGTTGTGGATTTCAGAGGAGTTCCAACCATGAAGCAATATGCCCCTGTGGTGCTAGACGTAACCCACTCACTGCAACAGCCCAATCAATCTTCTGGGGTAACCGGAGGCAGACCCGCACTTATTGGAACCATGGCCAGGGCAGGGATAGCCGCTGGAGTGGACGGCCTTTTCATGGAGACCCATTTTGATCCCTCAAATGCAAAAAGTGATGGGGCAAATATGCTTGATCTAAGTTTGTTGGAAAAGTTGCTAACGGATTTAACTGCAATCAGAAAGGTAATCATTAACCTTTAAATATCAAATTCCTTTCCGCACAATAATGAGATACCTTTTTACGCTTACATTCATTTTACTATCGTTTTTTCTAAAAGCCCAAACTGAATTTGGAAGAATCAGTCAAGCCGATTTTGACCTCGAAACTTATGAAAAAGATTCAACGGCCAATGCGGTTGTACTTTTTGAAAAAGGGAATTATTATTTTGAAGTTATTCGTGAAAGGATTCAGCTCGTAAAGGAACATCATGTTCGTATTAAAATCTTCAACTCAAAAGGTTTTGATGAAGCCAATATTACAATTCCGTTATATCGCAACGACCAAGTATCGGAAGTTATTGATAAAATTGAAGCAATTACCCATAATGGATTGAAACAAACAGTTTTACAAAAGGAAAAGTTCTTCACTGTGGACCTCAACGAAAGACGTATTGAAAAAAGGTTCACTTTTTCCAATGTAAAAGAGCAGTCCATTATTGAGTACAAATACCGTTTGGTCTCGCCCTTCCTCTACAATCTTGATGGATGGACATTTCAATCTGACATACCCAAACTTTCCAGTGAATTCAAGGCCAAAATCCCTGGTAATTATATCTACAACCGTTCCCTCTACGGTTCTTTAAAGTTGGATGAACAAGAGGCCAAGGTGGAAAAGAACTGTTTTCATGTGCAGGGATACGCCGAAGCGGCCTCTTGTGAAGTTGTTACCTACGCCATGAAAGACATTCCGGCTATAGAAAAAGATGAGCAATACATGCTTGCGGAATCAAACTATATTTCCCGACTTGAGTTTGAACTCTCCGAAATGTACCGTTTGGATGGGACACGAAAGAAATTTACCAAAACCTGGAAAGATGTTGATCGAGAATTCAAGTCAAATAAGACTGTGGGCAGACAACTTCGGAAAAAAGATTTCTTTGAAAAGAATGTCCCACCTGGGATTTTTGAAGAACAGGATCCACTTAAAAGAGCGAAAACCATCTATGATTTTGTGAAAAACCACTTCACTTGGAATGAAAAATATGGGATTTATGGGAATGTCAAGATGAAAGAAGCTTTTCAAAATAGGTCAGGAAATATTGCAGAAATCAATATTTCGTTAATAAATCTTTTAAATGCAGGTGGTATAAAAACCAACCTTATGCTACTTTCCACAAGGGATAATGGCCTTCCAAAAAAGGTCTATCCAATTATTTCCGATTTCAACTACATCATCGCCAAAGCCAACATAAATGGCAAAGACTACCTTTTAGATGCAACTCCCAAAAACAATCCCTTCGGGATGTTGCCCTTTCGGTGCTTAAATATTTTTGGAAGAGTAATGGATTTTGACAAGGAAAGTTATTGGTTAAATATTGAACCTGAAAAGACCAATAGGGTTCGGGTTATGGGTACGGCTACTTTTGATCTTGAAGAGGGAACAATGAAAGGAAAGTTCAGGGAAACCAATCAGGGATACAATGCTATTTTGAAATATGACAAGATCAACTCCAATTCCAGGGAAGATTATTTAGATGGAATGGAAGAAAATTCTTCGCCTGATTTCTACATTGAAGACTACATTTTTCAAAAAGATAAAAGCAATGAAAAGTTGACCACTGAAATTTTCGAATTTACTGCGGAGGGAACCAATAATAATGACAACATTTATTTTAACCCTGTTCTCATTAGATTTTTTAAGCGAAACCCTTTTTTGAAAGACGTTCGCCATTTTCCCGTGGATTTTGGCTACCCAAGACAGTATGAGTACAACATGACCTATGCCTTACCAGATGGTTATAAAGTCGAGGCACTTCCAGAAGAAAAAATCATTGCTTTGCCCAACAAAACAGGCTCAATACGGTTTTCTTGCGCTGCTCAAGGTAATTTTTTGACTTCCAGATATTTGTTAAACATCAATCGTACCCATTTCGATTCCGAATTGTATCCTTATTTAAAAAAGTTTTTCGAAATCGCTGTGGATATTGAGCAAAATTCGATAATCAAGCTGGAAAAACAGTGAATTTAGCTTTTCCAAAAGCCTTTGTGATTAATACTTTGGGCATCCTTCAAAATTGCCGTTAGCACCGCTGCATCAATTTCTTCCAATGAAGTGTATCGAAGTGATTTCATCACTTTCCGACCTTCGGTCACCATCTTGTCTAAATGGACGGTTAAATGGGCGGAACTCCAGAAACCTAAATCCACGTAGTCCTTTTTTCTGGGAACGTTTAAATAGCAAAAAGGTTTACCATCTAAATAGTAGAATGGAATCTTGTATTTGTATTTCAACTCCAGATTGGGGATAGTGGTTTCGATAAGTACCTGTAACTGAAATAAAATACTTTTGAAGGGTTCCTTTTGACTTAAAATATATTCTTCAGCAGGATTCATAACTCAAAAATAAGTGGTCAACTCACAATCTTTTGTAAAAACCATGGTTGATATCAAAAAAATATTAACTTTGAATTTCAAAGTACTTTAAAATGGAATCAAAAAAATATCTGGACGATATCACCCAAATCAAGGATTTGATGAACCGATCTTCAAGGTTTATATCCTTAAGTGGACTTTCTGGCATTCTAGCAGGAATCTATGCCATTACGGGGGCATTGATAGCTTATCTGTACCTGCTGCCCAAAGACGACCAATACGTTACCCTTCATAGCTGGAATTTTAAACTAATCGTGGGTATTTTAATTGCCGTGGCCGTTTTAAGCTTTGTGACCGCCTATTTATTGACCACAAGAAAAGCCAAAATAAATAATGAAAAGGTGTGGGACGAAACCACCAAAAGATTGCTTATCAATTTCTTGATTCCCTTGGTCACGGGTGGTATTTATATCCTTATTAAACTAAACAGTCAACATTATGGGTTGACAGGTTCATTGATGCTTATTTTTTATGGATTGGCCTTGGTAAATGCATCAAAATACACCATAGGAAATATTAAATACTTGGGGTATGCAGAAATTATCATTGGATTGGTCTGTGCTGCTTTTCCAGGATATGGCTTTTGGTTTTGGATCATAGGTTTTGGGTTTTTACATATCATTTATGGTAGCCTAATCTATTTTAAGGAGCAAAAAGGGTAACATGGGGCTCATAGATAATATCAACAAACTTTTTGATCACCGTATTCGCTTGGGCATCATGTCCATTCTTATGGTCAATGAAGAGGTAGATTTTAATAGATTGAAGGAATTGCTCGACGTTACTGATGGGAATCTGGCAAGCCACACCAAAACCTTGGAAAAGGCGGAATATATAAACATTGAAAAGTCATTTATAGGCAAAAAACCCAATACCCGTTATTCGGCCACCAAACTGGGCAAACTATCCTTCAAAAAACATATTGAAGCTTTAGAACAGATTATTAAAAATCAAACATAAATTTTTTTATTAATTCACTTTGAAATTCAAAGTACTTTAAATATTAAGTAATGACATCAAAAAAGACAAAAATCGGAAACTGGTTTAAAAATTCAATCTCGGCCAAAATGCTAACCGTTGGATTCTTGATACTTATACTGCTTATCCCTCTTGGTTTTGTAAAAGACCTGATCAGGGAAAGAGGGTTCAGGCAGACTGAGGTCATTGAGGAAATCAACACAAAATGGGGAAACCAGGTAATTCTTAATGGGCCCATCTTAAAAGTTCCCTATACCGTTTATATCGAGGAAAAGGTATTCGATGAAAAAACAAAGACTTTTTTAACCTCTCAAAAACCAGAAAGGCATCACGCGTATTTTTTCCCTTGGGAACTTAACATAAAATCCCAAGTGCAGACAAAACCTTTGGAACGAGGTATTTATGAATCGGTAGTTTTTTCTTCAGAAAATCATTTAACAGGAAAGTTCACCAAACTCAATTTCTCGATAAGAGAGATAAAGGAAGAGGACATTCTTTGGGATAAAGCCACACTCCTTTTCAAAACCAGCAATCTTAAAGGGATTCGAAATACTGTAAAAGTGACCTTTGGAGAAAAGGAATATGACCTTAAACCCAAGTTCGACAATGCATACATGAATACCTTGGAATCTGGTTACCTCTCGGGTCTAGAGGAAATTTTAAAAACTCCCCTTGCTTTTCAATCCAATATTTCCATAAATGGGAGTAATACTTTGCAATTTATCCCCATTGGCAAGGAAACAAGGGTCTCCATGAAATCGAACTGGCACTCCCCAAGTTTTAATGGTAATTTCTTGCCTGACACAGAGGGAAAAAAGATCACAGATTCCGGTTTTGAAGCACAATGGAAGGTCTTGGAAACTAACCGCAGGTTTGGGCAATACTTTTTTGACAGCCTCCCAGATTTATCAGATTTTTCTTTTGGAACGGAATTTTTGGTACCTATTGACGATTACCAAAAAACCGAACGTACCAGCAAATATGGGTTAATGATCATTGGACTAACACTTTTAGTTTTTCTATTGATTCAAATCAGTAGTAAGATTGCAATCCATTCTTTTCAGTATTTGATGATCGGGTTGGCCTTGGTCATGTTCTATACACTGTTGATTTCCATTTCAGAGCACCAGAACTACTTGATTGCCTATTTGATTTCGGGCGTATCGGTTGTTGGATTGATTACCGTTTACTCACGTTCCATATTGAAGAATTCAAAATTCACTTTTTTGATTCTGGGTTCCATGTTCAGTTTGTATGCATTTATTTTTGTCATCATCCAGCTCGAAGACTATGCTTTATTAGTAGGTAGTATAGGACTATTTATAATCCTGGCCATCATCATGTTTACTTCTCGAAAAATAGATTGGTCCGGTGGGCAAGAATAAAATCACATTTAGTACAATCACCCTCATATTGAGGGTGGTTTGTTGGTTTTTAACGATTCGGTTTTTAAACATTAAAAAAATGTTTTCGTTAACAATCAAGCGGTTTGTTTCCTATTTTTGATAAAACCACAATCATGAAAACTCCAACCATCCTTTTTGCCCTTCTTTTTTGCATTTCCATTAGCGCCCAAGAACATTCTCATCACAGCACAAAAGCGCTTTCGTTTCCAGATGTGCCAGGTTATAAAACCTTGAAAACCGATTTTCACCAACACACCGTTTTTTCAGATGGTAGTGTTTGGCCCAATATTCGAATTATGGAAGCACTCCGTGATAATTTGGATGCCGTTTCCCTTACAGAACATTTGGAATATCAACCGCATTCCAAGGATATTCCACATCCGGACCGTAACCGTGCCTATGAAATTGCTATGCACGAAGCGAAAAACCATGATCTGTTGGTCATTGCCGGTTCCGAAATTACAAGAGGCGCTCCCGTTGGGCATAGCAACGCCATTTTTATTACCGATGCCAATGAACTAATTGAAGATAAGGCGGAAGATGCCTTTGCCGCAGCCAAAAAACAAGGTGCCTTTGTGTTTTGGAACCATCCGGCATGGCATCCGCAAAATCCGACAGGAAATCCCAATTTAAGTGATTTTCAAAAGGCGCGGATAAAAAATGGGGAGTTGCACGGCATCGAGGTCATCAACGATGGGGACTATGCTGAAGAATCCCTGGCCCTGGCCTTGGAGCAGAACTTGACCATTATGGGAACCAGTGACATTCACGGACTTATTGATTGGCATTTTAAGGAAAAAGGACATGCGCGGCCGATCACCCTGGTTTTTGCCAAGGAACGGACTAAAGAAAGTTTAAAAGATGCCCTGTTCGTAGGGAGAACGGTCGCTGTTTTTGATGATCTAATCGTAGGAAAGAAAGAAAATCTATTGCCCTTGCTCAATGCCTGCATTCAGGTGAAAGAAGTAAAGTATATTGGTAAAACCTCCGTTTTAAGGGTAACCCTTGAAAATGTGTCGAGCACCGATCTGTTGTTCGAAAATTCCATGCCCTATACGTTTTACTCAAATCCGGCGGTTTTTACGGTACCGGCGAAAGGCACCAAAACCCTTCAAATAAAAACTTTGGAACAATTGGAAGGAATTGAACTAAAGTTAACAGCCATTAGAACCTATATTGCGCCAAAAACGCATGCTGTACTAAGTAGAAAAATTACTGTAGAAAACTAGGCTACGGAGAAAAGATGGGAGCCATTAATTTCTTGGTCAAAACTGACTTTTATTTTTTCAATGACATCCCTTGGAGTGCGTTCAGATATCCAAATCCACTGATTCTTTAGGTCTACATCAAAGTAAAAATTTGAAAAATCAATAGGGTGGTCGCCATCGAGTTGTGACAACAGGAATTTGGTGATTCTTGGCCTAAGCCGATATTCTAAATCGATACGTTCCTTCTTTTGTGAAGGATTGTCATCGCCAGATATTATCCAATTGAATGTCAAAATATTAGCTGTAAGGACATCCAATATAGGAAAAAATAGTGCTCCAGTAACAAAATTGGCCTTTACCCCTCGACAAAGAGCTTTTATTCTAGCCCATCAACGTAATTTTGAAGATAGCTGTACCGTTCTGTGAGTTTTCCATTGTGCGTCATTCGGGCGCGTTCCAAAATACCATCTTCGTCATTATTGAAAAATGCAGGAATCACATATTTTGAAAATGCTCCACCAAAACCATTACTGGCATCCCTGGGCAGTTCGCATGGTAAATTATCCACGGCCATTACTGCAACCGCGTTTGGATTCTTAAAGTCCACCTCCTTTTCAGATTGGGGGTCGTAGCCATAAATGGGGTCGGCAATGGTACTGGGTTTTATGGTAGTGGCCACCGGACCATCGATATCGCAGCTGACATCTGCCACCACCTTGATTTTAAAATCAGGATGTTTGGCATCTTCACGGGTGTACAAATAGGGAGCGCCGTCTCCATAAAAGTGACCTGCGATATAAAAATCGGTCACCATGGCAAAACGAAAGAAATTGGATCTGTATTCCTCCGGATTGGCAAAGAAGTCTGCTTTGTTGCCACGTACTCCGTCTTTGCGTTTGTTGTATTCGGAAGCATCAATTTGACAATATACTGGCTCATCGAACGATTCATTTAGAAATTCGGCCACATTAACTCTTTTGAGCTCCATGGCATCCAACATTTCGCGGGCACCATTACCTACCCTACCCCTACCGGTAAGCAAGATTTTGATATTGGGCAATTTGATTTTTCGTAATTCAGAAATCAGCTCTTGTTGGTCGCGAAGCGTTTCAGCCTTGGGAAGATTGAAAAGATCAAATTTTAATCCGTATGCTCGAACACCATTATAAGCCCCAACAATTCCGGCATAACGCCCGAAGGCCACCAAACGTTGCCCCTTGGTATTGGTAATGACCTCATGATCGTACAACTCAATGTTTTTGTCCAAAATAGCCTTAAGCAGTTTACGGTTATAAGGCTGTTTTTTTATGGTATGGGAAAAGAAGAAATACTTTTTGTTCGGAATCAAAGCATTGATAGGTACTTCTTTTACGCCCAACATAACATCACAGTCTTCTATATTTTGTGCCACGGAAATTTCCATATCCCCATATTCTTGGTCTGCGAATACCCTAATAGGTGATGATTCTACGGCTATTTGTGCCTCTGGAAAGTTGGAAAGGACATTTTGACACTCTGTTGGGGACAGTACAACTCTGCGATCTGGTGGGTTCTTTCGTTCTCTTATAATTCCGAATTTCATTAATTATATAACTTTTTGGTTAGTTATTGTTACAAACATAACTTTTAAGGTTTGGTCTTCAAAACTTTTTTTTGGAATAGTTTTTGGAATACCTTTGCAAGCTGCGTTAGGCATCTCGACTGCTCCTTCGACACTTCGACTCTGCTCAGTGCAGGCAAGCTCAGGATGACAGCTCGATGTGACAAATGCGGTTTGCAAACTAAAATTTGCGTTAGGGATAGAGGCAAATACCTTGTATAGCCGATAGCCCGGTGCTCCGAAACCCAGGGTCTTTGAAACCATTTGGTGAAAAAGACTGGTGAAGGAGCAAACGCCCACAAAAATAACATTGTTCTTTGATAAAAAAATGAGGTTTGGATTATAGGCCCTTCGGCTACGCTCAGGGCATAATTCGTTTACGGTAAGCAAAGCTTACCTAACTCATTATGGGGCCGACTGGTTTTGACAGCGAGACCAATTGGATTGTAAGCATGCCGAGCGCTGGGATATAGCTCGTTAATATCATTTTCCACACTTTTAATTGGCGATAATAATTACGCTCTTGCCGCTTAATCTGAATTATAGTAAGATTAGCCTCGTCCCTACTAGGTAGGGAAGCGAGATGTTCCTGGATAGCCCTTGTTGACGGCGATCTGTTTAGGAGCACCAAAAAAGTCAACATAAGGGTGCCATGGCTTTGATGGCATCACCAAAATCTTAAGAAGCTAAGTGTACAATAGGCGGTCTTTGGTCGGTTGTGCATCGAAAATTGAACAGGGACTAAGCATGTAGAAAGCGATGCGATTGCTTGTTTGGACGAGGGTTCGAATCCCTCCGGCTCCACCTACGCTCCCCGAAGCCTTGTGCGAAGGGGAGCTTTTTCATTAAATCTTATATCTTTCTGGTTTATAAATTTTGTGTCCCTATCCGGGAAGCTCCGGTGGACGCTATCCACTTTATACCCAAATCTTATGAAACTTCCCTACGCAGTCTACATTTTAAAATGTTCCAACGGACAATATTATACCGGTTTTTCTGGAAATCTGAGTCAACGCATCAGTGCCCATTCCAAAGGTCAAGTTCACTTTACTATGGATAAACTGCCCATTGAACTGGTACATGTTTCCTACTTTATCCATAAACAAAAAGCGTATGATTATGAGCGCTATCTAAAATCGGGTTCTGGCATTGCATTTAGAAACAAACGTTTGATTTAAAATTCAACACTGCTCTTTCGTGGATTACCATTATCTTCGAGATTATCAATTATTCCCATGTCCGCAGGAAAATCTTGGTTACGAATTCTTATCGAGCTCATTGAGACTTTTATTAACAGCAAGGAGAGCAACAAACGAGGCCGAACTTGGCACCAACACGTGGTTCCTTTTGAAGAAGGTTGGGCCGTACGCCGTGAAGGCAACAAACGGGTCACCAGCAAACATCGCAAGCAGAGTACGGCGATTCGCAAAGCCAAAAGTCTGGCCAAAAAGTATAAGGCAGACGTTATAATTCATAGAGCTAGTGGAGGTATTCGGGAGCGAATTAGTTATGACGATTAACCAAAGTGCATGTTAAGTTGAATCTCGCACCAGGTAAGCATAGAAGTTTCTAAAAATTTATAAGCTTCGACAAAGATACTTCCAAGGCTTTGGCAACTTCAAGCAGTGTGAACAAGGTTGGGTTTACCTTACCATTTTCAAGTTTTTCCATAGCTTGACGGTCTTTTCCACATGCCCTAGCCAAATCCGATTGACTCCAACCCTTACGGGTGCGTATTTCAACAATACGCTCACCTACCTTTTCTTTAAGCTCTTCTTTAGTCACAAAACAAATGTCAACTTATAGTGTGACATTTTTGTCATACAAAAGTTTGACAAACTATTTCTTTTAAATATATTTGTCGTATAAAAAGTTGATAATGTGTGATGAAAAGCAAAATCTCCGCAAAGAATTGATAAAAAACCTAGAACTCCCCTTGCAAGCTTATTTTGGTTCGTTAACGCCCCAGAAAAGGGATTTTAGTGCCACTCACCTAAAGTTTAAAGACTATAATGACCTGCTTTTTAAGTTGGAGTCGTTGCTCAACGTCTGTATTTTGGCCCTGGATAATGAAAATTCTGGCAATCATAGGGACATTGTGGAACCGGATGTGAACATTTTATCCGTTTTGGAGATGGCCGCGCAACTGATTCCACATGAAGAGGCCGAATTTTTGGATGGGGTTTGGGAGCGGGGGTTGTGTGGGGAAAACACTTAGAAGAAAAGAAGGTATTCTACCCTGAATTGACAAGAATCTGTCCATTCTCAAGAATAGTTTAACAAATATCCGATACCATGAGCTAGTTGAATTCCAAAGTTTCAATAATTGCAACTTTTTTCTCACTAATCTTATATTTTGCAAGAAATTCTACTTCTTTTAAGCCTTTAGGCACTTCTATTTCATAAAAAAACAAGCCTTGTTCACCAATTTTAAACTCCTTGTCCAATCGACTTACGGAATCTCCTTCAAACACCATATTTGAGACCAAAACCATGGTTTCGGTTTCAGGAAACCTACCATTGAACAAAACCTTTTTTTTATCTTCTGATAAATCAGCATCAAAATAGATTTTGCTTTCTTCTGCCAACACTTTGCGTTGCTCTTCTTTGTCTTTTGCAACCGTAGAATAAATCGCATTACCCACTAAAGATAGAAACATGGCTATGGTAGCGATCAAACTGATTTTTTTCGCATTTTGAAGCTTTTTGAAGGTTTTGGCAAACAATGATTTGTATTGTCTTTTTATTTGAGGAGGATTACGGTAATTAATATCCAATGATTCTCCCATGGTTGCAATGTTCAGATACCATTTGCTTCCTTCAAGAATAAGAATCGGTATCGACAAAAGTATCAAATGAGCAATCCAATTGTCCTTGAAATTTAGAAAAAGAGATTCCGCAATTGCCGCAATTGTATATGGAATTTTTATCGTTTCAACATATGTTTTCAGTTTGGCGATTTCATCTTTTAGCCTTTTTATGGAACCATCTATGAAATCAAAACCCATATCCAGCCAATACTGATCATTTATTTTTATTTCCATAACCTAATCGTTTAACGTCTTTTCTAAAATTTCATCCATGTAGTACTTATGGGTATGGTCTTGATCACAAGTAAGATACTCATAATCAGAGCTATGACCTTTTAAGTATTTTTTCAAATTAATTTTTAGGTCACTTGAATCTATTGCAGTCCTAAATGCTTCTATAAAAGCATCTGTACCAGGTACCGTTTCTTTTTCGTAATAGAAATAATGTTCTTGCACACCACCTTTATCAGATTCCTTACATCGTACTTTTACTCTTGCCATTAGACTATTTTTTAATTAGTGCTCTACTTAAATTTTAAGGTTAATTTTTATAGACGAGGTCTTTGCCAAATTGAATTTACTATCAGGTTCATATCCGTTCTTGTACTCATATGCAATGCTAAAAGCATCTTGTTTACTTGGGTAAAAACCCAGTTGAAACGTGAATAATGTCAAATCTTCCGTAGCATTGAACCAGATATCAAATTTCCTTTATAGAGAATATTGGTATTGGTTTGTATGATTTGGGGGCATTATCCAAATTCCAGCAAAAAGTCTCAACTTATGTGGAAATATTAATCTTGGTTTTTTAGAGGTCTGAATACAAATAAATTCTATTTTTAATCACTATATCTCACGCATTTCTTGTAAACCGTACCATCACTCCTTCGAACCCACTTATATTGAATACATGTTCTTGAAGGAGTATTCTTTGCCCTAAGGTTTTGAACCCTTAAATCTCCAAAACCTCCTTCTTCAAGAAGCTTGTCAATTTTTTCCATTAAACTGCTTAACTTTTTCTCTTCCTGCTCATTCATAGTGCTTGTTTTTAATTTTCATCAATTACTGTAACCTCAATGGTATCACTTATACCCAATTCATTCTCGTTCTCGTCAATGACATCAACCGTCAATATTATTTTTTGATTTGCAGAAATAAATCCCGGAGAGTATATAGCACTGATCTTGCTATCACTTTTTGTGCTCAAATTTTCCTCTCGAAACAACCCATTAGCTGGGTTCCCGTTTTCAAATAAATCTGTAATCTTAACTTTTGCACCACTGGAAACATTTTTTCTACTCTCATTGAGAATTGTGGCCTCCAATTTAATTTCAGATGAAAAATTGGTTCCCACTTTAAATGAATCTGCCACAAGCTTAATCGAATGTGGTTCAGATTTTACAGAAGTAATCTTTCTGTTGGTTATATAGGGGTCTATTTTAAATTCAAGTTCATGATCGACATTTGATGTAGTGCTTTTAAGAGTGAACTCAGCAGATATAGCTTTTTCCAAATCCGCTATTGGGGTTAATTCTATGGTTTGAGAATCAGATTCCGAAAACACACCATTATTAACCTTTACTTGCAATTTAATTCTTGACACATCAACTTCTTTGTTAAAATTTACCTTGATATTGGTATTATCGGTGCCATCAGCGACCAAACTGGATTTGTCTATATCTATGGAAGAAATGATATCACCCTCAAAATTGACAGGGTCTGCTTCACATGAAACCATGAATAGAAATACATAGAAAATTCTTTTCATAAACCAATAATTTTTGATGCAGCGTTTCCTAAAGTTGAAAACAAATTGAAATCAAATGTCAAATTCATATAAATTGCCGGTTCCACCCTATTTTTATTTACAACAGGATTAGTATCGGCTTCTCTTAATAAAATCATCCCTGCTCCAATCCGTATTTGATCTTCGAGCCTGAAATTGTATCCTACATAAGGAGAAAATCCGTTATAAAAATCTGTAAACCCTCCCTCATCTATTTTACCCAATGTAACGCCCAAAGCCACAGAAGATTTGAGCCAAAATCGCTTTCGACTTTCTACCGGAATATTTCGTATTCTTTTGTTTCTATCGATACCTCCTCCAAAATGAAAATTGATTCCAGCCGAAGGTCTGGGAATGTACTGGGTTGTTCCGTCGTTCTGGAAACCCAGAATATTGATAAGACCAAAATCAGGAACAATGATTTGGCCGTTGTTGGTTTTCATTTCTGAATTAATAGAAGAGGCGCTCACCAACTCGACAAAAGAGAAATCAGGATTCAATAATTTTTCGATTTTTTCAAAGGAGTCGTCAAATTGTTTTTTGTTCCAATTCATCGTTTTCTTCAATTCATCTAAATAGCTTTCCCTAAATTTTTCAGCAATATTAGTGGTCTCTTCGAGAGTAATTAATTTGATTACTTGTTTATCTATGGAATCTAAGATTCTTTGATTTTTGTCAATGTTGGTTTTACGCTTTATAAAGTCATTTTCATCTATAGCCTTTATATTTTTCTCGCCTATAGCCTTAAATCCTAGGACATAGTCTTTAACTTTTTTGCCATCGATTAAATCGAATAGCAGTGCATGTGTGGCAACATCTGCTTTATATTCGCGGACATACTTGCCCAACATTTGAATATCGTCAATCGATGGTGTCGATTTATCATAATCATGTAAATTTTTTAGTAGTCCATCAAGAATCTTTTTTAACTGCGGATATTGCTGCGATTTAAACTCATCGAAGGTTGTTTCAATATTTCCAAATGCTATTGGTTTGTCATCAAAATAAAATCGTTCATATGGACTATCTTCTCCTATAGCTTCCAATCCTTGTATCTGGTTATAATAGAAATCTTCCAAATCTTTATCTGGAGTTCCTTTCTTTTCATTATCGTAATACTTAAAAAATAAGTTCAATTCTTTAAGGGATAATTTTTTCGAAAAAACCAAGTCATACGATTTATTGGGCAACAAATAAGGTATTGTAGCTCTATATTCCCCATCCTTAACCTTAATCACATTAATGTTTTCTTGGTGGAAAGGTTCAATTATTATATTTTCAGAATTCCTTTTGTAGGATTTACCCAAATATTTTCTTCCTCTTCTGATTTTGACCTCATAAATGTCCATTTTGTCCTCAAGCTTGTAACTTTTACTCTTGATTTCCAGAAGAAATGGTCTATCAAAAGGTAATACGGAAGGGTCTATTGTTTTTTCTTCCATATCAATTTCGATTGTCTGAATTCCCTCCTGAGCAAAAACAAAAACAGAGACCAACAGGAATGTATAGACGCAGTATTTTTTTTTCAAAATCTTGTTAATTTTTTAATCAATAAATTTTTATTTTTTGCATTAAACCCTTGTCACTTATATAGTCAGCAACAACTTTGATTTAAACATTGGGCGTAAGCCTTTCCAGTTTGCAAGGGATTACACAAAGAATACTATTGTATACATCCCAACAAACACATTGATTTCTACCAAACAGGTGAAGTAGTTATTGGAAGTAAATCTGAAGCACTTGAAATTAACAAATCAAACTCTAATACCATTGCAGATTTTCCTTAAAAAAACTGGGGTTTTTCCGCAATTTTGAAACGAATTTGAGAAATCACCTATTCCAGGAGCATAATTTTCGAAAAGTTTGGAAAATCCTTATTTATCCGGATTTTGAGAGATAGGTTTTGGTCCCTCCGAAATCACAACGTCTTATCCGATTATTTGGCATTTCTAATCCAATTCCAAAGCGCAACAGCCAATTGCTGTGCATTTTTTTGTTGTTTGGTTGCATTGTTTCCATTAACGTTCCAAAAGTGTGTGACAACAACGACTAAGTCCTCATCGGGAACTATCCCAATCATTTGACCCCCATAGCCAGAGGCCATCATTACCCTTTTATTGTTATCATCTACAACCCACCAACCATAACCATATCCTGATTTTTCGCTTGCATTTTTATGTTCGTAGTGGAACTTAGATGCTTCGTCCAAAAAGTGTTTGGAAACTATTTGACTTCCATTATACTCGCCTTGGTTAGCAATCATTTCCCCAAATTTCAACAAATCTCGAGGGCTTAGTTCCAATCTGGAGTCACCAGGATGATATCCATCACCAAATTTTTTCCACCCCACTTTTTCAATTCCTAAAGGACCAAACAAATGTTTACGAGCAAAATCCAGGGTACTCATGCCAGCGGCTTCAGTGAGCACGACCGAAAGTAAATGGATGTCCCCAGAATTATAGGTCCAAAAAGTACCTGGTTTTGAAGTTACCGGTTTAGATAGGATATATTCCTTGGGATTTCCGGAGCGAATCATCAAAGTCCGGTCATCTGGGCTTGAATTCTCATTCCATTGAATACCGCTTTGCATGGACATTAAATGCGCAATAGTAATTTTGGATTTATCTTCGGGAACTTCCAAATACTTGGGAATGGGGTCATGGATGTTTTCAATGTATCCTTTGTCTACCGCTATTCCAATAAGCGTGGTCATAATGCTCTTAGTTCCCGACCTTATATCATCCAACGAATCTTGTGGGTAGGTGATATAATATTCCTCCACCAAAAGTTCGCCCTTATGGCTGGCCAAAAAACTATGGATGTTGGGTGAGTTTTGTGCCATCTCCAATATTCCGTTTAAATCATTAGATGATTTGGTCTTTTCTTGCCCACAACTGGTCAACATGTGAAAGAAAATCAAAATGCCTAGGAATCGAATCATTCTTTGCCGTATTAAAGACCTTAGATGAATAGAAAGATAGGAATTGATTGTATGCACCCTTGTTAAGAAATTGGAAAAATTGGTATTAAAAGACACCTATTACCGATAAAAATATTGGTTAAAACACCCCATTTCTCGATAAAAACAACGTCTCCTGCGATTCATCCCTCCTTTTTTACATTAATCGATTGATTTATGCCAAAGCTCCCCGTTTTCAAAACTTTGTGTCAAAATAATTCCCCATGAAAACAATTATACTTAATATCAAAAAAGAGTTTTCAATACCTGCAAATTTGACAGCAGCCATCATCTGCTTAATTCTTTCTGTTTCCATTTTCTTTATTATGGGAGTCATCAATAGGGAGGTTCTTTTGTAATTGCTGTCTACCCATTTCATAATACTTGCACTAGGTTTTCTAAACCTAAACGCGTTCGTATCCCAACATTAATTTATCCTTATTAATCAGTTAGGTTTTTTGCCATTTTTCGATGATAATGACATTTTTTATACATTTATCATATTCAAATTTCATTTGATCAAGCATTGGATTGAAATGTCAGTCACAAAACCAAAAACTAACAAACTACTCTTAACGGAATTCAAAAAGGGCAATAAAAAAGCTTTTAAAAAGCTATTTGAACTTTTTTGGGAACCCATGTTCACCAATGCCAAATCCATAGTGCTTGACGAGGATATTGCCAAGGATATTGTGCAGGATATTTGGTTGAATTTATGGCAAAAAAGAGAATATAATACCATTAAAAATTTCGAAGGGTACATTTTTAGATCGGTGAGCTATGGTTGTTTTAAACATTTGCGGGACAACAAACTTAAAACAACACATCTGCAAGCCTTGAACGGCCTGGAACTTCCTACAGAATCTGGTGTTGAAAATCAACATAATCTGGATCAGACCCAGTTTATCATCGAAAAATCTTTAACTGAATTACCTCCAAGATGTCAGCAGATTTTTAGACTCAGCAGAATGGAGGCTGCCAGTAACGAAGAAATTGCGAAGCGTTTGGGCATTTCTAAGCGTTCTGTGGAAAACCAGATGTCCATCGCCCTAAAGTCAATTCGGCAAAATTTAAGACTTGCCCAATCTTCACTGACCTCCTTTATCATCTTTCTCATTCTTCTTTAATTAAGCTAGCAAAAACGAAATGTTAGGCCTTCCGTTCGTTGTTAAAATTGTTAAAGAAATGTTAATGTCTTAAAACTTGTGTGCGTTACCCCTTCTTTTCGGTTCATACCTATATAGCGCCGAAATATGCAAGAGCAAGAATTCAAAAAATTGTTGGACAAGTACTTGAACGGATCCATCTCAGACCAAGAGTTGGAACTATTGGAAAAGTTCAAGGAAGAACTCAACAAAGCCAATACGGAACCCCATTTTAAGAACAAAGCACATAAAACTGTTGTTAAAGAGTCTTTGTGGGCGTCCATCAGTACACAAACCTGGGATTACAAGAAGAAAAGGTCCAAAATTTGGAAAACTTCAGCTGCGGCGGCAGTCTTTTTGGGTCTTTTGACCACTGGATATTTCTATTTACAGAACTCCTCGACCAACACCAATTTTGCAGTCCCTGAAAATGCAATTACCCTACAACTTGAAAATGGCGACATTAAAGTCATCAATGAAGATGGTCAGGTAGAGGTAATGGACAGTGATGGAAAAATAGTCGGAAAACAAAATGGGAAAAGCTTAAAATATTTGGATAACAATGCCAAAAAAGAGCTTGCCTATAACATTTTGAGCGTACCGCATGGAAAAACTTTTCAACTTCAATTATCGGATGGAACAATTGCTCATTTGAACGCCGGGTCTTCCATTAAATATCCGATTCAATTTATTGAAGGTTCAAATAGAAAGATATCGGTCACCGGTGAAGCCTATTTGGATGTTGCCAAGGACCCTGCACATCCATTTATTGTAAACACCAATGGATTGAATGTCCGCGTGCTGGGAACCCAATTCAATGTTTCGGCCTATCCCGAGGATGAAACCACAGAAGTTGTTTTGGTTGAAGGGTCGGTCAGTTTGTATACCACAGAAGAGGAATATGGTTCGGACAAAAACGTATACCTAAAACCTGGATTTAAGGGAAGTTTTGACAAATCCAATAGCAATATTGACACTGCCGAGGTAATTACTAGTTTGTACACCTCTTGGATCGATGGTAAGCTTGTTTTCAGAAACATGACTTTCAAAAACATCATGAAGAAATTGGAACGACATTACGATGTAACCATCATTAACAATAATACTGACTTGACCCATGAAGTGTTCAACGCCAATTTTGGTAATGAACCTATAGAAGACGTGCTAATGGAATTAAAGGCCAACTATGGAATTGAATATACTATTTTAAATAATCAAATAATTATTGAATAACTACCTAACAACTAAACTTTAAAACAGTATCGCCTATGAAATAAATCCAACAAGATGTAACCAAACGCTAAAATGATTACTTCTTATATGGGTCAAAAAAGGCCATAAAAAAATCGGAAAATGCTACGAACATCCTCCGATTGGTCGAAGTGATCAAACTAAAAAGATTAACCACATTTAACACTATAAAAGTATGAAAAAACTTCTTAAGCATACAAGAAGCCCATTTCCAATATTTAAATATGACCTAAAAATGAAACTCAGTACGTTGTTCATCCTGGCCGCCCTCTTTTCCATGAAGGCCAATGATGCCTACGGACAGCGGGCAAAGGTCACTTTGGAACTCAACAATGTCACCGTAGGACAGTTGATCGATGAAATTGAAAGCAAAACGGAATTTGAATTTGTTTACAAAATCAAGGATGTTGACCTCAACCGGATCGTTTCCATAAAAGTGAACCGAGAACGGATAGCCAATATACTAAACCGAGTTTTTCAAAACACCGAGACCACATTCAACCTCAATGATCGCCGAATTTATTTGGTGAAACGGACAGAGCCTGAAAGTACTTCCCAACCAGAGGAATCCAACTTGGGGACCAAAGTCCAGTTTTCTGTAAATGGAACGGTTACCGATGAAGATGGACAGCCACTTCCAGGTGCCAGCATCATTGAGCAAGGGACCACCAATGGGGTGAGTTCAGATTTTGATGGAAACTACACCATTGAGGTTTCGTCTGGCAATGCTATACTAGAGGTTTCCTATTTGGGATATTCCACTCAAGAAATTGGCGTTAGTGGACAAACGGTCGTAAACGTCCAACTACTTCCAGATGCCGGAAAATTGGAAGAAGTGGTCATCATCGGATACGGTTCCACCACCAAGGAAAAGTTCAACGGTGCTGTTTCCAAGGTAGACAGTGAAGAACTGAACAATTACTCCTCTGCCAACTTTGAACAAGCCCTTTCCGGAAATGTTTCGGGAATTCAGGTGCTTGGTAATGGTAAAAATCCAGGTGAAAATTCGGTGATTCAGATTCGCGGGCTCAATACATTGACCGCAGGTACCAATCCTTTGATCGTCATCGATGGCAACCCACTATCAGAAGGTTCTTCTTTTAGTTCCATCAACACACAAGACATAGAATCTGTCAATATTTTAAAAGATGCAGCCTCTGCGGCAATTTATGGATCAAGAGCTTCCAACGGGGTCATTCTCATTACCACAAAAAAAGGGAGACATGGAAGTTTAAAAGTCACCTATGATACCTATTATGGTTTTCAAGACCGAATTGACAATTTTGAATTGGTTGATGCATATGATGCTGCACTATTTGATTCTGATTCCAGAAATTTCGGTTATGTATCTGGTGGACCTGGAAGAAGCATCTCCGATGACAATGCCACCCGTGATGCTAACGGTGGAGGTAAACGTAGCAGGGTTCCTGGTTATTTGCAAGGATATCTGGATGGACAGGCAGGTTTGACCAACACCAATTGGACGGATGCAGTGTTTAGAACTGCTTCTCAACAAAACCACTATCTAAACCTTAGCGGGGGAAGCGAAAAGACGGATTACTCCATTTCCTTTGGGTATTTGGACCAGGAAAACATCATCATGGATTCGGATTATAAGCGCTATACCGCCAATATGCAATTAAATTCTAAGGTAAGTGATCGTATCCGTTTTGGGATTACCTCCAATGTTTCCTTGGTGAACTCCAATCCAACAGGAGAAGCAGGGTGGTCCAATTACGGTTTGGGTGTAAAAGCTCAACCCGACCCCAGTTTTTCCATTATTTTGATGCAACCCTACTATCCAATCCGCAACTCGGATGGAAGTTTTGCCATTGCCAATCAAATAGATGACAATAACGACAATTGGGATGGACCCATCTCTGAAAACACGGTAGCACAAACTGAACTCACCGACTTTTTTGAGCGTCGTTTACGAGTTTTTGGAAACGCTTATATCGAGATTGAACCTTGGGATGGATTAAAGTTTAAAACCTCTTTAGGAGGGGATTACAATACCATTTTTACCGAGTTCTTTGCCCCTTCAAACATTGGAAACTACAGAACTCCAGTAGCTAATAATCGCACACAAGCTTTAGAAAACAATGCTAGAAGGGAAAACTTTATCACGGAGAATCTCTTGACCTATACCAAGACCTTGGACAATCATACCTTTGATGTGCTGTTAGGTTTCAGTTATCAAGAAGAAAGTCGTTTCAACACCAGATTGGAAAGCAACAATTTTGCAGATGACAACCTGCGAAGCATTGCCGGAGCTACTAATCCTTCAGCAATAGCAGGAAGAAGCAAATGGGCACTTGAGTCCTATTTTACGCGTTTGCAATACGATTTTGACGGAAGGTATTCACTATCAGGTTCCTTTAGAAGGGATGGTTCATCTCGTTTTGGAGCCAATACCAAGTATGGAAACTTCGCCTCCGTATCCGCAGGTTGGACATTGAGCAACGAAACTTTCTTTCCAGAAGATGGGTTGGTAAGTTTTGCCAAACTAAGAGGTAGCTGGGGACAAACCGGAAACAATCAAATCGGAGATTTCGGTTCCATTGCCTTGATCGAATCGGACAATTATGTTATCGACGGACAATTAATTCCTGGGGCATATACCAATACCTCACCCAATCCGGATTTGTCATGGGAAACCAACTCTGCCCTGAATGTGGGATTGGATTTAGGATTTTTGGACAACAAGCTTTTGTTTACCGCCGAGTACTACAAATCCAAGACTACCGACCTGTTATTGGAAGTTCCCGTACCTCAGCAATCCGGATTCTCAGAGTCACTTCAGAATATTGGAGAACTTGAAAACAAAGGATTCGAACTTGAAGTCCGTGGAAACAATTTTGAAATTGGCGATGTACGATTGGGCTTTAATGCCAATATCACAAGCAGCAAAAACGAGGTTTTGGCCTTGGGCGAAGGTCAAGAACAGATAATTCAGAGTAACGGCGGTATGGGTTTCCTTACCAAAGTTGGTGGAAGCATTGCCGAGTTCTATGCCTATGATATTCAAGGGGTTTTTAGAACACAAGCAGATATAGATGCTGCAACCGTTACCCCGTTGGCAGGTACCGAAGTCGGAGATTATATCGTACGAGATGCCAATGGCGATGGTCAGATAACTCCTGACGATAGAGTGACTCTAGGCGATTACAATCCAGATTTCACCTATGGTTTCGGTTTTAACCTAAACTATAAAGGTTTCGATTTTAGCGCCCAATTTACCGGAATTGAAGGTAGAAAGGTCTCAGACCGAATGGTCTACTTTGCCGAAAGTGGAGAAGGATTCTTTGTGCCCACCCAACATTATTTCGATAATTATTACTCTGATCGTAACCCAAATGGGGTTTTCAGAAGACCTGATTTTTCAAGTTTTTCCTCCGCAGGAAGACTTACAAGATCATCGAGTCTTTCAGTTTATGACGCGGATTACTTCCGTTTAAGAAGTCTCCAATTAGGGTATAACTTCGATGAAAGTATTACCGACTATTTGGGAATCGATTTCCTTAGGCTTTATCTAACAGGAAACAACATCTTCAATAGTACCAAATTTAGAGGGTTCAATCCTGATGCTTTAGATACAAGGGATTCCAATAATCAACAGACGTTGACAAGAGGTTGGATTCAGTCAGCAAGCCCATTGACCCGCTTTGTTGCGCTTGGATTAAACGTTAAATTTTAAACCAAAAACTGAACAAAATGAACTTTAATAAATATATATTTTTAATAATCGCTGTCTTCCTTGGACTGTTTTCATGCGAGGACGAGTTGGATATAGTACCTATAACCGAAAAAGCATCCAACAACTTTTATTCCAACGAGCAGGAGTTGGAAAGTGCCATCGCCGGAGTTTATGCCCAATTGCAAAATGGTGGCCTTTACGAACTGGATTTGATTGGCGTAGGTGAAATTTCAGGGGAAGATTCCTTCGAGGAAATTGCAGCAAACGACGGAGGCCGCTTTGGACAATTGGACGACTTCTCCACCAATGCCGGAAATGACTTGGTCGGTGATATTTGGCGCGAATCCTATAAAGGCATTCAACGTGCAAACACCGTTTTGAACAGAATAACGGATATTGAGTATACAAGCCCATCGGAAAAAACAAATCGAATAGGTGAAATGAAATTTATTCGAGCCTTGTTGTATTTCAATTTGGTACGATTGTATGGCGATGTACCCTTGGTTACCATAGAAACCGAAAGTCCATTCGATTTCTTTGGACAAGGTCGTACACCATCTGCGGAGGTCTACACACAAATTGAAACCGACCTGAATGAGGCCATTCAAGACCTTCCTGTCGCCAAAACCTCCGGCAAACCAGCAAGAGGAGCGGCTCAGGCACTTTTGGGCGATGTATTGCTCACCCAAGGTAATTTCAGCGGAGCACAAACAAATTTTGAAGCCGTGGTCAATTCAAATGAATATTCTTTGGCATCCACAACTTCAGAAATCTTTGGAGTGGCGAATGAAGGCAATTCCGAGATCTTGTTTGAGGTACAATTTACCAGTGGTTTTTTGGTTGATGGAAACAACGAAGGTAGCCGGGCAGGCTCACAATTTCGTCCCTCCGGGACAACCGCAAGTGCAAAAGGGCACAACTTGCCCACACAAGCTTTTATAGACTCTTTTGAGGCCGGAGATACCAGACTTAACGATTATGTCGCGGTAGACCCAGGAGCAAATCCCTTCTACTTTTCCACCAAGTACGAGATTTCGCCCACGGGAGCCGATGACGGCGGAAGTGACCATTTGATTATTCGATATGCCGATATAGTGCTTAAATATGCAGAAGCTCTAAATGAAAATAGTCAAACTGCTGATGCCATTATACAATTGAATACCATACGCTCCAGAGCAGGTTTGGCGGCAACCACTGCTACCACACAAGCTGAAGTAAGGGATGCCATTAGACAAGAACGTCGTTTTGAGTTTATTGGTGAAGGTCACCGATGGTTCGACCTAAAACGTTACGGTACCGCGGTTGCCGTAATGAATGCATTCTTCAGTAGCACCGGGTCCAACGTCACCATAGATGCCAATAAACTGGTACTACCTATACCCCAAAGTCAATTGGATACTGATGCATCCATAACGCAGAATCCAGGATATTAAAAATAAACTAAGTGTCGAATAAGCATCAGTTCTTATTCATTAAATAGCGATAGTTAGTTTGAGTTGGTTTATTTTAATTCAATTGGGGGGACGCAATCCCCCCTTTTTGATTATTTTGATAATAGAGCTAACCACAAAAATCATAGTATGAAACGAATTTTCTTTTTTGCCTTACTTCTAATCTATGGAAGTTGCAAAAACAAACCCTCAACTGAAAAAGTACCTGCTGGATCAGCAATAGCGATAGCATCCATACAGGATAAAATTGCCAACCTCAAAAATTCAACCAACAAAGAAATAATTGTTGTAGCCCACCGTGGGGATTGGCGAAATGCCCCTGAAAACTCAATCCAGGCCATTCAAAACTGTATTGATATGGGAGTTGATATGGTTGAAATTGATGTTAGGGAAACCAAAGATGGATATTTGGTACTTATGCACGACGAAACCATTGACAGAACCACCAACGGAAAAGGTTTTGTAAAAGACTGGACTTTGGATTCTCTGCGTACATTGCAGTTAAAAGATGGATTGGGCGTACCAACCCCACACAAAATACCAACACTCCAAGAAGCACTTATGACCACCAAGGACAAGATTCTGGTGAATCTGGATAAAAGCTATAACATTTTTGACAAATGTTTTCAAATTGTAAAACTAACAGAAACCTTAGATCAAGTCATTATTAAAGGGACAAAGACAAGGGAACAGGTTGAAGAGGAGTTTGGTACTTATTTGGACAAAGTTTACTTTATGCCCATAGTTCGTATTGGCCCTGAAAGCAACTCTGTCGTGGATGATTACTTAAAAAACCGAAAACCTGTTGCATTTGAATTTATTGTACCAAACGACACTACCGGATTAAATACCTATTTTAATGAAATTAGAAAAAAAGGAGCTGGAGTATGGGTCAATTCCTTATGGCCCAGGCTAAGCGGTGGGCATGACGATGAAAAAGCTGCAATGGACATTAATACCTACCAATGGTATTTAGATAATAATATTGATATTATTCAAACAGACCGTCCTGAACTTTTATTGGAGTTTTTAAGACATAATGGATACCATAATTAAGTTGAAATATGATTTCAGATTCTGAATTAATCCTAAACCCAGATGGCAGTATTTTCCATCTTCATCTAAAACCTGGTCAAGTCGCGGACATTGTGATTCTGGTAGGTGATCCTGGACGGGTAGATGTAATCGGCTCTTTTCTTACCGATATTGAATATAAAATGGCCAATAGGGAATATGTTACCATTACAGGAAAATTCAATGGAAAAAGAATCACCGTGGCGTCAACCGGCGTTGGTATTGGCAATATCGATATCGTAATGAACGAGCTGGATGCTTTGGTCAATATCGATTTTAAAACAAGGGAAGTAAAAAAGGAGAAAAGAAAGTTGAAGTTCATACGAATTGGCACTTCTGGAAGTCTTCAAAAAAATATTCCCGTCAATTCCTATGTGATTTCCGAAAAGTCAGCTGGATTTGACAATCTACTTTATTTTTACAAAGATGAAGGAACAGTGGTCAACGAAGAATTCCGCAGACTACTCCGAATTTTGATAGGAGAACATTCCATATTCTTAAATCCGTATGTGGTAGATGCATCGGAAAAACTATTGGACCAGTTGAACGGCGAAGAGACCTTTACTGGTATCACCATTACATCTCCAGGTTTTTATGTTCCGCAGGGCAGGGAGCTACGTCTTTCAAAGAAAATGAAAGATGTCAATCAAAAATTATCCGATTTTGAGTACCATGGCCATAAAATCACAAACTATGAAATGGAGAGCTCTGCTATGTATGGTTTGGCTAAAATGTTGGGGCACGAAGCAATCACGATATGTTTGATCATAGCCAACAGACTTCATAAAACGGCCAACGAAAATTATCAGGTACAAATGAAGGCGCTAATAGCTTATGTTCTAAAAAAAATAACCAGCCATGCATAACATAAACCTCCATATTCTATTAGCTGTAATCCTTGTATTTCAAATGGGTTGCAACTCCAAAATTGAAAATGCCAACATTGACAAGACAAAAGCCGCAGCACCGGAATTCCAAAATAAATTAAGCGATTGGCAAGAAGGGTATTTGGACATCCACCACATTAACACTGGCAGTGGCGACGCAACTTACTTCATTCTTCCTGATGGCACCACCATGCTTTTTGATGCCGGAAGTATAGACAAAGAAGGGTTTGAAAAAAAATATGCCCCCTTAAAGGCTACCGCTCCTGTTCCCGATAATAGCAAATCAACCGTGGAATGGTTGGCAGCATATATCAAAAATGTAACCCCGAAGGCGCATGGACATAGAATCGATTATGCGCTCATTTCTCATTTCCATTCTGACCATTATGGGAGTCTGATGGGCCTTGGAAAAGAATTTCCTTTGGGTAAAATCATCGACAGGAACTCCCCGGATTTGGACTTTCCATTGAATCTTAAAACGTTTTTAAAAGAAGATAAGATTTTTCAGGATTTTCTTTCGTTTATAGCCAAAAAGAAGATACCTGTCGAAGCGTTGGACGTTGGAAGTGCAACGCAATTGAAGTTGTTGAAAAATCAAAACAAGTACCCGCATTTTTCCATTCGCAATATCAAATCCAACGGAACCATTTGGACGGGGGTCAATACCAATACCTTTGAATATTTTACTGCAGAGGAAATGACCTCCTTTTACAATGGTGGTTATAACGAAAACCCACTGAGTTTGGCCTTAAAATTCTCCTATGGGGATTTCGACTATTTCACCGGTGGTGACAACACAGGTCTTCAGGGTTATGGCCTACCTGAATGGTTCGATGTGGAAACGCCGATTGCAAAAGTTGTTGGCCAAGTGGAGGTAACCACATTGAATCATCATGGAAACCGGGATGCGACCAATGATTTTTTTGTAAAAACGCTTAATCCCAAAGTAGCCATACAACAATTATGGTGTTCGGACCATCCTGGGCAAGAAGTATATCAACGCCTTATTCATAAAGATGGTGAAACTGTGGAAAGGGATATTTTCTCTACCAATATGCATCCAGAAACATTGGTGACCTATGGGCCATGGTTCAGGGATAATTACAAAAGTCTGAAAGGTCATATTGTAGTGCGAGTTGCTCCTAATGGAAAAACTTTTATGATCTACATCTTGGATGAAACCACCATGGGCATTAAGGATGAACATGGTCCTTATCAATGCAACTGATACCAATAAGAAAAGAGCTATAATTTTTAATCCCTTATCATTGGTTCTAAAACAAAGGAATAGGAATACGTATCAGGTTTGATGGTATATTCATCATGAACCAGTCTACCCCATGACGTATCGCCACCAACTCCCATTTGTTGCAAATCGATATTCCATTGAACGGTTTCACCTAGCGTAATGTCAGCACCATGTTTTTTAGTAACTGGCACCAGTCCGGAGGCCGATGCGGCACCATCTTTTTCCGAATTAAAGTCCAACTCAGACATGGCAAAGGGCCATACACTTGAATTCAGCAGGGCATCTCCAATAACCTTAATGGACAACTCTGGCGAAGTAACTTCCATCCATCTTACGTCAGATTTATTCCCAGTTTCCTGCGGGCGGGAATATCGGCGGAATTGATCCTCCACCTTTCCTGAATATAATCCTGTTTTTACCCCTGTCTTTCTGTCCCAATAACTTTCTTCCGGACCATTACCATACCATGAAACCTTATCAAACTTTTTGGGAAGTGTAAGGTACATGCCCAATCGAGGGATTTTTGGCAAATCTTCGCTATTAGGCCCAAAAGCGTAATTGACCTTTAGGATTCCATCGGCGTTTAAGATAAATTGAACTGCAACATTTGCTTCATCATTGGGTAACGTATAGCCAACTTTGTAACTGTATCCTGTAGCTGTTTTTTGAGGCTTTTCTACAAGGTTAGAAACATAACCATAAGTGGCATTCTGCCATATTTTTGCCCATTTTGGCATACCATTGCCTAAATCATTATCAGTGGGTGGACGCCAGAAATTGGGTTTCATAGGATTGCTTGTAATTTCCTTCCCTTTATAGTGCCATGAGATAATCTCTCCTGATTTAGAATCAATTTTTAGGGAAACGGTGCCATTTTTTATTTCGATGACCTCTCCATGAATGACTTCTAGATCATTTTGCAGAAGTCTAACATCATCAATTTTATTTGGTTCATTGAGAACAAATTGGTCCCATGCGATTTCATACCCTGCAGGAATCATGGCTGTTTCCTTTTTCTGAACCAAACCGACCTGTAGAATATATTCACCCTTAACATCCAAATCTCTAGGTAGTCCTTTTAGGGAAAAATCAAAAGTTGCCTGTGGAGGTATCTTCAAATGGTGTCCAAGCTCCCCCTTTTCCACTTCTTTTCCGTCTTTCAAGACAATCCATTCCACCTTTGTATGCGATAAGTCATCAAAAAAGTTCTTATTCTCAATTTGAAGCAGTCCATAACCATTAGCGGGGGTAAAATAAAACTGTACAGGTTCATATACTTTTTTTACCTCAGATAGGTGTGGATGAGGATTTCGGTAAGGATCCACAAGCCCATTGTTTAAAAAATTGCCGTCTGTAGGTAAGTCGGCATGATAGTCATGGCCATAAGCCAGATAAGGTTTGCCATTTTCATCTTTATATTCCAAACTTTGATCCACCCAATCCCAAATAAACCCACCTTGCAGATTAGGATAATTTTCAATGATATCCCAGTAGTCTTGTAAATTTCCAACTGAGTTACCCATGGCGTGGGCATATTCAATCATTATGGAAGGTTTGTCAGAATCAGACTCACCGTGATTCACCAAATATTCGGGTTTTGGGTACATGGGACAGTACAAATCCGTGTAATCTTCCTTTCCGGCAGGTTCATACTGCACAATGCGGTTATTATCTTGTTCCTTAAGCCATTTATAGGTGGTCCTGAAAATTTCCCCTTCGCCTGCTTCATTTCCCAAAGACCAGGAATAGATTGAAGGGTGATTTCTATCGCGATAATACATTCTTTTCGTACGCATCATATGTGCGGGTAACCAGCTCATCTCATTTCCAATCTGTGTTTTTTCGTCTATTGCCAGAGGATGACTTTCAATATTGGCCTCATCAACCACATAAAGGCCATATTTATCACATAGATCCAACCAATAAGGATCATTTGGATAGTGTGAACTGCGAACCGCATTGATGTTGTTTTGCTTCATCAATGCTATATCCTTCTCCATGGACTCTTTAGACACCACATGACCCGTGTAAGGGTCTGTTTCATGGCGATCCACTCCCCTAATGTAAATCGGCTGTCCGTTGATCAACACCTGTGCGTTTTTGATTTCAACCCGTTTAAAGCCAATATGGTTTTTGATGTGGATGTTATTTTCTGGTTGAATGGAATCTTCCAATACTATATGTAACTGATAGAGGTTTGGAACTTCCGCGGACCATTGTTTTACACTTTCAAAAAGGTGTTCAAATTTGATTTCTTTAGAATCTTTAGCTTCCACTTCGACCGGGGAAGTTTGTTTGTAAACAGATTCATTTCCGTCGAAAAGCTCCAAAGCAATGTTTCGTTTAGCGATTTGTTCAGATTGGTTATCAACATAAACACTCCCTTTAAAAATGCCATCAACATAGTTGTCATCCAGATTGGTATAGGCATAATAATCTGAAACAAAAACTTTCGGACGCGTATACAAATACACATCACGCTCAATGCCGCTCATCCGCAACATATCTTGACTTTCCAAATAACTGGCATCGCTCCAGCGGAACATTTGCAAAGCAAATAGATTTTTACCAGGCTTCAGGTATTCGGAAATATTAAATTCAGCTGGAGTTTTACTGCCTTGGGAATAGCCAACATAGTTTCCATTGACATAAACGTACATGGCCGATTTTGCTCCTGCGAAATGAAGAATCGTATCCTCTTTTAAAAATTGCTCCGAAATCTCTATTATTTTTCGATAGGTTCCTACTGGATTGTAATCTTGAGGGATATTGGGCCATTTTGAATCAAACGGATAACGTTCATCCAAATAAATAGGGTGATCATAGCCTTCTACCTCCCAATTGGCGGGCACAGGTATTGTATTCCAATCGCTTTCGTCATATTCAACATTTTGAAAAGTTCTTGGTCTTTTTTTAGGGTCTTTCACAAAGTGAAACTTCCAATCCCCGTTCAGGCTAATAAATCGTTGTGAATCTTCCTTACGCCCTTTTTCCCGAGATTCCAAACCAAAAAAACTGGCTCGTGGAGGAAGTTTGTTCTCCTCGAAAACTTGATGGTTATAATGATAGGTTTGTTCGGCTACCTCAATTAATTGCCCTTTTTTACAACTAAACAAGAAACTTAGAAAAAGGCCTAAAAAAATATATCTCATTGGATTGGTTTTATATTGATGTCTGCATAAAATCTTCTGCAAAGATTTTTCTTAGGTAGAAAATCAACTCTTTGGCATTTTCAATGGTAAAGATAATGGGAGGTTTAATTTTCAGGACATTGTGGTCTGGACCGTCGGTACTCATTAAAATGCCATGGTCTTTCATTCGGTTGGCCAAGTAATTGGCCTTTTCACCTTGTGGATTCAAATTGGTGTCCACCAGTTCAAATCCTAAAAAGAGTCCTTGACCCCTTACATCACCAATAATTGAAAATTCTGTACTTAGTTTTTTCAATTCACTCTTTAGAAATTCACCCACGGTAAGCGCATTTCCCTGTAATTTTTCCCGTTTTACGGTTCGGAGCACTTCCGCTCCAATGGCACAAGAGACCGGATTCCCTCCAAATGTATTGAAGTACTCCATTCCATTGGCAAACTTTTCCGCCACTTCTTGAGTGCATGCAACCGCAGCCAAAGGGTGTCCATTACCCAACGGTTTACCTATGGTAACAATATCGGGTACAACGTTGTACAACTGGAAGCCCCAAAACGTTTTGCCCATACGGCCACAGCCTACTTGAACCTCATCAGAAATACAAAGTCCGCCAGCTTTTCTAACATAATCGTAAGCCAAGGATAAAAATGCCTCAGGAAGCTCAATCTGACCACCGCAACTGATTATAGGTTCGATGATAAATGCACCGACCCTTCGACCTTTGGCATGAACGGCTTCAATTTGATGCTGAACCTCTTGGGCATATAACTTTCCAGCGTCTTTTCCGCGATACTTTCCACGGAACGCATCTGGCAAAGGAAAAATATGGGTGTGTTCTGGAGCGCCGGAGCCTCCTTTTCCATCAAACTTATAGGAACTGATATTAATACATATGTTCGAATTACCGTGATAACCCACTTCTGAAGCGATAATATCTTTTTCGCCCGTTGCAGCCTTGACCATACGAATGGCCAATTCGTTGGCCTCGCTTCCTGAGTTTACAAAATGGAGTACCGAAAGTTCCTTCGGAAGGGTTTCCAACAACTCTTCTGCCAAAGCGTTAATGTTTTCATGTAAATAGCGCGAATTGGTATTGAGCAGAGCCATCTGTTCTTGCCCAGCCTTCACCACCCTATAGTTTTCATGTCCAACATGGGCTACATTGTTCACGGTATCCAAGTATTTTCGTCCCTGTTCGTCAAGCAAGTATTGGCCAGAGCCTCGCACTATTTTTATAGGTACTTTATATTGAAGACTAAGGCTTTTTCCTAGGTGTTTTTTTCTATAATCTATTACAGACTTGTTATCAGTCCATACAGGCGGTTTAAGGTTTTCTAACTTAAAAAGTTTATTGGGGTCAGGGCATAAATCCTTCCAAACGGCCAATTGATTGGGATAAGCCACACCAGGAAAATCATCTTTATATCCCAAAAGCGACAACATAATTTGAAAGTGTAAATGGGGCACCCAATTTCCATTCTCTGGAAAATCACCTAAAACACCGATACAAGTTCCCCTCTTGATCTGATCCCCTACTTGGTTTTTTAATGCACTTTCTGGAGATAGATGACCATAAAGCGTATAAAACTCAAACGTATCAAAGCTATGTTTTAAAATGATCAGGCCTCCATATTCTTTATCTCCAGCATCATTCGTTACGGTAATCACCTCTCCATCAAACAGGGCATGAACTGGAGTGGAGCTTTGTAGCCAAAAATCGACCCCAAGATGTATTGTTCTACTCTCCATCCCACTATTTCCCCTCTTATTATAGGACGATGAGGTATAAAGTGCCCTGGGTTCCAAATACCCACCGGCAATGACTTTATTAGGGTGTTCTTTTTGAAGTCTGTCAAATTTGAACTGGAACAAATCCAAATCATTGAACTCCTCTTGATGACCAACCCACAGACTGGAAACACTTAAATCAACCTGAAACACATCATTTCCCGACGTGGTTGGAAATATGGATTGCAGTGTAAATTTATTTTTTCCGACCCATTGGTTGAATTCTCCTTTTTTTGGATGTGCATCAAACCCGCAAGCTTTTCGGAAACTGTAATGAGCAAAATCAGCGTTGACCCCAAACCATTTTTTAAGTACATCCCAAGCTGGTTTTTCACTAACCAACAAATACGAATTGTCCGGCTCTTTGATTTTATTCAATGCCGATTTGGTTACAGAAATTGCCAATCGCATGGCGATGGCTACATATAAATGTTCCAATTCCTCCTCCAGTAGGGGAAAAGTGGAATGGTATCCTTTTACAATGGGCAAGGCAGCATCCAAAACATCATTATGGTTCATGATGGCATAGGCGCAGGCAATGGCCACATCATTTATGATTTGGGTATGGATCGCATCACCATAATCGATAAATGCATTGACCTTGGGTTGGATTAGATCATCCGTAACAATAATATTGTTGTCATTTGCATCATTATGCACCACCGATTTTCTGAGTTTGCCATAAGAATCTTGACAATCCTCAAATAGCCCTATAAAATGGGAAAGTATTTCCTTTTCGTCTTTTTTGAATAGGTGAAGGTGCTCTTTAATCCATAAAGCTTGGGCGACATCCCATTCAAAATCCCTGTGTGCTTGGGGATGGTGAAATCCATGTAACGCTTTTGTTAATAATCCGCACTGTTCACCCAAAGTAAAACAAAGTTCTTCCAGCTGAGGATTGACCTCACTCCAAATACGTCCGGGAATCCAACTGAGTAGACGAACTTTTCTGATATTCCCTTGGTCATCTTTATATTCTGATATGGTTTTTCCATTTTTGTCTTTAACAACTATCGGGGAAATCAGTTCATCTCCTTTTTCTTCAACATATTGCAGCAACTGTTGCTGATAATCCAAGTAAGCCACATCTTCATCGGAACGGGAAATTTTAAGAATATAGCCATCACCTTTTGTTGTCTGTATTCTAAAATTGAAATCTACCTCACCCGGTAACGAAGATGCTTTGCCTTCAATATTAAATTGTTGTAGCAATATATTTTCCGCTTGTCTCGGGGTAATTTTTAGTGTCAAATATTCCATTGGTTATTCTTCGCTTGTCAATAACATGAGTATATGGGCAGCACTCCAGCTAAAATTTGGTGCATTGAGCCCCTCACCTGTTAGGGGATGATAATTTTCATAAATCGGTGAACCTTTGTCCAATAACCCTTCTGCACCATTCAGCAATTTGATAGTGACCTCATCGGCCTCCTTATCGAATCCATAGTTTCGTAACCCTTTGATTCCAAAGTAAGCCTGGTCCAACCAATTCGGACCTCTCCAATATCCTTTTAATGGGTTGAACTTGGGATGATCGGCCGACATGGTTTGAAAAGGCACCTTCACAAGAAATTTCTTAGGGTCCATCATTTTCGCCTTCACTGCTTCGGCTTGAATTTTTGTTGCTGCTTGGGCCCAAAGAGGAATCCAACCTTCGCTTCCGGCTCCTTTTATAAAAATATCACCTTTTAAATTGGTATCATAAAACCATCCATCTTCCTCATCAAAGAACTGTTTTTGGATGCGTTCTTTTAAAACAACGGCATAACTTTTCCACTTTTGAGCCTCTTCACTTTTACCCAAGAAATTGGCCAGAGTAGCCATATAAAGCTTTTCCGCATAGAGATAGGCATTAAGATCTACACTCTCTTGGTCAAGAGAGTACGCATTTTCAGAATTCTTCAAGATTTTGGAATCATCAAAACGAATTGCATTGTCCATTCCACTTTCCCATTTGGCGGCGATTATAGTTCCGTCGGTAGAGCCATATTCACATAGCCCATCTTGGTCATGGTCACGATCTTTGTACCACCAATTGTGGTAGTTTTTTAACTTTGGATACATTTCTTTGACAAAACTGGTATCCGAATCTTGATGCATTATTTTAACAACCGCCCATGCCGACAGTGGTGGTTTGGTATCTCGATAGTTATGAGCCTCAATAGTGGTATCACGGTAAACGCAATCCACAATAAAACCATTTTCACTTTGAAAATCGTACATGGCCCTCATTTGATCTTTGGCCAATTCTGGTTTGTAAAGGGATAATCCAACTGCATGTTTCCAAGAATCCCAGGACCAAAATCCATGGAACCATTCATAATGATAACTCGGAAAAAGTCCTTGGTGTTTAAGCTCTCCGGCTGGAATCCTCCAGTTATTCTGCAAAGTGAGATGCGCTTTGGCCAACAATCGATGAGAGATACTGTCCTTAAAATTATCTCTTCGAATTGAACACAGACTAGTAAGCTCTTTTTCTTTTTCCGTTTGACGCGCTTTTAACAGCGCATCAAAATCAATCTTTAAAATCGCCTCTTTTTCTTTTTCCCAAGAATACTCCGGAAAAATGAAAGTTTGGGAAACCAAAAAGGATTTGGAATCACCTGGTTCTAAAACAAAATACGCTGTATTGGACCTATAGGAATTTCCATTCTCGATGGAAATATTTGCATCCTCATCCAAAAACTGAATATATCCCAGTGCATCACTCTTATCCGAAACCAATTTAAGAAGGTTGCCTTCTTTTGAAACTGTTATCCCTATGTCGAAAAGCTCCCCATGATAAAGTGCTTTCAGGGTTATGGCGTCTTCAGATTTATTGGTTACAACAGTGCGTTGAACAGCTGAATGTCCAGAACAAAACACCAATTGTTGCCAGACACCCAAAGCCGAATCTGCAAAAACTTGTTCTAAATGGCTTGGATAACTCTTTTGGGTAACCAGTGTATTTTTCCAATCCATTGGTTCTACCCCATTATTAGTGGTCAATTGGAATTGCAAAAGGTTGGGGCCAGCCCATACCCCATTTTCCTGTGTCATTAAAAAGGGGCCTGAAAAACCGGCTTTATCTATAGTCTTTGGCATGCTGTAGGCAAACCAAGCACCTTGATCGGAGAACATTAACATCTCCCTGTCGCCGGGTTCCGTAGGAGTTCCAACGTAATTCAGTAGGTTTTCGGCGATTGCGGTGTGACGCGGATGATGTTGTTGTTCAGTCCCTCTTTGTCCACAACTATAGAGGAAAATAATCAAAAAGATATAAGAGAATATTTGTTTATCCATGGCTATTTATCATATAAATGACTCCATCTGTATAAGATGAAAATTCCTTCAATTACTATACGAACGATATGATAAAACACAACGAAAAGAACAGCGTTGCTCTATTTGGACATGGCCAAAGTACAAAAAAAACCATTTTAACAAGAGCTAGTAAGTAAAATCATTGTTAATTCATACTTTTAATCTTGTTATTATTCAAAAACCATAAAAAGCCGGACAGATTTTAGAGTACGATTGCAGGAACCAATATTCATTAAAAAATCAGCCTTTTAGCCTAAACCAGTTTGGATTCAAATTCAATTTTACAAGAGATAAAAAATCAAAATCAGTTTGTCTACAAAAAGTTTTTTGAGGACACCTATGAAGAACTGGTCCATTATGCCAACAGTTATCTTTTTGATCAAAATTGGAGTGAGGATATTGTTCAGGAAGTATTTATCCATATCTGGGAAAAGGCCGATACCCTTCAAATTAAAACTTCGCTAAAAGGGTATTTATATGCTATGGTTCGAAATCGATGCCTCAACTTTTTAAAGACCATAAAAATTACGGATGACGCAAAGGTACTGGATATGCAATCCATGATCAGTTCAGACTATAATTTGGAGTTCTTCTCCAATGAAGATCTAAAAATCATCCATCATCAATTATTGAAAGTGGTGGAAGGTCTTCCTTCCAAAATGCAGCAGATCGTAAAAATGCGCTTTATCGAAAATTACAAGTATGTTGACATAGCTGAAGAACTTGGGGTCTCTGTTAACACGGTAAAAACACAATTAAAGAGAGCCAAACTAAAAATAGCCCAACAAATGGCCTTGATTATTGCTTTGCTGGTTTCACATTAAACCCTGATTTATTAGGGCATTCTCTTATTCTTTACCCTATTTTTAAATTTTTGTTATTTTTTTGTCACCCTTTTTGTGATTTTAATTGTCTTCATATAAAGCAAGCGAAAATTACAATGGAGTTTAAGTTAATTCTCAAGAAACTAAACAACAAACTTACCGTAGAGGAAGAGCAGATTTTCGATGAGTGGATTTCAGAGTCGGAGGTCCACAAATCATACTTTAAAAAAGTACAAGAAAGTTACCTTCAAAAATCTCAAAACTTTGTCGATATCCAAAAAGGATGGGAACGTATCAATGAAAACATGGATACCCCAAAGGGGGTGCGTAGGTATTGGAAGTATGCCGCTGCCGCGGTTATTTTAGCTTTGGTAAGCCTACCTTTCTTAATGTCGGAGAAAGATATCACTGAACAACCGATCACTATAGTGGACAATGTTATCGAAATTGGATCAGACAAAGCGACCCTTACTCTTGAAGACGGCACTAAGGTACCATTGGAAAAAGGAAAGGCATTCAACACCCAAACACTGACCAGTAATGGCAAGGAATTGGTGTATAAGACCAAAGCCGACCATGCAAAAGCTATTAAATACAATACGCTGACCATTCCAAGAGGTGGCCAATTTTATTTGGTGCTTTCTGATGGGACCAAGGTTTGGTTGAATTCAGATTCCGAGTTAAGGTATCCTGTAACATTTGCTGAGAGTTCTCCACGAAAGGTGGAGTTACTCTATGGCGAAGCCTATTTTGAAGTATCACCTAGTACGCAAAATAATGGCACCCACTTTTTGGTTGCTACCCAAAACCAGGAAGTTGATGTACTGGGGACAGAATTCAATATTAAAGCCTTCAAGGAAGATTCCTTTATAGAAACCACCTTGGTCAACGGTAAAGTAGCAATTAAAACAGGGGACAACATCAACAATCTAACTCCAGGATATCAATCCATTTTAGATAAAGGAACCAATGAAATGAATATCGCTAAAGCTGATGTGTACAACACCATTTCATGGAAAGATGGGCTATTTAGCTTTAAGAATATGTCCCTTAAGGACATCATGACCGTTTTATCAAGATGGTATGACGTTGAAGTAGATATTGTGAATGAGGAAGTTTCAACGGTTACCTTCAATGGGGTTTTTAATCGAAATCAAGATTTGGAAAATATACTTTCCATCATACAAAATACGAACGAGGCGAAATTAACAACAAAAGGAAAAACGATTATGGTAGAATAAAAAAAAGAGGATGGAGCTTAGACCTGGACAATTTAAACTTCCATCCCCGAGTCGATCAATTAATTAAATATTAACTAACTAACGCAATCAAATTTATGAAAACAAAATTTGTTAGGCTACCTATTTTAAATAGGAATAGGCTATTACTTGTCATTATGAGGACATTCATTTTTTTATTTTGCATGACAACCTTTGGTTTTACGACCAAAATAGGATTCTCACAAGACAAAAAAATTGTAATCAAAGCTACTGAAGAGCTTACTGTGGAAGAGGTTTTTGACCTCATCCGGGAACAAACGGATTATTCGTTTATCTACAGATCCGATTTATTTACCGACGCACCCAAAGTCAAGGTAAAAAAAGGCAAAACCAGAATAAACAACCTACTTCAGAAAACCTTGTCTTTTGCTGATTTTGATTATCAACTATCGCAAGACGGGTCAATTCTTTTAACCAAATTACCAGAACCAGTGGTTCCCAAAGCAGTTGAGGTTCAGCAAACCATAACGGGAACGGTCACAGACAAAGACGGTGCTCCACTACCCGGAGCCACGGTCAATGTCAAGGAAAACCCAACGGTGGGAACACAGACCGATTTTGATGGAAATTATTCTCTCGAAGTCGATTCAGGGGATGCAACCCTTGTTTTTCGCTATTTAGGTTTTATTACCAAAGAAGTTGCAATCGGTGGTCAAACCACGGTCAATGTAACTCTTGATGAAGACGCGCAAGGTTTGGAAGAAGTTATCCTTGTTGGTTTCGGTACACAAAGAAAAGCAGAGGTAACCGCTGCTATTTCTTCTGTTGATATCGAAGAAATCCAAAAAATACCTACAGCCGATGTTGCAACATCATTACAAGGTCAAGTTGCAGGTTTGAACGTGGCAATCGCAACCGGTGCTCCTGGCAGCGAGCCAATAATAAGAATTCGTGGGTTGGGTACTATTGGAAACAACAATCCCTTGGTGGTTATTGACGGTATTCCAGGTGACCTATCTTACATCAATCCATCGGATATTGAAGATATAAGTATTCTACGTGATGCATCTGCGGCAACCATCTATGGGTCTAGAGCATCAAATGGTGTTGTAATTGTGACTACCAAAAGAGGTAGAACCGGGGAACCAAAAGTTACCATAGGTTCATATGTAAGCACCCAATGGTTTAGCAATAATGTAGATGTGGCCAATAGAGATCAGCACAATCAAATTAAATTGGATGCCTTCAATAATGCCGGCGATACGCCCGCACCTTATTTGACAAATGGCACCCAGTATGCCGATTCTGATTGGGTTGGAGCTTATATTGACAATGCTTTTGAGCAAAAACATGATATCGGTATTTCTGGTGGAACGGAAAACATGAAGTACAACTTTTCTGCTGGTTATTTTGAGAATACAGGAACTGTTGTAAATACGGATTTTAACCGATTGAGCACACGTCTTAATGTAGATTTCAATCTATTGGAAGGGCGTCTAAAAGTTGCTCCTGGTATAAGTTATACAAGAGAAAATACCGGAGGGATTTTTGAGCCCATTGGTGGAGGAAATGCCAGTTTCTCTCCATTCCTACAGATTTATCAGCAATTACCACATAAGGAGATTTTTGACTCGAGCACCCTTAATGGTTTTGCTGTTCCACCATCAGAACTTGGATCAGGAAATCCGGTTGGTGAGTCTGAACTTGATGATAGGGCGGATCAGGATGATTATCTGCAATTTAACGTATCCGCTACGCTCAAGCTGTTCGATGGGTTGAATTATCAATTCCAATATGGTGCAAACATTGAGAACACTCATTTTTCAAACTTTCTTCCAACCTATAATTTTGGCCCGCAAGCCATCAATGAAAATCCATTTTTAACAGAGAATAGGACACGAACCAATGAGTGGACCTTGAACAATACGCTAAACTATCGCAAGTCCTTCGGACAACATGATGTTGAGGTGCTATTAGGTATCTCTCGAGAAAAAAGCGAGTTTAGATCTGTTGGAGGCTCAAACAACGAATTGGCTTCTGACCAATTAAGGGGACTTAGTTCTGGTATTGGTGACGAATCGTCATTTGGCTTCAATTCAACAAGCACCTTACAATCCTACTTTGGTAGATTGAGCTACGACTACGATGATAAGTACTACGTACAAGGAAGTATTAGACGAGATGGTTCTTCCCGTTTTGCCGATACCAACAAGTACGGAAATTTTTATTCACTTTCTCTTGGTTGGGCAGTTCATAACGAGGATTTTTTCAATTCCGATGTTATTTCGCAACTTAAGCCAAGGTTTAGTTATGGAACATTGGGGAACCAATTAATCGGTGATCACCTGTTCTTGGCAAGAATCGGTTCTGGCGGACAGCAGTTGAACTATCCTTTTGGAGAAGGACAAAGTCAATCAGTTGTGGTGGGTGCCATTAGTACCTCCTTACCTACTCCAGATATCCAGTGGGAAGAGACATCAACAACCAATATAGGTGTCGATTTAGGTCTGTTGCAAAATCAACTTAAATTCTCATTCGACTACTTTACCTCCAAAACTACCGACATGTTGGTGAACGTGCCTATTCCAGCTACTTCTGGTATTACAGCATTTCCATTGACAAACGGCGGTAATTTGGAAAATAAGGGTTGGGAGTTTTCCGCATCGTACAACAATGGCATTGGAAATGACTTTACATATAGCGTAAGTGCAAACATTAGTGGCTCTACAAATGAAGTCACCAAATTGGGTGTTGCCGGAGAGGCATTTACTGATGGATTTATCGAGTTTAACAATTTCCCAACCACACGTACTGAGGTAGGAGGGGAAATAGGACGATTCTATTTGTTTAAAGCTGACGGTATTTTCCAAACACAAGCCGAAATCGATTCGCATGGTGTTCAACCCAATGCGGCCCCTGGTGATTTGCGTTTTGTGGATACTAATGGAGATGGAACCCTTGACGATGACGACAAGCAGTTTATGGGCAGTGGACTTCCCGATTTAGAATACGGGATCAACTTTAATGCTTCGTATAAGAATTTTGACCTAAGCCTATTCTTCCAAGGAACCCATGGTAATAACATTTATAATGGTGTTAGAATGTGGCTTTATCGGACCGATAGACAGAACATGTCCGCAGATTTGGTCAATGCATGGTCTCCACAAAATACAGGAAGTAGTATTCCAAGGAATGTTTTTGGCGACCCCAATAACAACATTCGTCCTTCGAGCTATTTTCTTGAAGATGGGTCTTATTTCAGATTGAGAAACCTTCAAGTGGGCTACACTTTTACCGACAAAGTCATGGACAACCTTCCAATTGATAACTTACGTTTGTATTTGACGGCAACCAATTTATTTACTATTACCGATTATTCTGGTTTTGATCCAGCATTGGGTAATGGAGGAACTTTTACAAGAGGTGTGGATAGAGGTTTTTACCCATTGTCCAAATCTTTTATCCTTGGTTTGAACATTTCACTTTAATTAAAAAAATTGAACAACATAATTCGTAAGATCATGAAAAGGAACAAGTATATCATAATCGCGATTTTAGCCGTAATTGGGCTTCACTCGTGCAGCGATGATTTTATAGACGTTGAAAACAAAGAAGTGCTGACCGATTCCAGTTTTTGGCAGACCGAAGCACATGCTTTGCAAGCACTCACGGCAACTTATGCTGCCCTGCACAGCTCTAGCGGAAGTAAGTGGGCCTTCTTTGAAGAAATTTATACGGCCATGGCGTACAAAGGTGACGACATGACCAACAATACGGCGGAAACCTACAGCAGGGCTTTGGCTAGTTTTACCAATACCACAGAAGAGAGCGGACCTTTCAATATTTGGAGAACGGCTTATGCCGGTATTGGAAGAGCAAACCAGATTTTATTGCGTGTACCCGAAATGGAGGCGCTTTCTCAGCAATCCAAAGATGTAGTGATTGCGGAGGCGAAGTTTCTACGGGCATACTTCTATTTCTGGTTGGTGACAGGTTTTGAGAATGTACCTTTGGTAACTTCATACGAAACCGACCCGGACAATCTTTTTCCAAGTCAAGCCACACCTGCCGAAATATGGGCGCAGATAGAAAATGACCTCAATGAGGCCGAACCAGCCCTATTGGATGAGCATTCATCCGAATGGAGAGGACGTGCGACCAAAGGTGCAGCAAGAGCATTATTGGGAAAAGCATATCTGTTCCAAGAAAAATGGGCCGATGCCGAATCTAAATTGGCCCAAGTAGTTGGTATGAACTATGCGCTATTGCCAAATTATGAGGATAATTTCAATGGAAATGCTGAAAATGGAAGTGAAAGTGTTTTTGAAATCCAATTTACAGGCGACAGATCCAACGGAAATGATGAAAGACAGGTTTTCAATTTTGAAGTATCTCCGTACGCCTTTGGTGGTTGGGAGCTTTTCTATCCTTCAGAATGGTTGGTCGAGGAAATGAAAACTGACCTTAACGCTGGTGGAGAGCCCAGCGACAGGGTTTATGCGAGTATTTTCTTTGATGACCCAGGTTCGGAAATGTACAGTAGAAGCAGTGATACAGATATTGCCTATACAGACGTAGCAGGGGATTTGAACCATCCTAGATATTTCAAAAAGTATGCATTCAACGTAGATACCAATTTTTATAACGGCACCAATATTGCCCTAATCCGGTTTGCGGATGTGTTATTAATGTATGCCGAAGCGTTAAATGAAAATGGTAAAACAGACGAAGCCATTACCGAAATCAACAAGGTTAGAGAAAGAGGCGGAGCGGTTCCAATTGCTTTGGGAAGTATGAATCAAAGTGAGTTGAGACAACAGATTCGTCACCACGAACGTCCCGTTGAGCTTTCCATGGAATTCGGAATTCGTTGGTTTGATCTATACCGATGGCAACGTGGAAGTACTGCCACGGAATCGGTTAAAACTACTTTGGAAAATCACAACAAGCCATTCTCGGAGAATTTTCAAGAAAGAGATATTCTTTTCCCAATTCCGCTACAGGAAATAAATATCAATGAAAATCTTAACCAAAATCCCGGGTGGTAATACGATTAAGTTTAGTTGAGAGAGTTCAGTTAGTTTAGTAATTAAGTAGCTTTCACCACCCAAGGGCCGCGGCGGTCCTTGGGTGTTTTTTTATCAATCCACAACAAACACAAAATCAATCATATTTTACATGAGGATAATCTTTGTCTTCTTATTTGCCCTTTTTGCTGCGCTAATGGGCTGCTCACCAAATATGAACACCAACGTTCATTATGATGGTTATGCCACCAAAGTCTATTTGTCCGATTCGGTCGAAATATCGTTTTACTCCCCTAAAATGTTCCGTTTTCGAATTTCTGGATTGGAAAATGAAAAGTTTCCCTCCCAATATGAAATCCCTTTTTTAAACGGACATTTTGACCCATGGAACAAGGTTGAGTGTAGTCTAAAAGAAACACATGACAATTACGAAATATTGACATCGGCAATTCAACTGATTGTAGATAAAAAAACCTTGGAATGGCAAATTAACAACATTAAAGGAAAAAAGATTCATCCCTCAGACGGACCCATTTTTGGAATGTTCAAGGATGGCTACTCAAAATTTGACAATGCCAGTGCATTCAACGAATTCAATTTAAACAGCAGATACTCCCACTGGTTCTACAATAAGAACACAAAAAGTTATACCGATACTTTTATAAAAGATAGCCTGATCAAGGATGACTACTTTATCTATGGTCCGGATTACCAAAGTATTTTCAAACAATTCAATGACTTGGTCGGCCCTGAACCCTTGCTTCCCAGGAAGGGATATGGCTTTTTTCAAACCCAACATCTGAGTTGTTCCGGAAATCAAGAAGATTTTATGCAGGTGGCCCATTTATTTCGCGAAAAAGACATTCCCTGCGACAATTTGATCCTGGATTTTGGTTGGGGAGATGCCTGTATCGGTGATAAAGAAATTATATGGGGCAGTAGTTTGGACTGGTCGGATAATTATGTCAATCCCCTTTCCGCAATGCAAATGATAGATTCGTTAAAACATATGGATCTCGATCTAATGCTAATCCATCACAACGCACCTGCACATCCCAATAGAATAAACCATGGGTGGACAGAAACTTTGTTTGATGAAGACATTTGGTGGAAACGCTATAAGGAAAAACTGGATATGGGAATAGCCGGAACATGGCAAGATACCCGACGAAACAATATTACAGATGCCGAAATTTGGAATGGTACCCAAGAATATATTGGCGAGCACAAAAGAGTGTTGTTCTTAGGGTGCAGAAGAATGCAAGAAACCAATCCTTGGGACGATGGTCCGACCCAGTTACCCGTAAATGCCATGATTGGTCAAAGACGGTATCCTTTTAGATGGGTTGGCGATTCAGATTTTACCTGGTCGGAGATGAAATGGCAGATAAACTCCATTACCAATACCCATGGATCAATGAAAGGGATGTCTCATCTTACATGGGATGTTTATGGTAAAACTCCCTTAATACAGGCCAGAATGAATCAATTTGTTGATTTTTTAGGAGTCTCGCGATCGCATAATCTAAAACCCTGGTCGGTTAGCGCTGACATCAATCAATGGAAAGAACGTATTGTCATAGAACGATCTTTGGTTAAATCATCCAACCAAGAAAATGCCGAACGAGTGGCAAGAGCTGATGAATACACGGCCGAAAAAAGCATCCGTAGGCACAGAAAACTGCGGTACAGGCTTTTGCCCTATATCTATTCTTTGGCATATCAAAATTACTTGGATGCAATGCCCATGTGCAGACCAATGGTTCTGCAATATCCAGAGGATGATAAATGCAATGCCAATCAATGGCCGTATCAATACATGTTTGGTACATCTTTGTTGGTAGCACCCGTTTACCACCCTGAAGCACACCACACTATTTATCTTCCCGAAGGGAAGTCATGGTACGATTACTGGTCCAAGAAGAAGTATGAAGGCGGACAGGCCATCGAATATGACTCGAGCGATCCAGACAAACTTCCATTACTTGTTCCTGAAGGTGCAACCCTTTGTTACGGAAAAGAACGAAATTGGATTGTTCCTGGAGAACAGGATGAAACGCTTTGGCTCGAAATATATCCGGGCCAAAAAGGGGAAACCATCATTTACGAAGACGACGGACAATCAATAGCATATCAGCAAGGTGAATTTGCAAAAACCGAAATTCATTGGGAAATTGATCAAAATACAGGGGTGCTTACCATCGAAATTGGTAAGTCAGCAGGTAACTTTAAAAATAAATTAACCTCAAGAACATGGAAAATTAGGGTTCTTGATACGGAAAACAGCTATCAATCGGCAATTTCAGAAGGAAACGTTATAAATTTTGAAACTCCTTCCACAATTGATAAGACCAAGCTCGCAAATGATGGTCAGTTTAAAGAAGTGACACTGGTAGCGGCCTTGGATAAAAAAATAGAAATTAGATTTCAATAAGAAATTCAAGGTGTTTTGAAGCAAAAAAAACTACTCAAGCCGTTCTTTTACCTCCCAATAACCTTGTTATTGATTCTTTTCTCTTGCACCAAATCCATCAAACGACCCAAAGTGGAGGCAACATATCTTTTTACAGAACTCCCACCATCCGAAACCAGGATTCATTTTATCAATGAAATACCGGAAAACAGTGCCATGAACAGTATGGTGTATGAATATTTCTATAACGGCGGAGGGGTGGCAATCGGTGATATTGATAATGATGGTTTACCGGACATCTACCTAACCGCCAATCTTAAAGGAAACAAGCTCTATAAAAACCTTGGAAACTTTAAATTCCAGGATATTACCACAAAAGCAAATGTGGGAAGCACATTCGGCTGGACAACAGGGGTTACCATGGCCGATGTCAATGCCGATGGTTGGTTGGATATTTATGTCTGTAAATCAGGAAAGGGTAAAACCGCAAACAGAAAAAACCTGCTCTATATTAATAATCAAAATGGCACCTTTATAGAAAAGGGCGCTGAATACGGACTCGATTTTTCAGGTTATAGTACCCAAGGCTCCTTTTTTGATTACGATAAAGATGGGGACTTGGACATGTTTCTCCTCAATCATAATGTAAATCCAGTCAACACCAACAACCCAGAAAATTTTAAAACCGAAAAGAGTGAGTTGGTCGGGGATTGTTTGTTCAGAAATGACAATGGTAAGTTCGTCAATGTATCGGATGAGGCCGGTATCATTCAGAATTCACTTGGTTTTGGGTTAGGTGTTTCCATAGGCGATTTGGACCAAAATGGATGGCCTGATATTTATGTAGGCAATGATTATATCGAACAGGATTATCTCTATTTCAACAACGGTGATGGAACTTTTACGGAAAAACTGAAATCCACAACTGGACATATCTCAAATTTTTCCATGGGAACCGATATTGCGGACATCAACAACGATGGATTTCCAGATATTATGTCATTGGATATGGTTGCCGAAGATAATTATGGCATAAAAACTAGTATGAGCGGCATGAACCCTAAGGCATTTAATCATGCGGTAGATCATGGATTTCATTACCAATACATGTACAATGCTCTGCAACTCAATACTGGTAACGGTCACTTTAGTGAGATAGGGCAAATGGCCAATATTTCCAGCACAGATTGGAGTTGGGCTCCGTTACTTGCCGATTTTGACAATGATGGCCTAAAAGATTTATTTGTCACCAATGGGCTTAAACGTGATTTTAGAAACAACGATTTTAAAAAGTATAAGCTCGAACGGTTAAAACAAGCCCAGGAAAATGGTGAAGAAATGCCCCGAGTCATTGAAGAATTGGTTCAAAAAACCCCGCAACGAAAAACGCAGAATTTTTTTTTCAAGAACAATGGAGATTTAACCTACTCCAAAACATCGGCAGCTTGGGGATTAAGCAAAAATTCATTTTCCAACGGTGCAGCTTATGCCGATTTGGACAATGATGGTGATTTGGACCTAGTTATCAACAATATCGATGAAAAGGCCACAATTTTGCAAAACAACAGTCATCACAATTTCATCCAGATTAAGTTCAAAGGCAGCACAAAAAATCCAAATGGGGTTGGTGCTAAGGTTGTAATTGAAACGGCAAAAGGAAAGCAAGTTGTTGAGAACTATCCAACCCGTGGTTATCAATCCGCTGTTGAGCCCATGGTTCATTTTGGGTTACTGGATTCGGAAAAAATTGAGGAAATTGTAATTGCATGGCCCGATGGTCATACCCAAATAATATCCAACATTCCAACAAATCAACGTTTAACGGTTGACTATCAGCATGCAAATCCTTCAAAGGATTTAAACACTTTTCCAAACCAAATTTTCAGTGATATTACCAAAGTGACCAGCATAGATTATAAACATCATGAAAACCAACATGATGACTTTGCCAAGGAAAGTCTGTTACCCCATAAAATGTCACAATTTGGCCCTGCATTGGCCGTTGCAGATGTAAATGGAGACGGTTTGGATGATTTTTTTGTCGGTGGTGCTAGTGGGTCACCTGGTTCACTTTACATCCAAAATCCAGATGGAACCTTTTTTACAAATGATAGTCAGACATGGCTTTTGGATAAAGAATATGAAGATGTGGATGCTGTATTTTTTGATGCAGATAATGATGGTGACAACGATTTGTATGTTGTAAGTGGAAGCAATGAATGGAAATCAGGAAACAAGCAATATCAAGATCGTTTATATATAAACGACTCTGGAAAATTCAAAAAAGAGTCCAATAGATTACCAAATAATCCATACAGTGGAAGTTGTGCAAAACCTTTTGATTTTGATAAAGACGGAGATCTAGATTTATTTATCGGAACCAGGCAGCAACCCCAAAAGTATCCCTATTCTGAAACTAGTCTCCTGTTGGAAAATAATGATGGTGTATTCAAAGATGTGACTAAGGAAAAAGCGCCAGGTTTAATCAATGCCGGAATGGTCACTGATGCTTTATGGACCGATTTTGATTTGGATGGACAAACGGATTTGATCCTGGTAGGCGAATGGACAAAAATTGCTTTGTATCAAAACAACAATGGTATTCTGGAACAAAACGAATCCATTCTTCCAAATACCGAAGGTTGGTGGAACAGCCTAGCGGGTGCAGATTTCGATGATGATGGTGATATCGATTATGTGGTAGGCAATCTCGGGCTCAATTACAAGTATACTGCCTCTTCTGAAGCTCCTTTTGAAGTTTATTCCACAGATTTTGATGACAATGGCACCAATGATATTGTATTGGGTTATTATAACCAAGGAAGTCTTTTTCCACTGCGTGGAAGAGAATGTTCCTCACAGCAAATGCCATTTATCAAAGAAAAATTTCCTTCATATCACAGTTTTGGCTCCGCAAAGCTCGTTGAAGTCTATGGAAAGGAAAAATTGGAGCAATCATTGCATCTACAATCTAAAACGTTCGCTTCGGTTTATCTTGAAAATTTAGGTCAGGGAAACTTCAAAACACATCCATTACCAAATGAAGCTCAGTTTTCTTCAATAAATGATATTCAAATAGATGATTTTGACAATGACGGATTCCAAGATATTCTTGTGGCCGGCAACCTCTATCAATCTGAAGTGGAAACCCCAAGAAATGATGCCAGTCTCGGGTTACTGCTAAAAGGAAATGGCAGTTCTTCTTTTGAGCCACTACCTTATTCAAAAAGTGGTGTTTTTTTGAATGCTGATGTCAAGAAAATGCGGTCTATCACTTTAACAAATAAAAAGAAAGGTGTTTTAGTTGCATCAAACAATGATTCGCTAAGATTGATTGTCAATCAATAATCCATAGATTTAAAAAGGGAATTCCATTTGCCAACTTTTCACAATATGCCTAATTTCAAGGTTCAATTTTCCCGATTTGTATACCATCATCGACATAGAGACCTCCGGCAACGGAATTAGAGGCAATAAAATCACCGAAATTGCCATTTTCAAGTATGATGGGCATCAAATTGTGGATGAGTACACTTCCTTGGTCAATCCGCAGTGTCCCATCCCATTTTATATTACAGGTCTCACAGGAATTGATGCCCAAATGGTGCAAAACGCCCCAACTTTTGACCAAATCGCTCCTACCGTTCTTGAAATGACACAAAACAGCATTTTTGTGGCCCATTCAGTGAATTTTGACTATGGTGTTATTAAAGAGGAATTTAGACAGATCGGAATTGATTTTGTTCGAAAAAAACTTTGTACGGTGCGATTGTCAAGAAGGCTGATTCCCGGGCTGCAATCATACAGTTTGGGCAAACTCTGTACAGCAGTCCAAATACCATTAACAGACCGCCATCGTGCCCGAGGTGACGCACATGCCACTGTATTATTGTTTCAAAAGTTGCTGAACACGCCAGATTCGGAAACTACCATCAAAAAATTCTTAAACGCAAGGAGTCAAGAAGCTACGCTCCCTCCCCATCTGCCAAAATCCGTGTTTGATGAAATTCCGCAAAAACCGGGTATTTATTATTTTAAAAATCAACAGGGAAAAATTATCTATGTTGGAAAGGCTATCAACCTTAAAAAAAGGGTTTTGGGCCATTTTTATGATAAAAGCACCAAAGAACTACGTATGTGCAGCGAAACGGCATCCATAGATTACAAACTTTCAGGCAGTGAATTGGTGGCTCTGCTCATGGAATCAGCCGAGATAAAGAGACTGTTTCCTCCTTATAATAGTGCACAAAAAAGGATTGTAAAACAATATGCCATTTTTGAATATGAGGATAGAAAGGGAATTATCCATTTGGCCTACAATGCATTGAAAGGCGCTCCCAATCCCATAAAAGTGTTCTATAATCAAACCGATTGCAGGGCTTTTTTGGAAGAAATCTGCAAGAACTTTGCACTTTGTCCCAAGTATTGTCATCTGCAACAGGTGAATACTTCTTGTTCACATCATGAAATAAGCTCTTGTGAAGGTATTTGCACCTCTACCGAATCCGTTGAAGATTATAACCAAAAAGTGAAGGCCGCTGTTCTCGACATTAAAACGGAAAAATCAGGGATAAGAATCATTAAGGAAAAAGGACGCGACCTTAATGAAAATGCTTTTGTGCTTATTGATGAAGGTATGTATAAAGGCTATGGATTTATAGATCATCAACAGAGCATTACTTCTTTTGAAGATATTGAGGCACATATCATACCCCAAAAAAATACTTTGGAGACCCAACGCATTGTTGAAGCGCTATTGCCAAAATCGGAATCGTTTGTCCTATAGATTAATCCAAAATCAAATTAACCTTAAAAATGGCCGGCGAATCACCCAAAAATTGAAAACCTTCATGTAATTCAATTTGTTGCACGGAGTATGGGTAAAACGAAATAGGCTCAATGCACACCATGTTTCTAACCTCGGTCCAGCACATAAAATGACCAAAACCTTCGGTTTGAATAGTGATGTTACGTTTATCCCTTAATGTAATGGATTCACAATTCTCCACTTGGTACGCCCTGCTGCCCACCTCTAGAATCTCATCCAAACTTATTTCTTGTCCATTGGCGATAATTATGGGTTTCTCGGTATAAAGTTTAAAAGCAGGGTGATAGCCCAACATAAATGGCATGTCACGCTCACCAGTCACTTTGAACGCAATTTCAAGTTGAGTTTCCTTTAACTCAAAGGATTTTTCAAATTCAAAACTATAAGGCCATAGCAGCCATTGTCTTGTTGACTTTTCAGGAAATTTTGAGTTTTTTACCGGGGTTCCGGCTTTGTATTTCTTTTTGAAGATTGCGGAGGTATCAGTTTTGGAAATCAAATCATATTCGAGTTCACGCAGCAATCCATGTTGGTCTTGGATAGCATTGCTTCGTGGTACCTGAACTTGAAAACCGGCTTTATCCACCGGTCCAATTATGGGAAACATCTCGGTATCTGCACTTCGCCATCCTGGACTTCCTTTTTGATGAATGAACTCATGTTCATCCTGAGTAAAACCAACTAATTCTCCTTTGTCAATTCTTGTGGTGTAGCTTCCACACTTTAATTCTGTCATTTTTTAGAATTAATTAATCTATAAATCAAGACAGCGGTTCGTTTGGTCAATGCCTCAATCGTATTAAGGTTCACCGTCTCTTTAGGGGTATGTGCACCTGTCCCCATAGTACCAAGGCCATCAAGGCAGTCTACATATTCGGCGACAAAAGATACGTCGGCAGCTCCTCTTTTTCCAGGATCATAGGCCAAAACTTCACCTTGATTCAAATCCAAGCTTACTTTGTTCAGGATATTTAACAATTCAGTATTTCCTTGTGTAGGGCCCATGGCTGGATAACTATCGGTAAAGCTAATGCTAGCCGAGGTTTGCGGAAGGTTATTGTTCGTTATTTCTCTCATTTTTGCCCTAGCACTTTCCTTTTGTTCTTCGGAAATAAAACGCAGACCCCCTCGGGCGATGGCTTTTTGGGCAACTACGTTTCCTTTTCCAAATACATCTCCCTTGCTAGTGGATTTATCAAAATTGACAAAAGTCCCACCTAACAATGTCCCTGGATTGAATGTCAATAACTCCTCTCCTTTTACCTCAGTATAAAACTCGTGTAGAATCCTAGAAATTTCAAAAATGGCACCTGCCCCAACGGTCTCATTGAAAATTCCAGATGAATGGGCCCTTTTGCCTTCCACCTCCAACTCCCAACCTGAAGCACCCCTCCTAGCCACTGTGGCATAATTGAACCCTGTTGAATTTTCAAAACCCAATGCAATATCACTTCGTTTAGCAGCTTCAATCAGGTCTTTTCGACTTATATCCAACGGTTTTCCCGTACTTTCCTCATCTCCGGTAAATGCCACAATTATTTGGGCATTTTTCAAAAAGCCATTCTCGTGCAAAGCTTTTAGAGCGTAAAGGACAATGACATCGCCACCTTTCATGTCGTTTCCTCCTGGAGCATGGGCAATACTATCGTTGACCATTTCAAATTTTTGAAAAGGGCTGTCCTCTTCAAAAACGGTATCCAAGTGACCAATCAACAGTAGCTTTTTTCCTTTACTCCCTGTTGTTTCTGCAAAAAAGTGGCCCGCCCTGTCCATTTCTTGGGGCATTTCAATCCACTTTGTTTCAAAATTGATTTTTTCAAAGGCATCCTTAAAAACCATTCCCACCTCTCGTACCCCTTCGGAATTTAATGTCCCACTGTTGATATTCACCACTTTTTCCAAAAAGGATATGGCCTCGGAGTTATTTTTTTCAATGGATGCCACGATTTTCTTTTCTGCTCGGGAAAGCTTTTGGGCAGACATGGTAATGGACAATAAAAGGCAAAAGCCTACTTGGAAGGTTCTGAATAGCATACTAGCGGTTTTTACCGTCCTAATTTAGGGATATTTTAATCTATATACCCTTTTTCCCGCATCCAGTCATCATTGAACATTTTGCCCACATAACGACTGCCATGATCGTGAAAAAGGACAACGACCACATCGTCCTTTGCGAAATGTTCTTTTAACTGTAGAAGTCCCTTAATGGCAGCTCCGGCAGAATTTCCCAGAAACATTCCTTCTTCCTTAGCCAATCGTTGGGTGTAAACGGCCGCATCTTTATCGGTTACCTTGGTAAAACCGTCAATAATATCAAAGTTTACATTTTTTGGAAGGATATCCTCACCGATACCTTCGGTAACATACGGATAGATTTCATTTTCATCAAAAATACCGGTTTCATGGTATTTTTTGAACACTGAGCCATAGGTGTCAATTCCCCAGACTTTAATATCCGGATTTTGTTCTTTAAGATAGGTCCCCACCCCCGAAATGGTCCCTCCTGTGCCGACTCCCACCACAAAGTGGGTAACCTTGCCATCGGTCTGCTTCCAAATTTCAGGACCCGTACTTAAATAATGGGCTTTGGTATTGCTTGGATTATCATATTGGTTTACATACCAGGAATTTGGAATTTCGTTAGACAGTCTACGCGCTGTTGAATAATAACTTCTTGGGTCGTCAGGAGCCACATCGGTTGGACACACGTGAACTTCACTTCCTACGGCCTTCAAAATATCTACCTTCTCTTTGGATTGCTTGTCACTGATAACGCAGATCATCCTGTAGCCTTTGACAACGGCGGCCAAGGCAAGTCCCATTCCTGTATTTCCAGAAGTTCCCTCAATGATGGTTCCTCCCGGTTTTAAGAGTCCGGCAGCCTCCGCATCTTCCACCATTTGAAGGGCCATACGGTCCTTGACCGAGTTTCCTGGATTGAAAGTTTCGTATTTGGCCAGTACCAAACAGGGCAACTCGGCCGTAAGCTTATTAAGTTTCACCAAAGGTGTATCCCCAATGGTCTCAAGAATATTGTTAGCGTACTTCATAATCGTTGCAAAGGTACTCTTTTGGACAGTTTGATTTTTTGACCCTTACATTTTTGGATATCTTCTCACTAAAAGGGTAAAACATTAAAAAAGCTAAGAAAGAACGGCCGTTAAGTTGCAAAAAACGAATGGTTAAGGAATGAACCTTCAAAACTTTGCATTCAACAATTATACCTAATCATTCAAACTTAATGGCCTTAACGGGTGTGATTTTGGTGATGATGTACGAAGGCACCAATAACATTAATAGGCATAAGAGCATAACACCTATGTTGAGTAGAAGTACGGTGGACACATCCATATGCACGGGAATGTATTCGATATAATATTCCTCAGGATTTGGGAACTTGAGGAACCGAAATTTATTTTGAAGGTATAACAGCGTTAGGCCGATGCCATTGCCCCAAAGCAATCCTATGGAAATAAGATAGGTCGCATTATATAAAAACACTTTTCTAATGCTCCAATTATCCGACCCCAGGGCTTTTAGAACACCTATCATTTGGGTCCGTTCCAAAATAAGCACCAATAGGGCAGTGATCATGTTTATGCCACCAACAATGATCATAATTCCAATGATAAGTCCAATGTTAAAATCGAACAGGCCAATCCACTCAAATATTCTGAAATATTTACTTTTGATGTTTTGGGTATCTAAACTGGAAAGTGTTTTGCCGTAAATCTCATTACTTTTTGCCTCCATTTGGTCAAAATCCTGGACAAAGACCTCAAAATTTCCAATTTCATCAGCTTTCCACTTGTTCATTCGCTGAATATGACGAATGTCCACAAAAACAATGTCGCGGTCAAATTCTTCAAATCCGCTATCATAAATGCCAACAACCTCAAACTTTCGGTTGTTAGGCGGTTTGGATGGGTCATTTTCTTTAAGGAAGATGGCAAAAAACGAATCGCCCACTTTTAGGTTCAATAGGTTGGCTTTGATTCTTGAAATCAATACTTCACTATTTAGTTTTTCAGAATAATCGGGCAGCCTTCCATCAACCAGATATTCGTCAAAGTAAGTCCAATTATAATCTTTCCCCACTCCTTTGGCGAGCATTCCTTCAAAGGTGTCAGTAGTTCTGATTATTCCTCCTTTTGTAGTAACCGCCTGAACATGTGAAATACCCTCAACATCTTTAAAATCAGGATAAAAATCTTGTTCAAGGGCAACCGGGGCAACCGAAACCTCAGAAGTATTGTTGTCGTAATTAGAGATTTGGATATGGCCGTTGAAGGCAGCTACTTTTTCTCGAATCTTATGTTTGAGCCCAACACCTGTAGCCATAGCAATAAGCATCATAACAATGCCAATGGCAATGGCTGCAATGGCAATTTTTATTATAGGTGCGGAAATACTAATTTTATGCTCCTTCCCTGTAATCAGGCGCTTGGCAATAAACAATTCTAAATTCAACGAATGCCCATTTTATCTCTTTTCAAAAGTACAGTTTTATTGTTGGTTTTGCTGTTTTCATCTTGTAGAGGACAGGAAAAATCAAATAAATCCATCGTGGAAAACATAAAAACGAATACCCCAGTACCAGTTATAGTCAGTGCCAATAGAACCTTGGTTTACCTTCCACATCTCCAAGGAAAAAAAGTTGGGATTGTCGCCAATCAGACCAGTGTCATTTTTAAAAATGAAAGACATACCCATCTGGTGGATTCGTTACTGGCGCTAAACGTAAACGTGGACAAAGTTTTTGCGCCAGAGCACGGTTTTCGTGGGAAAGCTGATGCGGGCGAACATGTTAAGGATGGATTGGATGCCAAAACAGGATTGCCGATAATTTCTCTTTATGGAAAAAACCGAAAGCCCTCTTCCGAACAGCTCAAGGAATTGGATATCATTGTTTTTGACATCCAAGATGTTGGGGTACGATTCTATACTTACATTGCCACGCTACAGTTGGTCATGGAGGCTTGTGCAGAAAACAACCTTCCGATTTTGGTTTTGGATAGGCCTAATCCCAATGGGCATTATGTGGACGGCCCGACGATGAAAAAAGAGCATACAGGATTTTTAGGTATGACCGAAATTCCTTTGGTGTACGGGATGACCATTGGTGAATATGCCCATATGGTCAACGAGGAAGGATGGCTTGAAGGCGGTAAAAAAGCTGACTTGACCGTTATTCCCCTTCAAAACTACACGCATAACTCCACATATCATTTGCCCATTAGGCCTTCGCCCAACCTGCCCAATGATGTCTCCATCACGCTTTACCCAAGCTTGGGGCTTTTTGAGGGCACAAACATCAACGCCGGCCGTGGAACAGAATTTCAATTTCAACGCTATGGAGCTTCTTTTTTGGATAGCACAAAATATAATTTCAGCTACGTTCCCGAACCCAACTTCGGGTCAAAATACCCTAAAGAAGAAAATAAAAAATGTTTTGGAAAAGACTTGTCCAATCACCAGCGGATGAACTCGGCATCTCTTCAATGGCTGATTGATGCCTATAAAAATTCTAACAAAAAAGAAAGATTCTTCAATACTTCTGGATTCACCAAACATGCTGGAACCGAAGAACTGCAAAAGCAAATTGAAGCTGGAATGACCGAGGAAGAAATCAAAAAAACTTGGCAAGCACCATTGGAAGCCTTTAAAAAGATTCGGGGAAAGTATTTGATTTATGATTGATTTCAAATACTGAAATAGGTCTCGACTGTGCTCGACCTGACATTGCAAAAACTATCCCCAATTAACTGAATCTATCCATCAGTCTCTGTTGTTGGCCTGCGATATTTATGGAAAGGCTGTTTTAATAAACCAACAATGCTAGAGTTCTCTTTTTCATCTGGAAAAGTATCCACACCATAGACAATCTTATCTGGACTCAAAGTCATAAAAGTGCCAAATATTCTATCCCAAATGGAAAAAATGTTTCCATAATTGGAATCCGTATAAGGTAGCTTGTAATGGTGATGCACTTTGTGCATATTTGGGCTAACAATTACCCAACTTATTGCATTATCGACTCTTTTTGGCAGCTTAACATTAGCGTGATTGAACTGCGATAGCACTACGGACATACTTTGGTACAGCATAATAATTCCCACCGGTGCGCCAACGATGAAAATACCAATTAGCGTAAACACATATCGTATCAGACTTTCTAGCGGATGATGACGATTAGCAGTTGTTGTATCCACATTATGATCTGAATGATGTACCAAGTGCACCATCCAAAGTGGTTTTACCTTGTGCTCAACCCAATGGGCCGTATATGCCCCGATCAAATCCAGCAGCATCACTCCCAACACCACATAAAGCCAAAGGGGCATCTCCGGTAACCAATTGATGATTCCAAATTCGTTCGCAATCGCCCAATCAGAGGTTTTTACAAACAAAAATGCCAGCGGAAAATTGACAAGGATTGTAGTCAACGTAAAAAAGAAATTGGGAACCGAATGCCGCCATTTCTTATATGGAATATTAAAGAGAGGCACAATGCCTTCCAAAATCCAGAAAAAAGTGATTCCCCCAACCAAAATAAGGCTTCGGTGCAATGCGGGGATGCTTTCAAAGTAGGTCATGATTTGTTCCATACTTCCAAATATAAGAAATCGTCAAAGTTTAATTTTCTTCTTCATTTCCTCAACGATATTGAAAGCCGCCGGACAAATAGCCACATTCTTTAACGTAAGGTTATTGATTTGATGGAACTTTTTACGGTCCGTATGCGGAAACTCTCTGCAGGCCTTCGGCCTTACATCGTAAATGGAACAATAATTATCACTTCCCAAAAAAGCGCAGGGCACTTGCTGCAATACATAATCGTTTTCCTCATCAATTCTGAGGTATTGTTGAATAAGTTGCGACGGTTTCAACCTAAAATGCTTCGCTATACGTTCAATATCTGTGTTTGTGAATAAGGGCCCAGTAGTTTTGCAGCAGTTGGCGCAGCTTAGGCAATCAGTACGCTCAAACTCCTCTTCATGCAGCTCTTGCATGATATAATCCAGTTTTTTTGGTGGCTTTTTCTTCAATCTTGCAAAAAACTTCTTGTTTTCCGTATGCTTTTCCTTTGCTTTTTTGGGCAGTTCCTCCAATTCTTCCTTCATAATACACAAACATAAAAAACTGCATCCATTTAAACCTTTATCTATGATTAAAGTCCCATTTTTGCATCACCATTTCAATATATATGGACGATATTTTAGGACAAGCGCTGTTGGATTATCATTCCGGAAACTATACCGAGGATATTAAAACGTATTCTTCTTTGGATGAAGAGGACCACTTGCCCCTGCCCTATTTGTTTCGAAATTTTGATGATATGCCCCTTTTGGAACAAAAGGCATTGAAAATGGCAAACGGAAAGGTTTTGGATGTCGGCTGCGGAGCAGGAAACCATGCGTTATACTTGCAAAATAAAGGTTTTGAAGTAACTGCTTTGGACCAATCTAATGGCGCCATCGCAGTTTGCAGAAAAAGAGGGGTCAAATCAGTGGTACAATCGGATTTTTTGGATTTTAAAGGAGTAAAATTTGATACCATACTTCTTTTAATGAATGGCATTGGTTTGGCCGGAAAATTGAGCGATATTGACAAGTTTTTAAAGCATTTGAAGTCTTTATTAAATCCAAAAGGTCAAATTCTCCTAGATTCTAGCGATATTATCTATATGTTCGATCAGGATGAAGATGGTGGCTATTGGATTCCTGACAATACCAAGTATTATGGTGACGTAAGCTTTCAAATGGAATATAAAGGTCAAAAAAGCTTACCTTTTCCCTGGCTTTATATCGATATCAACACCTTAAAGAATGCCTGTGAAGGCAATAATTTAAACTGTGAAATTGTAATATCTGGCGAGCATTTCGACTATTTAGCCAAATTGTCTATTAAAAAATAATAGAACCCGTTGTTGGAGCGTTCTATTTAAATAGTATTTACCATGAAAAAGAAAATTTTAGTTTATTCCCTTTTTTGCCTGGGTATTATTTTGGCCTGTTCCAAAGATTCTGATGTTACCCCTGATCCGGTAACCGTGGATAAATCTGCCAATCTGTTGGCCACTGGAGCTTCGGCAAACGATATTCTTTCCAATACCAATTTTGATAAGTTATTGATTGAGATCGCTTATGTGAACGGATTTCGTCCAACAAATGCCACCATGGACAATTTTGAGACTTTTCTTAGGGAGAGAACATTCAAAACAGATATAGAATTCACCTTCACTCCGTTGTCGTCACCCAATGAGGAAACCTTGACCTTACAGGAAATTGCCGATTTGGAAGGTGACAATAGAACCGAATATAACAGCGGTTCAACCTTGGCCATCTATATCTATTTTGCCGATGCACCTTCCGATGGTGATGATGAAAGCGAGGGATTGGTGACATTGGGAGCGGTTTACAGGAATACTTCAATGATCATTTATGAAGCTACCGTTAGACAATTGGCAGGCCAGAGCAATTTGATCAGTGTAACCGATGTTGAAAGCGCCACCCTTAACCATGAGTTTGGGCATTTGTTCGGGCTTGTAAATCTGGGCACTCCTCCTGTCAATGATCACGAAGACCCCGATGCAGAAAATCACTGTAATGTACAAGGCTGCTTGATGAGAGCAGAACTTCAGTTTGGCGGACCCACCATGAAAATGTTGGAAAGCAGAGCCTCTAAAGGAGCTGCTGCCGTTCCAGCATTGGATGCAGAATGTATTTTAGATCTCCAAAGTAACGGAGGTCGATAATTTTTAGAGTGTTTAGGATTTAGTAATGATAAAAATACCCGCTTCCAACATCTAACAACTCTAGGGTATATTCAAATATTTATGGGTTTGTAAAGATACGATCCATGTAGGATTCTGCATTACATATTCCACAATAAGGGGAATCATTTTTTCCCGAACACTCCATTCAGGTTGCAGGTATAAAATGCAATTTTCATTGACTTTTGCTGCTTGTTCTTCGGCAAAGGCAAAATCGTGCTTGTTGTATACGATTACCTTTAACTCATCAGCAACCTCATAAATCTCATTTTGAGGAAGCTTATTTTTCTTTGGAGAAAGGCAAATCCAGTCCCATGTCCCGGTTAAAGGGTAAGCTCCAGAAGTTTCAATATGGGTTTTTAGATTTTTAGCTTTCAAACCGGCAGTAAGTGGGCCCATATCCCAAGTTAATGGCTCTCCCCCGGTAATGACGATCGTATTTGAATATTTTGCAGCATTCCCTATAATTTCTTCGATTGCTGTCGGTGGATGGGTTTTCGCATCCCAACTTTCCTTTACGTCGCACCAATGACAACCCACATCGCATCCCCCTATTCGTACAAAATATGCGGCAGTTCCTTTGTGATACCCTTCACCCTGAATCGTATAAAATTCCTCCATCAAGGGAAGCATTAGCCCCTTTTCCACCAAATCATCAAGCTGTTCTGAAACCATGGCACAAAGATACGTTGCAGGGTTGGATTACTTCACAACCCCAATGAAATGTTTATATTTCCCGTTTCAGAATTGCTTAAAATTACCCTATTTTTATCTCAAATTGAATTCCATGAGCACTACCGAAAAATTCTTTGAACATATTGAAAAGGGATATACCACCAAAGGTGATTACATTACCATGGGTGCCGGGATGTTCAATGGAGAGGCCGTAACCAACGCGTTTGTGAAAGTTCCGCTTAAAACACTCAACCGACATGGGCTGATTGCCGGAGCAACAGGAACTGGAAAAACAAAGACACTTCAAGTTATTTCCGAAAACCTTTCCGAAAAAGGCATTCCTGTATTGCTCATGGACCTAAAAGGAGATTTGAGCGGTATTGCGCAGCCCAGTCCTGGACATCCCAAGATTGATGAACGTCATGAAAAAATTGGACTCCCGTTTGAAGCAAAGGGGTTTCCTGTTGAAATATTATCCCTTTCAGAACAAGACGGGGTTCGCCTCCGGGCAACAGTTTCCGAATTTGGTCCCGTTTTGTTATCAAGAATTTTAGACCTCTCCGTCACTCAAGAAGGTATTGTCGCGGTGGTCTTTAAGTATTGTGATGACAATAAACTGCCTTTATTGGATTTAAAAGACTTTAAAAAAGTACTTCAATACGCCACTGGCGAGGGAAAAAAGGAATTTCAAGATGCCTATGGCCGTATTTCAACCAGTTCAACCGGAACCATTCTTAGAAAAATAATTGAGTTGGAACAACAAGGTGCTGATCTCTTTTTTGGAGAAAAGTCCTTCGACGTTGACGACTTGGTCCGAATTGATGAAAATGGAAGAGGTTATATCAACATTATCCGATTGACCGATATTCAAGATAGACCCAAACTGTTTTCCACTTTTATGTTGAGTCTTTTAGCCGAAATATATGCCACTTTTCCGGAACAAGGCGATAGTGACAGGCCAGAATTGATTCTTTTCATTGATGAGGCCCATTTAATTTTCAAAGAAGCGTCCAAAGCGCTTTTAGACCAAATTGAAAGCATCGTCAAATTGATTCGTTCCAAAGGAATTGGGCTGTATTTTGTTACCCAAAACCCAACCGATGTACCAGATGATGTTTTGGCGCAACTGGGTTTAAAAGTGCAACATGCCCTTCGCGCCTTCACCGCAAAAGATAGAAAAGCCATAAAATTGACCGCTGAAAATTATCCTGATTCGGAATTTTATGATACCAAAGAAGTCCTCACTTCCCTTGGAATCGGAGAGGCATTGATCTCCGCTTTGGATGAAAAAGGTAGACCAACCCCTTTGGCCGCTACACTTTTGCGTGCACCAATGAGCAGAATGGATGTATTAACGGATGCAGAACTCAAAGAAGCATTAGGCAAATCCAAGCTTATTAAAAAATACAACGAGGAAATAGACCGCGAAAGCGCCTATGAAATCCTTAATGAAAAAATTGAAAAAGCCGAAAGAGAGGCTGAAAAAGAAAAGGAAAGGGAGGACAAGCGAAAATCTTCTTCAAGAAGAAGTTCTTCATCGAGACGAAGCACCCGTATGAATCCAGTAGTAAAAGTGCTTACCAGTGCAACTTTTATTCGTGGGGTTCTCGGTGTATTAAAAAAGGTTATTCGTTAGTCAGTAGTCAGTTATATGAGAAAAATAGTTTTGGTATTTGGAATTTGTGTTTTGTTGCTTTTTATAAGTTGCGGTGAAAAGGATACCTCGTTTTTAATTACTGAGCATTCCGTAGGTCCACTTTTAAGTGAAACCGCGGTGGTCAATTTGGAACAGGTTTTTATAAAGGATTCCATTGCAAAGGATACCATAAAGCCTGAATCTGGTAAGATTAAAATTTATCAAAAGAACGGTAAACATCTATTAACACTTACTTCGAGCTCGGATAGTATCCCTACAGTAGAGAACATTCGTATTTTCGATACCCGCTATAAAACGGGCAAAGGCATTGGGTTACATAGTACTTTTAAGGATATCCAAGACAATTACCAAATCAAAAAAATTGTGACCACAATCAATAGCATTGTCATCTTTCCAAAGGAAAGCAACCTGTATTTTACCATAGACAAGGAAGAATTGCCCTCCAATCTTAGGTATACTTCGTCCAAAATCGAAGCAGTTCAAATACCGCCTACCGCCAAAATAAAATACCTGATGCTAGCGTGGGAATAGCAGCTGTTAATTAATTGCTAAAGAAGGTCTCTTCGTGCCTTCATTTCGGTAATTTGATGGGCAAAACCATCCACATGAAAACCGCTTTTCTCCCATTTTTATTTTTGGTGCCTGCTCTGATTTTGGCCCAATATGATTTCGACACCTCCTCGGAACATCCATTTGGACTTCCGAACCCTAATGCCCCAAAGGAACTATTGGATTTTGCTCCGTTGATAGGAGAATGCAATTGTAAATCATATAGTCGCAATGCGGACCAAACATGGGCGAAACCGGTGGATATGATTTGGCGTTTCAAGTACATTATGAACGGAATGGGGGTTCAAGATGAAACGTTAAAAGAGGATGGGACACACTCAGGAAGTATTCGTCAATTCAGTCAAGATAGTACACGATGGTATGTGCATTATTATACCTCGCGAACAGTCTCGACAAGATTGAGTACTTGGGAGGGCAACAAAACTGAGGAAGGCAAAATTGTGCTCTATCGCGAACAAAAAGCGCCCAATGGCACGGATGGCTTTTACAGATTGTCCTTTTATGATATTGATGAAAAAGGGTTCAAATGGATTGGGGAATGGGTGGACAAGACAGAATCAGTCGTGTTTCCCACTTGGAAAATTGATTGTTCCAATGGTAAAATTTCTTCATCAAATCCCGAGGAAAAGTATAAAATAATGGCTGCTTCGAAAAGCTTTTCAAAAGCTTATATCGAACAAGATTTCGGTGCCATGGCCAACATTTACACCCATGATGCGAAACTTATTCCTTTAGGAATACCTATTGTGGAAGGACGCGAAGCCATCAAAGCCCGATGGGAAATGGGAAAAGCGACCAAAATACTTTCACATAGCATGGATGCCTCGGAAATCAACATTATTGGTGATTATGCCTACGATTATGGTTATTATAGTGGTACTAGTCAAAAAGCAAGTGAGCCCATTTCAAAATGGAAAGGCAAATACGTAGTGGTTTGGAAAAAAGTAGCTGGTTCCTGGAAAATGTATATTGATATCTGGAATCGATTAAAAGACTAAAGCAAACCGTATTTTTCCCGATTGGCCAATACTTTAGGACTGTTCATTTGCATCCACTCCGTTAATTCCAAAAGACGTTCCACATAAGATTGCCCAAAATCGGTGAGGCTGTACTCAACACGAATGGGCACTTCGGCATAAACCTTTCTTGAGATATACCCATCAGCCTCCAACACTTTTAATCGTTGACTCAGTACCTTACTCGAAATCCCGTAGACGAATTTTTTAAGCTTGTTGAACCGTAAAACCGGAAAGTAGCCCAACCACAAAATAATTAGCGTACTCCATTGATCAGAAGCGACTGACATTACATCACGAACTGGGCAAAGTTCTGGTGGGTTCTTGTAATCAATATGGCCAAACATTTTTTGCAATTTTTTTGCCATTCTAACTTGTTGATTTTCAGTAATAGTTTCCATTTCCATACTTGGTTTTGTCGAGGTGACTTCTTTTTTCTTCTAAAATGAATGTGTAATTTTAGTTTCTAATAAAGAGTAAGTTACAAAAAGTAACCATATGAAAAAACTGCTCATCAAAATACTTCCCCTTGTCTACGGGCAATATTTTAATTTTTATTCTCTTTTTGCTCCAAAAAAAGCAGCCCATAAAGCATTCAATCTTTTTTGTACGGTAAGACGCGGAAAGGTGCAACCACAGCAGAAGGATTATCTGGAAAAAGCTAAAAATGGTTTAGAAACCGTAGCAGACCATACCTTACAGTCGTATCATTGGCCAGGAAAAAAAGAAACGGTTCTGTTGGTCCATGGCTGGGAGAGTAACACATTTCGTTGGAGAAATCTTATCCAAAAGCTACAGGAGGCTGATTTCAATGTTATTGCTTTTGATGCACCATCACATGGACATTCTTCTGGCAAGCTTTTGTACGTTCCATTGTATGAGCAAGCTGTGCACCATATGGTAAAAAAATATAATCCGAAGCATCTGATAGGCCATTCTGTTGGTGGAATGACATTGATGTACAACGAATACAAAAATCCGAATGCAGATGTGGAGAAAATTGTGGTTATTGGAGCTCCATCAGAATTTCATGAGCTTATGAGCCACTATCAAGATCTTTTAAAGTTCAGCGATCGGTTTATGGGAATCCTTGACGATTATATCCTGAATCGGTTTGGGTTTCAAATTGAGGAATTTTCCACTTCAAAATTTGCGCAATCCAATACCAAAAAGGGCTTATTGTTTCATGATCGATTGGATGCCGTAGCTCCCTATCATGCATCGGAACAGGTGCATTCAAATTGGAAAAACAGCAAACTGATCAGCACTGAGGGTTTGGGGCACTCAATGCATCAAGAGGAAGTAAACAATGAAATCATTGAATTTCTTGTGACATCGTCCGTCCAATAAAAAATCCCAAACACTTTTTTCTGTATTTGGGACCTTTAAATTCTCCATTAAAAGGGATGAACTAGAACTTTCTATATTCCCCTTCCAAATATTGATTGGCTTCCTCTTCGGCAAATCTTGCCTTTTCACTGTCCCAATGTAGGGTTTGATTTGGAAAACGTCCTGCTATAACGCCCAACAGAATAGTTTCTGTCAAACGTGCCGCATATTCAAAAGGTGCAGTACATTTGTCCTTGCCCAAACAGGCATCAATAAATTGGTGATAGTGCTTGGGTCCTTCACTTTCATAATTTCTTATGGGCTCTCCCAAATTCTGTTTAGCAATTTCTTTGGAAATGTCCACGTATTTGCCCCGTACAATTTTTCTGGGCAACTGCATGAAATGAGGTAAAAGCAAGCGCCCCTTTGTCCCTACGAACATAGCTCCCTGATCCGGTAGTTGGCCCTCTCCGGCAACGCCGGCATCCAAAGAAATATCGGTTTTGGTGGTCTTTTTGGTCTTTGACGTGCTTTTAGCACCTGGCAGCACCAAATCTTCATGTGCTGGGGGCATACCCGGGCCATCGTACCAAATCCATTTTAATGATTTACCGGTGTATTCCGTTCCTGGAAATTCGTAGGTAACCGTATTATTTTCCGGATATCCAAAACCGTTAGGTTCGCGGCATTCATTTTTAATGGTCCTTGGAACATCAAGGTTCAATGCATTGTAAGGCGTGTCAAAAATATGAACGCCCATATCGCCCAAAGTGCCACATCCATAATCCATAAGCTTTCGCCAGTTCCCTGGATGGTAATATCCTTCCTTATAAGGTCGCTCAGCCGAAGTGCCCAGCCAAAGATTCCAATCCAACTGTGCCGGTACAGGGTCTTCCCCTTCCGGTTCGGCACCATTGTATCCCCAAGATTTTGGGCTCCAAGCATGCACGGTGTGGACTTTTCCAATAATACCGTCCTGTATAAGCAACGTAGCCAATTTATAATCGTAGAATGAGTGTACCTGTATGCCCATTTGGGTTACCAAGCCTTTCTCTTGGGCCATTTTTTTCATGGCTCTTGATTCAGACACATAATGGGTCAGAGGTTTTTGGCAGTACACATTCTTGTTCATTTCCATTGCCAGTAATGATGCTGGGGCGTGGGTATGGTCTGGCGTGGATACGATTACGGCATCAATTTCATCGGCCATTTCGTCCAACATCACACGGTAATCAAAAAATACGCGGGCCTTACGATGTTTTTTTCGGGCAGTGGATAAGTTGATGGCATCCACATCGCAGAGTGCCACAACATCAACCTGAGGATGTGATGAAATATCATTAAGGTCAGCAGCCCCCATATTGGCCACTCCAATATGCGCTGTGCGTATCCTGCCCTCCGGCTTTATTGCTCTTAACTTTTCATTGGCACTAAGCACGGAAGGTGCTGCCAACAGCCCGAGGGCGCCCACACCACTTTTCTTCAAAAAATTCCTCCTATCTTGATTTGATTTCTTTTTACTCATACTACTACGTTATAAATTATTATTCTGATGGCAATTCTTTGATTTTAACATTTCTAAAACGAACAACATCTCCGTGCCCTAAAAAACCAATATGACCTCTTGTTCTTTGCAATCCAGGATGCTCATTTTTATCCAATGTTCCATTTTTGGACGCTTCTTGAAAATCCCCATCCAAAATGATGTTATCATTAAGAACAATTTGGATTTTGGAGCCATTCACTGTGACTACTTGTTCATTCCATTCTCCAACAGGTTTCAGAAAACCACGTTTAGCTGAAATGACCCCATAAACCGAGCCATGGTATTGGTATGGTTTTAATTTAGCGTATTTTTCGGCGCTATTGTCCAAAATCTGCAATTCCTTACCAACGTAAGCCACATCACCTTCCAATGGGGCATGAATACCCAATCCGTTGTTGGCTCCTGGCGTCAATTGAAATTCAAACTTAAAAACAAAATTACTGTACTGACCTTCTGTAAATAGATTGCCACCACTTCCACCTCCATTGGGGTCAACTATAATATTTCCATTTTCGGCACGATATGACTTCTTATTGCCAATCCATCCATCTAGATTTTCACCATTGAAAAGCGTCACAAAATCGGCATCTCCAGTAATGTCATCTTGGCCCAGACAAGGAGTTGCAAAAACTGCAAAGCAGAAAAAAATGAAAAACAGCTTCATATTTCCCACAATCCGGTTTATAGTTTTTTAATTTTTATGTTTTTAAACCAAATTGGGCTAGAATGGTCTTGCAATGCAATGAATCCCTTTTTGAATTTTCCGTAATCTGGGGCGTCATCCCATTTTCCAGAATTTTTCTTTTTGTTCCAATCCTCGGACCAGGGTTGAAACTCCAACAATTTTTTACCATTGAGCCAATGTTCTACTTTTTCCGGGGTGAAAACAATCTTTGAAGAATTCCATTCCCCTACTGGGTTTAATACTTTTTGGGATTCATCGGCAACATGCATGGCATAATCAGCGCCCGTTTTCTGCCAGTCCTGCAACAATTCGGGATGTTCTGCCCCAAACTGGGAGTTATATTCCGTTAAATCATGGATTTTGGCATAGTTTTCATCATCAATAAGTTGATATTCCGGTGAGACAACAGGAGGTCCCTTATATCCTTCCTTAACATGGTAAAAAATACCGCTATTGCCGCCTTCGGGAAGTTTCCATTCCAAATAAAGCTCAAAATTATCGAACTCCTCAGCTCCATAGATTATATCTGTTCCTCCTTTGTAATCTTGTTCCAATCCCAACTCCGTATCAAAGGTCAGTGTGCTATCTTTTATGGTCCATCCTGGAGGTAAGCTTTCTCCACCATAAGCCCTCCAACCTTCGGTACTGGTCCCATCAAAGAGATATACCCACTCTTCGGGTGTAGGTTTTGTTTCTTCTACACTTACTTTCTCGTTTTCGGTCTTTTGTGCTTTTTTGCAAGAACCGATAATTACCAACGATATCAGAATCGCTATTTTCTTCATTTTAGTTGCTATTCAATTGGTTATACTGATAGTTACTAAAGGTAATCACATTTGTTTGTTGTCTGAATTTTTTTATACCATCAACACAACATAAACCATGAATGTTATTTTATAAGGAATAATCTGTAGTTTTCACAAAAATTCCCAACTACCTTTGCAAGGTTAGCAATCACAATTTACCTTTATTCATTATGCAGAACATTACTCCTTTTCATATTGCCATTCCCGTCCATAATTTAGCTGAATGTCGAAATTTTTATAGGGATATTTTGAATTGTGAAGAAGGTCGAAGCAGTGACCATTGGGTCGATTTTAATCTTTTTGGGCATCAATTGGTGATTCATTATAAACCAAAAACCGAAGAAGAACTGCATACCAACCCGGTCGACGGCAAGAACGTTCCGGTTCCGCATTACGGTGTGGTATTGCCCTGGGACGTTTTCCAATCGTTTTCAAAAGATTTAAAGGCCAAGGGAATCGAATTCATCATTGAACCTTATATTCGATTTGAGGGTGAGGTTGGTGAACAGGCCACCATGTTTTTTCTAGACCCCGCAGGAAATGCTTTGGAATTTAAGGCCTTCAAGGATATGCAACAGTTATTTGCCAAATAAAACTTTATGGTACGGAATCTATCAAGGTTAACTTTGTTCCTAGTTCTTTTTTGTGTATGCTTTGGAGGTTGCACCCCAAAAAGCGAATGGATAAAATTGTTTAACGGGAAGGATATCGACGATTGGACAGTTAAAATACATCATTACGAAGTAGGCGATAATTTTGGCGATACTTTTAGGGTTGAAGATGGGATTTTGAAGGTGCGGTACGACCGGTACAAGGGAGATTACAATGAACGTTATGGCCATTTGTATTATAACACCCCTTATTCCAACTACCATTTGGTTGTTGAGTACCGTTTTGCTCGTCCGTGGTATGACTCTGCTCCCAGTTATACGGTAATGAATAGTGGGGTTATGTTTCATTCACAGGACCCAAAAACGATGCCCAAAGAACAAGATTGGCCCATATCTGTGGAAATGCAATTTTTAGCGGAAGTTGAAAAAGGGAAGTCAAGACCTACCGGCAATATGTGCTCACCGGGAACCGATGTAGTTTTTGAAGGAAAAATAGACCCCAGACATTGTATTTCATCAACAAGTGAGACCTATCCCCCAGAAGAATGGGTTACGGCCGAGCTTATTGTACGTGGAGATTCACTGATCACCCATATCATCAATGGAAAAAAGGTTTTGGAATACAGTAAACCTCAAATAGGTGGGGGTGTCGCCAACCGATATGATGAACGGATGAAAATTAACGGAAAGCCACTAAAAGAAGGCTTTATCGCATTACAAAGTGAAGGTCAACCCATAGATTTTAGAAGAGTTGAACTGAAAATCCTCAAGGATTAAATTTCAAGCGAGTAAAATTCCTTTCTTTCTCACCCAGAAATAAGCGAAAACCATATTGGGCATCCAGCATAACCAGGCAACAATTTTGTAGGCTATTAAAAACTCTCCAAAAGCCATCGTCAGCAAGGGCAACCAAATTCTTAACGTCACCGCTGCAAAGCAAGCAGCATAACTATAGATCATCATACCTTGATGCAACTGTAAATCTTTAGAGCGAATGGCTCCATACGCCTTTAAGGTTGTATATAGCCAAATGATGCCTAAACTGATGAATCCAGCAGCTGACACTATTCCACCAGTAGCAAAAAAACCAATATATATTGAACAAATACCACTAATCAATGCAGCTATAACATAGATTTTACCCAAATTTCTGTGAAGCCCAAGGTTTTTAGCTCTTATTTTTTTACTGAATTGCGACCAACCAGTTAACAAAGCGAGGCCTCCAAAGCTGATATGGCCATAAAAAGCGATATTCCATGTTTGACTGGCCAACAGTTCCGGTGTTTTGCTCTGCAACAACCCAAAATCCGTTCCCACAAACAAATACATTAGGGGGTAAAGCCCAATCCCTATTGCTAAAATTGCAAAAACAATCCACGCTACTTTATTTCCGATCATGTTAAAATCTCCTTTGGTTCACGAACAAGTTATCGAATAATTGGCTTAAAAAACAAGATTCAAAATTCTAAATCGTTATAAAATAAGTTGAACAGGCAATATCGGCCCCAAATCTTTTTAGTGATGAAAACTGTTCTTTTATTGGTAACGGTAATCTTTTCTTCCCTAGTTTTCTATAGTTGTACCAACGAAGAAGGGGAAAACGACTTGGATTTTATCTCCCCAAACGAGGAGGAGGAAAGCATTCTGGTTGCAAGTGAAAACGAAAAGAAAGATTAACTATTCTTGGTTTTTATGCCTCTCCCGGGCCAAAAGGGTATTTTTTAACAACATGGCTATGGTCATCGGACCCACACCACCAGGTACTGGGGTAATAAATGATGCTTTGTGGCTTACTTCTGCAAAGTCAACATCGCCGGTGATGTAATATCCTTTTTCTTTGGTCTCATCTGGTACGCGAGTGATTCCCACATCAATTATCACAACTCCTTCTTTGACCATATCGCCTTTTAAAAAATCTGGAACACCCAATGCAGAAACAATAATGTCTGCATTTTTGGTATATGAGGTCAAATTTTTTGTTCTGCTATGGGTAAGGGTTACGGTAGAATTAGCTGCTTTTCCCTTTTGACTCATTAAGATGCTAATAGGCCTACCCACAATATGACTTCTTCCAATAACCACCGTGTGCTTTCCCTCCGTCTCAACATCATATCTCCGCAACAGTTCCATAATACCGAAAGGCGTGGCCGGAATAAAAGATTTCATATCCAATGCCATTTTACCAAAATTGGTCGGGTGAAATCCATCCACATCTTTATCGGGATTAACGGCCATTAGCACTTTTTGTTCATCAATGTGCTTAGGTAATGGAAGTTGTACTATATATCCATCAATATCCTGGTTAGCATTCAGGGCAGCTACCTGCTCCAATAATTCATCTTCTGTAGTCTCTTCGGGTAAATGAATCAGGGTTGATTCGAAACCAATTTTTTTGCAAGAACGTACCTTGCTGCCCACATAGGTGAGGCTGGCACCGTCATTACCCACCAATACCGCAGCCAAGTGGGGGACTTTCTCTCCCCTTTCTTTCATTTGGGCCACTTCAACGGCAATTTCATCTTTAATTTGGTTTGATATCTTCTTCCCGTCGAGAATTTCCATTTTTGGTCGGTTTTTGGGTGATTGGTAAAGGGTGAAAGTTTATTGGTTACGGTTCACAATCATCTCATATTTTGCATCATCTGCATCATTTTTTTGCCGCCTCCGCCTTGCATCATCTTCATCATCTTGCTCATTTGCTCAAATTGTTTCAGCAATTGATTGACCTCTTGAATGGTACGACCGCTGCCCGCTGCAATACGCTTTTTTCGACTTGCATTTAATTTGGAAGGGGTAGAACGTTCATCGGGCGTCATGGAATGGATTATCGCCTCAATATGCTTGAAGGCATCGTCATCTATGTCCAATCCTTTCAAAGCTTTTCCAGCACCGGGAATCATGCCCATGAGGTCTTTCATATTCCCCATTTTCTTTATTTGCTGAATCTGACTCAAGAAATCGTCAAAACCAAAGCGGTTTTTGGCAATTTTTTTCTGGATTTTTCGTGCTTGTTCTTCGTCGAATTGCTCTTGGGCACGCTCTACAAGGGAAACCACATCTCCCATTCCCAAAATCCTGTCGGCCATTCGTGCAGGATAGAAGACATCAATAGCTTCCATTTTTTCACCGGTACCGATGAACTTTATTGGTTTATCAACCACAGATTTGATTGAAATAGCTGCACCCCCACGGGTATCACCATCCAATTTTGTTAGGATAACACCATCAAAATTCAGTACATCGTTAAAAGCCTTGGCCGTATTCACCGCATCTTGACCAGTCATGGAATCTACCACAAATAGGGTTTCTTGTGGTGTAACCGCCTTATGAATGTTGGCAATCTCGGTCATCATTTGCTCATCTACGGCTAAACGACCAGCAGTATCTATAATCACCACATTGCATCCGTTCGTCTTTGCATGGGCCACGCCTGCTTTTGCAATTTTGACCGGGTCGTTGTTATCCCTGTCGGAATATACTTCAACCCCAATTTGCTCACCCACCACATGCAGCTGATCAATGGCCGCCGGACGATACACATCACAGGCTACCAATAATGGTTTCTTGGTTTTCTTGTTTTTAAGAAAATTGGCCAATTTTCCGGAAAAAGTGGTCTTACCGGAACCTTGTAGACCGGACATTAGAATTACGGATGGATTACCTGAAAGGTCAATTCCTTCCGCATCTCCTCCCATAAGTTGGGTCAGTTCATCTTTTACGATCTTGACCATTAATTGGCCAGGTTGCAAAGAGGTCAAAACGTTTTGCCCCAATGCTTTTTCCTTCACCTTATTGGTAAATTCCTTGGCTATTTTAAAATTGACATCCGCATCCAACAATGCCCTTCTAATTTCCTTCAGGGTCTCCGCAACATTGATCTCGGTTATTTGCCCATGTCCTTTAAGGACGTGCATTGCTTTATCGAGCTTTTCACTTAAATTATCAAACATCTTTTTGTGTCATTTTAAAAGAGGGACAAATTTAAGAATAAAAAGAAAAGGACGGCTTTGGGGAGAGCCGTCCTTTTCAAAAAAGATAGGGGAAAAATGTTTAAATTCTTTCGAAGACCAAGGTTTCTATAGTTCCATCACCGCTTTCGCTTTTGACTTCGATTCTTTCAGCGGTCACTGAAACAAAGTCCCAATCGTCGGTAATTTCACCAAACTTGGCATCATTTGCGAAATTCAAATAGAATTTCAACCTATTATCATGGTTTCTGATAACTCTCCATAAGCCTTCAATAATGGGGTTATCGTTTTCATCTACTTGCACATGGTGCATTTCATTGAAATAAAAATCCAAACCATCAAATTCAGCAGTCATATCAACATCGCCTTCAAGATATTGAGCAATCTTCCAGGCTCCAGCCCTCAAGGCTGTTCTGATTTCCACAACATCGGCATCGGCATTGTTATCATCACAGACACGCAATAGGATAAGTTCATAACCTATATCATCGACCTCAAACCTTAGTCTTGTATCATCAAGATCTCTCAACGGCCAATCGAAACTTACTCCAGGCTCGTCACCCATGGTAATCAACAATGATGGGATTCCTTCACTGTTCGGGCCTATTTCCCAAGTACCTTCGGAAGTTGTTTCACCATTGCTCAAAGTAACTACACCTTCGGGTAAGAACTTGAATTCAAATCCTAGCAATCTATCAATCTCTTCACCTTGGTTCTTCACTTTTTTGATGATCCACTCACACTCTTTCAAGATATCTCTTAAGGTATCTGGGTTTGGAATGTCATCTTCACAAAGTTGCTTCATGATGATTTTGTTACCACCTTCGGCATAAAGTTTAATGGTATGATCTCCTATTTCATATACCAACCACTCTAGGGTAAAGTCCACCAAAGTATCAAACTCAAGGGTTAAAAGCGGTCCACGATCAGTAAAGCTAGAGCTCCAGGTACCGTTAAGTATGTTTCCTTCTCTGTCTTTAACAGTAACTCCTCCATCTTCTGTGAATATCATTAGGTATTCCAAGTACTGATCTGTATGATTAACCTCATCTCTGATCACTTCACGTACTTGCCATGGACATTGGGTCAAACAGAAATCAAATCTTTCTTCGTCAAAGTCATCATCGTTAAAATCATCATCGTCATCTTCGTCACATTCGTCTTTGGCCATTTCCAAAGCTTGCGCCAATTCGGCATTGCTATCAACAACTATTTCCGTTCCGTCAAACTTTTTCAAGGTAACAGGATATTGGATACTCACAAGATCGCCATCTTCCAGTCCGTCAAAGAACTTTCTCAATTGCTCATCACTTTCAACCATAACCTCACCTGTTTGCTGGCTGTCAGCATTAAACGTAAATAAGGTAATCGGGTATACAAAGTCGATACACTCAATATCATCATCTCCTCCTCCTTCAACACATTCGGCGGCCAATTCCCTTAATTGCTCCTTATTTTCAATAACAAGCTCAGAAAAATCGGCATAAGTGATGGTAATGGGGAAAAGAATTTCCAAAATATCATCATCTACATCCACCTCATCAAAAATATCTTCAATAGTTTGAAGATCTTCTTTGGAATCGATGGTCACATCAATACCATTTACATTTACGGTATACGGGAATTTTAACGCAAAACAGCTAGCACTGTCCACTATATTATCATAAGAACCATCATGGGAAGATGTTTTCTCGATCAACAAGGCGGTAGATGAATTCGCCTCAATGGTTTCTTGGTTATTGCCCCCGTTTACTTCTTCAAATTCTTCTTGACAAGAAGTAAAACTAAGTGCCACAGCAAACAGCGTGACGTACATTAAGTTATTTATCAACTTTTTCATAACGATTTGGATTTTTTGGGTTATGCTTTGCCCTTTAAACAACTCGAATAAAAAAAACCCTACCTGATCTTAATTTTTTTCAAATATCTTTGAGGGCAAGACAAACCCTCCTAAATGAACAACGTTTGCGAAGAGCAGGTCTTTAGCTCCATATTCAAAGCTAATTCCAAAACGGTTTTCAACTATATATATTATAAGTTTGGGAATGAGGAAAAGGCGCATGATGCTGTGCAAGAGGCTTTTGTTAAGTTATGGGAGAACTGTGCCAAGGTTATGCCCGAAAAAGCAAAATCCTATTTATATACGGTGGCCAACAATCTGTATTTGAATGTGATCAAGGCTGAAAAAGTTCGGTTAAAGTATGCAAAGCCCACTTTGGAAATTTCAAACGAGTCGCCCGAATTCTTGTTGGAAGAAAAAGAATACCAGGAAAAATTGGATAATGCATTGAACAGTCTTCCAGAAAATCAGCGGACCACTTTTTTATTGAATCGGATTGATGGAAAAAAATATGCGGAAATTGCGGAAATGGAAGGAGTAAGCGTAAAAGCTATTGAAAAACGAATGCATTTGGCGCTAAAGGCCCTGAGAGAGCAAATTGACGGTATTTGACAGTGGTCAATGTTCAATTATCAATGAACAATAGGTTATTTTTCTGATTAAGAAGCCATTGATAATTGTAAAATTGCAAATTGATAAAAAGTAGGGTTTTTTGAAACTGGGTTGTTATTAAAACGTAAAGCATAGAAATCATGCAAGAAAATTACTTGGCAAAATGGCTTAGCGGAGCGCTTTCTGAACAGGAGCTGGCGGAATTTAAAAAGTCTGCCGAATATGCTTCTTATCAGAAACTAAAGGAGGTTTCAAGCAATTTGAAAGCCCCTGAATTTGACGTTGATCAAGCCTTGACACAGCTTAAGGAAGAGCGCATCGGCACTGCACCAAAGGTGATTGCCTTGAATCCGTTCAAGAAATTCTTACGTGTTGCTGCGGTTGTTGCCGTAATGCTTGCTGGTTCCTATTTCTATGTTAGTACATTGGATACATCTGTCACTACGCAATTTGCAGAGCGTTCAGAGGTGGTTCTTCCCGATAATTCCGAAATTATTTTAAATGCTGGCTCCCAAATCTCCTATGATGAAAAAAATTGGGATCAAGAACGAAATGTCAACCTAAAAGGAGAAGCTTTCTTTAAGGTTGCCAAAGGCAAGAAATTTACCGTATCAACGGATCAAGGTACCGTAACGGTCTTGGGAACCCAATTTAATGTTGAAAACAGGAACGGTTTTTTTGAAGTAACCTGCTTTGAAGGACTGGTCAGTGTAACTTTCAATGGCATCGAAACCAAGTTGCCTGCCGGCACCTCATTTATAGCCTTAAATGGTAAAACAATGGACGCTTCTGCACCTGAAACAGATCAGCCTAGTTGGATCAATAACGAAAGTTCATTTGAGCGTATTCCATTGGGATATGTCCTTAATGAACTTGAAAGACAATACAATATTGAGGTAAATACAGAGAATGTTGATAAAAATCTATTATTTACCGGAACTTTTAGCAACACAGACTTGAAAATGGCGTTAAAAAGTATAAGCACCCCGTCTCGAATGAATTACAAAATTAAGGGTGATAATGTGCTTTTCTATGCTGAAAAAACTCCGTAGTTACCTTTTTGGTCTCTTCTTAGGTTTTTTGGTTCTCCTTTCTGTCAACGTACAGGGCCAGGAGCAACAGGAAACTCATGTTCCCCTCATTTCATACATCAAAGCGATTGAGAGCAAGTTTGATATCAAATTTTCATTTATCAATGAAGACTTGGAAGATATCAGTGTTTCAGTTCCAAGCAACCTCGTCGCCCTTGATGATATTCTGGAGTTTATCCAGAATCAATTTCAGATAAAAGCCCAAAAACTTAGTGATCGATATTACACCCTTACAAAACGAACCTTGGTTACCGTATGTGCTAAAGTACTTGACAATTTTGCCGAAAATACCATTCCAGGGGCGACCGTTGAGGTGTTTGGGACTGAAATAGCGTTGACCACAAATCCGGATGGAACTTTCACTGTTGAAAATATTCCGAGAAACGGGACATTAAAAATCAGGTATCTGGGATACAATACCCAATACGTCGGGGTTGATAATTTAATTAAAAGAGGTGGCTGCCCCCAAATTTTAATGGCGCAGTACTACGAGCAATTAAAAGAGGTCATCGTTTACAAATTTCTCACCACAGGAATAATTAAAGAATCCGATGCAAGTATTACCCTAAATACCAGTGAATTTGGAATCTTGCCGGGTCTTATTGAACCGGACATCCTTCAAACTGTACAAGCACTCCCCGGGATTAAAAGTATAGACGAAACGGTATCGGACATCAACGTGCGTGGTGGTACCAACGATCAAAACCTGATTTTATGGAACGGGATCAAAATGTACCAATCTGGACACTTTTTTGGGTTGATTTCCGCCTTCAACCCCTATTTGACGGATAAAATCACAGTAATCAAAAATGGTACCCCTGCAGCTTTTGGAGATGGGGTGAGCAGCGTTATCCAAATGGAAACAGATAATAAGCTCTCCGATTATTTTACGGGTGGAGCCGGATTTAACTTTATTAGTGGCGATGTTTATGGGCAAATTCCTATTTCAGACCAAATTGGGTTGCAGTTTTCTGCTAGACGCTCCACAACCGATTTTTTGAATACACCAACCTACAATAAATTCTTTGATCGGGCTTTTCAGGATAGCAAGGTTACCAATCAAAACAATATTGCCGTAGATGATGAAATCTTGCGAAGCGAAAACTTCTTTTTTTATGACTTTACCGGAAAATTGCTTTATGACATCAATGATCAACATCAATTGAGATTAAATTTCATCAGTATAACCAACAATCTGGATTACACCGAAAACAATCTCACCGACCTTGAGACGACCAATAGTCTACTAGATCAAAATAACCTGTCCGTTGGGGGGCAATTGCAAAGCAGATGGACCGATAGGTTTTCTTCCAACCTAAACATCTACTATTCCCGCTACAATCTGGACGCGGAAAGTTTGTTTGGAAATCAAATACAATTGCTATTTCAAAACAATCAAGTGTTGGAGAATGCCGTTAAATTGGATACAGATTATGAGTTATCCGATAAACTTCACTTGCACAGTGGATATCAATATATTGAAACGGGTATCGAAAACACAACGATACTTACCCAGCCTTTTTTTGAAAGTGAAATAAAAGGAGTTATCCGGATTCATGCCCCACATACCGAAATTGGATATACATCGGATGGCAACACATTTATTGGTAAAGCAGGGGTTCGTTTCAATTACATTGAAAATCTTGGCACTTTCACCAAATTTTTGGTTGAACCAAGATTAAACATGAGCTTTAGGCTTGCCAACTATCTAAGAGGTGAGGTTTTGGGTGAATTTAAAAGTCAGACTACCAACCAAATCATAGATCTGGAGCAAAACTTTTTGGGCATAGAAAAACGTAGGTGGATCTTGTCTGATGATGATACACTTCCCATAACACAAAGCAAACAGGGCTCTATTGGCATCAATTACGAAAAAAACAATTTCTATCTAGGTCTCGAAGGTTTCTATAAAAAAGTGGACGGTATCAGTACCAGCACCCAGGGATTCCAAAACCAGAACCAATTTAATGGCGAAATTGGCAGTTATGATGTAAAAGGTTTCGAATTCTTGATCAATAAAAAGGGCGACAACTACAGTTCTTGGTTAAGTTATACTTATAACAAAAACGACTATACGTTTGAGACCATAATTCCCAATAGTTTTCCCAATAATCTGGATATTCGGCACACATTGACCTTTGCGGGTACGTATTCATACAAAAACCTACAGATGGGATTGGGGGCCAATTTTAGATCGGGCAGACCCATCACCGAGCCGCAGGATGGGAATTTGGGCTTGGACACTACCGTTTTTCCTGCACAAATCAATTATAAATCACCCAACAGCAGCCGATTACCTGAGTATCTAAGGGTGGACGCCTCGGCCATTTACAAATTTGACCTTAGTAGAAATGTAAAGGCCAACGCCGGCGTTTCCATTCTTAACCTTACCAATAGAAAGAATAGTTTAAATAAATATTATCGGGTCAACGAAGACAATGAAATAGAGGCGGTAGAAAGTATTTCATTGGGCATTACCCCAAATGTGAGTTTTAGGGTACATTTTTAATTACCAAATCCAAAGTTGAGCATTTTTCGAATCAGTTCATACAATTCCGAGGATTTCTCCTTGAACAACTCCGGAGTTTCCATATAGGTTTCGCAAAGAATGGAAAAAAATTCGTGGACATTTGCCTGTCCATATTCCCTAAAATAATCAAGCGCTACAATACGTTCCATTTTTGGGGTATCTGAATGAATTTGTCGTATTTTTTTGAAACCCCACTGAAACCTAAGGGCTTCCCATGTATTTTTTCCACTTTTTTCAAAATACAAGGCATGGGCAAATTCATGCACTGCCAGATTTAGGTTATCACTTTCGTCCACAAAACCATCTTCCAAAGTATCGGCTGCAAAAACAAGGGTTTTCAAGCCAACATTATATTCTCCAACATGATGGCGCTTATTTAAAATGGAATAATAGTCCGAAGGATAAATCACAATGCGGTGCACAGACCGAATAAATTTATAATGCTTCATCCCCAAAGTGACCAAAACACCAGCGGCACTAACCAAAAGCTTTATTTCTTCTCGATTCTGCACAGGGCCTTTGAATGAATAGGGCTTTTTTGCTCTGAACCAAGCCACCCTTTTATAAAATTTTTCTTTCTCAGAATTGGTTAAAAGTGGAATAACACCAATCCGTTTTTTTAGAAGGTGTTTCTCTCTTTGAGTCAAGGGAGTTGGCCATAAAAACGGATTCAATTCATATAGACCTATCGCGTAGTATACAATATAAGAGAAATAGGCAAAAATGAATATAAGGCATCCAAACCCAAATATGTCAATCCCGTCGATCTCCAAACCTACATCCGTTCAGGAACATCGATGCCTAAAAGTCTGAAGGCAGACTCGATTATCTCTCCTACTTTTTTGGAGAGTTGTACGCGAAACCGCTTTTTTTGTTCATCCGCTTCCCCCAAAATAGATACCTGCTGATAAAACGAGTTGAATTCCTTCACCAGATCATAAGTGTAGTTTGCAATCAGTGCAGGACTGTAATTTTCTGCCGCTAGTTGAACCGTCTCCGGAAAAAGCTGGATTTGCTTTAACAACTCCTTTTCTTTTTCATGTAAATCCAATGCGGTCTCGACTGCGCTCGATCCGACATCCTCTGCTTTTCTTAGAATCGATTGAATTCTTGCGTAGGTATATTGGATAAACGGTCCCGTGTTTCCTTGGAAATCCACCGATTCTTCAGGGTTGAACAAAATCCGTTTTTTAGGATCTACCTTTAAAATATAATATTTTAAGGCCCCCAAGCCGATGGTTCTGTAGAGCTGTTTCTTTTCTTCTTCAGAATAGCCCTCCAGTTTCCCAAGTTCTTCAGAAATGGATGCTGCAGTACTTTCCATACTTTCAATCAGGTCATCCGCATCCACAACCGTACCTTCCCGGCTTTTCATTTTTCCACTAGGGAGGTCCACCATACCATAGCTTAAATGGTACAATTGTTTGGCCCAATCATAGCCGAGTTTTTTAAGAATCAAAAAAAGTACCTTAAAATGGTAATCCTGCTCGTTTCCTACGGTGTATACCATTCCATTAATATCCGGATGATCAGTTACACGCTGAATCGCAGTCCCGATGTCCTGGGTCATATAAACCGCAGTTCCATCTGAACGCAGTACGATTTTCTCGTCCAAACCTTCATCAGTTAGGTCAATCCAAACGCTTCCATCCTCTTTTTTAAAGAAAACACCACGTTCCAGGCCATCTTTTACCACATCCCTACCTAAAAGGTAGGTGTCACTTTCATAATAGAGCACGTCAAAATCGACACCCAAGTTTTTGTAAGTGACATCAAAACCTTCATATACCCATCCGTTCATTTTTTTCCACAGCGCAACGGTTTCAGTATCACCACCTTCCCATTTTCGCAGCATTTCTTGGGCTTGAAGTAGAATAGGAGCTTCTTTTTCAGCCTTTTCTTTTTCCGTTCCTTTGGAAACCAAATCAGCTATCTGTTCTTTGTAAGCTTTATCAAAAGCCACATAATACTTCCCTACCAGGTGGTCCCCTTTCAATCCGGATGATTCCGGAGTCTCGTCCTTTCCAAACTTTTGCCAGGCCAGCATGCTCTTGCAGATATGGATGCCCCGGTCGTTAATAATCTGGGTTTTGTATACCTTTTTTCCAGCTGCTTTTAAAATTTCTGAAACTGAATACCCTAATAAATTGTTTCGAATATGCCCCAAATGCAGTGGTTTATTAGTATTCGGAGAAGAATATTCCACCATCACGGCGTCTTTGGTTGGTGTTTTTACATATCCAAAATCCGTTTCGCTATATATCGAGTTGAAAAAATTAAGATAGAAACCATCTTCTACCACTACATTCAAAAAACCTTTGACCACATTAAATTTGGACACCTCGGCTACATTATCCTGCAAATATTCACCAATTTTGGTTCCTATTTCAACAGGGTTTCCTTTTACAAAGCGAAGCATCGGAAAGACAACCACAGTAATATCCCCTTCAAAATCCTTTCGGGTGGGTTGAAATTCCACGGTTGGAAGTTCTACCTGGTACAACTCCCCTACCGCTTTGATCACACTTTGTGAAATAACTTTTTGCAAACTCATGTATCTGGCCTTTTCAGCCTGCAAAACTACATATTTTTTGCCCGTTTCCATCAATATAAATGGGCTTTGCGCATAATAAACCCGCTGATTTTGGTTAATTTTAGAGATGCTTTTGAACGTCTCCTACACCGATAAAACCACCACCAAAAAAATTGATGCGGCTGTGGGTAAGCCTTTTCCCTTAAAAGATCGGTTTGCTATGGGTGGAATCGGTTCTCCAAAACTACACATTACCGAAACCAACATTGAAATTCAGAATCTGTTGATTTTAGACAACAATTTGAACACTTGTAATGTAGAAATGCGTCCAAAAGGTATTATTATACGGTTCAGGTCCTTGCTGGAAACCTATGGTTTGGTCATCCCATATTATAAACTCAACCTATACAAGGGAGATTTCGCAGTTTATTCTATTTATAAAGATCATTATTTTATTAAAGTAAGATCCGATACCAAAGCCATTCAAAAGTATTTTAAGAAGGTGTTGGATTATAAGGCCGACAACGCTCAACCCTCAATTGAAGATTTATGAGCATATTCAGTAAAAAGCCAAAAATAGAAGTAAAACCCAACGGAACAGATATAAAATTGGTCAAATTGGGATGGGCCATAGTGGCTTTGAACGTGTTGTTGGTACTTGTTTTTTATTTTGACCTACCTGAAACCATTCCAACCCATTTCAATCTAAAGGGCGAAGCCGATGGCTATGGACATAAGTCAACACTTTGGATCATCCCCATCCTTAGTGCCACACTGTACTTTGGATTGAGTTTTTTTGTCACCAAAATGAAGCCTTACCACATGAACTTTCCCGTAAAGGTTACCGAAAAAAATGCACCTGAACTCTATGCATTGGGCATTCGGATGATCGCAGTTATGAACTTGGCTTCGGTGGTGGCCTTTTTATTGACCACTATAATACTTCTATTTCATATCAAAGAAATCGTTGACACCATTGATGTGCAACTTTTGGTGGGCTCTTGGATCATTGTGGCCCTACTCCCCTTTATCTATTTCTATAAAATGGCCACAGTGCACGAATAATACTGTTCCCTTCTCATTTTTGGAACGATCCTTGTTACAAATTCCTGTTAAAATCGTCTGCCTGAATGCAACCCTTTTGTTATTTAGTGCGTCTTTAATGAAAAATAGCTCCGCACAGCATGCTGTGCGACAACCAATAAAACTGTCATTCCCATGAAAATGGGAATCAAATAAGCAATCAAAAAAACGAACCGATGTCCAAATTCAATACAGCCTTATTTCTTTGCTTTTTTCTGGCATTTAGCAGCCTATCTGCCCAGACCATCACCTCTAAATTGGTCGATGCCAAGACCCAAAAGGGAATTCCCTATGCAACGGTGCAATACGGTGAGCACCAAGGCGTGATTACTAACGAAGAAGGTCGTTTCAGCTTTATTCTGGACGCAACCTCAATACAGGATTCCATTTATATTTCCTCAATGGGATATCAAAAAACGGGGTTTACATTAGAGCAATTACAGGATAGTATCATCACGATCACTCCCAAGGCCATTGAACTTACAGGGGTGTATTTATTTGATAAGGAATTGGATGTGGATGAAATCATGGAACGGGTAGAGGAACGCATGCCTACCAACTATAACAAGGCACCACTAAAACAGCGTTTCTTTCTGCGGCAATCCAGTTTTAATACGCTTCAGAAAATGGATATTGAATTTAAAAAATCCACCATTGTCGAGCTGGACGAGCACTTGATGGACAGTATCGTTTCCATTCTTCCCAAAAATTCGGCCTACTACACCGAAACTTTGGGCGATTATTACCAAAACGGGGAGGAAAACAAGTTGGAGATCATAAAAGCGGCCGAACTGTACGACAAGAGCAATGAAGGTTCTATGGAAGCCCTGTCCGACAAAATGGAGGCCATTTTTAGGGCCAACGTAAAACCAGATTCTTACCTAAAGATAAAATCAGGAATTTTTGGCGAAAAAGTGCAGCTAGATTCCATTTTTGAGAATGAAGAAGACACGGATGAACTGGAAGCCGAATTAGAAAAACCTGAGAAAAACTACTTTTTGGGCAACCGAAAATACATAATGAGCGAGATTACCGACCAGTTTTTTGGAAAGTCCAAATTGGATGTGGCCAAAAAGCTGCACCGCTACGAGTATGAACTTTTGGGCTATTCAGAGTTGGATAACCAAGGTGTGTATGTTGTAGGTTTTGCCCCCAAGCGTGGTGCCGATTTTCAGGGCAAGCTCTTTGTGAACATCGAGGATTTTGCCATAATGCGCATGGACTATGAAAATGTGAAAACCATAAAAAGCATTAAGTTACTTGGCTTTAGTTATCAAGAATTGAAATATTATGGTAGCACTATTTTTTCCAAGTTTGATGGGGACAAGTACCAATTGAAGTTTATAAACTTCACTTTTGGGCGCAAAATGGGTGTTGACCGACCTTTAAAAGTAATCGAAAAGAACAAACATGTTAAGGGCCGAAGAAAACAGAACGAACTCTCCCTAGCTTTGGACATTGTCAATTATAACACCGAAAAATACGAACTGGTGGTCTACGACTCGGACGTGGTTTCCAAAACCAATTTTGAAGCTTTGGAAGAGGACGAAACCGTTGAGGCTACCTATTTATCGGCCTACGACCCCGAGTTTTGGAAAGGCCATACCATTATGGAGCCCAACCAGGCCATTCGCGAGTTTGTGGTTGAGGGGGAATAAATGCTCCAATGTTGTACAAAGCATAGTACAATTTGGGGTAATCTATATCTTTGGAGCTTCATAGCTAGGCCCGAAGTCCAATCCAGCTTCCTCTCCGTAAGGATTCAATTTGACTTCTATAATTTTCATTTGTTTTATGATTAGATATGCTTTAGTGCCAAAATCCACATCTTTTTGGAAAAATTTGCCTTCTTTACTTTCAAACTCCAATACCGCGTTGCCATATAAATCGACCTCCACAGTGTAATTGTTCTTTTCAGTTGTTTCATAGATATAGAAACCTTCAATATCTCTATAATAACTTGCGTACACGACATCCCACCCCTCCAAATCCGATTTATCAATTTTATTCCCATAATAATATTCATAAAAGTAAGATGGGTCTATATTTTCAACAGTCGATTCAGCCGTTACCTGAATTCCTTCCCAATCCAAACTTTCAACTAACCATTCTTTTGAAATATCAGTAATTGTAATAGCGGTATTTTGAGTAAAATCTGTCAGAGACCTATAAAAGTAAAAGGATATTCCTGTTTCCATTATTTCTTTCATTAAGTCCGGATGCAACGCCATTTTAGTTTCATCAGCAAAATCTTTAACGTTATTTGTAATAAAAGAAACTTTAAGCTCGAATTTCTGTTTTTTGATATAATTCATTAATGTCAACCATAGTAGTGCATCCCTAAATTCCTGTCCTTTTCGAGAAATTGGTTTTATTTTTTCTATCGACCTTCTTACCAATTCTGGCAAGAAGGCATCCTCATGATCAATTTGACGTAAAAAAGGTTTCAATTGATTTTCGATGTACTCCTGATACTTAAAAACCTGTTCCTCTAGGTTGATATTTGCATCAGGATTAAAGTCCAAAACGCTATCTAATAATAAATTACGATTAATCCTATCTTTTAAACTATTTAAATCTTCAAACTTAGTTTGCAGTTCTAATCTGTATAAGTGTACCAATTCTTGAATGACAATTGTTGGGATTATCAAAGTTGAGTTTGTAATTTTCAAGTATTCTTTAAGAATCCTAAAGTGATTTGACTTAAAAAGAAAATCAGCTCTAAGAATATTGGTATCAAGAACTACGACGTGTTTCATTATAATTCATATCATTTAATGGTTAAACCTTAAAAACAATCAATTTACCCTTTTATTCTAATATAATTTCATCAAAATTAAGATCAACAACACCTTACAAACCAGTCTCTTATCTAACTTGCCATAAATGGCATTCACCGAGCCAAAGATTCTCCTTTTCTTGCCTTTGTAAAAGTTAAGGCATGAAAAAATCACAACTAAAACAATTTCGCGAGTGGGTTAAAGAAGGTTACGGCTCATCAGAAGAGTTTGCCAAAATCTTAGACCAAGGTATTGAAATGCTCTTTTATATTGAGGATGATGTTTTTACTAAAAGAGAAATTCAGGGAGTGGTTGCTGCTTTAAGGGGGATTATTGACGCTATAAGATGAGAATACTAAAGTATTGGGTTTGGGCACGCCGTCACCCTGAACCTGTTTCAGGGTCCCACTCCATTGAGATGCCGAAGCCAGTTCGGCATGACGCAAGTCTCTAGATGACAAGGAGGGTGGTTTGATACTTTGCATCAAGGCGGAAGGGATATTTACCCCCTCCGTCCACCAATGGTGGACACCTCCCTCTTACATAGGGGAGGAGCTTTTTTTAGTTTTTCCATCCTTCGACAGTACTTCGACAAGCTCAGTGTGACATTGCTCAGGATGACAAATCGATATGACAGGTAAAGGCTCCTTTCCCTTTTAGGGAAAGGTGGTGTTACGGAGTAACAGCGGAAAGGGTAAACCTAAAAACAATCCCTTCCATCATTCGGATACCTTCCCTTGACCAAGGGAAGGAGTTCATAATTTATTGCTGTAACTGGGTTTTGGCCTGTTGTTGGTATTTACGACTTAGTCCACCAAACTTGGTAATATAGATATTAGTGCTTTTCCCTTTTAGGCTATCACTGCTGGTATAATATAGATGCTTGCCATTTTTGGTCAAATAAGGGTAAAGGTCACTCCCCGAGGTGTTCAATTCTTTTATATTTTGGGGCACGGTCCAATTATCGTCTTGTTTAAAGCTGATATAAAGGTCCCCATAAGGTGATACATTGGCTTCTCGTTGTGAAGCCTCAAAAATGATGAGATCACCCTTGTTGTTTATCTCCAAATTCCATTCGCCTTTTGGGGAATTCAAAGTATTTCCCATATTTACCGGCACTCCAAACTCCCCGTATTTAAATTTGGACATATAAAGATCACCCTGTCCGTAACCTCCCAATCTGTCGGACGCAAAATATAGGTTGCCTGCCCCATCGGTACGTGGGCTATATTCCGTGTTTTCTGAATTTATAGGATAGGATAAAACAACAGGTTCTTCCCATACTCCGTCATCATTCTTTGTTACCATCCAAATATCTGCGGAAGTTTTGGTAATTGATGTTGGCCTGTCGGAAATAAAGTACAAGGTATTTCCATCTTGGGACAAATGTGGGTCGCTATCATCAAAAATACCAGAAAACGGAACCATTTTAGGAGAGGACCATTCGCCATCTTTTTTAACGGCGTGGTAAATGGCACTTTTCATATCGACACTCCCCCATTCTTGGTAGCTTTTGGCAAAGTAGAGTTCGTTGCCATCCGCCGAAAAGGTACAGGAATATTCCACCGCCGGTGTAGAAATGTTTCCGGGCTCAAACTTGACAATATCTTTTTGTTTCCCACATCCAAACCAAATTAATACCACACAACAAAGTGGTATCCAATTTCCAAATTTTGAGTTTCCCATAGAGAAATACGTTTTATAAAAAAGGGGGAATCAAAATGCGCAGCAAATAAACTAGCGGAGGACTATAAAAGTAATGATTATCTGACAAATTTCAACGTCAAATTGTAAAGAGTGGTTCAATCCTCAGTTCTTGGGAAGTTGAAGCCATTGCTTCCAGAGCTCATAAGCCGGCCTTTGGGCTCCATTACCATCCAACAGGCCGTTATCTCGCCACACTTTTAAGATATCTGGTGGTGATGGGGTGTTTTGATACAAAAGGTCATAGTCGCGATACACAAACCATATGGCAAATTCCGCATTCAGATCATTTAAATGGTTCATCAGTTTTTCAACATAAGTACGTTGCCAGTCTTCGGTGCTTTTTGCATTGACTCCCAAATTTTCTATGATCAAGTCATCGGCAGAAAATCCTGTCTCCGAAACGGCAAAAGGTTTGGAAACATCCAAATTCCTGAAATCTTCCAACCAATTATCGGCAAACAGATCGGGATTTGCATCGCGCGTTAAATTCTCGTAGTACAAAAATGGATAGGTGCTCATGGCCACATAATCCGAGTTGGCAACAAGCATTTCTGAAATCTCCATCAATTCAGTTTTAGGAGTATCAAAGGCCTGGTCCTGCAGGCTAAGAAATATAGGCAAATTTGGATAATCGGTCTTGAGGGCCGTATACACCGCTTCCGTTAAACTTAAAAATTGTGCAAATTCGGCATCGTCTTTTCTAAAGGTTGCATTTGTTTCAATTCCATAACCGAAATAGTCTGGATTCACCTCATCTATCAACCGTTTACAGTATTTAATGAAAGTGGAAACCACGATAGGATCATCAAAGCTTTTTCCATCCCAGAAGGATGGTAAGGGCTGATGACTGCCATCATCATTCCAATATTTGGCCAAATTGTTCCTGCTTTGGTCCGTGGGTGTCGTGGTAAGGACGATCTTAGTGCTTGGGGATTTCGAGTTTTTGGCAACATTTATCGTATTCTGTACTTCCATGGGAAATGGTAGATCGTTCATAGTCTCATCCCATGGAACTCCAAAATCTAAATGGCTCAAAAATATGTCCCCATCAGCTATAACGTTTTGGTATGTTTCATTAAGTGCATTGAGGCTATAATCGTATGGAAAAGCGGTAAATCCCATAAAAAAGGACCTTGCATTGGGTTCCTCTGCCTCCTGATCATTTTCCTTGTCCTTTGAACAAGAGAAAACCATCAAAATCAAAAGAATTATATGGGCAATGTGATTTAGCCGAGCCATGATTAACAAAACGCAATCTGGCACAGAAATATTGCCAAAAACTTCTTGATTTTCAGCCTTTAAGCTTTGGGCAAAAATACCTCCGCCATCATACAACGGGCACTTCCACCTCCACAGGTTTCAATGGTACTCAACGAGCTATGGATAATGGGGCAATGTTTTTCGATGGCCTCCCTTCGGGACTTGTCCAAACTGTTGTATGCGGCAGAACTCATGACCATATAGCGTTGGTCGTCCTTTCCAACCACTTGAAGCATATTTCCTGCAAAATTGTACATCTGCTCTTCGGTAATGTTGATGACCTCTTTTCCATCTGCCTTAAGATGCTCCACCACGTTCTTGCGTTCTTTTTTATCGTCAATGGTGGCCAAGCAGATAATGGCAAAGGTCTCAGCCAGGGCCATCATCACATTGGTATGGTAGATGGGCAATCGTTGCCCTTCCACCGTTTGGTTTGCAGTGAAAATCACAGGTAGATAATCAAAATCCTCGCAGAATTCAATGACGAGTTCTTCTTCCGCCCGATCGGACAAAGCGCAATACGCTTTTTTGTTTACACGATCCAACAACAGACTGCCCGTTCCTTCCAAAAACACACCTTCTTCCTCTGCGGAAGTGTAGTCCACCACGTTGTCGATTCGGAAACCATCTTTTTCCAAAATTTCAAAGACGTCTTCTCGGCGTTCATTTCTTCGATTTTCGGCAAACATGGGATAGACCGCAACGGTTCCATCAGCATGGAACGATATCCAGTTATTCGGAAAAATAGAATCCGGGGTATCTGGGTCCTTGGTATCCTGTACCACGACCACATTAACTCCATGATTTCTTAACTTACCGACAAACTCATCAAACTCTTGTTGTGCCTGGGCATTAATTTCATTAGGCTCCACGGCTATTTCCTCTTGAAAATAGTTGTTTACGGCCGTTTGTTCGTTCATTCTAAAACTGATTGGCCGAACCATTAAGATGGTATTGGTTACCTGCATCGCATGCTTATCTTTTACTGTTTATTTGAGAGGATAAATATACGTGCAAATGCAACAATTTTATGCAAGAAAATGCACCAAGAAAACAGATTTTTTATTTGAAACTTCCGTCGAAATCCAACTCAACTCCAAAAGGGTTGAGCAATTTGTCCACCAAAATACTGACTGTTCTTCTATCGAGTTGGGTTGACGCAGAAAATGGGGATTCAATTTTGGTAGAATTCCATGCCTCTTCGATACTTTCCAAGGTGATTTCCTTCTTAATCTTGCTTAGCAAGTCCGCCAAAAATTTTGGCGTCACACCCTGACCAGAAGCGTGTTCATCTTTCAAATCAGGATACAATGGAAGTAATCCGCTTTTCAATTCGTATTCGGGTACTATCCTTTTAGGATAGAACCAAGTTTCATTAGCCCACTTATAGGGAATGCCATATCCTTTAAGCACCCCGGAAGCGCCGATACGCTGGATAGCACCAAAAGCTGCATCATCTGGAGCAACGTCAATATACGGCATAATGTAAGCCTTACTTTCCAAAAGAGTTTGTTGCACCTCTCTAATGGATACTTCAGACGTGTTTATTTGTTCTTTTACCGCCATAGCAGCTATGGCACCTGATGCTTGACCAATACCTAAGACCACAGGTTGCAGCCGCGTAGTACCGTTCACGATATTGCTTACGCTGATATTTTTATCCGAGACCAAAAAATTATCTACTTTTTCTGGAACCAAACTTCCTATTGGAATGGAATAACTGGGCACTTTGATATTGATAAATTCAATTTCGGGTGTTTCCGGATTTTTATCATGATGGTGATCAATGGGATAATCCCCAACGGCTACTCCAGTTTTGTATAGATTGAAATCGTAGGGTCTTTCCAAGTGGTTTACCACCAAAAAAGTTTTCCCTTTGACTCTTCTCCCTTCCCGATGATAGGGAATCATAGGAAAATTATCCTGGGTAGGAAATTCATCGGCCAACCTCAAGTTTTTATATCCCAACTCGTTTTGGATATAATAAACAAACCCTTGGGTGAAGGTTTTAGCCTTTTTTAAGGTTTCTTCTTGCTCCTTTTTGGTCATTTCCGGCCAGTTCACAAAAAAGTCGTTTCCGCAATTGGGCCAGTTGATCATGTATTTTTTATTTGGCAATTTTCCATAGTTCAGCATTTGGTCACAATCGGCCACCGAACCGAACATTCCCCCCTGCTCCCTTTTGCAGGCACAGGCATATTCTTCGGGATCATAGTTTTTTGGTTTTTTCACCAATCCTTTTCGGTTTTTAGCTGCCCCTACATCCGTTAGGATAGCCACATAGGTCAAGTCCTGAACTATGGAATTCGAATTTCCAGGGGCTTCTTTCTCTCCAGTATCTTGTTTGGAGTCCATTCCCAATCGAAAATCGGCCCCGACCAAGGGCAGCAACTCTCCAGTTTCAGTTGCATCAATAAGAACAGAAGCTTTGGTTGAATATGTTTTATCTCTCTTTTTATAGTGAACGACCCATTTATTACCTTCCTTTTCTATTTTACCATAATGAGCTTTATATATAATATTAAGATTGGGGTAGTTTACCATTTCGGTCAAAATTGACTTGCCTACGGAAGGTTCAAAAAGTGTATGGCTCACCCATCCGGTTGCCACTGCCTTTGAACCGCCATAATGATCGTATAATTTCTGACGGAACTCACCCCAAATACCTGAAGGCATTTTGTGGTTGCCATCAATCGCTGACACTCCAGCTGAAGTGAGCATTCCGCCCAACCAAGTGGTTTTTTCAATAATTTGAACGCTTGCACCCATTCGCGCTGCCTGAATTGCTGCGGAAGTGCCACCAGCACCTCCTCCTACAATCACAATATCCACATTTTCTTGGGCATAAGTCATTGCCGAGAACAGGCTACAAATCACAAAACAGATTGTCCTTTTAGCTGTGGTCATATTTCAAAACTACAGAATTTCTCTTTTCATGTAGTCTTAGGGTCAGATAAGTAAGGTAGTCGGGGCTACCAGTCCAAAAAAGGAAAATCAACCGCGAATCAAAGGCATGGTGCTACAACGCAACAATCCTTCTTGCTTTGCAATTTCGGCATAGGGAATCTCTTCAACGGTAAAGCCTTGTTCTCTGAGCCAATTGTTCAAGCGTGTGAAGTTTTTTTCTGAAACCACGACTTCCGGTGAAATGGAGAAGACATTGCTGAACATTTGATACATTTCGTCCTTGGTGATTTCAAAAATGTTTTCCTTTCCGAAATAATCCACCAACCACTGGTATTCCTCTTCTACCAAAAAGCCATTTTTATGCAGAATGGCCTTGTCCTTGCCTACGGGTTGAAAACAACAATCTAAATGTAAAGCATTGTCCTTGGCATTTGTATTTGATTTCCGTAGTTCAAATGATTTTATCTTTTTATGTGGAAACTGCTCTTTAATGAATTCTACGGCCTCTTTGTTGGTTCTTGCGGTAATGTAATCCGGGTAGTCTTCGCCGGTATAAGTTCCTATAAAAACATAATCGTTCCAAGGCATAACATCACCCCCTTCAATATGCACTTCTTCAGGGGGACGGATAATTTTGTTGGGATCAATTTTATCCAAAACATGTTGAATGGCCTCAAACTCTCTTTCGCGATCGGGTAAAATATTGGAATGAAATAGTTTGTCCTCAATTACGAAGGCGATATCCCTGGAAAAAATCTGATTGCAATCTTTTAGAATGGATGGTCTGTACACCTCAACGCCATACTTTGCAAATACTTGGGCAAATGCATCCATTTCCAGGATCATGTCTTCCTCTTTCGGATATGTGCCCGCCAAAATATGCTCCAAAGATTTGGGATCATATGCTTCTTCAGGTGTTGGGGTAGGGCCACAACTTTCTGCGGTTCCCAATATTACCGCTTTAAGCGGGCTTGTTTCGTTTTCTACATGCAATTGCATCATATAACCGTCCTTTATTATCCATTTAAGGTTCTCAAAAACAGAAAAACCCTAAAAACACTGTGGCAAAACTAGGGTTTTGTTATCGATTTTCCATTGGCCAAAACAAAAAAAAACTTACTCCTTTTAGGGCTTTTCAGCAAACACTATCAATATTGGATTAAAGCTTGTATGTAATTGATTTTTAACTAGTTAAAAATCAATAAATTCGAAAAAACCTTACTAAAAATCATGCTAAATTAGCTTATAATTCTTACATTTAAATACGATAAAAGGTTTTTGGGATGAAAAAAATTATCCTTCCATTCTGTTTAATTGCTCTAATCAGTATCGCCCTTTTGTCCATGAATAAATTTTCTCCAAAAATCAACTTTTCAGGGGCAACCGACGCTGAAAAAAGTGAAAATCCAGAGCGCCAAATAAAGTATTCTGATTGTATTGATATGGTAGCCATTTCCATGTTTGATTCTGAAGGTCCTGATATGCAATTGATTCAACAAAATGGCCTTTATGACGAAATCAATCAATGTTTGAAAAAGTATCAACGCTCATTGGATTCGACGATAAAAAATTTAAGTACGATTGATGCCCATGAGTTTTTGCACAATGAATTTGAACGATGCAAAAATCAGATAGATTCGGATTCCCTGTCGGCAATCAAAGTATTTTATCATAAGGGCATTATGGAAATATGTTATGACCGTGATAAGAGGCTAAACTCCATTTCTACGGAAAATGTTGTCAAGAGATGATAAATTAAAAAGGCGATCATAAATGACCGCCTTTTTAATTTATAGCTTTTAAACTATCTTTTATTTACACCGACAAAGGGCCTATAGTTTTCCCCCACATATATCTGTCTTGGTCTTCCTATGGGTTCCCCTCTGAGTCTCATCTCGCGCCACTGGGCAATCCAACCTGGCAATCTTCCCAAAGCGAACATTACGGTGAACATCTCGGTAGGTATTCCTAATGCCCGATAGATTATGCCAGAATAGAAATCCACATTAGGATAAAGTTTTCTTTTTACGAAGTATTCGTCCTCCAAGGCTTCTTTTTCCAATCCTTTGGCTATATCCAATATGGGATCATCTATTCCTAAACTTCCCAATACCTCATCAGCGGACTTTTTAATGATCCTAGCTCTTGGATCAAAGTTTTTATATACGCGGTGTCCAAAGCCCATTAATCGAAACGGGTCATTTTTATCTTTCGCTTTGGCCATATATTTTTTGGTGTCACCTCCATCAGCTTGAATGGCTTCCAACATTTCCAAAACTGCTTGATTGGCACCTCCATGAAGTGGTCCCCATAATGCTGAGATTCCTGCTGAGAGAGATGCAAATAGTCCTGCATGTGATGACCCTACAATACGCACCGTTGAAGTGGAACAGTTTTGCTCGTGATCGGCATGTAGAATCAGTAATTTATCCAAAGCATCAATTACGATGTCATCTTTTTTATATTCTTGGTTCGGTTTTTTGAACATCATTTTATGGATGTTCTCCACATAACCAAGTGTATCATCTCCATAATCCAAAGGAAGGCCCTTTTTCTTACGTTGCGCCCAAGCCACTAACACTGGAAATTTGGCAAGTATTCGCACGATTGAATGGTACATGGCCGCCTCAGATGAAACATCAACTGAAGTTGGGTTGAACGCCACCAATGCACTTGTCAAAGAGGAAAGTACTCCCATTGGGTGAGCCGATTTTGGAAATCCGTCCAAAATCTTTTTCATTTCTTCATCTACATGGGATTCCTCCTTAATGTCACTATGAAATTGCTCAAGCTGTTCTTTATTTGGCAGCTCCCCAAAAATTAGAAGGTATGCCACCTCCAAAAAGTCGGCCTTCTCGGCCAAATCTTCTATGGAATATCCCCTATATCTTAAAATTCCTTTTTCACCGTCCAAAAAAGTAATAGCACTTTCACACGAGCCCGTATTTTTATAACCCGGATCTATGGTCACCATACCACTGGCAGACCTTAAGGTTTTAATATCGATAGCCAATTCATCCTCAGTACCTTTTATTACTGGGAACTCGTATTTCTCTCCGTCATATTCAAGTATTGCTTTGTCAGACATTTTATGGTTTAAAAGATTAATAAAATAGAATCCGAAATTTACGAAAAAGCATAGGCATTAACAATTTCCAGGCTTCATTTATAGTATTGTTAACTATACTTTTGGTAGGTCGAAAATTTCCAGGGCAGTTTACTGCAAATTGTATAAATATTTGTAATAATTATCCACTGATTTTTTCCAAGTAAACCGCTTTTTCTTAGCTGCGGATTGAATTTTCTTCCAAGTGGGCTTATCATTTTTATACACATCCAGTGCCAAGTCGAAAGCATCGAGCATGCTCTTTATTTTTTCGTCATATGTTGCTCCATCAAAACTGAAGCCTGTTTTCATATGTTCCACCGTATCTTTAAGCCCTCCCGTATGGTGCACCAAACATGGGTTTCCGTTACGCATAGACAGCATTTGGCTTATTCCGCAGGGTTCAAAAAGACTAGGCATGAAATATAAATCGGATTCCAGATAGATGGAATCGATTAGGTTTTCCGATTGTCCATTGGTAAACACAAAGTTTTTGTGTTCGTAACTCAGTTTTCTAAAGAGTTCTTCATACTCGGGAGCGCCCGTTCCCAACAGCATAAAAATGCCATCTACTTTTTCCAACTTCTTCAATATTTCAACGAAGGCTTCTGGGGACCGTTTGAAAAAGTAAAATTTTTGCTCTGTTAATCGTGCCACGCTAGAAACAATGAATTTGGGTCTATTGTCCACAAACTCCATGATCTTTTCACCCGTGTGCGCCAAAAAGTCGGCCTTATATTTTTTGGACTCTTCCTGTAGCCATCTAAAGATGGCCTTCACCGTATTTCGATATATAAAGCCTTTCTCTTCAACGTTGATGTTCTTATAATTGCACCCGTTTAATATACCCACTAGTCTGCCTTCTTTATTGGCTTTTATAAGGTCTTTTTCCAGCCCTTCTCCTCCAATAAATTCTGGTGGAGAGCTGGGCAACATCACATCTTCTTTGTAAGAAGGGGAAACAGTATGCACAGCATCTGCAAAACGGATTCCTACAGCCATCAGGTTAATGCAATCTTGATAACGATAGTCCATCAGGGCTTTGTAGTCGAAAACCACATCCGGGAACCAGTTTTTTAGAGAGGAATAATTGTCATCAAATGGCCTAATGCCTTGAATGGCCAAATTATGGATGCTATAAACAACTCGAATATCCTTCAAGTTTTTATATTCTTCATGATATTCCCTCAAAAACAGCAATAAGCTTGAGTGCCAGTCGTGCAGGTGAATAATATCAATATTACCAAAGGAACCTTTTTTAATGGCCTCGGCCACTGCCGCACAAAAAATAAAATATTTTACCGCATCGGTAAAAAAGGGCTCTTCCGGATCATTGTGATAAATATGCGCTATATCTCCGGCCTCTATTTCGGGATGGTGCAGCACATAGTGGATAATATTTGGAAATTCTTTCTTGGGTTTTACCTCATAAAGTTCAGCAGTGTATTTAAGACCTCTAAGCATAAAATTAAGTTTGGTCTTAAAAAGTCCTTCTTGATGCAGACGACCGTAGGAGGGCACAACCACATGGGCTTTATCACCGTGTTCTGAAATTTGGCGGGGAACATCCCGCACTACATCACCCATTCCACCAGCCTTGCAATTGGCCAATGCATCGTTCTCTGCGGCAACGAAAAGAAAATTGTTCATAGGTTGGTTTATGTGGTTCTATTTGGTTTGACAATCAATTTAACCAAAGTTTATTGCTGAAGCAAAAAAAAGCCTTTCTCAATTTGGAAAGGCTTTTTGTATGCTATCAAATCATTATCAATTAATTTACTTTGAATGCTTTTTCTTGGGGATAGTAGGCTGTACTTCCCAATTCTTCTTCAATTCGCAATAATTGATTGTATTTTGCCATTCTATCACTCCGTGATGCTGAACCTGTTTTAATTTGTCCAGTGTTCAAGGCCACTGCCAAATCGGCTATAGTATTATCTTCTGTTTCACCTGATCTGTGCGACATTACAGAAGTGTACCCGGCATTTTTGGCCATGTTTACAGCGGCAATGGTTTCAGTAAGTGTTCCTATCTGATTTACTTTAATAAGAATTGAATTTGCGATTCCATTTTCAATTCCTCTGGACAATCTTTCTACATTGGTCACAAACAAATCGTCTCCTACCAATTGTACTTTGTCTCCAACTTTATCGGTAAGCATTTTCCAACCGTCCCAGTCGTTCTCATCCATGCCATCTTCGATGGAAATAATCGGATACTTTGCACAAAGGTCAGCTAAATATTGAGCTTGTTCTTCGGAAGTTCTTACTTTCCCTTTATCACCTTCAAACTTGGTGTAATCGTATTTTCCATCTACATAAAACTCAGCCGAAGCACAGTCCAATGCGATCATTACGTCGTCACCCAAAGTATATCCTGCTTTGTCAACCGCTTTAGCAATTGTGTCCAATGCATCTTCGGTACCACCTTCCAAAGTTGGTGCAAAACCACCTTCATCGCCAACAGCCGTACTCAAGCCTCTGTCGTGCAATACTTTTTTAAGGTTATGGAAGATTTCCGTACCCATTTGCATGGAGTGGCTAAAATCCTTTGCCTTAACTGGCATAACCATAAACTCTTGAAATGCAATCGGAGCATCAGAGTGGGAACCTCCGTTGATGATGTTCATCATGGGCACTGGAAGTGTATTTGCACTTACTCCACCCACATAACGGTACAATGGCATTCCCAATTCGTTGGCTGCTGCCTTTGCCGCTGCAAGGGAAACTCCCAGAATAGCATTGGCCCCCAATTTTGATTTATTTGGTGTGCCGTCCAAGGCTATCATGGTCTCATCGATTTGATTTTGCTCAAATACCGATGTTCCCACCAATTCATCCGCAATTATGGTATTGACATTATTAACTGCCTGACTGACTCCCTTACCCATAAAAGAATCTCCGCCATCCCTTAACTCAACGGCTTCATGCTCTCCTGTTGAAGCTCCAGAAGGAACCGCGGCTCTACCTAAAACCCCATTTTCGGTAATTACATCTACCTCCACGGTAGGATTACCTCTTGAGTCTAAAATTTGTCTTGCATGAATGTTGATAATGATGCTCATCTGCTTCTATTTATGGTTGAAAATCAATTCGGCAAAGATACGAAAGGAGTGGTTTCGAATTTCATGAAAATAGTCATGAAACATTATCAATAACATAAAAATAACCTACAACGATTTAGTTCTTGCTAGTTTTGATTGCCTCAAAAAACTGGTCAAAAAGATATTCTGCATCATGTGGTCCAGGGCTAGCCTCTGGATGGTATTGCACAGAAAATACTTCCTTGTCTTTCATTTTAATACCAGCTACGGTATTATCGTTCAAGTGGGTGTGGGTAATTTCCAGTTCAGGGTTCGCTTCAGTTTCTTCTCTATTTACAGCAAAACCATGGTTTTGAGAGGTTATCTCACCTTTTCCCGTCACCAAATTGAGGATGGGGTGATTGATTCCCCTATGCCCGTTGTGCATTTTATAGGTAGAAACGCCGTTGGCCAAAGCCAATACTTGATGACCCAGGCAAATGCCGAACAGAGGTTTATCTGAAGATATCATTTGCTTCGTTGTGGCAATTGCATCGGTCAGAGGTTCTGGATCACCAGGGCCGTTAGAAACAAAGTATCCATCTGGATTCCATTTTTGCATCTCTTCAAATGAGCTGTTGTATGGAAACACTTTGATATAGGCTCCTCTTTTGGCCAAGTTTCTTAGGATGTTCTTTTTTATACCAATATCTAAGGCAGAAATTTTAATTTCAGCGTTTTCCTCTCCAAAGTAATAGGGTTCTTTGGTGGAAACCTTGGAGGCCAATTCCAAACCTTCCATACTGGGTACTTTCTTGAGTTCTTCCTTCAATGCGTCAATTTCATCAACTCGGGTTGATATCAAAGCATTCATGGCCCCATTGTCACGTATATAACTTACCAAAGCCCTTGTATCCACATCTGATATGGCAAAAAGATTGTTTTTGTCAAGGAACTCCTGTAAACTCATATCGGCACTTGGTCGAGAGTATTCATAGCTGAAGTTTTTAACAATAAGTCCGGCAATTTTGACCGAATCGGATTCAACTTCATCTTCATTGGTGCCGTAGTTGCCTATATGGGCATTTGTGGCCACCATGATTTGTCCAAAATATGATGGGTCGGTGAAAATTTCCTGGTAACCGGTCATACCGGTATTGAAACATACTTCGCCTACAGCGGTTCCTTCTTTATCACCCACTGCCTTTCCATAAAAAATAGTGCCATCTGCCAAAAGAACCAGTGCCCTTTTCTTTGATTGATATTTCATTGCGCTTTTTTAATTTCGGTTTGACAAAAAAACATAAAAAAAGGATAAGTTTTCACTTATCCTTTTTTCAGTAATTAAATAGTAATTAACATCTTTTATTCTTCTGAATCGTCTGCTACTTTAGTTTCAGCTACTGGAGCAGCAGCTTCTACTTTTTTACCGCCCCCTCTTCTACTTCTTCTAGTAGTTTTCTTGGCAGGCTTTTTACCAGCGTTGTACAATTCGTTGAAATCGACCAATTCGATCATTGCCATGTCAGCGTTATCTCCTAGACGATTCCCTAATTTTATAATTCGGGTATATCCTCCAGGCCTGTCCCCTACTTTTTCTGCTACAGTGCTGAAAAGTTCGGTAACCGCATCCTTACTTCTAAGGCTACTGAAAACAATCCTTCTATTATGCGTACCTTTTTCGGTAGTTTGATTGTTCTCCGTTTTAGCCTTGGTGATCAAAGGCTCTACAAATTGCTTTAAAGCTTTTGCCTTGGCAACGGTAGTATTGATCCTTTTATGTTCTATTAGGGAACTGGCCATATTGGCCAACATTGCCTTTCTGTGGGCTGCTGTTCTTCCTAAGTGGTTAAATTTCTTTCCGTGTCTCATTTTATTGTTTTATCATCTTGCTACCAAACTCGAAAAAAACGAGGAGCAAAATATGATTACTTAATCTTTGTCCAGTTTATATTTTGATAAATCCATTCCAAACTGAAGTCCCTTGTTGATTACCAACTCTTCTAATTCGGTCAATGATTTTTTACCAAAGTTTCTGAACTTCATCAAATCGTTTTTGTTGAAGGAAACCAAATCTCCCAAAGTGTCAACTTCAGCAGCTTTAAGACAGTTCAACGCTCTTACGGACAAGTCCATGTCTACCAATTTGGTCTTCAACAACTGACGCATGTGCAATGATTCTTCATCATAGGTCTCAGTTTGTGCAATTTCATCGGCTTCCAATGTAATACGCTCATCAGAGAACAACATAAAGTGGTGAATCAAAACCTTAGCGGCTTCTGTCAATGCATCTTTTGGGTGGATTGAACCATCTGTGATGATTTCAAAAACCAATTTTTCGTAATCGGTCTTTTGCTCTACCCTAAAGTTTTCGATGCTGTATTTTACATTCTTTACCGGAGTGTAAACGGAATCAACCGCAATGCTTCCCAAAGGAGCATTGGATTTTTTGTTTTCCTCTGCTGGAACGTATCCACGACCTTTTTCAATAATAACCTCAAGGTTAATACTTACTTTGGGGTCCATGTTACAGATAACCAAATCAGGATTCAACACTTGGTATCCTGAAATGAACTTTTGGAAGTCTCCAGCAGTCAATTGCTCTTTTCCGCTAACGGAAACAGAAACTGTCTCGCTTTCCACATCATCAATCTGTCTTTTGAAACGAACCTGCTTAAGGTTCAATATCATTTCTGTAACGTCTTCAACAACGCCAGGAATAACAGAGAATTCATGTTCAACTCCATCGATACGTACCGAAGTGATCGCGAAACCTTCCAAAGAGGAAAGAAGCACTCTTCTCAACGCATTTCCAACTGTTAATCCATAACCAGGTTCCAAAGGGCGAAATTCAAATTTCCCTTCGAAATCTGTTGAATCTATCATTATAACTTTATCGGGCTTCTGAAAATTAAGTAATGCCATATTGGATTAATGTTAGATTTTATTTAGAGTATAACTCGACGATTAATTGTTCCTTGATATTTTCTGGAATCTGCATTCTTTCAGGAATAGCTACATAAGTACCTTCTTTCTTTTCGGAATTCCAGGTAATCCATTCGTAAACGCTACTGTTGTTGGCCAATGAATCATTAATGGCTTGAACGGATTTTGATTTTTCCCTAATAGCAACTACATCTCCAGGTTTTAAAGAGTAAGAAGGAATATTTACAATCTCACCATTTACGGTAATATGTCTGTGGGAAACCAACTGACGAGCACCTCTTCTTGAAGGGGAAACTCCCATTCTATAAACCACATTGTCTAAACGTGACTCACACAATTGAAGCAATACCTCACCTGTAACTCCTTTGCTACGGTTGGCCTTGTCAAAAAGGTTTCTAAATTGTTTTTCCAGGATACCGTAGGTATACTTGGCCTTTTGCTTCTCCATCAACTGGATTGCATATTCAGACTTTTTACCACGGCGTCTGTTGTTTCCGTGTTGTCCTGGAGGGTAACTTTTCTTTTCGAAGGCTTTATCGTCTCCGAATATCGCTTCTCCAAACTTTCTAGCGATTTTTGATGTTGGTCCTGTGTATCTTGCCATCTTCTTTAGTTTTGAAAGTGCGATTATGAATTAAGGCTTATCCTTCGATAATCTATATTGCACCTTCGTGAAGACCCTTGTGGGCCCATTATGATTATTAATTAAACTCTTCTTCTTTTTGGAGGTCTACAACCGTTGTGCGGAAGTGGGGTTACATCGATGATCTCAGTAACTTCTATACCTGAATTATGGATGGAACGAATTGCAGATTCTCTACCATTTCCAGGTCCCTTTACGTAAACCTTTACTTTTCTAAGGCCAGCTTCGTGTGCTACTTTTGCACAATCTTCGGCAGCAACCTGGGCAGCGTAAGGAGTGTTCTTTTTAGAACCTCTGAAACCTAGTTTACCTGCAGAAGACCAAGAAATCACATCTCCTTTTTTATTGGTCAAGGAAATAATGATATTGTTGAACGATGCAGTAACGTGGGCTTCACCCACTGATTCTACAACTACCTTGCGCTTCTTTGTTGTTTTAGTACTTGCCTTTGCCATATTTTTTAGTTTTTAGTGCGCCTCCGCTAAAGCTTCAGCGGCACGCGGTGTTAGTTCTTAGTTATTGGAATCCTAGACTTTTACATTTCAAACAGATTCTTCTAACGTCTAAATACTAATGACTATTAATTATTATTTAGTTGCTTTTTTCTTGTTAGCAACAGTTTTTCTCTTTCCTTTTCTCGTCCTAGAGTTGTTTTTGGTACGTTGACCTCTCAATGGTAATCCTGATCTATGACGAATTCCGCGGTAACAACCGATATCCATCAAACGCTTGATGTTCAATTGCGTTTCTGAACGAAGTTCACCTTCAATGGTGTAAGAGGAAACCGCTTCACGGATTCTTCCTATTTCATCGTCATTCCAATCTGAAACTTTAGTATCCTCACTTACTTGGGCTCTCTCCAAAATCTCTTGGGCCCTACTTTTACCGATTCCGAAAATGTAGGTAAGTGAAATAACTCCACGCTTTTGTTTAGGTATATCTACACCTGCAATTCTTGCCATAATTACCCTTGTCTTTGTTTAAATCTAGGATTCTTTTTGTTGATTACGTATAATCTGCCTTTTCTGCGTACTATCTTGCATTCGGCACTTCTTTTCTTAACTGATGCTCTAACTTTCATCGTATTAGTATCTGTAAGTAATTCTTGCTTTTGTTAAATCATATGGACTCATCTCCAATTTTACCTTATCGCCCGGAAGCAATTTGATGTAATGCATGCGCATTTTTCCAGAGATGTGTGCCGTTACAACATGACCGTTCTCTAATTCAACTCTAAACATTGCGTTAGACAATGCTTCGATTATAGTTCCGTCTTGTTCTATTGCTGGCTGCTTTGCCATAAATTATGCTACTTTTCTGTTTTTACCCGTCTTCATCAAACCATCATAATGTCTGTTCAACAAATAAGAATTTACTTGTTGTACGGTATCAATAGCTACGCCCACCATAATCAATAGTGACGTTCCTCCATAAAACAATGCCCAACCTGCCTGTACATCCATCAACTTAACCACTACTGCCGGTAAAACTGCCAATAGCGCCAAGAAAACTGATCCTGGCAATGTGATCAACGACATTATCTTATCTAAATAATCTCCGGTTTCTTTACCAGGTCTTATTCCTGGAATGAAACCACCACTTCTTTTCAAATCATCGGCCATTTTGTTCGTAGGAACGGTAATCGCCGTATAGAAGTACGTAAATATTATTATCAGTACTGCAAACAATATATTGTAGGCCAGTCCGAAAATATCGGCAAACTGAACTTCCATCCATTGTCCAACAGCAGTATTATTGAAAGTCCTACCCAACAAACTTGGCGCAAACATAATAGCTTGTGCAAAGATGATAGGCATTACCCCAGAGGCATTCAACTTTAACGGGATATACTGACGCGACCCCATAACATTCTTTTCATATCCTCCAGAAGCCGTTCTTCTAGCATATTGCACTGGAATCTGACGTACCGCCATTACCAATAGTACACTGGCCAGGATAACCAAGAACCAAATGATCACCTCGATCAAAATGAACATGATACCACCGGTATTGTTCGTTGTTCTAGAAATGAATTCTTGAACAAATGACTGTGGCATGGTTGCAATGATACCGATCATAATCAACAATGAAATACCATTTCCGATACCTTTGTCCGTAATTTTTTCACCCAACCACATGGCAAAGACACAACCGGTAACCAAGATAATCACAGCAGGAACAATGAAATCCACACCTTTACCTAGTATAAAGGCACTATCTGGAACCCCAAGCGCTCCCAAACCAAATAAATAGGCTGGTGCCTGAACAATACAGATTGCAATGGTCAACCAACGTGTGATTTGGTTAATGGTCTTTCTACCACTCTCTCCTTCTTTTTGTAGTTTTTGCAAATACGGAATCGCTATTCCCATCAACTGCACCACAATAGAAGCAGAGATATAGGGCATAATACCCAAAGCAAAAACAGATGCGTTAGCAAACGCACCTCCTGTAAAAGCATTAAGTAATCCAAGAATTCCTTCTCCAGCAGCACTATTTAACTGTGCCAATTGGGAAGTATCAATACCAGGAAGAACAACTTGTGCACCAAAACGGTATACCACAAGTAGACCTAAAGTAATGATGATTCGTTGCCTTAGTTCTTCAATCTTCCAAATATTTGATATGGTCTCAATAAATTTCTTCATGCTCTATTTTTCCTTATAAGCTTATTGCTTCACCTCCAGCTGCTTCGATTGCTGCTTTTGCAGAGGCAGTAAATTTATGTACAGATATTTTTAGAGCAGCTTTTAATTCACCATCTCCTAAAATCTTTACCAAGTCGTTTTTATGAGCCAACCTGTTTTCAACAAGAATATCCAGTGTAACTTCCTTCTTCACGACACCATTATCAACCAATTCTTGCAATTTGCCCAAATTGATACCTTGGTATTCTTTTCTGTTGATATTCTTGAATCCAAATTTTGGAACTCTTCGTTGCAAAGGCATTTGACCTCCTTCGAAACCAATCTTTTTAGAGTATCCAGATCTGGACTTGGCACCTTTGTGTCCTCTTGCGGCGGTTCCACCCTTACCAGAGGCTTGACCTCTTCCTAAGCGTTTTCCGTCTCTGTTTACAGCGCCTTCTGCTGGTTTAAGATTATGTAAATCCATGTACCGTTATATTTTAAGCTTCCTCAGTGGAAACCAAGTGTTTTACCTTATTTATCATTCCAAGGATATTAGGAGTTGCATCATGTTCAACAACGTGCCCAATCTTGCGCAAACCAAGGGCTTCCAAAGTCCTTTTTTGGTTTTGAGTCCTCTTGATGGCGCTCTTTACTTGTTTAACTTTAATCTTTGACATAATATCCTTTATTTATCCCTTAAAGACTTTTTCCAAAGAAATTCCTCTTTGCTTCGCTACCGTGCTTGCATCCCTCAATTGCAATAAAGCATCAAAAGTGGCTTTTACAACATTGTGAGGATTTGAAGATCCTTGCGATTTTGACAATACGTCGTGTACACCAACTGCTTCCAATACCGCTCTTACAGCACCACCAGCAATAACCCCTGTACCATGTGAAGCAGGCTTAATGAAAACTCTTGCTCCTCCGTACTTTCCTTTTTGCTCGTGCGGAAGCGTACCTTTATTCAAAGGAATGCGAACCAAGTTCTTTTTGGCATCCTCTATTGCCTTTGCGATTGCAGTTGCTACCTCTTTGGATTTTCCTAAACCATGTCCCACAACACCATTCTCGTCACCAACAACAACAATTGCTGAAAAACCGAATGCTCTACCACCTTTGGTAACTTTTGTAACCCTTTGGACACCTACCAAACGATCTTTCAACTCCAGTCCACCTGGCTTAACTATCTCTACGTTCTTGTATTTCTGGTACATAGTTTATTTAGAATTTTAGTCCTGCTTCGCGTGCTGCTTCGGCCAATGATTTAACTCTTCCGTGATAAAGGTTTCCACCTCTATCAAAAGCTACTGTTTCAACACCTAGTTTCAGTGCTTTTTCGGCAATTGTTTTACCAACTTGCGTAGCAACCTCACTTTTGGTGCCTTTTGCATTCACATCCTTATCTCTAGAGGATGCAGCTGCTAGAGTAACTCCCTTGTCATCGTCGATCAATTGAGCATATATCTCTTTGTTACTTCTGAAAACAGACAATCTTGGTCTTGCTTCAGTACCAGAAGAAATTTTTCGTATTCTTCTTCTGATTCGTAATCTTCTTTCAGTCTTAGATAATCCCATAGTACTACTAATTATGCTGATTTACCTGCTTTTCTTCTTAGTTGTTCACCAACAAACTTGATTCCTTTTCCTTTGTAAGGTTCTGGCTTACGGAAAGCTCTGATCTTGGCAGCTACTTGACCTACCAATTGCTTGTCGTGAGATGTTAGTTTTACGATTGGATTTTTTCCTTTTTCGGAAATGGTCTCAATCTTCACTTCTGGAGCAATGCTCAACACAATATTGTGTGAAAATCCTAAGGCCAAATCCAATTTCTGTCCTTGGTTACTTGCTCTATATCCTACTCCAACCAATTCCAACTCTTTGGTCCATCCTTTGGATACGCCTGCAACCATATTGTTGATAAGGGAACGGTATAGTCCGTGTTTTGCCTTATGTTCTTTGGAATCAGATGGTCTTGCCACATGAACGCCACCGTCTTCAACCTTTACTGCAACTCCTGAAAATTCTTGGGTCAATTCGCCCAATTTACCTTTTACGGTAACTACATTCTCGTTCACTTCAACAGTGACTCCTTCGGGAATTGTAATTGGATTGTTACCTATTCTAGACATTTTTCTACTCTTTCTATATTAATAAACGTAGCACAATACTTCGCCACCTACGTTTTCTTGTTTGGCCTGCTTGCTGGTCATTACCCCGTGGGATGTTGAAACTATTGCAATACCCAAGCCGTTAAGAACTCTTGGCAATTCCTCTGATCCAGCATATTTACGCAAACCGGGCTTACTAACCCTTTGCAATTTTTTAATGACTGGCTCCTTGGTAAACTTGTCATACTTCAGGGCAATTTTTATGTTTCCTTGAACGGTATCGTCTTCAAACTTGTAGCTCAAAATATATCCTTGGTCGAACAATATTTTGGTAATCTGCTTTTTAAGGTTTGAAGCTGGTACGTTAACCACCCTGTGACCTGCCCTACTGGCATTTCTAACTCTGGTCAGATAATCTGAAATTGGATCTGTTAGCATTTTTCTTCTTTATCGGTTTACCAACTTGCTTTTTTAACTCCTGGAATCAAGCCCTGATTGGCCATTTCCCTGAAAGTAACCCTTGAGATACCAAATGTTCTCATGTATCCTCTTGGTCTTCCAGTCAATTTGCAACGATTGCGCATACGCACAGGAGATGCATTTTTAGGAAGCTTTTGCAACGCTTCGTAATCTCCGGCCTCTTTTAGGGCCTTTCTTTTCTCAGCATATTTTGCAACCATTTTAGCCCTTTTTCTTTCTCGGGCCTTCATTGATTCCTTAGCCATATTAGTTCTTTTTAAAGGGTACTCCCAGTTCGGTTAACAATGATTTTGCTTCTTTATCAGTTTCTGCAGATGTAACAAATGTGATATCCATTCCGTTAATTCTGTTGATCCTGTCGATATTGATCTCTGGAAAAATGATCTGCTCGGTCACACCAAGGTTGTAATTTCCTCTTCCGTCAAAACCATTGGCCTTCACCCCTTGGAAATCCCTTACCCTTGGAAGGGCAGAAGTTATCAATCTATCCAAAAATTCATACATGCGTTCACCTCTAAGCGTTACTTTAGCTCCAATTGGCATTCCCTTTCTCAATTTAAAGGAAGCAACGTCTTTTTTAGAAATTGTGGCTACTGCTTTTTGACCTGTAATGTTGGTCAACTCGTCAACAGCATGGTCGATGAGTTTTTTGTCGGAAACAGCAGCACCTACACCGCGGCTTACCACAATTTTTTCCAATTTTGGAACTTGCATTACATTTTTGTAACCAAATTCTTCGGAAAGTGCTTTTACAACACGCTCCTTGTATTCTTGCTTTAATCTTGGAATGTAACTCATAACTAAATTACTTCATTGGATTTTTTGGCGAACCTTACTTTCTTTCCATCCCTTACTTCGTATCCAACTCGTGTAGCATCACCAGATTTTGGGTCAATCAACGAAAGATTGGAGATATGTATGGGAGCCTCTTTTTTTACAATTCCTCCCTGAGGATTCTTTGCGCTAGGCTTTTCATGTTTGGATACAGTGTTGACACCTTCAACGATAGCTTTGTTCTTATCGCCGTCAACCTTTAGCACTTTACCCTCAGATCCCTTGTGGTCTCCTGTGATAACTCTAACTGTATCTCCTGTTTTTATTTTCAACTTCATCTTGCTGATATTTCTTTTAAAGTACCTCTGGAGCTAGTGAAACAATCTTCATGAACTGTTTGTCCCTAAGTTCTCTGGCCACAGGTCCAAAAACCCTGGTTCCCCTCATTTCACCTGTAGGATTCAACAACACACAAGCATTGTCATCGAAACGGATGTAAGAACCATCAGGTCTTCTTACTTCTTTTTTGGTTCTAACTACAACCGCAGTTGAAACTGAACCTTTTTTTACCGTTCCGTTAGGGGCAGCTTCCTTAACGGTAACTACAATCTTATCTCCCAAAGAAGCATATCTTCTTTTTGTTCCTCCAAGTACACGGATGGTCAAAACTTCTTTTGCACCAGTGTTGTCCGCAACTTTTAATCGTGATTCTTGCTGTACCATAATTATTTAGCTCTTTCAAGGATTTCAACCAATCTCCAGCACTTCGTCTTGCTCAATGGTCGGGTTTCCATTATTTTAACGGTATCACCTTCCTTGCAATCGTTCTTTTCGTCGTGGGCAACATACTTTTTGGTCTTCAGAACGAACTTACCATACATTGGGTGCTTCACTCTTTTTACCTCGGAAACCACAATTGATTTCTCCATTTTGTTGCTGGTAACAACGCCTATTCTTTCTTTTCTTAAGTTTCTTTTTTCCATAAGGCAGAACTATTGTAATTCCCTTTTAGTTAATTCTGTTGCAAGTCTTGCCACCGTCCTTCTCGTTTTCTTGATCTGTAAAGGATTTTCCAAAGGAGTAACTGAATGCGCCATTTTTAAATCTGCATGTTGCTTTTTCAAATCGGCCAACTTCTCCTTTAGCTCTTCAATTGAAAGTTCTTTTATTTCTGCTTGTTTCATCTTCTTTTCAATTAAAAATTAAGCGGAATAATCCCTAGCTACAATAAACTTGGTTTTTACCGGCAATTTTTGCGCCGCAAGCCTTAGAGCTTCCTTTGCAATATCCATAGGAACCCCTGCTACTTCGAACATAATTCTTCCTGGCTTAACAACGGCCACCCAATATTCTGGTGCACCCTTACCTTTACCCATACGTACTTCAAGAGGTTTCTTAGTGATAGGCTTGTCCGGGAAAATTTTAATCCACAATTGACCTTGCCTTTTCATATACCTTGTCGCAGCAATACGTGCAGCCTCTATCTGACGGGAAGTGATGAAGTGGGAGTCCAAAGACTTGATACCGAACATTCCATTGGAAAGCTGGTGTCCTCTTTGCGAATTTCCTTTCATACGTCCCTTCTGGGCTTTACGAAATTTTGTTCTTTTTGGCTGTAACATCTTACCTTTTCTTTATCTTATTACTTTCTACGACGTTGTGGTTTTTTACCATCACGTTTGTCGCCTTTACCTTGACCTTTGGACAATCCTACTAGTGGGGAAAGTTCTCTTTTTCCATAAACCTCACCCTTCATGATCCAAACTTTGATTCCCAATCTTCCGTAAGTGGTGTGTGCTTCATGCAAAGCATAATCGACATCTGCACGGAAAGTTGACAAAGGAATTCTTCCTTCTTTATAAGATTCTGACCGCGCCATTTCAGCACCGTTCAAACGCCCAGAAATCTGAATTTTGATACCTTCTGCATTCATACGTATTGCAGCAGCAATGGCCATTTTAATGGCACGACGGTATGAAATTCTGCTTTCAATCTGTCTTGCAACACTAGCCGCAACCAAATTGGCATCCAACTCAGGTCTTTTGATTTCATGAATATTGATCTGAACCTCTTTGTTGGTGATTTTCTTAAGCTCTTCTTTAAGCTTATCCACCTCTTGCCCACCTTTACCAATGATAATACCAGGCCTGGCCGTAGTAATGGTGATGGTTATCAATTTTAAGGTTCTTTCTATAATTACCCTTGACACACTGGCTTTTGCCAAACGCGCATGGACATATTTTCTGATTTTATCGTCCTCAGCAAGTTTATCGCCATAATCATTTCCTCCATACCAGTTGGATTCCCATCCTCTGATAATTCCTAAGCGATTTCCTATCGGATTGGTCTTCTGTCCCATATTATACTCTAGCTTTGAACGTTGTTGTTAGATTCCAAGATCATGGTAACATGGTTGGAACGTTTTCTAATTCTGTGTGCTCTACCTTGTGGCGCAGGACGAAGTCTTTTCAACATTGTTCCACCATCCACACGGATTTCCTTGATAAAAAGGTCAGCATCTTCAATGCTTGCATCTTCATTTTTAGCTTCCCAGTTGGCAATTGCTGAAAGCAATAATTTTTCCAATTTTCTAGAAGCTTCTTTTGGGTTGAACCTTAAAATAGCCAAGGCCATTTCAATTTGCTTTCCTCTTACCAAATCAGCGACCAAACGCATTTTTCTTGGTGAGGTTGGGCAGTTGTTCAACTTTGCGATGGCAAGCTGCTTTTTCTCTTCTTTTAACCTTTCGGCCATTTGTCTTTTACGAACTCCCATAGCTTACTTACTTTTTACCTTTGTTTTTAGCTCCCGCATGACCTCTAAAAGATCGTGTAGGTGAAAATTCTCCAAGTTTGTGACCAACCATGTTTTCAGTAACATAAACAGGAACAAATTGTCTCCCGTTATGCACCGCGATGGTCTGTCCTACGAAATCCGGAGTTATCATTGAGGCTCTAGACCATGTTTTGATAACCGTTTTCTTACCTGAATCTATATTATTCTGGACTTTCTTCTCCAGACTATGATGAACGTAAGGTCCTTTTTTTAATGAACGTGCCATTTACTTTTTCTTTTATTTCTTTCTACGTTCTATGATATATCTATTGGTGTCCTTGGTCTTGGAACGTGTTCTAAATCCTTTAGCAGGAATACCGTTCTTAGATCTTGGATGACCTCCGGAAGCTCTTCCTTCACCACCACCCATTGGATGATCGACAGGGTTCATAGCTACTGGTCTAGTTCTTGGTCTTCTACCCAACCATCTGCTTCTACCTGCTTTACCAGATACCAACAATTGGTGGTCAGAGTTGGAAACAGCTCCAACAGTGGCCAAACAGTTGGCCAATATCATACGTGTTTCTCCTGATGGCAATTTAATGGTAACAAACTTTCCATCTTTCGCCATCAACTGTGCAAATGTACCAGCACTACGGGCCATAACAGCACCTTGTCCTGGTCTCAGTTCAATACAAGAAATAATGGTCCCCAAAGGAATTTCACTTAATGGAAGTGCATTTCCAATTTCTGGAGCAGACTTGGCACCAGAAGAAATCTTCTGACCAACCTGCAATCCATTTTGGGCAACTACATATCTTTTTTCACCGTCTTTGTATTCAACAAGTGCAATAAATGCAGTTCTGTTGGGATCATACTGGATAGAAACCACTTTGGCATCCATACCTTGTTTATCCCTTTTGAAATCGATGATTCGATATCTTCTTTTATGACCCCCACCTCTATGGCGAATGGTCATTTTTCCTTGACTGTTCCTACCACCTGACTTTTTTAACGGAGCAAGCAAGCTTTTTTCCGGCTTATCAGTAGTAATCGCGTCAAATCCGTTTACTACTCTAAAACGCTGTCCAGGGGTTATCGGTTTTAATTTTCTAACTGACATTTCTTGTCTTTATAGATTACTGTAAAAATCAATAATATCGCCTTCCGCCACATCAACAATTGCCTTTTTCAAAGCATTTGTTTTTCCGTGTTGGATTCCTGTTTTTGTATAACGACTCTTACGGTTAGGACCATAATTCATGGTTCTCACCTTTTCCACAGAAACACCATAAGTAGCCTCAACCGCTTCTTTAATTTGAAGCTTATTGGCCGTTGGGTCAACGTAGAAACCATAACGATTGAAAAGCTCGCTATCCGCGGTCATTTTTTCCGTAATGATTGGTTTAATCAACACACTCATGATATTCTTATTTCTTAAGGTTCGATTCTATTCCTTCCAAAGCACTCTCTGTCAATACGATATTGTTTGCATTAACAATTTTATAAGTACTTAATTCTGAGTTAGTTACAACTTCAGAACGCTCTAAATTGCGCGACGACAAATATACATTATTATTCGAGCCACCCAATACTATAAGAGACTTTTTGTTTTCTATGCCCAAAGAGCTCAAAAATGCCTTGAAATCTTTTGTTTTTGGCGCTTCAAAATTGAAGTCCTCAACAACAGTGATCGCCTTCTCATTTGACTTCAACGTCAAGGCCGATTTACGGGCCAAACGTTTAACATTCTTGTTCAATTTTTGGGAGTAATTTTTTGGTCTTGGACCAAAGATTCTACCACCACCCCTGAAAATAGGAGATTTGATGCTACCTGCTCTAGCGGTACCAGTTCCCTTTTGCTTCTTAATCTTACGGGTACTACCTGCAATCTCAGCTCTTTCTTTAGCTTTGTGGGTACCTTGTCTTTGGTGGGCCAAGTATTGCTTAACATCCAAATAGATGGCGTGCTCATTAGGCTCAATCCCGAATACATCTTTAGAAAGGTCAACCTTTCTACCTGTATCTTTTCCTTTGATATCTAAAACTGCTACCTTCATTACTTCTCGATTGTTACGTAAGCATTTTTGTGACCAGGAACAGCACCTTTTACTACAATAAGGTTTTTCTCTGGAACCACTTTCAATACTCTCAAGTTTTGAACTGTAACTCGATCACCGCCCATTCTACCGGCCATCTTCATTCCCTTAAATACTCTTGCAGGATATGAAGCCGCACCAATGGAACCAGGAGCTCTTAATCTGTTATGCTGACCGTGCGTTGCCTGTCCAACTCCACCGAAACCATGTCGTTTTACAACTCCCTGAAAGCCTTTTCCTTTTGATGTACCAATTACATCAACAAATTCTCCTTCTACAAAAAGATCGGCACCTACGGTGTCTCCCAATTTGTATTCACCTTCAAAATCACGGAATTCAACGACTTTCTTCTTTGGAGAAGCACCTGCTTTTTTAACGTGGCCTAATTCAGCCTTGTTTGCACGCTTTTCTGCCTTGTCATCGAAACCGAGCTGAAGGGCACTGTACCCGTCCACCTCTTCGGTTCTGACTTGGGTAACCACACATGGTCCAGCCTCAATAACGGTACATGGAATGTTCTTTCCATTCTCGTCGAAGATGCTGGTCATGCCGATTTTTCTTCCTATTAACCCAGACATATATATTAATTAATTGTTTACTTTTTAAAACGCCAATATCTTGGCAAAAAAATTGGGTCAAAGAAAAATTCTGTGACCCAGATATGTTTTCTTTTTCCCGTTTTTCCCTCGCACGCAGCTCAGGACATGTCCACCTTTCCTTCAAAAGGCGTGCAAATTTACACTTTTATTTCGACTTCAACACCACTTGGAAGCTCTAATTTCATTAAAGCATCGATAGTTTTTGAAGAAGAGCTGTAAATATCCAATAATCTCTTATACGAACTCAATTGGAATTGCTCTCTCGATTTTTTGTTCACGTGCGGTGAACGCAAAACTGTAAATATTTTTTTGTGTGTTGGCAACGGAATTGGTCCGGTAACCACAGCACCTGTTGTCTTAACTGTTTTCACAATTTTCTCAGCAGATTTATCCACTAAATTGTGATCATAAGATTTAAGCTTTATTCTAATTTTTTGACTCATCTTGCTGAAAAATTAAGCGGTTACTCCTTTAACTGATTTAATAACTTCTTCTGCAATATTGGTTGGAGTTTCCGCGTAGTGCGAAAATTCCATTGTTGAAGTAGCTCTACCTGATGACAATGTTCTTAATGAAGTAACATAACCGAACATTTCCGATAAAGGCACTTCTCCTTTTACTACTTTGGAACCAGCTCTATCACTCATATCGCTAATAGTTCCTCTACGTCTGTTAAGGTCGCCAACAATATCACCCATATTTTCTTCAGGTGTCAACACCTCAATCTTCATGATAGGCTCCATCAATACTGACCTTGCAGACTTAGCAGCAGCTTTGTATCCCATTTTTGCAGCCAACTCAAAGGACAATGAATCTGAATCCACAGGGTGGAAAGAACCATCCTTCAAGGTAATCTTCATGCTGTCCATCTCGAATCCAGCCAAAGGACCATTTTTCATAGCCTCTTTGAATCCTTTTTCAACAGATGGGATATATTCTTTAGGAATATTACCTCCTTTGATCAAGTTTACAAACTCCAATCCTACAACTTCATCGCCTGCTGGCTCCATTGTAAAGACAATGTCTGCAAATTTACCACGACCACCAGACTGCTTCTTATAGACTTCTCTATGGTCAGCAGATTGTGTAATGGCTTCTTTGTACTCCACTTGCGGTTGCCCTTGGTTAACTTCAACCTTGAACTCGCGACGTAAACGGTCAACAATAATATCCAAATGAAGCTCACCCATACCTGAAATAATGGTCTGACCTGAAGCTTCGTCAGTTTTTACCTGGAATGTAGGGTCTTCTTCAGCCAATTTTGCCAAAGACATACCCAATTTATCAACATCTGCCTTGGTTTTAGGCTCAACTGCAATACCAATTACAGGATCAGGAAAATCCATACTTTCAAGCACAATCGGGTGCTTTTCAGAAGACATAGTATCTCCTGTTTTGATATCCTTAAATCCAACTGCAGCACCAATATCACCCGCCTCGATATAATCAATAGCGTTTTGCTTATTGGAGTGCATCTGGTAAATACGTGAAATACGTTCTTTTTTACCTGAACGGTTGTTCAAAATATATGAACCAGCATCTAAACGACCGGAATACGCTCTGAAGAATGCCAAGCGACCAACAAATGGGTCAGTAGCAATCTTAAATGCCAAAGCTGAAAAAGGCTCTTTTGGGTCTGGTTTTCTTGTAATCTCGTTTCCAGTGTTTGGATCAGTACCTACAATATCATCCTTATCGATTGGTGATGGTAAGTAGCGACAAACAGCATCCAACAAGAATTGAACTCCTTTATTTTTGAACGATGAACCACAAATCATAGGAATGATAGCCCTATCCATAACCGCTGCTCTTAGGGCTGCGTGGACTTCTTCTTCAGTAATGGAATCTTCATCTTCGAAGAATTTTTCCATCAACTCCTCATCATATTCGGCCACTGCCTCGATTAAAGCAGCTCTATACTCCTTAACTTCAGCTTTCATTTCTTCAGGGATATCGATAACATCAAATGTAGAACCGAAGTTCTCATCATGCCATACAATAGCTCTGTTCTTTGCCAAATCCACGATTCCTTTGAAATCTGCTTCATCACCAATCGGCAAAACAATAGGAACTGCATTGGAGCCCAACATCGTTTTAACCTGATTACAAACCATTAGGAAATTAGATCCTTGACGGTCCATTTTGTTAACGAAACCAATTCTAGGCACTTTATAGTTATCGGCCAATCTCCAGTTCGTTTCAGATTGTGGCTCAACACCATCAACTGCACTGAACAAGAAGACCAATCCATCCAAAACACGCAATGAGCGGTTTACCTCTACGGTAAAATCCACGTGTCCGGGAGTGTCAATAATATTAAAGTGATATCCTTTTGCATCAGCAGTAGGCTGACCGTTTTCCGTAGGAAACTGCCATGTACAAGTTGTAGCCGCAGAGGTAATGGTAATACCACGCTCTTGCTCTTGCTCCATCCAGTCCATAGTGGCAGCACCATCATGCACCTCACCAATTTTATGACTTACACCAGTATAAAAAAGAATACGTTCTGTAGTAGTGGTTTTTCCAGCATCAATATGTGCCGCAATACCTATATTCCTTGTATATTTTAAATCTCTTGACATTGTTTTGACTAGAATCTAAAGTGTGAGAATGCTTTATTGGCCTCGGCCATTTTGTGAGTATCTACTCTTTTCTTAACAGCAGCGCCTTCTTCTTTTGCAGCGGCCAAGATTTCGGCAGCCAATTTTTGCGCCATAGATTTTTCATTACGCTTTCTTGCGTAACTGATCAACCATTTCATTGCGGTTGAAATCTTTCTATCTGGTCGAATTTGCATAGGAATCTGGAAGGTAGCCCCACCGACTCTTCTACTTCTCACCTCTACGTGTGGCATTACATTGGAAAGTGCATCTTTCCAAAGCTCCAACCCAGTTTTTTCCTCGTCCGTATTTTTTTCATCAACAACATCAATTGCATCATAAAAGATTTTGAATGCAACTGATTTTTTCCCATCCCACATCATCATGTTCACGAAACGCGTTACCAGCTGATCGTTAAATCTTGGATCTGGCAACAACGGCCTTTTCTTTGCCTGTCTTTTTCTCATTTCTTCTTCTTAAAAGTGTTAATTACTTTTTAGGACGTTTTGCTCCGTATTTAGATCTTCGCTGTGTTCTTCCGGCAACTCCGGCAGTATCCAAAGCACCACGTACAATGTGGTATCTAACCCCTGGCAAATCCTTTACTCTTCCACCTCTTACCAATACTATCGAGTGTTCTTGGAGATTATGTCCTTCTCCAGGGATGTATGCGTTGACTTCCTTACCATTTGTTAGCCTAACCCTTGCAACTTTACGCATTGCAGAGTTTGGTTTTTTAGGCGTAGTCGTGTATACACGCGTACAAACCCCTCTTCGTTGAGGACACGAATCCAAAGCAGCCGATTTACTCTTCTTGGTAATTGTGACTCTTCCTTTTCGTACTAATTGTGAAATTGTTGGCATTAAAATTTCTATTAAATAAAAATAACCCTCTTTTTGAGGGCTGCAAATGTAGTGATATTTCGGAAAAATTCAAATGCCTTACTCTTTTTTTACAAGAATATTCAAATGGGTTAATTTATCCACAGCGCCTGAGAATTCATGAAGTCTTGAAGAATGAACAGAAAATCCTCTTTTTGCAATAAGAAATCCTGATACAAAAGCACCCAAAAACCTCCTGTTCGACCCAAATATTTTCTGCTATATATATTTAAGGTATAAAAATGATGGTTGACCTACCTAGGAGTCAACCTCGCGTATTGACATAGTTGAACAACTTCACCAAATCTTCTTTTTCCCTAAGACCAATGTCATTAGCTTTGATATACTTTTTAACATCACCCTGGACCTCTTTGGCAAAGAGCTCTATCAAAGATTTTTTTGAATTCTTGATTCTCTGCGGATTCTTATTTGCAACAACTATATAATAGGTATTGGATTCCAAAAACTGGGGAGGCACCGGCTCATGAAATGAAGTTTCCGGCTTTTTACCCTCTTTATAGTTTTTAGTTTTTTTATGATATAAACTGTATTTATCACCCACCACTAATTCAGACAGATATCCTTCTACCAAATTCTTTTCATTATCCAAGAAACGCTTTAACACATATTTTTCATTTCCAATCTCAAAAGTCAACCGGGTACTCTTAGAAATTGCCTCGGGCTCGTGGGCTTCACTTCTTTTGGCCTCTATCTCATCAGCATAGGCATTGTATCTCATCAGGTAGCTTCCGTAGTATTGGCTCCCCAAATACACTTTACCCATTTTAAATTCTTCCTCAAAATACATAGACCCCCTAATATCGGACAGCGCAATCGGTTTTCCGTTCCAATTCCGAAACCTGTTCGTCAATTCATTCATATGTGCAGTCATCGTAGTATTGTTCCAAATTGGACCAACGGAAGCTAAAGTGCTGGAATAACCTTCTACTTGTGAAAAGCTCTGGTTAAGAAAAATAAATCCGTTGAACAACAGAACGAAAGAAAGAAAATAGTTGGTTTTCATTACTCCTTATTTATTCCCAATCTACTATTATTGAAACTTTCGGAAGTACTTCTACATCGGGAATCAATAAAGTGCCTTTGGATAGTCCAAAAAATGCCACTCCCGTAAACTACTCCACAAAATTTTCCTTAGTTCCACAAAATGTACTTAATATGAATTAGTTAGGGAAGCGGGGTGAAAACCACAAATAGTTACAAAACCCACAACCCACACCTCCGTTTTGATGATTTTTAACAACTTTGACTAGTTAAAATTTACAACCCTAATCATTTAATAAAGTCACAGTGGAAGTGGCACTAAATTTTGATAATCTATGTTGAGACCTGTTTAATTGCAAAGATCATCTTAAAATTTTAGTAAAATTAGTTTGGATTATTAACATGAAATTATGATTTTAGCGCCTAGCTAATTCAAATAATTTTAAAATGAGAACAAAACTTAATGGATTGTTAACGCTGTTATTGGCGTTTGTTGTGCAAATTTCGTTTGCACAAGACAAGACGATTTCAGGTACAGTTACGGATTCCTCCGGACTTCCGTTGCCTGGGGTCAACATTGTCGTCGAAGGCACCACCAACGGTACCCAAACAGATTTTGACGGAAACTATTCGATCAGTGCCGCTCAAGGTCAAACACTACTCTTTACCTATATAGGGCAGCGGGCCGCAAGTAGGGTAATTGGCGCGGAGAGCGTTATCAACGTTCAGATGCAGGATGATACCCAGGCCCTGGAGGAAGTCGTGGTAACGGCCCTTGGTATCAAAAGAGAGAAACAAGCATTGGGTTATGCGGTTACCGAGGTAGGTAGCGAGGACCTTGAACAGAGACCCGATGGCGATGTTGCCAGGGTACTGCAGGGGAAAGCTGCCGGGGTACAGATAACAAACCAAAGTGGACTTTCGGGATCTGGTACAAATATCATTATCCGTGGACTTTCAACCTTCAGCTCGAGCAACCAGGCGCTTTTCATCGTCGATGGTGTACCTTTCAGCACGGACACCAACTCTCAGGGTAGACAGGGTGACCGTCAGGATTTCGTAAACGGTAACAACGGATCCAGTAGATTTTTGGACCTTGACCCGAACAGTATCGAGAGCGTGAACGTGCTTAGGGGCCTTGCGGCCGCCACACTTTATGGTTCACAGGGTCGTAACGGTGTTATCCTGATCACCACCAAGGGTGGGTCAACGGGAGCCGCCGGTCCAAAGAAGACCGAGGTGACCGTCAATTCATCCATCTTCTTCAACGAGATCGCGTCACTTCCGGATTACCAGAACGAGTACGGTAACGGATTTGACCAAGCGTTCGGATGGTTCTTCTCCAACTGGGGCCCAAGCTTCAGAAGAGAGGGAGCAGCAGGATGGGGAGGTCAGGCAGCCATTGATGACAATGGTACATTGGCTCATCCATACTCAACATCTACAGCAGGTATTCAAGCAGCCTTCCCTGAGTTCCAGGGAGCTCGTTATGATTGGAGACCATATGACAGTGTCGGAAGATTCTTCAAGACAGGTACGGTTGCAAACACCTCCGTGAACGTACGTGGAGCCTCTGACGATGGCAAGATAGGGTACAACGTGAACTACGGTTACCTTAAGGACAACGGCTTTACACCGAACAACAGTGTTACGCGTAACACCCTTTCAGTAGGTGGTAGGGCACAATTGAGCAACAAGTTCACCGCAACGGGAACATTGAACTTTGCAAGGACCAAGTTCACATCGCCACCAGTTGCACTCAGCCAGGGTAACGGATCCACAGGTACAGGATCGTCCGTATTCGGCCACCTTTGGTTCACACCAAGGAGTATCGATGTGCAGGGACTTCCTTTCCAGAACCCCATTGATGGAAGTAGCGTCTATTACAGACAGAACAACTCTATCCAACATCCTTTGTGGACAGTGAACAACGCTGCCTCACTACAGGAGACCAACAGAATTTTCGGTCAGGCCTCCATCCAATATGACATCAACGATAACCTTAACCTTGTGTACAGGGCAGGTATCGATATCTATAGCGAGAACAACACCAACTTCCAGAACAAGGGAGGTATCGGTGGCGGTGCCAGAACGGTGAGCGGTTTCTATGAGACCTGGAACAACACCAATACCATCTGGGATCACAACGTGCTCTTGAACGGTGACTTTGACATCACCGACAAGATCGGGACCACTTTCAACGTGGGTGCCACCTCAAGACGTGAGATCTTTGACCAGAACGGTGTGGCCAGTGACGGCCAGCAGGTGTTCAACGTGTTGAGACACTTCAACTTCTTGAACCAAAATGAGATCCAGACATTTGTTGAAAGAAACCTTGTAGGTCTTTATGGACAGGTTGATTTTGACTATGACAGCTGGGTATATGTAACCCTGGCTGGACGTAACGACTGGGTATCCAACTTCTCTCAGGAGAACAGGAGCCAGTTCTACCCATCCGCGAGTGTATCCTTTATCCCGACGGCCGCCATCGATGGCCTTAAATCGGAAAACATATTGAACTACCTTAAGATCCGTGGGGGTATCGGGGTATCGGCGAACTTTGAGTCGTCTGCCTATCCGATAGCAAGTACACTTATCCTTGACACACAGGATGTACAGGATGGTTCAGGAGCCAATATCGTGACCAACGAAGTAGGTGTGAGAACGGGTAACCCGGCATTGAAGCCTGAGACCTTGAAGGAAATCGAGATAGGAATCGAGTCCCGCTGGTGGGACGGACGCATCACCTTGGATGCATCCGTGTACAAGAGGAACACCAATGACCTGATCTTGGACAGACCTTTGGATCCTGCTGCTGACCTTGGAACAAGGGTAGTTGCCGTTAACATTGGTGAGATTGAATCTGAAGGTGTGGAAGCAGACCTTGGCATCAACTGGTTCAGGGCCAAAGATGAGGGCGGTTTCAGCTGGAGGACAAACCTTAACTTCACCGCATACGAGACAACCGTACTTGATCTCGGTCTTGACACCGATCAGGTGGTATACTCCGGTTTCTCAAACCTTGGTAACGCAGCACTTGAGGGTGAGCCTTTGGGCGTGTTCTTCGGTAGCCGTATCCTAAGGGATGCCAATGGTGACTTTGTTGTGGGTGCCGACGGTAACTACGTACAGGATCCGAACGATGGCATCATCGGTGATCCAAACCCGGACTGGGTGGCGAACGTAAGGAACAGCATTTCCTATAAGAACTTCACCTTGGGCTTCCAGTGGAACTATACCCAGGGAGGGGACGTCTACTCCAGTACTATATCTACATTGATGGGTAGGGGACTGATCACGGAGACCATTGACAGGGAGGACACTTATGTACTTCCAGGTGTCGATGCCAACGGGAACACCAACAACCTACAGATCAACAACTCCACCTTCTGGTTCAGCAACATCCTTTTCGGACCAAGCGAACTACAGGTATACGATGCCACCACTGTAAGATTGCAGGAGGCCTCGTTGAGCTATTCGCTTCCAAAGAAGTTCTTGGACAAGACCCCATTTGGAAACTTGACCTTTACCGTTTCCGGTAACAACCTGTACTTCAGGGCCATCAACACCCCGAAAGGTGCAAACTTCGACCCCAATACGGCTGGTCTGGGTGTATCCAACGGAGCCGGTTTCGATTTCATCAACGGACCTAGTGCTAGAAGATACGGTCTTAGTGTAAAGGCAACATTCTAAGAACAAAAAATTAAAAGATAATGAAAAGAATAAGTAAAAACATATTTACAGCATTTTGCGGAATGGCGCTAGTGTTGGTTTCTTGTGAGACAACCGAGTTGGACCTTACAGCGAACCCCAATGCGCTGACTCCCGATTTAGCTAGTGCAGACTTCCTTTTGAACTCGATCCAGGAGGATTTCGTAAGACAATTTGAAGGGGATGCAGACAACGATCCCAACGATAACTGGGCATCCGGAGGTAACACTACCGGTGACGGTTTCAACGAGCTTGGGATGGAGCTTACCCGTATCGTGAACATGAGTGGTAGAAACTATGTGAGCACCTACCAGGGAAGTGACATGTCGGATGAATGGTCCAATGCCTATAGGATATTGGCCAACATCCGTACCATGGAGCCTTTGGCCATGGACTCTGACCTAACTCACCATATAGCTATAGCACAGTTCATTGAGGCTTATCTATTTGTGACCATGGTGGATTTCTTTGGGGACGTTCCCTATTCTGAGGCTGCCATCGCTGATGACAACTTCAACCCTGCAGCAGATCCAGGGGCATCCATCTACGATGCCGCATTGGCATTGTTGGACCAGGCAATCGCCAACTTCAACAGTGACCCTTCGGCCAAGCCACCAACGGATTTTTATTACGCAGGTGATGAGGATCAATGGATCAAAGCGTGTAATACCTTGAAGATGAAGATCTATCTTCAGAGAAGGTTGGTGGACGGAAGTGCACTGGCAAGTTTCAACGCTATCGTAGCTGGAGGAAACTACATCGACGCTACCGCCGACGATCTTCTTTTCGCATGGGGTGCAACAAGTGCTTCACAACCTGATAACAGACATCCACGATATGGTATCAACTATACCGTTTCTGGTGGTGGTGATTATATGTCCAACTGGTTGATGAACCTGATGGATACCACAGACGACCCAAGGACCCGTTACTATTTCTACAGACAGAACGCTACGGTTCCCGGTGAGGATGGTACAGCACCAGATGAGGAGACCTTGAACTGCTCTTTGGAAGCTCCACCACAGCACTATATCGACGGAGGATTTACCTTCTGTAACCTTCCAAATGGATATTGGGGACGTGACCACGGTGATGCCGATGGTATCCCACCGGATGGTCTTCTTAGAACGGTTTATGGAACCTACCCGGTAGGGGGCAAGTTCGATGATGACAGCTTTTCCGCAATTGGATTGGTTGCTGGGGCCGCTGGTCTTGGTATTTCCAACCTGTTGACCGCATTTGGTTCCGATTTCATGATCGCAGAGGCGGCAATGGCATCTGGAGATGCACCAGGAGCAAAAGCTGCAATGCTTGCAGGTCTTGACAAGTCCGTTGCAAAGGTACAAGCATTCGCTTCCACAAGATTGGCCGGTGCAGATGCTTCTTTCGAGCCAAGTGCCACGGATATCTCCGATTACAGAGATGCTGTTGACGCTGCTTGGGATGCGGCCGATACTGCTGGACAGTGGAATATTCTTGCTGAGCAATTTTGGATTGCTAGCTTTGGTAACGGGGTGGATCCTTACAACTTCTACAGAAGAACAGGATTCCCAACGACGCTTCAGCCGAACTTGGAGCCGAACCCGGATGTTTTCATTCGATCTATGTATTACCCGACAAACTCGGTGAACAACAACTCGAACATTAGCCAAAAACCAGACCAGCAACAGCCTGTCTTCTGGGATACAGCTGGGGTTCCTGCGGCCAATTAATAAAAAGTGCAATGAAAACAAAATTTGAATACATGAAAAATTTAAGATTATATATGGCGCTAGCGCTTGTTGCCCTTGTAGCTTCATGTAGCGAGGATGACAAGGTGACCGTAGACGTCCAGGAAACTGTTGCCAGGGGAGCTGTTCTAAGAACGGTATCCTTTGAAAGCACCACCTTCAATGTTTTTGATCCAGCATCTATTTTTGGTGTGACCATCGAGGAGCAAGATCATCAGGATGGAAATTTATTGTCGAATGTTGAGATTTATGTTGGATTTGTGGACAACACCACATCCAACGGTACCACTTCAGCTACGGAGACTCTTGTGAGCACCGTACAGGCTTCAGAATTTTCTTCTGGACCAAATGGCCTGCCAAGGACCAGTTTTTCGGTTTCCTTGGGTGATGCACTCTCAGCTTTGGGTGTTGCCAACACTCCGGCCAATGTAACTGGTGGGGACCAGATTAACATTCGTTTGGTGGTCAACCTAACAGATGGAAGGTCGTTTACCGATGTTGATGCAACCGGTAACGTATCCGGTGGTTCCTTCTTCTCATCACCTTATGCTTACAGAGCGGGTATCAATTGTATACCTACCGCTCCTGTAACTGGGGATTACACATTGACCATGGATGATAGCTATGGTGATGGATGGGATGGTGCCTTTATCACTGTTACAATCGATGGAACAAGTACGGACTATACCGTTTCTACCGCCCAGGCAACAACAAACACCGAGGTGATCAACGTTCCTGACGGTACTACAGAATTGGTATGGACATACACTCCAGGTAACTTTGAGGGTGAGCACACTTACGAGTTGGAAGCTCCTACTGGTGAGACTGCTGCGGCCGATGGCCCTGGCCCTACTCCTGGTGAGATTGTGTTGAACATCTGTAACTAAACAGTTCGGAAATATATAGCTTCAAACAAGCTATTAAAGTAAAAGGGGGCATCTATATGATGTCCCTTTTACTTCCAACCTATCTCATTTAGTCATAACATACAAGTTTAGTTTTCACCTCTGTCAACGACAGATTGAATAAGGTATCCTTCTAAAAATTGCTATAAAAATCTTATGAAACGTATTACCCTTATTTCATTGGCATTGTGTATAGGCCTATCACTATTCTCATGCAATAACGATGACAATACCCCAGACCCCCCAACAGACGATAGTATCATCACGGATGATGACATTGTAACAGATGATGACCCAGTTGTTCCACCGGACAAAGCAGGTCAAGTTGAATTTTTGAACGAAAGTTTGGTTTACGATGGTTATGTCCTTATAAACGATGCCGGCAATGATAGGGTTTATCTCATGGACAAAGAAGCAAATATTCTTCATGAATGGGACATACCTAGCGGAATTGGCAATGATGTCGAATTACTCCCAGATGGTAGATTACTTGGCATAATGAAAGCCGATGATCCCCAAATAAAATACGGTGGACAAGGTGGCAAACTACAATATGTCAAGCCAGATAGTACGATTGAATGGAATTTTGACTATTCATCCGAAGATTATATTACACATCATGATGTGGAATTACTTCCCACCGGAAATCTCATCACAATTGTTTGGGAAAAAAGAACCATTGAACAAGCAGAAGCTGCGGGGTCCTCAATGGAAATAGATGTATTCCCAGAGGCCATTATAGAAGTCAATCCATCAACTGATCAAATTGTTTGGGAATGGCATGCCTGGGACCATCTCATACAAGATCATGACGATACCAAAGAAAATTTCGGTGTGGTGGCTGAAAACCCGCGACTTATTAATCTCAATTATGTAACAGACAAAGAAGGGGATATCATGCATGCCAACGGTATAGAATATGACGAAATTAATGACCTTATTTACCTAAGTGTAAACTTCTATCACGAAGTTTGGGTTATTGACCACAGTACTACCACCGAACAGGCAGCCTCAAATGCAGGTGGCAGCTATGGTTTCGGTGGAGATTTGGTATATCGTTTTGGTAATCCAGAAGCCTATGGCAATGCCATGGGAGAACAACTCTTCCGCAACAATCATCACCCATTACTACTGGATGGTGCCAATCTAGGAAAGATTTCAATCTTTACGAACGGTGGCGATTTGAATAAATCAACCGCCTACGAATTGCTATTGCCCGACCCATTCGGTCTAGCATCAAACACGGATAATGAGCCTGAGGTCTCATGGAGCTTTGAAGACCCAGATTTGTATTCGCCAAAAGTTTCAGGCATGGTTCCTTTACCCAATGGCAACAGAATGATAACGGAGGGCAACTTCGGAGTTTGGGAAGTTTCTGATGCCGGTGAGGTTGTTTGGAAATTTGAAGGTGAAGGATTTTTCTGGAGAGCCTACCACTATGATAAAGATCATTCCGGTGTTGTAGCTTTAGGACTTTAGATTTAACACCAATGTTAAAAAGAGCGCCATAGGCAGTATCATTTAAATAGATAGCAATTATTTATAGTATATTTCGTCCATGATTATGCTGATTAAAAAGAGCTGGTTTTTTCCAGTTTTATTGCTATTTCTCCTGATTATTGGATGCAATTCCACCAATAAAGATTCATCCCATTCCGAATCCACGGGAATTGCTATCCAAAAGCTGCCATTATTTAAAAAACTGGATGCCTCGGTAAGCGGAATCAATTTCTCCAATACCCTAAAGCATGATGTTGCCACCATGCATAATCTCTTTGATTATGACTACTTCTATAATGGAGCTGGTGTGGGCGTTGAAGATTTAAACAATGATGGGCTTTTAGATGTTGTTTTTTGTGGCAATCAGGTTTCAAATCGAATATACCTCAACCAAGGAGGAATGACATTCAAAGATGTCACCGAAGCCGCCGGAATCAATACTGGCAGGCATTGGTCCAACGGTATCACCTTTGTGGATATCAACAATGACAATTGGATGGATATTTACATCTCCCAAGGCGGCCCCAATCAAAGGGACAATCGCAAAAATCTATTGTTTATCAATCAAAAAGACGGTTCATTTACAGAACAGGCTGAGGAATATGGTCTGGCGGATATGGGCATTAGTACCCAATCGGCCTTTTTTGATTTTGACAAGGACGGCGACCTTGATTGTATTGTCATGAATGAAAATGAGCTTTATGGATTGGACCCCATTAGCTTAAATAGGTATGTTGGTTCCAATGAAGAAAATGAATATTTCAATTCCTCACACTTGTATCGAAATGATAATGGAAAGTTTGTGGATGTCACAAAAACTGCCGGACTTGAAAAACCCATTTTTGGACTAGGGCTTATGGTCTCCGACCTTAACGAGGATGGTTGGATGGACATTTATATGGCCAGCGATTATTATTTACCCGATGTTATGTATATCAACAATAAAAATGGCACATTTTCGGACCAAATAAAGAAAACCACCAATCAAATTTCGTTTTATGGTATGGGAATTGACGTTGCGGATTTGGACAACGACAATCTTCAAGACATTTTTGTCCTTGATATGGCGGCAAATGACCATGTTAGATCTAAAACATTAATGGCTTCCATGAGCACAGGCCGATTTGATTATTTGGTGAACAAGGCGGATTTCCAATACCAGTACATGTACAATTCGCTCCAAAAAAACATTGGAGGCCTTAAGTACAACAATATTTCCCAAATGTCGGGAGTGGCAAATACAGATTGGAGTTGGTCGGTTTTAATGAACGATTATGACCTGGACGGCCGTAAAGAAATCCATGTAACCAACGGATATCGCCGTTATGCCCTTGACAACGATTTACAAAGACAAGTTTTTGAAGCCCGTCAAAAATATGGTGGCAACGTTCCCCTTGAGGTAAAGCATCAGCTATACGAATCCATGCCCTCTGAAAAATTGCCCAACATCATGTACAAGCAAAAATCAGAGTTGAGCTTTACCGATGTGTCTTCAGAATGGGGCTTGGCCGATTTTTCCTTTAGCAATGGAGCCGTTTCGGCCGACTTGGACAACGATGGGGATTTGGACCTTGTCATCAACAATATGGATGACAGTGCATTCGTCTATCAAAACCTATCTGTGGAAGAAAAAAAGGGTAACTTCCTTAAGGTCATTGCCAAAGGGGATAGTTCGGAAGAATTTGCAAAGGTCAAAATAAACATTGATGGCAACTCCCAATTGATTGAAATAAAGCGCGTGAGGGGCTATAGGTCCGCACAAGAAAATAACGCTCATTTTGGTATTGGCCCAAGTACCGTGATAGATACCGTCACTATCTATTGGCCAAATGGAAAAATGGAGCAAAAGTTCAATGTTGCTGCCAACACAACACTTACATTTCAAAAAAACGAGGCAACAAAGTCATATCAAAAACGAGATTCGAATGATAGTTATTTTGAAAAAATAGATGCTTCAAACATCGGATTGGACTTTGTACACAGAGAAAATGCATATGATGATTTTGAAGACGAAATATTACTGCCCTATAAACAATCCAACTTAGGGCCCTTTATCTCAAAAGGCGATATTAACCAGGACGGTTTGGTTGATTTTCACGTAGGAGGCGCCTCAGGGCAAGCGGGTCAAATTTACGTTCAGACCAACTTTGGTTTCACTAAAACAAGCTCCGCTGCCCTTCAAAGTGATGCCCAGTTCGAGGATATGGAATCCCTATTTTTTGATTTTGATGGGGATAACGACCTCGATCTGTTTGTTGCAAGTGGTGGCAATGAATTTGCTGAGCACTCTTCCTATCATATGGACCGAATCTATCTAAATGACGGTATGGGCCATTTCACTCGACTGGAAAGTGATGCTTTGGGCAAATACCCTAAAAATGGGAAATCTGTATGTTTTATTGACTATGACAAGGATGGGGACAACGATATTTTGGTCGGGAATCGGGTAACCCCAAAAATGTACCCTAATCATCAACCATCTGCACTTTACGAAAATGTTAATGGAGAACTTATCGAGGTGACAAAAGAGATTTCCCCCGACTTTTTAGATTTTGGCATCGTAAACGATATTCAGGTCACCGACATCAATAATGATGGATGGGAAGATTTTATCGCGGTCGGTGAGTGGACCGGAGTCGGTGTTTTTATCAACGAACAGGGTACTTTCAAAAATATTGGCCTAAATAACGAAGTCCTGAAGGAAAAAGGATGGTGGTTTTCCATACATGAGACTGATGTAAACAATGACGGACTTAAAGATTATATTATTGGCAATGCTGGACTCAATATAAAGTTTAAGGCTTCCGCAGAAAAACCTTTTAAAATCTACGCAACGGATTTTGATGACAATGGCACCAATGATATTGTACTGAGCAAAAAATACAATGGAACTTATGTGCCAGTTCGCGGCAGGGAATGTTCCAGCCAACAGATGCCTTTCATTAAAGAAAAATTTGAAACCTATTCCGAGTTCGCCAATGCCAGTTTAACGGATATTTATGGGGAAAAATTGAAAAACTCATACGAAAATAGTATCACCCAGTTTGAGTCTGTGCTATTGATCAATAAGGGGAATCTCAATTTTGAAAAAAAACTGCTCCCAGTGGACACCCAGTCCTATCCTTTGCTTGATTGTGCTTTTGTAGACCTGAACAAAGATGGGTTTGAAGATGTGATCACTGCAGGGAACATCTATGAAACAGAGGTGGAAACGCCTCGTTTGGATGCCATTTCCGGTGTTATTTTATTGTCCAATGGAAAAGATGGCTACCAAAGTGTTCCATACCAAAATTCAGGGCTTATATTGGACGGAAATGTAAAGAGTATTGAACTCATTGAAGGGCCAAATAACGCAAAGTATCTGATCAGCACAACCAACAATGGACCTTTAGTGGTACATAAAATTTCTTCTTAAGTAGAAGTAACTTACCTTGCGCACTGAATAAGCGTACACACTATGAGCAACCAAATCTATGGAATTAGGGCCATTCTTGAGGCTATTGAGGCAGAACAACCCATAAATAAAATCTTCCTTCAAAAAGGACTCGGTGGGGATTTGTTCAAAGAACTGGAAACTGCAATCAGAAAAAATGGTCTCAGCAGTTCGTACGTACCTGTTGAGAAATTAAACAGGTTGACAAAGAACAACCATCAAGGAGCGGTGGCCAACATCTCCCCTGTTCAATTTCACAATTTTGAAGATTTGGTAGAAAAGGTGATGGAAGCAGATGGCACTCCACTTTTTTTACTGCTGGACCAGGTTTCAGATGTTCGAAATTTTGGCGCAATAATAAGAACGGCCGAGTGCTGCGGAGTAGATGGCATTATTATTCCCAAAAATGGTGCTGCTCCCATAACCGACGATACGGTAAAAACTTCTGCTGGAGCGGCTTTCAGAGTCCCTATTTCAAAGGTTGACCATTTAAAAGATGCCATTTTCTATTTGCAATCTTCGGGTGTAGCCATCATAGCCGCAACCGAAAAAGGCGAAAACAGTATTTATTCCGTAGATTTCAACAAACCTTGTGCAGTGATTATGGGAGCGGAGGACAAAGGTATTTCAGCTTCAATCCTTAATCTAGCAGATCATAACGCCAAACTTCCACTTTTGGGCGATATAGGCTCGTTAAATGTTTCGGTGGCCTGCGGGGTGTTTTTGTACGAAGCGGTTCGGCAGCGAATGCTCTAACATTTTATGTGTCCTTGTCTCTTTTATAGTGATAGGTTATTTCTATCTTGTTATCTCCTTCTTCTGGATGGGTTTCAATAAAATTCCCATTTTCATCAAAATGCTTTAAAAAAGGATCCTTGTCCTCGTCATAATCTTCCCTTTCCCAATGGTATTTTTTTTCCTTGGGTACTTTCACTTTTAACAGAAGCGCCAAAATCAAGCCAGTCATGAATCCTGATAAGTGCCCTTCCCAAGAAATACCCTCTTCAATGGGAAAAATATACCATATCATACTCCCATAGATGAAAACCACCACCAAAGAAAGTGCTATAAGTCTAAAATGTTTGGCGAATACCCCTTTAAAGAAAATAAAGCTTGCCAAAACATAAATAATTCCACTAGCGCCAATATGATATGAGGGTCTACCTATCATCCAGGTTAAAATCCCCGAAATCAAGGTGCCCCAGACCAAGGCTTTTAAGGCCACAGGTCTGTAAAAATAAAATAGGAAGGCGGTCAAAATCGCTAACGGAATAGTATTGTTGTACAAATGCTCTACCGAACCATGTATAAATGGGCTAAAGGCCACCCCTCGCAATCCCACAATTTCCCGAGGGTTGATCCCATATTTATTGAAGTTGATCCCCAGTTGAAGTTCCAGCCAAAAAACGGTCCATATAGAGAGTATGGCCAAAAGCGGGGCCATCAATACGGCATTGGAAAACCTAAAATGTTCTGTATTGGACATGCTATTGCTCAATCAATTATCCGGCCATATCATGAAATTACACATTTTGTCATGTTTTGACCAAAAACCATACGCATACATCCTCTTGGCTACTATAAAATTATCTTATTTTTATCGTTATGAATGAACCCTTGGCGGAGCGGATACGTCCTAAAACTTTAGAAGATTATATCAGTCAGAACCACCTTGTAGGTGAAAATGGCTCGTTGACCCATCAAATAAAGAATGGGATCATACCTTCTTTGATTCTTTGGGGACCTCCGGGTACGGGAAAAACTACCCTGGCCAATATTATCGCCAATGAAAGCCAGCGACCTTTTTACACACTAAGTGCCATCAGCAGTGGGGTTAAGGATGTTAGGGAAGTAATCAACAAGGCCAAACAGGCCGGAGGCCTCTTTACGGCCAAAAATCCTATTTTGTTTATTGATGAAATCCACCGCTTCAGTAAATCCCAGCAAGATTCTTTATTGGGAGCTGTGGAAAAAGGATGGGTCACCCTCATCGGGGCCACAACGGAAAATCCAAGTTTCGAGGTAATTCCAGCTCTGTTGTCCCGTTGCCAGGTATATATTTTAAATCCATTTGAAAAGGAAGACCTCGAATCTCTTTTGAAAAGGGCCATGGAAACGGATTCCGTTCTAAAATCAAAAAAGATAGATTTACAAGAATCCGAGGCCTTATTGCGACTTTCTGGAGGGGATGGTCGAAAACTCCTGAACATTTTTGAACTCATTGTCAACTCCGAAACAGGAGAAACGGTAACTATCACCAATGAACTTGTACTTCAAAAAGTACAGAAAAACACCGTGCTCTATGACAAAACTGGTGAACAACATTATGATATTATTTCTGCTTTTATCAAATCCATCAGGGGTAGTGATCCCAACGCAGCGGTGTACTGGTTGGCACGAATGATCGAAGGAGGTGAAGATGTTAAATTTATTGCCCGAAGATTGGTGATATTGGCATCGGAAGATATTGGCAATGCCAATCCTACGGCTTTGGTGCTGGCAAATTCGGCCTTTCAGGCGGTAAATACCATTGGCTATCCGGAAGCCCGGATCATATTAAGTCAGTGTGCCACTTACTTGGCCAGCTCACCAAAAAGCAATGCCAGTTATATGGCCATAAAACATGCGCAACAACGGGTACAGGAAACCGGAGACTTATCGGTTCCTTTGGCAATTAGAAATGCACCTACAAAACTGATGAAGGATATTGGTTACGGAAAGGGGTATGATTATGCCCATGACCATGAAAACAATTTTGTAGATTTTGAGTTTTTGCCCAATGAAATAGCAGGAACAACATTCTACAAGCCTGGAAAAAATCCCAGGGAAAATGCAATGAAAGAATTCCTAAAGAAACGTTGGAAGGATAAATACGAATTTTAGAACTTGATTTTCAGCTCTTTTGTCTTTTTGCCCCCGCCATCTGCATATTCCAAAATCCATTTTCCATCTTGTTTTGTTAGCATACCACTTTTTCCATCGTGATTCACTAGAAAAATCTCGTCCACGGAAGTTTTCATCAACTTCATGACCACTTTAGGCGTGCTGTCCACAAGTTGATAGCCGTTTTCAATAGGTTGGGCGTACAAAAGACCTTCTTTCAAAGGCTCTCCAGTGCTCGGTGCCTTTATATAAGATGATTCTTTTGGCGCAACACTTTTATAGGTTTGATTTTCAGGAGTAGCTTCCTGAACAATCACTTTTTCTGTTGGTTTTTCTTCCAACTGTTTTACATCATTTTTAAAGCTAACCGTAACCGGTTCCTGGACTGTTTTTTTATTTTCCTCCTTTTTTTGAGGGGTATATGCATAATCCATTCCTTGGAATGAGATAAAACTTTCGTTGAGGGCTTCCCTATAGGCCTTTTTATATTCCTTTATCTTACTGCGTCCCTCAATTGACCGAAAGACTTCGTTTAGTTGACAGTCTTTTAACACAATAGCGGTCTTGGTAGAAAAAAGTGAAGAATTATCCTCCAAATCCACAAGCAATCCCAAGCATCTGTTATCTGCCAAATCTTCAGGCAAGGCATCTTCGTATACTGCATTAAAGCCATTTTTCGTAAAAAGATGCTTGATTATGGTACTGGTTTGATGTCTATTTGGAATTTTGTAGGCATCAAAGTGTTTGGGTACAATAATATATTTGTACTTGTTCAATTGTGCACTCATCTGCATGCTTAACCCTGCTGTAAACACAGTTAATAGTAGTAATCTCAGTTTCATATATTGTGACTAATCAATTATCGTTCCAAGATATAATATTAAATCCAAACTGTAAAGAGGCATAATGGCTATCGGGAATATTCCGATAACCTAAAAGGTTATCTCCCAATACATAAAAATTTACTGGTCCCATTTGAAAGTTCAGACCCAGTCCTATGTTGGTCAAAGAATATTTATCGGCCGTATATGTGGTTTTAAAGGAAAATCCACTACCCAACCGCTTTTGAAAAAAACCTGTTACCGCAGCTTGAACGCCTCGCGGACGTTTCATCAGGAACAGTTGCCCACCCAAACTATTTCGATAAAATGCATCATTCTGACCACTTTGGGCGTTGATTCCGCAACCGCAGTTTTCATCAAAAATGCCTCCTTCCCCAAAATTGTATCGGATAGATCCATAAACTTTTACCGGTCTAAATGAAATATAACCTTCCTCATTCTCCTCATATGGAATGGCTTCTTCCAACTCGTCGACCAAATCCTCCCAAAGATTGTTGTTTAAATCGGGGATGTCTTCTGGCAAAAAGACTGTTATACCCTCGTTGACAGCATTACCCCTCACGGTATAATTTTTGACATCCTTGGAATTGTATATAAACCCAACATCCAATATACTACCTGTTATTGTTGTTTGAGGATTCAATTGATATGTAAATCCGGCATCAAATCCCAATCCCAGATTACCTCCAAAAAGGACTCTTTTCATAAATAGTTTTGCTAAGTCTCTTTGTGTGGTTCCTGTATCCTCTTCCAAAATATCCACAATACCTTCAACCCCCGAAGTTTGTAATTGCATATCGGCGGTTATGCTAGTGGAATATATATTGTCTTGACCCTGTGTGGTCCTAAAAGACCCGGAATTTTGAATGGATTGAAATTGAAAGATGCTTGAATACACCTTGGCGCGTGCGCCGATGGTCAGGGTATTGCTTATTCTGCGGTTGACCCCAAAATGAGCAACATTTATCATTTCGCCACGAAGACTGAGATCGCCTAGGTCAAAACTTCGGCCTATATTATTTCCGCCGTTACCTTCAAAGGCCAAAGCAGTAAGGTCCTTGGGCCAATATACTATAATATCGGTTTCTCCATACATTCCAAAACTATAATAATCGTCTGGTCTGTTCCTCCCTCTAAAACCGATATTGAATCCATCTATTTGACTGGTAGTACTAAAGTCATCCCGCTTGCTCATTCCCTCTATCAAACGCTCCCTGACCTTAGTGGTAAAATCGATACCATCATTGGCAAAAAGGTCGTTTACCGTAACTCCACTGCTTCCTCCTTGAAATGCCAATCCGGAAAGTACTGGAACTCCAACATGCCATTTTTCCAGGGTTTTTACTCCTGGATTGACCAACAATGATTGTGGTATCTCGTAAAAATCGTAAAGCAATTGTTTGTTTTGGCCATGCAGATACATACCCATAAACAAAACGGCCCAAAGCAAACCTAGACGAACTCTCATTTTAGCCTAAATCTAAATTCAGCTGCTGACCTTAGGATTAGTTTGGGTTCTGGCAAGGCCGAAACACTGGTTGCATCTCCCAAATTGGTCGCATTTATCCGAAGGCCTGTTGTAGCAGTTAAAATATCGATGCTTTTCCCTCCGGAACCATAAAATACTTCAAGTGAAAATAAGGGTGATGGGGCTGGGTCCACATCGAACACTTGCGTGTCGAGCACATTTCCGCCTTCATCCAAAAATTCAATAGTGATATTCAATTCCTTGCTGGTTGTGTTCTCGATTTCATAGCGTATTGTGCCATCTATCAAGCGCTCAGCCACAAATTCTTCGTTAAAGGCTTCAAAATTGACGAGTTGGGTGTAAAAATTGGCCAGACTTCCAACGGCATTTATGTGCTGCTCTTCAGATTCAAGGTAAAATAGGCTTGAAGCTACCGTAGGAGTGATTTCCAGATCATCGAACTGGTTGAAATCTTGTTTATCAGCGCATGAAAAAGCCAGAAAAAAGGCCATTACCGCCAGCTTCGGTGGAATAAATAGTCTTCTCATAGGTTAAAAAGCATTTTCTAGTACAACATTTGAGGCTGGCAATACCCTATTATAACTTTATAAAATGTTTTTTATTTCAATAAGACTATCAATCATTTTGCATAAATCGTGTTGTGGTTCTTTGTGGGCGTTAAAGTGTAAAGCGTGTAATCCCACGGACTGGGCTCCCATAATGTCTGCTTCAAGGCTATCCCCAATCATTATGGAGTTTTTTGGGCGAACCTTTGCCTTTTCCAATGCCAGTTCAAATATATAGGGATGTGGTTTTTTTACCCCGGCCGTCTCGGAATTTATTATTTGGTCAAAATAGTGATGGATGTTGGCTCCTTTTAACTTCTTTTCCTGAATTTCCTGAAACCCATTGGTAATAATGTGCAACCGATATTTTGGTGACAAGTAGTCCAAAACGTCTAGTGTATGTGGAAACAGGTTGGTAAAGGAAGATAAATGTTCAATATAGTCATCGGCCAAACTATTGATCAACTCGTCCGAAACTTCTACATTGATCTGATCAAAGGTTTTTTTAAGTCTCTGGTATCTCAGGTCCGACTTACTGATTCTGTCCTCCCGATATAATTTCCAGTAATTTAGGTTAATGGGTACGTAGGAATTTAAGAAATTCTCCAAATTTACATGTAATTGTTTCTCATTTAGGATTTTTTGAAATGTAAGAGCCGAATTCTTTTCAAAATCCCACAGGGTATGGTCAAGGTCAAAAAATATATCGGTAATCGCTTTAAACATAGTAGCGCTTTAAAAAGGATTGGTATAGTTCAAACCAATCTATTTTATGATCACTTCCCAGTAATTCGTTGGAAAACACGGTTATCAAATCCCCATTCACTTGTTTAACCTGCCTGTACACTTGATCCATAATTTCAAAAACCTCATCTTTTCTTTCATAATTAATAAGTGCATAATCATGAACGGCAAATGGATGTACTTTCAAGGGCTGCCTCACCTCCATATTGATGTCATAAAAATAAAAAGGCGTGCACGTTCCAGCCCTGAATCCAATCTCATGGGTATAGCCCATTGAAAAATCATCGGTAAACTCTGTTTCAATAAGGTTCCTATAGGTGCTAGGTACATTTACACGATTATAGCGTAAGCGGGAAAAGTTGACAGGTCTATTGATTAAATCGGCCAAAGTTCGTTTTTCTTCCTTCAGCACCGCTTTATCCGTGGAAGAAAGAAAGGAAGTACTCAATGAAACAGCACTGTAATCCGCCACCGACTTTATCAGGTAACGAAACTTATTATTGTTTGCGGAGACATTTTTATCATGGGCGGAATACTTTGCCAGTTGAAAAAAGAACATGGTCTTTATCGGGAATTTTTTATGGATGTCGATCAACTCGTAAAAATTGTCATAAGGATCCTTTTTAATACCTAAAAGCACTGAAAATCGCCTTATCATTGACTTAAATCTAAACTTGCCAAAATCAAGCAAAAATCCTCCCAAGCTTCTTGTAAATCCCCTTAGTGCATAACAATGGGAGGTGGTTACATTAACTATTGGGACAAAAGAATACTTTCTTTGTTTGGTTTCAATATCGGGAAAACGTTCTTTTAGGGCCATTAATAGCTTGTGGGTCCAAATATCAACGACAGGTAACTTCAAAAATCCGTTTTGATGGGCTATACTTTCTTTAGCAGGAAATCGACCTACACTATCTTTTACATGTGGCAGGTATTCTTCATATCTGCTTAAAAGAAAAAAACTGGCCGAAAATATATCGTAAGGTATCGCACTTCTTTCACCACATGAAAAAAAGCAAGGAACCCCGTCCCAATCAGAAACTTTAATATCAAGGTCGTTGATTCCCTGCTCGAACAGTAAATCATTGCTCCGGATAAAAAATTCGTTTTGTAAAGGTTGTTTGGAATACGTGAGTTTTGGCCCCGAATGTTTTATAAAATCCTCTACCTTGTTGGTAAAAGACACCTCAATTCCCAAAATTCGCTCAAACAGTTGCCTAGTGGTGTAAGTCAGCCGATTCGTAATTTTATGGGTGTAGATTAATAACATAGCAACTAAAGTATTCCCTTATCTGCAAAACTCATATAATTATGCTGGGTCAATATTAAATGATCTAGCACTTTTATGTCCAAAGCTTCGCCGGCTTTTTGTAATTTTTTTGTTATTTGTTTATCTGCAGAACTTGGTTTAATAGTTCCCGAAGGATGGTTATGGGCCAATACAATGCCTACCGCCCCCAATTCCAAAGCTTGTTTCATCACCAATCTTACATCCACCAGTGTTCCGGTAATACCTCCTTTGCTTAATTGCGACTTATGGATAATCTTGTTGGAATTGTTCAAATATACAATCCAAAATTCTTCATGTTCCAACTCTCCCATCAACGGATAAAGAAGCTCAAAGGCATCTTTGCTGCTCGAAATACGATAGATTTTTTCTGCATCATCGCCCCTTCTTCTTCTTCCCACCTCCAAAGCCGCAGCAATACTTACAGCTTTCGCTTCACCAATACCTTTAAATTGTTTCAACTGATTTATGGAGAGTTTTCCGAGTTCATTCAAATTATGGTTCACCGATGCAAGAATGCGTTTGGACAATTCAACGGCACTCTCGGTTTTATTACCTGAACCAATCAAAATTGCGATCAATTCTGCATCGGAAAGTACAGAACGTCCTTTTTGCACCAATTTTTCTCTGGGTTTATCATCATCTGCCCAATTTTTAATAGAAAAGGAAACCACTTTTTCTAGCATACTTTAAATATAGAAGATTAATTTATGTAATTTTCAATGTTAAGGTATCCAAATATGAAATCACTTTTTGAAAATGAATCACATTCGGAAGTTTTAGGCCGTATCAACAAGTTGAACGAATCTTCAAAGGGGTTATGGGGTAAAATGGAGGTTGGCCAAATGCTGTCCCATTGTCAATTTCCACTGAATTTGGCTCTGGGAAGATATGAAATGAAAAAACCTAATCCAATTATGAAATTGCTTTTTAAAAGTTTTAAGAAAGGTATGTACGACGATAAATTATGGAAGCCAAATTTACCTACGTCCAAACCCTTTAAAGTTGTGGACAAAAAAGATTTTAAAGCTGAAAAAGAAAAGCTGATCACTGCAATCAATGATTTCCATAACGAAAAAAGCAAAACGCATTGGGAACCACATCCTGGTTTTGGGGAATTTTCTCCTGAACAATGGGGCAAGATGCAGTACAAGCATTTGGATCATCATTTAAGGCAATTTGGGGTTTAATGTCCTGATCCGTCAAGTCTTTTTCCTATCTCCGTCAATCCAAAAAAGGCAGCCGTCAAATGCCAAAGGCTCCTTTTGACCTTTTCTTTAATTTCCTGCTAAAAAGATGGTCAAAAAATATGGTTTTCGAGTTTTAACCATACTTCCTTGTTTTCTGGCAATTCAAATGTTGAAATCGCAAACCATAAACATTCCATGTTTGGACAGGCAACTTTTCTTATCGGATAAGAACATTGTCCTGGTTCGGCATAAAAAGCAATTATTCTACTGGGACCTGCAAAAAAACCTACTGCTCTTTTCAAAAGGTTTCCACATCGCATATCCATTTTTTGACAAGGCCGCTTTGGTTCAAAAAGAAGGCAAATATGGAATAATTGATAGAACTGGAGAGTTTTTGGTTGAGCCGGTGCATGAAACTTTTGAATTGGCCCCGTTTCCTCACGAAGCGAATATCGTAATCTTTAAAAACGAAGCTTTTGATTTAAAAACCGGAAAGAAAACAACCAACTACCTTAGGGATGAAGAACCTTCACCTTCCAAAATTCAAAACGCTTCAGACCTCAAATTTATCACACAAAAATACGATCAAATCCTAGCAGTTGGAATTCATTTCATAATTGTCTCAAACAAAGGAAAAATTGGGATTACAAATTTAGCCGGAAGTCTTATATCTGAACAATATTATGAAGAAGTGCGGTTCACCGAAAGATACCCTCACGGCATTCATTCAACCATAGGGCTAAAGAAAGGAAAGAACTGGTATTATTTCCAAAATGGGAAGAAGTTTCTGGAAAGTCCTTATGCCTGCGAGCGCTTTGACGTTGAACTGCCCAAAGCTATTGGTATTTTCCGCAAAAAGATGCGTTATAAAATACTATATAAGGACGGTAGCATTTCTAAAAAAGGATACGACCTTATTTCAAAAAATGCATTTGTGGCAAAGCGAAAAAACAGGACTTACCTATTAAATGGCGATGGTAAAGCACAGCTACTCCATAAGAATTAAATTTTGACGAGAATAAATGAAAGCTAAGATTACAAAGTTAAAAGAACTGATTTTTAAAAATTCCCAATTCTCCCCTGCAGACCCAAATTTTCAATATCTACCTTTAAAGGAAGAACACATCATTGAATTTGAAGAAAGGCATGAGGTTTCCTTGCCGGAGGACTTCCAGGATTTTTTAACACAAATAGGTAATGGTGGCCCTGGGCCTGGAACAGGCATCCTACCGCTTAAAATCCATAAGACCTATTCCAATCTTGCTTTGCCATGGATAGACCCGAAAGAATTCAACCGCATGTTCCAATATAATGGCCAGGAAAATTTTGATGTTTTCAGCAATCGAATGGATCAGGTTTTTAAGGATACAACGTCCGATGCCTCAAAAATGTACCAAGCTGCCGATAATGGATTGCTTTGTATTGCAGATGCAGGGGGCGGAACCTATTATAATCTAGTGATGAACGGACCTTACAAGGGTCAGGTATGGATCAATGCGATGGTAAGCGATGGGGGTTTTGTGTGGCGGGCAAACAATTTTAGGGTGTGGTACGAAGACTGGTTGGGCAAAAAAACAGAGCAGCTTACCTCAACCAATGCAATGCTGGAAAAAAAGTTCTCACCAAAGGCCATTTCTACGTTCACACCTATGGATTTATACGATTTGCATGCTTTTGTGGAACGTTTAAATGAAGTAAAGGATAAGCAACCAGTCAAGGATTTGTTTTTAAGACTTGCAACAACAGAGAATCCATCATCCGATATTCTACAGGGCATAGCGGAATATTTGCTTCATCATCAAGAATTCGAGAATCATGAGTTGGCCCTACAGCTGATTAAAAAGGCCGGTCACCATCCCTAAAAAAACCTAAAAAAGAAGTGGTTATGCCTTGAAGGCGCGGGTTTGGTAAAATCAAATCAATTTCAAGAAGCCAGAGCTTGCCTTGACGAAGCCTTAAATCTTGAGGATGAAAATTACAGCCAAGGGGAACTGGACGATGAATCCATGAAGTTATTGAGCTTTTGCCACCTTAAACTTGGACAATCTGATCAGGCGCTGCTGACAATGGTGTCCGAAGGGGAAATTTATGATATCGACACCCTTGTGTCACTTTTGGACGACTGCTACCGCATTCACAAAGATTATCAACAAGCTTTGGAATGGGGACAATTGATCCTCGATTGGAACCTGTTTCAGGAAGATGAAGAACATGAGGAGTATCTCCCAGATATTTACCTCATCATGATCTATTCGAACGCAAGACAAAAAAATGAAGACCAGATTCAGGTATATATAAACAAACTCGTTCAGACAAAGTCAAGCGAAGAAATGGTTCCATATGAAATCATGGCCGAGGAATTGATTCAGGTCAAATGCTACTCAATTGCACTTCGATTTCTTGAAACTTATGCCTCATTTTCCAGGGCCAAATCAAACCTTCATGGATTACAAAACCTTATGGGGTGTTGTTACGTTGGGCTGCGTTCTTATGATAAAGCCGCTACATGCTTTCAAAAAAGTTTTAATGTCCATCACTGGATCGTTCCATATACCAATATGATTAGATGTTATATCCAATTGGGAAAATACGGGAAAGCACAGCAAATATTTGACGAAATCATCACTTTTGACCCTTATTATTCATGGACTTATTACCAGTCTGCGCTGTATTATATCAAAATGAAAGACGAGGACAGGGCAGTGGAACTTCTTAAAAAGTCGATATCGTTGGGATTTGCTAAAAATGAAATTTTGAATGATCCAGACTATCATCATCTTGCCGAAAAATTGAATTAGTCATCGTAAATAGAACCAAATCTTACTCGTTCTCATCCTTATCTTGTACCTCTTGATATTCAATATTCGGTCGGGAATCGTTGATCATTCGGTCTTCTTCCAAAATAACATTGGAAATTCCCAGCATAAATGCGGCCAATAAAATGGATGTGAGCCGGCGAACTTTTTTCGGTAAGGTCTCAATCAAGATAAGAAACGGCGATTTCACCCAATACTCGAAACAATTACCGTTCCATGGAATGGAGGACTGACAAATTTGCCTTTTTTAATCAAAAAGCTTCTTGACATTGTTAAAATCCAATCCCCCATAATTCCCAGAACTCATCAGCAATAAAGTGGAGTCCTCAAAATTTTGCCCAAAAAGATATTCTTGGAAAGCTTTCGGGTCAGTGAAAATTCGAACATCTTCCCTTTGCAATGCTTCTGAAATCTGTTTTTCGGTTACCTCTTCCAGTTGTTTGATTTTTACAGCATCGGGCGAATAAAAAACGACAGCCTCATCAGCGGCATCCAAAGCACCGTCATATTCCGTGAGAAATTCGGCATTCAAGCTGCTGTAGGTATGCAGTTCTAAACATGCTATCAAGTTTCTGTTGGGAAATTGCTCTTTAACAGCTCTTGTAGTTGCCTTTACTTTACTCGGAGAATGGGCAAAATCTTTAAACGCAACCTTATTTTGGCCTTCAGCTATCTTTTCCAATCGTTTTGAGGCTCCTTTGAAGGAGGCAATAGCTTCGTAAAAATCAGCTTCATCCACACCCATGTTCTGACAGATCCATTTGGCGCCAGCCAAATTGTTCAGGTTGTGCTGTCCAAATATTTCAATGGGCATTTCCCCCTCCGGAGTATCCAATAAGGTGACTCCATTTTCAACCCTATAGGCCGGGGTGCTGTATGGAAATTTTCGGATGGCATTTTCCGAAGCTTCCACAACTTTTTTCACCTCTGGATCTTCCTCATTGTAGGTAATAGATCCACCTCGAACTATTCCATCCACAAAAATCTGGAACTGTTCCACGTAGTTTTCAAAAGTTGGAAATACGTTGATATGATCCCAGGCAATCCCACTTAAAAGCGCAATATTGGGTTGATATAAATGAAATTTTGGCCTTCTATCAATTGGAGATGATAAATACTCATCCCCTTCAAGCACAATAAAATCGTTGTTTTCAGTTAGGTGTACCATTCGTTCAAAACCCTCTAGTTGCGCCCCAACCATATAATCCACAGGGATATCATGATAGTTTAAAACATGAAGAATCATTGAGGTAATGGTTGTTTTACCATGGCTACCCCCAATGACAACCCTTGTTTTGTATTTGGATTGCTCGTATAAAAACTCTGGATACGAATAGATCTTCAATCCCAATGCTTGAGCTCTCAGCAATTCGGGATTATCCGGTTTGGCATGCATTCCCAAGATTACGGCATCCAGATTATCGTGAATCCTTTCAGGAAACCAACCAAACTTTTTTGGAAGTAAGCCTTTGGCATCCAATCTGCTTTTTGAAGGTTCAAAAATTACATCGTCACTACCTGTAACTTCGTATCCCTTATGTTCCAACGCCAAGGCCAGGTTATGCATGGCACTTCCCCCAATGGCTATAAAATGGATTTTCATCACTTCAATTTATCGACCAAAAATAGACATTGACCAAACCAATACAAACTTAGATATGATCTTATTAATTGTTACCTTGGTTTAAAATTGCTACCTATGAGAAATTTAGTATTCTTCCTATTCTTTTCTCTACCCACTATTGCATTGGCTCAGAATTTGGATTATCCTATTAAATCACTCTTGGATGAAGGGATCAAAGCACCAAATACACATCATTTGGGAGATGCTTGGCTAAACTTTTTGCTTCAGGAAGAAGATAGTCTTGGCTACAATGTTACTAAAGCGACCTTCAGTGCAAACTCAACGCTGGATTGGCATAAGCATAGCACCCCCCAAGTATTGATCGTGTTGGAAGGAAGGGGATATTATCAAGAAAGAGGAAAAGATCCAATAATTATTAACGTGGGAGATGTTATCAAGTGCGAAAAAAACACGGAGCATTGGCATACATCTTCCAAGGACAGTAAAGTATCCTATATTGCCATTTACGGAAACTCTCCAACGGTTTGGACCGAGAAGGTCACAAGAGAATACTACAATAGTGTATCAGAAAAATTAGATCAGAACTAGAATCAAATCATAACAATTACTATGAATTTAAAAGATGTTCCCAGCAAAGAAATTATGCCTGGTTATCATGGCAAAATGGTTCACAGCGAAACCATGACCTGGGCTTTTTGGGATGTGGAAAAAGGTGCAGAAGTACCAGAACACCATCATGTTCACGAACAGATCATGCATGTGCTAGAAGGCACTTTTGAATTTACAGTTGGAGGAGAAACAGCAATTCACCACCCGGGAGATGTTGTTGTAATTCCATCCAACGTTCCACATGGTGGAAAAGCATTGACACCTTGCAAATTGATGGATATTTTTAGCCCGGCAAGGGAAGAATACAAATAAAATGAACATATCACTTTTAGGAAAAAATGCCCTGGTTGGGGGTAGTAGCAAAGGTATTGGCGAAGCTATCGCCCGACAGTTGGCGGAAAGTGGTGCCAACGTTACCCTTATGGCCAGAAATGAAGAACGTTTACAGCAAATTGTATCGGAATTGGCTACAGCACAAGGACAAAAACATGGTTATTTGATTGTTGATTTCTCCGATTTTGAGGGTTTTACCTCCAAAATCACCTCATTTTTTATCCAGAATTCCGTAGATATTCTCATAAATAATACTCAAGGGCCCCAAGCGGGGAATGCTTTGGAAAAGAAGGTAGATGACTACCAAAATGCTTTTGACCTGCTCTTCAAATCCGTAGTGCTGACCACAGAGTTGGCCTTAAAGCATATGCAAGAAAAACAATGGGGCAGGATCATAAACGTCGCATCCATTTCGGTAAAAGAGCCGCTGAATTATTTGGCATTGTCCAATTCCATAAGGGCGGCGGTGGTCACTTGGGCCAAAAGTTTAGCTATTGAAGTGGCCAAAGACGGCATTACCATCAACAATGCGCTTACGGGATATTTTGATACGGACCGAATAGCCCAGTTGAACGCAAAAAAGGCTGAAAAATTGGGCATTCCATCAGCTGAGGTTCGTTCTGCAATGGAAACCCAAGTGCCCATGCATCGCATTGGAAAACCGGAAGAATATGGATATCTGGTCACTTTTTTGGCCTCAGAACAGGCTGCCTACATCACCGGAACCAATATTCCAATTGATGGTGGATTGTTGAAATCATTATGATTTATTTCCAAAATCGGAACTATGAAAGCTTCAAATTATTGAATTCATAAATTTTGGTTAATTTTATTGCTTAACCACTAAAAATTCAATTTATGAATTCAAAAGTTTTTATGGTAGCGCGGATTCTTTTAGGATTGTTCGTACTTACCTTTGGTTTGAACAAATTTTTCCACTTTATTCCATTTGGGGAAATGTCAGAAAGTGCGATGGCCTATTTTGGTGCACTATCCTCAAATCATACAATGACCATTGTAGCAGTCATTGAGGTTTTGACAGGTCTTGCCCTTATTTTAAACAAGTATGGGGCTTTAATGGCCGTAATTCTGATGAGTATTTCGGTAAACGCTGTACTATTCCATGCTGTCCTTGCTCCTGAAGGAATAATGGGGGCTTTGATACTTATTATCTTAAACGTTGTTGTACTTATAGGATATAAAGACCGGTATAAAGACATCTTACGAGCCTAAATACTTTTAATAAAAAAGGCCCTCTTAAAAGAGGGCCTTTTTTTGTTTCTACAACTTTCGTTTTTTGATTATAAACTCATTTTATCCTTGAATATATAGGATTGTCTTCTGGACACTTCGATTTCTTCTCCGTTTTTCATTTGCAACTTTAGTTTACCATTAAACCACGGCACTACATTGTTGATATAATTGGTGTTGACTATTTGTTGTCTGTTCGCCCTGAAAAACGATTGATTAGGTAATTTCTCCTCGATTTGATTAAGTGATTTGTACAATAGTGGTTTTTTATCCTGAAAAAACACTCTGGTGTAGTTCCCCACAATTTCAAAATGCGAAATCTCACCTATTCTGACCAGCCAGCACGATTCCCCATCTTTTATAAAGATTTGGCTTGTTTCGGATAATTTTGCCGATTTTTCCTCTTCTTGATGCTTTTCATCCAACCTAGTCCTTACTTTTTCCAAGGCCATTGCAAAGCGCTTTTCGTTGATTGGCTTTAACAAATAATCCAAAGCATTGTACTCAAAAGATTTTATGGCATATTCATCAAATGCGGTGGTGAACACTGTTATGGGCACCTCATCCAACATTTCAAGAAGTTCAAAACCATCCTTTTCTGGCATATTTATATCCAAAAACAGTAGGTCCGGAGATTGCGCTTGAATAAGTTCAAACCCCATATCCACATTCTCAGCCTCACCCACAAGCTCGATTTCATCATGCTTTTTTATGAGTTCTTTGAGCTCATTACGGGCCAATCTGGAATCTTCAACAATAACCGCCTTGATTTTCATTCCATTGGTATTTTAATATCCGCTACAACCTCTCCATCAATTTCATGTAAACTAAAGGATGCTTTATCTGCATAAAGTAGTTTCAACCGTTGTCTTATATTTTTCAACCCTAATTGGGTTGTGCTTTTTTGAAGTTTTAATTTTCCAGTGTTCTTTACCTGAATCATCATTACGTCCATATCTTGTTTTACGACCAAAACTATTCTGCCACCTTTTTTCAAGTTGGAAATACCATGTTTGGCAGCGTTTTCCACCAATAACTGTATGATCATTGGAGGTATTTGGTGTTGCAGCATCCTTTCGTCCACCTCCTTGACAAACTCCAATCGATTTTCAAACTGTATTTTGGAGAGGTCAATGTAATTATCCACAATTTCCAATTCTTCCTGTAATGGAATGGAGTTAATATTGTTTTTGGTGAGCGAATACCTTAAAATTTCTGAAAGCTTGGTCAACATTTCCCTCGACTTTTCAACATCCTCCAACATCAATCCCCTTATGTTATTTAAACTATTGAACATAAAATGTGGGTTTATCTGTCCTTTGAGGGTATTCAATTGTGCTTGTTTTAAGCTAGTGTTCAATTCAAGTCGTTCAATTCGATCTCGATTTAATTTTAGAAGTAATTTAATGACCAAATAAGTGACCGTCCATGCCCCAATCAGAAAAAGTGAGTTAAGAATGTGGATGAAAACGCCGTCATAAATCTTGAATATTTGGAGTTCTTCTTCTGTGAGCCCTGGTCCATATTTGGCGTACAAATATCCAAATAAGTAATTCATCCCTCCAAAAATGACACAGGTAATCAAAAACGATATTAGAAGCTTTATAAAATCCTTGATTCCAAAGGACTCAAACCCTACATTTCTTTTGATATACCATCTTAATATGGAAGTAGAAAAAATGCCAATAAAAATGCCAACTATTATGGAGTAAACAATAAGCTCCCAACTAATTTTTTGCATTGCAAAAATGGAAATGCAATTGATAAACCCCCATCCCAAAAATTGGAGTATCCAGAAGGTGCTATTGCTTTTTTTGATGTTAAAAACCATTGGTCTAAATCAATAATGATCCAAATATAATCTTTTGGTAAATGAGGTGGATTTATGCTTTTGTATCGATTCTTTTCTTTCTTAAGCTAAAGCAGCAGCCTTTTTCTGTTTTTAAAAAGGCTATCCACATAAAAGTTGAACCTGTGTAGAAAAATGGGAAAAAGTCAATATCCCAATTGTTCCATTTGCCCAAAATGGCAAAGGCGGTTAGCAGGACCCCCGAAATAAAAATGAACTTCTGTGATTTATTTAATCTTTTCATAGGTATGATTTTTATATTATTTCCTAGTTTGTTAAACAAGAATGTCAATGAGTAGTGAGATCAATAGTTTGGCAATTGTTATCATCGTAACCGTCTTTTGATGTTTATACTCCAAAAATACGTTGTCAATATTCCAAGGGAAAGGAGATTATGACCAATGGTATATTTCACATTGCGAACGGTAGGCATAAAAAAAAGGAGCCTAAAAGGCTCCTTTTATCAACTGGTCTTACCCATCAGTCTTTTAGCGGTGTTGGTATTTCTTGCTTACCAAGATGCTTTGCATAAAAGCCCATCATGGCCTTATAGAGCTCAACTCTATTTTCTTCTTTGCCAAATCCGTGTCCTTCATCATACTTTACCATATAGGGCACATCATATCCTTTTCCCCTAAGCGCGCTAACAATTTGGTCAGATTCGTCAATGTTCACACGAGGATCATTGGCCCCCTGTACCACAAACAATGGTTTCTTTATTTTGTCGATTTGATAAACAGGAGACACTTCTTCCATAACCTTTCTTTCTTCTGGATTGTCCTCATCGTACCAAATCTCCTTAATGATCTTTAAATAAGGTTTCCAATACGGAGGAATGGTCTTCATAAAGGTGAAAAGGTTGGAAACACCCACATAGTCGACCCCACAGGCATACAGGTCAGGTGTTTTGGTCAATCCTCTTAAAACGGCATAGCCTCCATGGCTTCCTCCATAAATGGCCGCCTTGTTTCCATCTACCCAGCCTTGATCTATTACATATTGCAATCCATCCTCCACATCATCCATGGCTTTTCGTCCAATTTGTTTGAAACCGGACTCCAAAAACTCTCTTCCATATCCTCCTGAAATTCGGAAATTGACCTGCAAAGTGGCATAGCCCCTACTCGCAAACAATTGAGCCTCTGGGTTGAATCCCCAGGAATCACGGATACCCTGTGGTCCACCATGCGGATTTACAATAACCGGTACTTTTTGCCCGGCCAAAGCGGCTTTCGGTAATGTAATATAGCCATGCAAGGTAATCCCATCTCTACTTTTAAAGGTAATGGGGCGCATCTCCGACATGTCGCCTTCTTTTAACTGGGGCATGGTATTGTATAACTCTTTCAACTCATTTTTTGCCACATCGTAGGCATAATAAACCCCATACAATTTATCACTGTCAACATAAACCATCAGTAGGTTTTCATCTTCTGTGGTATCCAAAATACTGTATTGTTTCCCTGGGAGTTGTTCTGCAACTTTCTTGTCCAATTTTTTATAAGCATCGCTAACTGGAACCACAATACTTTTCTCTCCTTCATACCCAAAGTAGTCAATGGAATAATTTCTTGTGCGGGACAATCCGATATTTTGAACATCATAATGATCATTGGTGAACACTTTTTCAATCAACTTGTCCGCCATAAGGTCATAAAGTACTATTTCGGCCTTATCACTCTCCAAATTGGAAAGCACATAGGCGTCATGAGGGTTTTCGGTAGCGTAGTTGAAGTCCAAAATATTGAAACTATCCTTCCAGTTAAGGCTTTTCAGTAATTTGTACCCACCATTTCCATCTTCGTAATACACATCTTGCTCAACACCATCCCTTATTCTCACGTAGCCTTTTAAATTTCCGTCTTTGTCAAAATTGTAACCAAAAATGGGGTTGTTAGGATCATCATTGCTGAATAACTGTGTCAATTTCCCCGTGTTTAAATTTACTTTGTAGGGCTCAAATACTTGGGGATTGTTTTTATTCATGGAAACAATAATATGTTCCTTATCCTCCCGTAATAGTTCGGTAAACTGGCCCTGCACCCCATCGTAAGGCGTAAGATCCTTTAGATTGCCGCCATCCAAATCGACCGCATAAATGTGATAATTTTCATCACCCCCTTTGTCCATGGAATAATACAATCTTCCATTGTTCAGCCATCCATATCCTCGTACTAGTTCATCTTTTTCTTCAATGGCTCTTTTAGCTTCACCCGTGGCAATATTCTTCACATAAATATGTTGCTTTCCATTTTCATCACTTTCGCGATAGGAAAGATATTCACCATCCGGAGAAAAGCGAAAGGTAAACGCTTTGGGATTGGCAAAGTAATCCTCCACCGTGTAGCGGTAATCCCCTTCATCTAAAGACGCAAGTGAAACAAGTTGGTCTTGGGAACTCACCAATTCGGGCTTTCCGGGTAGTTTTTGTTCTTGTTCACCCGATGCATCTGCTGTTTCTTGGGCATTTATGGTAAACCCAGCTAAGAAAAACAGTAAAGTGCTACATAATAGTTTAAAATTTAGTGTTGCTTTCATAAGTGTTGCATTAATTGTTTTCTGATTGAAAATTGAAGTTAATCTGAAATAAGACCGCTTTTTTTGGCTTTTGTTACACACTTAAGCGGAATATAAAAGTAAAGCACCTTCTATTGCCAGAAAATTGGATTATGGTAAGCGGTAAATTAACTTGGGTAAGTGGAATTATTTTTTTTCAGGAGGAAATTTGGAAAACACTTTTTTAACGACTGCCCCTAATCGGTCCTCTCGAACACTTGGTGAAGCATTATCGCGATATCCACTTTCACTTGTAGCCTGCCAAAACAAGGCGTCTTTTTGCGCATCTACAAAATCAAACTGTATTTGGCGCTGTATGCCCGAATTGCCCAAGGGCAAGCCTACCGACACACCTCCACCTACATTACGTCCACCGCCACCGATACCTACTCCAACTGCATTATTGGACAAGCTTCTATATTCACTGCTGAGAATATTGATAAAGAAATCAGGTTCTTCGGCCAAAAGATACCCCTTTGATTGTAAGGTCGAATCCAAAATACGGGTCAAACGTCTTTCATCAAGCTCCCCCAATCCTGAGTTGATGTCTGAAAAATAATTGTAACTGGTATAGTTTGAAAAATTGGTGGTTTTATCATAATCATAGCTTACCCTTACCCCTGCGCATGAGAGGACCAAGCTATAAACCACTATAAGGACGAGGTATCGCATGATCAATTTCGAATACCTTTAAAATTAATCAATATTTGGGTTCTGAACGGAATAGAGGTTGGTTATTCGTTCAATAGCTTCCAAAGCATATCCTTGAGCTCTTGAATTCCTTGTTGGGCAACCGATGAAATAAAAATGTAGGGTACATTTTCAAAGTCCTTGTCCAGTTCAACTTTCATCTCTCCCATAAGCTCATCGTCGAGCATATCGCTTTTGGAGATGGCCACTATTCTTTCCTTGTCCAAAAGCTCCGGATTGTAACGCCTTAATTCGTCCAACAGGATTTCATATTCCTTTGAAATATCATTGCTATCGGCGGGAATTAAAAAAAGTAAGGTTGCATTACGTTCAATATGTCGAAGAAAATAATGGCCCAATCCCTTACCCTCTGCTGCACCTTCAATAATTCCTGGAATATCGGCCATTACAAAACTTTTAAAATCCCGATACTCTACGATACCCAAGTTGGGTTTTAAGGTAGTAAATTCATAATCGGCAATCTTGGGTTTGGCCGAGGTCATTACAGAAAGTAAGGTAGATTTTCCAGCATTTGGGAACCCGACCAGACCAACATCTGCCAACACTTTTAATTCCAAGATCACTTGGGATTCTTGCCCCGGAATTCCGGGCTGGGCGTATCGCGGTGTTTGGTTGGTTGGACTTTTAAAATGCCAGTTGCCCCTGCCTCCTTTTCCACCTTCCAGAACAATCTTTTCTTCCGCATCCTCGGTTATTTCAAAAAGAATTTTGTTAGTATCACTATCGCGAATCACCGTTCCAAGAGGCACCTCCATATACACATCCGCGCCATCCGCTCCCGTACTTCGGTTTTTGCTTCCATGCTCTCCGTGACCCGCTTTAAAATGTTTTTTGAACCTATAATGCACCAATGTCCAGAGATTTTTATTGCCCCTTACTATGACATGCCCGCCACGACCGCCATCACCGCCATCAGGTCCACCTTTGGTGATGTATTTTTCTCGGTGTAGGTGCACAGAACCCTTACCTCCATTTCCAGAAGCTAGATTCACTTTTACATAATCAACAAAATTACCTTCGGTCATTAGTCCTACGCTGTTAAACTTTTTCGCATTATGTAGGTTATATTTTCTTCTTCGGGTTTGACCTTTTTATCCATGGATATTGGGAATCCAGTTATATCGGTTAACTTTTCGACTGCTTTTTGGGAACGAAAATTATTCCTGTCAACAAAAAACAAAATCTGGTTCACGTATCCGAAAGCATACTCCATCATCAACTGCTTTACCTTGCCGTTATAATGTCCGCCCCAATACGTTCTTGCCAAAAAAGTCCATCCTATCTCCACTGCATCCTTATAATTTGGTCGTATTTTAAATCGGGAACTCCCAATAACATCATTGGATTCCGCGTCCATGATAATCAAGCATCCCTTTGAGTTTATTGAGTCTTCAAAAAAACTAGTAAACCCTTGCAAGGTGTATCTTTTTTTATCTGGATGTTGTTCCCAAATATTTTGGTCCGAAGCAATCTTAAAAAGTGGATCAAAATCCTCGGTCTTTAAGGGTCTTAATTTGACCAAATCACTTTCCAAGTTTGGCTGTAGGTCAAAACCCATTTTTACATGGTAAAATCAATAAATCAGGAAAGCATCAATCACTTGACTCAAGCGCTCCGTAATTTCCACTATTTCTCCTATACCGTTTACCGAATGGAATTTGTCTTGTTTCTCGTAATAGGCTCTAACAGGGGCTGTTTTTTGCTTATACTCATCGAAACGGTTACGGATTTTGGTTTCATCCTGATCGTCGGCACGACCACTTTCCTTTCCTCGCTCCAATAAACGACTTACCAAAACATCATCATCGGCCTCCAAGGCAATTGTGGCATCAACTTTCATGTCCTTTGAAGCCAAGAAATTGTCCAATGCTTCTGCTTGCGCTGCTGTTCGTGGAAAACCATCAAAAATAAATCCCGAAGCTTCAGGGTTCTTCTCCACTTCGTCCTTCAACATATTTATGGTAACCTCATCAGGCACCAAATCACCTTTGTCCATGTACGATTTGGCCAATTTGCCAAGCTCCGTTCCATTTTTAATGTTATATCGAAACACATCTCCAGTCGAAATATGTTTTAAATTGTATTTTTCCTTCAAAAATCCTGCTTGGGTTCCTTTGCCTGCTCCTGGCTTTCCAAAAAGCACTAGGTTGATCATATTTACTTGGTTTAATTGGTACACTTCTCTTAAATTTCTTCCCAACTCCTTATAATCCAGTCCATATCCTACAATAAAAGTATCGGGAATTTCCAATCCCACATAGTCTATTGCATATTCGCCGTTGTATACGTCAGATTTATAGAACAAGGATGCTATTTTAAATTCCTTTGCATTGGTCATGGAGAACAAATGCACAAGTTGCTTCAGTGTTCTTCCTGTATCAATCACATCTTCTAAAATAATGATGCTTTTACCTTCAATATTCCCAGGCACATCCAATAAAGTTTCCACGATACCGGTCGAAGTCAACCCCTGATAAGAGCTCAACTTTACAAACGAAACTTCGCAAGGATACTGATATGCCTTTAAAAAGTCTGATACGAACATAAAAGCTCCATTGAGAACCCCAACAAAAACTGGGACCTCATCTTTATAGTCATCAGCAATTTGGGATGCCATTTTATCAATGGCCTCCAGAATCTGACTCTCCCTTAAATAGGGCTTGAACACCTTGTTATGAAGCTTTATCAACTTGTTGTTCATTTAAATAGGTTGGCAAAGATAACATTTTTAGGGTCTCTAATCCCTTTGGTTTTTCATCCCTTCACGGAATTCATGTATTTTTGCTTTCATTCCAAATCAAGAGCCAATGCATTTTTTCTCTTCCAACTTTAAACTTGGAATTTTAGGAGGTGGTCAATTGGGCAAAATGTTGCTTTATGAGACACGAAAATGGGACATCCGCACAAAGGTTATGGATTCCTCCAATGAAGCTCCGTGCAAAATAGCCTGTGATGAATTTATTAAGGGAAGTTTGCTCGATTTTGATACGGTTTATGCCTTTGGAAAGGATGTGGATGTGCTTACCATAGAAATTGAAAATGTAAACATAGATGCCCTTGAAAAATTGGAAGATGAAGGAAAAAAGGTATTTCCTCCAACAAAAGCGCTTCGTATTATTCAAAACAAAGCCACACAGAAGCTTTTTTATACCGATAACGGCATTCCAACCTCTCCCTTTTCCCGGTTTGCCTATACCTCGGAAATAGAAGACAGTATTTCCAATGGTGGACTGCAGTTTCCCTTTGTTTGGAAAAGTGCCCAATTCGGATATGATGGGCAAGGTGTAAAAGTTGTACGACAGTTGGAAGATTTGGAAGGATTGCCCAATGTGGAATGCATTGCGGAGGAAATGGTTCATTTTAAGAATGAATTGGCAGTAATCGTTGCTCGAAACGAAAAAGGAGAGGTAAAAACATATCCCGTTGTGGAAATGGAATTTCATCCTGAGGCCAACCAGGTTGAGTATGTTATATGCCCAGCAAGAATTGAGAATCATATTTCCCAGAAGGCACAAGATGTGGCACTTAAGGTATCAGAATCTATACAGCATGTAGGATTGCTTGCCGTTGAAATGTTTCAGACCCAAGAGGACGAAATCTTGGTCAACGAAGTGGCCCCAAGACCGCACAATAGTGGCCATTATAGTATTGAGGCCAGTTATACCAATCAATTTGAACAGCATATCCGTGCCATTTTAGGATTGCCATTGGGAAAAACAGAGAGCAAAGTGGCCGGAGTTATGGTAAATTTGGTAGGTGCTGAAGGATATACTGGTAATGTAGTTTATGAAAATATAGAATCCATTTTGGAAATGGAAGGGGTAACTCCCCACATTTATGGTAAAAAACAAACCCGTCCGTTCCGTAAAATGGGCCATGTGACCATTGTGGACAAGGATATGGCAAGAGCACGGGAAATTGCACAAGAAGTTAAGGAAACCATCAAAGTAATAGCAGATAAATCATGAGCAAAGTAGCAGTTATTATGGGAAGTACCAGCGACCTCCCAGTTATGCAAGATGCAGTGGATATTTTAAAAGGATTTGATATTGAGGTCGATGTGGACATTGTATCTGCACACAGAACCCCTGAAAAACTGTTTGATTTTGGAAAGAATGCCCACAAAAATGGCTATTCGGTGATTATTGCTGGAGCCGGAGGCGCCGCCCACCTTCCCGGAATGGTAGCATCCCTTTCCCCATTGCCGGTGATTGGAGTTCCGGTAAAAAGCAGTAATTCCATTGATGGATGGGATTCCGTACTTTCCATTCTACAAATGCCAGGAGGCGTACCTGTGGCCACTGTGGCCCTTAATGGTGCTAAAAATGCTGGAATTTTGGCTGCGCAAATCATTGGCAGTTCAGATAAATGCGTTCTGGACAAGGTCGAAGTCTACAAACAAGGACTCAAAGAAAAGGTCATCAAAGGTGCTGAAGACGTAAGAAAATCCAAATAACAAAAAACAAATTCCAAATTTTTGATTTTTATTTACATCTCGATAAAGTCGAAAACAAACACCTTTAACCTTTTAATCAAAAAAGAAACAAAACCATATAATGTCCCTGCCTTCTATAAAACGTGACAATCCTCTTCTCCAATCATTTGACAAAGCCCCTTTTGAGCAAATCAAAAACGAGCATTTTAAGCCTGCTTTTTTGGAAGCCATCGAAACCGCCAGAGAGGAAATCGATGTTATTGCAAACAATTCAAACGAGCCCACATTTGAAAATACACTGGAAGCCCTGGATTTTTCAGGAAAGCAATTGGATCGTATCTCAAGCATTTTTTTCAATCTGAATTCTGCCGAGACCAATGCCGAAATTCAACAAATAGCCCAGGAGGTCTCCCCATTGTTGTCCGCATTCAGCAATGATGTCACCTTAAACCAAGAACTCTTTCAGCGTATAAAAACAGTGTATGACCAAAGAGAAAGCTTAGATCTTTCTCCTGAACAGCAAACCCTCCTCGACAAGAAATACAAAAGTTTTAGTCGAAATGGGGCCAACTTAAACGAAGTGGATAAAAAAAGACTTCGAGAAATTGATGCCGAACTTTCCAAATTAAAGTTGAAATTCGGAGAAAACGTATTGGCTGAGACCAACAAATATGAGCTGTTATTGACCAATGAATCCGATTTGGATGGATTGCCCGAAGGAGCCAAGGAAGCCGCTGCCCAAATGGCGAAATCAAAAGATTATGAAGGCTGGTTGATCACATTGGATTATCCGAGCTATATCCCTTTTATGAAATATGCTAAAAACAGGGGATTGCGCAAGCAATTATCGCTGGCATTTGGAAGTAAAGGTTTTCATGGCGATGAGCTAGATAATCAAGAAAATGTATTACAGATTGTTTCTCTTCGGCACGAGCGGGCCAATCTTTTAGGGTACAATACCCATGCAAATTTTGTTTTGGAAGAACGAATGGCAGAAAAGCCGGAAAAAGTTCTTGACTTTTTGAACGAATTATTGGAAAAGGCCAAGCCAGCAGCGGAAAAAGAATTTGCTGATTTGGAAGCATATGCTAAAAATTTGGATGGCATTGACCAATTGCAAAAATGGGACAGTTCTTACTATTCTGAAAAATTGAAGCAAAAGTTGTTCAATTTGGATGATGAAAAACTAAAGCCATATTTTAAGCTTGAAAATGTTATTGATGGGGTCTTCAAAGTTGCTGAAAAATTGTTTGGACTGACATTCAAAGAAGTTTTTGATATTGAAAAATATCATGAGGAAGTCAAAACTTTTGAGGTGTATGACGAATCAAATAATTTTATCTCCCTTTTTTATGCTGATTTTCATCCCAGACCGGGTAAGCGTGGTGGTGCCTGGATGACCTCGTACAAATCACAATATCAGTTGGATGGAAAAAACAGCCGCCCACACATCTCCAATGTCTGTAATTTCACCAAACCTACGGAAACCAAACCCTCCTTACTCACTTTTAACGAGGTGACAACACTATTTCATGAGTTTGGGCATGGGTTACATGGAATGTTGGCCAATACCACCTACCCAAGTTTATCGGGAACATCCGTTTATTGGGATTTTGTGGAACTGCCCAGCCAAATAATGGAAAATTGGTGTTACGAAAAAGAGGCACTTGAACTTTTTGCCTTTCATTACCAAACCGGTGAATTGATTCCGATGGATTTGGTCAAAAAAATTAAAGATTCAGCAACCTTCCAAGAAGGCTTGGCCACTTTACGGCAACTAAGTTTTGGATTCTTGGATATGGCATGGCATGGAACAAATCCCACCGATATCAAGGATGTTAAACAATATGAAACCAAAGCGTTTCACGGCACTGATTTGTTTCCAGAAACTCCAGAAGCTTGCATGAGCACAGCCTTCGCACATATATTCCAAGGGGGTTATTCTTCCGGATACTATAGCTACAAATGGGCAGAGGTTTTGGATGCGGATGCGTTTGCCTATTTCAAAGAAAAAGGGATTTTTAACAAGGAAATAGCGGATAAGTTCAAGGAGCATGTTCTGTCTAAAGGCGGTACCGAAAATCCAATGGTGCTCTATAAGCGGTTTAGGGGTGCAGAACCCAAAATTGAGGCGCTTTTGGAAAGGGCGGGATTATTAACCAAATAAATTCGTAAAAACATGAAAAGGCAATCACTTTTAATCGCATTTCTTATACTGTCGGTGTGTTTGAATGCCCAGGAAAGCTTCGTATTTAAATATGAGTTTGTTCCAAACAAAAAGTACACCACCCAAATGGAAACAAATATGAGTGGTTTGATGGATATGCAGGCGGACGAGGCTACTTTGCAAAAAATGGCTGAAAATGGGATGGAACTTCCTATAAGGATGAAACAAAAAACCAGTGCAAACCTAACAAGCATAACAGGTGCTAGAAATTCGGCTGGTGAAATTCCGGTAACCCTTTCCTATGATAAAATGGAAATGGAAATGTCCATGAACGACGAACCTGTTCCAATACCAAATGTTTTTGAAAACACTAAAATATTTGGTAAATATTCTTCTGGAAACAAATTGCAGGTAGATTCCATTTCAGGTAATAATGCACTTCCTAACATCAAAGAGATACTGGCCACTGCAATTGAACAGGTACAGCTCCAGATTCTATTCCCCGAACACCCTATAAAAATTGGTGATACTTTTGACAATGAAATACCAATGAATGTTCCCATTGCCAATATGGTCCCGCTTGAAATGAATGTAAAGACCAGGTATAATTTAAAAAACATTGAAAACGGTATCGCTTATTTTGATATTGACCAATCGCTTTCCTTGGATAGCAACCAGGAAAACATGATCATTCGAGCTGAGGGCTCAGGTTCCGGTAAACTAGAGCATGATATTAAAAACAATTACATGTCCAGATATGAAACCAAACTTCCAATGAAAATGAATATGCTGATGGGAGAAACCATGCAAATGGATATGCAAATGGACACCCACACCGTATTGACCATTTCCGTGGAATAGCCGTAAATCTTAAATGATTGACAACCAATTCTTAACAATTTGCCAATTTCTGGTTCCATGAACTTTTCGTGATACTTTTTTATGTTGTTTGTAATGGACAAAATATAGAATCATTAACTAAAATCCATTACATTTGGTACTTCTTGAAAAAAAAATTGTGGCTTACAAACTTCAACCTGAAACTTGGGTAGATCAATATGCAGATTACCTCTTCAACTATGCGGTGGCTCGTGTAAGTGATGCAGAGATTGCAAAAGATTTAGTGCAAGAAACTTTTTTTGCAGGACTTAATTCAGCAAAAAATTACAAGGGCGATGCCGCCGAACGTACTTGGTTGATAGCTATTCTAAAAAGAAAGGTAATTGATCATTATCGAAAGATAAACTCAAAAAAAGGAAAAGCAGAAGTTAGGGTCAATTATAATGCAAGTTCAGACTCAGAAGGCGATTGGCTCGAGGAACAAGTTGCAGATCCTTTTAGCAGGGATGGCGATAGCACCATTGAAAATGAAGAACTCGGATTGGCAATTCAAGAATGCATTTCAAAATTGCCAAAAAAGCAATCCTTGGTTTTTAATATGAAAACCATTCAAGGAATGAGCACTGAAGATATTTGTAATGAACTTGGAATTAATCCGTCCAACCTGTGGGTAATGATCCATAGGGCAAGAACGGCCCTTATGGGTTGTTTAAATCAAAATTGGTTTTAGTTATGAAGATTACATGCGAGGAGGCCTCAGATATATGTAACAAATCGCAATACAAGGAAGCGAGCCTTTGGCAAATAGTTAAGCTTAAATTGCATATTCTTATGTGTAAAACTTGTGCAAGGTTCACAAAGCAGAATACTACTTTGACTTCCTTATGTGATAGAGCTGGTCTCAATGTACTGTCGGAAAGTGAAAAGGAGACCATGAAAAAAGATTTGGAAAAACACCTTTAATCTAAGGCCATCAACAGCCATAACAGTCCACACCATAAAATAGGGATTCCTTCTACCCAAAACGACACCAAGTACTTTCTTTGCATTTTCTTCCCATAAAGAAACACACTTACCAAAGTAATACTCATTACAAATCGGGACCATATCTCGGCCGGATATAGTTCATCTTTCAAAAATGTAAGAAGGAAACCACCAATGGTCAAAACTATACCCAGTTTTTTTGTTGGCTCAATGCCCAGTACTTGAGGCAAGGTTTTCAATTGCGCATTATCCCATTTTAAATCACGGATCTCGAAGGGGAAAAGTAGCACAAGAACCAAAATAAATCTTTGTACAAATAATATCCATATATCCCATGAAATGGCAATATCCCTGTCCAAAACTGGCAAAAAAACGGTAAATCCGACCCAAACCAAGGCCACAATGTAAATTTTGAACCCTCCCAAACTTCTCAGATTTGTGGTTTTAGGTAAAAGCGGAATCGCATACAGGGTTGAAATCACAGCCAAAACCAATACGGTCATCCAAATTTGTTGGTCGAGATGTATAAAGAAATATAGCGCAGGTATGAAGCAGATAAAACTAAAAATCTGAATGCTTCTATGGTAGGTATTGGAGACTATCAAGTACTTTTCCGCCTCAACGCCATATTTTACAAAATTATAGCACACAATTGTGCTAAAAAAGGTAAATCCCAAAAGTGAAAAATTTATTGGAACATTTAAAAGAAGTGTAGTGGTCCACAGTAAGGAAATCACAGCTAAACCCACATGAATACTGGCATTTAGATAGAAATCAAAAAAAAGTTTCAACAATTTCATCTTGCAAAAATTACCTTTCAAACCAAAACGTTGATTTGTGGTTAACAACTTTGGAACGGCTGTTTTCAAAATTGCCCATTTTCACCGAATTAATCCCTAATTTTGTGCACTTTATTGGATTTAACTATGAATACAGATGTGTTTGCCTTACGGCATATCGGTATTACCGAAAAAGACCTTCAATCGATGTTCGAAATCGTTGGAGTGGACAATATGGAACAGTTGATTTATGAAACCATTCCAAATGACATTCGATTAAAACAACCTTTGAATCTTCCAAAAGGGATAAGTGAACACGAATTCCTTACCCACATTCAACAACTGGCGGACAAAAACAAGGTTTTTAAAACCTATATCGGGTTGGGTTATCACGAAAGTTTGACTCCTTCCGTGATTAAAAGGAACATTCTTGAAAATCCAGGATGGTATACGGCGTATACTCCATATCAGGCAGAAATTGCCCAAGGAAGATTGGAAGCATTATTGAATTTTCAAACCACGGTGAGTGACCTTACCGGAATGGAATTGGCCAATGCCTCACTGTTAGATGAGAGTACGGCAGCTGCTGAAGCAATGACCATGTTGTTCGATGTGCGTTCCAGACAGCAAAAAAAGGACGGGACAAACAAGTTTTTTGTCTCCGAAGAAGTATTGCCCCAAACCTTAAGCCTACTTCAAACCAGATCAACACCTTTGGGCATTGAATTGGTCATTGGAAATCATGAAGAGTTTGATTTTTCGTCCGATTTTTATGGTGCTTTACTGCAATATCCAGGCAAACATGGGCAAGTAAATGACTACGCTGGGTTTGTGGAAAATGCAAAGGCCAATGAGATAAAAGTTGCCGTTGCAGCCGATATTTTAAGTTTGGTTTTACTTACCCCACCAGGAGAATGGGGTGTTGACGTTGTCGTCGGAACCACACAACGTTTTGGAATTCCATTGGGTTACGGAGGTCCGCATGCCGGTTTTTTTGCTACAAAAGAGGACTACAAACGAAGCATTCCAGGTAGAATCATAGGTGTGACCAAAGACACCGATGGCAACAGGGCATTACGAATGGCATTGCAGACTCGGGAACAACACATAAAAAGAGATAAAGCTACATCCAATATTTGTACAGCTCAGGTGTTGTTGGCCGTCATGGCCGGAATGTATGCCGTATATCACGGACCAAAAGGTCTAAAATACATTGCAGATAAAGTTCATGACTATACCAAGTTACTAGCTCAAAGTTTGACTTCCTTGGGATTTGAACAATTGAACTCCTCCTTTTTTGATACCATTAAAGTTCGAGTTAATGATTCCGTTCGACTTAAAGAGGTTGCAGAAAGTAAAGGTATTAACCTAAATTATATTGATGAGCATTCAGTTTCAGTTTCATTGAATGAAGCCTTCTCAGAAAATGAACTGAAACTTCTGATTTCCTGTTTTGTGGAATCCCAACAGATTCAAAAAGATGCTTCAACAACTTCTCCTGTTGAAGAAATTATTCCAAAAACATTACAGCGCAAAGCACCCTACTTGGAGCACGAAGTGTTCAATTCTTATCATTCCGAGACCGAATTGATGCGTTATATCAAAAAGTTGGAACGAAAAGACCTGGCGTTGAACCATTCCATGATTTCATTGGGCTCCTGTACCATGAAATTGAATGCCGCTTCTGAAATGTTGCCTTTGAGCTGGGCCAATTGGGGCAATATCCACCCCTTTGTACCATTAGATCAAGCTGAAGGTTATCAAATAGCCTTAAAAGAACTTGAATCACAACTTACAACAATTACCGGTTTTGCTGCAACCTCGTTACAGCCCAACTCTGGAGCGCAAGGTGAATATGCTGGACTAATGACCATCAGAGCCTATCATGAATCCCGTGGAGAAGGACACCGTAATATTTGTATTATTCCTGCTTCAGCACATGGTACCAATCCTGCTTCGGCCGTAATGGCCGGAATGAAGGTCGTTGTTACCAAAACAGATGAAAAAGGAAACATCGATGTAGCCGATTTGACAGATAAAGTAGTGCTACATTCAGAGAATTTAGCTGCTTTAATGGTAACCTACCCATCAACACATGGGGTATTTGAATCTTCCATTGTTGAGGTTACCAAATTGATTCATGAACATGGAGGGCAGGTGTATATGGATGGTGCAAATATGAATGCCCAAGTTGGACTTACCAATCCTGCTACCATTGGGGCCGATGTATGTCATTTGAATCTTCACAAAACCTTTGCCATCCCACATGGCGGCGGAGGGCCAGGTGTGGGTCCAATCTGTGTTGCAGAGCAACTGAAACCTTTTTTACCATCAAATCCTGTGGTTAGCACAGGAGGCGAAAAAGCCATCACTGCGATTTCAGCAGCACCTTGGGGAAGTGCTTTGGCTTGTTTAATTTCTTATGGTTACATAAAAATGTTAGGTGCTGAAGGTTTGACAGAATCCACCAGAATTGCCATTTTAAATGCAAACTATATCAAAGACCGGCTCAAAGGAAAATACGATGTTCTCTATACAGGCGAAAGAGGGCGCGCAGCGCATGAAATGATCATCGATTGCAGACCGTTCAAAGCACATGGAATTGAGGTAACCGATATCGCCAAACGACTTATGGACTATGGTTTTCATGCTCCAACCGTTTCGTTTCCGGTGGCCGGAACCATTATGATCGAGCCCACAGAGAGTGAAAGTTTAGCCGAACTGGATAGGTTTTGTGAAGCCATGTTGGCCATTCGAGAAGAAATAGACGAGGCGAGTTCAGAGGATTCAAATAATGTTTTAAAGAACGCTCCCCATACCTTGGAAATGCTCACAACTGATGATTGGAACTACCCCTATAGCAGACAAAAAGCTGCGTTCCCATTATCTTTTGTAGGAGAAAACAAGTTTTGGCCCACAATTCGTAGGACAGACGAAGCCTTTGGGGATCGTAATTTGATTTGTACCTGTACCCCTATCGAAGCATATGCCGAGGCATAGGGAATCGACGATAAATACTGACAAAGAGCCTTGGGTTTGTTATAAATCCAAGGTCTTTTTTTATTAAAAACACTCTAAACCCTTATTTGAACATCGTATGTGTTTTAATGGTTTAAAAAACAATCCACATACGTAAATTATCTTAATTCTATAAAATCTCAACTATGAATATCGGTATTGCGGGCACCGGAAGTTACATTCCATCCATTATAACAAAAAATGAGGATTTTCTTGAACATGAATTTTTGGAGACCAATGGTTCTGGTTTTGATTATGAAAATGCCGTGATCATAGAAAAATTCAAGGCCATTACTGGAATATTGGAACGAAGATATGCGTCCCCTGATTTAAATACTTCCGATCTTGGGCATCTTGCTGCGGAAAAAGCTATAGAAGATGCAGGAATTGATAAAGAAGAACTGGATTATATCATTTTCGCGCACAATTTTGGAGATGTAACCTCTGGAAAAATTCAAGGAGATACACTACCCAGTCTTGCCACAAGGGTAAAGCACCTTCTAAAAATTAAAAACACCAAATGCGTAGCCTACGATATGCTATTTGGCTGCCCTGGTTGGATAGAAGGAGTTATTCAAGCTTCTGCATTTATTAAAAGTGGCTTGGCCAAAAAATGTTTGGTTATTGGAGGCGAAACCCTTTCAAGGGTAGTTGATGAACATGACAGGGATAGCATGATCTATTCAGATGGAGCTGGTGCGGCTATTATTGAAGGTGATGGTGCATCTGGAGAAATATTGAGCCATGCATCCGTTACCCATGCAAATGGAGAGGCGTACTATCTGTTTTTTGACAAAACTTATAAAAATGATGGATGCCCCAATACACGTTACATAAAAATGCACGGTAGAAAAATCTATGAATTTGCCTGTACCCATGTACCACAGGCCATGAAAGATTGCCTTGACGATAGTGGAATGAAAATCAAGGATGTAAAAAAAATATTCATTCATCAAGCCAATGAAAAAATGGATGAAGCCATTATCAAAAGGTTTTATCGCCTGTATGGAGAACAACCACCTACAGATATTATGCCCATGAGCATCCATAAACTGGGTAATAGTTCCGTGGCTACCATTCCAACCCTATTTGATTTGGTTCGAAAAGGAGAGTTGGAAGATCACGAAGTAAAAAAGGGAGATGTTGTCATCTTTGCAAGCGTTGGTGCGGGCATGAATATAAATGCCATCACTTACAAAATATAAATCCCAAATTCCAATAAAATTAATCCAAGAAGTCTTAGCCATTAGGATTTGTAATTTGATTTTTGGAATTTTAACCGATGTACGAAAACAACTTTCCCAATAAACGATACAGGCTTACCCTAGAGTTTTTACAGAAGCATATTTCGCCCTCGGAATCAATCCTAGATTTAGGGGTGGAAAATCCGTTTTCAGAAATCATGAAATCCAATGGTTATCAGGTAACGAACACCGGGGGTGAAGATTTGGATGTTAATTTCAACTCTGTGGCCGATTCGAAAGCCCATGTGGTGACCGCTTTTGAGATTTTTGAACATTTAGTTGCACCTTTCAATGTGTTACGAGAAATAAAAGCCGACAAATTGGTGGCCAGCATTCCAATGCGATTGTGGTTTTCTTCGGCCTATCGCAGTAAAACGGATCCTTGGGACAGACATTATCATGAGTTTGAGGACTGGCAGTTCGATTGGGTTTTGAAAAAAGCGGGATGGAAGATTGTAGATTCAGCAAAATGGACCAATCCCACAAAAAAGATAGGTTTTCGTCCATTACTTCGTCTTTTTACCAATCGGTACTACATAATTTATGCAGAAAGAAGTTCCAAATTTTAAACACCAAATTCCAAATAGTCATAACCACCAGTTGGAATTTGTAATTTGCAGTTTGGAATTTTAGGCCATGCGCATCAGTATCATCATTCCAGCACACAACGAAGGGGCTTTCATAAAAGAATGTCTCGATTCTTTTGTTTCCCAAACCTATCTTCCAAACGAACTCATTGTTGTGGATGATAATTCCAGCGATGCCACTTTTAAAATTGCATCTAACTATGCCCAAAAATACGATTGGATAAAAGTTGCCCAAAGAAAGTCAGCAAACGAGCATGTCCCTGGAAAAAAAGTAGTGGACACCTTCAATTTTGGACTCAAAAAGGCATCTGCTTTTGATTTAATAGGAAAGTTTGATGCCGATATCATTCTACCTTCCAACTATTTTGAAGTTATGGTGAACCACTTTCAATCCAATTGGAAATTGGGTATGTGTTCGGGCTTGCTTTATATTAAAAAAGGAGAAGATTGGATTTATGAAAATATCGCGGATAAAAATCATATTCGCGGCCCCATCAAATTGTACCACAAAGCCTGTTTCAATAAAATTGATGGGCTTCGCCCCGGTGTGGGATGGGACACGGTGGATACCTTATTGGCCAAATACCATGATTTTGAAACGCGGACAGACCCGATATTACAGGTAAAGCACTTGCGCCCAACCGGACATGGCTATAGTCAAAAAAACTATCGTTCCAAAGGTGAAGCCCTCTATAAAATGAGATATGGCATTGTTATTACAAAAATTGCTGCCCTTAAAATGGCTTGGCAGGCTAAAAGCCCGAGCATGTACCTCTTTACCATTTTGGGTTATTTAAGAGCTATGATTCATGGTGTTCCCAGATTTGTGACAAAAAAGGAAGGGGCCTTTATCCGAAAATATCGTTGGAATGGAATCTTGAAGAAATTGTAGTTTAATACCTTTAAACTAGAATCCAACCAAAAAAAGATATGGCCCAAAAAAAAGTATTGCTCACCAGAATTTTTCCAAACCTCGCCACACAACTTTTGCAAGAAGCCGGTTTTGAAGTAATTGCTTGGGACAAAGAACATCCCATGCCCTATAATGAGATGATAACGGTGGCCAAAGAATGTGATGCCCTTTTTTGCACCCTTACCGACAAAATCGACACCAATTTCTTAAATGCATGTTCCCATTTGGACATTATCACCCAATTTGCCGTCGGCTATGACAATATTAATATTGATGAAGCCACTAAACTTGGAATTCCAATCGGATATGCACCAAATGCCATGAACGAAGCAACAGCCGACATTGCCTTTGGGTTGATGATCGCCACCGCCCGAAAAATGTTCTTTATGAACCAAAAAATTAAAAATGGCCAATGGGGTTCCTTTGATCCTGTGGGACATTTGGGTCTGGAACTAAAGGGAAAAACACTGGGTATTTTGGGACTGGGACGAATAGGCATGGCCATGGCACAGCGCTGCAAAGGAGCTTACAACATAAATATCCTTTACCACAACAGAAGTCACAACAAAAAAGCGGAAGAAGCACTGGATGCCCAACGTGTGGATTTTGAAACATTGGTAACCCAAAGTGATGTGATTTCGGTGCATTGTGCGCTTACACCGGATACCAAAGGTATTTTCAACAAATCGGTTTTTGATAAAATGAAATCAACGGCTTTATTTATCAATACGGCTCGTGGCGGTATTCACAATGAAGAAGATTTAATCGATGCCATACAAAATGGCAGCATTTGGGGCGCTGGATTGGATGTGACCAATCCCGAACCCATGAAACCGGATAATCCTCTTTTAAACATGGAAAACGTATGCGTACTTCCCCATATTGGCTCTGCGACCATCACAGCCCGAAACGAAATGGCCCGGATGGGCGCTGCGAATATTATCAGCTTTTATAAGGAAAAGGAAGTGCCTTATATTGTTAATCCAGAAGCACTTCACTAAATAGATTAACTTTTAACACAACTTCACTTTAAAACGATTAGAAGAAATGGTTTAGGTAAAAATGATGTGCTAATTCTCCCTTTCGTCATTTCAAAAAGCCTATTCGTCAATTCAGTTATTTTCATTCACAGCCAAAAGATTAGATTTAGTAATTCGAAATTTTCTTTAGAATTCATACGCTTGAAACCCTAAATCTCCATTCCATGAAAAAAACTGTCCTGTTAACATTATGGCTCATGGCTACCTTGTACTCCTGTTCCAAAAGTGATGATTCTGGCGAAGACACTAAAACTAAAAAGGGCACCTTTGAAGTAGTCTTAGATGGAATAGCTTTCTCTCCACTTCAAAGTACCATGGAAAAAGTTGTTCCCTCAGCTGGTGAACCCTATATACTCGTTACAGCATATGATGACACTGATAGCTTTTTCATTTACATCTATGATTTAAAACCAGGAACTTATGTTCTTTCAGAAATATCCTCAACTAGGGTAAAATACCTAAATTTCACTACGGGATATTCATCCATATCTGGAAGCATAAATATTTCAGAAATCTCCGATTCCAGAGTTAAAGCCACCTTTGAGGCCAGTTGTTTAAAAGACATTTCCAATGATGCAACCGTAGCTCTCACAAAGGGCATAATAGATATAACAAAGTAGTACTTGCAAGTTATTTCAACACCTCAACAATAGGCTTTCCGGTTGTCCCGTTTGGAAAACCAATCCCCAATAAAGTGGCTATAGTTGGGGCAATATCAGGGATTTCTGTTCTATTATAGGTGCTACCTTTTTTAATTCCCTTGCCATAGAGTAAAAGGGGCACATGGGTATCATAGATCATGGGTGATCCATGGGTAGAGCCTGTTATCGGGTAATCAATAAATCCGGGTTTTGGAACCAGTAGCACGTCTCCAGAGCGTTTTTGGTTCCATCCATTTTGAAGTAAATGAGGTACACCTTCAGTATATTCATTTTGCCAAAGCTGATAGGCCGTATAGGTTTCATGTATTCCATCATAATCCAAAAGTTCCAAGGCAATTTCCTCTTGTACTTTTTTTAAATCCATATCCAAATTGGCAATGATCTTATGATTCAAAAAGATTTGAGAAGCGGAAAAGTGTTTGATCACATCGGTGGTACCGTACTGATACTTCACATATTCCAAAAATTTGCTTTGCATACCTTCTACATCTAAATATCCCGCTGGAATTTTTTGGTCTTTTAAATAGGCTGGTACATTTACAGCGCCATGGTCGGCGGTAAGGAATACGGTATATTGTCCAATTCCAACTTTTCGGTCCAATTCATTTAGCAATCGTTCCAAATCAACATCCAATCTTAAATAAGCATCTTGTACTTCTTTGGAGTTTACCCCAAATTTATGTCCAATATAATCTGTACTGGAAAAGCTAATGGCCAAAAAGTCGGTTATGGTATCCGTTCCCAAATTTTCATTTTGTAAAGCTTCTAAAGCGAAGTCAACAGTAATGCTGTTACCATATGGGGTATACTTCAATATTTCAAAATCTCTATCCTTGGCCAATAGGTTGGGCGTACTGTGCGGAAAAGTTGGCGTAACTTCATCTTCAAACAAACTTTCATACGCATTGTTATCCGACCCGCTTTCTTGGTATAAGTTGATATCTTTTAATGTTGTCCATGGTTTTTTATAAGCTTCCACTCTATCCGATGCATTAAAATCCACCACCCACTGCGGTAAACTCTGCATATAATAGGTACTGCTAATCCACTGACCAGAATCTCCACCTTCAAACCAATAAGCAGCATTTGCAGAATGGCCACCTGGTAAAATTGCCCCACGGTCTTTTAGTGCGACGGCAATTACCTTGCCCCGCTGTTGGGTATGCAATCGTAACTGATCCGTTATGGTAGTGGTCAACATACGGTGTGGCGACATTTTTCCAGCTTCGGAATTAGATCCAACAGATGCGTAATTATCATCTGCAGCGCAATACACCTCTTTATCCAGAATCTTGTCATACCAATCATTGGAAATGATACCATGGCTTTCAGGTGTGGTCCCGGTATATACAGAAGCATGTCCTGGGCCTGTTTTGGTTGGTGCATAGTTGAAATGGTGGTTTTTGCAATTAAACCCGTCATTGATCAACTTTTTAAATCCACCATCACCATAATGGTTCCAAAAACGGGTTAGATAATCATATCGCATCTGATCAACGATAATTCCAACAACCAATTTCGGAGATTGCGCTATTTCTTTGGATTTTTGTTGCGGTTCGGTAGTTTTTCTTCCCTTACGTTGACCAAAAGTCATGTGAACGGCCAAAATCAAGGACAAAATAAGGACGAGATTGATTTTTTTCATGAATCTTTAATGGATTAGCGACGACAAAACTATTCAATTATCCTTTTTAAATAATTTAAATGATGGTTAAATGCACATCAATATTGTTATTTTTATGGCCGCAAGTCTATTTGTAGTAAATGAAATACCTTGAAGCGATCGGAAAATACTTCATCATGATATGGGAAGTATTTAAAAAACCGACCAAATGGCCAATCATGAGATCCCTTATTTTAAAGGAAATCGATGAATTGATTTTTGGCTCTTTAGGTATCATCATATTTATTTCCTTTTTTATCGGGGGAGTTGTTACTATTCAAACTGCATTGAACCTCAACAATCCGTTAATTCCCAAAAGTCTTATTGGTTTTGCCACGCGGCAATCGGTAATCTTGGAGTTTGCTCCAACATTCACTTCAATAATTATGGCCGGAAAGGTAGGTTCTTACATTACCTCCAGTATCGGAACCATGAAGGTGACAGAACAGATAGATGCCTTGGAAGTAATGGGTGTAAACTCTGTCAACTATCTGGTGTTTCCAAAAATTATAGCCATGCTTGCCTACCCTTTTGCCGTTGCCATAGCAATGTATGTAGGTATTTTGGGTGGATGGATTGCTGGCGCCTTCGGCGGATATGCCCCAAGTGGGGAATTTATAAAAGGGCTACAGTTGGATTTTATCCCATTTCATATTACCTATTCCTTCATCAAAACCGTTGTTTTCGCCTTCATTATAGCCACAATTCCCTCGTTCCACGGTCTCTATATGCAAGGCGGCGCCCTAGAAGTTGGTAAGGCCAGTACCACAGCATTCGTCTGGACCAGTGTGGTGATCATTATTACAAACTATATCCTAACTCAATTAATGCTAGGCTGATGATCGAAGTTGAAAATATTCACAAATCGTTTGGCGATGCCCATGTTCTTAAGGGTATCAGTACCACTTTTGAGGATGGAAAAACCAATTTGGTCATTGGCCAGAGTGGTTCGGGAAAAACCGTTTTTCTAAAATGTTTATTGGGCCTTTTTGAACCTGAAGAAGGTCAAATTTGTTATAATGGTAAATTTTACTCCGAACTGTCAAGAGGCGAAAGGCGCGATTTACGACAAGAAATGGGCATGGTTTTTCAAGGAAGTGCCTTATTCGATTCCATGACGGTTGAGGGTAATGTAATGTTTCCCCTGGGCATGTTCACCAATCAGTCGAAAGTTGAAATGCAAGATCGGGTAGATTTTGTTCTGGAACGGGTGAACCTTATCGATGCCCATAAAAAATTTCCTTCTGAAATTTCAGGTGGAATGCAGAAAAGGGTGGCCATTGCACGTGCCATTGTGATGAACCCAAAATATCTGTTTTGTGATGAGCCCAATTCAGGTTTAGATCCAAAAACGGCAATTTTAATTGATAACCTGATTCAGGAAATTACGAAGGAATACAACATTACTACTGTAATCAATACCCACGACATGAATTCGGTGATGGAAATTGGGGAAAAAATCATCTTCTTAAAAGATGGTTTTAAAGAATGGGAAGGCACCAACAAGGAAATTTTTAAAACCGACAATGAAGCGGTTACCAATTTTGTGTATTCCTCGGAGCTTTTCAAAAAGGTGAGACAGATGTATATTGAAGAAAGAAATTAACTGATGTCTGAAAATTAATCCGCCTCCTTTACCACAAGCGTTGAATCCTGAATCCTGATTTTTAACCAATCCAACATTTTCTTGGCATCACTGTCTTTTTGATTTTGACGTATGCCCTCTTTCCACTTTATTTCAAAAACCGGAATGGTATCCTGTTTTTTAAAATCGGTCTGTATTTGATACGAAAAGCCAAGGGCTTCAATATTTGCATAATTTGCTTTTGCTTCCGCACTGATTGTACTAAAAGGGATTTGCTTTCCTGCATTTTTGGTCAGGGTAGCCACTTCTTCCTCCAAAAGTCTAATTTGCTCATCCTTGTTTAATAATTCCGCCTTATTTTTTTCATAAAGTTCACTTACGTAATTGAACTTTTCTTCGGAATCATCTTTTCCTCCTTGCAAAATGCGAAACTCGGCATCTTTCAATCTGGACTTCTCATTTTTCTGAACACGCCAGGTATTGATAACATTTTCAGGAATTAACTCATCCCCCATACAAACCAATTCAATAAGTGGAGTTTCACCTTCATTGAAATCAATTTTTGTAAGATTGTCCACATATCTACCAGAGTTGTTGAACTGGTACACCTCTATAGTTTCACTTAAAAACTGCTGTGCCTGTTTTTTAAAGAGTGATTCTTGAAATACTTGATAAAAAGTAATTCCAGCAGGAATCATTACAGCGATACCTGCTACCGAAGCCACCCTCGCTATAAAGCGCCTCCGTTGCGAATTGGCATACCGAACCATGGGAAATCGTAAGAACTTGATGACCAAAAAAGTTGCCAAGCCAATAAACATGGTGTTAATGATAAACAAATACATTGCCCCCCAAGCGTACTCCAATTTTCCAATTGCCAAACCGAAACCAACGGTACAAAGAGGTGGCATGAGTGCGGTAGCAATTGCAACACCGAAAATTACACTGGCAATAGTTCCTTTTTTAGCACGCGCTATTACTAGCGCCAACCCTCCAAAAAATGCAATCAATACATCACGAATATCCGGTTTGGTTCGCGCCAATAGCTCAGAAGATTCGTCGCGAAGGGGAAATAGGTAAAAGAACAAAAAGGCGGTGATCACACTCAAAACCACCATCACGGTAAAATTTTTGAGGGATCGTCTAAGGGTATCAATATCGTTGATCGCCAAAGAAAGACCCATACCTAAAATTGGGCCCATCAAAGGAGAAATCAACATTGCTCCAATTACTACCGCGGTAGAGTTTGCGTTTAATCCAACGGAGGCTATAAAAATGGAACAGACCAAAATCCAAGAGGTATGCCCTTTAAATGGAATGTCGGCAATTATGGATTCTTTTGTGGCTGCGGCATCGGTGTTGGTCCGAATCTCCAAAAGCTCGGAAAGAAACTTTCGCACACTGCCCAAAAGTCCCTTAAAATCTTTTTTTACTTCGTCCCCACTATCCGGGTTGGGACTGTTTTCACCTCCTGCAAATAAATGTTCACTCATAATTTAGGCATACTGATCACCAAATTTATCCTTTACTTGGTTAAGCACTTCTTTGATGTTCTGCTGTTTCGATTTTGGATAGATCAAAAGCACTTCTTCTTTATCCACAATTATATAATCCTCCAATCCGTCAACTACTACAATTTTCCCCTTTGGGGAACGAATCATATTTCCTTTTGCTCCTTCCAACAGCACACGACTGTTTACAATTGCATTATCAGCTTCATCCTTTTCCAGCTTTTCATATAAGGCACCCCAAGTTCCCAAGTCGTTCCAATCAAAGGTGGCTGGTAGTGTAAAAATGGATGTGGATTTCTCCAAGATAGCATAATCTATGGAGATGTTCTCGGCCTTGGGATAGTTTTCCTTAATGAAATCTGATTCACCAGCCGTGTTATAACAGGAAATGCCCTCTTCGAACAGCTTGTATTGGTCGGGCTGATAGTTTTTAAACGCATTTACTATGGTATTCACTCCCCACATAAAAATTCCGGCATTCCAAAGAAAATTGCCCTGTGCCAAAAACTCCTTGGCTGTTTCATAATCGGGTTTTTCCCTAAATTGGGACACTTTTTTTAGGCTTTCGTCACCCTTTTTTTCAAATTCGATATAGCCAAATCCAGTATTGGGAAATGAGGGTTGAATTCCCAAGGTGCAAAGCACTTCTTCTTTTTCACATTTATTAAAACAAACTTTTACGTCATTCTCAAACGCTTGTTCATCCTCAATCCAATGATCACTTGGCGCCACAATCATGACCGCATTGGGGTTCATTTTTTGAATTTTCAACGCCGCATATAAAATACAGGGAGCGGTATTGCGCATTGCCGGCTCCAGCACCACTTGCTCCTGTTTTACCTTTGGTAATTGCTCCAACACCAAGTCGTTGTATCGTTCATTGGTCAGAATCAGAATGTTTTCTGTGGGAATGAACCGATTCAATCTGTCAAATGTTTTTTGAATCAAGGTTTTTCCAGCGCCCAACATATCATGGAACTGTTTGGGATTTGAAGAGGTACTTACAGGCCAAAATCGTGATCCCACTCCTCCGGCCATCAGTATAGCGTAATAGTTTTTGTTCATTGGTTTATTTTGTTTGTCAGGTCGAGCGCAGTCGAGACCATATTTACTTCTCGATGCTCCTTCGACTGCGCTCAGGATGACATCTCGAAGTGACATTTATTGTATCAATTCCACTTCGGCATTCGGCTGGAACAAATATAACCTGCCTGAATTTAATTCCACACATTCATATCGTTTTACCCTTTTTTTTCCTTTTTTAAAAAGTTTGCCATTATATAAACGAAAGGTGCAACCCTCTGGCAATTCATACACATAACTGTTCTTTCGTACTTCATCATCAAAGGTTTTTAAGGCAATGGACAGCCTTGCATCTGTGCTGCTACTCGCCTTGGGATTTTTAAAGTGATGTGCAATGACGGGCAGCAATTGTGAAGGAAAAACTTCTGGACGTATAAATGGAACCATTAAATGTTGGAAAGTTCGCTTCCATTCCAATCCATGGGGCTTAATACGTCGCCCATATTTTTCAAAGGCCACTAAATGCGCAATTTCATGGACCAGGGTAATCAAAAATCGATATTTATTCAAAGAGGCATTCACCGTTATCTGGTGCAGACCGTTGGGCAATCTTCGATAGTCACCATGACGGGTGACCCGGTGGTTTACAATTTTTAAGTGCACCCCATGGGTTTTGATGAGTTCAAAACAGGGTTCAACAGCGCGTTCTGGTAAATATTTTTGTAGCGTGGTGTTCATCAGCTTTCGTCAAACGAAAAATAGGTATTACTAATTAATTCGCTCAATTTGTACCATTAAGGTGTACTATTACTTACCTGCAATAACTTTCCATTATAAAGTTTTTGCCCAGCCAAGGCAAAATCCTTTATATAAGCAGCCATTTCAATTGCAGTTACCGGTGCTTGATATCCTGGAAAGGCCTCTGCCAACATTTCGGTTTGCACGGCACCTAATGCCAAAACATTAAAGCTGGGCCCGGTTTCCTTAAATTCTTCAGCCCAAAGTTCAGTCAAGGTAATCACCGCTCCTTTACTGGAACTATAGGCAGAAAGTCCTGGAAATTTCACACTCCCCTGCACTCCCCCCATAGAACTGATGGTTATTACATGTCCATCCTTTCCCATTTTGGGCAAAACTGTTCTTGTCAATTCAGCAACTCCAAATACGTTTACTTTGTAAACGGTCTCAAATTCATCTTGGGAAGTTTCTAAAAAAGGTTTGTTCAATAGATTTCCTGCATTGTTTATCAACACATCAACCCCTTCCCATTGTTTTAGGAAGTCGGTTACTATTCCAAAATCTTGTGCATTTGCCAAATCGAAAGGAAAAGTATCAACATTGGGCAAGTCTAAATCGGCTATGGGTCTTTCGTTTCTGGAGAGTGCTAAAACTTGGTGCCCTTCTTTTGCAAAAAGTTGAACCAATTCATAGCCAATTCCTCTACTTGTACCGGTAATGATGATGTTTGCCATAAGTATTCCTATTTGTCATTCCCATGAAAATGGGAATCCAAGACCTCTCGACTGCCCCTTCGACTGCGCTCAGGGTAATAGCTCGAGGTGACATTTAGTTTAATTAATCTAATCCACCCTTAAAGCCCCACTTCGACAAGCTCAGTGTGACAGTTTGAGGGGCATTTTATTTCGTTGTTATTTTAATTTCTTGCGTTGCTGCATTTGCAATTCCTTCCACAACCGGAATCATTTTATTCACAAAGGTGGCCATATGGGGAAAATCCATCAACTCGTTTTCATCGCCCACTTTGTGGTAGTGCCCAAAATTGGTAAAATCGAAAGTGCAATAGGTATGTGAAGGAACACCAAATTCTTTATGGAAGGGATAATTATCCGAGCGCTGGAACAAGTTATACTCTTTTGCAGTAGGCAGAAAGCCCACCATATTCTCCTTTGCGTAGGTGTTGCTTACTTCGGCCAAATTGGAGTTGTCGTAACCTGTGATATACACAAAATAATCTTTCCCTTGCAATGGAACCCCGGTCATTTCAAAATTGAGCATGGCATACAAATTCAGGTCTTGGCTCTTCATCTTTTTTGCCAAATGCTCCGACCCCAGCAGTCCTTTTTCCTCCGCGCTGAACAGGGCAAAAATTAAACTGCGTTTATTGTTCTTTTTTGTTCCAAAATAGCGGGCCAGTTCCATTACCGTGGTGGTCCCTGACGCATTGTCGTTGGCTCCATTGGCAATATAATCTCCATTTTCTGGAGCAATTGTGCCAATATGGTCATAATGTGCGCCTACCAGAATATATTCATTTTTCAAATTTGAATCAGTGCCTTCGACAATTCCAACGATATTATACGAAGTATCCTTAAAATTGGTAAGGGTGTCTCGGTACGATTCAAAATAAGGCTTCACATGGTAGCTCTTGAAGTAGTTTTCGATGTATTTCGCTGCCATTTCTATTCCTTCGCTACCTGAATCACGTCCTTTGAGATCATCGGAAGCCAAATAATTCATGATGTCCCCCACTCGTTCGGCATCGGTGAACCCTTTTTTGGCGGCATTTGAGGTTTTGACCTCTGGAGCAACTTCAACAACACTACCTTTTACACCTTCCGGACCTGCTGCAGGAGCTGTATTTGTCTCCACCATTTGTGTTGAACCACAGCTTAGCAACAAAACCGTACCTAATGCATAATATAATTTTCTCATTGTATTCGTTTTTTGAATTTTTTAAAGATAAAAAAAGCATCCTAAAAGGATGCTCTTAAATTTTATAGTGTTATCGCTGGTCAAAAACACCCCTAAAGTCCCCTCAAGGGGACAATTCAGTTATGCCAACATCGTGACAGGATTTTCCAAATAGGCTCTTAAGGTTTGTAAGAACTGCGCTCCGGTGGCCCCGTCAACCGTTCTATGATCACAAGCTAAAGTTACCTTCATAGTGCTCCCTGCAACTATTTCGCCATTTTTAACCACAGGTTTTTCCACAATGGCTCCTACGGATAAAATGGCAGAGTTGGGTTGATTGATAATGGAAGTAAATTCCAAAATTCCGAACATTCCCAAATTGGAAACGGTAAAGGTGCTCCCTTCCATTTCGTCCGGTTTTATCTTTTTGGTGCGGGCTCTACCGGCCAAATCTTTTACAGAAGCTCCAAGTTGAGTCAAACTCAACTGATCTGCAAATTTGATTACCGGAACAACAAGACCTTCATCAACAGCTACAGCAACGCCCATATGTACATGATGTTTGTAAATGGTGGTATCCGCACTCCAAGTAGTGTTAACTTGCGGATGCTTTTTCAAAGCCATGGCACAGGCTTTTAACACCATATCATTAAATGATACTTTAGTATCAGGTAAGCTATTGATCTGTGCACGGGATGCCTTGGCATTGTCCATATCCACCTCAATGGTCAAATAGTAATGAGGCGCAGAAAATTTAGATTCACCCAAACGTTTGGCAATCACCTTACGCATGGTGGAGTTTTTCACTTCTTCCATTCCTTCTTCGCCTACTGGCAAGTTTATAGGGGTGGCAGCAACAGGGGCAGCAGTCTCCACAGGAGTAGCAGCTGGTGTTGAAGCCGGTGCTTGTGCTGGCTGGAAGTTTTCTACATCTCTTTTAACAATTCTACCATGATCTCCAGAGCCTTGTACATCAGCCAAGTTGATTCCTTTGTCCCCAGCAATCTTTTTTGCTAATGGAGAAGCCAAAATACGTTGTCCGTTTTGCGAAACAACAACTTCAGAAGCTGCTTCATTCACTTTAGGAGCTTCTGCAGCCGCTTCGGCTTTTGGTGCGCTTTCAGCAACAGAAGTGGCTGGAGCAGTTAAAACCGCACTAACATCAGTTCCAGCTGGGCCAATAACGGCCAACACATCATCAACAGGTGCTGATTCGCCTTCTTGAATTCCAATATGCAAAAGTGTACCTGAGTAAAATGACTCAAATTCCATGGTGGCTTTGTCCGTTTCAATCTCGGCCAGAATATCACCTTCTTCTACTTCATCTCCTACTTTTTTTAACCAAGAGGCAACGGTACCTTCTTCCATGGTATCACTTAATCTTGGCATTTTAATAACCTCCACTCCTTCAGGAATTTCGGCACTTGCTGTAACTGGGGCAGCCGGAGTTTCAGGCTCGCTCTCTTCTTGAACCGGAGCCTCAGCAGCAGGTGCTACACCACCTCCATTCAATAGAGCAGAAATATCCTCACCCTCTTCACCAATAATGGCCAAAAGTGAATCAACTGGTGCACCATCTCCTTCATCTATGCCAATATGGAGCAATGTACCTTCATGAAAGGATTCGAATTCCATAGTGGCCTTATCCGTTTCGATTTCGGCCAAAATATCGCCTTCCTCTACTTTATCCCCTACTTTTTTGAGCCATTTTGCCACGGTTCCTTCTTCCATGGTATCACTCAACCTAGGCATGTTGATTACTTCTGCCATCTACTTATAGTTTATGTTGTAAAAATGGATAGTCCTCTTGTTCGTATACGGTATCGTACATCTGTTCCAATGGTGGAAAATCAGATTCCTCCGCAAATTTCTCACATTCAGCCACCAATTCCTTTACACCTTTATCAATCTCCTTGATTTGATCCTCAGTGGCCCATCCTTTTTCAAAGATGATGTCTTTCACTTGGGTGATTGGATCTATCTTTTTGTATTCTTCTACTTCTTCCTTGGTTCTATAGTGCTGTGCATCTGACATGGAATGACCTCTATAACGGTAGGTTTTCATTTCCAAGAAAGTTGGTCCACCTCCAGTACGGGCACGTTCGATAGCTTTGTCCACTTCTTTGGCAACAGTTGCAGGATCCATACCATCAACATCGGTACAAGGCATTTCATAACCTAATCCCAATTTCCATATTTCCGTAGTATAAGCTGTTCGGGCAACCGATGTTCCCATGGCGTAACCATTATTCTCACAAATGAACACTACAGGTAATTGCCAAAGCATTGCCAAATTGAACGCTTCGTGCAAAGATCCTTGACGAACTGCACCATCACCCATATAGCAAAGGGTAACAGCGTCTCTTTTAAAATATTTATCGGCAAAGGCCAATCCAGCACCTAATGGGATTTGTCCTCCAACAATACCATGCCCACCATAAAAACGGTGCTCTTTTGAGAAGATGTGCATGGAACCTCCGTTTCCTTTGGAAGTACCTGTCACCTTACCAAAAAGTTCTGCCATAACCTTTCTGGGGTCAACACCCATTCCAATGGGCTGAACGTGGTTACGATAGGCTGTTATCATTCTGTCCTTGGTCAAATCCATTGCATGCAATGAACCTGCCAAAACAGCTTCTTGACCATTATATAAATGAAGAAATCCTCTTACTTTTTGTTGAATATAGACTGCCGCAAGCTTGTCCTCGAATTTCCTCCAGAACAACATATCCTCATACCATTTCAGGTAAACTTCTTTGGTGATTTTTTTCATCAACGATTGTATTATTTGAAATTCCCCAACTTTAGAGAAAAGCAAAAATACATATATATCTCTTTTGGGAAAAGATTTGGTTTAAGAATCACCTAAAAATGAGCTGCTAAATGCCAAGGGCAATATATCGTTTATAGAATCACATTTGAATATAGGGCCTACCTCGCCTCTTAGCAATACTGAAATGGGAGATTTCTGTTTCTGTTCGTATTCAATGATCGATTGTCGGCAATTGCCGCATGGACCGGCCGGCTTATCCACCACATAACCATTGGAAGTTGCACTGATAGCTATTGATTTGATGGCTACTCCCGGATATTTTGCCCCTGCCTGAAAAACCGCTACACGCTCCGCACAAAGTCCGGAAGGGTATGACGAATTCTCCTGATTATTACCAATCACAACCTCTCCATTTGCGAGTAAAACGGCTGCACCTACTTTAAAGTTGGAATATGGGGAATATGCATTTTCCCTGGCTTGTTCAGCCTCACTTAACAATTTTTGTTCTGTTTGTGAAAGCTCATGGGCATCATCATAAATGGTAAGTTCAAAACCAACTTGTTTTTTCTGCATGATATCTTTTAGGTATTGTCCAAAAATAAGAAAACCTGCCAATCGACAGGTTTTCCATTATTCTTTATTGTTTTTTGGACTAATCGTTCACAAATTCCTCCCCAAAATTAAAGGTAAGGGAAAAACGCAGTGTATTTTCCAATGGGTTTCTCACTTGCGAGGTAGAGAACAGATATGAAAGATCTATTTGTGCTGATTTAAATTGAAATCCAGCTCCCAAAGTGAAGAATTTTCTTGAACCTTTGTCTTCGCTTTCATTAAAATATCCTGTTCTCAGCATAAAGGCGTCCATATATTTATATTCGGCACCCAGAGCCCAAGTAACTTCTTTTAATTCTTCTCCAAAACCATCGGGAGCATCTCCCAGTGATTCAAAAGCACCGCTGAAAAATCCAATTTGTTGGTATTCATCATTGTCTTCGGCGGTAATCTGACCATCTCCCGTAAAATCCCTTGGAGTGGGCACCAATAATTTATTGAATTCAGAATGAAGCCCTAATACATTGTCTTGGTCAAAAATGAAATCAAAACCTGCTCCAAACTTTAAATTGGTTGGCAAAAAGTTTTCCTGACCACCTGCGTCATATTGAATCTTACCTCCGAGGTTGGAAATGTTGAATCCTGCCCTCCATCTACCATCAAAACTGTTATAGGCTATTTCCCTGGAACGGAAAAAACCAGCAATGTCAACGGCAAATGCATTGGCGGCCTGTGAGTCTTGTGAACCTTCCTGAAATCTAAGATTTGAACTTATAAATCTTCCTCCAACAGCCATGGAAAATGTTTGGCTGAGTTTTAGTGAATAAGAACCGTCAATGGCAAACTCATTGGGTTTTACCAAAGTGGGATCCAATTGGTCGAACGTCTGGCGCAGCTCTATCTCACCCAATCCGAAATATCTTAAGCTAAAGGCAAAAGCACTTCGGTCATTTATTTTGTTATAGTAATTAGCGTTTAAAAGGGAAACATCGTTAACAATGCTCTCCAAATAGGGTGTATAACTGACCCCAATTCCAGATTTCTGGTTTGCAAAGGCAAATTTAGCAGGGTTCCATTGCTGCGAGTAAGCATCAAAAGATGTTGCCACCCCCATATCTCCCATTCCCGAAGCCCTGGCGTCGGAAGCAATGGTCAAAAATGGAACTGCTGTTGTAATTACTCTTTCTTGCTGTGCGCTCATCTTTGGGGCAAGAACAAGCAGCACTACCAGTACTAGTAACTTTTTCATTTTAAGCGTTTAGCGTTTAGTTAAATAACGTCCATGGTATAGCATATAAATATGACGTATTACATGTAAACGAACTTTTCCATTAATTCTTATAATCAGTACGTGTTTTTTTAACCAAAATTTTAGAAAAAAGAAGTAATGCTCCGATTACCCTTAACCCAGCCACAAATTAAAACCGTTAAAACTTCTGCGTTTCATACTATTTTCAGTTCATTATCGTTTAAAAAGAAGATCAAGCCTGTATATTAATTTTTCAGGCGCAAAATATAATGGCCAAAACATCGTTTTAATGCCATCAATGGATTTTTAAGTAAAATCAAATCAAGTTAAAGTTGCTAAGGAAAACCCTTAGTTATAAAGTACTCAAGCCCAAATTATGAAAAAACACTTTATCAAAGTTGTACTTTCTTGCGCTATCGTGGTAGGAAGTTTTTCAAGCTGTAAAAATTCCTCATCCTCTTCGTCAAAGAATGTTTCCAGAGCCACAGGTTGGAAAATCAATGCCAAGGAAGGAGGCTTTCAACACAATTCTGATTTTAAAGAGCAAGAAACTCCTCCGGGAACCGTGTTTATTGAGGGTGGAACCTTTACAAAAGGTAAAGTTCAAGATGATATCATGCATGATTGGAACAACACTCCAACGCAACAGCACGTACAATCATTTTATATGGATGAAACTGAGGTAACCAATGTAATGTACTTGGAGTATCTGGATTATTTAAAGTCAGTTTACCCTCCAGAGAATCCAAACTATACGAACATTTATAATGGTGCGCTACCTGATACACTGGTATGGAGAAACCGATTGGGCTTCAATGAGACCATGACCAATAATTACCTAAGACATCCAGCATATGCAGAATATCCCGTTGTAGGTGTAAACTGGGTACAGGCTACACAGTATGCCGAATGGAGAACTGATAGGGTGAATGAAGCCATGTTGGAAAGGGAAGGCTATATAGCTCAGGATGCAAAATACAAAGTATTGAACGGTGACATGAGCGGGACTTTTAGTACCGAAGCCTATTTGAACAATCCAGAATCCGTTTATGGCGGTCAAATAGATTCCCTACAAGGAAAGCAGAAAAGAGACTCTATCAACACCTTTGCAAAAAGAAGTAGTGGCGTTATCATGCCTGAATACCGTCTCCCCACTGAAACCGAGTGGGAATACGCGGCCCAGGCTTTGATTGGTTCCAGAGAATATAACAACTACCGAGGTAGAAAGAAATATCCATGGGAAGGTGATTACACCCGAAACGGACAACGTGTTGGTCGTGGAGATCAATTGGCCAACTTTAAGCAAGCCAAAGGTGACTACGGTGGAATTGCAGGATGGTCCGATGATGGTGCTGATATTACCGCCGAGGTAAAATCATACAAACCAAACGATTTTGGTCTTTATGATATGGCTGGTAACGTTTCTGAATGGGTTGCAGATGTATATCGTCCTATTGTTGATGATGAAATCAGTGACTTTAATTACTATAGAGGAAATATCTTCTTGAAAAAAGCCATTGGTGATGATGGCAAAGTAAAAGTTTTAGGTGAACAAGAGATAGTCTATGATACCTTACCGAATGGAAAAATTGTAGCCATGAATTTACCTGGTGAAATTGAAATGGTTGCGGTAACTGATGAAGAGACTTATTTAAGAACCAATTTTGATTCCAGTGATAACCGAGGTTATCGCGATGGAGATCCAGGTTCATCAAGATTCTTTGAAAGATTTAGCGATGAGTCCAATAACAGATTAATGTACGATTCACCGAAACATAATGTGGAACGTGATTCTACAGGCAAACTTATTAGACAGTATGACACATCCAACTACCGTACTTCACTTATAAACGATGAAGTTAGAGTATATAAAGGTGGTTCTTGGAGAGACAGAGCATTTTGGTTAGATCCCGCACAGCGTAGGTACCAGCCGCAATATATGGCTACTGATGATATCGGATTCCGATGTGCAATGTCTAGGGTTGGATCTAAGTCCAAATCGAAGAACAAAACCATACGGCATAAAAAAGCCAAATAAGAAATACCTTTTTATTTAAAAAAAGCTCCGACCAACATCGGGGCTTTTTTATATCTTCGATTTATGACATTGGAAGAACTTCATGGGATTTTTTTAGCACATCCCACTGCTTGCACAGATACCCGAAAAATTACCAAAGATTGTATTTTCTTTGCTTTAAAAGGACCTAATTTTAATGGAAATGAGTTTGCACAACAAGCCTTGGAGAAAGGAGCCGCTTATGCCATTATTGATGAAGCTTCGCACAAAATATCCGATAATTGTTTGCTTGTGGACGATGTTTTGGAAACGCTTCAAAAACTGGCAACTTTCCACCGAAATTATAGCAATGCCAGAGTCATTTCACTAACCGGAAGTAACGGCAAAACCACAACGAAAGAGTTAATCAATGCGGTCCTTTCCAAAAAGTACAAAACAGTGGCCACCATCGGTAATCTAAATAACCATATTGGGGTTCCCCTCACTTTATTGTCGATTGAGCCTGATACGGAGCTTGCCATTGTTGAAATGGGAGCCAATCACAAGGGTGAAATTGAATTTTTGTGCGACATTGCCCAACCTGATTTTGGATATATCACCAACTTTGGCAAAGCACATTTAGAGGGTTTTGGTGGGATAGAAGGCGTTATTGAAGGGAAAAGTGAGCTGTATAAATATCTTGCTTCGAACAACAAATCAATTTTTTTAAATGCCGATGATCCTGTTCAGCTTGAAAAATTGGCTTCGTATATCAAAAAAATTGGTTTTAGTTCCTACAACCATGAATTCTTCAACATTACGCTGGTTGAAACCAACCCTTTTGTGGTTATAAATGTGGAAAGCGCTAAAATTACCACACAGCTCATTGGTGGTTACAATTTTCCAAATTGTTGCGCTGCCATCACCATTGGCAAATACTTCAATGTTCCCATGGAAGACATCAAAATTGCACTTGAATTGTACGTACCTGTGAACAATCGTTCTCAAATCATTAAAAAAAACGGATTCAGTATTATTCTCGATGCCTATAATGCCAATCCATCGAGTATGAAAGCTGCTTTGGATAATTTCAAAAATCTTCAAGAGGATGTCAAGACCTTGATTTTGGGCGATATGTTTGAAATGGGGCCGGAAGCGGCTACCGAACACCAGTTTATAGTAGATTTAGCTCGTGACCACGGTTTCTCAAAAGTGTTTCTGGTAGGAGAAAACTTTTTTCAAACCCAAACCGATTTCGAAAAGTTCAAAAATTTTACCGATTTCCAGGAATACCTTAACACAAATCCCCTTAATGGTGGTTCACTTCTCATTAAAGGCTCTAGGGGAATGGCCTTGGAAAGGGTTTTGGAACTTCTGTAATTTAGTTATACTCTTAAAGAAAGTATAATGTCTAAATGGGAGATGGTTTTGTCCGACAAAATGGACAAAACTATTTCTAGCCATGAAAAAAAATATAATTGTCTTTGATGGAAATTGTAACTTATGCAACGGAGTAATAGGCCAGTTGATCAGGTTTGCCCCAAAAGGATTATTTCAGATGGTGGCTTTTCAGTCTCCTATAGGACAAGAGCTTTTAAAGGAAAATAACCTTTCCATAAAGCAATTGGAATCTGTTATTTTATTTGATGAAACGGGCAAACATATGCACTCTGATGGATTCCTTCGTATTCTTTCTAAAGTACCCAAATGGCAATTATTAGGGTCCATTCTGTCATATATACCTAAAATCATACGGGACAAGATATATACATTAGCTGCAAAAAATCGGGTAAGATGGTTTGGAAAATCCCAAACTTGTGCGGTAAATTTCTAAAAGAAAGTGGGATATACTGGATTCGAACCAGTGACCTCTGCCCTGTCAAGGCAGCGCTCTAAACCAACTGAGCTAATATCCCATAAAAATGAAGTGCAATATCGTAAAATTGTTACCAATCTCCATATTCTGCGGCGTTCTTTTGTGTTTCGTGAAGTGTTATATGCAGTAGATGGCCTTTTTTGAGGTGTGGCTTCAAAATATCGTAAATAATCTTTACAAAATACTCAGTTGTTGGATATAAGTCTTCAAATTCGGGACAGTCCATGTTCAGGTTTTTGTGGTCAAACCGTTCTTCAACCTCATCTTTTACAAGATTTCCCAAAACTGCCAAATCCATTACAAATCCAGTATCTGGATCTACCTCGCCCCTTACCCTTACTTCCAAATCAAAGTTATGTCCGTGCACATTGTTACACTTACCAAAGGTTTCAATATTCTTCTCATTGCTCCAATTGGGATTATGCAGACGGTGCGCGGCGTTAAAATGGGCTTTTCGACAAATTGTGGCTATCATTGAGCACTAATTTGTGCAAAGATACTTCTTAAGCAAGAATCTTTCCAAAACATAGGTGGATATCTCTGGATAAAACTTCATAAAAAAAGCCATCCTAAAAGGATGGCTTTCTGGTCATAAAGACCTCACTTTTTGAACTTGACGGTTATTGTTTAGAAAGTTCAAAAGGGTGTGCGTTTCCGGAAAACGTATCAAAATCCATTACGAGCACTATATTGCCTGTACAGGTGAATACAAATCCAGTTGCGGATCCCCAATTGTCCGTTGCAAAAGCTCCGAAAGCAGCATCAAAAGCTATTGCGACTTCCCCAAGCGAAACTGCTCCAGTTGTTGGATTAATGTCCAAAACCAGATCACGTGAGCCCGCAGAAGGCCATTCCCCACCAATAATTGTGATTTGATTGGCACCTGGACCAGCTACTACTTCTCTAACGAAATCGGTTTCTCCAAAGAAACCAGCGAATCCAAGATTGGTAACGTCATAAGTTCCAGGAAGGGCACTGAAATCAACACTAGGGCAAAGTATTACAAAACTAAACTCAAATGCTTGTCTGTATCCTGCCTCATCAAGTAGATCATCTGTTGACCCTTGCCCGCTGACAAGGAAAGAACTTCCATCAGAACTTGTGTAAACAACATCATTTGGACCTACAGTTACTGGATCATCATCTTCATCTAAGAAAGTCCCATCAGGCTGGGGGAAAACTTGTACTCCGTTTAGCCTATCAGCTCCTCCGTAAACCGTTCCATCAGTAGTAGTAACAGTTGCCGTGAAGAAGAAATTATCTCCAAAACCGATATCAGCGACGGTAACACCGAGCAAGCTTGCAATTTCCTCAGCATTAAAAGAGAAGCTTGCTGGAAAGCTGGTAACTTGCTCTACTTGAACTGTATCAGTCCTAACTCCACCCAAATCAGCATATAACCTAAGATCATACATAGCAGCGGTGTTATTTGCATCTTCAACTGAAAAAGAGTATGATAGTTCACTAATTGCGTTGACACCAACTGCTCCTGGGGGATTTTGGCCCGCAAACCTTACAAAGCCACCTGTCACAAGAAAATCATTAAGTTGGTTCTTGTCGTCATCCTCACATGATGTAAAGGTAGCTCCCGTTATAAGCAGCACAGCTATTAAGCCGACATTTATTTTCGAAAAGATATTATTGTATATTTTCATTTTAATTGCTTTTAGAATTAATCCAATACTGCAGGATTTGTATCCCAGAATGTTTTAACTGAAATCTCCTTTTGATCAATGCTGGAGTTGGTATTCACCACAGTAGCTGGATAAAGGAATGTTCTAGGAAACGCCCCTGGTGTCCCAACATGGTCGGAAAGGTCACTTGGCAATCCAGTTCTTCGGTAGTTATTATATGCTTCAAGACCATTACCCCAAAGAGCGATGTAATATTCTTTCATTATAACGTCCAACCTTGCCGTGTCATCTGCAGCAGCATCATATTGTCCTAATACAAATGTGACATAGTCATCTACATCTGTACTTGTTGCAGCAAATGCCGGCGCAACCTGTCCTGGGATAAAGTTCAATACTTTGTCCATGGATTCCCGAATACCTTCTTCCAACAAAGTTCTTGGGTTTCCGGTAGTACCCGACATTAAGGCGGATTCTGCTTGCATAAATTTAACATAAGAGGAAAGCAAGAAAGGAAAAATACCTGCTCCTCCTCCTCCAGCATTAACAGCTACCGAGGCAAAGTTATCAGCATCAAAAGCTCCTCCAATGGGATACAAACCGTAGGTTGATCTTTTTAATCCGTCTGGCGGAACACCATCATCATCGCCATGATCACGGGTCCAATAGAAATCACCTAAATGACAGAAATTTACAACGGTGTTATCCTCACATGGTAAATCGTCCCCTGAAGGTGTTTCTGCCACCTGTCTATAGAAATAGTATCTTAACCTTGGATCTTCAAAGCCTTTATCAGCTTTAAGCAAGTTCACATAGTAGCTAACCAAGTAATCGTCGGCACCATCAGCATCATAAATAAGTGCATAATAAGGATGTCTACTTTCACCTGTTGTACTAGCAGTTGTGGAGTATTGAAACTCAAAATCATCAGCAGCGGAGGTAATCAATCCAGCATTAATCAAACTATTCATCTCACTGCTAAAGTCTCCCACCAAACGCATTTGCAAATACATCTTAAACTTTAGGGTATTCGCCAACCTAGTCCATTGTGCCTTATTTCCACCGTAAAAGAGATCATTTGGCATTACAGATCCTGGAGCGTTAATTGCCGCAATTCCTTCATCGATAACAGCAAACATTGCGTTGTAAATAGACTGTCCATCATCAACATTTGGATTAGGATTTTCATTTCCTTGCAGAGCTTCGGTAAAAGGAACATCTCCAAATACATCTACTAAGGTTACATAAATGTATGCCTGAATCAATTTGGCCACACCTATAAATCCTTCCAAATCTCTTTCTTCAGCCAACGGAATAAGAACGTTGATGTCTTGTAATGATTCTCTGTACAAGTCAGTCCAAAGATCGTCAAGATTACCAGAGCTCAGAGAAAATGGGCCTACATAGGCTCCAAATAAGTGCTGCATTCTTACAAACTCAGCGGCTCGAACGTTAATCCCATCCTCGTTGTCCTCATTGTACGCAATCGCATTTACAAATCGTAACTGCACATTGTTCAATAACAACTCCGGGTCAGCACTGGAAGGTGTTAATTCACTTGGGTCATTAAGCTGATTCAAATCTACCGTTTCACAGCTTATACCGAGCATCAGCACTAATATGCCAATGATACTTATTTTATGATAGTTTTTCATTGTCCTATATTTTTTCTTTTCCATTTATTAGAATGTTGCTTTGATGCTAAATCCATATTTCTTGGATGTAGGGGTTGTCTGAAGATCAAGTCCCAAACCATTACCAACACCTGTACTAATTACTTCAGGGTCAAAATTGGTTCCTGAAGGTACATTAGGAGCCCAGTACCACATATTCTGGCCCAGTAAAGTGAAAGAAAGTGAGCCAAATGGCGTTTTTTCCAATAATTTTCTAGGTAAAGCATAGCTCAATGATACTTCTCTTAGTCTTACCACAGATCCATCGTAGATACCCTGTCCGCTGGGATCAACAAAATTCAGGAAGTAGATTTCGTTGGCACCTTGCTGAATGGTATTCGGAATCGGGTTTCCAGAACCATCAAGTAATACCTGGCCAGTATTTGGATCAGCAAGAACACCAGGAATTATAATAGAACCTTCCCTATCCTGGGTATCTGTAGTTACACCTCTACGTATAAGGTTTCCGATGGTGTTGGAACTGAAGTCTCCTCCATGAGTATATTCTACCTGAGCAGACAGGCTCAATCCTTTATATGAGAATGTGTTGCTCGTCACCAGTCTCCAATCTGGATTAGGGTCGCCGATAACTTCATTATCCAAACCTAGGGCATCACTATCAATGATATTACCATCTTGTGGGTTTATCAATAAATTACCTTGGTCATCCCTAACGGCAAAGCTACCGCGGATAACACCCAGTGGCTGGCCCTCTATGGCATAGTTCCCCAGATTCGAGAATCCAGCAATAAACACATCATCTCCACCAGGTAAATCTATAACCTCATTCTGATCCGCTGTAAAGTTTATATTGGAGCTCCATTGGAACCCATCACTATTTTTGAATGGGTTGAAGCCTAAATCCACCTCAATACCTTTGGTATCAATTTGACCGGCATTAATTGTAGTTCTATCAAATCCAGTTGACGGATCTAAGATTTTTCCAAGAATTTGATCTTTGGAATCCCTTTTATATACACTGACTTCCAGATTAATTCTGCTATCCCAAAGGTTTGCTTCAACACCTGCTTCAAACTCCCGGTGTAATTCAGGCTTCAAATCTGGATTTGGAAATACATCCAAGCCAGTACCCAAACCACCGCTTGAGTTTACATTGATCAAAGTTCCCGTTCGTGTGGTGAACTGCGCCGTACCTAAAGCCAATGTTGGCCTAGTGTTATACGGTCCAGGGAAACCAGCGGAAGTTCCGTATCCAAATCTGAATTTAAGGAAGTTCAAGAAATTACCCTTTAACTCAGGAATTGCAGAAGTTGGTACCAAAGATACCGAGGCACTAGGATAGAACAACGATCTATTTTCTCGTTCAACAGTAGAAGACCAGTCGTTTCTTCCTGCCAGAGTAAGATAAACAAAGTTAGAATAGTCAAAACCTATGGATCCATATAGACCGAGTGTATTAACCGTTTGCTTAAAGTCAAGGTTTGAACCTAAAGGATCAGCATTACTTTGTGTAGCAAAGTTGGTATGATCAATAAAGTCAAATACTACTTGACCTGTACTAACCTGACCGAACTTTTCAAAAGTTTCAGAGTTGGAATTAAAACCAACTGTTCCGGTAAATCCAAGTTTTTCGGTTAGCTGAACACTATTAATGTTCAAAATCAAACTATGATCCCAGATGGTATTGACACCGGAGGTTGTTTTTAAGAAACCTTGTTGAGACAATAAACTTGAAACACCACCTTTGTTCACATAAAATTGCTGATTTTCAGTGAACGTATCCAAACCTACCCTATACGTAAGGGCAACCTTGTCGCTGAAGTCATAACTTGAACTTATGGAATTATAAAAACGATTGGTCTTGATCTGCTCTTGCGAGTTGGCAGCCAACCATCTTGGGTTTTCTTGATCCGCACGATAGTATACATTAGATCCATCAATCGGATTTTGAAATGGAAGTCCATTTAAATCCAAGTTTCTCGGGATAAACATTGTTCTAAAGAAAATTGAAAAATTCCCTGTACCATTACTGGCAGAAACTGGAGGTGTTGTAAAGTTGCTGGTGGAGTAATTGAATGATCCATTAATCCTGAACTTATTGCTGAGTTTTACAGAACCACCTAATCCAAAGTTGGTTCTATTAATGTTGTTACCAACAACAAATCCATCTTCATCAGTATGTCCAAAGTTCACGTTATACGCTATATCTTCAGAGCTTTTGGATGCATTAATAGAAGTTGTTCTACCCAACCCTTTTCTAAAAAAGTTGCGCACATTGTTTTTAAATGCTCTATACGGCACATTGACGCCTTGGAATTCGGGGAAAGGTTCTGCGAACTGAGCTTGGTTGTAATGGTGTCTTACTGTCGCCCCACTATCAAATCTTCCTCCCCAGTTACCTACGAATCCAACATTTATGGAGTTATCACCTCCTTGACCGTAGATATTCTGGTAATCCGGCAAACTGGCAATTTCGTTAACAAACACGGATTGATTGACACTAACTTCGAAACCTTTGTCGACCAATTCAGAAGTTCCTGTTTTGGTGGTTATTAAAATAACCCCGTTTCTACCTTGGTTACCGTAAAGTACAGTTGCACTCAAACCTTTAAGAATACTTATATCCTCAATGTTGTTTGGGTCAAGGTCCAAGAATCTACTTGAAGCAGATACAGAACCATTTCCTGTGGTTACGTTACTTTCAGCATTTGTGTCCGTATTAAACGGAACGCCGTTTACAACGAACAAAGGTTGGTTGTTACCTGTAATGGAAACATTACCACGAATCCTGATGTTGGTACCACTACCGGCCAAACCTCCTGTCCCTACAACGTTAACACCTGCTGCCTTACCACTCAATACCCTGGCGATATCGGCTTCTGGCCGGTTTTCAACTTTGTCGGAACCCAAGTTGGTCACCGCATAACCCAATGCTTTCTTTTCCCTTCGGATGCCTTGGGCAGTTACTACAACCTCCTCAAGAGCTTGCGTGTCTTCCTCCATTTGAACATTGATGACATTTACAGCACCAACTACCCTTCTTGCCGTTCTTTGGCCGATGTAGGTGTAGAGTAATGCTTGTCCTTCACTTGCTGAAATGGAATAATTTCCATCAAAATCGGTTTGGGTTCCGTTAGACGTGCCCTCAACAATAATGTTGACCCCGGGCAATGGTACACCCGTATGGTCAATAACCGTACCCGTAATTGTTTTTTCTTGGGACAGTACCGTTGTTGTACACAACAGTAGGGCAAGAATCCCAAACAGTTTCAATACTTTCATAGAATTAAAAGTTTTGTTAGTAATTAAAGAGTTAGCGCAACTGAGAAAGGCAGACGGGAGAAGTTGTTTTGATAGCTAATTCAAATAATACTCCCTAGTACGAAAACAAAACTTAATGGAAAGTCTCTATTTATTTAAGGTAGTAAGGCCTCTCACCGCCTTACCTTTACAATTGCAAGAACAAAAGAATTGCATGTTTACCTACTACAGGTACTTTTAAAACGGGAAGCACCCCAAAAACAATAATCCCAAACGGGACGAACCCTTTTTAACTTTTTCTTAGCAAGGCACGACCACTTAAAAGGTTTCTTAAATTTTAACATTTGATTATCAGAAAAATGAGGTCAACTCCCGATTAGCACATTTTGCTATTGTCAATTAAATAGCAGCCAAGAAAGATGGAAATCACAGATTGAATTTCCAATTTGACCAATCTTAAACCCCGAAATACGAATTTGTGGGTAAATGCTGGGGCTAAAGAAGAAAAAGGAGGTACTTGTAATTTATTAATTGGGGTAAAAAAGGAACTGCCTTAAGAAGCGTGCAAAGCAAAGCCTCTATAATCATTTGGACTTAAACCTGTTTCTTTTTTAAATGCACTATAGAAACTGGTTTTGCTGTTAAAGCCCACTTCGTACATGATGGCCTTAACACTTAAAAATGGTTGTGACAACAACAAATCTTTTGCCTCCCCAATCCTATACTGATTTAGCAAGGCATAAAAATTACAGGACATATACTCATTAAGCACTTGGGAAACCTTATACCTATCCCTGCCAATGCATTTTGAAAGATCAGCCAATCCAACCGCATTATTCTTATACAGCTTCTCCTGTTCAAAGGCGATTTTGATCTCGTTGGTAATTTCCACGGCTTCTTGAAGTGTTAATCCAGATTTTTCATATTTGACAGGACTCGCACTATCATAACTATTATGGTCTACAGAAACATGTCCAGAAGAAAAAAGATATTGAATAAGTCTTTTCATAGCAGCTATGTTTAATCACTACCATAGTTAATCCAAAAGCTGTAAAGTCTGGTTCTAGCCGATAAGGATTAACGTAAACTATTATCGGGCAAGTTTACCTTACAGCTTAAATCGCTGATTTATAGCTTGTATAATGTAATCCAATACCAAAACCTGCTACACATAGGGTTTAAATCAATAAACCTTTATAAGGTCTAATAGTTATATAGTAAATGATTAAGAAATTGTCAGTGCTTATTTTGAGTTTAAAAGATGGGCGCACGGAGCTTACCATTTAAAATCAAAATTGGCACTACAAGTCTTTGGTGGAGTAAAATTTCGGTATGAAAAAAAACATCTTTATAAGTATAATGTTAGTGTTGTTCCTTGGTGTAAATGGATGCAGCAAGAGCTCGAATACCGGTGAGGTAGACATTCCCAAAAATGGAAACACAGACCAATCCGATGTCGACGATACCATCGAAAACCCAAATCCAACAACAGACACCTTGGATGATTTTTTATTGAACCCTGTTACCGACAAAATTGTTATTACGGATGTAAATGTATTGGATGTAGAAAATGGCATAATACTACCTTCAACCTATGATGTGTTTTTACAAGATCAGAAAATTTACAAAATAAGCTCTTCGCCTTCGGACAGAACGGGATTTAAAGAAATTACGGGCACCGACAAGTTCCTCATGCCAGGTTTATCGGATATGCACACCCATTTAGTGACCAGTTCAAATTTGAAATACGATTTGTTCCTATTTCTCGCCAAGGGGGTTACCAATGTCAGAATTATGTGGGGTTTCAAATCACATGTGGACATGAGGAACTCCATCAATACAAATAAAACATTGGGGCCAAACTTATATGTTGCAAGTGCCGGGTTTGATGGGTCCAATTCTACTTGGCCCGGTGCCATAAATACCAGCACCAATGAAGATATTGAAACCTTTGTGGATGCATTTAAAGCCGAAGGTTTTGATTACATCAAAGTATACAATGGTCTTCCAAATAGTCAATATTTGAAATTGCTAGAGTATTCCCAACTTAAAAAAATCAAGGTTGTCGGCCATGTTCCGTCTACTGTTGATTATTTTGATGCCGTGTCCAATGGGCAATACTCCATCGAACACATGTCGCGATTTAGTTCTTCCAGCCATTCACAAGAAGAAATTTTCAGTGCAGTTCAAAACAATAGTACATTTAATTGCCCTACGCTATCCGTTTTGTATCGAAGCACGTCCAACCTTGATCTATTTAAAAACCATCCATGGATCAGCTATTTATCCCCACAAGCCATCAATTTTTTTGATCAAACAGAGGCATCAATTCCTTCAAATAATAATTATTATCAATCTACATTACAGGTTACCGAAGACTTTCAAAGTCGAGGTTTAAAAATTCTATCGGGTACCGACACCGGAATTCGATACGTTATCCCTGGCGTATCATTACATGAAGAGTTGATTCATCTGTCCAAAAGTGGAATGTCCATACCACAGGTTTTAAAGACCACCACCCTTAACGTTGGCGAATATCTAAAGGATAGCTCATACGGAACAATCAAAGAAGGAAATAGGGCCGATTTAATACTTCTGCAAAAAAATCCTTTATTGAGTCTAAAAAACCTGGAATTGATTGATTATGTTTTTATAAAGGGAAAAGATATTTCTGCAAGTGAAATAACAAGAGTTCTTGAGCTGATAAAAAACGAGTATTGATACTTTTTAGGTCACTTTACGATTATTATACCAATGGAGGATAATTAATTTGGCGCCGTATCCGTTACCTTGGAAATTGAAAAATTACCAGAGGTATCTTTTGAAACAACTTCGACAGAGTAATCCTCCCCACTTTGATAGATAATTGGGGCAATTGTTATTTGATCATAATCATTTTCTTCAACAAGGATTATATCATTTTCCCAAACAGATACATCATAAGTCAACTGGTCGCCATCTTCATCGCTTCCAACCCAAGAAATTGAAAGCTCAGTGTTTTGGGTATTGAACTCGATTGAAATACCAGCCGCATAAGGTGCAAAATTACCTTGTGGAATCCCAGGAGTTGTAAACGAATAGGTGTCACCGACAGTTTCTCCATCGCTGTTCGCAGATGTCAATGACCAAGAATATGTCTTACCTCTTTCCAATTCAACCTTGGTCTCCAGAACGCTGAGAGAATTTCTAAAAACTTCGGTAGAGCCTTCCACTATTCTTAGAACATAGTTTTGCGCTAGCTGGGCGGCATTCCATTTAAATGCCACCAAAACCTTGGAGTCATCATTTGACACTTCCTCATAATCAGAGCAAGGTTCTCCGTTAACAGGTAAAGTGCCAACTGCCTTTGCTGGTGGGTTTTTTTGCTCTTCTGGCGGCTCTTCACCACCTCCATCTCCTCCTCCACAAGAAAACAGGGCAATTGTGAAAATTCCAATTATCGACTTAAACATTATTGATTTCCACTCTTTCATTTTTTAATAATCTTTATGGTTTCTGTATGTACACCTCTCTCCATTTGAAGAACATATATGCCTGATTCTAAATACGACACATCCATATTCTTCTCATATTGATTATAATTTAGTTCCTTGACCAACCTTCCATCAAGACTGAAAACCTTAACTTTCAACTGAGTATCTTCGGTAAAAAATCCAACTTGTGAAGTAGTTATGGTAGGGTATACTTGAATCCCATTTCCGATAAAAAAGTTGTCCGATATTTTTCCTTGGCAATCACTTTCTCCAGAAATTGAGACTTCGGTTTGACCTTTCAGGTTATTAATCGAGATTGTTTGCGGGCCGGAATCTTCGAACGTATAGCTTCTTATTTTACCATTTACCAAAACCTCATAAAGCTTGCTGCCTTCCACTGTATATGTAACTGTACCTTCCGAAGCATTGAGCACGGTTCTCTTCCCAGTTACCGAATCTAGTTCGTTGACAGTGACACCGTACGTTTGTTCAAAGAAGATTTCAGGTATTGACACCGTAATAGTATAATTTCCCGCGGATAAGTCATTAATTTTCAAACCAATTTCAGATGAAATGTCATCAAATTGATTGGACAATCCTTCGCCTGAAATTGAAATGTCCAGTAAATACCCTGACAGATTCATACTGATTTCTATTGCTCCATCCGAACTTCCGATACAGCTAGGCGTCAAAACGAACACTTTTATAGCATCATTGGGTATGATATCACATCCATTGGCGTCAACCTCTACACCAGGTTGACTTTCTAAACAATTATCCTCATGATCTGGAACACCGTCGGCATCATTATCTTGATTGCATAATGGATGTTCACCGGCATCGGTAATAATCCAACCGTACGTATCGATAATTAATTGCCGGGCTTCAGCGGATTCGCAGTATTGGCTGCTCCCGGCTTCAAAATCAACATTGTTTTGTAGGCTTGACAAACTGTTCCATCCAATTAATGTTTTATCATAATTCTCAGTAGACATTCCTGAGTTTTCAAACATATTTGTCATGCTCTCCACCTTGCTAACATCCCAACCTCCAAGATTCATATCAAATGATATAGCTCCTTCGAACATTCTCTCCATGGTCATAACATTCGAAGTGTTCCAACCACTTAAATCTCTATTAAAAACTGTGTTGTTCCAAAACAAGCCTCCCATATTAGTTACATTGCTAACATTCCAGTTACTTATATTTTGATTAAACATATTGTTATACGCAAACATTATCGCCATATTTTTTGCATTGGACAGGTTCCAGGCAGTAATATCATAAGTAAATGAATTTGCGCCTTGAAACATTGCAGCCAATTCAACTGCGCTGGACATATCCCAAACACCTATAGGTTGGTTAAAACTTTCTGCTCCATTAAACATTGCTGTGAAGTCCGTTATTCTTGAGACGTCCCATCCAGAGATATCTTTATTGAAGGCAGATGCTTGTTGGAACATAGTACTAAGATTGGTAACCTTCGGGAAATCCCATCCACTTAGGTCTTGATTAAAAGCCCTAGCGCCATTAAACATCCCTTGTAAACTCTCAACATTGCTTAAATCCCAACCACTTATATCTTGGTTAAAAGTTTCTGCAGAAGAGAAAAAGTTATTCATTCTAAGCATGTTTGAAACATTCCATTCTCCAATGTCTTGATTAAATAAAAGACACCCCGAGAACATGGATGTCGCATAAATTAGACCAGAAACGTCCCAATTTCCAAAACTTGTATTGCCAACCATATTAGAACAAAAAGCAAACATTTCCTCAGCTCTGGAAACATCCTCCATATTAGGCGAATCAAGGGCTATTACATCCAATTCTTCACATCCCTTAAATGCCCTGGAAAAATCCTTCCATCGAATATCTCCCCATTGATTAACCATAATTATTTTATCGCTATCATTATCTGTGCTGGAATATTGGGCATTAAAATAAATCCTAGGGAACTCTCCTACTATTGAAACTTGATACGTTCCTTTTTCAGGATATGTATGTGTTATGTCTCCAGTTACATTTGAATCTGATGTCCCATCTCCCCAAATAACTTCATAATCATAGACCAGCCCAGGGTAGGTCGGGATACTAATTTGATTGTCTTCGGTAATACCTAGATTGTCAGTTTTCCAGGTGGTAATGAAATGACAACTCGTATTTGGTCCAGCATCGGTAATTGTCCACCCATAAGTATCTATAATGGATTGACGTTCTACCCCAGAAGCACAATATTCACTATTTCCTGCATCAAAAACCACATTGTTCTGAAGACTTGGCAAATTGCTCCATCCTTTTAAAAGGCTATCGTAATTAGCAATCGACAATCCTGCATCAAAAAACATATTAGCCATATCCCTTACATTGGAAACATTCCAATCACCCAAATCTTGATCAAAGGAAGATGCCCCGTTAAACATATTTTCCATGTTTTCCACGTTCAAAACATTCCAATTGGAAATATTCCCATTAAATGCATTGGCCTTTTCAAACATGCCTGCCATATTGGTTACTTTTGTAACATCCCAAGTGCTAAGGTTTTGATTAAAAAGATTGGTATAACTGAATATCAAGTCCATTTCAGTGACGTTAGAAACGTTCCAACCAGAAATATCTTGATTAAATGTCATCGCCCCAGTAAACATTCTTTTCATGGTCACCACACTGGAAACATCCCAATTTCCGATATCCTGATCAAATGCACCTGTACCTGACAGCATGTTGGTCATATCAGTAACCTTGGAAACGTTCCATCCTCCTATATTTTGATTAAAGTTTGGAGCTTGGTTGAACATGAACCTCATATTTGTCACGTTACCAACATTCCAGTTGGAAATATCCCTGTTAAAACCTGAAGATTGAAACATAATCGACATGTTGGTCACACTAGAAACATCCCAACCTCCAATATCTTGATTAAAATTTGTGGCCCCACTAAAAATACCGGCCATGTTGGTAACATTACCAACGTTCCATGCTGAAATATCTTGATTAAAGTTTATGCAATTATTAAAAAGATTGGACATCTCAGTTACATTGACCACATCCCATTTCGATACATCGGCTTTGAATTGAGTGCATCCAGAAAACACCTGGGTCAAGTTGTCGAAACCGCTAACATCCCAAGCATTAAAAGCTTGATTCCCTTTGAGGCCACTACAGAAAACGAACATTGAAAAAAGTGAAGTAACCCCTGACAGATGGGGGACATCCTCTGCCACCACATCCATATTAACACATCCTGCGTATGCCGACCCCATATTGGTCCACCGAACATCTCCCCATTGATTTATCTCCAAAAGCTTGGATGCGTCACTATTTGCCTCATTTCCTGGGTAACTATTGAATTGGACAGAAATAGCATCTGCGGCAATTGACACCATATACTCACCAGATGCTGAATACGTATGTGAAATGGAGCCAAACATATCGGTTTCTATGTTTCCATCACCCCAATCAATAGTATACGGCCCACCAGAAATAGGGATTGTGATGGCATTATCTTCCGATAGTCCCGGGTTGTCCGTTTTCCAAGTAGTAATGAAAGGTCTGTCCGTACAAAAACTTGAAGATCTCCCCTGATCGGTGATTGTCCAATTTTTTTCATACATCAACTTTAATCTTTCAACAACACTATTACAATAATGGCTTTCTCCACCATCAAAAACCACATTTTCTTGTAATCCTGGTAACTGGTACCATCCAATCAAAGTACTATCATAATTATCGGGTGAAATCGCCCCACCAGCGAACATCCTTTCCATATTGGTTACTTTGGATACGTCCCAACCACCCAAATTTTGATCAAAATCCATTACACCCTCAAACATAGAGAACATTTCAGTAACGTTGGAAACATCCCATCCACTAATATCTTGGTTAAAAGCAAAGATGTTTGCGAACATTTCGGACATGTTGGTAACGTTGCCAACATTCCAACTTCCGATATCCTGGTTGAATGAAGAATTGGCAAACATTCCCTGCATATTGAGAACCTTGCCAACATCCCAATTATTTAAAGGCTGATTAAAACTTAAAGCGCCATTGAAAAGAACAGACATATTGGTTACATTCGCAGTATTCCACCCATTAATATTTTGGTTAAACGCATGGGCCTCTTGGAACATAGCTCCTAAATTTGACACTTTACCAATATTCCACGCACCGATATCTTGATTGAAAACAATTGCCTCTTGAAACATGGAAACCAGCGTTTGAGCGCTTGACATGTTCCAACTACCAATAAATTGATTAAATTGGGAAGCACCTCTGAACATGGCTAAAAAGTTGCTGACATTCTCCGTATTCCAATTATTAAATTGTGCATTCCCAACTAAAGAGGAGCATAAATAAAACATTCCAGCCACTGAAGTCACATTAGATAAATTGGGTGTATCTGTAGCTACAACATCAATATTTGTACATCCGTTAAAGGCATTTTCCATAGAATTCCATTGACCAGTTCCCCACTGATTGACCAATAAAATTTTATCCTTATCTTTTATGTTCTCCGGAAAACCATCATAATTAAAATATATCCGTGGAAAATCACCGGTTATCGAAACCGTATATGTTCCTGGACCTGCATAGGTGTGCGTAATATCTCCTGTCACATTGCTGTCCGAAGAACCATCTCCCCAATCAACAAAATAATCATAAACTTCCCCTGGAAAAGTTGGAATGGTAATTTGATTATCTGCTGAAGTACCGGAATTATCCGTTTTCCATGTAGTTATAAATTCTGTTTGAGCTGATAAGAAGAAATGAATGAAGCCCAATAGGGCCGAGAGGTAGATTTTTTTCATGTAGGTCGATATATTGAAAGCAACCTACAACTAAACGGCAGATTTTCAAAGAAAATCTCGATGTTTTGTTTAATTTTTCCTATAAAATCTTAGTGGAAAATTCCCAAACAAAAAACCTCAGCAACTGCTGAGGTTTTTTCTGTGGGCGCGAAGGGATTCGAACCCCTGACCCCCTGGGTGTAAACCAGGTGCTCTGAACCAACTGAGCTACGCGCCCCATTCCACTTTGCTAAATGGGAGTGCAAATATAGCATCATTTTTTGTTTACCAAAAAGAAAAAACACAAAATATCTAAACTACTTCGGCCACTACAAAAGTGCTTCCGCCAACATAAATAACATCTTCAGAGGCCGCCTGCGCCAAAGCTGCTTTGTAACCGTTCATTACCGAATTAAAAACCTCTCCATTTAGTCCAAACTTTAAAGCTTTGTTCCACAATTCTTCTGCCTCCAAACCTCTTGGTATGTTTGGTTTTACAAAGTAATACTCTGCTTGTTTTGGAAAAAGACCCAAAACTTCGTCTAAATTCTTATCATTTACAAAACCAATTACGAAATGTACTTTTTTAGGCTTGAGGTCAGCTATCTGTTTCAATACAATTTGCAATCCTTCCTTATTGTGTGCGGTATCACAAACAATTTTTGGGGTTTCGCCCAGAATCTGGTATCTACCTAAAATTCCAGTGTTTTTTACACAATTTCGAAGCCCCTGGACCATGGCATCCTCGCTTACCTCAAAATTCTTCAGTTCATCAATTGTAGCAACCACCCCCCTCATGTTTTTTTTCTGATAAGACCCCAGTAAGTCGGTTTCATAGTCTTTGTGGGGTAATTGGTCTGCAAAAACAATTTTACTGCCTTTTTGAGCGGCTATAATCTTAAAGATTCCTTCGGTTTCTGGTTGTGTTTCACTAACAACGACAGGAATTCCTTTTTTGATGATTCCAGCTTTTTCCAAAGCTATTTTTTCCAGCGTATCCCCTAAAATTTGGGTATGATCTAGTCCAATATTGGTAATAAGTGAAACTTCGGGTGCAATAATGTTGGTAGAATCCAATCTTCCGCCCAAACCCACCTCAATGATAGCGATATCTACACTCTCCTCAGCGAAATAGGAAAAAGCCATTCCCACTGTCATTTCAAAAAAGGAAAGTGCATTCCATTCCAAAAAAATCTTATGGGTCTTGATAAACTTTGTTACAAATGTCTCAGACACCGGAATGCCGTTTATTTTTATGCGCTCCCTAAAATCTTTAAGGTGTGGGGAGGTGTAAAGCCCTACCTTATAACCAGCTTCTTGAAGAATTGAAGCCAACATATGACTGCTAGAACCTTTTCCATTGGTTCCTGCTACATGAATGCTTTTGAATTTTTTATGGGGATTGCCCAAATGTTCTGAAAAGGCCAGAATATTGTCCAGCTTGTTTTCAAGGGCATCAATTCCTTTTTGCTGATACATTGGAAGTTGCTGAAACATCCAATCTAAAGTTTCTTGATAAGTCATCTGATTACTGGCCTAGCTTAAAGTTGACAACCACAAAGCCAATTTGTTGGGACGGTGCTTTGGAATCAAGGTTCCACTTATGTAAAAAAGCCGTTTTTCTAGCCGGCTCCAGAAGACAAGGAGCAGTGTTGGTTGTTCCCTTAACACCTGGTGTCGCCTGAATCACCCTTCCATTTCTATCCACAACAATTCGCACCACAACACGTCCATCCTCATTACATTCTTGCTGCACCTTTCCTTTACTGACCAAAGAGCGTCCATTAAGTCCATATCCGCCAGTTCCGCTACCACTTCCAGGGCTTCCATAATAACTGGTCGCATAGGGGTCACCATCTGGGTTTCCTTTGTCGCCTGCCCTATTGTCATCACCCTCACTACCAGTTGTTGTGCCGTCAGATTTTCCAATTCCACCTATTAAAGCATCCAAACTCTTCTTTTTCGACTCTTGTTCCTGTCTTTTTCGTTCTTCAACCTCTCTTTTTTCTCTAGCTATGCGCTCCGCTTCGGCTTTGGCCTTTTTCTCAGCTTCATCGGCTTTTCGTTTTGCCTCCTTTTGTTGGTTGATTTTGATAGTCTCCTCGTTGTCTGAAGTCAAAACTTTTTCCACAGGTTCTTCTGGAGCGGTTTGCTTGGGCACCACCTTTTCTTGAACCTGCTCTACCGGTTTAGGTTCAACTTCTTTGGGCTCGGAACGTACTTTTTCCTTTGGTTGTACCTTTCCACTTCCGAAATCCATGGTTCCAAAGTTAATGGCTATTCCATTTTCTATTGGAGGATCCAAATAGGTCAGTCCAATATAAAAAAGCAATAGAAGAATCGCGCTTAAAAGAAGTGTAGTAAGCGTGAAAGATTTTTTCTTGTGTCTCGTATCTAAAAATGACATTATTTTGGCCGCACGGCCAAGATAACCTTATAACTGTTCCTATTGGCGATGTCCATCACATTGACCGCTTCTTTTATGGCCACATTTTCCTCCGCCCTAAGGATTATTGTAGGCTTTTCTTGTCCTTCAAGTGCCTTTTTTAATTCAATTTCAATGTATTCCTTACTTATTTGTTCGTTGTTCACAAAATACTTCAAGTCCTTATTAATGGTCACTGAAACGTTTTGTGTATTGGTCGATTTCCCTTTTGCCTTTGGCAATAGCAAATCCAAGGCATTTGGAGCATTCGAAGTAAGCATAAAAAACACCAACAACAAGAACACAATGTCTGTCATGGATGACATGCTAAACTCAGGACTTACCTTATTTCTTCCTTTCAATTTCATATGGAAATTCTAAATAGGCTCATTCAACAAATCCAAAAATTCCACGGCATTGGCTTCCATTTTATGCACCACTTTGTCGGTTCTGTTCACTAAATGATTATACCCGATGTAAGCGATAATTCCCACAACCAATCCTGCCACCGTTGTTGTCATTGCAGTATATATTCCTGATGCCAATGACCCCATTTCGGCTTGACCTCCACTACTGGCCATTTCATGGAACGCCAAAATCATACCAATTACGGTTCCTAAGAACCCAATCATGGGTGCCGCCCCCGCAACTGTTGCCAAAACACTCACATTCTTTTCTAATTTATAAACTTCAAGTGTACCGGCATTCTCAATTGCTGTGTTGATGTCATCTAAAGGTTTTCCAATTCTTGAGACTCCTTTTTCGGTTAAACGTGCGACCGGAGAGTCAGTCTGGGCACAAAGTATTTTAGCCGCATCCAACTTACCGTTCATGACATGATCACGAATTTGGTTCATGAAGTTCTTGTCAATTTTTGATGCAGCTTTAATCGCAAAAATGCGTTCAAAGTAGATATAAAGTGCAACAAAAAGAAGTACAAAAAGCACCGTAATGATTACAACACTACCGGTACCCCCGTTTACAATTAAATCAACAACCGAAAGGGTTTTTTCTTCTGAAATGGATGCACCCAATTCAGCCCCTTCTTCTAAATCTTGAAAAATAGTCATATAAAATCCCCAATTTAAGTTGCAATAATAACGGAGATTTTTGAGCTAAAGTATTTTTTAGAAGAAATATCGCATAAGGACAAAGCAAATGGCTCCTGTAATAAACCCTAGGAATGCCAACCATGCTATTTTTCTGAGATACCAGAAAAAGTCAATTTTTTCCATGCCCATGGCCACCACACCTGCAGCTGAGCCGATAATTAGCATACTGCCACCTGTTCCTGCAGAATATGCAATAAAATGCCATAATGGGTTGTCAATGGGTTCTGAGAACATTCCCAAACTAGCTGCAACCAAGGGAACATTGTCGATTATGGCTGATCCTACACCAAGCAGTATCACCACCAAATCAGAAATTTGGGTGCCCTCGATCTCGGTGCCAATTAGTGGTGTACCTTGTTTCAATCCCTCTGCAAAATTGAATAGTAATCCAAGGGATTCTAGAGCCGCTACGGCCATCAAAATACCCAAGAAAAATAAGATACTGGGCAATTCGATCTTTGTTAATGCACTGTGCACTGGACTGTGGTGTGATTCAGCATCGCTTTCAGGATCTACCGAAGAAATTGCGATTTTTGAACTACTATATATCTCAGCGAAAGTGGCCACTACCGCCAAGGATAACATCATTCCTACATAGGGAGGTAAATGGGTAACTGTTTTAAAAATGGGTACAAATACAATGGCACTCAGCCCTAAATAGAGCATTCTGGCTCCGAACTTAGACTTTGAGCCACCATCATCACTAGTTTCAATTTCTCCCCTAAAAGCAGGTAAAAACGAAGCTATAAAAGTGGGCACTAGCATACACACCAAGGATGGAACAAGTAAATATCCAATAAGTTTTGCCGTGGTTACCTTGTTTCCGATCCATAACATTGTGGTGGTTACATCACCAATTGGAGACCAAGCTCCACCGGCATTCGCAGCAACAATTATAAGACCGGCATACCAGATTCTTACATTTCTCTCCTTTACAATTTTTTGTAAGATTGATATTAACACAATCGTTGCGGTAAGGTTGTCTATAATAGCTGAAAGAATGAAAGCCAGAAAGGCAAAAATCCATAGTATTTTCTTTTTGCTTTTAGTCTTAACAAAAGTCTTGATGGTGGCAAAGCCATCAAAATAATCAATGATTTCAACAATGGTCATCGCACCCAACAAGAAAACCAGAATCTCGGATGTCTTACCCAAATGGTGCAACAAGGTTTCTTCTAACATATGCATTTTGTCCTCATGCCCCAATGCACCAAAACCTTCCATCAATGCATGCTTTCCAGAATCAAACCAGGTGGTGAAACCATCAATACCAAAAGCCATCAATGCCCAAAGTACGGCCATCATGGCCAGGGCTGGGATAAGCTTATCAATTTTCAGGTTATGCTCTAAGGTAATCGCAAGGTATCCAATTACAAAAATGGCAATGAGGAGAGTTTCCATGGTAGTTGGTTATTTAGTTGAAAAATATTTTGTTCAGTAGCAGTCTGTGCTAAAGATATTCAAAATGAGTTTTTAAACATAATCTTCTTTTTCAAAAAAACTAAAATCGTTTATATGATTATACTTAGCCCAATCAATATTAAGTCATTCTCATTTTTTGTTTATATTCTTTAAAAATATCGTATCATAAGGCTATATTTGTACTCCATTTTTATCTATTTCTCAGTTATATGGACTTTACACTTACCGAAGAACAATTATTGATTCAAGAATCAGCGAAAGATTTTGCTCAAAACGAACTTTTACCCGGAGTCATTGAGCGGGACGATGCCCAAAAATTCCCAGAAGAGTTGCGGAAAAAAATGGGGGAACTTGGCTTTATGGGTATGATGGTCAATGAAAAATATGGCGGTAGCGGATTGGGTACCCTTGCCTATGTTTTGGCCATGGAAGAACTATCCAAAGTAGATGCTTCTGCCTCTGTAATGGTGTCCGTGAATAATTCTTTGGTTTGTTGGGGGCTAGAAACTTTTGGAAACGAAGAGCAAAAGAAAAAGTATTTGACCCCATTGGCTTCCGGGGAAATCATCGGAGCTTTCTGTCTATCGGAACCGGAAGCCGGAAGTGATGCAACCTCTCAAAAAACAACCGCAATCGACAAAGGCGACCATTATCTTTTAAATGGCACCAAAAATTGGATCACCAATGGAGGAATTGCAGAGGTATATCTGGTCATTGCCCAAACTGATGTGGAAAAAGGTCATAGAGGCATTAATGCTCTAATTGTGGAAAAAGACATGGACGGTTTCGAAATTGGACCGAAAGAGAACAAGCTGGGTATTCGGGGAAGTGATACCCACTCTTTGATGTTTACCGATGTAAAAGTTCCTAAAGAAAACCGCATTGGCGAAGATGGGTTTGGATTCAAATTTGCAATGAAAACTTTGGCTGGAGGTCGAATAGGAATCGCGGCCCAAGCTTTAGGGATTGCTGCAGGAGCCTATGAGCTCTCAAAAAAATACTCCAAAGAACGTAAGGCTTTCGGAACAGAAATTGGAAATCATCAAGCCATTGCCTTTAAATTGGCTGATATGCACACCAAAATTCAAGCCGCTCGGCATTTAGTTTATAAAGCTGCTTGCGACAAAGATGCCGGTGAAGATTATACCCTATCGGGAGCAATGGCCAAATTATATGCTTCTGAAGTTGCTATGGAAACTGCTGTAGAAGCAGTACAAATTCACGGCGGTAACGGTTTCGTAAAAGACTATCATGTGGAGCGATTTATGCGTGACGCCAAAATCACACAGATCTATGAGGGTACTTCGGAAATTCAAAGAATTGTAATCTCAAGAAGTATTCTAAAAGATTAGTTTTTGGTTATATCAAAATCACCCCCATAATTTAAGGGGTATTTGCTCAAAATTTCAATTTTTACCCAGCACACCCCCTTCCATTTGATTCGTAAGTAGCTTATTTTACCAAAAATAGAGCAGCCCCCTGTAAGTTGGTCTAAATTCATGACATGAACTGCCAGATTTTGAGATTATGACAATTAAGAGTCATTCAAATTTTCATTTTGCATATTTTTTAACCTTTCAACCAAAACGTTGATGAATTAATTGCAATTGATTGAAAACCTTGAAATTAGTTCATTTAAAACGATATTTTTGAGTAAATATCACAATGATGAAGCTAGAAAAACAAGGTTTATACCTACCCGAATTTGAACATGACAACTGTGGTGCGGGCTTTATTTGTAGCCTAAAAGGAATCAAATCCAATGATATAATTCATAAAGCCCTTGAAATCCTTGACAAGTTGGAACACAGGGGAGCTGTCAGTGCCGATGGGAAAACTGGAGATGGTGCTGGAATATTGATTGATATACCCCATGATTTCTTCACCGATGTATGTGAATTTGATTTACCTGAAGCCGGAGAATATGCCGTTAGCAATGTGTTTTTGCCACAAAAAGAAAATCAGCGGGAGTTTTGCATTGCAAAACTCGAAGAAAATATAAAAAACCAGGGGTTAGCGCTATTAGGCTGGCGTGATGTCCCTGTAAATAGATCTGTACCTGGAAGAATTGCGGCTGAAACCGAACCTTTTGTAAAACAGATTTTTGTTGGAAAAACTGACAAACTAGATGATTTTCAATTTAATTTAAAATTATTTATTGCTCGAAAAATCACTGAGCACGCCATTATAAAAAGTAAGCTTTCCCAAAGTCAATTCTTCTATTTACCAAGCCTATCAACCAAAATTATAATCTTTAAAGGCCTATTGGTTCCACAGGATATAAGTAGATATTATCAAGATCTATTGGATCCGCGGGTGGTCACACGTTTGTCTTTAGTGCACCAAAGATTCTCAACCAACACGTTTCCCACATGGGATTTGGCACAACCATTTAGACATATGTGCCATAACGGTGAAATCAATACACTCAGAGGAAATGTTTCCAGAATGAGGTCTAGAGAAGAGCTTTTGGAAAGTGATTGGTTTGGAGAGGAAATAAAAGAAATCTTACCTGTAGTTTTGCCCGGAAAATCAGATTCGGCAAGCATGGATATGGTCGTGGAACTCTTGTTAATGACCGGACGTTCGCTCCCTGAAGTCATGATGATGCTCGTGCCCGAAGCTTGGGAAAAAAACACTGAAATGTCCGAAGCAAAAAGAGCGTTTTACGAGTACAATTCCTGCGTCATGGAGCCTTGGGACGGACCTGCTTCAATTCCGTTTACCGACGGAAACTATATTGGGGCTGTATTGGACAGGAATGGTCTTAGGCCATCCCGATACTCAGTTACCAAAAAAGGATACGTGATCATGTCCTCCGAAACCGGAGTAGTGGATTTAGAACCTGAAGACATAGAATTCCATGGTCGTTTAGAGCCAGGAAAGATGTTTTTGGTAAATATGGAAGAAGGTCGCATTGTAAATGACGAGGAAATCAAGGAATCCATTGCTAAAAAACATCCCTATAAAAAGTGGTTAAAGAACAATTTGGTTCATCTTAAGGACATTCCTTATAACGATTGTCCCGTTTTTTATGGCGAATTCCCCCTAGAAACTAGGCGTTCAGCATTCGGTTACACTCTGGAGGATATCAATACCATTATCTTGCCTATGGCCAAAAATGGCAAAGAACCCATTGGGTCAATGGGATCGGATACACCAATTGCTGTTTTATCTGAAAGGCCACAACTGATCTACAATTACTTTAAACAATTGTTTGCACAGGTTACCAATCCACCATTGGATGGGATCAGAGAGGAATTGATTACAGATATTAGCCTAACGTTGGGCAGTGACCAAAACCTATTTGAAACTACAGAACAACATTGTAGAAAGCTAAAAATCCAAAATCCTGTCATATCTAAAGAGGATTTGGACAAAATTAAAAATCACGATGCCAGTCCCGACTATAAGGTCGTTTCCATTTCAATTTTGTATGAAATCGGAAAAGGACACAATGGACTGGAAGAAGCGCTTGATTCCATTTTACAACAAGCTTCAGACGCTATTGACGAAGGCGCCAATATCATTATTCTTTCAGACAGAATGGTGAGCACCGAAATGGCAGCTATTCCAGCACTATTGGCCTGTTCCTTTGTCAACAGTGGACTCCGAAAAATGGGAAAACGCTCAAAGTTGAGCATCATTGTTGAATCCGCAGAACCACGAGAAGTACATCATTTTGCACTTTTGTTCGGTTTTGGAGCAAGTGCCATCAACCCATATCTCGTAAACGAGATTATTGGAGAACAGATTGAAGAAAACGATATTACAGAATACACCTTTGATGAAGCCATCAAAAACTACAACAAAGCCATTGGTAAAGGCATTTTAAAGGTGATGAACAAAATTGGAATCTCTACCTTGAATTCTTACAGAGGTTCCCAATTATTCGAATGCATTGGTATTAATACCAAAGTGGTAGACAAATATTTCCCGAATACACCAACACGTATTCAAGGAATAGGTTTGTATGAGATTGAAAAAGAAGTAGCAAAACGCCACAAGAAAGCATTTAAAGCCCAGGAATTAGCAGCCAACCTCGATATTGAGATTGGCGGAGAGTACCGTTGGCGAAGAGATGGAGAAAAACATATGTTCAATCCATTGACCATTGCCAAGCTTCAAAAATCGGTACGCAATAACGAGCCGGATACTTATAAAGAGTATTCCGATTTGGTAAATAAGCAATCCAAAAACTTAATGACCATTAGGGGATTGTTTGAGTTTTCGAACTATGACCCTATTCCGATTGAGGAAGTGGAACCTTGGACTGAAATCGTAAAACGATTCAAAACAGGAGCCATGTCTTACGGAAGCATCAGTAAGGAAGCCCATGAAAATCTAGCGATTGCCATGAACCGAATCGGAGGAAAAAGCAATTCGGGAGAAGGTGGTGAGGATTCGGCTCGTTTCTATAAAAATCAAACTGGTGACTGGAAAAACAGTGCCATCAAGCAAGTCGCCTCGGGTAGGTTTGGAGTTACTTCAAACTATCTTACCAATGCACAGGAAATTCAGATTAAAATGGCTCAAGGGGCCAAACCTGGTGAAGGAGGACAACTTCCAGGACCGAAGGTCAATCCCGCCATTGCAAAAACTAGAAACTCAACGCCTTATGTTGGATTGATTTCTCCTCCTCCACATCATGATATCTATTCTATCGAGGATTTATCGCAGTTGATTTACGATTTAAAATCAGCCAATAGAGAAGCAAGGATAAATGTAAAACTCGTCTCAGAAGTTGGAGTGGGAACGGTTGCTGCTGGTGTTTCAAAAGCCAAAGCAGATGTAATCCTTATATCAGGATTCGACGGAGGTACAGGAGCCTCACCTTTAACGTCTTTAAAACATGCTGGTCTTCCCTGGGAACTTGGAATAGCAGAAGCACAGCAAACCTTGGTGCTAAACGATTTAAGAAATAGAATCACACTAGAATGTGATGGCCAACTAAAAACAGGGCGCGATGTTGCCATTGCTTGTCTTTTGGGAGCTGAGGAGTTTGGCTTTGCCACAGCACCGTTGGTAGCATCGGGGTGCATTATGATGCGTGTTTGCCACTTGAACACCTGTCCAGTGGGCATAGCAACGCAAAACCCAGAACTTCGCAAGAAATTTAAGGGAAAACCCGAACATGTGGTCAATTATATGTATTTCGTAGCTCAGGAACTAAGAGAAATCATGGCCAAATTGGGTTTTAGAACCGTCAATGAAATGGTTGGGCAAGTTCAAAAATTGGATAGAAAAAAGGCCATTGAACATTATAAAGCTGCCGGAATAGACCTAAGCCCGATTCTTCATCAGGTGGATGTTCCCAAAGGAACCAAGTTCTACAATACCGAAGAACAAAAGCATCATATTGAAGACTCTATCGAGTTCGATATTATTGCCAAGGCGCATCCTGCCCTTTTTCGAAAGGAAAAGACCTCTTTGGATTTCCCAATTTATAACACGGACAGAGCTGTGGGAGCCATTATCAGCAATGAAATCTCGAAAATCTATGGAGCGGATGGCCTTCCCGAAAACACACTTAAATTGAACTTTACAGGGTCGGCAGGTCAAAGTTTTGGGGCTTTTGCCACCAAAGGACTTACAATGGTAGTCAATGGTAACACCAATGATTATCTGGGCAAAGGTCTTTCAGGCGCCAAATTAATCATAAAAGTACCAGACAGGTCTACCATTAAACCAGAAGAAAACATCATCACAGGAAATGTAACCCTTTATGGAGCTACCTCGGGTGAGGCATATATCAACGGTAAAGCAGGAGAACGGTTTTGTGTTCGAAATTCTGGTGCACACGCCGTTGTGGAAGGTATCGGAGATCACGGATGCGAATACATGACAGGAGGAGTTGCCGTAATCTTGGGGTCTGTTGGCAGAAATTTTGGAGCTGGCATGAGCGGTGGAATTGCCTATGTATATGACAAGGATAAAACCTTCGAGAAAAGATGTAATGGTGAAACCTTAAATCTGTTGGCAGTAGAAGAAGATAATGATATTGCCCAACTCAAAGAACTTGTTGAAAACCATTACAATGCCACATTAAGTCCGTTGGCACAGGAAATTTTAGAAAATTGGGAAGCATGTTTACCACAATTTATCAAAGTTTTCCCTGAAGAATATAGACAAGCATTGATTCGATTAGAAAAAGAAAAATTACAAACCTTATAATCTGAGCCATGGGAAAGACGACTGGATTTATGGAATTTGACAGGAAGGATGAAGCCTATGCACCTGTTAAGGAACGAATCAAAAACTATAAAGAATTTACACTTCCTTTAAAGGAAAATGAATTGAAGAATCAGGGCGCGCGTTGCATGGATTGCGGCATTCCGTTTTGCCATAGTGGCTGTCCTTTGGGGAATTTAATTCCTGATTTCAATGATGCTGTGTATCAAGGTAAATGGGAGAAAGCAACTAAAATATTGCATTCTACCAATAATTTTCCGGAGTTTACGGGAAGATTATGCCCTGCTCCTTGTGAAGAAGCATGCGTTCTTGGCATCAACGAAGACCCTGTTTCCATAGAAAACATTGAAAAGAATATTGTTGAAACTGCTTTTAAAAATGATTGGATACAACCAGAACCTCCTTTAAAGAGAACAGAAAAAAAAGTTGCCGTTATAGGCTCTGGACCTGCAGGCCTAGCAGCTGCACAACAGTTGAATAGAGCCGGTCATACCGTTACTGTTTTAGAGCGTGATGAGAAAATAGGCGGACTGTTACGATATGGAATTCCAGATTTTAAAATGGAAAAACACATTATTGACAGACGCCTGGACATTATGGAGCGCGAAGGAATTATTTTCAAAACCGGAATTCATGCGGGTGTAGACATAAAAGCGGATAAGCTTCAGGAAGAATATGATGCCATTGTGCTTTGCGGAGGAGCAACGGTAAAAAGGCAACTTCCAATACCTGGGGCCGACTTAAATGGCGTGGTTCAAGCTATGGACTTCCTTCCACAAAACAACAGAAAAGTAGATGGTTTGCCTTACCAAGGGGAGGAACTGACCGCAAAAGACAAAAACGTGATTGTTATCGGTGGAGGAGATACAGGTTCGGATTGTATTGGCACCTCAATAAGACACGGTGCCGTTTCGGTAACGAATTTTGAAATCATGCCAAAAGCAACCCCTAACCGACCCAAAGACCAACCTTGGCCCTTTTGGCCCATGCGATTGCGTACTAGCACATCTCATAAGGAAGGTGCTGAACGTGTGTTTAGCATCGCCACCAAAAAATTTGTGGGAGATGACAATGGTAATCTGAAAGGCCTGGTCACGTCAGAGGTTGTTTGGGAAAAAGTACCCGGACAACGACCAATTTTAAAGGAAGTTGAGGGAACAGAAAAAGAGTGGGAATGCGATTTAGCATTGTTAGCCTTAGGGTTCACGGGTTCAGAAACTACAATCGCTGACCAATTGGGACTGGAAATGGATCCACGGACCAATATCAAAGCATCAGCTTCAGATTACAAAACCAATGTTCCAGGTGTCTTTGTAGCTGGAGACCAGAGAAGAGGGCAATCCCTAATTGTTTGGGCAATTTCTGAAGGACGGCAAGCCGCTCACCACGTTGATGATTTTTTAATGGGAAAATCAGATTTACCATTAAAAGGGGAAGGAGATCTACCTAGAGTATAATTTTGCAACAACCAACCTACCAATAATGACTCCCTTGAGAAACTTTTCTTTTGGGAGTTTTTTTATGTTTTAAGTAAGTATTAGGTACAAAAAAACCCTCCAAAGTCTGATGACTAAGGAGGGTCAAAGAAGGCGGCGACCTACTCTCCCACTTGGTATAGCAGTACCATCGGCGCAAACGGGCTTAACTTCCCTGTTCGGAATGGAAAGGGGTGGGCCCCGTCGCCATGGCCACCTAGATCTTCAATATT
>NZ_JBSIOU010000003.1:2500-5201 GCF_053618295.1 Flagellimonas sp. 2504JD1-5
ATCTTTAACGCTCCTTGCCTGTACCGGGCTGTCACCGTCTACGGCCCCTCTTTCCAAAGGGTTCCAGTTCGTCGCGCAAAGAACATCGTGGTCCTACAACCCCAACAATGCCGAAACATCGTTGGTTTGGGCTTCTCCGATTTCGCTCGCCACTACTATCGGAATCACTCTTGTTTTCTCTTCCTCCGCCTACTTAGATGTTTCAGTTCAGCGGGTTCGCCCCCCTTGCGGGGTGACAGGCCTTCAACCTGCCGGGTTGCCCCATTCGGACATCCGCGGATCAATTCGTGTGTGCCGATCCCCGCGGCTTTTCGCAGCTTATCACGTCCTTCTTCGCCTCTGAGAGCCCAGGCATCCCCCATACGCCCTTCTTTTGCTTGTCGCACCTGTACATAAATGCACAAATGCCCTCGTAATCCTTCTATATTCTATTCTACTTCGTGTTTCTTCTTTGACTTCCACATAACGGTATAAAACCGCTTGCTTCCGTCCCAATATGTCAATGAACGTTACCAATTGAACAATTTTCAAATTTGAAAATCATCCAATTATAATGTGGAGAATACCGGAGTCGAACCGGTGACCTCCTGCGTGCAAGGCAGGCGCTCTAGCCAGCTGAGCTAATTCCCCATATACTAGTAGTTAGTACATAGTAGTTAGTAGTTAGTACATAACCACCGCTCAACTTCTAGAATTTCCTTTCAGTATTTAATGAACTTATTTAAAAGTCATTCGTGAACCTTTGACCTTTCACCTATAACTTTCAACTTTCGAACTTTGTTCGAAACCGTAGTCTCAGGCAGACTCGAACTGCCGACCTCTACATTATCAGTGTAGCGCTCTAACCAGCTGAGCTATGAGACTGTTTGGCCTAAATTGCCAGTATGTTTACATATTATAAGACAGCATAAAAGAAAAGGACCACCCCGATGCCGGACCGGACATTGTCCGGGACATCTCTTCTCTAGAAAGGAGGTGTTCCAGCCGCACCTTCCGGTACGGCTACCTTGTTACGACTTAGCCCTAGTTACCGATTTTGCCCTAGGCCGCTCCTCTCGGTGACGGACTTCAGGCACTCCCGGCTTCCATGGCTTGACGGGCGGTGTGTACAAGGCCCGGGAACGTATTCACCGGATCATGGCTGATATCCGATTACTAGCGATTCCAGCTTCACGGGGTCGAGTTGCAGACCCCGATCCGAACTGTGACCGGTTTTGTAGATCCGCGCCCACTTGCGTGGTGGCTTCCCTCTGTACCGGCCATTGTAGCACGTGTGTGGCCCAGGACGTAAGGGCCGTGATGATTTGACGTCGTCCCCACCTTCCTCACGGTTTGCACCGGCAGTCCCGTTAGAGTCCCCGACTTGACTCGCTGGCAACTAACGGTAGGGGTTGCGCTCGTTATAGGACTTAACCTGACACCTCACGGCACGAGCTGACGACAACCATGCAGCACCTTGCAATCCGTCCGAAGAAAACTCTATCTCTAAAGCTGTCGGACTGCATTTAAGCCCTGGTAAGGTTCCTCGCGTATCATCGAATTAAACCACATGCTCCACCGCTTGTGCGGGCCCCCGTCAATTCCTTTGAGTTTCATTCTTGCGAACGTACTCCCCAGGTGGGATACTTATCACTTTCGCTTGGCCGCCGAGACCGAGGTCCCGACAGCTAGTATCCATCGTTTACGGCGTGGACTACCGGGGTATCTAATCCCGTTCGCTACCCACGCTTTCGTCCATCAGTGTCAGTACGTTGTTGGTCACCTGCCTTCGCGATCGGTGTTCTATGTGATATCTATGCATTTCACCGCTACACCACATGTTCCGGCAACCCCACAACGACTCAAGACCACCAGTATCAAAGGCAATTCTACAGTTGAGCTGCAGACTTTCACCCCTGACTTAATGGCCCACCTACGGACCCTTTAAACCCAATGATTCCGGATAACGCTCGGACCCTCCGTATTACCGCGGCTGCTGGCACGGAGTTAGCCGGTCCTTATTCTTACGGTACCGTCAGCCACCTACACGTAGGTGGGTTTCTTCCCGTATAAAAGCAGTTTACAACCCATAGGGCAGTCATCCTGCACGCGGCATGGCTGGATCAGGCCCTCGCCCATTGTCCAATATTCCTCACTGCTGCCTCCCGTAGGAGTCTGGTCCGTGTCTCAGTACCAGTGTGGGGGATCCCCCTCTCAGGGCCCCTAACCATCGTTGCCTTGGTAAGCCGTTACCTCACCAACAAGCTAATGGTACGCATGGCCATCCCTGTCCGATAAATCTTTAATCACAGCAACATGTGTTGCCGTGATACCATGGGGCATTAATCCAAATTTCTCTGGGCTATTCCCCTGACAGGGGCAGGTTCCATACGCGTTCCGCACCCGTGCGCCGGTCGTCAGCGGATTGCAAGCAATCCCCGTTACCCCTCGACTTGCATGTGTTAGGCCTGCCGCTAGCGTTCATCCTGAGCCAGGATCAAACTCTTCATTGTCTATCGTTAAATATCTATCGATATCCCAATACAAGACAATACCAAGTCCTTGACATCAAAATGGTTCTTTGTTCTCTTTTACGCTGTCTATACAATATGTCAAATGAACTTCTTAAATCTTCAAAAGAGAAAAAAAATCGGGCCAAATCAAGCCCCCTAATCCCACTCTTTTACGCCTGGCCCTATCAGCTAAGCGGGTGCAAATATAG